>JBGPIA010000002.1:0-792286 GCA_041484665.1 Candidatus Krumholzibacteriia bacterium
ATCGGGTAGCCCATCCACCCGAAGATGTCGATGTTGTCCCAGCCTTCCTTGTTGTCACCACGGGGCGGGTAGTAGTTGATGCGCACCTTGTGGTAGAGGTTCTGGTAGAGGTCCGGGTACTCGGCGGGCTGCAGGATGGTCTCGAGCACTCCGAGCTTGCTGACCTCCTTGCTCTTGAAGCTCTCCGGATCGTCGAGCACCTCGCCATCGCGGTTGCCCAGGATGTTGGTGCTGAACCAGCCGCTCATGCCCAGCAGGCGCGCCTTGAACCCGGGCGCCAGGATGGTCTTGAGCAGCGTCTGGCCGGTCTTGAAGTCCTTGCCGCAGATGGGCACGCGCTGCTCCATGGCCAGCTCGATCAAGGCCGGGACGTCCACGGTGAGATTGGGCGCGCCGTTGGCGTAGGGGACCGCTTTGCGCAGCGCGGCGTAGGCGTAGATCTGGCTGGGCGCGATGGCCGGGTCGCTGCGCTTGAGCCCCGCCTCGAACGCTTGCAGGCTGCGGTGGGGTTCTCCGAGCTCGCGGTAAGCTTCCGTGCTGCCGCACCACACCATGACCACGCGGTCGCAGCGGTTCTCCGCCTTGAAGCGGTCGATGTCCTCCATCAGCTGCTGCGCCAGATCCCACTTGCTCGCGCCATTCTTGACGTTGGGGCCGTCGAGCTTCTTGACGTAGGTTTGGTCGAAGACGGCGGGCATCGGGCGCAGGGCCTCGAGCTCGTCGCGCACGGGAAGCAGGTGCCGCTCCTCGAGGACGCCAGCCTTGAGGGCGGCCTGGTAGGCGTTGTCTGGGATGGGATCCCAGCCGCCGAACACCAGCGCATCGAGGTCGGCCAAAGGGACGAACTCCTTGACGAGCGGGTTGCGCTTCTCGGTGCGCTTGCCCAGGCGGATGTGCCCCATCTGGGTGAGCGAACCGATGGGCTTGGCCAGCCCCTTGCGCACGGAGAACACACCGGCATAGGTCGTGGTGGCCACGGCACCCATGCCCGGCGTGAGCACACCCAGACGGCCCTTGGCCGGGCGGATCGCGATCGTCTTGCCCACCGAAGCCTCCTTCTCGCTGCGAACGTCGTTGCGGTCGGCGCGGACGTCATGGGGGTCGCTGCAGAAGTCGTCGCGGCCGCTGCGCAGGTGATTGCGGCCTCGCCGCAGGTTGTTGCGGCCGCTGCGCGGGTGCTTGCCACGGCGCCCGGCGGACCCCCCCGCGCGACGCTCCCCAAGACCCGCACAGGCTAGCGCCTGGACGGACGCATCGACGAATCGATTTATCGTTGTTCTACGATAAGAATTACTTATAGTTCTCGCGCCCCGCCCACGTGGTCCGCCGGGCGTGCCGGCGCACAGCTGCCGCGTTGCCGCCCCGTCTGGCGGCGCGCCTCTGCGCACGGACGTGGCCGCGGTTCTGGCGGGGAAGGAGACGCCATGCCCACCGCGCCGTTGAACGTCCACTTCCAGCAGCTCGCCTACCTGCGCGAGGTGGATCGCTGCGCAACCTTCACGGAGGCCGCGCGCCGCCTCCACGTCAGCCAGCCGGCGCTCTCACAATCGCTCACCGAGCTGGAGCGACGCCTGGACGTGGCGCTCTTCGAGCGCAGCGGCCGGCTCCGCCTGCTCACCGCGGAGGGCCGCGAGGTGGCCGGGTTCGCGCGCGCTGTGCTGGCCCAGGCCGCCGATCTGAGCCGGGAGCTCGACGCCCGCAAGCGTGGCGAAGGGGGGATCCTGCGCGTCGGCATGATCGACGCGGCAACGCTGTACATTCTTCCGGGAGCCGTGCGCTCCTTCCGTGCCGCTCACCCGCAGGTCGGTCTGCACCTGGAGGTGGCCAGCAGCACGGCACTGCTGGCCAAGCTACGACAGTTCGAGCTGGATCTTGCCTTCATCGTTGGCCCGGTGGACGATCGCACCCTGCACGCCTGGGACGTTCGGCGCGAGCCCCTCTATCTCTATGCCCCGTCCGGCGACCGGCGGGCGCCCCAAGATGCGGAGTGGGCGCTGTACCCGGCGGGCAGCCAGACGCGCGCGCTGATCGACGCCGCCCTCGCCCGGCTGCGGGTCTCCCCGCGCGTCCTGCTCGAAAGTGGCAACCCGCAGGTGCTGCGGCAGATCGTGGCGCTTGGGCTGGGCTGGAGCGTCCTGCCCCGCGCGGTCGGGGAGGCGGGGCCAAGGCCGTTGCGCCCGTGGCGGCCGCGGCCGATCGCCCAGCGCGCCCTCCTGGGTGTGCGGCGCCGGGGCGCTCCTGAAGATCCACGTGCCGATCGCTTCCTGGCCCTCGCATTGCAGGGAGAGCGAGCAGCCCCAGCGGCGGCGAGGCGGCCGGGCGCGTGAGCGGAATGGCCTCACGCCCAGGGTCGAGGCGCGAGCGCTCGGGCGAGACCCGGGTACGCGGGCGGAAGGCGGCGCCGTACCGGCACAGCGGCCGAGCGCCACGGCGCAGGCGCACGATGACCCGCCGCGGCGGGTGACGGAGACGCGATGGACGCGATGGCCCTGAGCTCCCCGAGGCGTTCGCGCTGCGCGCAGCCGGCGCTCCGCGAGCGCCGGGCGCGGCTGCTCAGCTGTCGCGCCGTGGCCGTTGGGCTGGCGGCTGCGGTGCTGGTGGGCGCCGGGGCCGCGCCCGCGCAGGGGCGCGCGGCGCTGTGGGTGCCGCTGCCCGACTCGTCGGCCGTCGGCAGCGCCACCACGCCGCCATCGCTGCTGGCTCTGCGCACGGCGTATCGCAGCGATCGTTCAGTGCCCCCGGCGTTGCCAGCGCCGCGCATGCGTCCGGGCACGGCCGGCCAGATCGCGAGCGCCGCAGCCTACGGGCTCACCTACGGGATCGCCACCAAGGTCGGCAGCCGTCTGGGCCTGCGCGGCGACTTCAAAGTCGTCCGGCTCGAGACCGCGTACCTGTTCGATGTCGTCGGCCACGCCTACGTCGTCCGCGAGGCGGGCACGACGCTGGCCGCGATCACGCGAGCCTGCGGGTATCCTGCCGACGTCAGCCGCACCGCGGGGGTGTGGTGGGGCGCGTTCGGCTCGGAGATGTACATGGAGGCCATCAACGGCTTCATGCCGGGGGTTCGCTTCGATCCGCTGGACCCGGTCGGAAACTTCATCGGCGCCTGGCTGGCCACGTCGGGCCGCGATCTTGCGTCGCGCCACGCCTTCCTCTCCCGCTGGACGCTGGAGTACGGGTACCGCTCGTGGAGCCGCATGCTGGGACCCGCCCGGGACACCGCCTCGCTGGGCAACGTGTGGCACGATTACCCGAACTCCCGCTTCGGGCTGTGCTTCGGCGTGGGACCGCTGCGCAGGCCATGGGTTTCGCTGGTCGGCAGCTACGAGATCACGAGTCTGAAGCTCGCCGACCTCAAGAACCGGCTCGGCATCGGCCTCGAGCTGCATCCCTTCGAATGGGCCGCGCCGGCAATCGAGCGGCTGCCCGGCGGCGCCACGCTCCTGGCGGTCGAGCGCTGGCTCGACCACCATCTGCTGCTGCCGGGGCTCTATTTCGAGCTCGCCCACCTGGACCTGGGGCCGTTCTCCAATCGCGAGCCATTCCAGGAATAGCGCGGGCCCGGCGCGGTACCGCAGGCGCACGCTCACCCGCAGCGCTCCACGCGGCCGCGCGGGATGTCGCCGCCGCGCCGGCTCGACGTTGCCCCGCTGGCCTTGGTGACCTACCCTTGGCGCCGCGATGTTCCTGGGCAAGATCGGGTGGCTCTCGCTGGCGAGCATGGCCTGCGCGCAGCTGCTCAAGCCTGCCCTGGGCGGACGCACGCCCGATGGCCGCCGCCTGCGGCGCATCTTCGACACCGGCGGGATGCCCAGCAGCCATACCGCCCTGGTGACCACGCTCACTCTCTGCATCCTGGAGCTGGAGGGAAGCGACTCCGCGCTGTTCAGCATTGCGTGGATCTTCAGCCTGTATTTCGTCTTCGAGGCGACCGGGCTGCGCCAGGAGGTCGGGCAGCAGGCCCGTGTGCTCAACCAGCTGCTCGAGGAGCTCTCGCATACCCACCATGTGGATCGCAGCCGACTCAAAGAGCTGGTGGGCCACACCTGGCAGGAGGTCCTGGCAGGGGCGGGTCTGGGGACGCTGGTGTACCTGCTCGGCCTGCCGTGGCTGCGCCGCCTCTGAGGCGGTCGCTCCACTTTTTCCTTGACAGCGCCCGACGCGGGATGGATACAGACCTCAATCGAGGCTTCCGTGGGCTCGCCGCGTCGCCCGGAGTCTCCTGCCCCTCCGCGCCGCCCCGGATGGATGGCAGACCCTGCCATCGGGCCAGTGCGTCACAGCGTTCGCACCGCAGCGTGCTCCCTTAGTTGTGTCCTGCCTGGAGGGAGACACGATGCGGATCCTATCCGTCGCGAACCAGAAGGGCGGATGCGGGAAGACGACCGTGGCCGTCAACCTCGCCTCGGCGCTGGCCCAGAGCGAGCTGCACGTGCTGCTGATCGACAACGACCCGCAGGGCCACGCCACGACGGCGCTGGGCTTCGGCCGCTCCGACTTCAGTCTCGCAACGCGGGACCTCTACCTCACCAGTGATGTGAAGGTGGAGGATGCGCGGCTGGCGCTGGGCGACACCCTGCACCTCGTCCCCACCGACGTCGATCTCAGCACCGTGGAGCAGCAGCTCGCAGGGCAGAGGCGGCGCACACAACGGCTGGCCGACCGGTTGGCCGCATCCGACATGCCCTACGACTACGTGCTGATCGACAACCCGCCCCAGATCGGTCTGCTCACCTTCAACGCGCTCATGGCCAGCAGCGAGGCGATCGTCCCGGTGGACGCGGGCCGGTTCTCCGTGGACGCGGTCGGACGCTTCGCCCAAACGCTGGAGATGCTGCGGCAGGAACGCGGTCACCGCGTGCACATGCACGTGTTGCTCAGCAACTTCGACCTGCGTACGCGTTTCGCCCGAGCGATCCTCGAGGAGCTCGACCGCAATCTCCCGGGGACGCGGCTGGAGGCGCTGATCCACCCGACGGTGCGCCTGCGCGAGGCGGCGGCGGCGGGCAAGCCCGTTGATCGCGTGGATGGCCAAAGCCGCGCTGCGATCGATTTCGCGCTGCTGGCCATCGAACTCCAGACCATCGAGCCGCCCGCGGATCTGAGCGTCCCGCTGGACTGGGCGGAAGCGCTCCAGAGCGGCCGGCACGGCCGCGACGGAGTGCGCTTCGTGGCGCGCTTCCCGGAGGCGGACCACGTCTCTCTCACCGGCGATTTCAACGACTGGTCGGTGGAAGGCGAGCCCATGGAGCGGCAGGAGGACGGCACCTGGGCGATCACGCTGCCCGTCGGCCCGGGGTGCTACGAGTACAAGTTCATCGTCGATGGCGTCTGGAAAGTCGACCCGGCCAATCCGGAGCGCGCGAAGAACGCCTTCGGCGACGTGAACTCGGTGCTCGTGGTGCCGCCGGCGGGCGCTCTCGGATGAGCGGCCGTTCCGGCCGCCCGCGCCGCGCCGCACAGCGGGTTTCTGCTCCCAGCGCGCGCTCGGCGGGGGCCGGCCTTGCCCCACCCCCTGTCGGGGCGGCGCTGCACCGGGTGGCGGAGGTCTATCTCGACGCACCCGCGGACACTCCGCTCGTGCTCGCGCTGGCCGCTTCGGCCGATACCCCGCAGCTTGCCCAGCTCGAGCGCGCGATCGTGCGGGCCGCGCGGCGGCTGGGGATCGAGCTTCCGCCGGAGCTGCCGTCCGGCCGCGCGACACGGCCCGTGCGCGCCGCAGCGCCGGCAGACCCACCCGCGGTCGCGCCTGCACCGCGCGCCCGGCTGCTGAACGCAGGGGTCGTGGACGAGCGCCGCCTGGACCGCCTGGCGCCGCCGGGCGGCGACGGGCCGGATCTGCTGCTGTGGCTGTTGCCTCTGCGGGCGCAGGTGTCCCTGCGCGCACTCTATCTGCTGTGCACCTGGGTCTGGGCGAGCGCGCCGCGTTACGTGCGGTGCCTGTTGCCGGGTCCGCCTGGACGGCGCGAGGCGGCGCGGGCGGCGGTGGAGGGCGCGTTGCGCGCCGCCTGCCTGCCGTACCGAGCAGAGGTCCTGCCGCTGCCCGCGGTCGGGGACGCGGCGACTCTGGACGCCCTGGCCGCCCAGCTGCTGCGCAGCGCGCTGGCGGCGCCGCGGCACGCGACGCGCGCAGTCGCGGGGGCGATGGGCTAGCCCCCGGCGCACCAGATCCTCCTTGGCCCGGGCCGGGGTGCGTGGTACAAGTACCGGGGCCGCATCTCGTCCATGATCTCCGCTCCCCTCGCACCCTACCTGGCCTTCGTCCGGCGCCACCGCTGGACGTATCTCGCGGCCCTGCTGGCCGCTGTCGTAGGCACCGCCTACTACTTGGTTGTTACGCCCCGGCGCTACACCGCCAGCTCGACCACGATCGTCCCCTACCGCGAGGTGGAGGTCGACCTGCGGATGGGGCAGGGGCGCGCCTTCCCGGTCCAGTACTCGTTCGTGGTGAACAACCACCTTGAGGTCGCCCGCAGCAGCGCCGTGCACGAGGAGCTGCTGGCCATGCTCCGGCGCGATGCCGTCCCGCTGTTGGACGCGGTGGTGCGCGACGCGGCGCGTAAGCGCGGCGAGGCGGCCATCGTGCTGGCGTTGGCCGGTCGCCTGCGCGTGGCCTCCCGCAATGAGACCGGCGTACTGCGCATCGATGCCACCGCTCCCACCGGCGAGGGCGCTGCGCAGCTGGCCAACATGGCCATGGATGCCTACGCCGCGGTGCAGCAGCGGGTCAATCAGCGAGCGACGCGGGAGTGGCAATCCTATCTGCAGCAGGAGGAGGCGCGCTGGTCGGCCGAGCTCAAGGATCGCGAGGACAAACTGGAGCATTTCCGGCAGCAGGAGACGGTCTCCAGCCTGATCGAAGAGACGCGCCTGCTGCTGGAGCAGATCCTGCGGCTGGAGGCCGAGTCCGTGTCGGTGCGCGGCGAGCGGGCGAGCTTCGCGGCTCGCCGCGAGGAGCGCCTGCGGCAGCTCGGGGCACTGCGCGAGCGCGTCCAGGCCGAGCTCGCGGACAGCTCGCCGCTCTTGGTCGCCGAGCTGCGCGAGCAGATCGCCCACGATCAGAACTGGTACGACTACCTGCTTGCCAGCGGCGCCGACTCGACCGGCGCCGAGCTGAGGGAACTGCGCCAGCGCATCGGCGAGGTCAATCGCACGCTGGCCGAGCAGAGCGAGCAGCTCGCGCAGCGCCAGACCCTGGGCGAGGAGCCCCTGGTGTTGGCCGGGAGCCTGCTCGCGACGGTGCGCGACATCGAGGTCGACGTGACGGCGCGCGACGCGCGGCTGCAGGCGCTGCGCCAGGGCACCGCGGCGCTGCGCGAGCGTCTCGACCGCCTGCCGGCCCTCGGCCGGGTGCAGACGGGGCTGCAACGCGAGCAGGATCTGGTGGAGGACATCTACCGCACCGTGCACGCTCGCCTGCTGGAGGCCAACGTCGAGCTGCAGCGCGGCGAGGGTCGGCTGCAGGCCGTCAATCCCGCGCAACCGCCGCGCGGCCCCTCGGCGCCAATCCCCGTGCTGGCGGCGATCAGCGCGCTGCTCCTGGCGGCGATCGGCGGGACTGCAGTGGGGTCGCTGATGGAGGCGCTCGACCAGAGCCTGCGCGACGCCGAGGAGGCGGCGCTGCTTGCGGGCGCTCCCGCGCTCTGCCGCCCGCGCGAGGCCGGCGCAGGTCAGGTTGGCGCGGACACGGCGGCCGCCCTCACGCTCGCGCACACGCTACGCGGCGGCGGGTCGGGATGGCTGCTCTGGGCCGGGGGGCGCGCCGATCCGGATCTGGCGCAGCGTGTGGCAGAGCGGCTGGCGCGCTTGGGGCTGGCGGCGCACGCGCAGGGCCAAGCAGCGCTGGGGCAGGCCTTGGCACCGCCACTGCACGCGGGCATCCAGGTCGTGAGCGCGGACCTGGAGGAGTTCCTGACGGTGCAAGGCGCGAGGCTGGGCGAGGGCGCCGCTGCACCGACCGTCGTTCTGCTGGTGGCCCGCGTGGGGCGCACGCGGCGCGCGGCCTTGTACGAGGCGGCGTCGCTCTTGCGCGGCGCCGGAGTGACGGTGGCGGGCGTGCTGGTGCTCTAGGCGGAGGGCGCCATGCTCGGGCCGCTCGCCTCCTGGCTGTTCGCATGCACGCTGATGCTCTGCCCGCTGGTGGGCATGTGTGTGGTCACCCTGGCGGGTGGCCGCTCGCTCGGTGTCGGGGTGCAGCCTGCCTACGTGACCTTGGGCGCGCTGATTTTGGTGCTGTTGGCGGCCGCGCTGCGCGGCCGGCGCGCACGGGGCCACCGCTGCCGGCCTTGGGGACCGGGCGGCTGGGTGCTGCTCGCTGCCGTGCTGTGGACGGTGGCCGGGGTCTCGGCGCTCTGGCGGCTCGACGACGTGGGCCTGGCAGGCGAGGCTCCTTGGGCCAAGGGCCTCAAGCAGAGCCTCCTGCTGCTGTTGCACGTCACCGCCGCCTGCGCGCCGGTGTGGGTGCTGCGCTGCTCGCCCGTGCCGCGCCGGGAGCTGCAGCGCTGGGAACGGGGGGCCACGATCGGTCTGGCGCTCGCCGCGGCGTACGGTCTGCTGCAGGCCGCGACGTTCTACGTGCGCGTGCCCGGCGCCTCGCACCTCGCGCGCTGGGTGACGTGCAATCCGTCGCTCGCCTCCGGCAGCCACGAGCTCTACCTCGGGCACCGGTTCGTGGGCATTCCGCGCATCTATTCCACGGGCTGCGAGCCGCTCTACTTCGCGAGCTACCTGCTGGCGGCGGTGCCGGTGGCGTGGGCAGCGGCCGCGCGCACCCGTGGTGTGGGACGGCTGGCGCGTCTGGCGGCCGCGACGGCGGGGACGATCTGCTTCGTGCTGACCTTCGCCCGCGGCGCCTACCTGGGGGCGGCCGTGCTCGTTGCGTTGGTCGTGGCCGGCATGGCCCACGGGCAGCTGCCGCGCCCAGCGCCGCGGCGCGCCGCGCTGGGTGGCGCGCTGCTGGTGGTCGGCATCGCGAGCGGGGCCGGGCTGCTTGCGGGCGTTGCGCCCTGGCAAATGCCGGCGCTGCTCGCGCGGCGTCTCGCCCAGTCGTTCGCCGCGCACGATATGTCCAACCTCACGCGGCTGTTCGCGTGGCGCGCTGCGCTCCTGCTCGCACGACGCCACCCGCTGGCCGGTGTCGGCTGGGGTGGGTTCGGATTCTGGTTCTATCGCGTCACGGCGCCGGGGGAGGAGGCCGCCCATTTCGGATGGCCCACGTCGAACAGTCTCCCGCTGCTGATCCTGGCCGAAACGGGGCTCGTCGGGCTCATACTCTGGGGTGCGGCCGTGCGCCGGCCACTCGCGGCGCTGCGACTCCGTGGCGGGCCGCCGGCCGGTGGCGGCCGGGCGGAGGCCTATCTCCTGGCGTGCGCGCTCGCGGCGGTGCTCACGCAAATGCTCACGTTCCATCAGATCCATCTGCTTCATCCTGCTCTGTTGATTGGAGTTACTGCTGCGGTGGCAGGCCGGCTCCCATCAGGGAGCCGCCCGGAGCGGTTGGTCTGAATGTTGCGTGTCCTGATCCCGGCTCTGCAAGTTGGACCCGGGCAGACCGGGGTGGGGGGGTACACGCTGGAGCTGGTCCGCGGGATGATCTCGCAGGTCCAGCCCGACGACGAGGAGATCATCGTCGCCGCGCCCCAACTGGAGGCGTTCGCGTTCCTCGCCGGCAGGCCCGGCTTTCGCACGGAGAAGATTTCGCTTCCCGCGGCGGGCCCCGGCGGTCGTATGATGGCCATCCACACCCGGGTGCCGGCGCTCGGTCAGCGCCTGGGAGTGGATGTGGTGCTTGCTCCGAACTTTATCGCTCCCGTGTGGGGGCGATTCGCGACCGCAGCGACGGTGCACGATCTCACCTTCCTGCGGTTCCCGAAGACCACACCACTCGCCAAGCGGCTCTACTACACCGCGGCGGTCCGTCTCACCTTGCGGCGCGCCGCGCGCATCTTCGTCGACTCCCGCACGATCGCGGACGAGGTCGTGGACTTCGCCCCGCACGTCGCGGAGAAGCTGAGGCTCGCACCGCTGGGGGTTGCACCCGCCTACCTTGAGAACGGCGACCGCGCAGGGAGCCCCGCGCCGAGCGTGCAACGCGCACGGCGCGACCACTTCCTGTTCGTGGGCACCCTGGAGCCTCGGAAGAACCTGGTCCGACTGCTGATCGCTCACGGCAACCAATGCCGTGGGGATCCGCTCTTTCCGGAGCTCCGTCTGGTGGGCGGAAGGGGCTGGAGGGACGAGGGGATCCGGCGCGCGCTCGCGTCGCACCCCGATCCCTCCCGCGTCCTGCGTCTCGGCTACCGGGACGTGGCGGAGCTGCGGGCTGAGTACGACACTGCGCTCGCGCTCCTGTTTCCTTCGCTCTACGAGGGCTTTGGCCTGCCGGTCGTGGAGGCCATGGCCCGCGGGTGCCCGGTGCTCACCTCGCGCGGGATCGCCACCGAGGAAGTGGCCGGAGGCGCCGCCCTGCTCGTGGACCCTTCCGATGGGGAGGAGCTCGAGCGAGGGATGCGCCGCCTGGTCGATGATCCCGGCCTGCGCAGGCGCCTCGCCGACGCAGGCCACGTCCGCGCGCGGGAGTTCAGCTGGGAGCGCTGCGCCCGTGCGACTCTCGACGGCTTGCGCGAGCTGCGCGCCGGCGGGAGGACGCCCTGAGGTGAAGGCATCATGACCTCGCTGCTGACCCTCGCGGGTCTCTTGCTCGTCTCCGCCTTCGTGTCCCACGTGCTCATTCGGCCCGTGCGGCGCCTGGGGCTCGCCCTGGGCCTGGTCGACCATCCGAGCTGGCGACGCGCCCATCGCGAGGCGGTGCCCTGCAGCGGTGGGATCGCGATCTACCTGGCGGCGGTGTTGTGCGGCGTGGCGCTAGCCGCCACGGTCGGGCTGCCATTTCGCACGCCGGCGCTGCTATCGCTGGGTGTGGCCGGCTTGCTGACGCTCGTGCTGGGGGTGGTGGACGACCGTTTCGGCGTTCACGCCGAGAAAAAGCTGCTGGGCCAGATCGTGGTGGTGCTCCTGCCGATGGCCAGCGGTCTGACGCTGCGCCACATCGCTCTGCCAGGGGTGGGCGACGTGCAGCTGGGTGTGCTGGCGTGGCCGGTGACGCTGTTCTGGTACTTGGGATTCATCAATAGCATCAACCTCATCGACGGGCTCGATGGTTTGGCCGGGGGGATCGCCGCCGTCGTCCTTGGCTCCGTGCTCCTGGCAGTGGCTCCCGGCGACCCCGTAGCCGGCGCATGGGTGGTCGTGCTGCTGGGCTCGCTGCTGGGGTTTCTGCGCTCCAACCTGTCGCGCTCGCGCATCTTCCTGGGCGATGCGGGCTCGATGCTGCTCGGACTGTGGATGGCGGGCTTCACGCTGGGACTGGCACGCCAGGCGCCCAGCGTGCCCTGCCTGGCGATCGCGGCCATGGTGGTCCCGATCGTAGACACCGCAACGACGATTGTCCGACGCCTCGGCCGGCGCGTGAGCATCTTCCGCGCGGACGACGAGCACCTTCACCACAGGCTGCTGCGGCTTGGTGCGCCGGCGCCCCGCGCCGTGGCGACCCTCTGGCTGCTCACGCTGGCCGGTGCCGCCGCCGGTGCCGCGCTCCACGGGCAGGCCAGCGCCGGGGTGCTGGCGCTGGGCGCGTTCGCCGCGGTCACCATCGAGCTTGCCTGCACGCTTCCCCAGGGGGAGCGGCCGACCCTGGCGGAGGCCGTTCGGTACCTGCTGTGGCTGCCGGGCGCTTGGCTGCAGGACCGGCCACAGCCCCGGCTCGCCGAGGTGATCGAGATGCACCCCTACCGCAGCCAGCGGTCGCAGGCGCTGCGCAAGGCCAAGCTCGGCGCCGCATCCGCAGGGGACGCGGCCGTCGCCGACGCGCCGCTTGCCACTGCGGCGCGCCTGGACAACGTTGGCTCCTCGGCAGCACTGTCGGCCTCCTCGGCCCGTGCTCCGCGCACCGAGCCGGGTGCCGCGAGCGGGGTGCGGGCCGGCGAGGATCAGCCTGCCTCCGAGGAGCTCGATGTCCTTCTGGCCGTTACCGAAGACCCTCGTTGATCTGCTGCGGGCGGGTGTCCGCCTGGGACCGGCGATGGAGCTGGGAGCGGGCGGGGGGGAGCTCGCCGTGCAGCTAGCGCGCGCCGGCATCCACCCGCTGCTGTTGGACCGCGCATTCCCCAGGGCGCCCTCATCCGGCGCGGCAGCTGACGCAGCCGCAGCCGTGCCATTGCTGGATGCGGGACGGGTCTGCGGCGACGCGCGGGCACTGCCGGTGCGCAGCGCCGCGCTGGGGCTGCTGATTCTGGGCAACGCGCTGCGCCACGTTCCCGCCGGGCACCGGCCGGTGCTGGGCGCCGAGGCCGCGCGCGCGCTGCGCCCCGGCGGTCTACTCGTAGTGTTGGAGGACGATCCGGCCGCGCGCACTGCCGCGGAGGCGAGCTACCGTACGGCGCTGGAGCTGCTCGCGGCGGCGGACCCCACGCGCGGCGCGGCGCTGTGGCCGTCGTTGGCGCGCGCTGCGTTGACTGCCGCGCTGGGCGAGCCCATCGCGGTGGGCAAGCAGCTCAACACACTGGCGGTGGGCGATCCGCAGGCGCCGCTGCGCTGGCTGCTCGCTCGCGGCGCGGCGCCGGACGTTTGCGAGCAGCTCGGCGCGCTGCGACGCTTAGTCGAGCAGCACGGCATGAGCTACGGGCGTTACTGGTTCCAGGTCTACCGCAAGGCAGAGCGATGAAGCGGCGTCGCGTCGTCCTGCTCGGCGCGCTGGCCGTCTGGGGTCTGCTCGGCCTGGGGCACGCGCTGGCGCCGCCACATCGGCGCGCGGACCTCGGTCGTTGGAAAGTTGTGGTCCTGCAGAGCGACGACTGGGGGCTGGAGGGCTGGTTCCCCGACCTGCAAGCGGCCGCGGCGCTGGCGGGAATGGTGCCGGGCCTGGCGCCACGGCTCGCCCCCTACCGGACCAGCAGCCTCGAGACCGCGGCCGATGTGGAGTCGCTCTGCACGCTGCTCGCGGCGCGCAGCGACGCCGACGGCCTGCCGGTGGTGCTGCAAGCGAATACGGTGGTCGCAGCGCCGGCCGTGTTCGCGGCGCAGGACTCCGCGACGCGGTGGTGCGCCGGCGGCCGGCCCGGCAGGGAGGTGCGCGTCGAGGGTTTCGTGCTGCACCAAGGTGGCAGCGCCCCGGGGCGCTACCACCGCGCCGGCCTCGCGGCAGCGGTCGACTCGGCCATCGCGCGCGGCGTCTGGGTCCCGCAACTGCACGGTCTGACCCACTTCGATCTGCCGGCGTACGCCCGGGCGCTGCGCGAGCACGACCCGCTGGCGGAGCAGGCGCTGGCGCAAGGGACCCTGGCGTATCGGGGCTGGGCGCAGCAGGCGGAGCTGGGCTCGGCGGATCCCGTGCGTGCGCAGGCGCTGGCGCGTGTGAGCGTGGAGCTCTTCATCTGCCGCTTCGGGCGTGCGCCGGTATCGGTGATCGCTCCCGACTACGTGTGGGGCCACGACGACGAGCGGGCGTGGCGTGCGGCAGGGCTGCGCGTCGTACAGGCAAAAGAGGAGCAGTTCGATCCCGCGCATCCGCCGACGTCGCTGCGCGGGCGCGCGCGCAAAGCGCTGGCCCGCTGGTGGGATGCGCGCCACTTCTCCCTGGTCTACCTGCGCCGGCCGGTGCGCCTGGAGCCGTACGGCAACCCCGATCCTGCCGCGCCGGAGGGCGCGCTCGCCGCACTGCGACAGGTGCGCGCGGCGTGGAGCCGCCGGGAGCCCGCGATCGTGGCCATCCACCGCGTGCAGCTCTCCAACCTGGAGCCCGCGGTGGCAGTCGCGGGACGCCTGCAGCTCGCGCGCTTCCTCGACGTCTTGATTGCCCACGATGGCGCGCGCTTCCTGGTCGACGAGGAGGTCGCGCAGCTGTGGACGACCGGCGTGTCGGCGGTGCGGCGCGGCCGCTGCCTCGTGGTGCGCAACTACAGTGGCGGCCTGGCCTGCGCGCCGGGGACGCTGGGCGCGGGCGCGGCGATCCAGCCTGGCACGCGCGTCCTCCCACTCCCGGCGGCCGAAGAAAATTCTCGGTCCGTACGTTGAACTCATTATAAGTATTGTAGTTACCTGTCCAGCGGCTTGACACAGGCTGCTACGATCGGATACACTTGAGGTCTCGCAGGAGTCGGTGGCGCAGTGGTTCGCGCAACCGGCCGAGGGGCTCCTCCTTCCGGTTCCTCGCCGTCCTGGCTCGCGCTGTCGGTGCCGCGTGGCGACGGCAGCGCCCATGTCGAGCGGTAACGCATCTACGGGTGTCGGCAGACGGAGTCATTGCATCGACATGGCCCAGGTCCTGTTCAACCCGAACGTTCTCGATCGCGTCGGATTCGCGGTTCCCACGCCCGGCACCAGTTCCCCATCAGGAGGACATGCATGGCTCCCGTCCGCCGGAGGCCAGTTCTCGCTCTCCCCCGCAATCTCCTCGTGCTCGGGGTCGTGCTGGCCGCCGCCGCGCTGGGGCCACCCCCCGGCCGAGCGGCGCAGTCGCAGTCGATCCATCGGAAGTTGAGCTTCAGCCCCGCCGACCTGCACATCGTCCAGACCCCAGCGGGCGCTCGTATGGTCATGAACGGTGCCCTGCAGCTGGAGGACGCCGGCGCGCCGCGGCTCCCCTTCTACCGGATACCGCTGGTGCTGCCGCAGGGCACGCGCGTCGCGGGCGTCACGGCGACGGCGACGGGCTGGACCTCGCTGGGTGCCGTCCCGACGCTGGAGAGCGCTCCGCCGCTCGCGTGCTCCGACGGTGGACAGGTCGAGGTCCACAGCTTTGCCGCGGCGGGCGCCGGGGCGGGCGCCGCAGCGGAGCCCTTCCCGCCGGTGCTCGCACGCGCAGCGGGGAGCGGCGTCCTCCACGGGTACTTCCTCGGGGCAGTGGAGGTGTTTCCGGTGCGCGTCGGCCTGGCCGGGGACGTGCAGCTGATGACCGGGTGCACGCTCGACGTGCAGCTTGCCCCTGTCGATGCGGGCGACGTCGCGCTGCGCCTGACCGCCTGGCCGGGGCGCGCGGACGACGATGCGTCGCAGGTGCGCGCACTGGTCGCCAATCCGGAGCAGGCCGCGGCCTGCGCGCCGCCGCCGGGAACGCCCGTCGAGCTGCTGCGCGCCAAGGGAGCCGCCGTGCCCGGCCTCGCGGCGAGCACCGACCAAGCGCTGGCCCCGGAGCTGGCCAACCTCAGCCTGACCGGCGCGGAGTACGTGATCGTCACCACGAACGCGCTCAAGACCCAGTTCCAGCGGCTCGCCGACGACAAGATCGCTCGCGGCGTGCCCGCCGTGGTGGTCACTTCGGAGTGGATCCTGCAGAACTTCCGCCACGGTGGCGACCCGCAGGAGACGATCCGGGGCTTCCTGCGCAACGCCTACCAACACTGGGGCACGCGGTACGTGTTGCTTGGCGGCGACACCGGCGTGCTGCCGCCGCGCTACGCGCGCAGCGCGTTCTACCCCCAGGGTGGCTACACCGACATCCCAACCGACCTCTATTTCGCCGCTCTGGACGGCAATTGGAACAAGGACGCCGATGGCGTCTTCGGGGAGGCGTACACCACCTTCCTCGATCCCGGAGACGACTGTGACATGCTGGCCGAGCTGATGGTCGGACGCGCAACCGTTAACACGCCCACCGAGGTCAACGTCTTCATCAACAAGGCGCTGGCGTACGAGAACCCGCTGCATCCCTCCTACGTTGGACGAGATCTCTTCCTCAGCGAGGTGCTCTTTCCGCAGAACTGGGACGGGATCTCGCCGCCCATCTTGGACGGGGCGATCTACAGCGAGGACATCATTTTCAACAAAGTGCTCGCTCCAGGGAACACGGTGGAGAGCTTTCGCCTGTACGAGAACGTCGGCGGGTACTTCGGGTCCACGCTGGAGACCAAGGGCGCGGCGATGGATTCCATGCGCACGGGACACTTCGGTGGCGTCCACCACATCGGCCACGGGTTCTACTACAACATGAGCGTGGGCGATCTGAACATCGTGGCCGCCGATGCCGACCAGCTGGCCAACGCCCCCAACTATTTCTTCCTCTACGCTCTCAACTGCAGCTCCGCCGCCTTCGACTTCGACTGCCTGATGGAGCGATTCCTGCAGAATCCCAACGGCGGCAGCGCGATCAGCATCGGCTCCAGCCGGGCGGCGTTCCCCACGACGGCCGATCGCTACCAGCAGGGATTCTACAGCGAGGTGTTCGTCGCGGGGCACGTGCACGTCGGCGAGGCGATCATGAACAGCCGCGCGCAGTACGTGATGGCCGCCAACACGGTGGAGACCTCCGACCGGTGGACGCACTTCAGCTATTCGCTGTTGGGCGACCCCGAGCTGTCCATCTGGCGCAACGTGCCAGTGATGCCCAGCGTGACGGTGCCCGCGAGCATCACTCTGGGCACCGCATCGGTGTCCGTGGATGTGAGTAAGTCCGGGCAGCCCGTGGCGGGAGCCCGCATCACGCTGCGCAAGGCCCCCGAGGACTACCAGAGCGTAGTCACCGCCGGCGGCGGGCCCACCGTGGTCCCGTTCCGCGCCCTCACGACCGGCACGATTGCGATCACGGTCACGGGTCCGGACCTGCTGCAGTTCGCGTCGACGATCCAGGTGCTGCCCGCCACCGCCGCGCATGTGCAGGCCAGAGCGGAGGTGCTCGACGACAACGCGGTCGCCCCCAGTATCGGCGACGGCGACGGCATCGCCGACGCGGGAGAGACCGTGGAGTGGGGCTTCCGCTTCACGAACAACGGTAGCGGCGCCTCGGCCACCGCGGTGGGCGCGGTGCTGCGCAAGACCAGCGCCCCCGGGGTTACGGTGCTGGACAGCACGATTGCCGTGGGCACCCTCGCCGGCGCCGCGAGCGTGGTGCCGGCCGACCGCTTCGTCTTGGCGTTGGATCCCGGGGTGCCCGACGGAACCATCCTGACGTTTCGGCTGGTGGTGAGCAGCGGCGCCAAGCAGTGGAAGCAGGACGTGGCGCTGGTGGCGTATGCGCCGGAGGTGGAGGTCGTGCGGCTGACCGTGGACGATGCTACGTTCGGCAACGGGGATGGCGTGATCCAGGCCGGGGAGAATCTGCGCTTGCTGGTGCAGCTGCGCAATTTCGGCGGCGGCACAGCCAACGTGGTCACGGGCACACTCAGCACGCTCTCGCCCGACGTCTCGCTGCTGACGGCCGTGAACACGTGGGGCCCGCTCGCACTCAAGCAGGTGAGCACGGGAGCCGGTTCGTTTAAGCTGGCGGAGTCCAACGTCGCAGTCGAGAACACGGTGCTGCTGACCCTGGCCGACGAGCGCGGCCACGTCTGGTCCCACAGTTTCGAGCTGCGCCCGCCCAGCCCGCCCGACGCGCCCCAGCTCGACACCGCGGTGGGCACCACCAGCATCGCGGTGCGGTGTGAGACTCCCTACCAGCCGCATTTCTATGGTTTCCGTGTCTACCGCGCCGTGGCGGCGACCGGACCCTTCCAGGAAGTGACCGAAGATCCGGTGGTGGGCTCGGGCTTCCTGCGCGACGACGGCCTGCAGCAGCTCACGAAGTACTACTACTGCGCGTCGGTCGTCGACTCGTCGCGCATCGAGAGCAGCAAGACGGCGGCCGTCTCGGCCAGCACGTCCCCGGCGGAGCTGGCCGGTGGCTTCCCCAAGGACCTCGCCATCGAGGTGGCGGGGCACGTGGCCGTGGGGGACATCCAGGGCAACGGCTCGCTCTGCGCGGTGGTGGGCAGCAACGACGTCTACGCCTTCAAGAGCAATGGCGAGGAGATCGTCGACGGCGATGGCGACAGCCAGACCCTGGGCCCCATCAGCGCCCTGGGGGACAAGTTCACGCCCTCAGGCATCACGCTGGGCGATCTGGACGGCGACGGCGCCCTGGAGATCATCGGTAGCTCGTGGAACACGAATCAGATCTACGTCTTCCGGGGCGACGGATCGGTCTACCCGGGCTGGCCCCAGACCATGAACAACAAGAACTGGGCCACGCCGGCGGTGGGTGACCTGGACCACGACGGGATCCCCGAGATCGTGGTGAACAACGTGGGTGCCAATACCTACGTCTGGCACCGCGACGGGACCGAATTCCGCGACGGCGACAACAACCCCGCGACGCTCGGGATCTTCCAGGCCCGCCCCGGCGAGACGTTCAACCGCTCGTCCCCCGCGCTCTTCGACGTCGACGGCGACGGCAAGCTCGAGATCATTTTCGGGACGAACTACGCGAACGGCACCAACAACCGCATCCACTGCCTGCGCAACAACGGACAGGATGCGCCTGGCTGGCCGCGCTACACGGGCACAGGCGGCGCGATCGTGAGCAGCCCCACGGTCGCGGATCTCAACCACGACGGAATTCCGGAGATCTTCGTCGTCGCCGAGAACGACTCGCTGCACGTGTTGGAGCCCAACGGCCAGAACTTCCCGGGTTTCCCCAAGTCCTTCCTTACCACGGCGTGGGAGCTCGACTCGCTGACGCCGTCGCCGGCGGTGGGCGACTTCGACCATGACGGCAAACTGGAGATGGTCGTGGTCTCGGTCGTCTCCATCCACGAGAGCAAGATCTACTTGATGGACTACACCGGGACGGTTCGGCCCGGCTGGCCGCGGTCGTTGCCCGGGCTGTCGGAGTCCTCGCCGGTCGTGGCCGACATCAACGGCGACCAGCAGCTCGACATCGTGTTCGGGATCGGCGGCGGATCCGACAACGACCCCAGCCAGCTCTGCGCCTTCAACCGCGACGGCACCGACATCTCCGGGTTCCCCATTGCCATGGGTGGGGCGCCACGCAGCGCGCCCACGATCTGCGACTTCGACGGGGACGGAAAGGTGGACATCGTGCTCGCGGGCTTCGATCGCAAGCTCCACGTTTGGTCCATGCCGTTCCCCTACAATCCCTACCTGGCCCCATGGCCCACGTTCCGCGGCAACGCCTACCGCACGGGAGTGTTCCGGGACCACCCGACGGTGGGCCTCGGTGGTGACGGGCTACCGGCGGGCCGGGCGGCTCCGGCGCGGCTCACGATGTTGCCGAACGTTCCCAACCCCTTCAACCCCAGCACGAGCGTCCGCTTCGAGGTGCCCGCCACCTCCAGCGGGATGGTGGAGGTGCGGGTGGACGTCGTGGACGTCGCCGGGCGCCACATCCGCACATTGTTGGCCGAGCAGCTCTCAGCGGGCGCGCACGCCGTGCGCTGGGACGGCCGCGACGATCACGGCGGAGCCGTCGGCTCCGGCGTCTATTTCGCGCACGTGACTGCCGCCGGCGAGAGCCAGTCCTTGAAGATGACCCTGGCGAAGTAGGAGCACGCAAGCAGCGGCCGCGGACCGGTCCCTTCCCCCCGGTCCGCGGCCCCACCAAGAGGTCGCAGCCCGGATCCTTGCGAACGGCCAGGTCGGCCACTGATGAATCCGTCGCGCGCCGCCGGCCCCCCGCGGGCCCGCGGCGCGCATCGCCCGGCAACGCCTCATCTGCAGGAGACGCCGCATGCTCTCGTCACGTCCCTCGCGTAACACACCCTCGTATTCCCCGTCTTGCGGCTGCTGCCCACGTAGCCCCATCGCGGGCCCGACGAAGCTCCTGCTCTGGGCGGCGATTCTGTTGGTCGCTTGCGCAGCCGCGCCCCCTGCCGGCGCCGCGAGCGGGACCGCAGCCGCCGTTCTCCGCGTCGCGCTCCCGCCTCCACCGGCAGTGGGCGGGGCGCTCCCTGCGACGGGCGCCCACGGCCAGCTCCCCGTGCGTGCGGTGCTGCTGCGCGACCTGGGGCACCCCCAACTGCCGGCGCAGCGCGTCACGGTGCTCATCCCTCGTGACGAATCCGTCACCGACGTCAGCCTGGCTGGCGGACGGGTGCGCCCGCTGGCCGCCACCGCGGACCTGCCGATCGAGATGGGCGAGGTCGTGGAGGGCGTGACGGCCGGCCAGCGGATCTTCAACGCGGAGACGGTCGCAGCAGCTCCACTCTATCCGCCGGTCGAGGCCCGCATGATCGCGGACCAGTTCCTCCACGGCTGGCACCTGGTGATGGTCGAAGTCTATCCGATGCGGCAGGACCGCGCGACGGGCGCGCTGCAGGTACGGGAGGGCGCCAGTCTCGAGCTGACGCTGGGTCCGCGCCACGATGGCGTGCAGATCGCCGACCGCGTACGCCTGATCCCGGGATGGCGAGCGGGCGTGGAGGCGTCGCTCGCAGCACAGCTGGCCAACCCACAAGCGCTTGCCGGCTACGACCTCCCACCGATGGTGGAGGTGGACGCCGCAACGGCGGCCACGCCGAACAAGACGCCCAGCCTCAGCAGCAGCCCGGTCCAGATGCTGATCGTCACCAATGACGCAATGGCACCCCAGTTCCAGCGCCTGGCGGACCACCGCACCAAGCTGGGGCTCCCCACCATCGTCGTCACGGTCAGCCAGGTCCTCGCCCAGTACCGCCATGGGCTGGATCTGGCCGAGACCCTGCGCATGTACATCACCGATGCCTACTCGAAGTGGGGTGTTGACTACGTGCTGCTGGGGGGCGATACCGACATCATCCCGGCCCGCTACGCCAATAGCACGTTCTATCCACCGTCCGGCACCACCGACATCCCCGCGGACCTGTACTACGCGGCGCTGACGGGCAACTGGAATGCGGACGGCGACGCGATCTTCGGTGAAGCGTTCGTCAGCGGCCTGGACCTGGGCGATTTCGTGGATTTCACGCCCGAACTTGCCGTGGGCCGCGCCCCGGTGCATACGCTCGCCGAAGCCCAGGTGTTCGTGAACAAGATCTTTGCCTACGAGATCCCCGCCAGCTCCGCCTACCAGTCGCGGGCGCTGGCGGTGAGCGAGGCCCTTTTCCCGCAGGACTGGGTGCCGCCCCAGGCGATCCAGCTCGACGGCGCCACCTTCAGCGAGAGCATCCTCAATAACTCGATCGTGCTCTGCGCGCCGCAGGAGGCCTGGACCACGGCGCGGTTGTACGAGAACTACACGGCCTACCCCGGTGCGCTGCCGGAGACGAAACAGGCCGTGCTCGACTCGGCCAATACGCGTCATTTCGGCCTGCTCATCCAGGAGGGGCACGGCTTCTACTTCAACATGAGCGTAGGTGACGGCAACATCCTGGTGGCGGACGCCGACGCGCTCACCAACGCGCCCAACTACTTCGTGCTCTACGCGCTGAATTGCAGCTCGGCCGCCTTCGACTTCAACTGTCTGATGGAGCGCTTCGTGCGCAACCCCATCGGCGGCTCGGTGGCCTCACTGGGCTCGGCGCGCGCCGCCTTCCCCAACACAGCCAACGACTACCAGCAGGCGTTCTTCAATGCGGTGTTCTGCGGTGGGCTGCCGCGCCTCGGCGACGCCGTAAACCAGAGCCGCATGAATTTCACGCCCGACACGTTCTACAACACGAGCGATCGCTGGACCCACTTCGTGTACACGCTCCTGGGTGATCCGGCCATGCCCATGTGGACGGCGCGGCCGCGCGCGGTGAGCATCGCCGCGCCCGCCAGCGTGCCGCTGGGCAACAGCACCCTCGCCATCACGGTGACCGACGTGGCCGCGGCGGAACCGCTGGAAGGCGCCACGGTCTGCCTGAGCAAGGGCAACGAGGACTACGCGGTGGGCACGACCGACGTGACGGGGACGGCGCAGCTGAACTTCCACGCCGAGACCGCTGGCAGCATCGCCGTGTGGATCAGCGGCAAGAATGCCCGTCCGACCAGCGCGGCGATTCCGGTCGTGGCGGGGGCGGGGGCGTTCCTGGCCGTCAGCGGCTGGAGCGTGAGCGACGACAACGCCGGCGTCAGCAGCGGCAATGGCAACGGGCGTATCGAGGGGGCCGAGAGCATCGAGCTCACGCCGCTCTTGCGCAACAGCGGGACGGCCCTGGCCGCTGCCGGCACGGTCGTGCTGACCACGACCGATCCCTACCTCGTGGTCAGCGACAGCGTAGCCGCCTTCGCCGCGGTCCCGGCCGCGAGCTCGGCCTCGGCCGGCGATCCATTCGTGTTCCTCGTCGACCAGGCGGTGCCCGACGCCCACGAGGCTACGCTCGTGCTGCGGATCGAGAGCGGCGCGAGCAGCTGGATGGAGATCGAGCACCTGACGATCGGAGCGCCGGAGATCGAGCCCCTGTTGCTGCGCGTGGACGACAGCGTCACCGGCAACAACAACGGCATTGCCGACGTCAACGAGGACGTCGACCTGATCTTGACCCTGAAGAACTTCGGCTCCTCGGCCGTGGGAAGCGTGACGGGGACGCTCATCAGCGCCGATCCGGCCGTCACCATCGTGGACGGCTCCGCCGCCTGGGGAGCGATGCCCACGCCGCTGTCCACCGCTGACAACAACGGCAACCGTTTCCGCGTCCGCGAGTCGACCGTCAGCAGCAGCCATCAGTACGACCTCTCGTTGCTGGACGACCTGGGGCGCTCGGTAGTTGCGCAATTCGATCTGAGGCGCCCCGGGCTGGTGACGGGTCTGGCCCGCGGCACGGGCGGGGTCGGCGAGATCGTCGTCAAGTGGAGCCCCAACGCCGATGCCGACCTGCTGGGCTATCGCGTCTACCGCGAGCGGACCGGCGAGAGCGTGTTCTCGGTGGCGAGCGCCGACATCATCCGCGGAAGCTCCACCTTCCGCGACTCCGGGCTGCCGAGCCTTCAGCGCTTCCAGTACTACGTGGTGGCGGTTGACAACGGCCGGCTGGAGGGGCCGCCCTCGGCGATCCTGACCGCGTCGACCTCGCCGCCGGAGATCTGCGACTTCCCGCTGCCCATGGGACAGGAGTCCAGCGGCAGCCTCGCCGTGCACGACGTCGACGGCGACGGTGTGCTCGATATGATCATCGGCAGCGACAAGGTCTACGGCATCGATGGGCTCTGTCGCGAGAAGCTCGACGGCGACAGCAACTCCCAGACGTTCGGCCCCATCACTGGGACGGCGGGCAAGTACACGCCAGCCGGGATCGCGATCGGGGACCTGGGCGGGCCTTCCACCGTACCGGAGATCGTGGCCTCCAGCTGGGGCACCTCCGAGCTGTACGTGTTCGACGCCATGGGCAGCGTCTTGCCCGGGTGGCCGCGCCTGTTGCAGAACAAGAACTGGACGACGCCGGCCCTGGGCGACCTGGACGGCGACGGCAAGCTGGAGATCGTTCTCAACGACGTAGCGGGCTACACCTACGCGTTCCACCAGAATGGCACCGAGGTCGCCGACGGCGACGCCAATCCGGGCACCATCGGCCCGATCGCGCCGCGCCGCTCCGCCGAGAGCTTCGGCCGCACCTCCCCGGCCCTCTACGACGTCGACGGCGATGGCAAGCTGGAGATCCTCTTCGGCAGCAAGTTCCAGACGGCGGGCGTCAACGAGTTCTTCTATGCCCTCAAGGCCGACGGCTCGGGAGCCAACGCGCCGGGTTGGCCGAAGGTGCTCGCGCCGCTGTCGGGGTTCCTCGCCAGTCCCACCATCGCCGACCTCGACGGCGACGGGACCGTCGAGATCATCCAGCAGTGCGAGAACGACTCGCTCTACGTCTGGCATCCTAACGGCAGCCGGGTACCGCCGTTTCCGGTCCGGTACGTGTCGAATTCCCAGGACGCCAGCTCGCTGGCCGCCTCGGTCGCCGTGGGCGACTTCGACGGCGATGGGAAGCTGGATATGGTGGTGGTAGAGACCGTGAGCGCGACCAGCTCGCGCATCCGCATCATCACGCGGCAGAACGTCACGCTGCCGGGCTGGCCGGTCACGGTCCCCAATCTCAGCGAGGCGAGCCCCGTGGTGGGGGACATCGACGGTGACGCGCAGCTGGATGTGGTGTGGGGAACGGGGGGCGGCAGCGACAGCGCGCCCAGCTTCCTCTACGCCTGGGGTAAGGACGGCACGGACATCGATGGTTTCCCGATCTTCCTCAGCGGTTTCGATCGCTCCACGGCGACCTTGTGCGACCTGGATGGCAACGGCACGGTGAACATCGCGCTGGCGTCCTGGGACAAGCTGATCCACGTGTGGGACATGGGCACGCCGTACAACCCCAACCGGATGCCGTGGCCCACGTTCCGCGGCAACGTGCACCGCGACGGCGTGTTCACCACGCGTGTCTCGTCGGACGCGCCGCCGGCAGGCCATCCGGCCGGGGCACCGGCGCGGCCACAGCTGTTGGGCGCCGTGCCCAACCCGTTCAACCCTGCCACGACGATCCCGTTCGACGTCCCGGCGGGGGGCAAGGGTGTCACGCGCTTGCGCATCCTCGATGCGGCGGGCCGTCAGGTGACGACACTGGTAGACGCGGCGCTGCCCGCGGGGCGCCACGCGTCGCGCTGGGACGGCCGCGATGCCGGCGGCCGGCTGGTCTCCTCGGGCGTGTTCTACGCGCAGCTCGAGGTGGACGGGTACGTGCCGGTCGCGCGCAAGCTGACGTTGATCAAGTGATATGGAACGGCTGGTGTCAAACGCCGCGTGGTTGATGTCCGATCCATAGGGTCTAGCTCGACCGCCGCCCCCGTCGTGGCGGGCGTTCCCGGCGTACGCAGCCCACCGGGAGCGCACCCCGAGGGCGGACCGGGAGCGAGGGCGACTTGAGCAGGGGGCCCGGTCGTTCCGTCGCGCGCGCGACGCCACGGTCGGGCCTTTGCGTTCGCTGACGCTCGCCTCAGCGCACCAATGCCACGCGCTGTGTCGAGACCGGCTCCCCGTCGGCCGTGACGCGCAGCGAGTAGACGCCGCTGGCCACCGGGCGGCCCGCAGCATCGGTTCCATCCCAGGATAGCGCGTGGGCGCCCGCGGCAAGCCAGCCCTCCGTGACCACGCACACGCCACGCCCGCTCGCGGTCAGCACCTCCACGCGCACTCGCTGCGCCGCGGCGAGCTCCAAAGGCAGCACCACCCGTGGATTGAAGGGATTCGGTCGCGCCGGCAGCACGCGCAGCGCCGACACCCGCGCCGGCGGGAGCGCCGGCGCCTCGGGCGCCGCCGTGGGCGCGGCGAGGAACCAGGGGGCGGCCGTCGCATCGGTCTTGAAGAAGTCCAGCAGGCTCTGCGCGACCTTCTGCGCCCCGAGTGCCGAGGGATGCGTACCATCGTCGATGAATTCCAAGCACTGCCAAGTGAGCCCGTCGCCGCGCGGCAGGAGCCCGTCCGCCCACAGGTAGGGTCCCCAGCAGAGCCACGGTGCCGCCACCGGTCCCCGTGTGGGATCGAAGCCGAGCGCGAGGTCGCCGCCGATCTGCGCTGCGATCAGCCGCCGCACCGCAAACGCCGACTCGTAGGCGTACGGCTCAGGGTTCAGGGTGGTGGTGGCGTAGCCAGCGTAGATGCGGCTGCTGCAGTAGCACAGGCGCGCGTTGGGATAGCGCTCGCGCACGGTGCGCACGATACGGCGCAATTGTGCGTACAGTGTGTCCGCGTGCACCGGGAACGGCTGCGTGGGATTCGCGTTGGCCTCCTTCAGCCAGACGGCCTGGACCTGCAGCGGCGTCAGGCCGCGCTGGGTGAGGCGATCGTCCACCACTGTCCAGAAGCCCGCCGCCGGATCGGAGATGAGGGCGGCGGTCTGGCCGCCCTGCGCGCCGTTGATCACGATCACGCGGGGATTGCGCTGCGGGTCGGCGCCGGCGAGGGTGGCCAGGGCATTGGACTCCAACGACGTGTTCGACATGCCGAGCGTGAGCAGGACGATGCGCCCGTGCGCCGGATCCGGCTGCCCCTGGGCATCCCGGGGTTCAACGGCCGCCGCCTCGGCGAGGCCAGCGGCCTCGTGTCCGGCCGGCCGGACATTCAGCAGTCCCGGATAGAGGCCGCCCGGCTCCCCCTTGTAGAGGGCAGTGCCCAGTGCTGTGATGGGTACAAGGCCGACCGACGTGTGGGTGCAATCGCTGGCGATGCCGGGACCGCTGCCCACCGCCAGCAGCACGCCGGCGACGGGCACCCCGCCCGCGAGCAGCGCCCGCCCGCGCCGGACGAGGTGAGAAAGGGCATTCATGGGATCCTCGCCGTGGGTTGATGTGGGCACGGGCCAAGACGCGCAGTGCGGGAAGGACAGGCGAGTTCCCCACTGAGGGCCGGATCATGGTAGCGCCGCACGCCGCCGCGGGTCAACGCGTCCAGCGCGGTATCGGCACGGGCCGCGCGAGCGCTTGCGCCCGCGCCACCGAGGCGTACTCTTCTAGGGCCGCGGCGCGGATCGCCGCGCGCGGCGCGCACGAACCACACCGAGCCCTGGAAGACGAGCGCTGGTCATGGATCTGGGACGCTTCACACAGAAATCGCAGGAAGCGCTGCAGGCGGCGCAGGCCGCCGCGGTGCGCCTCTCGCATCAGGAGGTCGACGGCGAGCATTTGCTGCTCGCGTTGCTGGATCAGGAGCAGGGGCTCCTGCCGCGGCTGCTCACGCGGATGGAGATCGCAGCCGAGCCACTGCGCGGCGCTGTCGAGCGCGAGCTGGCCGCGCGACCGCGGGTCTCGGGTCCAGGCGCCGACGCCGGTCAGGTGTATCTCACGCGTCGCTTGCAGGAGACGCTGCTGCGGGCGCAGGACGAAGCGGAGAGGCTGCGGGACGAGTACGTGTCCGTCGAGCACCTGGTGCTGGCGCTCATGGCCGACGAGTCGGGGCCCAGTGCGCGCCTGCTGCGCGAGTCCCGGCTGACCCGCGACCGCTTCCTGGCGGCGCTCACCGCCGTGCGCGGCAACCAGCGCGTGACTAGCCCCACGCCAGAGCAGTCCTACGAGGCGCTGCAGAAGTACGGCGTCGACCTCGTGGCGCAGGCGCGCGCCGGCAAGCTCGACCCGGTGATCGGCCGCGACGCCGAGGTGCGCCGCGTGGTGCGCATCCTGTCGCGCAAGACGAAGAACAATCCCGTGCTGATCGGGGAGCCCGGCGTGGGCAAGACCGCCATCGTCGAGGGGCTGGCGCAACGCATCGTGCGCGGCGACGTGCCCGAGTGGCTCAAGGACCGCTCGATCTTCTCGCTGGACATGGGGGCGCTGCTGGCCGGGGCCAAGTACCGGGGCGAATTCGAGGAACGCCTCAAGGCCGTGCTCAACGAGATCAAGCAGAGCGATGGCCGGGTGCTGCTGTTCATCGATGAGCTGCACACGATCGTGGGGGCCGGTCGCACGGAAGGCTCCCCCGATGCCGGCAACCTGCTCAAGCCCATGCTCGCGCGTGGGGAGCTGCACTGCATCGGCGCGACCACGCTGGACGAGTACCGCAAGCACATGGAGAAGGACGCTGCCCTGGAGCGGCGCTTCCAGCCGGTGATGGTCGACCCGCCGACGGTGGAGGACACCATCTCGATCCTGCGCGGCTTGAGGGAGCGTTTCCAACTGCACCACGGCGTGCGCATCCAGGACAACGCGCTGGTGGCGGCAGCGGTGCTGTCCAACCGCTACATCTCCGATCGCTTCTTGCCCGACAAGGCCATCGATCTGGTGGACGAGGCATGCGCGATGATCCGCACGGAGATCGACTCCATGCCCGCCGAGCTCGACGCCGTCACGCGCCGCGTGATGCAGCTGGAGATCGAGCAGGCGGCCCTGGAGAAGGAAAAGGACAAGGCCAGCCGCGATCGCCGCGCGGAGCTGGTGCGCGAGCTGGCCGAGCTCAAGTCCCAGTCCGACACCATGCGCGCACAGTGGGAGTCCGAGAAGGCCGCCATCGGCAAGGTGCGCACGCTGCGCGAGGCGATCGAGGTCGCCCGGCGCGGCATCGAGGAGGCAGAGCGCGCCTACGACCTCAATCGGGCCGCCGAGCTCAAGCACGGGCGGCTGCCAGAGCTGGAGCGCCAGCTGGCCCAGCAGGAGAAAGGCCTCAACGCCCAGCCCGGGGGTGAGCGCTTGCTCCGCGAGGAGGTCACCGAGGAGGAGATCGCCGAGATCGTGTCCAAGTGGACCGGGATCCCGGTCACGCGCTTGGTGGAGGGGGAGCGGGAGAAGTTGTTGCGCCTGGATGAGATCCTGCATCGGCGCGTGGTGGGGCAGGACGAGGCCGTGAAGCTGGTGGCCGACGCCGTGATCCGCGCCCGGGCCGGCATCAAGGATCCACGCCGCCCCCTCGGCTCGTTCATCTTCCTGGGCCCCACTGGGGTGGGGAAGACCGAGCTGGCGAAGGCCCTGGCCGAGGCGCTGTTCGACAGCGAGGGCAATCTGGTCCGCATCGACATGAGCGAGTACATGGAGCGGCACACCGTGTCGCGCCTGATCGGTGCGCCCCCGGGATACGTGGGCTACGAAGAAGGCGGCCAGCTGACCGAGGCGGTGCGGCGCAAGCCGTACTGCGTGATGCTGTTCGACGAGATCGAGAAGGCGCACGGCGACGTGTTCAACGTGCTGCTGCAGATCCTCGACGACGGGCGCGCGACCGACGCCCAGGGGCACACGGTCGACTTCAAGAACACGGTGATCATCATGACCTCCAACATCGGCTCGCACTTCCTGCTCGACGGCATCACCGACCGGGGCACCATCCAGGAGAGCGCACGACAGGCGGTCCTGCGCGAGCTGCGGCAGCACTTCCGGCCGGAGTTCCTCAACCGCGTCGACGACATCGTGTTGTTCAAGCCGCTGGTACTGGCCGAGATCGAGCGGATCGTGGACCTGATGACCGAGGATCTGCGCAAGCGCCTGGCCGATCGCGACGTGGGCCTGCGGCTCAGCAACCGCGCCCGGGAGTTCGTGGCCCGCCAGGGCTACGACCCGGTCTACGGTGCGCGTCAGCTGCGGCGCTTCCTGCAGTCGGAGCTGGAGACACGCATCGGACGGGCGCTGATCGCCGGCGAGGCCCCGCCGGGAGCGACGATCGAGGTGGAAGTCAAGAGCGGGCAGCTTGCGGTAACGATCCGCAACCCGGAGGTGACGCCGACGGCCTGAACGCGGGCGCCTCCCCGCGCCAGCCCCGCGCGCGCTGGCGGCCTCTGTCGGCAGGGACGCGCCCCTGGCCGAGGCGGATCACTCCCCTGGTTCGGCCAAGGGCCAGCTCAAGAGATTGATGAACGCACGCACAGCGCCGGGATTCCCTTCGCGCAGCTGCCGCCACCAGGAGAGGCTCGTGTAGGTGTACGCGCCCTTGCCCACGCGCGCGCACAGGATTCCGCCGTCCAGCGGCGGCTCGCCCGCATCGGACATCCGGACCAGGGGCGTGTAGGCTGCGTCCCACTGGTCTGGGAAGTAGAGGCCGCGCTCCTGGACCCATCCGTCCCAGTCGGCGGCGGTCAACTCATTGGGATAGTGGAAGAACGGGTGGTTGGGAGCCAGGGCGGTCACCGGCGCGTCCTCATCGACCACCCGAGCGCGACCGACGTGCAGCGGGAGCGGGGGCCACGGCGAGGGGCGGTTGGGGTCGGGCTGCCAGTCGAAGTCCTTCTCGTAGCAGACCACCAGGTGCCCGCCCGCGCGGACGTACTCGAGCAACCTGGCGTTGTCGTCGCGCAGGTCCGGGCGCGCTTGGTAGGCACGGACATCCACGAGGATCACCGGGTAACGCGAGAGATCCGCGCTGCGAAGGTCGTACGGGTGGTGCAGCGACTCGATCGAAACGCACTCCTGGAGCTGATAACCCATCGTGTGATCCGTGCCGTCGATGACGCCAACCTTGCTAGAGCGAGGCACTACAGGTGGCAGGTCGTTCGTTCGCGGATAACGCCACGACGGGGGGTTCATGCGCACGAAGTGGAGGCGGATCGCGAGCGTGTCGGCGTAGGCGCAGGGCACCTTCAATAGAATGGAACTTGGCGTCGTCGCAGTCGCCAGCAGCCCGAGTTCTCCGTGGTAGACGATGAGGCCGTCACGATCCGCGGACGCCTCCCGACCAGTGGCCGAGAATGGCCTGCAGACGGAGATTTGCCGGTCCACGCGATCGACCGGTACGGGCGCAGCCAGGGTCAGGTCCTTGCCGCGACGCTGGGGCCCGGGAAGCCCGACGGCGACGGAACCCGGCAAGGTCCATAGCTGGAGACGTAGGAACGCCGCATCCCGCGCCGTCGTCAAGAAGGGCAGTGGCTCCACGGCCTGCAGCCACGCGCGCTGACATCGATCGGGGAGGGGAATCCGCCGGACCTCCATGGCGCCCGTCCGATCGGTCAGCCGGATCCGCACCGAGTCCAGGACCGTTTGCCTCACGCGCAGGTAGCGCTCGCTGGGGTAGGTCGGCCTGGCCTCCCGCGAGCTGCTAATGGTGATTCCCCAGCCTTCGCCCGTGCGAAACGCGCTCGCGCGCAGCCCAGTCGGCAAGGGTTCGAGAAGCTCGACTGACACCATCGCCTGCGCGCCCGGGCCACGCAGGCGAAGCGTGTCGGCCCCATCGGGGAGCGCGAGCAGCGGCGGAGCTGCGAGCGCCAGGGTTCGTCCCTGCTCGAGTCGCGCCGCGGTCGCTCGCAGGCTCGCCGCCTCGCGGTCCTCGCGCGGCGCGATCAACCGCCCCAATCCATCACGACTGAGCGGTTGACGCTCGGCCGCCCAGGCGGCGATCGCACGGGCATCGCCGACGCCCTCCACCGCGCAATAGCGCTTGATCGCGGGTCCGGTCGGAATGGGGGAGAGACCCATCCCTTGCGAGAGGTGCCGCCGCAGCGCCACGAGGGCGCGCCCGGCGCAGCTCCAGGGGAGCCCGGGCGCGCTGTCTGAGGCGTCCACCGCGACGGTCGCAGAGTCCGGCGACGACGTCAGCTCCAGCAGGGCGGCCGGTGCCGCCGGATCGTGCAGCTGCGTCAGCTCCCGGCACGCGCGCCGCAGCAGGATGCTGGTGGCGCGATGGTGGCCGTGTCCCTCCCAGGGCGTGTGGTGCGTAATCACGATGTCGGGATCGAAGGCGCGGATCTCGTCGATCAATCGCGCGAGCGTTGCCTGCTCGCCCCATTGCTGCAGGGCTTCCTCCGCATGCTTGCTGAATCCGAAATCGATGCAGTTGAGGAACGAGATCGTCGCCCCATAGCCTTCGGCCGCCGCCTGACACTCGCGGCTGCGCAGTGCGCCGAGCTCGTCGCCCAGCTCGGGTCCGGTCTCGTTCTGGCCGCCCTCGCCACGAGTGACATACAGGACGTGCGTGCGCCAGCCCATGACCTGGCGCATCCAGGTCAACGTCGGCCCATCCTCGTCGTCGGGATGCGCGGCAACGTTCATCACGCGAATATCGCTCTGAGCATCCAGACGCAGCAGCTTTGCGCGCGACGGCAGGTCGTCGATCGCGTGCTGCAGCAGGACCTCCTCCTGCCGCATCGCAGACGACAGGGGAGAGGCCAAAGCAGCCGCATGTGACGAACCGGATGGAGCCGCGGCGCGCACGTCCGTCGGTGGAGACGTGATGTGGAGCGGCAACGCCGCTGCTGCAGCGGTTGCCGCCCCGGCGACCAGCAGCAGCGCCACGCGGGCGGACGCACATGCGCGCGTGGCCATCAGCGGACAGATATCCCGCGCGCGTCGGTCCATGGATCGGCAGCCTTGGGGGCGATGGCCAGGACGATGGTCAGCAACAGCGACAGCCAGCAGCCCAGCGCGGCGGCCTGCCCCAGGTTGAATACGCGCAGCTGCGAGAGGATCTCCAGGCTGACCGGACGGTTCTCGGGCACGTAGAGCAGAACCGAGACGACGAATTCGCCCATCGCCGACACGAACACCACCGCGCTGGCTGCCAACAAGGCGGGGCGTACGACAGGCAACGTGACCGCCAGCGCCGCGCGCCACGGCGACGCGCCCAGCGTGCGCGCCACCGCCTCGAGCGCCGCTCCGCGTGACTGCAGCGCGCTGGCCACGGCGCGGATCTGCAGCGGCACGAAGCGTAGGACGTAAGCCCAGGGCAGAAGCCACGGGGTCGACGCCAGCACCAGGCCGAATCCGGCCGCGGTGGGGCGATTGTACGCGGCGATCCAGCTCACGGCGAGCGCGGTCGCGGGCACGGCCCACGGTACCAGCGCCGCGAGGTCGGCGAGCGGGCGCAGGCGCACCGGTCCCAGCGCGCTCGCCCGCCCCACCAGCCAGGCCCAGGCCGCTCCGATCACGGTGGCGGGCAGGGCCATCAGCGCGCTGTGGGTCAGCGGACGCAGCGATTGCGCCTGCGACAAGAGTCCCCGGTGGTTGGCCAGCGTGAAGCTGGGCGGCAGGGGTTGCGAGGTCCACGTGCCGTCCCGCACGAGGCTCAGCAGCCACAGTGTCAGGTGGGGCAGCGCCGCCGCCAGCAGCACGGCCAGAGCGAGCGCCGTGTGCCCCGCCGCCGCGCGGCCGCGCGGCCGTACCGGCAACAACCCGCGCCGCGCCCGCCCCGCAGATACGCCCGGGCGCACCACGAGCAGCAGCAAGCTGATCCCCGCCAGCACGACGGTCTCCAGCTCGGCCATCGCGTGGTCGCCTGCCAGGCCGCGCGCCACGATCTCGGTGCTCAGGAAGCGGGCGCCCCCACCCACCAGGTACGGCGCGCTGAAGCTGGCCATGCTCGACATGAAGGTGAGCCAGGCGGCGCTCCACATCGCGGCGCGCAGCTGTGGCCACCAGGCCATGCGTGCACGTGTCCAGCGGCCTGCTCCGGCGCACCGCGCGGCCATGTCGAGCTCACCGTCGACTGCCGCGAAGGCGTCGCGCAGCAGGAGGTAAGCCAGGGGAGCGAAGCTGTACACATGCACCACCAGCACCGCGAGCACGCCCGAGAGACGCGGGAACGATTCCACGTGCAGCCAGGCGCGCAGGACGCCATGCAGCAGACCGACGTCGCCCCACAGGAACAGGAAGGCCATCACGCCAACGATCGGCGGCAGCGCCAGCGGCAGCAGGCACGCCAACTCTGCGAGCCCGCGCATCGGGAAACGCCGTCGTGCGATCCAGCCCGCCACTGCGGCGCCCAGCGCGGTCGACAGCAATGCGCTCACCACGCTGACCACCACGCTCGTGAGGGTCGCCTCGCGAACGGTCTGCCCCGCAGGCGAGACCAGCGTGCGCCAGGCGCTGGCGCGCGTCACGCTGCCGGCGAGGAGCAGCACGAGCGGCGCGAGCACTGCCCACGCCAGCACGAGCGCCGCGGCGCCTTCGGCGCCCGTCGTTCCGCCGAGTCGCAGCGCTCCGCCCTCGCGAGTCCGCCAAAGCGCTCGCCGCATCCCGGCCGTCACGGCGAAGCTCCTGCCTCGTCGGCCGCCTCCGCTGTCGCCGCGCCGGCGCGCCGCAGCCCCGCCTCCCACGGCACCGTCCACGGGCGCTGCGGCAGTTGCACCGCGCCACGCTGATTGGTCGCGATCTGCGCCGGAAGCTGGCTTGCCCATACGCCCCGGCCATCGGCCAGCCGGCACAGCGCGCGCTGACCCGCGCCCAGATCCACCACGGCCTCGACGATGGCCGCGAGCTCTGCGGAGGCGGGCTGCGCAGTCGAGAAGCGTACCTCCTCCGCACGCAACAATGCCCAGCACGGCTGCGCGCCGGCGGGAACCGGCGGCGCAGCGCCCAGCGCGCTCGCCAGCTCCGCGGTGGACACGGCGCGCGCTGCGAGCCCGCTGTCTCGCGCCGGCGCGAGATCCGACGCCGACAGCAGCTGCACGCGCCCATCGGCCCAGCGGCACGCCGGCAGCGCGCTGACCGGGCCCAGCAGCTCGGCGGCGTCGCGGTCGACCGGCTGCCGGTAGAGCTCAGAGGGCTCTCCAGTCTGCACCAACGCGCCATCGCGCAAGAGGCCCATGCGATCGGCCAACCAGAAGGCGTCCTCGCGATCGTGGGTCACCAGCACCGTGGTGACGCCCCAGCTCGCGCGCAGCTCGCGCAGCTGGACGCGCACCGCCTGGCGCAATGCTGGATCGATGTTGCTCAGCGGCTCGTCCATGAGCAGCAACCGCGGACGGGCGGCCAGCGCGCGGGCGAGCGCAACGCGCTGCTGCTCGCCGCCGGAGAGCTCGCCGGGGGGGCGCTGCAGCGCCCGTGTCAGGCCCAGCCGCTGTCCCCATTCGGTCGCGAGCGCGCGGGCCTGCGCCCGTGAGGCGCCCTGCTGGCGCGCGCCGAAGGCAATGTTGTCGAGGGCGGACATTCCGGGGAAGAGCGCGTAACTCTGGAAGACCATCCCCACCCGGCGACGCTCGGGGGGCAGGCGGGAGATCTCGTCGTCGCCGAGGAAGATGCGTCCTGCCCGGACCGGGATCAGTCCCGCGATGGCCAAAAGCAGCGTCGACTTGCCACCGCCGCTCGCACCCAGCAGGGCGAAGCACGAGCCCGACGGGACCGTGAGCGACACGCCGGGCAGAACGGTGCGGTCCGCGTAGGCGACGCGCAGCCCCTCCACGCGCAGCTGGCTCACGGGTTCCCCTGGAGGTAGGCCTTCCCCCGGCCCTTGATCTGCGTGTCGAAGATGTTCATCCAGCGCCCGCCGTCCCGGGCCAGCCTCGCCCAGTCCATGGGGAGCGCCAAGACCGGCGTGCGCATCCACTCGGGCAGCTGCTGGGCATCGAGGTCGGTCCGGGCGGGGATCCGGTAGTACGCCTGCGCCAGGTGCACGGCCATCACCGGCGAGGTCACGAATTCATAGAAATCACGCGCGGCCTGCGGGTGCGGTGCTCTGGCCACGATGGCGATGCCGTCCACCAGCACGGGCGTCCCTTCCTGGGGGATCACGTAGGCGAACGGGAACTTGTAGCGCTCGATCTGCAGCATGGCGTCGGGCAGGTTCCACAGCGTGAGATCGGCGTTTCCGCGGGCCAGAGTCAGGAAGAGCAGCGTCGGGTTCTGCGCGTAGAGCGCCGTCGCGCCGTCGAGGCGGGCCAGGGTGCGCAGCCCCTCGCGCTCGTCGTGTGCCGAAAGGACGATCGAGCCGAAGATGGCCAACATGGTGCCGCTGGCCACCGGCTCACGCAGGACGATGCGGCCGGCATAGCGATCCTGCAATAGGTCCGCCACGGTGCGGGGCGCGTCCTGCGCGGCGATCCGCTCGCGGTTGTAGAGGATCACCTCCGGAGTGAGGAACGTGCCGTACCAGCGATCGCCGGGATCCCTGCGTTCGGCGGGGAGGGCCTGCGCCCAGCTGGGCCGGTAGGGAGCCAGCAGGCTCTCTTGCGCCGCCGCTGCGAACAGCGTGGCGGGAGCACCGTACCAGACGTCGGCGCGCGGGCGCCGCGCCTCGGCGCGCACCCGGTCGAGGACCTCCTGGCTCCCCATGTCGAGCCAACGCACGTCCACCTCAGGATGGGCCGCCTCGAAGCGTTGCTCGCAGTCGGCCAGCAGCTCCTTGCCATGGGGGCTGTAGACGGTGAGCGTCTGCCGCTGAGCCGCCGCGGTCTCGCCCAACCCGGCTACGATGACCCACCACAACAGCCAGACAACAGCGCGCATGGGGCCGAGATTCCCATGGCGCCATGGGCCTGTCAACGCGCCCTCCGGACGCCGGAACTCCGTTGCAGGCGGCACCGCGCCGGAATAAGGTTGGGAGCATGGACGCACGCACACGCACGATCCCGACCCGCTGGCCACTCGTAGTGCTGCTCGCCGCTTTGACGTACGGCTGCGCCAAGGAGCCGGCGCAGCAGCCCCCCGCCAAGGTGCCGGCGCAGCCCGTCCCGGGCGGAACGCTTACGGCTGCCGTGGAGGCCGAGCCGGACAACCTGAACCCGCTCATCTATTCCAGCACCTACTCCGGTGATGTCATGTCGATGCTGAACGACCCGGTCATCTCCATGAACGCGCGCTTCGAGTGGGACCCGAAGCTGTGCGAGAGCTGGGAGTTCTCCCCCGACGGGCTCACGCTGCTCTTCCATCTGCGTAAGGGCGTGCGCTGGAACGACGATGCGCCGTTCTCGGCCTACGACGTTCAGAGCACGTACCGCCTGTGCAACGACCCGCGCGTGCCCTATCCCCACCGCAGCAATTACCTGAACTGGGTGGGCCTCACCGCGCAGGACAGCTTCACGGTGGTCGTCCAGTACAAGATCCGCTATCCCGACCAGCTCTTCGACACCAACTTCAACATCCTGCCCGCCCACATCGTGGACCAGCTCGACCCGGCGGAGATTGCCGAGTGGCCCATCAATCGCCACCCGGTGACGTTGGGGGCCTACCGGCTGGCGCGCTGGGACCCGGGCCAGCAACTCGTCCTCGAGCGCAATCCCACCTACTTCGACGCCCCGCCCTACCTGGACCGCATCGTGCTCAAGGTCACCCCCGAGGAATCGGTGCGCCTGCTCCAGCTCGAGAACGGCGAGGTCGATCTGGTGGAGTCCATTCCCAGCAAGGACATCGAGCGCATCAAGCGCAATCCAAATCTCCAAGTCTATCCGCTCTCCGGGCGCCTGATGGGATACCTGCAGTACAACTTCAAACGGCCGCAGCTGGCCGACGCGCGCGTGCGGCATGCGATCAGCTCGGCCATCGACCGGCGCGCGATGGTGGAGGGGCTGATGTACGGATACGCCCAGCCTGCCGCCTCGCCGATGACGCCGGCAGCGGGGGCCGGGTGGGCGTACGATGCCAGCCTCAAGCCCGACCCGTACGATCCCGACCGCTCGCGGCAGTTGCTGGCGGAGGCTGGCTGGATCGACCACGATGGCGACGGAGTGCTCGACAAGGACGGGCAGGTGCTCGAGATCGAGCTCAAGACGCGCACCGGCGATCCGGTGCGGGAGGACGGCGCGCTGATCCTGCAAGAGAATCTGGCGCGCGTCGGCATCCGGGTGAAGACGCGCCTGATGGAGATGGCCGCCGTCCTCAACCAGGTGCACAATGGGGAGTTCGACGTGTATTACGGCCAGTGGCGCAGTCGGTTGTCCCCCGACCTGACCGCGCTCTTCGGCACGGCGCAGACTCACGACGCGGGGGGCTTCAACGACGGAGGGTACAGCAATCCCCGCGTCGACGAGCTGATGCGCCAGGCTGTCAGCGAGCTCGACCGCGAGAAGGCCAAGCCCCTCTGGCACGAGGTGCAGCGTCTACTCGTGGAGGACCAGCCCTGGACGCCGCTCTACTATCGGGATCTGGTCGTGGGGATCAACCGTCGGTTCCAAGACTGCACTCCGCACCTGCTCTCTGCGTACTACGGAATCGAGAAGTGGTGGGAGGCCCCTCCGGCAGCCGCCTCCCATTGACGAAGCCGTTGCCTCTCCGTAGCTTACAGGGTGGTGTCCCCACAGCGCGGCCGCATGGCCCAGGGTGACGCGCGGCGCGCCGCCGATCAGCCCGTCGCCGTGCGGGTCCTGCGCCGAGGCCTCCCACTGCGATGCGCAAGCCGGTCCTGGGACGGGTCCTCCTGCTCGCGGCCGCGGCCGCCCTGTCGGCCGCGGGCGCATGCTCACATTCCAGCCCTACCACCCCGCCTCCGCCGGTCGACCTCTATTTCGAGCCGTCTGACTCCATCGTCACGCGCGGCGCGCTGCAAACGCTGGAGCTGCGCGTCCGGGCGCGGGATGGCTCCGCCGCGCAGGCCCTGTTCCTGGTCGACGGCGACACGGCCGCCGCCGGGGCGTCCTACGTGTGGCGGGCCGACCGCCCGGGGCTGACCATCCTGACTGCCAGGGCGCAGCGAGAAGGACGGCAGTACAGCGCCCGGTGGCGCGTCACGGTCACCGACGAGGGGGCGCTGCCCACCCCACCCGTGACGCACATCACGGCGGAGGTCGGGCCGCTGCCGGGCACGATCCACATCCAGTGGGAGGCTCCGCCCGCCAGCCAGTACACCATCCCGCCCAAGGAGTACGTGGTGGGGCGGTCGAGCGGCCCGATCCTCTCGTTCTCGGACCTCGGCGTGGACACCACGGTGGTACGGCATCAGAACCTCTCCATCGTGCACGAGCTGACGGCCAGCGGGCTGGCCGAACGGCAGGTCTACCACTTCCGCGTGAAGGTGCGCGACACGTTCGGGCGCCAGTCTGCCCTGGGCACGGAGGCCGTTGCCCCAGCTACCGGGCACTACGACGTCGTGGGCGAGGTCGACGCCTTGCGTCCGGGATTGCCGCTGCAGCCCCAGGACGAGATCCTGGTGGGTGTGGGCGATTACAAGCAGCTCACGGACGTGGATGGCCGGTTCGCGCTCTTGCACCTGCCGGACACCTACGAGGCGCCGCTGACGCTGGCCGACACGCGTCTAGCCCTCTATTCGCTCCAGACGCCGCCGCTGCCCAGAGTGGACCAGAGCCACGCCCTTCTGCTGTTCGAGCGTGGAATCGTGCACGTGGTGCAGGACACCAGCGAAGCCGACGTGAGCACGCTGGCGTTCTTCAAGACGATCCTCGGCAAGGACCGCCCCTTCTCCACACCACTCTACCGGTGGGTGAGCTACCCCGTCCGCTTCCATGCGGCCCCCTTCGTGGATGCTTTCGGCGTGGACTACCGGCGATCCATCCTGCAGGGGATCCAGCGGTGGAACGCGGCCGCCGGGGAGACACTGCTGGAGGCTGTGGACAGCTTCGATCCCACCGGCGACGCGGGAGCGGATTACGCCGTGGACCTGGCGGATGATTCCGGATTCCTGGGGGACACCCGGATGATCGACCCGCCCGAGTCGGTCGGGCACGTCCGGGAGGTCGTTCCCAGACTCATCACCATGCATCTTCAGACGTTTCGGACCCAGGAGATCGCAGACCTGGTCATCACCCACGAGCTGGGGCATGTGCTGCTGCTGGGGCATAGCACCAGCATCACACATCTGATGTACGCCAACCCATCCCCGCTCACCGACGCCACCCCGACACCTGAGGAAGGCTACTTCGCGCGCCTCGTCGCGCACATGCCCCAGGGGACGGACCTGGGCAGCTACGCCGAGCCCCACGCCAAGCTTTCTGCTTCCTCCCGGTAACATGGCGCGCGCTGCGCGCGCCCGCAGGTCCGTTCGCACTTGTGGCGCTCTTTTCGGTTGCGTTCGCGCAACAGCTCGGTTAGCTTGACGCCGGTTCTTACCTTACATTGCGTAAGGTTCGAAGGCTCCAACACCCTCAAGGAAGGAATCCGTATGGTGAGGAATCTCGGCACCCTTGCTCGTGAGCTGAGCATCGCACAGATCCAGACGTTGTTGACCATCAAGCAGCGGCTGGTGGAGATGGAGAAGCTGCAGAATCAGCTCCAGACCATGGATGCCCAGATCACGCAGCTGGCGCGCAGCAGCCGCACCGGCCGCGGGAAGACGGGCGGGCGCAAGGGCAGAGGGCGTCGCAGGACCGCGACCTTGAGCGCCACAACCCGGCGTCGGCGCGTCGGCCGTCCAGCGGCCAGCTTGAAGGGCGCCGCCCGGCCGGTGCTGCGGCGGGGCCGTACTACCCGCAAGGCCGCCGCGCGCGTCGGGAAGGGGAACGTGATCGTCCGCCGCGGCCGTGGCAAGGGCGGCAAGAGCCTCGAGCAGACCATTGTCGACCTACTCAAGAGCAATGCCAAGCCCATGAAGTTCCCCGACATCAAGACCACGATCCTCCGCCGCAAGCTGTTCAAGACCCGCTCGAAGAACTTCGACAACGTGTTACGGCGCACGATCTCCTCCAGCAGGGTGATCCGGCGCATCTCGCGCGGCGTCTACAACGCCTGAGCCAGGCGGTATCCGCCAGGGCCAACACCGGCCACGCGGAAGCGGCGGGGGGGAATCCCTCCCGCCGTTCTGCCTTCAGCGACCTGGGGGTCTCGCGGGTGGGCGCCCCCTGGCGGGGGCAACGCGATCCGTACAAGCGTGAGCCGTCCCTGCAGGCAGCCGCGCGCTGGCTGGCGGCCGACCCCTGGCGCTACGGCGAGGGGTGCGTGAGCGGCGTGCCGTCCAGCTCGGCAGGCACTGCGGCTCCGTAGGCGGCCAATACGGTGGCGGCCACATCCTGGATGTGGCGAGGGCGGTCCGGCAGCACCCGGTTGCAGAAGAAGATCCCGCTGCTGATCTCCGGCGCCACGCTGCAGTGGTCCCCGCTCCAATTATTGCGGTTGTCCTCGAATACCTCCGGCGGGATCCCGCCGGCTGCGGTCTGCCACGATACGCGGTAGCCGTCGTTGAAACCCACGAACAGGTCGGCAGCCAGCGGCACGCGCGCGCCGTGGAACACCTCCTCGCGCCGCTTGACCTCGTGCACCACCGGCAGGTCGGGGAACTGGGGATCACGCAGCTGCATCAGCTTGTCGATGATCGAGGAGCGCACGCTCTCGTAATCGGATTGGCTAACGGCGCCGTTGCGCTCGCGCTGCCGCAGATTTACGTAGATGCTGCCCAGTCCCAGGCAGAAGGCCTGGGTGCGCGACCAGTCCACGTTCTTGAAGAAGCGTCCCTCCGGGTCGAACAGGTCCTCGAGCTTCTGGTAGTTGGCTTCGGCGGAGAGACCCCGCAGCGTCATGAATCCATTGCGCACCAGCCAGGTATTGAGGCTGACGCCGCGCCGGAAGCTGTGGAATCCGTGGTCGCTCACCACCAGGAGCAGCGTCTGGTCATCGACGTGCTGGGCAACGACCTGGCCGACGATCCGGTCCATCTGTTGGTAGACCCATGGGATGCGGTCGCCGTACTTGGCCGCCAACTGCGCGTCGTAGAAGGGGTGCTGCGGGTCGATGAAGCGGTACATCATGTGCTGCATGCGGTCGGTCTCGAGGAAGACGCCCACGAACAGGTCCCAGTCGGCGCGGGCCAGCTCGCCCATGATCACCCGCTCGCGGTTGCGCAGGCTGAACTCGAGGTCCTGCAGGAACGTATCGATGTCGATGGCGTCGTCCTTCAGCGGATTGGTCGCCTCGGTCCAGCCGATGGTCTCGCGCAGGCCGTACCGCCGGGCGAGGTCGGACGCCAGCTCGTGCGGCGTGCTGATGTGGACCGTGGGCGGCAGATGGTGCGGATCCCAGTTGAGGGGCTCCTGGTAGAGGCGGAACTCGGGCTCGGTCGCCATGAGCTTGAAGCGCGTCATCCCGATGAGCTTCACCAACGGATTGAGGCGGAACGTAAGGTGTACCCAGTCGCTCCACTGCCCGGCGCCGAGATCGATGCGCTGTCCTTGCACGGTGAGGCGCAGCGACTGCGGGCCAGTGCGCTCGATGGTCATGGGCACCGGGATCTCGGGTCGGCTTCCCTGCGCGTCGCGCTCGGCCAGGAAGTTGCGCGGCCCCCGGATCTCGGTCGTGCCGTGACCGCCATTCATCACCACGTGCACGAGGTTGCCGCCCGTCTCGGAGAAGGGCTTGTCAAAACTGGCCGAGCTGAACAGCGTCCAGTAGCCCCAGGTCTGGCGCAGGTCCGGGGTGCCCAGCCCGGTGGTAAGGTGCAGCCCCGCCACACCCTGCGGGGCAGGAAAGGTGACCGGCGCGTCGATCACGGTGCAGCGCACGCCCGCCGGTGAGAGCCGCTCCCAGAAGGGGATGCCCCCGCGCGTGGATCGGGCGGAAGGCAGCTCGTAGGGGACCCAACGCAGGAGCGCCACGACCGCCACCACGCACGCGAGCGCGGCCAGCGCGCCGGCCAGGGGCGCGGCCGTCCGGGCGCGCGCCCGCATCAGGCGCAGCACCAGGAACGCCACCAGGAACACCGCCGCGCCGGCAGCCGCGCACAGGGCCAGGCGCACGCGCTTGTCCGGCAGCAGCGGCTGCGTTATTTCCTCGGCCAGCGCGATCTCCGGGTAGTACGTCCCGGGCTTGCGGTGCAGGAAGTCGAAGATGCCGTGCTGGCCAGGGTTCTGCCCCGTCGCGAACGTCGCCCAGCTTACGGGCGACTCGGCGGGCGTCGTGGTGCCCAGCGGGCTGAAGGTTCCGGCAAGCGCGAGCGCCTTCAGGTGGGGGAGCTGCCCCTGGTCCATGTACTGCTGGACGAGCTTGGGGTCGATCCCGTCGAAACCCAGGACGATCACCCGCGGATGGGCGCGCGCCGCCTGCGCCGCGGCCAGTGCGGGGACGGACAGCAGCGCGAGGGCCAGCGCGGTGGAGGCGGCGAACCAACGCCGCCGGCGTGGCCGCGCTGCGCCGACGGTGGACGGACGACAATGCACGGTGCGGACTCCAGTCAGTGGGCGTCGGGGAAAAGCGATGCGGGCGAGCAGGGCGGCTAGGTCCCGGGCAGTGCGCGCGCCCCGCGCAGCACACCCTCGATGAGCTGGACGTCCTCGACGCTGCCGATGAACAGAGGGACGCGCTCGTGCAGCGAGCGGGGCTCGCGGCGCAGGATGGGCCCCTCGCCGTCGCTGGCATAGCCTCCTGCCTGATCCACGATGTACGCCAACGGGGCCGCCTCGTACAGCAGGCGCAGCTTCGGCTTGGGTGACTCACCCGGATGGCGCGCGACCGCCGGATAGAGGAACACGCCGCCCCGCAGCAGATTGCGGTGGAAGTCGGCGACCAGGCTCCCCGCGTAGCGCGCGGTCAGCGGCGGGTGGCCCTCCCAACCGCGCCGGAGCTGGTCCACGATCGCGCCCACGCGCGGGTCGGCCAGGGGCAGGTTGGCGTCGTTGACGCTGTAGATACGGCCTTGGCGGGGGATGCGGATGTCCTCGTGGGAAAGGAGGAACTCCCCGACGGAGGGATCGAGCGTGAAGCCGTGCACGCCCGTCCCGGCCGTGTAGACGAACATCGTACTGCTGCCGTAGACCACGTAGCCCGCCGCCACCTGGCGATAGCCGCCCTGCAGCAGATCCTGCAGCGTGCCCGGCCCCTCGCGCGTGACGCGCCGGAAGATGGAGAAGATCGTCCCGATGGAGATGTTGACGTCGATGTTGCTGGATCCATCGAGCGGGTCGAACACCAGCACGTAGCGGCCGCAAGGATAGCCCGGCTCGATGGCGACGGGCTGCTCCCACTCCTCGCTGGCCATGACGCAAACGTGCCCGCTGCGCCCGGCGATGCGCGCGAGGGTCTCGTGGGCGTAGACGTCGAGTTTCTGCACGCGCTCGCCCTGGACGTTCTCGCCGCCCGCCTCGCCCAGGATATCCACCAGGCCGGCGCGATTGACGTGGGCCGCGATCACCTTGGCGGCGAAGGCCACGTCGCTCAGCAGACCCGAGAACGCCCCCCGCGCTTCCGGGTAGCGCCGCTGCGCGTCCATGATCTGGCGTTCGATCGTGATGATGTTGGGTCCCACGCCCCGCCTTCACCCGGCCTTCCGCGCACCATCCCGTCGCGCAGCATCGCGCGGCACGCCATTCGACCGCGCCGGTGCCCACTCGCCCGCGCGCAACCGCTCCATGATAACAAAGGCTGCCCGCAGTGTCTCGCCGCAGGGTTCTCGCGCGGGCGTCCGGCAGGGCCGCCACACGGCCGCGCCGGAGCCGGGTCGCCCTCGCCCGGCCAGCGCCGGCACGCAAACGGGTGACTCCGCCGCGTTGTTCCACTATCCTGGCAGCCCGCCGCCCCCCGAGGCGGGGAGGAGCCGCGATGGTCAAGCTGCGCAAGACGTACGACCGCTGGCTCGAGGCGCTGTGCCTCGACATGGAGGACAAGTTCGTGGCGTTCCTCCGCCAGACGGGGCGCGCGGTGGAGATCGACAACGTGGTGGTCGATTCCCAGGAGTTGTTCGCGCGCCACTTCACCTGTGATACGACGACCTGCGACCCGACCCTGCGTGGCCGCGCCATGCGCTCCTGTTGCTGCGAGCTCACCGTCGACCTGACCTGGGACGAGGCGCGCCGGATCGAGGAGCACCTGCCGGACATCCGGGCAGTCATGGAGGAGGCGGCGCAAGCGCCAGGGCTCGCGGTCCTCGACCGCGGCGCGTTCCACGTCATGGCCGACGACTTCTCGCCGCAGCTGGCCAAGCACCGCTGGGGCTGCGTATTCGCCTACCGCGAGGAGGGCCGCTCGTTCCGTTGCGCCGTGCACGCGGCGGCGCTGCGCTTGGGCCTGCCCATCACAGCGCTCAAGCCCAACATCTGCAGTCTGTGGCCGCTGGCGCTCATCGAATACCAGACGGGTCAGTACGTCCTCACGGCCCTCACCGACGAGACCGGGGGGCTGCTGGAGGACGACGAGCAGCACGCGCGCTACGCCTGCCTGAAGAATGACCGCAAGGGCCCGCCCCTCTATCGTGAGTTCACGGGGCTGCTCGCCGAGCTGTTCGGAGCGGAGTTCATCGCGCGCCTGGACGCGGAGTACGAGCGTTGGGAGGAGCGGGAGCGGTCGCAGCCCGCTGCCACCGCCGTGCCGGCGCAGCCGCCGCCGACGCCGGTGCGGCGCCCGCGCAACGGCGGGCGGCCGGCCGAATCTCATCCTACGGATACGCAGCCGCCGCGAGGGCGCCGCGCTGCGGATGCGCGTCACCGGTAGTTGGCGCTCAGCTCGCCGGCTCCCTGTGGCAGCGCGACCAGGCGCAGCTCGCGGCCAAACGACGAGGAGCGGCGGCTCTCCGCAGGCTGCCAGGACGCTTCCCAGCTGGTAAGCGTCAACCGGCGCCAGTGCAGCGGCAGCGCCACGGCCAGTCCCGCCTGCGCGGCGCCGGCCGGGGCCTCCACATGGACGCGCAGCAGGCCGCCGCCGTAGACCCAGCGCACGTGCGCCTGGGCGCGCAGCTCCCAGAAGTCCAGGAGCGCGGTCATCGTCGCCAACTGGTGGTTGCGACGCTGCGCGAGCTCCGGTAGCGCATCCCACATCCGGAACAGCTCCGCCGACGGGGTCTCCCCGAAGACGTCGGGGTGGAAGAGCAGCGCGACCGGACCGTGTCCGCCGACGGCATTGGTTCGCAGCCAGCGGTCCACCCGCGCGCGATCGACGCCCCCATCGGTGTCGCCCCAGAGGAACGGTACCTCCCAGAGCGGGTAGGCGAGCCCGCGCCGATCGATGGGGCGGAAGGGGACGGCGCTGCCGAACAGCCAGCCCGCGGCACCGTGGTCCGGGCCGTAGCTCGAGTCGCCGCGGAAGCCCGCGCCCACCAGCCATCGCCAGCCGCGGTCCACGTCGTCGGGCCAGAGCAGGGAGTGGTTGCGATTGAGCGTCAGCGGCGTCCCGGCGGGTAGGCGCGCCACGAGGCCCTCTCGCTGCTCCACGATCGACGGCAGCTGGGCGAGCGGCTGGAAGCGCCACGCGCCGATCCGCCGGCGGGGCGAACGCTCGTCCTTCCAGGTGGCCCCCACCGGCAGCCGTGCCTGTAGCCCAATCTCGGCGCCGTCGGCCAGCGGCCCCCCCTCACCTTCTACCGTGAGCCGCGCATCGGGCGCCATCAAGTACAGCGTGGACGGAGCTCCGCGTCCGGCCTGGGCGCGCGTCATCCAGCGGGACGTGTCGCGCCAGCCGTCGTCGTCGTGCGTCAGGAGCACCCATCCGTCGCGCGCCAGCGGGGCCGGCCAGACGCTGGCCCACGGAGCGGGAGCGAGCTCGGCATCAAACAACGCCGCGATCCAGGCGTCCAGCCATGGTGCGTCGGCCTGCAGCAGCGACCGCGTTGCGACGAGGTCGTTGGTCTCGCCGGGGCCGGCGAGCACGCCCGCGTAGCGATCCGGCAGATGGAAGCCGGGGTCCGGCACGCCCTGGCGAATGCTCAGCGCGAGGTCGCCGACGTCCAGCGCGCAGATGAGCCACGCACCCGCCCCTTCGTCCAGCCGCCACAGCGCGGGGCGGCCTCCCATGTCCAGGATGGGGCGGGCGAGGGCGCGCGCCGAGGCCGCGGGCGCATAGCGGGACACGCGCACGGGCAGCGGCAGCGGTGGTGGGTCGGGCAACGGCACGTCGAGCGTGGGAGCCCGCAGGCGTGGCGCGGGCGCCCAGGTCAGCTCGGGCACGACCTCCTCGCCCTGCAGGTCCAGGCCCATCTCCTTGGCCCAAAGCGGGGGCGGGGCCTCCAGCACCACGACCAGTCCCTGCGAAACGTGTGGGCGCAGCGCCGATACCCACCCCGCGTCCAGTCCGGCCAGCGTCCGGCGCGGTAGCACCAGCACCGCGCGGTTCTGCAGCGCTGCGTCGATGTCGCGCCCGACCTCTTCGGTGGCCAGCACGTCGCAACCACCAAAGGCCTGGGTGAGGACGTTGGACCACTCGAGGTCCGCCGCGCGCTGTGCCGGTGTGCGCGGAGCGCGGCCCTTGTACGTCTCCCAGCGCACCGCCAGGAGCACGGGATGGTCCGTCGCGCGGCGCGGGAAGGCGGCACCGCCTTGCGGCTGACGGGTGGGCAGGTGGATCGGATGGGCGTCGCACCAGAGCGCAGCGGCGCACAGCACCAGCAGCACGCCGCTCAGTCGCGCCCGTGCGCGTCGGCGCCGGCCGGCGGGCTGCGGGCGGGTCCGGGCCGGACCCGCAACTCCCGCACCGCGCGAGCTCGGCTCGAAGCCGATCATGGCTGCCCCGCGCCGCCGTACACGGCGACGATGGTGTGTTCGCCCGCTGGAAGCGGGATCTGCACCCAGCCCCAGCGCTCCGCCGGCGGCGCCGGCAGCGTCCCACCATCGAGTTCGATGGCGCGCAGCAGCCCCAAGCCCGCCGCGCTCGGAGTGAGCTCGAGCGCTTGGCCTTCTCCCACGACGTGGAGCTGGAAACGGCGCCGACCGCGGCCCGCGTCCGCCTCCACCAGGAGCGCGCGTCCCTGCAGGCGAGCGTGGCGGAAGGCGAGGTAGTGGCTCATGCTCATGACCGGATGGCGGTGATGGGCCGCCGCCGAGAAGCTCTGCAGCAGGCCGCGCATGCGGAACGCGTCGGGGTTTCGCTGCATGGTCGCCGTGTGGAAGATCGGCGTCAACACGCAGTGGTAGCCGGCCTCCGAGTCGGCCAGCAGCTGCTCCTGGAGCGCCGGATCGTAGCGCTTGTCATCCTGGAAGCAGAACGGCAGCTCCAAAAGCGCGAACGGGTACCCGGTGACGTCGAGCGGGTGGTAGGGACGGCCGGTCTCAAATACGTAGCCGAATCGACCCTCAGCGGGCCCGTAGCTGGAGTCCAGCTCGAAGTGCTGCGCCTGCAAGATGCGCAGCGTGCGCGTCCAGTGACCGTCCCAGAGCAGTGCGTGAGTGCGGTTCATCGTCACCGCCGGGGCACCCGCGGGCAGGCGCCGCTGCAGCGCCTGCACCTGGTCGGCGAGATTGAGCTCCTTGGCCAGGGGGCGCCAGGGCCCCACGCCGATGCGCCGGACCTGGTGGAGCCAGGAACCGCGGTTCCACTGCAGCTGCACGTCGCAGCCGGCCTGGAGCATGGCCGACGTCCCGGCCACCGTGATCCGATCGGGGATGGCGAAGAATGTGCTACTGGCGCCCTCGCTCGCCGCGAGATCGCTCAAGAACGTCGAGCGATCGCCGAAACTGTCCTCGTCGTGCGTCATGACGAAGAGCCCGGCCGTTCCGGCGGGCAGCGGGCTGAGGCGTGCGGTGGGCGCCAGCGCGAACCCAGATGCGAGCACCGTGCGCGCCAGCAGGTCGGCCCGCGGCACCCAGGCCACTACGCGCGTAGGGTCGGCCACGAGATCGTCGGGCTCCACGCCGCGCTCCGGGCCATGGCTGTTGTGCGTTCCGTGTACCGAGAAATCGTCCTGGGGCACACCCTGCCACAGGGCGGTGAGCCAGCGGCCCAGGTCGCAGGCGAGCACGACAACCGCACCGCGCTCCCACGCCAGACGCCACGCGGCCGCGCCGCCGTCGAGCCAGAGCAGTGCCTGGTCGTCCGGGGGGCACGCCGACGGTCGCTGGCACGTCGTGATCACGGGCATCCCGTCCGCCCAACCCGGCGGCGCGTAGGGAAGCATGGGGGCGACGCGGGTCAGGCGGCGCGGCGCAAACGCCTGCGCCGACAGCCCAACGCGCGTCGGTCGCAACACGCTGTCGTCGGGTTGCTCGAGGATGAGGAGCGAGCCCTGCTCCGCCAACTGGAACAGAGCAGTCGTGAGGTCGGCGGCCAGCGCACCGCAGGACCGGGTGACCACCGCGACCAGGGGGCGCCCGCGCTCCGTGGTCTTCCGGAGATCCGCCGCCCCCGCCAGGCGGACGTCGAGGCAGCGCGTGGCTCCGGCCTCTTCCTCGAGCACTGACAGCCAGGCCAGGCTGCAGTCCAGTTGCGCGGAGGATCCCCCGGCCGCCGCGGCCTCGACCCTGGCGCCGTCGTAGAGGAGCAGCGCCGAGGGTGCTGCGACGGCGGCGGGCGGCTCGGCCGGCTGCTCGGCGTCGGGGTTGTCGAGCCAGACTGGTTTGCGGCCGTAGTGCTGCGCCACCACGGCCGCAGCGCCGCACAGTGCAAGCAGCGACGCCGCGAGCGCCTTGCGCCTCAACACTCCCCGCCGCGCGACCATGGTGGAGCCCTCAACCGCTCAGGCTCACCAGCAGCACTCCGGCCACGATCAGGGCACTGCCCAACAGGCGCGGGCGCGTGACGGCCTCGCCGAACGCCATCCGCGCGGCCAGCATGATCCCCACGTAGCTCAGGCTGATGAACGGGAACGCAAAGCTCAGCTCCACGAGAGCGAGCGCAGAGAGCCACATGAAGGTGGAGACCCCGTAGAGGCAAAGGCCCAGCACCAGGCGGGAGGCTCCCTGGCGCCAGTGGCGCCTGGAGGTCGTCCGGCCGACGCGCCCGACGCGGATCATGGCGCTCTTGAGGCAGACCTGCGCCAGCACCGCGGAGCCAACGCTGGCCAGGATGAAGGGGAGCGCGGCGTGCGGGTCGTGCGTCATGACTGCGGTCCGCTCGCTGCGGATTCGGCTCCGCCGGCTGCGCCAGCCGGCCCACCAGAGCCAGCGTAAGCCTCGTCACCGGGCCGCTGCCGCCCCCGCTCACCGCGCGCCACGACCATGATTCCGGTGAGGATCAGCGCTGTGCCGATCCATCGCAAAAGGGGAACCTGCTCGTGCAGCAGCGCCGCCGACAAGAGCGTGACCAGGACGTAGCTCAGCGAACCCAAGGGATAGGCGACGGCCAGATCGACGCGCGAGAGCACGAGCAGCCACACTGCCGTCCCCGTGGCGAACACGAGCAGCCCGCCCACCACCCAGCCGGAGAGCGCGGCGCTGCGCAAGAGCGCCAGCCCGTGCGAGCCTGCGGCCTGCGCCATGCCGCGGCGCAGCATCAGCTGGGCGGTCACGCTCATCACGACGCTCACGCCCACCAGCTGCACGGTGCGCGCATCCAGCCCGCCGCGCGCGCGCGTCACGCCGTCCTCCCGGCCGCGATCCCGGCCATGACGGCGCTTGCGGCGCCCGGGCAGCTTGTTGCCCTCACCGTGAGCGCGACGAGCGGCATCGCCCGAGGGGGCGGGCGCAGGGGACGGGCGCTGTCGGATACGGTCACGGCATCGAGCTCCATGAAGGGCGTCCAGGGTGCCGCGGGGCAGCCGCCGCCGGAGCGGGTTCCCTCCCCGCGCGGGCCCAATCCGGCGGGCCCACATCGCGCTGCAGTCTAGAGCGGGTGGGCTCCGGCGGCGAGGCCCGCGTCTCCGCCGGGCCTTACCCTCGGCGGGTACGTCCGCTGCGCTTGCCGAGAGCGCCGCTCGCACGTACCGTTGCGCGACGGCACGGTCGGCCGCCGCGGACGGCCCCGGTCGCGCGTACGATTCCGCGCGCAGGAGGTGAATCGGCGTGATGGCGACCGGCCGTCCGCGGGGACGGGCGTTGCGGCGGCGACCGGGGCTCCACTGGCGGCGGTTCCTGCCGCTGCTGGTCGCCGTGGGCGTGGCGGCGTGCGGCCGCCATGGTCGCGAGTCCGCCGCGACGGTGCGTGCCGCAACGCCGCTCCCGCCGGTACGCTGGCGCGGCATCGCGCGCGCGCAGCGCTACGTCGTGCGCGGCTGGTCGGGCGATCAGTTGCTCTTCGAGCTGACGACACGCGACACGCTGCTGGCGCTCAGCCCGTCGCTGCAACAGACGCTGGCGGCGTTCGACTCCGCTGCGGTCGAAGTGCTGGGGATGGGAGAGCAGGGTCTGATCGGTCGGCAGGCAGTCGTGCTGCGTAGCCCCGGACAACGGGACGGGGGTGGTGCCGGAGGTGGGATTTGAACCCACACGAGCCGAAGCCCACGGGATTTTGAGTCCCGCACGTCTGCCAGTTCCGCCACTCCGGCATCGCAGCGCCAAAACCAGCGTCGGGCGGCGCGCGGCAGCCAGGGTAGGGAGCGCACCGGCAGATGTCAAATGGCGCCTCCCTTGACAAGCCCGCGGGAACCAATAAACTGGGTCGGCCCAGCACGATGTGGGGCCATAGCTCAGCTGGGAGAGCGCATGACTGGCAGTCATGAGGTCACGGGTTCGAGCCCCGTTGGCTCCACCAACTCCCCTCGCACAGCGCCGCCGTTCCCACCCTCCTCGACGCCGCCGTGGCGCCAGCGCGCGGTCGAGCCATGAGCGCGAGCGCGCCTACCGTCGTCTTCTTCGAGGACGCTGGTGTCGCAGGCCTCTTCCCGCTCACGCTGACCCGACCGGCCTTCGAGCTGCGCAGTGGGGCGCTCAATCTGCGCGAGCGCGTGCAGCTGTGCGCCGGCCCGCGTGCCGTTGCGGCCTGCGTGCGTCCGGCGCTGCAACCCTTGTTGAGCGCCACGCTGCCCGGCCTGGCCGGCGCAGCGCTCGCCGCGGCCGGACCTGCCGTGTGGATCAACGGCCGGCTGCGCGCGAGCGTTGAGACCCTGCGCCGCATGCTGACCCTCCCAGCGGCGCCCTCCCGCGCGCTGCGTGTGGATGGGATGGTGGCCATGGCGTGGATCGACGCCGACGCTTCCCTGGCGCTGCGACCGGCCGCCGGCCCCACGCCGCTGCTCGCGCTGCTGGAGTCGTTGCCGCCGGCGGAGGCGATCACGGACGTGGGGCTCTTCTCCCATCCGTGGGAAATCGTCCAGGCCAACGGTCGGCTGCTGTGCGACGACTTCCGTACGCTGCGCGACGGCACCCCGATCGCGCGCGAGATCTTCGGCGTCCGCTTCGAGCCCGGGGCGGGCGCCCGCGCGCTACTGGCCCGCGACGCGTACGGCGCGGCGCAGCAGGCCATCCTGTACCCTGGGGTGCACGTGCTGGAGGAGGAGAACGTACGGTTCGGGGCCGGCTGCCAGCTCAAGCCTGGCGTGGTCCTGGACGCGCAGCAGGGCCCGATCCTGATCGGCGCCGGCGCGCTCCTTGCGCCCAACGTCGTGGTGGAAGGCCCGGCGTACATTGGCCCGGGCTGCACCATCAACCCGGGCGCGCGCCTGCGCGAGGGAACGAGTCTGGGAGCGCTCTGCAAGGTGGGCGGAGAGGTTGAGGAGTCGGTCGTGCTCGACCTGAGCAACAAGCAGCACGATGGCTTCCTGGGGCACGCCGCCCTGGGCTCCTGGGTGAACCTGGGCGCCGACACCAACGGGAGCGACCTCAAGAACAACTACGGGACGGTGAAGGTCGATCTCGGGGAAGGGGAGATCGACAGCGGACTGCGCTTCGTCGGGCCCACTATCGGCGATCACTCCAAGACCGGCATTAATACGATGCTCACCACTGGGGCCGTGATCGGTGTCTGTTGCAATGTGTACGGAGGCGGCTTTCCTCCTCGGTTCGTACCGAGCTTCCGCTGGGGCGGCCCCGAGGGCTGGGTTGAGCACCGGCTGCCGGCGGCGTTGGGTACGGCCCGCACGGTGATGGGGCGGCGTCAGGCGGTCTGGCTTCCCGAGCACGAGGCGCTGCTTGCCGACGTGCACGCCGCCACCGCGCGCCAGCGCTGACCGCGCGGCGACGGCGGCGTTGATGCTGCTCATCGGAGAGACTCTCACCAGCAGCAGCCCTGCGGTCAGGACCGCGCTGGTCAGCCGCGACGCTGCCTGGCTCACCGCCTGCGCCCGGCGGCAGCTTGCGGCCGGCGTCGAGCTGCTCGACTGCAACGCTGCCGTGCTGGGAGCCGGGGAGCGCGCGGCGCTGGTGTGGTTGGCGGAGCTGCTGGAGGGAGCGGTGGCGGCACCGCTGTGCCTGGACAGCTCCGATGTGGCGGTGCTGGCGGCGGCCGGCTGCGGCCGCCGGTTCCCACCCGTGCTGAACTCGGTGGCCGCCACTCCGCCGTGGCCCGAGCTGATCGTGGAGCTGGTGGGCGCGGGGGCGCGGCTGATCGTGCAGCTGCGCGAAGGGCGCCAGCTGCCCCACGACGCAACCACGCGACTGCGCTGGGCGGAGCGGGCGCTGGCAGGCGCGGCGCGGGCGGGTCTGCCTGCGGAGCGGATCCTGCTCGATCCCGTGCTGCTACCGTGGGGACACGACCTGGTGCAGGGCGCGCCGCTTCTGGCATTCGTGGAGGATGCGGCCACGCGCTGGCCCGCCGTGGCGACCATCGTGGGGCTCTCCAACGCGTCGTTTGGCGCCGCCGGCCGCTCGGAGATCCACCGCGCCTGGCTGCGCGCTCTCAAGACAGCCGGGCTGGGCGCGGTCATCCTGAACCCGTTCGACGCCGAGCTGATCGCGATCGCCCGGACCTGAGTCAGTTTACCGACCCCTCGCGGAATCTGGCGTATCGGGCCTTGGCCGGACACCGCGGCTCCGTACCCGTCGTAGCCAGTAACCAATTACCCCCTTTCAAGATACGCGTTCGTGCCTGGAAGTCGGTGCTCGCCGTTCGATGCGGCACGGGACTTGATGCTGTAGGGCTCTGCGTCGCCTGCGTGGCGCGCGACTTGCCGGGCGGCTCCTTCATCTTCGGTCTTCGACCAGCCATTGCCGGCACGCGGCCGCCGCGGACGACGCACAACTTCTACTTCCGGTCCGGCGCGCTCCAGTGCGCCGTGCGACCGCCGATCCGGCCCCGCGCCCTCCGTCGCGGGGCCGTTTCGTTGACACCCGCGCGCGACCGCTGGTAGGGTGCCTTTGTGCGTGCAGCCGCGCGCGCCCGCGCGGGCCGGCGTCACGCCAGCGGTCGCTCATCAGGCAAGGAGCAAGTACGGCGATGAAGGAAGCTCTGGGGATGGTCGAGACGCGCGGCTTCGCCGCGATGGTCGAGGCGGCGGACGCCATGGTGAAGGCGGCCAACGTGGTGCTGATCGGCTATGAGAAGATCGGCGCCGGCTACTGCACGGCGATCGTGCGCGGCGACGTCGCGGCGGTGAAGGCCGCCACCGATGCCGGCGCGGCGGCAGCGGCGAAGGTTGGCGAGTTGATCACCGTGCACGTCATCCCGCGCCCGCACACCAACGTGCAGGAGCGGTTGCCGATCGGCGGGGTCGCCGATGGCAAGTGACAGCGCGGGCAGGAACGACCCATGCAGCTCGCCGAGGTGATCGGCACGGTGGTGGCCACGCGCAAGGAGCCGACCCTTGCCGGCATGAAGCTGCTCGTGCTCAAGGTGATCGACCTGCAACGCCAGCCGCTGGGGCAGTATCTGGTGGCGGCCGACGCAGTGGGCGCCGGGACGAGCGAGATCGTTCTGTTCGCCGCCGGAAGCTCGGCCCGCCTCACCGAGATCACGAAGGACCGTCCGGTGGACGCCGTCGTGATGGCGATCGTGGACGCCCTCGAGGTAGGTGGCACGTTCCTCTACGAGAAGTAATCTGCAGCGCGACGGCACTCCGGGCGGGCGCCGCGCCGTCGACCGGTCTCCTCCCGCCGGCGCCCGGCGCCCGCGGACGCAAGGGCGGGCAGGCGCCATGTCGCTGAGCGAAGAGCGCATCTCCGAGATCGTGCAGGCGGCGCGAGCGCGGGCGGGGCTTGACGCGCCGTTGCGCGCCCCGGCGGCGCACGCGCCGGCCGGCTCCGGCCCGGCCCACGGCGGCGAGGCCGGCGGCCTTGGCCGCTCGCTGCCCGGCGGCGGCCACGGGCCCGACAGCGCCATGCAGGGCATCTTCCCCACGCTCGAGGAGGCGGTGCGCGCCGCGGCGCACGCCTTCGAGCAGTTCCGCGGCTTCCCGCTGGAATCGCGCAAGGCGATGATCGATTCGATCCGCCGCAAGCTGCGCGCGAATGTCGACCTGCTCGCGCGCCTGGCCGTGGAGGAGACCGGCCTGGGGCGCGCCGAGGACAAACGGGCCAAGAACCTCCTGGTGATCAACAAGTCACCCGGCCCGGAGATCCTCGTGCCCGAGTGCCAGACCGGCGACGATGGTCTGGTGCTCACCGAATGGGCTCCGTACGGCGTGATCGGCGCGATCACCCCGGTGACCAACCCCAGCGAGACGGTGATCAACAACGGGATCGGGATGCTCGCCGCCGGCAACGCCGTCGTGTTCAACGGGCACCCCGGCGCCAAGGACGTCACGCGGCTGGCGATCTCGCTGATGAACGAGGCAGCCCAGGAGGCCGGCGCGCCGCGCAACCTGCTCACCGCAGTGCGCGAGCCCACCATCGAGACGGCCCAGGCGCTCATGCGCCACCGGGACGTACGGTTGCTGGTGGTGACGGGAGGCGCGGCGGTGGTTAAGGCGGCGCTGCAGTCAGGCAAGCGCTGCATCACGGCCGGACCCGGCAACCCGCCGGCCGTCGTGGACGAGACCGCCGATCTGGCGGCCGCCGCCCGCGACATCACGCTGGGGGCCTCCCTGGACAACAACATCATCTGCACGGCCGAGAAGCTCGTGATCGTGGTCGAGGCGGTGCGCGACGCGCTGCTGCGCGAGCTAGGTAGACTGGGCAACGTGATCTTGCGCCAGGACCAGATCCCCCTGCTCTCCAAGGTAATCTTCGAGGAGATGGCGGGACCACGGCAGCGCGCCCGCATCGACCGGCAGTACGTGGGCAAGAACGCCCGCGTAATCCTGGCCAAGCTCGGCATCCAGGCGACCGACAGCTGCCGGCTGGCGATCGTGCCGGTCGACAACGATCATCCGTTGCTGTGGACCGAGCAGATGATGCCGGTCCTGCCCGTCACCTCGGCGCCGGACGCTGAGACGGCCATGGATCTGGCCGTGGCCATGGAGGGGGGCAACCGGCACACGTTCATCATGCACAGCAAGCGTGTGGACCGTCTCAGCGCCATGGCGCGCAAGTGCGACGCGTCGATCTTCGTGAAGAACGGCCCGAACATCGCCGGGCTGGGCCAGGGCGGCGAGGGCCCCACGAGCTTCACCATCGCGACGCCGACGGGGGAGGGGATGACCGATGCCCGCTCCTTCTCGCGGCGCCGGCGCTGCACGTTGGTGGGCGAATTCCGCATCGTCTGAGCCGCGGCGGGAGCCACCTGCCGTCGGCGACCGGGGGAGCATGGACGGGCGTACCGCGCTGGGGCTGATCGAGTGTCGGAGCATGGCGCGGGGAACGGTTGTCGCCGACGCCATGCTCAAGACCGCGCGCGTGCACCTGCTACTGTGCGCGCCCGTTTCGCCGGGCAAGCTGCTGGTGGGCCTGCGCGGCGGCGTCGCCGATGTGGAGGCCGCGATGGCGGCGGGCCTGCACGTGGCGGGCGACTGGCTGGAGGACGCGCTCTTCATCCCGCGCCTGCACGACGAGGTGGCTGCTGCGTTGTTGCGGCCGCTGGGGCAGGGCGTGCTCGAGTCCCTGGGGATCGTCGAGACCGCCACGGTGGCGGCAGCGTTGCGTGCTGCCGACGCATCGCTCAAGGCGGCGGGCGTGCGGCTGCTCTCGATCCGGTTGGCCGCGGGGATTGGGGGCAAGGCCATCTACTTCGTCACCGGAGCGCTGCCCGACGCGCAGGCGGCCGTCGACGCGGGATGTGTCGCGGTACAGCACGCGGCGCTGCTCGTGCACTGCGAGGTCATCCCGCAGCCCCACCCCGATCTGGCCTGGTACCTGGCCCAGGGTCCGGGGCAGGCGTCCGCCCCCGGCGGAGTGTGGACCCTGCCGCAGGAGGAGTGAGGTGCAGCTGGCGCGCGTGCTGGGGACCTGCGTGGCCACGCGCAAGGTGGAGAGCCTGCGCGGACTGCGCCTCTTGATCCTACAGCCGCTCACGTTCGACCTGGAGCCGCGCGGACCGCACGTGATCGCCGCCGACGTGGTGCGGGCGGGGCGGGGCGAGCTGGTGTTCTTCGTACGTGGGCGCGAGGCCGCCAATTCGTTGCCGCAGCCCTTCTGCCCCATCGACGCTGCGTGCGTGGGAATCGTGGACGAGCTGGGCATGGTGGCGCTGACCGGGGCCACGGACAACGCATCGCGCGAGGCTGCGGGGCGCCCCGTGGCCGCCGTGCGGGCGCAGGATGCCGCGGCCGCCGGCACGCCACAGGCCGCTGCGCTTGTCTGGAGGGTGCGCCAGGGAGGGGAGATGCCGTGAAGGTCGCCCGCGTGGTGGGCCAGGTGGTCGCCACCCTCAAGCACCCGGACCTGGAGGGGTACCACCTGCTGGTCGTCCAACCCGAGCCGGTCGGCGGCCTGGCGGGTGGGCCCGCGCTGATCGCCATCGACCGCATCGGGGTCGGTGTCGGCGAGCGCGTCCTGCTGGTGGACGACGGGGCTGCCGCCCGTGGACTGTTGGGCAAGAGCGGACCGGTCCGCAGCATGATCGTCGGGGTCATCGACGCGGTGGGGTAGAGGTAGGCAGGGGAGCCATCCGAATCAGCCAACGTCCATTTTTGCATTGACTTGCCCACGCCCCGCTGCTATCTAGGGACGGGTTTGCCTCGCGAAGGAGGAGCGGCGGGGCCCTCCTCGCCGCCCCGGGAGTGGGGACGACGCCTGGCCGGAAGGGGTTTTCGCATGACCAAGGCCGACCTGGTCGAAGTGATCGCCGAAGGCACTGGCCTCTCGAAGAAGGACACGGGGGTCGTGGTCGACCTGATCCTCGAGAACATCTGCAAGGCGCTGTGCGAAGGGGACAAGGTGGAGCTGCGCGGCTTCGGGAGCTTCAAGGTCAAGGAGCGGAGGTCGCGCAAGGCGCGCAACCCGAGAACGGGCGACGGGGTCGACGTTCCTTCCAAGCTGGTCCCCTACTTCAAATCGTCCAACGAGCTTAAGATGCTCGTGGACAGCAACGCGGCCCGCGCCGCGGCTGGCCCGCGCGCAGGCAGAGCCCACGCCGAAAGTGGAAGCGGAAGCGGCGCGGGCTCGTGAGCGCGGCGGCTCTGGCCGCGCGCCTGGTCACGGATCCACATCCATGCGCCCCGCGCGCTCAACCCGCGCGGTGCCATCCAAGACGGGTCGGCTCGGCCCGCCCGACTGAAGGAGTTCGCACATGCCCTGCGGCCGCAAGCGCAAGCGCAAGAAGATCGCCACCCACAAGCGCAAGAAGCGCCTGCGCAAGAACCGTCACAAGAAGAAGGGCAAGTGATCCAGCCCCTGGTGAGGGCCCACGTCCTTGAGTGATTGGGAGCTGGAGGTCAAGAGCTACCTCAGCGCGCATCCGCATCGTAGTTTCAAGGTCAAGGAGCTGCAGCGGGCGTTGCGCGTGCCCGGATCCCGTTACCGGCAGTTTCGCGCGCACGTGCTCGGCATGGCCCGCGATGGTCGCATCGCGCTCCTGCCGCGCCGGCGCGTGCAGACGCTGACGACGGCTCCCGTGCTCGAAGGCACCGTGGCGGGAGTCGGTGAGCTCGCCACGCACGTCTTGCTGGACGTGGGCGAGCGGATGCCCCTGGCCGAGGGCGAGAGCGCCGAGGTCGTGCCCGGGGACCGGGTGCGCGTTCGCCGCCTGCGCGTGCACGGCGTGCGGGTCGCGCAGATCCAGCGCGTGCTCTTGGCCGGACCGCGCACCGTGTTCGGCGAGCTGCGGCGCGCCGGGCCGCGCTGGATGCTCATCCCCGACACGCGCGTCCCCGGGCTCTCCGGTGGCGTGTTCGTCGATGAGGATGCCGCAGTGCCGGCCGCCGGTGATGGGCTGCTCGCACGGGCGCAGCTCCCCGCGTTCGATCCGGCGACCACGCGTCCGACTGCGCCGGCAGTGACGCTGCTGGGCGCCGCCGATCACCCCCGCGCCGCCATGGCGCGGCTGATCGGCCGCAGCGGATGGCCGCAGGAGTTCTCGGCGCGAGCCCGCGAGGAAGCCCGCGCGACCTTGGACCCGGCGCCAGCGCGGCGCGATCTGGGCGCCGAGGTCGTCTTCACCATCGATCCGCTCGATGCCAAGGACCACGACGACGCCGTCTCGATCGCGCGTCTGCCCGACGGGGCGGGCTTCGTGCTCGGCGTGCACATCGCCGACGTCGCCAGCTACGTGCCGCGCGACAGCGCGCTCGACCAGGAGGCTCTCGCGCGCGCCACGAGCGTCTATCCACCCGGCGGGGTGCTCCCCATGCTGCCCGCGGAGCTTTCCAGCGGCGAGTGCAGCCTGCACCACGGAGTGGCCCGCCGCGCGGCGAGCGTGACGATCCGCTACGACGGCTCGGGACGGCGCCGCGGCTTCGACCTGGGGCTCACTTGGATCCGCAGCCGGGCCTCCTTGGCGTACGAGCAGGCCGAGGAGCTGATGGAAAACGGCGCGCCGCCGCCGCCGGAGCGCGTCGACGGCGCCACGTCCGAGGAGCTGCGGTCGGCGCTCTGCGAGATGCTCGAGCTGGCGACCCTGCTGCGAGAGCGCCGCCGCGACGTAGGAAGCCTGTTCGTGGAGCGGCCCGAGCGCACCTTCACCTTCGATGTCGACGGACACGTTGCGCAGGTGGCGTGGCGGCCGCAGCTGCGCACGCACTGGATCATCGAGGAGTTCATGCTGGAGGCAAACCGGGCCGTCGCGCAGGCGCTGCACGCCGCGGAGCTTCCGCTGCTCTGGCGGGTGCACGAGGAGCCCGACGAGCTGAAGGTGGCCGAACTGGTGGAGATCCTCAAGGTCCTGGGCGTGCGCTGGAAGCCCCGCGAGCCAATCTCCGGGCACGACTACGGTCAGCTGCTGGCGCAGGTGCAGGGCAGCCCGCTGGCCTCGCTGGTGAGCCTGCTCACGCTGCGCTCGCTCATGAAGGCCCGTTACCGCGCCGGCTGGAACCGTCACTTCGGGCTCGCCTTCGAGGAGTACACCCATTTCACGTCACCTATCCGCCGCTACCCGGACCTGCACAACCAGCGCTGGGTGCACCGGCTGGTGGCGCGCGCCGGCCGCGGGGGATGGGTGGACGACGCCCTGCACGCCGCCGCCGCGCTGGGCCGGGAGCGGCCGAGCGTGGCCGCCGACCACGAGGAGGCCCGGCGGCTCGCGGACCACTGCAGCGAGCAGGAGCGGCGGGCCATGGGGGTGGAGCGGGCGGCCGCCGACATCTGCGCCGCCGATGCCTTGCGCGGCCGGGAGGGGGAGGTGCTCGACGGCATGATCGTGAGCGTCGTGGGCAGCGGGCTGTTCGTGGAGATCGACGGCACGGGCTTGGACGGGTTCGTGGCAGTTGAACACCTGGCGGGCGACTGGTATACGTTCGATGCCCGGCGCCAGCTGCTCATGGGACAGCGGACCGGCCGCACCTGGCACATGGGCCAACGGGTGCGCGTCTTGCTGGAGCACGTTGACGTGGCCAGCGGCCGGGTATGGCTGGGCGGGGTGGAGCCGCCTGCCAGGGGATAGGTTCTTCCGTAGCATGGAGTTGCGGCCATGACCAAGCCCGTGGGACTGGAGCGTCGCAGGGCCGAGCGCGTCAGCGCCCGTCTCAATCTGAACGTGCACCTGCGCTTGCCCGGATCGGGCGGCTCTGTGGACGACCTGGAGACCCTCAACGTGAGCAGCTCCGGGGTCTACTTCAAGAGCAGCCGCTTCATCGAGCCGATGACCAAGCTGGCGCTGCGCCTGGAAGTGCCCACCGAACGCGACGATCCCGACGTCACACGCCCGATCTCCTGCGAGGGGATTGTGGTGCGTACCCTCCCCGAGCAGCCGGACGAGTCCGTGGAGGCCTACGAGGTCGCGGTCTTCTTCACCACGATCGACGCCGAGAGCCTCCACAACCTGGAGAGCTACATCACCAACCTGCTGGCCTAGACGCGGGCCGGCGCCGGGCCCGGGCGACCGCCCTGGCCCTTCCCGCTGTCAAGATCCGGCGCCTCGTGCCGATCCCCTGGTGGCCGAACAGTCTCTGGGGAGGGGTCCGTGGCGCATACCCGCGAGCGCTATAGCGGTCGCCTGCTGGTCATCGACGACTCGGTGACGTTCTGCCGCCAATTCCAGCAGCTCCTGGAGCGGCTGGGATACCGCGTGGACGTAGCCCACGATCCGCGCAAGGGTCTGCAGTTCGTCCTGGCCGAGCCGGTCGATGCCGTGCTGCTCGAGAAGCACCTACCGGGCATGGACGGCTACGCCCTGTGCCGCCTGCTCAAGAAGTACCCGCAGACGAGCGGGCTGCCGGTCGTCCTGCTCAGCAACGACGACGCCCTCAGCAGCCGCGTGGAGGGGCTGAGGGCAGGGGCTGACGAGTACCTGAGCAAGCGTATCTCCCCCGAGGAGCTCGACGGCCGGCTACAGTCGCTGCTGCGCGCGCAACGGCTGCGTGGCCAGATCGAGGATCAGCATCAGCAGCTCATGGCCGTGCTGGAGGGACTCTCCGACGGCGTGATCCTGGTCGACCGCGACGGGGTGGCGCAGCTTGCCAACCGGGCCGCGCTGAGCCTGCTGCGCCTGGACCAGGACATCCTGCGCCTGCGCAGCATGCGTCAGATCCTCTCCACGCTGCGCTTCCCCCAGGCCCTGGCGGACCGGCTGCTGGCTACGGCCGAGCCGTTCACCGACGAGATCGAGGTGGAGATCGACGGGCAACCGCGCCTGCTGGCGGTGCGGTGCGCCCGGGTCACGCGCGCCGCTGGACAGGGGCTGCTGACCGTGCTGGTCCTGCAGGACGTCACCGAGCGCCGCGAGACCGAGCGCCTGAAAGCCGACTTCCATTCCATGATCGCCCACGACCTGCGCAGCCCGTTGAGCGTGATCCAGGGTTACCTGTCGCTGTTGCTCAAGGAGAAGGCGGGCGCGCTGACGCCGCACCAGGAGGAGTTCCTGTGCAGCGTCCAGGAGAAGGTGTGGGACGTGAGCCGGCTGCTGGACGATTTCCTCGACATGTCGAAGCTCGACGCGGGCTGCATCGTGCTCGACCGCCGGCCGACCGACCTGCGCATGCTGCTGTGCGCGTCGCTGCACGACGTGGCGCTCCTGGCGCGTGACCGGGGACTCACGACGCACCTGCGGATCGCGCCGCCGCTGGATGGAGCGCAGGTGGTGTGCGACGGCAGCCGCATCAAGCAGGTGCTCCAGAACCTCCTCAGCAACGCCGTGAAGTACAACCGCCTGCACGGCCGCATCGACGTCCGGGCGCGGCTGGAGGGCAACGAGCTGCTGGTCGAGGTGCAGGACGAAGGCATCGGCGTGCCGCCGGAGAAGCACCAGGAGATCTTCGAGCGCTACGTCCGGCTCAAGGAGGGGCCCGATGCTCCGGAAGGGCTGGGGCTGGGGCTGTTGATCGTGCGCAAGATCGTCGAGGCGCACGGCGGCCGCTCGGGGGTCCGCAGCGCCGCCGGCGAGGGCGCCACGTTCTGGTTCACGCTGCCCGCCGAGCTCCCGGCGTGCGAAGTCCCGCTGGAGCCACAGCTCACGGGCTGAGGGCGCGGGCGGCGGCAATCCCTTCCCCCGGCGCGGCGCGGGCTGCCGCCCAAGGCTCCCGCTGCGCCCTACGCGCGCCTGCAACGCGTTGCGCGGCAGCGAAGTCCGTTCGCTGAGCCCATGGCACATCAGTTGCCGATGGCTGCCGGTCGTAGGAGGACGACCGTGCTGCGTTCATTGCAAGTCTCCAAGACCGGAATGCTGGCCCAAGAGGCCCGGCTCGAGGTCATCGCCAACAACCTCGCCAACGCCGCCACCACCGGGTTCAAGCGCCTGATCGCTTCGTACGAGGAGCTGCCCGCGCCCACGACTGCGGTGCCGGCGAGGTCGCCCACGCCGGCCGAGGCGCTGGCGGCCGCCACGGGCGGCGCGACGCCCGCCGGGGCGCTGGCCCGGCGGCCAGCGCCACGCCGCAGCGACGGCCCAGCACTGTTGACGCGCGTGGATCTGCGCCAGGGGGCGCTCGAGCAGACCGGCAACCCCCTGGACCTGGCTGTGTCGGGCGACGGGTTCTTCGTCGTGCGCGTCGGCTCGGCCGAGCGCTACACGCGCGCGGGCACCTTCCGCCTCGACGCGCAGGGCACGCTGGTGGACGCGCAGGGGCATCCCCTGGTGGGTGGGGGCGGCCCGATCCAGCTTGCGCCCGGCAGCGTGGCCATCGCGAGCGACGGGACGGTCAGCGTCAACGGCGCCGCGGTCGACCGGCTGCGGGTGGTGCGCTTCCCGGATCCCACCCACGTCCGTCCGGTGGGAGACAGTTTGTTGGCGCTCCCCGATGGCGAGGCGCCCCAGGACCTCCCGCCGGCCCAGGCGCAAGTCGCCCAGGGTTTCCTCGAGCGCAGCAACGCAAATCCGGTCCACGAGCTGATCTCATTGATCATGGCGCAGCGCGTCTTCGAAGCCGGCCAGCGACTGCTGGTCACGACCGACGACTCGTTGAGCCGCGCCATCAACCAGGTGGGCCGCGTCCGCTAGCGGCCTGCCGCAAGGGGGAGTCGAGCATGCTCCGTGCGATGTCCACGGCCGCCAGCGGGATGCGCGCCCAGCAGACGCGCATCGACACGATCGCCAACAACCTCGCCAATGCGAACACGGCGGGGTTCAAGGCCAGCCGCGTGGAGTTCCAGGACCTGCTCTACGAGGATGTCCTGCCCGCGGGCGGCACGCGGGCCGACGGCAGCGTCGAGCCGGTGCGCATGGAGGTGGGGCATGGGGTGCGGCTGGCGGCCTCCACCCGTTCGCTGGGCGAGGGAACGGTGGAGCAGACGGGCAATCCGACGGACTTCGCCATCGAGGGCGATGGCTTCTTCCAGATCCGTATGCCCGACGGCAGCATCGCCTATTCCCGCGATGGCAGCTTCAAGGTCGACGCCGACCGTAACCTCGTCACCAGCGCCGGATACCGCTTGGAGCCGGCGATGACCATCCCGCAAGACGCGGTCGAGGTCTCGCTGGCGCGTGACGGGACGGTGAGCGTGCTGCTGGCCGGCCAGAACGACACCCCCCAAGCCATCGGCCAGCTGGAGCTGGCGCGCTTCGCCAACCCGGCTGGGATGCGCCAGGAGGGCGGCAACCTGATGCGCTCGTCCGCCAACAGTGGCCCGCCGCTCTTGGGGCAGCCGGGGACCGTTGGGTACGGCGAGACGACCCAGGGCTTCCTGGAGAGGAGCAACGTGCAGGTGGTGGTGGAGCTCGTGGACATGATCACCGCGCAGCGCGCCTACGAGCTCAACAGCAAGGCGATCCAGGTCGCCGACGAGATGCTCTCCACCGTGAACGGGATCCGGAGGTAGCCGGTGCGTACGCTGCAAGGGCTGGTGCTGGTGCTCGCGGTCGCGGGGGGAACCTCGCGCGCACCGGCGCAGGGGGCCGCGCCCGGCGCGCCGGCGCAGATCACGCTGCGCGCGCAGGCGGTCGTCCAGGGGCCGGATGTGCGGCTGACCGACCTGGTGGAGGAACGCCTGCCCGCGGCCTGGGCGCAGCTCGCGATCGCCCCGGCCCCGCCCGCCGGCCAGAGCATGGAGATCTCCCAGGCGCGCGTGCGGCGGACGCTCGCGCTGGGCGCGGTCGCGTCGCCACCCGCGGTGCGCGGCGCCGCGAGCTGCCGCGTGCGCAATGACGCAGCCTTGGCCGACGACGGCGCCTTGACGGGGAGCCTTCACGAGCTGCTCGACGCCCTGCCGCTGCCCGCCGGCGCGCTCGGCCAACGCTTCCAGGTCACCTCGATGCCCAGCCTCGTGGCTGTGGCCGGCAAGCTCTGCGCCCGACTGCAGGGCGACGCCCCGCTGGTGGGGCCGGGCAGCGTGCGCGTGGAGTTCCTGCGCGGTGGCGCGATGCTCGTGGCCGCCCACGTCGGCGTGGTGCGGGAGCTGCGCGCGGTGGTCTGCACCGCGGCCCGCTCGCTGCCGGCCGGCACGGCGCTTTCGCCCAGCGATGTCGTCCTCGACACCCTGTGGATCGACCGCCCCGCGCTCTGGGAGCAGGCGCTGCGCCCGCCGCATGCGCCCGGCATCACGACGGCGCACGCCGTCGCGGCAGGCGAGGTGCTGCAGTCGGGTAGCCTGCGGCGCACGCCGCTGGTCGTGCGTGGCGCGCCGCTCGAGTGGGTAGTCTGGCGCGGCGCGTTGCTCGTAGTCGTGCACGCCACCGCGCGGGAGAGCGGCGCGTTGGGCGACTGGGTATGGGTCGAGAGTCCCTTCAACCGCAAGCTCGCCCGCGTGCAGGTGACGGGCCCGGGCCGAGTGGGAGATCCCCTGCCCGCTGCCTGCGAGCTGGCCCGCGCCCACAGCGGGCCCAACCCAGCGGCGGGCACGTCGGACGCTGCACCAGGAGAATTGCCGTGAGCGCCACCACCAAACTCTCGCTCCGCCACCGCGCGCCCGCGTGCACCGCGCTGCTGGCTCTGGCCTGCGCCGTCGCGGCGCTGCCCGCCGCCGCGCGCGCCGTGCAGCCGCTCATCGACCTGGGCACTGGGCGCGGACTCTTCCACGACGTCAAGGCCGTCGAGGTCGGGGACATCGTCACGATCGTCATCGAGGAGTCGGCGACGGCCGACACGCGCGCCACCACCGATACCAACAACAAGACCGAGGTATCGGGCGGTCCTGGCCTCGGGCTGCTCGACCTGGTGCCGAAGTGGGGGCTGGACAGCGAGAACAAGTACAAGGCCGACGGCAAGAGCACGCGCGGGGGCAGCCTCAGCGCGCGCATCAGCGCCCGGGTGGTCGAGGCGCTCTCCAACGGCCTGCTGCGCATCGAGGGCACGCGGCTGGTGGAGGTCAACAACGAGAAGCAGCTGATCAGCCTCACCGGGCTGATCCGCACCCGGGACCTCCGCGCCGACAACACGATCGCCTCGACCTACGTGGCCGACGCGCAGATCCACTATAGCGGCCGCGGGCCCATTACCAACGCCCACGAGCCCGGCCTGTTCACGCGCATCGTGAACTGGGTCTTCTAGGAGGACGACGTTGACCCGCACGCTCAAGATGCGAGCGGCCTTTGTGCTGGCCGGCGCGTCGCTCTTGCTGGCGTCCGCCGCCGGCGTGGCGCTCGCCGACCGCATCAAGGACATCGCCGCGTTCCAGGGGGACCGCCCGCTGCCGCTGGTGGGCTACGGTCTAGTGGTGGGCCTCTCGGGGACGGGCGACGGTGGGGGGTCGCAGTTCACCAGCCAGAGCCTGGCGGCGATGCTCGAGCAGCTGGGGCTTACCGTGGACCCGGCGCGGCTGCGCGCGCGCAATGTGGCAGCGGTGATCGTGACCTGCGATCTCTGGCCGGGCGTCAACGAGGAGACCGCCGTGGACGTGGCGGTGGCCTCCATCGGCGACGCCAGCAGCCTGCAGGGCGGTACCCTGCTCATGACTCCGATGCGTGGGCCCGACGGGGATGTCTACGTCGTGGCGCAGGGAGCGGTCTCCATCGGCGGCTACAACGCCGAGGGGGGCGCCAACAACCGCATCCAGAAGAACCACAGCACCGCCGGCCAGGTCCCCTCCGGGGGACGGGTCGCCCGGCGGGCGCTCGGCTACGAGATCTTGGCCGGGATGGTTCGCCTGGCGCTGCACCACCCCGACCTCAACACCGCCCAGCGCATCGCCGAGTGCGTGAACGGCCGGTTCACCGGCGCAGCGCTGGCCCAGGACGCGGGCACCGTGCAGCTGAACGTGCCCGTGGCCTACGCCGCGAACCCGGTGGCGTTCCTGGCCGAGGTGGGGGAGCTGCGCGCCGAACCCGACGCGCGCGCCCGCGTCGTGATCAACGAGAAAACCGGGACGATCGTCGTGGGTGCCGGCGTCACCCTGGGCGAGGCTGCGCTGGCCCACGGCAGCCTCAGCATCGAGATCCGCACGCAGTACGGTGTGAGCCAGCCCAACTCGTTCAATGAGAGCGGCAAGACGGTCGTGGTGCCCGACGTGCAGACCTCCGTGGAGGAGGGCGCGGCGCACGTCATGCGGGTAGGGGCCTCGACCACGATCAACGACGTGGTCAACGTGCTCAACGAGATGGGCGCTACACCGCGCGACATCATCGCGATTCTCGAGGCGCTGCGCGCCAGTGGCGCGCTGCAGGCGGAGCTGGTGGTGCTGTGAGCCCGCCGCCGATGCACGGCCTGTGCTTGCCGGCGGGCGCGCCCGGCGCCGCCCCAGGCCCCGGGCCCTCCGCGGTCCGCGCCGTGGGCGCCGCGGCGAATGCAGAGGTGCGCGGCGGGCCGCCGGCGCCGGTGGACCCGCGCCTGCACGCCGCAGCCCAGGACTTCGAGGGGCTGCTGCTGAACCTGCTGCTGTCGGCCATGCGTCAGACCGTTCCGCGCGGCGCGCTGTTTGGCAATAGCAACGAGCTGCGCATGTACGAGCAATTGCGCGACGAGGATCTCTCCGCCGGGATGGCCCGCGCGGGCGGGCTGGGTCTGGCACCGCTCATCGAGCAGCAGCTGGCCGGCCAGCCCGCTGCCGCGCAGCAGCTACGCGTGGCGCTGGCCGCCGCGCACGACGCAGGACGGCGGTCGTTGGTCCTGGATGCCGCGGGGCGCAGCCCCGCGCTGGCGCCCGCCCCCGCGGTGGGCGCGCCGGCGCTGTCGGCGGCTGCGCTCGCGCTTGCGCCCGACCCGGACCCAGACCAGGACGCGCCCGGAGCGGATGCGCCATGGTAGCCCCGTCGCCTTTGGCGCTGGACGCGCTGCTGGCCGCCACCGAGGACGAGACCCGCGCCTTCGCCGGCTTGTTGCGCCTGGCTCACCGGCAGCGCCGCTACATGGTGCGCCAGGACGTCCGGCGGCTGGCCACGGTCGCCGAGGCGATCGCCGCCCGCGTGCTGCGGGCGCGGGAAGTCGCGGCGCGGCGGCAGGCCGCGCTGCAGGAGATAGCGGCCGGACTGGGCCGCCCGCCCCACGAGATCGAGCTTCAGCAGCTGGCGCCGGGGGCCGAAAACCCTCAGCGGGTCCGCTTGGAGGCCGCTCTGCGCCGGCTGTCCGAGGTGGGTGGGCGGCTCTACCGGGCGAACACGCAGAATCACCTGCTCGCCCGCTTCTCCCTGGACCTGCTCGCCGAGCAGCAGCGCCTGGTGCTGGGGGAGACCGGTGCAGCAGGCCACTACGATTGCAGCGGTGCGGCGACGCGCCCCGCCGCCCGGGGCGCCATCGACGGGAGGGCCTAGCGTGCTGGGAGCCAGCCTGTTCGAGATCATGGACGTGGGCATCAGCGGCATGTTCGCCAGCGGGTTGGCCACGGGTCTGCTCAACCACAACATCGCCAACGCCAACACGCCGGGGTACTCGCGGCAGCGCCTGCAGATCTCCGCCGCCCATCCGTTGCGCACGCTCGTGGGATCGCTGGGGCGCGGCGTCGAGATCACGGGCGTGAACCGCGTCACCGACGACTTCCTGCAACGCCAGCTCCTGGAGCAGACCTCGGCGCTGGGCACCTACTCTGCCATCAATGGCTCGCTCTCCTCGGTGGAGGAGATCATGGGGTCGGTGCAGGACGACCGCATCGGCGGCGCGATGTCGGCCTTCTTCAACGCCTGGTCTGACCTCTCGACCCCGCCCGTGGACGCCGCCGCTAAACAGTCGGTGGTGAACGCGGCGGACGCGCTCGCGCTGCAGCTGCGTGAGGTCGATACCGGGCTCAAGCAGGTCATCCAGCAGACGCGCGACGCGGTGGCCGGGAAAGTCAACGACGTCAACCGCCTGCTCACCCAGGTCGGCGTCTTCAACCAGCGCATCCTCGAGCAGAGCTCCGCGGGCTCGCCCCCCAACGACCTGCTCGACCAGCGCGACCAGGTCATCGCCGAACTCTCCCAGCAGATGCGCCTGCGGGTGCTCCCGCGCGGTGACGGCTCCGTCGACGTCGTGATGGAGGGCCGCACCGTCGTGACGCGCGACCAGGTCACGCCACTACGGCTGGTCTCCACGATCGAGTCCAACGGGAGCACCACGCTCGGAGTGCGCGTCGGGAGCGCCGAGGGCCAGCCCGTGACCACCGTGCAAGGGGAGATCGCGGGCCTGCTGCGCGTGCACAACGATGGTCTGGCACGGATGCAGCAGGGGCTCGACGACCTGGCGCAGCGGCTGATCAGCGGCGTGAACGCACTGCAGCGCCAGGGCCGCGTGCCCGGCGGGGCAGGCGTGGACCTCTTCGAGGGCACGGGTGCGGGGGACATCGCGGTGCGCAAGGAGGTGGCCGACGACGCTTCCCTGATCGCCACCGGACGCAGCGGCGAGCCGGGAGACAACTCCATCGCCCTGGAAATCGCCCAGCTGGGCGATGTGGCGGACGCTTCGGATGGCCTCTCCCTCCACGAGCGGTACAACAAGGTGTTGGTGGACCTGGCGTCGCAGCGCAGCACATTCTCGACGCTGGCGGACGCGCAACGCAACATCGTCCAGGGCGTCTCGAGCCGGCTGGAGAGCGTGCGTGGCGTGAGCATCGATGAGGAGACGGCCGACCTCATCCGCTTCCAGAAGTCCTTCGAGGCCAACGCGCGCGTGATCAGCGCCGTCAACGAGATGCTCGACACGATCATCAACCAGATGATCTGACGGCGCCCCGCGGCGCAGGCAGGCGAGAGAACCGATGCGGATCACGCAGTCCCAATTGGCGCAGCAGGCGGTCTTCGACATCGGCCAGGCGCTCAGCCGTCTGACCGAGTACCGGCTGCAGCTCTCCTCCCAGCGGCGGATCAACAGCTTCGCCGACGATCCGCGCGGCGTCGGTGCCGCGCAGCGCTACCGCATCCTCACCTCGAGCAACGACCAGTACCTGCGCAACGCGTCCAGCGCGACGACCTTCCTCGATGCCACGGACAGCGCCCTGCAGCAGATGGCCGACGCCGTCAGTGGTCTGCGCGAGCTGGTGCTGCGCCAGACGGGACCGGTGGCCAACGATCAGACGCGCTCGGCGGCCGCCGGAGAGGCGGCGCAGCTGCGCGACCAGGTGCTGGCGATCGTCAACCAGACCGTCGAGGGCGGCTACCTGTTCGGCGGCTTCCGCACCCGCAACGCACCATTCGTGCTGCAGGGCGGTCAGGTGACCTACGCCGGGGACGACGGCGTCCAGATGGTCCAGATCGGACCGACGCTGCGCGTGATGGCAAACCTGCCGGGCAGCGCGCTGCTGGGCAGCGACCACGCGGCGCTGTCGGGCAGCGTCGACCTGCGGCCGCGGCTGGCCGGCACGACGCTCCTGACTTCGATGGGCGGCGGTGCGGGGTTCTCCGGAGGCTCCCTCCACGTTACCGACGGCCTGGGCGCTGGCGCCGACATCAACTTGAGCGGAGCGGCCACGGTGCAGGACGTGCTGGACGCCTTCAACGGCTCCGGCCTGGCCGTGACGGCCCGCATCTCCGACGATGAGACCGGGATTACGCTGGAGGGCAGCGGGTCGCTCACGGTGGCCGAGGTGGCGGGAGGCAGCGCTGCCCAGCAACTGGGGCTGCTGGGCACCACATCCAGCGGAGCGCTGGTCGGGCGCGACGTCCGCGCCGCGCTCACGCTGGCCACCCCCTGGGCGCAGATGCGGGCGCTGGACGGCAAGTCGCTCGGGACGCTGCGCATCATCATCGGTGGCGTCGCAACCGACGTCGATCTGAGCGCAGCGGCCAACCTGGGCGATGCGCGCAACGCCATCCGGGCGCTGAATCCCGACATGGACCTGCAGATCGACCGCGGCGCGGTGCGCCTGGTCTACGCCCAGGCCAAACCGTTCCAGGTGTCCAGCCCCAGCGGCGACACCACGGCGGATGCCCTGGGCGTGGTGGGCAACGCGACCCCCACGCGCCTGTTCGGAGCGTTCGCGGACGTGATCGCCGCGCTGCAATCCGGCGACGTGTCCGCTCTCCGGCAGACGCTCGCCGAGATCGAGGACGTGCACGCCGGGTTGTTGCGTCAGGATGTGTCGATCGGCGCGCATCAGAACCTCGTGGCGAACGCCGGCCAGCTGCTGCGCGCCCGCAACGAGTCGCTGCAGCTGCGCCGCAGCTCCATTGAGGACGCCGATCTGGTGGACGCTGCCACGAATGCGTCGTTCGCGGAGGCCGCCTATCAAGCGGCGCTGGCCGCCAGCTCGCGCATCTTCAACCTGTCCCTGGCCAGCTACCTCTAGGCGGCGCTTCTAGAGCGAAAGGACGCCATGCGCATCGAGACGCTGCGCTTTGGAACACTGGAGATCGATCCGGCTGTGCTGATCACGCTGCCGTCGGGCCTGATCGGCTTGCCGCAGCGCAAGCGCTTCGTGGTGCTCGAGCTGGAGGGTGGCGCGCCGCTTGGCTGGCTGCAGTGCGTCGACGACCCGTCGTTCGGCGTGCCGGTGGCCGATCCCGGGGTCTTCCGTGCCGACTACCGCATCGCAGTCGCGGCGGAGGAGGTCGCCGAGATCACACTCGACACCGTCGAGGACGCCGCGATCCTGATCGTGACGACCATCGCGCCCGGTGGCACGCAGGTCACGGGCAACCTGCGCGCGCCCATCCTGATCAACGCGCACAAGCGCCTCGGGCGCCAGGTGGTGCTCGACCGCCCCGACCTGGAGTTCCGCGTGCCCGTGGACCCGGTGCTGTTCGCCGCCGCCAGCGGCCGGTTCGAGCCGAGCCTCGCCGCCGCGCCGGCCGCCGCACGCTAGCCCCAGCCCCCGCGCACCCGCGACAGGGAGGTCGTGGTGCTCGTCCTGAGTCGCAAGCGCAACGAGAAGATCATGATCGGCGACTCGATCACGATCGTCGTGCTCGACGTCCACGGCGACCAGGTGCAACTGGGAATCGACGCGCCGCGGGAGATCCCTGTCCACCGCTACGAGATCTACCAGACGATCCGCCGCGTCACGGAGGAGGCGGCGCGCTCGGCGCGGGAGGATCTGGAGCGGCTCAAGCCGAAGGGACCCGACACGCCCGCCGCGCCACCGTCTTTGGCCGACGACTCCGCGCCGGGGGAGCGCTAGACGCGCTGATCGAGCAGCTCGGGCGAGCTGTGGGCTTCGCGCCAGGGATTGCCGCGGCGTGCCCGCAGCGCGCCCAGCGCGGCGACGATCTCCGCCTTGCCCACCACCAGCATCCCCAGCAGCTCATTCTCCAGCGCGCGCAAGGAGGCTCCCAGCGCGGCGTCCGCGGGATCCGGTGCCGCGCCCGACGCGCGGGCGCCCTCCGCAGCGGCCAAGAGCGCGCCACGGGCCTCCAAGAGCGTCGCGCAGGCCGGCAGATCGCCCGCCCGCGCACAGTCCAGCATCCGCTGGGTGAGCTCGACGGCTCGCCGCACTGGCGCGTGCGGGCTGCCGGGGTGCGCGCTCATGCGCGCAGCGACAGCCCCGCGTGCTCGGCGATGGAGGCCGGCGCCGCGGCGGGCAGGGGCGGGGGTGCTTGCTCGAGGCAGTCGATCGCCTTGCGCCAGCCCGCCAGCAGGGTGCTCAGGACCTCAATTGCGGCGCGCAGCGGTTTCGCATCGTTGCCTACGTTGGCCAGGGCGAGCTGGCGATCGACGAAGTCATAGAGGGCGGCCAGGCGCTCCGCGAGCTCGCCGCCCACCTCGTGGTCGAGGGCGTTGCGCAGCTCGTGGACGATGCGGCTCGCGCGGTTGATCATCATGCCGCGCTGCGGGATGTCGCCCTGGGCGATGGCCTGCGCGGCGTGCTCGGCGAAGCGGATGGCCCCCTCGTAGAGCAGCACGATCAGTCGCTGTTGGGACTGCGTCTCCACGTTGGTCTCGTGGTAGATCGCGACGTGGTTCGCGTACATCGACCCGTCCTTCTGCCGGCATCGTCCCCGCGAGCGGACGCGCCGATCGCTTCCGACTCGCGCCGCCTAGCCGGTGGTCGACCTGGAGCTCAGGAAGCTGCTCTGGGCCTGCAGCCCGCTGATGATGCTCTCCATCGCGGCGAACTTGCGCCTGAGGTACTCCTCGTAGTCGCTGGCGCTCTGCTCCTGCCGATTGATCGTCTGATCGAGCTGCTTGATCCGCTCGTTCATGGAGTCGGTGCTGTTCTTGAACAGGCCGCTCGCGAGATCGGTGATGCTGCCGATGGCCGTATCCATCTGGGCCGCCATGCCCGAGACGCCGCCCTCGGACACGAACAGCCGGACGGCGCTCTCGAAGTCCTTGCCGAGCGCGTCGTCTAGCTTTTGGCTGTCGATCTTGAGGGTGCCATCGTTCTCGAGCTTGAGGCCCACGTCGCCCACGATGCGGAAGTCCCCACCGGTTGCGACGACGCCGATCGTGATGCCACCCAGCGTGTTTTGCACCGTGCGCAGCAGCGAGTCGCCCTGCAACGTGCTGCCCTTCGCCGACTGGTCGTTGATCAGCTTGACCACATCGTTGTAGGCGCTGACGAAGTCCTGCAGCTTGGTCTTGAGCGCGGCATCGTTGCGGCCAACGCCGAGGATCACCGGTTCGGTATCCAGCGTGTCCTTCTTGAGCGTGAGGGTCACGCCATCGATCGCTCCGGCGATGGTGTTGGATGCGCTGGTGACGGTGATGCCATCGATGTCGAGCTCCGCGTCGGCCGCGCTCACGGTTTCGCTGAAGGCGGGGACCGTTCCACCGCTCAGGCCGCTGGCATCGAAGGTGATGGCGTTGGCCTGCCCCGTCTGCTTGCCCGTGACCACGAGACGGTAGGGGTTGGTGCCGCCCACATTGATGATCGAGGCCGTCACCGCGGCGCCGCTCTGGTTGAGCTTGTCGCGCAGATCGGTCAGGGCGCTGGCGCCCAAGTCGAGGGTGACGGTGGTGGTGGTGCCGTCGATGGTCAGCTTGAAGGTGCCGGCGCCGACGCTGTTACTGACGGCCGCGAAGCCCTGGCTGATGCTACGCTCGGCCGTGGCCAGCTGCACGACGTCGATCTCGTAGCTGCTCATGGCAGCGCCGGTGGTGGCCGTGGCCGTGAGCGATGTCTCGTCACTGCTCGAGGCGGTGGTGCTCACGAACTCGGCGCGCGTATCCAGCGCCTTGGCCTTGTCGCGCAGCGCCAGCAGCTTGCTCTTGAGGCTGTCGAGGATGGTCTGGCGCTTGCCCAGTTGGGTCTTGGTGTTCTGGAGGGTCGTGATGGGCTGGCGGCGCAGCTCCATCAGCTTCGTGATGATCAGATTGGTGTCCAGGCCGCTGGCCAGGCCGCCGAATGTGACGGGCGAGGGCACGGTGATTCCTCCTGGGCTCTAAGCCGGCGTGCGCGCTCTACCTAGGCGCCGCTGCGCCCTGTTCAGCTCTTGCCATCGAACAGCAGACCGCGCAGCGATTCCAGCTGGGCCGCCACATCCAGGAGCGCCTGGGGCGGGATCTGCTCGATCACCTGGTCGGTCGTGCCGTCGATGATCTCGAACACGTAGCGCGCGGCGCTTTCGTCGTAATGGACCCGCACGCCCTTGCCTTCCGAACGTGGCCGTTCGTCCTGGGCACGCTGCTCCGCCACCGACGGCGCGGGGGTGGCGGCGGGTCCCTCCGCTGCGGACGCGCCGTGGGCTTGGGGGCCGATGGTCGGGTGGGGGGCCGCCACCTGACCGCTGAGGCGGGGCATGACGCTGAGGCTGTTCATCTCGTCCCTCCTGGCCGAAGGCGGCCCCCGGGCCCTGGCGGGCCCGGGGGGAGTCGGACCGCAGCCAACGTGTTAGCGCAGCAGAGCCAGGGCAGCCTGGGGAACCAGGTTGGCCTGGGCCAGCACGGAGATGCCCGCCTGGTTCAGCACCTGCAGCGACGTCATCTTGGCGGCCTCCTCGGCCACATCCACGTCACGGATCCGCGAGTTGGCGGCCGTGAGGTTCTCCACCGAGATCCCGAGGTTGCGCACCGTCGACTCCAGACGGTTCTGGACGGCACCGAACGAGGCGCGGGTCCTGGAGATGCTGGTCAGCGCGGTCTCGATCTTGGCGATGGCAGCCAGCGCGTTGGTGGCGTTGCTGCCCGTCAGGCTGACCGTCGTCCCCGGGGTCAGGCCCAGGGCCGAGGCGCTGATCGTGGTCGTGAAGGCGACCGAGATGCGGTCGTTGCTCGTGTTGCCGGTGCCGACCTGCAGGTCGATCGTCCCGCCCTGGCCGTCCAGCAGCTTGGCGCCGTTGAAATCGGCGGTGGCGCCGATCCGCGTCACTTCAGCCAGCAGCGCCTGGAACTCGTCGTCGAGGAAGCCGCGCTCCGCCGATCCGACCGTTCCGTTCGCCGCCTGCTCCGAGAGCTCGCGCAGGCGGATCATCATGCTGCTGACTTCGTTCAGGCTGCCTTCTGCAGTCTGGACCATCGAGATGCCGTCGTTCGCGTTGCGGGACGCCTGCTGGAGGGCCCGGACATCGCTGCGCAGGCTCTCGCTGATCGCCAGCCCAGCGGCGTCGTCACCCGCGCGATTGATGCGCAGGCCGCTGCTGAGCTTCTCCAGCGACTTGCCCAACATCACGCCCGTGTTGTACAGGTTGCGCTGCGCGTTGATGGAGGCAACGTTGGTGTTTACCCGCAGTCCCATGTCTTCCTCCTTGAAGGTGGGCGAGGGTCCGATTCCGAACTTCGCTCGCAGGGGGCGCTGCCGGTCCGTGGCGTCTCCCCCCGGGGCGGTCGTCGTTGTGCCCGGGATATCGGCCGGGGGCGGTCGGACTTGAGCCACAGTTTCGGCGCGGCACGGGCCTTGAGAGGGCCTTCCCCGGCATGTCCGTCGCCGCCGTCACCCTCGCGCTGCGTCGCGCCCAGGCGCGGGACTACGAGGCCGTTCTGGCCCTCGTGGACGCCGCGTTCGGGGTAGCGCCCAAGGCATCCCTGCGGCAGACGTTTCCCACCGCGCTAGGAAGATCCAACCTCTCCGGCCTGTTCGTGGGCGAGCACGAAGGCCAGCTGGTGTGCGCCGGCGCGGCGCTGGTGCGCGACTGGGTCACCTCCGCGGGGGTGCTGCGGACGGCCTGCTTGGGCTGTTTCGCGACGGCACCCGCGCACCGCGGGCGCGGGCACAGCTCCCGCCTGCAGGAGTGGATGCTGCAACAGATGAAGGACGACGGGGCCGACTGGGCCGTGCTCTTCACCGACCGTCCCTGGATCTACCGCGGGCGCGGCTTCGCGCCGGCCGGGCACGAGCGGCTGGGGTGGCTGGAGCCAGCCGTCTGGCCTGCGCTGCCGGCCGGTGCCCACCTGCGCCAGGCCGAAGCGGCGGACGCCGCGGCCATCCTGCATCTCTACGCGGAGCATCCCTACCGCGCGGCGCGCAGCGAGGGCGACCTGGCGGTCCACCTCGATCCGGCCGTCAGCCGCGTGCTGGTGCTGGAGGAAGCCGGCACCGTCGCCGCCTACGTGGCCATCGGCAAGGGCGTTGACTTTCCCGCCACCGTGCACGAATACGGCGGCAGCCCGTCGCACGTGCACGCCTTGTGGGGCTGGGCGGTGCGCGCGGAAGGAGCGCGGGCGGTGCTGTTGCCGCAAGGCACAGAGCGTTACCTCACGGGTCCCGCGGCAGGCATGCCCGGCCGTCCGCAGTCGGCGGCGCAGGCTCGCGTCCTGCGCCCACAGCGAGTGCGCGGGGGTCTCGATCGGCTGCAATGGGCAGCCTGGGGGTTCGACTCGGCATGAGTGCGCAAGACGGCGGCGGCGGGCCTCGGCTCTCCGTGTGCATGATCGCGCGCAACGAGGCCGCCATCCTCGGCCAGGCGCTGGAGTCGGTGCGCTCGCTGGCCGATGAGATCGTCGTGGTGGACACCGGCAGCGAGGACGATACGGCGCAGCTTGCCCGTTCGCTGGGGGCGGTGGTGGCCCATTTCCCGTGGACCAACGACTTCAGCGCCGCGCGCAACGCCTCGCTGCAGGCGGCCACCGGCGATTGGGTGCTGATCCTGGACGCCGACGAGCTGATCCAGGAGCAGGACCACGCGCTGATCGCCGCCCTGCTGCGCGGCCCGCGTACGGCGGCCTACATGCTCGAGCAACGCAGCTACACCGATCGCACCGATGTCCTGGATTGGATCCCCAACGACGGGCGCCATTCTGGCAGCTGCGCGTACGCGGGCTACGTGAGCATCTGGCAGGTGCGCCTGGTGCCACGCGACCTGCGCGTGCGCTACGCGGGCGCGGTGCACGAGGAGACGGACGCCAGTCTGCGTGCCGCCGGCTACGCCATCGAGCACCGTCCGATCGTCGTGCACCATTTCGGCAAGGTGCGCGAAGCGGCGGTGATGGCGCGCAAGCAGGAGCTCTACACCCGCCTGGGCGAGCAGAAGGTCCTGCACAGCCCCCAGAGTCCGCGCGCTCTTTACGAGCTGGCGGTGCAGTACGCCGAGGTGGGGCGCCGCGACGAGGCCCAGGCGGCCCTGGAGCGCTTTCTCACGATGGGGGCCGAGCCCTTCTTTCGGGGGCGCGCCGCCGCCATCCTCGGGCAGCTCTACCTGCAGCGCGGCGAGCCTGCCCGCGCCGTTGACGTGCTGGAGCGCGGCGTGCGCGAGCATCCCGTCCTGGTGAGCCTCTGGCATACGCTGGCCCACGCGCTGGATCAGTCGGGACAGCGCGCGCGCGCCGTGCTGGTCCTCGAGCAGGCCCTCGCCATCTTCGAGGACCACGTGACGCTGCGCGCCTACCTGGGGATGCTCTATCTGGAGTTGCGCCAGTGGGACGTCGCCCACGCCTGCTTCACGGCCGTGCGCGAGCGCTTCCCGGCCAGCCCCGCGGCGCGCGCGGGGCTCGCGCTGCAGCCGCTGTTGCGGCGCGGGGTCGCGGGTCTGACGCTGGCCCGGCCGTGGCTGCAGGAGACATCCGCTGCGCAGCGCCAGACCATTGCGCAGATGCTGGTGCGCGCGGGCCAGACGCCGGCGGCCCTCGCCGTGCTGCTCGACGCCTCTGCGGCGGACCGGGCGGCGCTGCTGCCGGAGCTGGAGCGCGTCGCCGGCTGCGCCGGCGATCCGTGGAGCGCGGCCGCGGCCGCCTGCGCTCGGTCGCTGCACGAAACGCTCACAGGAGCGGAACGGGCGGCGACGGCGCGCCGGTGGCTTGGCGCTTCGACGTTGGGCAGCGGTCTGGCCCTGCTCCATCCGGCGGGGGAGGTCGAGCCGGGCTTGTTGGGCCTGCGCGCGGCCGCGCTGGCGCGGCTGGGGTGCCCGGCGCTCGCGCGGGCCGGGCTGTCCGCGCTGCGCGCCCGGCCGGGCTGGGCCGATGCCGCCGACCGGATCCTGGCCACGCTGCCCAGCGGCGCACCCGCGAGCCCGGGGTCAAGCCGCGGAGCCTCCGGCCGATAACCACCACGCTGGGACGGGGCAGCCGCGCGGACACGCCGCGCGCTGATTCCCTCGCCCGGCCGAGGTGGGACGGTGAACTCGAAGGTGGCTCTGCTCCAGCAGGTGCTGGCCGTCGCGCGGCGCCAAGTCATGGCGTTTGCCGAGATGGACCTGGATTTGCTAGAGCGGCTTGCGCAGGAGCGAGCCGATCTGTCGCGGCGCCTGGATTGCCTGGCCGAGCTGCCGGCGGCGTCGGCCGAGGGCGCCGACGTGCCCACCGCGCGCCTGCTCCACGAGATCCACGACGTCGACCTGCAGCTCAAGGACGGGATCGACGCCCGGATCCGCGACTGCACGCGACGGCTGCAGCAGCTCACCTGGCGGGTGCAGGATCTCGCCGCGCCGGCGCTGGCGCGCTAGACTGGGCTGCGGCATGCGGACGCAATCTGGCATGGAGGAGAGCATGGCCACCCAACCGATTCCTGGCCAGGGCCCGGTGCAACCCAGCCAGATGCGGACCTCCGCGCAGAAGGGGGACGCGGCGGCGACGCCCGCGGTTCCCGTGGATGCCCCGGCCAGGTCGCCCGAGGCAGCGCCGGGCAAAGCCGCGCCGCCGAGCACCGACCGCGTCGAGATCTCCCCCGAGGCGCGCCGCCTGCTGGAGATCAACGATGTGCTGCGTTCCGGCCGTGGCGCTCAGGACGAGCAGCCCGAGGTCCGCGAAGAGCGCTTGCGCCAGGTGCGCCAGCGTCTGGACGCCGGCGTGTACCAGACGGGCGGCGTCCGCGAGGAGCTCGCCCACCGCCTGACTCCGGTGCTGCGCGGCATGGACGCCCTGCTGGCCGCCCACGACGAGTCACCCGACGAGGACAGCGCGTCCGCTGATCCGCCGAAGGGCTGACACCGGCGGGGGCTCCGCCCGCCGCCGCAATCCCGCAAAAGCGCTGGACCCGCTGCCGGCCGCATGGTAAGAAACGCGCCATGCCGGTTCGTCACGGCGCCAGCAGGCCGCCCTCCGGCGAGCCGGCGCCTTCCCCTCAGACCGTCCTGCTCATCTCCGGGGATCCGGCTCTTGCCGCTCTGCTCTCCACATGCGGAGTGACCGTCGAGCGCGATGTGCACACGGCGCCGGCCGTCGTGCTGCTGGATCTCGACGGCAGCGCCGAGCCCGCGGGAGCGCGGGTGGCGCACACGCGGGCGGCGCATCCAGACGCGCTCGTGCTGGCCGTCGGTGAAGGCAACCCCGGGCGCGCCGTGGCCGAAGCGCTGCGCGCCGGTGCCAGCGACTGGATCTTCCGCCCGCTGGACCGCTGCGAGCTCGCGCGGGCGCTGGACGCCGCGCTGCTCCGCCAAAACCTGGGACGCCAGGGGCGCAACGTCCTGGAATTCCTCCAGGAGCAGGGCCGCCGCGTCGAGGAGGAGCGCCGCCGCTTGACGCGTCGAATCGCGGCCATGGGCGAGGAGCTGGAGGCGGCGCATGCGGAGCTGGCGGGGGCGCACCGCGCCCTGCGCGCGCGCGTCGCGCAGCTAGCCATGCTCTACCGGATCGGACGCGACCTGAGTCACGATCACAACTGGGACGCGGCGCTGGCGCGGCTTCTGGCGAGCCTGCGCGAGTTCCTGGTGGCGCGCGGTGCCGGCCTGTTGCTGGCCAGCTCGGGCGGCCGGCGGCTCGCCTTGCGCAGCGCCGACGCCCTCGATGGCACAGTGGTCGAGCGCGCCACCCGGCTCCTGCTGCGCAGCGGCCTGCAGCGCCACCGTGAGCCGTACCTGTATCCGCTCGAGCAGCTCGAGCGGGAGACGCCGCTGCCGTGCGTCGACCACGCGGGACCGTGGGACGTCACGGTGCTGCCGCTGCAGCGCGGCGAGGAGGTGCTGGGCTTCCTGCTGCTGGACAAGCCGTATGCCGGCAGCGCCGCCATCGCCGAGGATCTGCATTTCCTGATCACGATCCAGACGATTCTGACCGAGGAGGTGGCCGGCGCGCAGGCTTTCTTCGAGCTGCAGCGCCTGCAGGGATTTCAGGAGCGGACGCTGGACCAGGTCGAGAGCGGAATCATCACGCTGACGGGCGACGGCGGGATGGTCTACGCCAACCGCAAGGCGCGGGATCTGCTCGCCGGATTGCCCGAGCCCGAGGGCGTGGCGCACGCGCTGCGGGTCGGGACGGACGGCGTACCGCTGCTCACCTGGCTGCTGGCGCAGGCGGACGAAGGGAGCGCCCAAGGCGAGGGCTGGCTGGCCGGCGCGGCCGCGCAGGGGCCGATCCCGCTCGCGCTGCGCGCGTCGCGCTGGCGCGGGGAGGCGCCAGGGCAGACCTATCACGTGGTCATCCTCGAGGATCAGCGGGCCACGCGGCGACTGGAGGCGGAGCGCAGGCGCGCCGCTCGGCAGCAGGAGCTGCTGGTGATGGCCGCCGAGTGGGCGCACGACGTGCGCACGCCGCTGACGGGGATCCTCCACAGCGCGGAGCTGCTGGCCGAGGCGAGCGGCGCCACGGGCGGGCGCGACCGTCACCTGCAGGTGATCCGTGGCGAGGTGGACCGTCTCAACGGCCTCGTCTCCAATTTCCTGGACTTCGCGCGACCGGTGCGTCTGGAGCGCCGGCCAGCGGATCTGGCGGACGTCGCGGCCGGCGCGGTGGAGCTGATGCAGGCCAAGGCCTCCCAGCGCGCGGTGACGCTCGCGTTGGCGCCGCCCGCAGGCGGCGGACTGATGGCCGAGGTGGACGTCGACCAGATCAAGCAGGTGCTTCTCAACCTCATCGACAACGCGCTCGACGCTTCGCCGCCGGGGCGCGCCGTGGTGGTCGAGGTGCGCCGCGATCCGCCATCGCCGACGCCGCTGGAGGCCGTGGTGAGCGGCCCGGGGATCGCGCTGGTGGTGGTCGACGAGGGATCCGGGGTCAGCGCCGAGCACATCGAGCGCCTGTTCGTGCCGTTCTTCACCACCAAGACGAAGGGCAACGGGCTGGGGCTGGCCATCTCCGAGAAGATCGTGCGCGGGCACGGCGGCCACCTGCGCTACGAACGTCGTGAAGGCCGCACCTACCTCTGGGCGCTGTTGCCGGCGGCTGTGCCGGCGGGTGCCGCGACCGAGACCCTGCAAGCAAGAGGCTGAATGTCATGTCCGAGAAATACACGATCCTCATCTGCGACGACGAGGCGACCATCCGCACCTCGCTGCGCGAAGCGCTCGAGGGGCAGGGCTACCAGGTGCTCGAAACGGGCGATGGCGCTGGGGCACTGGCGAGCTTGCGGGAGGCCCGGCCGGATCTGATGCTGCTGGATCTGAAGCTGCCCGACACCACGGGCGTCGAGCTGCTGCGCACATTGCGCGGCGACGGCTACGCGTCCCCCGTGATCCTGATGACCGCCTATGGGGACATGCCCACGGCCGTGGAGGCCATGCGGCTGGGCGCGTACGACTTCGTCCAGAAGCCCTACAGCTTGGCGGACATGAAGCTGAAGGTGAAGGCTGCCCTCAAAGTCCATGAGCGGCAGGAAGTTGCCCGTTCGAAAGCAGGCAGGGCCACAGCGCGCGAAGGACGCTATCTTTCGCTGCTGCGCCTCTCACCGGGCCTCGCCGAGGTCGTTGAGCGGATCGACAAGGTGGGGCGCAGCCGAGCGGGCAACGAGGTGTCGGTGCTCATCCAGGGTGAGAGCGGCTCGGGCAAGGAGCTCGTGGCGCGCGCCATCCACGAGGTGAGCCTGCCCGGCGAGCCCTTCATGGAGATCAACTGCGCCGCCGTCCCCGAGGCGCTGCTGGAAAGCGAGTTGTTCGGCCATGAGAAGGGCGCCTTCACCGACGCGCGCGCGGCCAAGGAGGGATTGTTCGAGCTGGCGGGCCAGGGGACGATCTTCCTCGACGAGATCGGTGAAATGGGGGTGACCCTGCAGAGCCGCCTGCTGCGCGTGATCGAGAACCGGCGCTTCCGCCGCGTGGGCGGCAAACAGGACCACGAGGTGCGGGCCCGCATCGTCGCGGCCACCAACCGCGAGCTCCAGCGCGCCATCGAGGATGGCATCTTCCGCAACGACCTCTACTACCGTCTGCAGGTGATCGAGATCCACATCCCGCCCCTACGCGAGCGGGCGGCCGACATCCCGGCGCTCACGAATATCTTCATCGCGGCCTTCAACGAGGAGCTGGGCCTCGCGTGCAAGCCGGCCAGCGCTGCGCTGTGCGAGATCCTCCAGACCTATCCGTGGCCGGGCAACGTCCGCGAGCTGCGCAACATGATCCGGCGGATCATGATCCTGGAGGAGCCCCCTGAGATCCTGCCCGTCCACCTGCCGCGCCACGTCCAGATCGGCGAGAACCCGCGGTCGCGAGCCGGCGGTGGCCTCGAGCGCATCGGTCGCGAGCTGCTGCCGCTGGCCGAGGTGGAACGCATCCACCTCGTGCACACGCTCGCCTCGGTGGACAACAACAAGAGCAAGGCGGCGCGCATCCTGGGCATCAGCCGCCAGACGCTCCGCGAGAAGCTGAAGGCCTACCAGGCAAGCGCCGGGGCGGACGAGGACTGACCTCGCGTCTGCCAATTTTCCAGCCAAGCGCGTCGCGGGCGCGCCCCCACGGGCTCGCCGGCGATGCCCGCCCGTACCCGCGGCAAGCACCTGTCACCCCGCGGGCCTCGCTGCGGTTGCGGTCGCCCGCCCGCCCGAGGGTCTAGCGGCGAATCGGCGCTGCGCGTGCGGCTTCGCGCCCGTGCAGAGGTCGCCGGCTCGGCGGCGCGCAGCGCCCACGGCCGCTGCGCCGGCGCCGGCGCAGCCGCCGCCGTGCCGCCCGCCTCCGGAAGAACTTGCATGGCATTGCTCTTGCGCCAGCCGGCGTGTCCGCCATGCGTACGACCCTTGGCATCGCCGTCTTCTGCGCGCTCCTGTGCGCGCATCCGTGTGCCGCGGCGCAGCCGCTCACCGTCGAGGAGTTCCATGCCTTCCAGGACGGCCTGCAGCGCTTGGGCACCCACGCGCTGCCCGGTGCCGCCCTCCTGGACAGCACGGTCGTCGTGCCCCCGCCGCTGGCGGCGCCGGCGGGTGCCCCGCTGCAGAGCATGGCACGGTCGCTGCGCGCGATCTCGGCGAACGTCGACTCCGCGCGGGTGGTGACCGACCACAACTGGCTGGGCGCCATCGCGCTGGCCCGCAGCCTGCGCGACCTGGGCTTCCGCCAGCGCTCCCTGCAGTGGTACGAGCGCGCGCTGGACTCCGATCCCGACGGGACGTTCACCAGCGAGGCCGTCGAGGAGATGGCTGCCGTCGTGATCGCGAGTGCCGACAGCGCGGTGCTGGTGCAGCGCATCCGTGAGTTCGCTGGGCGGCGCGACGCGGCTCTGCACGGCGATGCATTGGCGACGCTGCTGGAAGCGCTGCTGACCTGGCGGGTGGGCGACGCGACGCTTGCTCTGTGCAGTCGCCTGGAGACGGTGGCCGCGCCGGCTCCAAGCCTGCGTCTAGCCATCGCCCGCGCGCGCGAGCTGGGTGGTGACCCGGCCACAGCGCTCTCGGGTTACCGGGCGCTGCTGGGCGAGAGCGCGTTGGACACCCGCTCGTTGTGCCGCGTCCGCTGCGGGGTGGCCGACTGCGCCTTCGCGCTGCGCGATCTCGGCGAGGCACAGCGCCTCTACGGCGAGATCCAGCGTACCAACGCGGGCGACCTCAGCGCCTGGGCCACCTACCAGCTCGGGTCCATTGCCGGCCTGCAGGGACGCTACGGCGAGGCCCTCGTCCATTTCCGCAGCCTGTGCGAGCGCGGGCGTCCGACGCGCTGGCAGCAGGAAGCCTGTTGGCAGCGCGCGCGCGCCGAGGAGCTCCTGGCCATCCGCGCGGGGGACCGGGCGCCGGCCGCTGCCGCCGCGCATTCCCCGGGAGGCGGCTCGTGAGCGCCGCCTTGACACGGCTGCTGTCCGCCTACCGCGAGCAGGCGCACGCCTACGAAGCGGTGCTGGAGCTTGCGCAGGAGGGCGTGGCGGCAGTGCGCGCCGGCGCGCCGCTTTTGCTGCTGCACGAGCTCAATGTGCGCAAGCGGGGCTGCCTCGAGCACATCGAGCAGATCGAGGCGGGGATCGCCGCCGACAAGCAGGCCTGGCGCGCCGGAGCGCGCGCTGGACGGGAGGCCCTGGAGCTGGAGCGCCTGCTGGCGGAGCTGACCGATCTGATCGAGCAAATCCTCGCCTGCGAGCGCGAGACGGATCGTTGGGTCGTGCAGGGGGCCGGCGAGCTTCCAGCGGACGTGGCGAGTCTGGCCGCGGCCGCGGAGCCGGCGTGACGGCAGGAGGCGCGATGGCACAAGGACTCCTGCTTCCCCTGCCGTCCGGTGCGCCGCCGGCGCCTTCGCCGGAGCTCGCCCTGGTGCTCAGCGGCGCGTTGCACAGCAGTCGCAACCTCGTCATGGCGATGCGCGGCTACGCCGAGCTGATCCGCAAGCGCGACGACGCGGTGGACCGCCATGCCGAATGGGCGGACAAGATCATCCATCAGCTCGATCGGCTCAACGAGCTCTATACGCGCGTGTCGGCGCTGTCGGCGCCGCCCTCGGCCTGGCGTCCGGTGGCGGTGGAGCTGCTGCTGCGCGGCGCCGAGACGCAGGCGCGCCAGCGCTTCGCCGGCGGTCGGAGCGACGTGGGAATGCGGCTGCGCGTGGCTGGCGCGGCGTGCCTCCACGGCGACGCGCAGGAGCTCACGCGCTCGCTCTCGGCGGTGCTGGAGAACGCGCTGGAAGCCTCGCCCGCGGGCGCGGCCATCGCCGTGGAGGCGGTGGCCGACGCGGCCGGCCGCCTGCATCTAGCCGTCGAGGACCAGGGCAGCGGGCTCACGCCAACGCAGCTGGAGCGCGCCGGCCAGCCCTTCTACACGACCAAGCCCGACCGGCTGGGGCTGGGGCTGTTCCTGGCCCGCTCGATCCTGGGCCGCTACGGGCTTGGTTTGACCATCGAGAACCGCGCCGTGGGCGGCGCGCGCGTGGTCATCACCGCGGTCGCCCTTGCGACCACACCGGCCACGTTCGCGAGCGCCGGGACCTCGGATCTTCAGGGAGGAACCCAATGAGAGAACGCCGCCGCATCCTGGTCATCGAGGACGAGAAGGCGACGCAGGACTTGTTGCGCAGCGAGCTCGAGACGCGCTACGCCGTGGCGTGCGCCGGCAATGGGGAGGAGGGACTCGAGCTCCTGCAGCGAGACGGGGCCGACATCGTCTTGCTGGACCTCAGCCTGCCGGGGATGCACGGGTTGCAGGTGCTGCAGGAGATAGCGCGGCGGATGCCCCAGCCACCTGCCGTGGTGGTGATCACCGCCGACGAGCAGCTCTCCTCGGCCGTGGAGGCGGTGCGCGCCGGCGCCTACGATTACCTCACCAAGCCATTCCCCCTCGACCGGCTGTGCACGGCCATCGAGCGGGCCGACGAGCGCCTCCGCCTGCTGCGCGAAAACGTCTCGCTGCGGCAGACGCTCTCCGCCGCTCGGCAGTTCCGCGGACTGCTCGGCAACAGCCAACCCATGCAGAGCCTCAAACGCGATGTCGAGAAGATCGCGGACTCGCGCGGGACCGTGCTGCTCACCGGTGAGTCCGGAACGGGCAAGGAGCTGGTAGCGCGCGCCGTCCACGAGCTCTCCATGCGCCGCAACGGTCCGTACATCCGGATCAACTGCTCGGCGGTGCCCGAAGGGCTGCTGGAGAGCGAGCTGTTCGGGCACGAGAAGGGATCGTTCACCAGCGCCATCGCCCGCCGCGAGGGCATGTTCGAGCTGGCCGACAGCGGCACGCTGCTGCTGGACGAGATCAGCGAGATCAACACCGGGATGCAGTCGCGGCTGTTGCGCGTGCTGCAGGAGCGGGAGTTCATGCGCGTGGGCGGCAAGGTCCCCATCAAGGTGGACGTGCGCGTAATTGCCACCACCAACAAGGAGCTCAAGGCCCTGGTGCGCGAGGGGAAGTTCAAGGACGACCTGTATTACCGCCTCAACGTCATCCCGTTGCACATCTGTCCGCTGCGCGAGCGGGTGGAGGACATCCCGGTCCTGGCACGCTTCTTCATCGAGCGCGCCTGCGCGGAGAACGGGCGGTCGCTCATGGCGCTCACGCCGGCGGCGATGAAGACGCTCTGCGCCCACTCGTGGCCGGGCAACGTGCGCGAGCTGGAGAACAGCCTGGAGCGCACGGTGATCCTCAACGACCGCGACGCGATCGACGTGAGCGATCTGCACCTGGACACCGACGCGCTCTTCCCACCGCCGTCGACGCGCCTGGACAAGGACGACCTGACGCTGCGCGAGCTGGAGAAGGAGCTGATCCTGCGTCGGCTGTCCATCACCGGTGGAAACCGCACCCGGGCCGCGCAGCTCCTGGGGATCAGCGTGCGCACTCTGCGCAACAAGATCAATCTGTACCGCGGTGAGGGGATCCGCATCCCCGGCTGACACACGGCGCGCCCGGCTCGCCGCGCGGCGCACGCGCGCATGGAGGAGATGATGATCGCTGCGACGCTTTTCGACCAGCCCCACATGGAGCTGCTGAAGCGGGCTCTGTCGGCCTATTCGCTGCGCCACCGGGTGGTGGCCGACAACCTCAGCAACGTGGGGACGCCCGGCTACCAGGCGCAGGCCGTGGACTTCGAGACGGCGCTTGCCAACGCCGCGCCGCCGTTTCGCCTGCGTGGAACGGTGACCGCCCCAGGCCATCTGCCGTTGGGCGTGGCCGCGGAGCCGTCCGCGGCGCGCACGCAGCCGGTGGGCGAGCCGTTCGACAACGGCGTCAACGACGTGAACGTCGATCGCGAGATGGGCGAGCTGGTGAAGAACGACCTGGCCTTCCGCATGGCCACCCGCCTGCTCTCCCGGCGTTACCAGGGGCTGCGCATCGCCATCACCGGACGCACGCAGTGACGGGACGCGCGGACCGCCGCGCACCCCGTAGGAGGTCTTGACCATGACCATGCGCTTGTTCGGCGCCATCGACCTGAGCGCGAGCGGCCTGCGCGGCCAGCGCGCCAAGCTGGAGGTGGTGGCCGAGAACATCGCCAATGCCCAGACCACGCGCACGCCGGAAGGGGGCCCCTACCGGCGCAAGCAGACGGTGTTCACCGCCGCGGCGCCCGAGCAGGCGGAGACGACCCTGCTGCCCTACGGCGGGAACGACTTCTTCCGCCTGCTGCTCACCAACGAGCGGCACATGGATCGCGGCCGCGAGGCCAGCCAGATCGAGCTGCCGCGCGGCTCGGAGGTGGGCGTGGAGGAGGCGCCGGACGCGACCCGCTTCAAGCTGGTCTACGACCCCGGGCATCCCGACGCGGACGAGGAGGGCTACGTGCTCATGCCCAACGTGAACATGGTGTCGGAGATGGTGGACATGATCGCGGCCTCGCGCGCCTACGAGGCGAACGTGAGCGCGATCGAGAGCGCCAAGGACATGTTCCTGCAGGCGCTGGAGATCTAGGGAGGCCGTCGTGAGCGCCGTCAAGGGTATCATCGGCGCGGCCCCGGAGCTCGTCGCCAAGGCCTACGAGGCCGCGGCGGGCGTGGGCCCGCAGGTCGAGGCCAGAGCCGCCGGCGGCTTCGGCCAGACGCTGGCGCGGCTGGTCGGCGACGTCGACCGGCTGCAGGACCATTCCGGCGAGGTGACGCGCCGCCTGGTGGCCGGCGAGCCCACCGACGCCCACGAAGTGATGGTCGCCACCGAGGAGGCCGGCCTGGCCTTCAGCCTGATGGTGGAAGTGCGCAACAAGCTCCTCGAGGCGTACCAGGAGCTCATGAGGATGCAGGTCTGACGTCGCGGGCGCGAGCCGGCCGCGGCGCGTGAGGCAGAGAGAAAGCGGGCATGGATTCCCTGCAAGCGGTTCTGGAGCGGCTGCGCCGCGTCTGGGCGAGCTTCTCATTCAACCAGAAGGCGATCCTGGTGATCGTCTTGGGCGCGGCCTTGGTCAGCTCGCTGGTGTTCGTGCGCTGGCTGCGCCAGGACGACATGGTCGTGCTCTCCAGCGACCTGTCCGCCGAGGACGCCGCCGAGATCCTCGACCAGGTCTCCAAGGCGGGCGTGCGTGCCGAGCTGGGCAACGCCGGCCACACGATCCTGGTGCCGGCCAGCGAGGTAGACCGGTTGCGGGTGGGGATCGCCAGCCAGGGGCTCCCTCGCCAGGGGCGCATCGGCTGGGAGATCTTCAACAAGGGCAACTACGGGATGACGGAGTTCCAGGAGAACGTCACCCTGCGCCGGGCCCTGGAGGGCGAGCTGGCGCGCACCATCGAGAGCATCCAGGGCGTCAAGAGCGCCCGCGTCCACATCACGCTGCCGCAGCAGAGCCTGTTCTTGCGCGACGAGCGCGCGGCCACGGCGGCCGTGTTGCTCACGCTGCGCGGGCGGGGGCGCCCGGGGCGGGAGCAGATCGAGGGGATCCAGCACCTGGTGGCCAACGCGGTGGAGGGGCTGCAGCCGGGCAAGGTGACGGTGGTGGACAACTCGGGGGCCGTGATGAGCAGCGACGACAGCGACGACGCGGCCGGGCTTTCCAGCAAGCAGCTCCGCGTGCGCAAGGAGGTCGAGGACTACCTCGGCGGCAAGGCGGCCGACATGCTGGCTGCGGTGTTGGGCCCGGGGCACTCCATGGTGCGCGTCAACGCCGAGCTGGATTTCGACCGCATCGAGCGCACGACCGAGCAGTACGACCCCCAGACCGTCGTGCGCAGCGAGGAGCGGACCGACGAGTCCAACCCGGGCGCCGGCGGAACGACCGAGCGATCGCTGACCAACTACGAGGTGAGCCGCACCGTCCAGAAGGTCCTCAACACCGGTGGCGGCGTCCACAAACTCGACGTAGCGGTCTTCGTCGACGGCAAGCACGCGCCAGCCGCCGATGCCAAGGGCGGCCAGCCCGCCAGCTACACCCCCCGCACCAGCGAGGAGCTGGACCAGATCCAGCGCATCGTCGCCAAGTCGGTGGGAGTCGACCCCACGCGCGGGGACCTGATCGAGGTCGTGAACATGCAGTTCGACGTGCCGCAAGCGCCCAAGACCACGCTGCTGGAGAACCCGATGCTGCAGACCGCACCGTCGTTGATCGGTCGCCTGGCTCTGTTCGCCGTGGCGGCCGTGCTGATCCTGGGGCTGCGCCGCAGCCTGGGCAAGATGGTGCGCGAGGTGTCGCGCCCACTGCCCGACGTGGGTCCGGTGCGCGGCGCCGCGCTGGCCAGGGCCAAGGCCGAGGCGCGCACGCCGGTGGCCGACATGGAGGACTGGGCCCGCGGTGACCCCGAAGAGGTCGCCAACCTGATCAAGGCCTTCGCCAGCTCCGAGGAGTAGACGCGTGACGCCGATGACCTCGACGCGTAAGACGGCCATCGTGCTGATCTCGATGGGCTCGCGCATCGCCGGGGAGATCCTCAAGCGCATGCCCGAGGCGCTGGTGGAGCAGATCACCGCCGAGATCGCCAGCATCAAGCAGGTCACGCCCGAGGAGCGCCGGCTGGTCTTCAAGGAGCTGCGGGAGTTCCAGGCCAAGATCTCCGCCTTCGACAAGGGCGGCACCGACTTCGCCCGCGAGATGCTCGAGCAGGCGGTGGGCACCCACCGCGCCAGCACGCTGATCAGCCGCGCCACGGGCTTCGGCGACACCGCAAGCTTCGAGATGCTCAAGAAGGCCGATCCGCTGACGGTGGCCAACTTCCTCAAGGCCGAGGCCGCCCAGACCGTCGCCCTGGTGCTGGCCCACGTGGACCCGCGGTGGGCGGGGCCGATCCTCGCCCGCCTGCCCAGCACCATGCAGGCCGAGGTGGCCTTCCGCATGGCGTCCCTCGGCCAGCCCAACCCGGAGTTCGTGCGCGAGGTGGAGCTCGCCCTGGCCAAGGGGGTCAAGGGCGAGTACGAGGCCACCGTGAAGCAGTACGGCGGCACCAAGCAGGTGGCCGACCTGTTCAACCAGATCGACCAGGAGGTCTGGGGCGAGATCCTCGAGGATATGAAGCGGCTGGACAACGACACCGCCGCGCAGGTGAAGAACCTCATGTTCGTGTTCGAGGACATCGTGACGCTCGATGACAAGTTCGTGCAGGAGATGCTCAAGGAGGTCGACAGCCGCGAGCTGGGGCTCGCGCTGAAGGCCGCCAGCGACATCGTGAAGCAGAAGATCTTCAGCAACATGTCCAAGCGAGCCGCCGCGGGTATCAAGGAGGACATGGAATACACCGGTGCGGTGCGTCTGTCCGAGGTACAGGAGGCGCAGCAGCGCGTGGTCGACGTGCTGCGCCGCCTGGAGGAGGCCGGCACGGTGGTGCTCAGCGGCGGCAAGGGCGGCGATGTCCTCGTCTAGCGCGACCGCGGCAACGCCGGCGCACGGCTTCGCGCCCAACGCGGCACCACAGCCAGCGCCCGCCGCGCCCTTCGTCGAAGAATTCAGCCGGCACGCCTCCGCCCCCTTCCGGGAGCTGTTGGCCGAGACCGCGGCGATGGCCACCGGCAAGGCACTCCTCCCCAGCGCCGCCGCGCGCGAGGATGTACTGCTGGCCGAACTGGAGCGCATGCAGGGCGCTCTGGTGCGCGCACAGCACGAGAGTGCCGACCTGCGCGCTCAGTGGGAGGCCGAGCGGGACGGGATTCTGGCCTCCATCGTCCAGGAGCTCCGCACGAACTTCCAGACGCAGATGGAGGAGATCGCGGCGGCCGCACTGCGGCTGACGCTGGAGGCGGCCGAGCGGATCGTTCGCCGCGAGCTGGCGGTGGACCCCGAGGCGATCGAGCGCCTGCTGCGCGACGTGCTCTGGCGGCTGGCCGACGCGCGGTCACTGCGCCTGCGGGTCAGCCCGCAGGACGCGCAGCTGCTGGAGTCGCGCGCGGCGCTGCTGGCGGAGCTGCACGTGGCCGAGGTGGTGCGCGATCGCCGCGTCACCTCTGGCGGCTGCTTGCTGGAGTCGGGCGACCGGGCCTGGGATGCCACCGTGGAGGGCCAGCTGGAGCAACTGCGTCTCGCGCTGGCGCGCCTGCTGGAGAAAGCGTGACCTCCGCGTTGCTGGACGCCGCGCGCTCGGCGGTGCGCAGCGCCGACCTCGTCCGCGGTCGCGGCCGCCTCACGCAGGTGGTGGGCCTGGTGCTCGAGGTCCGGGGGCTGTGCGCCTCCATCGGCGATCTCTGCTGGATCGAGGTGGGCCGCCAGCTGCCCGAGGTGCCCGCCGAGGTGGTGGGCTTCCGCGAGGACGCGCTGCTGCTGATGCCCTACGGCTCGCTGATCGGCATCGCCGCCGGGAGCCGCGTGCGCACCCATGGTGAGCGCTTGCGCGTGCCCGCCGGAGTGGAGCTGCTGGGGCGCGTCCTCAACGCCGTGGGCGAGCCCATCGATGGAGGGCCACCGCTCTCCTGCCGCGAGACCACCAGTCATCTCGGCCGGGTGCCGCCGCCCTTGGCCCGCCAGCGCATCCGGGAGGTGCAGCCCACCGGCGTGCGCGCCATCGACGCGTTCGTGACCTGCGCGCGGGGCCAGCGCGTGGGGATCTTCGCCGGCAGCGGCGTGGGCAAGAGCGTGCTGCTGGGGATGATCAGCCGCCACAGCGCGGTGGACGTCAACGTCGTGGCCCTGATCGGCGAGCGAGGCCGCGAAGTGCGCGAGTTCATCGAGGAGGATCTGGGGCAGGATGGCCTGGCGCGCAGCGTGGTGGTGGTGGCCACCAGCGACGAGAGCGCGGTCCTGCGCGTGCGGGCCGCCCAGAGTGCCATGGCCATCGCCGAGTGGTTCCGCGAGCACGACCGCAACGTGATGTTCCTGATGGACTCCACCACCCGCTACGCCATGGCGCTGCGGGAGATCGGGCTGGCGGTGGGGGAGCCCCCCACGACCAAGGGCTACACGCCGTCCTCCTTCGCCGAGCTCCCGCGGCTGCTGGAGCGCGCCGGCACCAGCCGCGTCAACGCCATGACCGGCTTCTTCACCGTGCTGGTCGAGGGGGACGATCTCAACGATCCGGTGGGCGACGCGGTGCGTGCCATCGTCGACGGGCACATCGTCCTGGCGCGCGACCTGGCCCGGCGCGGGCACTACCCAGCCATCGACGTGCTGGGCAGCGTCAGCCGGCTCATGCCCCAGGTGACCACGCCCGAACACCGCGCGAGCTCCGCCCGCGTGCTCAACTGGCTGAAGCTGCTGGAGGACCACCAAGACCTGATCACGATCGGCGCCTACACGCGCGGCCACCACGCCGAGCTGGATATCGCCCTCGATCTGCGGCCGCGCCTGGACGCGTTCCTGCGGCAGGGGATCGGCGAGAAGGCCGATCTCAGCGCCACGCTGGCGCAGCTTGCCCAGCTGGCCACGCCGGGCGCCACCGGCTGACCGCGAGCACGTGCCCCCGGCGCTCGCCCAAGAGGATTCGCGTGTTCCGGTTCCGCCTGCAGAAGCTCCTCGACTATCGCCTCGACCAGCTCGAGCAAGCACGGCTGGCCCTGGCCAAAGCCGAGCAGGCGCTGGCGCGCCGGTTCGAGGAACTGGACGAGGCCAGCCGGGAGCGGGCTCGCCTCGAGCTGACCTATCGCGAGCTCGCGGCCGAGGTGACGGTCCTGCAACTGCAGCGCGCTCTGGCGCAGACGCGCGCCGCGACCGCGGCGCAAGAGCGTGCCCGCCACGCGGTGCTCGCCGCCGAGCAGGTACGCGCGGCCGCGCACGAGCAGCTCACGCGCTGCCATCGGCAAGCCCGCATGCTCGAGAAGCTCCGCGAGCGCAGGCTCGCCGTCCATCAGGCCGCGATTCGTGCTCAAGAACGCCGCGCGATGGACGATGTCGGAGGGCGTACGCGGGGAGCCCGCTCCCAGCCGGCGGCACTTCCTGCAGGTCGCCGCCGGTAACGCGTGCCTGCGGCCGCGCGCGGTCGGACCGGGCCGGCGCGTCAACTCCATCCTTCCCAACCACTTGCGCGAGGTCGAACTCGCGCTGACCCGTGGCATGTGCGTTGCGCTGGGCCGCCCGGGCCCTGGGAGGCGCACGCATGAAGACCATCCTGCTCGCCAGCACCGTCAGCTTCCTCCTGATCATGGGAGGCCTGACGCTGTACGCCCGTGGCAAGCGGGCCGTGCCGGTGGCTATGGACGCGACGTCGCCCGCGCAGGCACAGGGTCAGGGACCGTCCGCGACGCCGGTGGACGCTGCAGCTGCAGAGCTGGCATTCGCCGCCGTGGAGAACGAGCGCCAGCAGCTGCAGAAGGAGCGCGACCAGCTCGCCGCGCTGCGCGGCGAGCTGGCGCTGCGCGAGGCGACGCTGCAGACCCAGCGCGATCAGTTGCAGAAGCTGATCGCCACTCTGCAGCAGGCGCAAACCACCGCCACGACGGCGCAGGCCGCGAGCGCGACGAAGCTGGCGAAGATGTTCGATGCGATGAAGGCCGACGGTGCCGCCCAGATCCTTGCGACCCTCGACCAAGACACCGCCTTGCAGATCCTCGTGCGCATGAAGGAGCGCGCCGCGGCGAAGGTGCTGGCGGCGCTGCCGTCGGCCACCGCCGCCGCGCTGAGCGAGCGCCTCACCGAGAAGGGCACCACGCTGGGCATGAAGGGGGAGGGATGACCCTCCCGCTTGCGCTGCTGCTGCCCGCGGACGCGGCGGCGTCGGCCGCGCCCCCGTGGGGCGTTGCCGCGCCGGCCGCCGGCGCGCTGCTTCCAGTCTCCGGTGACGGCGCACTGCGGCCCGCGCTAACCGACGTCGGCAGTCAGCTGCTGGATCCCGGCGCCATCCTGCCGTTCTCCGCAGTGCTCGCGGGGTTGGGCTCGCGACCGGGCGGCGCATCGCCCGCCGCGGCCGGCGGGACACAGCCGCTGCCCAGCGCGGTCGGCGCTGGCGACGCTGCGCGTGATGCTCGGCCCCGCTGTGGTGCGCTGGCCGCGAGCGCCGCCCAGGCGGCGGTGCTCATGCCCCTGCTGCAGCTGCTGCAGCCTGCCTGGGCACAGGGCGATCCCGCGGCCTGCGCGCAGGGTGGCACGCAGCCAGAGCCCGGCGGTCCTTTGATACCGCGGGACTGCGCGCCGGCGATCGCGCCGTTCTCGCCGCCCTCCGCGACTGCCGCACCTTCGCTCCCGCCGCCCAGCGCCGAGCTTCCACTGCCACCGGCGAGTGCGGCGCCTTCGCTCGCGCTGCTGCCCACGACTGCCGCGCCTTGGATTCCGGCAGCCAGCGCCGAGCTCGTAGCGCCGCCCGCGCGTGTGCCGGAAGAGACGAACGCGCAGGCCGCGACGACGGCTGTGGGTGTGGCCCCCGCGCCCGCCGGGACGACCGCGCCCTGCCCGATGACGACGGCACCCCCACTGCCCGGCGCGCCTGGCGCGACGCCGGCGGCATCCCCGGCACCGGCCGCGGACGTTGCGCGGGACGCATCGCCCGCGCACGCGGCTCCCGCTGGAGGCACCCCCCCGACCGCGGGCGCTCTGCTTGCGCCAGCGGCATCGCCCGGCGTGCTCGATCGCGACCCAACGGCCGGTCTGGGGATGGCGGAGCAGGACGCCGGCCACGCGCTCGACGCGGCGGCGCTGGCCCGGCCCGCATCGCCCGCGATCGCCGGCCCGCCGCTTCCGCTCGTAGCGCCGGGGCCGGGAACATCACAGCGCGAGACCCTGCCGGCCGCAACGCTGATGCTGCGCTCCGCGCTGCTGGGACAGACGGCTCCTTTGGCCCCGGGGGTGGCGGCTGCGACTACGCTCCACGCGCCCCCAGCGGGGGAGGAGGTCGACGCGGATGCCGTCGCGTTGCCGGCACCGTCGGCTTGGATGGCCGCACCCGCGCGCGTCGCACCGGTGGTGGCGGCCGCGGGCAGCGCGCGAGCGCCGGCTCGCCAAGCGATCGCGCCGATCGACGCCGACCTTGACGGTGATGCCGCCGCGGCCGCCGCCCTGCAGGGCGGGCCGAGGCTCGGCGCGCCGCCGTCCACGACCGCCGTCGGGGCCGCCCCGGGCGCCGCCGCCAACGCCACTTCCGACGCGCTCGTGCGTCAGCTCGCCGACGGGGTGGTGCTCGCGGGTCGCGATGCGCTGTTGCAGTCGGTGGGCGCGGCCGAGGCGCGCGTGGAGCTCGATCCGCCGCATCTGGGGCCGCTGCGCGTGCGGGTGACGCTGGATGCCGAGGGTGGGCTCCAGGTCGCGCTGCTGGCCCGCGACACGGTGGTACGCGATCGCCTGCGTGCGGAGGTGGATGAGCTCTCGTTGGCTCTCAGCGGTCGCGGGCTGCGGTTGACCACCGTGGCGGTGCACGCCATGGGGACGGGGGGGGCCCAGGGGCAGCTCGATCCCCGGATGACTCCGCGCGAGGAGCCCACAGGGAGCGGGTACGACGGCGGCCGCGGCCAGAAGCGCCAGGGCGATCGCGAGGGCGAGCAGCCTGCAGGAGGCCGCCGTCAGGACGGCAGCGGCCGCAACGTGGACACGCAAGCGTAGAGAGGAACGCCATGGCCATCGCCGGTGTCGGTGCCAGTAGCAGCCCGAGCGCGTCAACCAGCGCGGATTCCGGGCCCAGCGCCGCGAGCAGCGCCGGGCAGCTGCAGTCCACGTTCCTGCAGCTGCTGCTCAAGCAGATGCAGAACCAGGACCCCTTCTCGCCGATGGACAACACCCAATTCGTCCAGCAGCTGGCTACCTTCGCCAACCTCGAGCAGCTGCAGGGCCTCAACGACCGGATGCAGCAGAGCCTCGGGCTGGCCGACACGCTCGGGCAGCTGACGGGCACCATGAACGACAACATGGCCCAGACGCTCAACGCCGCGATGATGAACCTCGTGGGCAAGCGCGTGGCCGTGCCGGGCAACGCGATGCAGGTGTCGGTCGATCCAAAGACCCAGGAGCCGGTCGTGGGGCGGGTCCTCGTGCGCAGCCCCAGCCCAGGCACGGTGACGGCCGTGGTTCGCGACGATCAAGGGAAGATCGTCAAGGACCTGGGCGAGATCACACTGACGGCAGGTTTCACCCCGATCCGCTGGGACGGTCGCGACAAGGACAACGTCGCGGTCCCACCGGGCCGCTACACCGTGCAGGTCACCGACTCCCAGCAAAAGGACATGGGGAGCGCGCTGTTCAGCTCGGGCATCGTGGAGGCCGTGCAGTTCGATACCGGGTTCACCCGGCTGGTGGTGGGCGGCAAGACGTTTCTGCCCAACCAGGTGGTGGAGGTGGGATTGCCCGACGGCGCGTGAGCGCCGCCGATCCCGCCCGGGCGGTTTGCATGCGGAGTGCGCCCCCCGCCCGCAGCCGCGCCAGGAACGGAACGTCGTTGCGAGCGCGGCGTCTTGGCGCCGCGCGCAGAGCAAGACCGTGAGAGCCTAACTCGAGACAGGAGCCGGAACGCCTATGCTTCGATCCCTCTTCGCGGCCGTGAGCGGCCTCAGCACGAACATCGTCGAGCTGGACGTGGTGGGGAACAACATCAGCAACGTCAATACCGTGGGCTTCAAGCAAGCCCGCGTGACGTTCCAGGAGATCCTCACCCAGAACCTCAAGCCCGCCACGCGCCCCGTGTCGGGCGGGCTGGGCGGCACCAACCCGCAGCAGATCGGCCTGGGCACGGTGGTCGCCAGCATCGACAGCCAGTTCTCCCAAGGCAACCTGCGGACCACCGGCGGGAAGACCGACCTCGCCATCCAGGGCGACGGCTTCTTCATCCTCAGCGATGGGCGCAGCCAGAGCTACACACGCGCCGGCAACTTCACCTTCGACGCGAACAACTTCCTGGTGGACGCCAGCACCGGCAAGCGCGTGCAGGGATTGTTGGCCGACGTGAACGGGACGTTCCTCAGCGGCGCCAACGGCGACCTCCAGATCGACCCCAGCACGGTCGTGCCGGCCAAGGCCAGCAGCGAGGTGAAGGTCTTCGGCAACCTCAGCAGCAAGAGTGACGCCGTGGGCACCCACCTCGTGAGCAAGGGCGCCTTCCTGGCGATCGCCCAAGGCGGGAGCTCGTTGCTGACGCTTCACGGCAGCGTCGCAGGGAACGACCTCAACATCGGCAACGGCAACAAGGTCTCCCTCACGGGCCTGGTCAACGGAATCCCCATCACCAGCCAGACCTTCGAGGTGGGCGTCAACGGGACCACCGTCACCGACCTGGTGGGGTTCATGCAGAACGGGCTGGTCGCCTCCGGAGCGGCCGGCGTCACCGCCACGCTGCAGCCCGACGGAACGATCAGTATCAACAACGGCGGCGCCACCAGCCTGCAGAACCTCAAGCTGGAGATCGGCGGCGCGGTCGACTTCAACCAGACCATGCTGTTCAACGACGTCCCTGCGGGTGGCACCAGCGTGAGCGCGGGAGCGCTGCTCACCCCGGCCACCCGGGCCGACACCCTCGACAGCCTCTACAACGCCGCCGGAAAGAAGCTGAACATCGCCTTCGATCCCGTCAGCAACCAGACCGTGCTGCAGGTCGGCGGGACCCGTGGTGGCGAAGCCATCACCTCGCTCTCGATGCTGGCGACGCGCGGCGTGACCACCCTCGGCGACCTGCTCGACCGTATCACGGACGCGTTCGCGATCTCCAACGCGCAGGGCGTCAGCGTGACCAACGAGGGCTTCATCGACGTGGTGGGCGACACCGAGCTCAGGAACTCTTTGGACAACATCTCGATCCAGGAGCCCAAGAACGACGTCAGCAATCTGTCGACGTCGTTCGACTTCCGCACCCTGGCCGCGGCGCAGGACGCCAAGACCTACTCGGTCACGACCACGGTGTACGACAGCCTGGGCGACACCCACAACCTCACCCTGAACTTCACCAAGCGGACCGGTTTCAACATCTGGGACTGGAAGGCCAGCTTGGACAAGGGCGAGGAGGTCCTCAACGGCGAGACGGGCACGGTCACCTTTGACGAGAAGGGGAGCCTGGTGTCGTTCCTGTACACCGACGGCGGCGGGCAGATCTCCTTCCGGCCGCAGGCCACCGGGACGCAGGGCGCAGAGGTCGTGAACCTCGCGGTCAACCCCGGGACGACCAACGGAGTGAACGGCCTCACCCAGTTCGCGCCCGCCGACCAGCTCCAGTCGCTGGCCAATGGCTATACGGTCGGGCGCCTGAGCGACTTCGACATCGACCGGCGCGGGGTGATCTCGGGACGCTTCAGCAACGACACCGTGCTGGCGCTGGCGCGCATCGCCATCTCCCGCTTCAGCAACCCCAACGGCCTGGTGCGCGTCGGCAACAACTCGTTCACGATCTCGGGCAACAGCGGGCAGGCCATCTTCGGCTTCGCCGGCGAGGGCAGCGCGGGGGAGATCAATCCCGGGGCGCTGGAGGCGAGCAACGTCGACCTGGCCGAGCAGTTCACGCGCCTGGTGGTAGCACAGCGCGCCTTCCAGGCCAACGCGCGCGTGATCACCACGGGCGACCGCGTGCTGCAGGACCTGGTGAACATCGTCTAGTCCCGCCCTGCGGGCTGATCGGAGCGCGGCGCCCGCGGGGCGCCGCGTCCGCCACGGAGGGCAGCGATGATCCACCTGACGCGACGCAGCGGGCAGGACCTGGTTCTCAATGCCGACCTGATCGAGTCCATCGAGGCCAGCCCCGAGACTTTAGTCGCGCTCGTCACCGGCCGAAAGATGCTGGTGCAAGAGTCGCTCGAGGAAGTCGTTCGCCGGGTTCTGGAATACCGCCGCCGGATGCGCGCCTATCCGGTGCCGGTGGCGGGCATCCCGGAGTCCGGCGCGGCGGGCGAAGCGGAGCAATGAGCCCCGCGTTGCGGCCGCCTGCGGGCGGACGGCGGCGCGGCGCGCGCGGCAGGCGACGCGGATCCGGTCGCCCCTGCCGTCTTCTCGTCCAGGTGCGGGGCACCGCGGCGCCAGGACGCGCCGCGCGACCGCGCGGGAGGTCATGACGTGGCGCAGGAGCAGTCCCCGGAGGGCGCCGAGCCCGCTAAGAAGGGCAAGTCGCTGCTGGAGAACAAGCTGTTGGTCATCGCCGCCATCGTGCTGGCGCAGGGCGGCATGGGCTTTGCTGCCGCGAAGTTCCTGATCGCTCCTGCTTTTGCTCCGCCGGCAGCGCCGGGCGCGGCGCAGGGTGCGGGTCATGGAGGGGGCGAGCCCGGCCCGGACGGGGCCGCCGCAGCGCCCGCCAGCGGACCTTTGGTGAGCCTCAACGAGATGGTCATCAGTCTCAGCGCTACAGGCAAGCCACGCTACCTGCGCACGACCATCGCGCTGGAGGCGCGTGACGCTGCCGTGGCCAAGGAGATCGAAGAGCGCCTGGCGAAGTTCCGCGACATCGCCATCATGCGCCTCTCCAGCCACGCGCCCGGCGACCTGGACACCTTCGAGGGCAAGGAAGCGGTGAAGGCAGACATCAAGACGGCGCTCGCCGGCGACTTCAAGCCGGGCGACCTCCTCAACATCTACTTCTCCGACTTCGTGGTCCAGTAGGAGGGGAGGACCCGCGTGGAAAACCTCTCGCAGGTCGAGCTCGACGCGCTGATCGGTGCCGCAGCGCAGCAGGCCGGCGGGGAGGACCCTGCCGCGGCCGAGGCCGCCGATCTTGGGGGGCAGGGGCAGCCGGCCGGGCAGGCGGCGGTCCGCAACTTCGATTTCAACCAACCCAACACCCTCAGCCGCTCGTTCGAGCGCAATCTGCGCAGCCTGTGCGAGAGCTTCAGCAAGATCGCCTCGCTGTCCTTCACCAATCAGGTGCGCACCAGCTGCGTCGTCTCGTTCGTGAACCTGCGCGTGTTCTCCTTCGGCGAGGCCTACGCCGGAGTGGAGAATCCCAGCTGCATCGCCGTCTCGACCATGCCCCCGCTCAAGGGCACCATGCTGCTGGTGATCGACGCGGGCATGATGTTCTCCCTGTTCACGCGACTGTTGGGCGGGGGGGTGGAGGAGCCGACGCAGATTCGCGACTTCACCGAGCTGGAGATGGGGATGTCGCGGCGCATCGTCGAGCGCGTGCTGGACCACTTCCGGTCCGCCTCCGAGCGCATCGTGGCGCTCAAGCCGACCGTGTCCCACATCGAGAACAACCCCAGCTACGTGCAGGCCCTCAGCGACACCGAGATGGTGCTCGCCCTGCAACACTCCATCGGGTTGGATACCCTGCGGGGAACGCTGACGTTCATCCTGCCGCTGGCCGCCTTCGAACCGGTGCGCAACCTTTTCGACCCCAAGGAATCCATCGAGCTGCGCGGCTCCGCCGAGAAGAGCCGCGACCGTCGCCTGGTGAGGGCGGCGCTGCAGCGGACGGAGGCGACGCTCACCGTCCACTTCGTGCCGCGGCGCGCGCGGCTGCGGGAGGTCCTGGCCCTGAAGGTGGACGACGTGCTGCCGCTGGGCCATCCAGCGAACCGCCCGCTCACGGTCAATGTGGAACGCAAGCACATGTTCGACGCCGTGGCCGGACGGTCGGGCCAGGCGCGCGCCGTCCGCATCGTGCGCAGGCTGAAGGAGTCCTAGATGGCTCAGGATCCCGCAGGCACCGGCATGGCCCACGAGGATGACGCCTCCAGCTCGGCCGCCACCGCGCAGGCTGTGGTGAGTGCCGCACAGGCGGTCGGCCGCCAGGCTGCGGCCGACGACGACGGCAGCTTCGACCTCCTGCAGGATGTCGAGCTGACGGTCACCGTCGAGCTCGGACGGGCGCACATGGAGATCCGCGACATCCTCAACGTGGGCAGCGGCACGATCGTCGAGCTGGGCAAGCTCGTGAGCGAGCCGGTGGACGTGCTGGTCAACGGCACCCCCTTCGCGCAGGGCGAGGTGGTAGTGGTGGACGACGCCTTCGCGGTGCGCATTACGCGCCTGCTCGACCGCAACCACCTCGTGGCCAAGAGCAACTGACCATGGCCGGTGCGGCCCTCACCTGGATCAGCGGCACCCTAGCCGTGCTGGCCCTGGTGCTCCTGCTGGGCCGGTTGGGCCAGTGGGCGCTGCGCCGTGGCGCCGCCGCGCATCTGGCGGCCGCTACGGTCGGCCAATGGCGCGTCGGGGCCGACGCGCGCGTGCGCGCTGTGCGCGTGCTCGGCTGTGTCTACGTGCTCTACGAGCGCGGGCGCGAGACCACGCTGCTCACCGCGCTGGCAGCTGCGGACTTCGACACGGCGCTGCAGGGTTCCGCGCCGGCGGGCCCGCTGGCCGGGATCCTCGGGCTCGCGCCCGGCAAGGGCCGCTCGCGGGTGGCTGCTCCCTAGACAAGGTTGGCTCGCCGCTGTGCGGTGGAGGCCACCCCGCTCCACGCTCGCGGCCCCAGCGCGCCCGCAACCCCCTTTCCTTGATCGGGTTGACGGCGGCTGTGGCGCCCCGGGGCGCGGCACACCGGTTGCGCTGGCGCCCAGCATGCGCGCGCCGATCCGCCGAGCATTTCCGCTGGTCGTGGGCGCCCGGGTGCCGGGTGTCCATGTCGCCGTGCCCCTGCTGGTGGCGGCATTGCTGCTGTGGGGAGCATCGCTCACCTTTGCCCAGGCGCCGGCCGCCAAAGCCGCGCGGCCACCGGCGGCGTCCCTTCCCCAGAGCGCGCCACCCGCCGTCGCCGCCCCGGCGGCACAGCCTTCGGCCGAGGCGGCGACGGCTACGGGCGCGGGGGGCGCCGTCGCTGCTGGCCAGGCCACGCCGCCCAAGCCGGCCAAGGGCGGCGGCGGCAAGGTGGTGCTGTCAGTCGAAGGCGCCGATGACGGTCAGCTGGGCCTGACGGTCCAGATCGTCCTGCTCATGACGGTGCTGAGCCTGGCGCCGGCCATCGTCATGCTCACCACCAGCTTCACCCGCATCCTGATCGTGCTGGCGTTCCTGCGCCAGGCCATTGGCACGCAGCAGATGCCCAGCAATCAGATCCTGGTGGGGCTCTCGCTCTTCCTGTCGCTGGTGGTGATGGGTCCGGTGGCCGAGCAGATCAAGGGCAGCGCGCTCGATCCCTACCTGGCCAAGGAGATCACCCAGAAGGAGGCGGTGCACCGCGCGGTGGAGCCGATCCGCCACTTCATGCTGCACAACACCAGGGAGAAGGACCTGCAGCTGTTCGTGGACCTGAGTCACGCGCCTCGCCCCGACTCGCCCGAGGCGCTGCCCATGTCGGTGGTGGTGCCGGGCTTCCTCACCAGCGAGCTCAAGACCGCGTTCCAGATGGGCTTCCTCATCTACCTGCCATTCCTGGTCGTGGACATGGTCGTGGCATCGGTGCTCATGAGCATGGGGATGATGATGCTGCCGCCGGTCTTGATCTCGCTGCCGTTCAAAGTGCTGCTGTTCGTCATGGTCGACGGATGGCACCTGGCCATCAAGAGCCTGGTGAGCAGCTTCCACACGACCTGAGCCGCCCGCGGGCGGTGGGAGGTGACATGAACGCCGAGGCTGTGATCGACGTGGCGCGCGACGCACTGTGGACGCTGCTGTTGGTCTCCATGCCGATGCTGCTGGTGGGGATGCTGGTGGGCCTGGTGATCTCGATCCTGCAGGCTGCCACCCAGATCAACGAGATGACCATGACATTCGTGCCGAAGATGATCGCGGTGTTCCTCACGATGCTGCTGCTGCTGCCGTGGCTGCTGTCGCACATGATGGCCTTCACCGAGCGCATCTTCGCCCGCATCGCCGCGGTGGGCGGACCGTGACCCTCACCCTGGATCTCGCGCCGCTGCTGCTGGGAGGACTCGCCGCCGTGCGGGTCCTCACCTTCTTGATGGCGGTGCCCGCGCTGGGCATCAAAGCGGTGCCCGTGGCGGTGAAGGTCGGGCTGGCCCTGTGGGTCACCGCCGGCCTGTTGCCGCAGGTGGTGGCCCAGGGCGCCGCCGTTCCCAGCGCGCCCGGGCCGCTGGCCTTGGCCGTGGCGGCGGAATTCGCCATCGGGCTGCTGCTGGCCATGGTCGTGGCGTTCGCCATCGGCGCGGTGCAGCTGGCGGGGGAGATCGTCGGGCTGCAGATCGGCTTTGGGATCGTCAACGTGATCGACCCGATGAGCCAGCTGCAGGTTTCGGTGCTGGGTCAGCTGTACTACATGCTGGCCGCGCTGGTGTTCGTCGGGATGGACGGGCCTGCCATCGTGCTGCGCGGCATCGCCGCCAGCTTCTCCGCCCTGCCTCCCGGCGGCATGGCGGTGCGTAGCGCCGGCGTGGCCGCGCTGGTTCTCTCGTTCTCGGGCGTGTTCAGCGCGGCGCTGCGCATGTCCCTACCGCCGGTCGTGGCGCTGCTGCTGGTGAGCCTGGCCATGGGCATCGTGGGGCGCACCGTCCCGCAGCTCAACATCCTGGTCGTGGGCTTTCCCGTCCGCATCGCCGTGGGTCTCTTGATCCTGGCGGCGAGTCTGCCGCTGCTGACGCGGGCGGTGTCCGCCGCCCTGGGTGGCCTCGACGGGCAGCTGGTGGGGATGGCCTGGGGTCTGGCCCCCGCGAGGTAGTCGAGGATGGCCGAGGATCTGGCCGGCGACCGCACCGAGCAGGCGACCCCAAAACGCCGCGACGAGGCGCGCGAGCGCGGGCAGGTGCCGCGCAGCCAGGAGGTCAATTCCACCATCGTGCTCCTGGGTGGTGGGCTGGTGACGCTGGCATGCTTGGGCTGGATGGGTCAGGGCTTCGCTCGATTGAGCCGCGTGTGCTTCGGCGGGCTGGACGGGGTCCGGCTGGAAAGCCGTGGGGATGGCGTGACCGCGCTTCGACTATTGGCCAGGGAATCGGGCGTCATCCTGTGGCCGGTGCTGCTCGCGACCCTCGTGTTCGCCACTGGATCGGCCGCTGCGCAGGTGGGTTGGCGCTTCTCCACCAAGGCGCTGGCGTTTCGTACGGAGCGCCTCAATCCGCTCGAGGGCCTCAAGCGCATGGTCAGCCGTCAGGTGCTGTTCGAGCTGGCCAAGAACTTGGCCAAGACGGCGCTGCTCGGCTGGATCGCGGCCGCCACCCTCCAGACTTCGCTGCCCCACGTGCTGGACCTGACTGGCATGGGCGAGCACGACGGCTGGATGGAAGTCGCCGCCATGGTGCGCACGCTGATGCTGCGCACGCTGCTCGTGCTCGCGGTGCTGGCCACCGCCGACCTGGTGTGGCAGCGCCGGCGTCACGAGGAATCGCTGAAGATGAGCAAGACCGAGCTGCGGCAGGAGGCCAAGGACAGCGAAGGCGATCCCCAGATCAAGGCGCGGCTGCGGGCGCTGCAGCTGGACGCGGCACGCCGGCGCATGATGGCCGACGTGAAGAAGGCCGACGTCGTGGTGGTCAATCCGACGCATCTGGCCGTCGCGCTGCTCTATGACCGCGGCGAGCCCGCGCCACAGGTGGTGGCCAAGGGCCGGGGTCTGCTGGCCGCGCGCATCGTTTCGGTCGCGCATGAGGCGCGCGTGCCGGTGATCCAGAACATTCCGTTGGCGCAGGCCCTGTTCAAGGCCTGCCGTATCGGTGACTTCGTCCCGGTGAAGCTGTACCAGGCCGTGGCGGAGGTGCTGGCGGCGGTCTACCGCGCCAGCCGCAAAGCCGGCCGCCCCGCCAGCCCCGCCGCGCCACGCGCGACCGGCAGGCCGGGCCGGCGCGCGGCGCGGCAGGCGCGGGGAGCGTAGGCGATGGCCGGCGAGCCCCGCGGTCTCACCAGCGACCTGATCCTGTCCCACACCAACGTGTTCGCGGCGCTGGCGTTGGTGGGCGTGCTGGCGCTCATGATCGTCCCGATCCCCACACCGCTCCTGGACGTGCTGCTGACGTTCGACATCGCCGTGGCGATGGTGGTGCTGCTGGTCACCGTCTACCTCAAGCAGCCGCTGGAGTTCTCCGTCTTCCCGTCGCTGTTACTGATCGTCACGCTGTTCCGCCTGTCGCTCAACATCGCCAGCACGCGCCTGATCCTCACCAACGGCGACGCGGGGCGGGTGATCGAGGCCTTCGGCCACTTCGTCGTGGGCGGCAACTATGTCATCGGCACCATCGTGTTCGTGATCCTGGTCGTGGTGAACTTCGTCGTGATCACCAAGGGCGCGGGCCGCATCGCCGAGGTCGCCGCCCGCTTCACCCTCGACGCCATGCCTGGCAAGCAGATGGCCATCGACGCCGATCTCAACTCCGGACTGATCACCGAGGCGCAGGCGCGTACGCGCCGCGAGCGCATCGCGCGCGAGGCGGAGTTCTACGGCGCCATGGACGGCGCGAGCAAGTTCGTGCGCGGCGACGCTGTGGCCGGCATCGTCATCACCCTGGTCAACGTGGTCGGCGGGCTGGTGATCGGGGTCGTGCAGCACGGGCTGCCGCTGGGCGAGGCCGCGCGCCGCTACACGCTGCTGACGATCGGCGACGGGCTGGTCACCCAGGTGCCTGCGCTGGTGGTGAGCACCGCGGCCGGAATGCTCGTGACCCGCTCGGCCAGCGACTTCAGCCTGGGCGAAGACATCTCGCGCCAGATCCTGCGCGACCCGCGGGCATTGTTCGCCAGCGCCGGAGCGCTCTTGGCGTTCGCCGCGATCCCCGGACTGCCCGCCGTGCCTTTCCTGCTGCTGGCGGGGGGCACGGCCGTCGCGGCATACGTCTCGCAGGGCCGGCGCAAGCGCGACGCGCAGCGGGAGCAGAAAGAGCTCGAGGCGACCGAGGCGGTTGCGGAGCAGGCACCGTCCGCGCCGGCTGGCGAGGAGATCTTCGTGGTGGACCGTCTCGAGCTGGAGATCGGCTACGGCCTGATTCCGCTGGTGGACGCCACGCGCGGCGGCGACCTGCTCACACGGGTCACGAACGTCCGCCACAAGACCGGCGCCGAGCTTGGCATGCAGGTGGCGCCGATCCGCATCCGCGACAACCTCCAGCTGTCGCCGCAGGAGTACGCCATCAAGCTCAAGGGCGTGGAGATCGGCCGCTTCGCCCTGCGCACGGACGCGCTGCTGGCCATGCGCGCCAAGGAAGGTGGGACCCAGATCGAGGGGACTGCGACGACCGAGCCGGCCTTCCATCTGCCCGCACGGTGGATCAAGCCCGAGCATCGCGCTGCCGCCGAGCTGGCGGGGTACACCGTGGTCGAGCCCAGCGCCGTCGTCGCCACGCACCTCACCGAGGTGATCCGGGCCCACGGCGACGAGATCCTCACGCGCCAGGACGTCAAGGAGATGATCGAGCGCCTCAAGGCCCACGCGCCCGCCCTGGTCGAGGAGCTGTTCCCCGAGAAGATCAGTCTCACGCTGCTCCACGGCGTGCTGCGCGGGCTGCTGCACGAGCGTGTGCCGGTGCGCGACATGGTGACGATCCTGGAAACCCTCGCCTCGGCCGTGGGGGCCACCAACAACGTCGAAGCGCTGGTGGAGCGCGTGCGCGAGGCGCTGGCGCGCAGCCTCTCCAGCCAGCACTGCGACGCCACGCGGACGTTGTGGTCCATCACGGTCCATCCCGAGACGGAGCAGGCGCTCTACGTGGCATTCCACGAGTCGGAGCGGACCGGCAGCGTGGTGATGGACCCCGGTCTCGCCGAGCGGTTCGTCACCGCGCTCGGCGCGTGCGTGGAGCGCACGATCCGCGCCGGGCGCACGCCTTTGCTCTTGGTCTCCAGTCCAATCCGGCCGTTCACGCGACGCCTGATCGAGGCGTCGTTCCCCACGGTGGCGGTGCTCGGCTACACCGAGATCGCCGCCGGCTACCAGGTACGTTCGCTTGGGACGGTGATTGCTCATGCCAAGCCAGAATCCACTTCCGCTGCCCTCCAGCAGGCCGCCGCGTACGCGGGCGGTGCGCGCCGCTAGCCTGCACCGGGCTCTCGAGCAGGTGCGGCTAGCCTACGGCCCGGACGCGCTGGTCCTGCAGACGCGCAACGTGGTGTCGCGCGCGCAGCACGGCCTGGCGCCGCAGACGGAGGTCGAGGTGATCGTCGCCGACCCCGCAGCCGGCGAGGAGCTCGGCCCGTACTCCGTGGCGGGGCCGCTGGTCGCTGCGCCGGTGGACGCCGACGCGCAGGACGGGCCGGATGGGGGCGCGAGCGGGGAGCTTGCGCGCCAGCTCGCGCGCCTGGAGCGGTTGGCGTACCGCGTGGAGGAGATGTCCGCCGCGCTGTCGCCGGCTGCGGAGCTGGCACAGGGCTACCCGCTTGCCGACCGCCTGCGGGCCGCAGGCGCCGGTGAGGCGACGGTCCGGCACGTCGCGGCCTCGTTCGCGCTGGCGGCCCGCGGGGCCGCGCCCACCGAGGCGCTGGCCCGCCGGCACCTGGGCACCTTCCTGCGCACCACGCGTGCGGCGTCCTTCGCGCAGATCCGCGGCGAGCACTGGCTGCTCGGCCGCGCCGGCGTCGGGAAGACGACGCTCGCGCTGCACCTGGCGGCCCAGCTGCAGCGCGCCGGGCGCAAGCCGGCGGTCGTGGCACTCGCGCCGCGCCACGATGGGGACGTGCGCCGCATCGAAGCGGCAGCCCAGGCGCTGGCGATCCCGGCGGGCGCGGCCTTCGACGCGACGGAGCTGGAGAGCCTGCGCGAGCAGCTGACCGGCTGCGACGTCGTGGTGGTGGACACTCCGTGCTGCATCAGCCGTACGTTGCCGGCGCTACCGCCGTCGCCCGCCTACCGCCATCTGGTGGTCCCGCGCGGCGAGGACCCGCAACAGCTGCGCGACCTGCTGGAGGCCATTGACGGCTGGACGCCGGATACCCTCTCCGTGTCCATGCGCGATCTGTCGCGCCGCCCCGGGCGGCTCTTGGACTTCGTGCGCGAGCTGGCGCGGCCCGTTGCATTTTTCCAGGGAGTCTTCGCCGGGGCGGTACAGCTCCGGCTCGCTTCGGCGCAGGATCTGCTGGAGGAAGTGCTGGGTGCCGACGCGGCTCCCGCTCCGCGGAGTCTGGTCGCGGCCGGTGCCTAAGGGGACATGCTGCAGCTGCTTGTCAACGTCGTGGCCCTGGTCGGCGCGCTGGCTGCCTTGCTGTCGGGCATGGCGCGCGGAGCTCCGCTGGCCAGCGTGCTGAAACGGACGCTGGTGGGCTATCTGGTCGTGTACGCCGCGGCGGCAGTCTTTGCCGCCCTGGTGCGGGTCGGGCTCGCCAGCAATGGTCGCACCGAGGCGGACACGCCCGGGCGCGGCCGGGCAGCGCGAGGGACCGGTGGCACAAATACTGCTGACTGAAGCTGGTAAGCGCACGTTTCTTCTACACTTCGGGCTCGCCTAGCGGTGGACGCGGTTCATGGAGAAGGCAGACTCCTCGGCGCACATCGACTCGCTGTGGGCCGCGCTGCGAGGGCCCGAGCGTGAGAGCGCCCGCCGCCGTTTGGTCGAGCACTACGTCGGCCTGGTCAAGTTCGTCGCAAGCCGGCTGGCGGTCGGCCTCCCGCACTACGTCGAGTTCACCGATCTCTGCAGCGCGGGCCTGCTGGGGCTCATCCAGGCCATCGACCATTTCGATGTGAGCCGCGGCTACAAGTTCGAGACCTACGCCGTCCCCCGCATCCGCGGCGCGATCCTCGACGAGCTGCGCGCCCAGGACTGGTTCCCGCGCAGCCTGCGCCGCAAGGCGCGGCGGCTCGAGAAGGCCTACGCCACACTGGAGTCGCGCCTGGGGCGCGCCGCCACCGACAACGAGGTGTCGCGCGAGCTGGGGGTGCCCCTGGCGGAGTTTCACCGCCTCGTGGCGCAGGTCTCGGTTGCCACGATCGTCTCCCTGGACGCGGACACGCAGCAAGACGAGCGCGGCAGCCTGGCGCGCCTGAGCGAGACCGTGCCCGACACCCAGGGCGAGCACCCCGAGCAGGCGCTGGCAGACCGGGAGCTGCGCGAGGTGCTGTCGCAGACGCTCGCCGAGCTGCCCGAAAAGGAGCAGCTGGTCCTGACGCTGTACTACTACGAGGAGCTGTCCCTCAAGGAGATCGGGGCGATCCTCGAGGTCACCGAGTCGCGCGTCTGCCAGATCCACACCAAGGCCATCTTCCGCTTGCGCGGAAAAGTCTCAAGGAAACTGAGCGAGAAGCCGATCTGGCGCCTGGGGAAGGAGGTGGCGGGGAGCCGGGCCCTGGAGCGGTCCCCGGGTGAGGGGGTCGTTTCGAGCGGCGCTCGGGTGGTCATCGGGGCGGCGATCTGCGCCGGCCTGTGGGCCTGCCGCATTGGGGGGCAGGTCCTGTCATAGCACGGCAGCACCGCGCGAGGAGGCGGCCGTGGGGGACTCGATCGGAATCCAGACGACCCTCGCCCAGTCGGGCAACGTCTCGCGAATCCAGCAGGGCCAGCAGGTCCCTGGCAACGCCGACGAGCCGTTTGCCCACAAGCTCCGCGAGGCGGAGCACCCGGACTCGGCGCTGCTACGCGACGTGCGGGAGTCCGAGCGCGCGGCGATCCGCGAGCGCGAGCGCAAGCGGCGGCAGGAGGCGAAGCGGCGGCGAGACCAGGAGCACGCGCGGTCCCAGGAGCTGGCTCGTCAGGCGGAGCAACGCGAGTCGGCGCCGCAAAGTGCAAGCGGTCACCACGTGGATGTGAAGGTATAGGACGTGCTGGAGAAGACGGCAGAGTGGATCGGAGCCCAGTCGGGATGGCTGGGCACCGCGGCGCTGGCCCTGATCGGGCTGGGCGTGACGGTTCTGATCGCCACGTTCGTCGGATTCCTGCGCGGCCGTGTGGGAGCGGCGGCGGCGATGGGGAGCCTGCTCGACGTGAGCGTCGACGACCCCCTGCCGCAGGCGACCGCGGCGGGGCCCACGGGCGGCCCCCACCGCCGGGCTGCCGCCCAACCGGAGCTGCAGCAGTTCACCGAGACGATGGCGCGGCGGCTGGACGCCATCGAGCATCATCTGGAGGTGCTCGCGTTGCGGCTGCCGCACGCTGCCGCGGGCGCGGTCCCGCGCGCAGCCGGGTCGGGACGCAGCGCGCAGGTCTCGCTGGAGGCCGCGGCGCTGCGCCAGGCGGCCGGCCGGCACTAGCCCGTCGCTTTGGAAGAACGAGGAGCGACCGTGGAGACGACGGAGCTTCGCGACATCATCATGAACGCTCGGGACCTGCCGGCGATGCCCCACGTCGCCAGCAAGGTGCTCGAGCTTGCCGGCAGCCCCGACACCACGGCGCAGAAGCTCCAGCAGGTCATCTCCGACGACCAGGCCATGGCGGCGCGCATCCTCAAGATCGCCAACTCCGCGCTCTACGCCTGCAGCCGCAAGATCAAGACGCTGACCGAAGCCATCGTCATGCTGGGGTTCAACACCATCCGCAGCCTGGTCGTCACCAGCGCCGCGCGGAACATGTACCTGCAGGACAACAAGACGATGGGGCTCAAGGAGCGGCTCTTGTGGGAGCACTCCATCGGCTGCGCCATCGGGTGCCGGATCCTCGTATCTCCGCGCCACCCGCAGCTGGCCGAGGAGGCGTTCCTGGCCGGGCTGATGCACGACATCGGCAAGCTGGTCCTGAACCAGTACGCTGGCGACAAGTTCGACGAGATCGTCCAGACGGTCTACAACGACGCCCAGCAGTTCTGCGACGTCGAGCGCGAGCTGCTCGGGTTCGACCACACCGAGGTCGGGGCGATGCTGGTGAACAAGTGGAAGCTCTCCATGCAGCTCGAGGAGGTCATCCGCTTCCACCACACGCCAGAGAAGTTTACCGACGAGCGCCTGATCCTCTGCTACCTGGACATGGCGAACAACCTCTGCAAGCGCGAGGGCATCGGCTTCGTGGAGCGCCCGGACCTCGATCTGGCTGGCCTCCAGAGCAACGCAGTCCTGAAGCTCTCCGCCGATGAGATCGAGAGGCAGGCGGATCAGTTGCGTCGCACCCTTGAATCGGAGATGGAGATCTTTGTCTAACGCAACGACATCGATGCTGAACCCTGCGGTCGAGCGCCACGTCGAGGAGATCCTCGAAGGGATCCGCGAGCTCCCCACGATCCCCGAGGTGCTCGTGCGCATCTGGCAGCTGGTGGACGATCCAAGCAGCAGCGCGCGGGACCTGCAGGAAGTCGTCATGCTGGATCCGCCGCTGGCCGCCCGCGTCCTGCGCCTGGCCAACAGCCCCTACTACGGCGGCAAGACCAACATCCAGGACATCCGCTCCGCCATCACCGTGCTGGGGTTTGATGTCATCCGCAACCTGGCCGTCTGCCTGGCGGTCACCAAGCGGCTGGTGGAGGAGGCTCCCCGCGACCGTGTGCTGGACCGGCGGGCGCTGTGGCGCCACTGCGTGGCCACCGCGGTGGTCTCCCGAGAGGTCGCCGTGGCGTTGCGAATCGGCCATCCCGAGGAGTCGTTCACCGGCGGCCTGCTCCACGATGTGGGCATGTACGTCATCGGCCTGGTGCGCCCGGGCATCTACGCGCCGGTCGTGGAGCGGGCGATCGCGGGCCGCACGCCGTTGGCCGACGCTGAGCGTCAGGTGCTGGGCTACGACCACGCCGCCATGGGCAGTGCCTTCGCCGCCCGCTGGAACTTCCCCCCGCGGATCCGCGACGTCATCGGACGGCACCACGAGCGCATGGCCACAGAGCACCCCGGCACCGTCGAGGTGGTGGCCTTCGCCGACCGGCAGGCCGCCGCCAGCGGGCAGTTCCGGGTCTTTCCCCAGCTCCACGAGGAGGGGCCCGAGGCGCAGCACCTGCGCAATCTCGGGATCACCCCGGAATGGGTGCAGCAGCACGAGGCGCCCTTCGGCGCCAAGATCGGCGAAGCCCAGGAGTTCATGAACCTCATCTAGGAAGGCGGCCGCGGGCGCGCGACAGCGCGACCGGCGGCACCGGCAACCATGGACCAAGGCTCCACCAACTCCGGCAAACACATCCGCGCCCTCGTGGCCGACGACGAGCAGTTCATCCGCCAGATCCTGGTCAAGATGCTCGAGCGCCTGGGGATCGAGGTGGTGGCCACCGCCTCCAACGGTCAGGAGGCCATCGACCTCTACAAGCAGGTCGCGCCCGACGTGGCGATCCTCGACATCGCCATGCCCCAGAAGGACGGGCTGCAGGCCGTGCGCGAGATCGTCGAGCACGATCCGCGGGCCAAGGTCCTCATCTGCACGAGCTTCAGCAGCAAGCAGTACATCGTCGAGGCCGTGCGCCTGGGTGCCAAAGGCTATCTGAGCAAGCCCTTCGACCTCAGCCGCATCCGCGACAAGATCACCAAGCTCTGCGGCGAGCCGACGCTGGCCTCGTGACCGCCGCGCCCGCGCTGGCTTGACAGGCCGCGGAACCGCACCGACCATAACCCCCCCGGAACCCATCCCCAGCCCCGCGGGTGGCGTGGTGGCTCGTCCTGCGCTCGTCGTCCTGACCTCCGATCCGCAGCTGCGCGCGTGGGCCCTCTCCTGGGACCTGCGCGGAGTGGAGCCGCATTTCCACGACGACCCTCCCACGGCGCTGTCGGCCGCGCGCAAGCTGCCCGTGTGGCTGTTCGTCTGCGACGCGCGCGCCACGCCATCGGTCCCGGAGGGGCTGGTGCGCAAGATCCTCGCGCTGCCCGCGGCGCCCGAGGTGCTGGTGCTCGCGCAGAGCGCGCCGTCGGCCGCCCTCGAGCTCCCCGTGGAGAACCTCCACGTCGGAGCGCCGGATCCCCTGGCTCTGCGCCAGCAAGCGGAGCGCCTGCTGCGCCTGCAGGAGGTCCGTCACCAGAGCGGCATCGCCGGCTCGAGCGCCGCCATCCGCGGGGTGATTTCCACCATCGCACAGGTGGCCCCCCTCGAGGTGCCGGTGCTCATCCAGGGGGAGAGCGGCACGGGCAAGGAGCTGGTCGCCCAGGCATTGCACCGGGGCAGCCACCGCCACGAGCGCCCCTTCGTCTCGGTGAACGTGGGTTCGCTGGCGGAGACGCTCCTGGAGAGCGAGCTGTTCGGCCACGAGCGCGGCGCCTTCACGGGCGCCGTCGTGCGCCGCGAGGGTGTGTTCGAGCGCGCCGACGGTGGCACCCTATTCCTGGACGAGGTGGGGGAGATGTCGTTGGCGATGCAGGTGAAACTCCTGCGCGTGCTGGAAACCAGCGAGTTCATGCGGGTGGGCGCCAGCGTGCCGCTGCGCACCGACGTGCGCCTGCTGGCCGCGACCCATCGTAGCCTGGAGGACGGGATCTCGGCGGGGACCTTTCGCGGGGACCTGTACTACCGTTTAAAGGTCATCAAGATCGAGATCCCGCCGCTGCGGGAGCGCCGCGAGGATATCCCGCTGCTCGTTCAGCATTTCCTGGAGGAGGCCAATCGCAAGCACGGCCTGCAGCTGCGCGGCATCACGCGCGATGCGCTCGACCGCTTCCTGCGCTACGCATGGCCGGGGAACGTGCGCGAGCTGCGCAACGTGGTCAGCTCGATGGCCGTCCTGGCGCGGGGCGAGCGCCTGGGGGTCGAAGACCTTCCGTCGGAGCTGCGCGAAGGCGGCACGGCCCGGCGCGCGCTGCCGGTGGCGTTCGGCCCGCCCGATGGCGCAGCGTTCGAGGCGGCGGGCGCGCTGCTCACCCCGTGGCTCGTATCCCTCACGCGCGACCTGAAGGAGGTCCTGGCGCGCCTGGCGCGGCTGGAGGCCGCCACGGTCCCGGGCGGCGGGCCCGGCGGCGCCGAGGGTGCTTGGGCGCCCTTGACCAGCGACGCCGAGTTCACGCCAGTCCACCCCGACGCCCCCCAGGATCTGGCCGGCGCCGAGCGGGCGATGATCGTCGCCGCGCTGCGGCAGCATGCCGGCAATCGGCGACGGACCGCGCAGCAGCTGGGAATCAGCGAGCGCACGTTGTATCGCAAACTCAAGCGTTTTGGACTGGGGTGACCGCCGGACGACTGTGGGGAGTGCCGCCGCGGGGCAGTGCCAGCGCGGTCTGGCGGGCCGCGCGCGCCATGGCGTATACTTCTTCTGGTCGCCTGCTCGATCGACGCCACTGGACCCCTGAGCTTGCGTCCACCCCTCGCTCCGTGGAGAAGCTCGTGAGCATCTGTTCGCATTCGCGCCGCCGACGTGGCGGCAGCGTGATCTCCTGCCTGGCCGGGATCCTGGCCCTGGTCATGACGGCACCGCCCGCCGGCGCCACCAAGTACGCGGGCGCCTTCATGGCCGACGGCGGCGGGGCGCGCGCGCTGGGCATGGGCAGCGCCTTCGCGGCGGTGGCCGATGATGCCAGCGCCACCTTCTGGAACCCAGCGGGCCTCGCTGGGCTGCAGCGACGCGAGCTGCTGCTCATGCATAGCGAGCATTTCGGCTCCCTGGTCGACCGCGACTTCGCCAGCTTCGTGCTCCCCCTGGGCTCGTCGGAGGCGGAAACGCAGCACACACTCGGGCTGACCGTCATCCATCTGGGCGTCAACGACATCCCGTTCACCAAGGATCTCGCGGATCAGCTCGACACCAACCACGACGGCGTGGTGGACGACAACGAGGTGCGTGGCCTGTTCAACCTGCAGGACCAGATCCAGTACAAGAGCGACCACGAGTTCGCGCTGATGGGCACCTACGCGGTGCGCTCGCGGAGCTGGCTGTTGGGCGGCAACGTGAAGGTGATTCGCCAGGCGGTGGGCGGTTACTCCAGCTGGGGCGTGGGCCTCGACCTGGGCGCGCTGCGCCGCGACTGGTGGCGTCACCTCGACTGCGGCGTGAAGCTGCAGGACGTTTCGTCAACCTACTTGAGCTGGAGCACGGGGCGCAATGAGACCATCTCGCCCGTGGTCGTGCCGGGAGTCTCGTACGACTGGAGCTTTCCGGGGCTGCGCCTGGACCTGCTGGCGGCGGGCGCCCTGGAGCTGCACTTCGACGGGCGCCGCCAGGCCGACCAATTCGAGATCTCGCACGCCATCAGCAGCAACGTGAACCTGGGCCTGGAGGCGCGCCTCAGCAAACGCGTCGACCTGCGCGTCGGGTCGCACGAGGGGTTCGACGCCCGCAACCTCACCTTCGGCGCCGGACTGGACCTGAAGTACTTCCGCGTCGACTACGGCTTCGCCGGCGATGTGCTCGACATCGACAAGAACACCCACCGCGTGAGCCTGGGGGCGAGCTTCTAGCGATGCCGGGCGCGGCGCCGCGCCTTCTGCTGATCACCCCGCCCCAGCCACAGGTGGCGCGGCTTGTGGAGCTGCTGCCCCTGCTCTACGGGATCGCCGACGCCGTGCTGTTGCGCTGGCCCGGGCTGCCCGATCGCGCGTGCCTGGCCAGCCTGGTCTGGCTGCGCCGCGTGCACCCGCGCCCTCTGTTGCTGGTCAGCGATCGGTTCGACCTCGCGCTGGCCGCCGGTCTCGACGGCGTACAGCTGCGCGATGACGGCCTGCCGCCCGCGCTCGTGCGCGCGGTCGCCCCGCACCTGCTGGTCGGCGTCAGCCGCCATGCCCAAAGCGTCGGGCGCGGCGCGCACGGAGCGGACTACGTGGTGCTGGCGCCCGTTTTCGCAACGGCCGGCAAGCCCTCCGTGGAGCCGCTGGGGATCGCGCGCCTGGCCGAGCTGGCCCGCTCCGCGACGCTCCCGGTGCTAGCGCTGGGCGGCATCGCGCCGCAGCGCGTCGCTGCTTGCCTGCGCGCCGGGGCGCACGGGATCGCGGCACGCTCCTGGGTGTGGGAGGATCGGGATCCGCTGGCGCGCGCTGCCGAGCTGCGCGCCGCGCTGGCGGCGTCGTGAGCGCTCCTGCTCGCGGGCAGGAGCCCGGCGGGAGCCCCCCTCGACACGGCGCGGGGCTGCCGCGCACCGCTGTGGCGCACCGATGCGATCAGTCCTGCGTCGCGCGCGGCTGCCAGATGCTCAGCACGTCGCCGGGGAAGATCTTGGCGTTGCGCGAGAGGTGGTTCCAGACCACCAGGTCCTTCACCTGCACGCCAAACTGGCGTCCGATGGCGTGCAGCGTGTCCCCCTTGCGCACCCGGTACTCGATCCGCCGGTGGGTCTGCTCGGTCACGTCCAGCGGCGGGTCCGTGCTGCGGCCGCTCGCGGCGGCGCGGGAAGCGGTCTCCACCACGGCGGCCACCTCCTCGGCCGGCGGCTTGACCCCCTGCGGGTAGGGGATGGTGAGCACGCGGCCGCCGCGCACCGCACGCACGTTGGCGATCCCGTTGAGCTCCATGATCGCGTCGACGTTCGTGCGGTATTGCCGGGCGATCTGGCCGAGCGTCTCGCCGGGCTGCACCCGATGCTGGCGCCACGTGATGCGGGAGCCTTCCGGGATCGCGACCAGCGCCGCCAGCAGCTTGTCCCCCGCGCCGGACGGAACGCGCAACTCGTAGCCCTTCACGCCCGGCGGCGTGCAGCCGGCCAGGAGCTGCGGGTTGAGCTCCCGCAGCTGCGACTCCGCCACGCCGGCCGCGCGCGCGATCTGGTCCAGCCCGTAGGCGCCATCGAGCTTGACCACCGCATAGCGCAGCGTGTCGGGTGACGGTGCCGTGAACCCGAAGGACTGCGGATCCTGGGCGATACGGTAGGCCGCTACGACCTTGGGAACGTACTCGCGCGTCTGCTTCGGCAGCGGCATCGTCCAGTAATTGGCCTCGCCGTCGAGGGCGACCGCGCGCTGGATCCTGTACTCGCCGGCGTTGTAGGCGGCCAGGGCCAGCGGCCAGCTCTGGAACATGCGGTGCAGCATCTTAAGGTACTGGCAGGCGGCGCGCGTCGACTTCTCCAGGTCACGGCGCTCGTCGAGCCACTCGTTGACCTTCAGCCCGTGGTTGCGAGCTGTGGCACGGATGAACTGCCAGTAGCCCACCGCCCCGGCGCGGCTGCGCACGCTGTGATGGAGCCCGCTCTCGATCATGGCAACGTACAGCAGCTCCTCGGGCAGGCCCTCGTCCTTGAGGATCGACGTGATGACCGGTCCCACGCTCTCGCGGCGTTCCAGCCAAACCTGGAAGTGGTCGTGCGCGCGCGTGCAGAAGTATTCCTGCCAGTAGCGGACCTGCTCGTTGTCCACGGCCAAGACCTCGCGCGCGAAGGCATCGGGACCCTCCGCGCGTGCCGGCACCATGAACGCGGGGATGTGGTAGCGGGTGCGCAGGCTGTCGTACGCCTCGGTCAGCGTCTGGGTGACTGGGGAGTAGCTGTCGGCGAAGAAGCGCTCCTCGGCCAGGATGTGCGCGAAGTGCTGGAGCTTGCGGCCGATGGACTCGAGGTAGATCAACGACAGCGAATCGGGATGCGCCTGGTGTTCCTGGTCGAGGCGCTCGCGCAACAGATAGAAATGCTCCTCTGCCAGATCGAGGTCGTGCTCGGCGTACCGGCGGCTCCCGGCGATGTAGAGGGAGTCCAGCTCGGCCAGGGCCGGTCGGGCACGTAGCAGCTTGGCGAGCAGGGTCTCGTCGCTGGTGGCCATCGACTGCGCGTCGGCGGGGGCGGCATTGAAGGCGGCAGTATCCGCGAGCTGAGCGGCCACGGCCCATGCGCTGGCTTGGGGCGTCGTCTGGGGCCGGGACGGTGGGGGGCCTCCGCACGCCCCCAGGGCAGCGATCCCCATGGTCGCCACCAGGGCCGGCCCCGCGGGTGCCGCGATCCGCAACCGCTGGCCGTGACCGGGACGTGGCGGGCGATGGCGCGTCATAACCGCTGATTCCCCCTCGAGGTCGGTGGTTGTCGGGTCCGCGCCGGGAAGCGCCACCCTAGCGGCTGTTCCGTGCGGCGGGCAAGTTTGGTTTCATCCAGGGCGCCCTGCGCCCGTGGTACACTGGAGCGGGAGGGGGCAATCCCCGTGCCGTGCAGCGAAGCCTCGCCGCAGGATCCGCATGAAGTACCGAAGGCAACGCCTTGATCTCCATCGGTTTGTGACCCTGGAAGTTCCCCGCGATCGACTCAGCTCCTTGCTGCGCGGGCGAATCGATGCCGCCCTGCAGGAGGGGGGCGACCTGCGCCCGGTTGCCGCACAAGCCGTCGCCGAGTTGCTCGAACGGGGAGCCCTGCGTCCCCACGGCGCTCTGCGGGAGAGCGGCGAGCGTGTGACCCTCTACCGGCTCGACGGCTCGTCGCGACTGTTCGACCTGCGAAGCCTTGCGGGCTCGGCGCTGGCCGCGCAGCCGCGACCGGGGGGCCCCGCAATCCCGGCGGCGGCAGCACCGCCCGCTGCCGCCACGCCGCCGCCTGCCGCCCCTCCGCGACAGAGCGTCGCGGCCGCGCCTTCCAATTCGCATGCCAATACCGGAGCCTGGTCCACGGTCGCTGCGATCCGCGCGACCTTTCGCCGCGACTGGGTGTCGTTCGGGCTGGAGTCCAGCCTCGATGGCCTGATGGCCGAGTTGCGCCATCAGCTCCACGAGCCCGGGTTGGAGCTCGCACTGTGGGAGGCCCGCCTTCCCTTGTCGGTCGCCGCGGGGGTCGGCTGGCGGCAGGTGTCCGAGGGCGAGACGCTGCTGGCCGCGGGGCTGGCGACTGGAGGGCCACCGCCAGCGGCGAGCGTAGGGGCGGTCACGGCAACCGGCGTGCTGCACAATGGCCGTCGATGGGCACCCGTGTGGGCGGGCGAGTCGGTCGTGGGCGCGCTGGGCGCGCGCAGCACGCTAGACCCGCGGCTGTTGGCCGAGGCCGCCGGGGCGATCTCCGACCTGCTGCAGGCGGCGCAGCGCAGCCAGCGGCGCGTGTTCACCGATCCGCTGACGGGAGTGCACAACCGAGGATTCTTCGACCGTCAGCTCAGCGTGGAGGTGGAGCGCGGGCGGCGAGCTGGCGAGCCGCTCGCTTTGCTGTTCGCCGACCTCGACCACTTCAAGGACATCAACGATCGATTGGGCCACCAAGCCGGCGACCGCGCGCTGCAGCACCTTGCGTCGCTGCTGGTGGCGCACGTGCGGCGCATCGATGCGGTGTTTCGTTACGGTGGCGAGGAGTTCGCGCTGCTGCTGCCGGGCACCGACGTGCAGGAAGCCTTCAACACGGCCGAGCGCCTCCGCCGCACGCTGCACGCGTCGCCGCCGCTGCTCCCCGCCGCGGGGAACCTCCCGCTCACGATCAGCATCGGAGGCGCCGTCTTTCCCCAGCACGCCCAAAGCGAGCGCGACTTGCTGCGCCACGCCGACGAGGCGATGTACCTGGCCAAGGCGCGCGGCCGCGACTGCGTCGTGATGTATCCGGGCGCCGACGCCTGAGAGCCGCAGCGCGCCGCCGCAGTACCCCCGGTCACGCGCCCCGACACGGACGAGGGCGCCCTTGGGCCTCCCGCCTCCTCTGGACAACACGCCTCCCACACGCGCGCGCCCGTGACGCGGGCGTTCGCAGGGGAGCGAGACGTGAATCCGCTGTGGATCGTGTTGGTCGCGGCGTTGCTGGGCAGCGCCGCGCTAGGGCCGTTCGTGGACCCCGCCGGTCGTCTGGCCGCGGGTGTGGGTGCCGTCGCGCTGGTGTGGCGTGCGCGCGGGCTGGGCGGCAGCACCGCGGTGGTGGCCTGCGGGCTCGCGCTGGGCCTGTGGTCCGCGCTGCGCACAGCGGATCCGCTGCGCGGGTGCGCGCGCTGGCAGGGCCAGGAGGTCGCGGTCCGCTTCGCCGTGGAGGGTCGGGTGCTCCACGGCAGCGCGGCGGGTTGGATCGCCGCCCCCGGACGCCCGCCGGTGCGCGCGTGGCTGACCGGGCTGGGGGAGGGGCACGGGCCGGGCTCGGCCGGCGCCGCCCGCGCGCGCGTGCGCTCCGTCGACCCACCGCGCAACCCCGACGACCGCGACGCGCGGCGCGAGGCCCTCGGCCGCCGCACGCTGCTGCGCGCCCGGCTGCTGGACGCTCCCGCTCCGCTGCGCCCGCCAGCGCCGGGACCAAGGGAGCGCCTGCGCGCTCGCGCCGTCGCCGTCTGGCGGCGCGGTCTGGGTGAAGGAGCGGAGCTGTGGGCTGCGCTGCTGTTGGGCGAGCGGACGGACTTCGATCCGCGGGCGAGCGCTCGCTTCCGCGCGCTGGGGCAGTTCCACCTGCTCAGCCTCAGTGGCACGCACGTGGCCCTGGTGGCCGCGTTGATGGTGGTGCTCACGCGCCGGTGGCCACGCCTGCGCGGATGGGGCGTGCCCGCGATCGTGCTGCTGTGGTCGGCGCTGGTGGGTTTCATCCCGGCGTTGGCGCGCGCGGTCGGGATGATGCTGTGGCTGCAGCTGGCCCGGCGGATGCGGCGCCCCGCGCGCGGGCTCGACGCGCTGGCCGCCATGGCGCTGGTCGAGACGGCGTGGCGTCCGTGGAACCTGACGGGGCTGAGCTGGTGGCTCAGCTACGCCGCCACTGCGGGACTGCTGCACGGCGCCAGCGCGGCGCGAGGGCGCGGCCGTCTGCGCCAGGCGTTGTCCATCTCGTTGGCGGCGCAGGCGGCCACGCTGCCCTGGGTGCTGGCCGCCTTCGGGCAGGTGCCCTGGAGCGCGGCAGTGTGCGATCTGGTGCTCGCACCCTGCTTCGCCGTGCTGATGTGGATCGGCGCCCTGGCCGGAACTCTCGCGGTGGCGCTGCCACCGCTCGCTCCCGCAGTGCTGGCCTGGCTCGCGCTGGCGACCCACACCGCGGGCGCGCTCATGCTGGGGCTGGCGCGCCTGGCGCCGCCCTTGTGGGGGCATCCCGGAATGGTGGGCGCAGCCTGGAGCGGGGCGCTGGCGATGGTCGCCGTCCATCTGGTGCCGAGCCTGTTGCCGAGCCGGCGAGCGCGTGGGCTGGTGACTGCCGGGCTGCTGCTGGCCGTCCACGCGTCGGTGTTGCGCGGCGACTCCGCGCGGTGGGCCAGCCTCGACGTCGGTCAGGCCGACGCCGGCGTTCTGCGCGTGGGGCGCCGCGCATGGCTGGTCGTGGATGCGGGTGACGCTCGCGCCGGCCTCGACGCCGGCGCGCGCATCGTGGCGCCGTATCTGGCAAGGCGCGGCGCGTGCCACGTGACCCTCGCGCTCACCCACGGGCATCTCGACCACATCGGTGGCGCACCCGCGTTGCTGCGCAGCGGCCGCATCGTGCGGCTCGCGCTGGCGGCTGCCGACAGCAGCGCGGCGTGGACGCGCCCCCTCACCGCGTTGGCCCGCCCGCGAGGCATCACCATCCGCTGGCTTGCCGCCGGCGACACCCTGCACGTGGGAACCCAGACGACCGCATGCTGGTGGCCTCCCCCCGTGGCGGCCGGGCTGCACGCCAACGACCGTAGCCTGGTGCTCGCCGTCGACCTGCGGGCCGGAACGCTGCTGCTCGCGGGAGACGTTGAGCGCGCGGGCGAACGACGGATGCTCGCCGATGGCGTGGGCTCCGCCAGTGCGCCCCTGCCCGCGCCACTGGTGCTCAAGATCGCCCATCACGGCGGAGACACCAGCAGCGACGCGGCGTGGCTCGATTGGCTGCGTCCGGCCGCCGGGTTGATCTCGTGCGGCGCCGGCAATCGCTACGGGCATCCCCACCCCGCTACACTGAGGCGTCTGCAGCAGCACGCGATCGCAGTCTGGCGCACCGACACGCAGGGGGCACTCGTGCTCCGCGTGCAGGGCAATCGCCTGTGGCTGCGGGCGGTGCGTGGCCCGGCGGGCTGGGAGGCCGTGGCGTCGCCCGAGATCGGCGCTGGCGCGAATGGCCGCGGCCCGCCACCTTGACGCCCGCCGGGGCGCACCGTATCCTGCGGCCGCCCGATCGGGACCGCGCACGTCATCCGTCATCTCCCTTCGATCCCCAACGCCATCCGCCTCGCGGCGCGGCGTCTCCACCATGCGGATGCCCTACCCCACGCTCGTCAGCTGCAGGGAGCTGGGCCTGTCGCCCCAGCGCGCAGGCAAGGTGCGCGAACTGTTCGACCTGGGCGAGCACCTCCTGCTGGTGGCGACCGATCGGATCAGCGCCTTCGACGTCGTGATGGATGACCCCGTGCCCGGTCGCGGCGCGCTGCTGACCCAGATGACGTTGGCGTGGTACGAGCTTTTCGGCAGCGGTGTGCGCCACCATCTCGTCCACGCTGACGCGGACCGCCTCCCGGCGCCCTTCGCCGCCCACGCCGGGCGCCTGCGCGGACGCGTGATGCTGGTGCGCAAGGCCCGGCGCTTGGACATCGAGGCCGTAGTGCGGGGCTACCTCGCGGGCAGCGGCTTCAAGGACTATGTGCGGACCGGAGCGGTCTGCGGCCACCCGCTGCCGCCCGGGCTGCCGCTGTGCGCAGAGCTGCCGCAGCCGCTGTTCACACCGTCCACCAAGGCCGAGCGCGGGCACGACCGGAACATCGACCTGCGACAGGCCGCGGACATCGTGGGGCGGCCGCAGGCCGAGGCCATCCGCGATCTTAGCCTGCGCATCTACACCGAGGCACGCGCCTATGCCCGCACGCGGGGCATCCTGATCGCCGACACCAAGTTCGAGTTCGGCGTGGTTGACGACGCGATCGTGCTCATCGACGAGCTCCTCACTCCCGACAGCAGCCGCTACTGGGACGCGGCGACGTGGGCTTTGGGCCGCGAGCCGGACAGCATGGACAAGCAGATCCTCCGCAATCACCTGGAGACGCTGCCCTGGGGCAAGACGGCTCCTGCGCCACGCCTCTCGCCCGAGATCGTGGAGCGCACGGCTGCGGGCTACGTGGAGATCTTCCGCCGCCTCTTCCCGGACCCGGCGGCAAGGAGTGGGTTCTGAACGCACAGCGGCCCCGGCGCGCCCTCCTGAGCGTCACGGACAAGAACGGCCTCCTGGCGCTGGTCGCGCGGCTGGTCGCGCACAATTACCAGCTCGTGGCCAGCGGAGGCACCGCGGCGGCGCTGCGCGCCGCTGGGCACCCTGTGATCGACGTGCGCGCGGTCACCGGGCAGGACGAGATCCTGGGTGGCCGGGTGAAGACGCTGCATCCGGCCATCGCCGCCGGGATCCTCGCGCGCACCGCCGAGGACCTCGCGGACACGGGGTTTGCCCCCATCGATCTGGTGGTGGTCAATCTCTACGACTTCGAGGGGGCCGTGGCGCGCGGCGCGGCGGAGGAGGAGCTCGTCGAGGCGGTGGACATCGGCGGCCCCACGCTCCTGCGCGCCGCCGCGAAGAACTGCGAGCGCGTGACGGTCGTCTGCGACCCGCGCCACTACGACGCCCTCGCCGCCGAGCTGGCGGCGCATGCGGGGGGCACCAGCGCGGCCTTCCGGCGTCGCATGGCGGGCGAGGTCTTCGCGCGCACCGGCGCCTACGACTCGGTCATCGCCCGCGAGCTGTTCGCCCAGCACGGCGTTCCTGCCGGAGCGCGCGCGCTGCGATACGGTGAGAACCCGCATCAGCTCGGCTGGTGGAGGGTGGAGGGTGGCGGCGATCTGGACGCGCTGGGGCTGCACCTACGGGGAGGCAAGGAGCTCAGCTACAACAATCTGCTGGACTTGGTGGCGGCGCTGCAGCTCGCGCTGGATTTGCCGTCGGCCGCGTGCGCAGTGGTCAAGCACACCAATCCGTGTGGTGTGGGACTGGGCCGGTCCCCCGCGCAATCGCTGGAGCAGGCTCTGGCCTGCGACCCCCTGTCGGCGTTCGGCGGCATCGTCGCTCTGCGCGGCACGGTGGACGCGGCATGCGCCACGGTGCTGGCCGCCCGCTTCCTCGAGGTGGTGGCCGCCGACGGCTACGACGCGGACGCGGCAGAGCTGCTGGCGGCCAGGAAAAACCTGCGCTGGCTGGACGTGGACTGGGAGCGCTCTGCGGTCCGGCTGCGGGGGAGCGAGCGCCGCTTCGGGCGCCTGCTCGTAGGACAGCAGGACGACGACGGATTCCCGGAGCTGGCGGCGTGGCCTCACGCGGGCGGCCCGGTCCCCGATGCGGCGGCGATGGCGGCGTGCGCGCTGGCGTGGCGCGTGGCCAAGCACGTCAAGAGCAACGCGATCGTGCTCGCGAGCACCCAGCAGACCCTCGGCATCGGCGCCGGCCAGATGAGCCGCGTGGACAGCTGCCGTCTGGCGGTGCGCAAGGCCCAGGACGCCGGGCTGACGCTCGCGGGATGCTCGGCGGCCAGCGACGGCTTCTTTCCCTTCCCCGACGGGCTGGAGGTGCTGGCGCAGGCCGGCGTGGCGGCGGTGCTGGCCCCCGGTGGCTCGATTCGCGACGCAGAGGTGGCGCAGGCCGCCGATCGGCTCGGCGTTTCCCTCGCGCTCTGCGGGCGCCGCCACTTCCGCCACTGAGCGCTGGGGCAAACGATCCAGGAGGCCCGCCATGCGCAAGCGCCCGACCGTCGTCGTCGTCGACTTTGGCTCCCAGTTCAGCCAGCTCATCACGCGTCGGCTGCGCGAGCTCGGCGTCTTCAGCGAGCTGCTCCCGCCCGAGCGCGCGGCGGAGGTGGCGCAGCGCGATCAGCTGGCCGGCGTGATCCTCTCCGGCGGGCCCGCGAGTGTGCGCGAGGCGGGCTCGCCCAAGCTGCCGCCCGAGCTGCTCGCGCTGGGCGTACCCGTGTTGGGCATCTGCTACGGCATGCAGTTGCTGGCGCAGGAGCTGGGCGGCCACGTGGGGTCGGGCGAGAGCCGTGAGTACGGCGACGAGCAGGTCGACGTGCAGGAGGGGGGCATCCTGTTCCACGCGACCCCCGCGCGCCAGCGGGTGTGGATGAGCCACGGCGATCACGTCGACCGCGTGCCGGCTGGTTTCCGGGTCCTGGCGCGCTCCACCGCCGGCACGATCGCCTCCATGGCGGACGAGGGGCGCCGGATCTACGGCCTGATGTTCCATCCGGAGGTGAGCCACACCGAGTACGGCATGGACCTGCTGGAGAATTTCGTGCGCGGAGCGTGCGGCGTCGTCGAGGCGTGGGACCACGGATCGTTCCTGGAGGAGCAGGTGGAGGCGATCCGCACGCGCGTGGGCCAGGAGCGCGTGCTCTGCGCCGTGAGCGGCGGCGTGGACAGCAGCGTGACCGCGGTGCTGGTGGAGCGTGCGGTCGGGGCGCAGCTGACGGCCGTATTTGTGGACAACGGGCTGCTGCGCCAGGACGAGGCCGCGCGCGTCACCGAGCGCCTGCGCGGGCTGCTGCACGGGCAGCTGGTCGCCGTCGACGCCGCGGAGCTCTTCCTGGCCGAGCTGGCCGGCGTGGCCGACCCCGAGGAGAAGCGGCGCCGCATCGGGCGCACGTTCATCGCGGTGTTCGAGCAGACCGCGCGCGAGCACGGTCCCTTCCGCTTCCTGGCACAGGGAACGCTCTATCCTGACCGCATCGAGAGCCTCTCGGTGCGCGGCCCCAGCCACACCATCAAGACCCATCACAATGTGGGTGGCCTGCCGCAGCGCCTGGGCTTCACGCTGATCGAGCCCCTGGCCGAGCTGTTCAAGGACGAGGTGCGCGCCATCGGCGCGCGGCTGGGCATCCCGGCAGACCTGCTCCACCGCCACCCGTTCCCGGGGCCGGGACTCGCCGTGCGCTGCCTGGGCGAGGTGACGCGCGAGCGGCTCGATCTGCTGCGGCGCGCGGACGCAATTTTCCTCCAAGAGCTGCGCGAAGCCGGTCTCTACGATCAGATTTGGCAGGCAGGCGCGGTGCTGCTCCCGCTGCGCTCGGTGGGTGTGATGGGGGACGCGCGCACCTACGATTGCGTGGTGGCGCTGCGAGCGGTCACCAGCACCGACGCCATGACGGCCGACTGGGCCCGCATCCCCGAAGCAGTGCTCGCCCGGATCAGCAACCGCATCGTGCGCGAGGTGCGCGGGATCAACCGCGTCGTCTACGACGTCACGAGCAAGCCGCCGGCGACCATCGAGTGGGAGTAGGCGCCCCTTGGGGGCGCTCGCGCCCCGGCGTATCTTGAGCCCATGGGCACCCCGCATCCCCGCCGCGCGCCATGAATCCCCCGCACCTCTGCCCGGGCTGCTCCCCTGCGGCCGCGCCGTGGCCTCGCCGCCGCTCGCCTTGGGCCCCGCCCGCTCTGCTGCGCTTTGCGGCGCTGGTGATGCTGTTGATCGCGCCGGCTGCCCGCGCAACGACGCTCTCGCCCAGCCATCCGGTCTGGCGCACGCCGGGCGTGGACCTGGACGCGCTGGCGCGCGAGCTGGGGCGGCTGCGCGAGACCAGCCGTATCCCGCTTGCGTCGCCGCGCGCGAGGCCCGCGTCCGCCGCGCCGCAGGGCAAGCTGCGCCTGGGCCCGCAGATGCTGGCAGGGCCCGCGGGAACGCCGTCCTATGGTTCGCGCGTGCTCGTGATCCCCGTGCTCTTCGCCGACGGCCCAGCGGACCCACCGGTGGCGCGCGAGGAGCTGGAGCGACGGCTTTTCGATCGCGCGGCACGGGCCAGCTACGCTTCGTTCTTGGCCGACGCCAGCCGCGGCGCGTTCACGCCCGCGGGCACGGTGGTGCCCTGGATGCGTCTGCCGCAGACCCGCGGGTACTACTCCAACGTGCGCGACGGGGTGGCCGTGGGCAACGCTGGACCGCACCAGATGGTCCGCGACGCCGTCTGCGGCGCCGCCCGGTTCGTCGACGTCAGCAGCTTCGACAGCGACGGCCCCGACGGCCTCCCCGGCAGCGGCGACGACGATGGACGCATCGACCTGCTGCTGGTGCTGCAGCCCGACGTGGCGTTCGAGGTCGATCCCTCCCCGCAGGGCAATCGCTTCCTGTCGCACATGGACCGCGCGCCCAGCGCGGCGATCCATGGCGAGTGCGGCGTGGGCGCGGACCCCTACGTGATGGTCTCCGCCCAGGGGCCGCTGGGAGTATGGGTGCACGAGACGATGCACCTGCTGGGACTCGAGGATCTCTACGATGTGAGCGTGCACGACGCGCGCACCGTGCGTCGCGGGCTGGGCATCTGGTCGCTGATGGCCGACGGCGCGTGGGGCGGTGGCGGCGAGCGGCCCAGCGATCTCGACGCCCTCAGCCGCTCGCTCTTGGGCTGGGGGACGGAGCAGGACGTCTCCTCGGGCGGCGCGTTCGTGCTCCCCCCGTCGGAGACGGAGCAGGCTCCCTGGCTGCGGCTGTGCCCGCTGGGGCCGTGGATCGGGGAGTCCTTCCTGTTGGAGGTGCGCCGGCCGCGCCCGGACCGCACCGCCGACTCCGCGCTGCCGGGCGCGGGCGTGCTACTGTACCACGTCGACGACGCCTTCCCGCTCAATTGCATGTCGCCCACGACGTGCGGGGCCGAGCCGGGCGCATGGGTCGAGCTGCTGCAGGCCGACGGGCGTGGCGACCTCGAGCAACGGGTCAACTGGGGTGACGCGACCGATCCGTACACCGGAGCCGCGGGCTCCGACCGCGCGGCGAACGACACCGACCCGTCGACGCGTAGCCATCATGACGACGCAGAGCACGTCCCCCCCGTGATCGCGATCGGTCCGGCGGATGGCAGCGGGGCCCACGCCGTCACGATCACGCTCGCGCCGACCCCGCGGCTGCGCCTGTTGCGCGCGGTCTTCCCCGACGCCGCCACGGGGCCGCGTGTTTGGCTTCGCCCTGGGGAGACCAGTCCGTGGGACCTGGCCTTCCGCGACGCCGGACCGCCGGCTCGGGTTGCGCAGGTGCGCGTGCTGGGCGCGGACCCCGACGTGCAGATCCTGGGATCGGACCCGATCGTGCTGCAGCTGGCCGGAGGCGAATGGAGACCCGCCGACTCGCTGGCCGTGCGCACCGCCGCTGCTGCCGCGCCCGGCACGGCGCCTGCAGTGCGCTTGGGGCTGAGCGTCGACGGAGGCGTCGAGCGGGTGCTGGAGCTGGGCGTCCCCATCGGGTTCTTGCCGGGCCTGGCCGGCGAGGCCTTCAACTCCTGGACCCCAGAGGCGCTGGCTGCGCCGGCCACCCCGACCGTGTTCGTGCCACTTGCGGTGCAGGAGCTGCCGCTCCCCGCGGTCGCGGGATGGCAGACGCTTGCCAACGGCGCGCCGGGCTACGCTCCCGACGCGGATGTTGCGCTCTCCAGCCCGTGGTTTGCCGTGCCCGCGATGGGCGAGCTCGTCTTCTGGTCGCGCATGGGATCGGAGGGGGGACAGCCGGGCGAGGCGTGGGACGGGGGCGTCGTGGAGCTGTGGGATCCCGAGCATGGATGGCAACCGGTCGTGCCCAGCGCGGGTCCGCTGGTGCGCATTGCCCACCGGAGCACGGCCGCGACGCGCGGCCGCATCGGCCTGGGCGCGGGCCCGTGGCCATGGTCGGGAGTGCGCGCCCCGCTCCCGGCGGCCCCGTGGCCGGAGCGCGTCCGTCTGCGCTTTGCCTCCAACGGCGCGATCCAGAAGCAGGGGTGGGGACTGGCGGCCGCGGGAACCGAGCCGTCGCCTGGGTTCGCGACGTTGCGCGTTACGCGCCCGCCCGGCGGGAGCCCGACCGTTGATGCCGAGATCAGAGGCGACCTGCCCGGCATCGCGACGGTGCGGCTGGCCTGGCGGGAACCATTCACGAGCGCGTGCGATACCTGCTGGACCGCTCTGGACCCGGTGCGCGCGTACACCCCGTCGTCGCCGCGGGTGAGCTTCCCCTTGGTCTTGCCGCAGGAGGTGCGCATCGCGACCCTGGGGCTGTTCAGCGTGGAGGCGCCGCGCATCCTGCTCGGCACCGCCGGATATCGTACCCCGGATCCTGCGACCCTGCGGCTCGCCGCCGCTCCCAATCCGGCGGTGGACGTCATGCAGATCGAAGTGGCGCCGCAAGCCGCGGCCCAGGTGTTGCGCATCCACGACCTGCGCGGCCGCCAGGTGCGCTCCGTCGTGGTCCCCCCGTACGTCGTGCTGGCGCCGTGGGACGGGCGGGACGACCGGGGCACGCGCGTCGCCAGCGGCGTCTACGTGGTCTCGCTCGATGGTAACGCGAGCGTGCGGCTGGCGGTGACCTTCCTGAGGTGATGACGCCACGGCGATCCTCGTCGGGCGTGCGGCGCCTGCGACTGGCTGTACCAGCACGCCGCGCGCCCAAGCGCGGGCGCGCCCGTCGCTGCGACGCTGTGCGGGTGGCAGCGGCTGCCACGTCACGCCTCGCTCCACCAAGGCAGCCGGCGACGATCGCTACGCTGGCCGCGCTCGCCGTGCTGGCGACGTCTGCGCTGGCGCGCGCCGACCCGCCCACGCCAGGCTCGGTGCCCGTGCCCGCCGCGCGCATCCTGCTGCTGGGGCTGACGGCGATAACGCAGGGGAGCCCGCCCATCGACCCGGCGGACCGCTACGCGATCGGGGTCGCGCTGGCCGACTCATCGCTCGTGGGCGCGGCGCTGCGCGATCCGGGCTGGCCGGCGCCGTTGCGCGCGTGGTTGCGCGCCAGGGAGCTCGCGCAGGCCTCGGAGTGGTTGGGAGCGGCCGTCGCAGCGCGCGAGGCGCACGCGGGCTGGCGCGCCGACTCCACGCTGGCCAACGAGCCCGCGCTGGTCGTGGCGCAGCTCGATCGCGACGCGGTGCGCTTCGCACTCGAGTCGCAGGACTCGACGATGGCGCAGACGCTGCTCGCCGCCGCGCTGGCGGACCACACCGGCGACGCGCGCTGGCGGGCGCTAGCGGCCGCCTGCGACCGCGCCTGTGGCCGCGGCCGCCGCGCCCGGGAGGGCTTCGACTCAGCCTGGACTCAAGCAGACGAGACACAGCGGCGCGATGCGATCTTCGCCGGACGTGCGTTGGCGTACGCAGACGCCGGCGATTCCCTAGCCGCGGGGCAAGCCTGGCTGGAGTTCGCGCGCGGGCTGCGCTTGGCCAGCGAGCAGCGGGGGGCGCTGGCGGTTTGGGACGGCTCGGCGCAACTGCGCCGGGCGGCCGATCGCCCCGCAACCCGTCTGCCCGTGGCGCGCTGGCTCGCGGGCCTGGTGCGCCGCGAGGAGGCGCTCGCGCTCGCGCTCTCCGCGTGGCGCCACGGCGACGCGCGCGAATCGGCCGCGGGCTTCGTGGAGGCGGCCGAGCAGCTGTACAAGATGCGCCGCCACGACGAGCTGGCACAGCACCTGGCGCGACGCTGGCCTCGCGCGCTCGACAAGCAGGAGCGCGCGATGCTGGCCGCCTATCCGTGGGACGTCGAACGTCGCGTAAGCCCGACGTTGCGCGTCGCGCACGGGTTCGACGACGTGGCCGCGCGCTTTGGCGGCTGCGATCGGGGCGGCGAGGCGCTGTGGGAGGCGGCCTGGGTGTGGGAGCTGGCGGGCCAGCCGGCGGCGGCTCAGCGGCGCTACCTGCGCTATCTGAAGCTGCACCCCCGCGGGCCTTACGCGGAAGGCAGCGCGCTGCGCGCGATCTACCTGCCGTTCGCCGCGGGGCACCCGTTGCAGGCCCTCGAGCGCTTCCGCGCGTACCGCGGACTGTTGCACGGGGAGATGGAGGACGCCTGCGCGCTGTGGATCGCGGCGCGCGCGGCGCAGCAATTGCCCGACACGACCACGAGCCGGAGCCTCTGGGCAGAAATCGCCGGCCGCTACGGCGACTCCCCGCTTGCGGGGCCGCTGCCGCGGGGCGGCGCGCCGCCGGTGGCGGTGGATGGCCCCATGATTGCCGCCGCCGCGGAGTCCCTGGTGCAGCGGCAAGCCTTGGCGTTCGCGGGGCTGGCGGCGGAGGTCGGCGATTCGTCCCTCGCGCGACGCGCGCCTGCCGCGCTCGTCGGCATCGAGCGCCTGCTGCGACTGGGGCTGTTCGAGGAGGGTGAGCGGGAGCTTTTGTCCTGGGCTGCTGTGCGCCGCGCTGACGCCCGTGCGCAGCTGGCTGCCGCGGCCGTGGCATGGCGAACGGGGCGTGGCGAGCCGCAGGTACGTCTGGTGGGGGCGCTGCAGGGCTTGCTGGCCGCGCGGCTCTCCCAGTTGCGCGACGCGCTGCGCGTGGCGGCCATGCCCACGCCCTACGCCGACGCAGTGCTGCAGGCCGCCGGCGTCACCGGCGTGCCGGCGCCCTTGCTGTGGGGCCTCATGCGCCGCGAGAGTCTGTTCGACGCAGGTGCCATCTCGCTCGCCGGCGCGCATGGCTTGATGCAGGTGATGCCGACGACGGCGGCCAGGGTGGCGCAGGGGTGGGGGATGCCCGCACCCGCCTCGCCGCTGCTGCGGCAGCCGGCGCTCAACGTGCGCATGGGGAGCGAGGAGGTCGGACGGTTGTTGCGGCGCTACGAGGGCGACCCCTACCGTGCGCTGGCCGCCTACAACGCTGGGGAGCCCAACGCCGAGCGCTGGGAGGCCCGGCGCGGCCCGCATCAGCCTACCCCGGAGTACCTGCTGCTGGTCAGCTTCACGGAGACGCGTCAGTACATCTTCTATGTGCTGAGCTACGCCCGATCCTACGAGCGCGCCTACCCGGTGCTGGCCTGCGGGCAGCCCCGCCCCGCCACTCCCTGAGCCCGCGCCCGTTGCGTCCGCAGCGCCACGGGTCAGCCCGCCCCGCCGGCGTCAGCCCGTCGTCGCCGTCCCCGCGCCGCCCAAGCGCTTGCTGGCAGGAGGCTTGCAAGGAGGCAATCCCGGCCGACCCGCGGCGGGGACCCGGCAGCGATCACGCCCCATCGTATGCGCAGCGGGGAGCGCGGATGTTCCTCAGAAGAATCTTCAACCTGATCCCAAAAGATCCCTTCTTTGAAGCACTTGACCTGATCAATCGGGGTGAGTTCGAGGCCGCTCTGCCCCGGCTGCAAGGGCTTGGGGACAGCCGCAACGCGGGGATCCGGCAGAAGGCACGCTTGTATGCCTGCGAGGCGCACCTGCAGCTCGGCGACCAGGTTGCCGCCACATCGCCCGAGGAGGGCCTGCGGCACTACCAGGCTGCCAGCGATCTGGAACCCCGCTTCGCGGACATCCACAACAAGGTAGGGGAGACCAGCCGCCGCCTCGGGCGCATCGCGAACGCGGAGGAGGCGTTCCGCCGGGCGCTTGCCATCAATGCGCGCTACTTTGCCGCCCAGCTCAACCTCGCCGAGCTGCTGGTGGTCACCGGGCGCGCGGACCAGGCGCTCGAGGAGCTGCGGCGGTTGGAGACATTCTGCCCTCCGCTCTATCAGGAGATGGTCCACGACCTGGTGGGCGCGTGCGAGCGCGGTGGCCCGCAGGACCATGCCGTCACGTTCCTGGAGATCCGCAAGCTGATGCCGACGCGTCTGGAGGTCGCGCGTCAGGCGGCCCAGGCGGCGATCCGGCGCGGTGAGCCGGAGGTCGCGCAGCGGCTCGTCCAGGATCTGCTCAAGGAGCACCCGCAGTTTCCTGATCTGCACCACATCCTGGGGTTGGCGTACGGCGAGCTCGGGCGCGCGGACGACGCGATCCTCGAGTTCCAGACGGCGCTGGCGATCAACCCCAACTTTCTCAAGGCGAGGATCAACCTCGGGATCTCCCTCATGGAGCAGGGGCGGCGCGACGAGGCCCGCCGCGAGCTGCTGCGCGTGCTGGAGATCGATCCCGCCAATCCGCTGGTCGAGAGCGCGCTGGCCGAGCTGGCCGGCGCGCGGACCGGAAGCTAGCCGGCTATGGCGCAGCAGGAGCTTGCCCAGGTCGATCTCTACCAGATCCTGGAGGTTCCTCCGGCCGCGCGGACGGAGGAGGTCCGGCGCGCGTACTTCCGGCTCGCCAAGCGTTTCCACCCCGACCATCGCGAGGGCGGCGACCAGGAGGCCACCGAGCGCTTCATCGCGATCCAGCAAGCCTACAAGATCCTCACCAGCCCCATCGAGCGGGAGAAATACGATGCGTTGCGCCGCAAGGGCAAGCCCGCGGAGCAGCCGGCTCCGGCTCCTGGAGAGCCCGCGCCCATGGGGCGCCGGGCGGCGGCCAAGGAGCAGGACAAGGACGCCCGGCGGGCCTACCTGCACGCGCAACAGCTCATCGAGCAGGGCGACGCTGGACGCGCCGTGGAGATCCTGCGCGTGCTGGTCAAGACCGTCCCGGACAACCTCGCCTACCAATCGCTCTACGGCTACGCCCTGAGCATCAAAGGGCGCAAGCTGCACACCGCGCGCGATCTCTGCCGCCGCGCCGTGGAAGCCGAGCCCTACAACTCCGACTTCCACGCCCATCTGGGCTGCGTCTACGTGCGGGCCGGACTGGGACGGACGGCCCAGTCCTGCTTCGAGGAGGCGCTGCGCTGGGACCCCAACCATCCCCTGGCCCTGCGCCACCTCAAGCCGGCGGAGAGCGCGCCGGCCGCGGGTCTCGGCTGGCTGCGCAACCTGCTGGGACGCAAAAAGTAGGCGCTTGCGGCCTGCACCGGTCGCTTCACCACCGCGCTTGACACCTCCGCCGCGCCGCACCTAGCTTTTCCTCGACCCCAATGCGCCGTGGACTTCCAGCCCTGGAGGTGTCGATGGCCACGGGTGTCATTCGATGGTTCAACGAACTGCGGGGATACGGGTTCATCGAGCCATCCGACGCGACCGACACCCTCTATGTGCATCACACGGACATCGTGGGCCGCGGCTATCGGTCCCTGCGGGCCGGCCAGCGGGTCCGCTACGAGGTCCAGACCCAAGAGGGCGTCACCCGCGCGGTCGAGGTGGAAACCTACTAGCTTGACCGCGGACATCCACGCGTCGGTGCAGCGCTCCTGCGGCGGGTCCCGCTCCGGCCCAGGGGCGGGACCGTTTCGTTCCTCGACCCACCAGCACGCGAGCCCCCAACCCGACGACGGCGCGCAATGGCACTGCTGACGATCCTCGAGAAGGTCTTCAAGAAGAAGTCCGAGCGCGACTACCTGCGTCTGCGTCCGGTGCTCGAGGAGATCAAGCGCCTGCGTGCTCCCATGGCGGAGTGGCGAGATGAGCGCTTGAAAGGGCAGACCGCGCGGTTCAAGGAACGGCTGGCGCAGGGGGAGATGCTCGATGACCTGCTGCCCGAGGCCTACGCCACCGTCTGGGAAACCTGCCGCCGCCTCGTCGAGCGCAAAGCCGACTGGCAGGTCTTTGGCCGCGAGCAGGCCTGGGACATGGTCCCCTACGACGTCCAGATCATCGGCGCCATCGCCCTACACGAGGGCAAGATCGCCGAGATGGCCACCGGCGAGGGCAAGACACTGGTGGCGACCTTCCCGCTCTATCTCAACAGCCTGGAGGGCAAGGGCGCCCATCTGGTCACGGTCAACGACTACCTCGCCCAGCGCGACGCCGAGTGGATGGGAGGCATCTACGCGTTTCTCGGGGCGTCCTGCCGCTACATCAAGAATGACATGACGCCGGCGCAGCGCCGCGAGGCCTACGCGGCCGACATCACCTACGGCACCAACAACGAGTTCGGCTTCGACTACCTGCGCGACAACATGGCCGTGCGCGCCGAGGATCTCGTGCAGCGGGCGTTCCACTTCGCCATCGTCGACGAGGTCGACTCCGTGCTGGTGGACGAGGCGCGCACCCCGCTCATCATCAGCGGCCCGGTGGGGGAGAGCACCCACCGCTTCGGCGAGCTCAAGCCGTTCGTCGAGGGCCTCGTCCGCAAGCAGACGCGGCTGCTCAACAGCTACCTCGACGAGATCGAGGCGGCGTTCGGCAGCGGTGGTGGCAAGATCGATGACGACACGGCGCTGAAGCTGCTACGGGTCAGCCGCGGCGGCCCCAAGCTGGGCCGCTTCATGAAGCTGTGCAAGACCGCGGGTGCCATCGACGCGATCCGGCGGGCCGAGTCCAGCTACATGATGGAGAAAGCCCTGTGGGAGGTCGATGCGGACCTCTTCTACGTCATCGAGGAGAAGCAGCACTCCGTCGATCTCAGCGACAAGGGGCGCGAGGAGTTCGGGCACCGCGACCCGGACTTCTTCGTGCTGCCCGACCTGGCGGTGGAGCTGGGCCAGATCGAGAGCGATCCGGGACTGGCCGACACCGAGAAAGCCCGGCGCGTGGAGGCCCTGCACCGCCTGTACGCCGAGCGCAACGAGGGCATCCACAACGTCCAGCAGCTGCTGAAGGCGTACACGCTGTACAACAAGGACGACGAGTACGTCGTCCAGGACGGGCGCATCCTCATCGTCGACGAGTTCACGGGACGCCTGATGCCCGGCCGCCGGTTCAGCGAGGGGCTGCACTCGGCCCTGGAGGCGAAGGAGGGGGTGCAGATCGAGGCGGAGACGCAAACCTATGCCACGATCACGCTCCAGAACCTCTTCCGCATGTACGGCAGACTGGCGGGGATGACCGGCACCGCCGAGACCGAAGCCGGCGAGTTCCACGAGATCTACAAGCTGGACGTGGTGGTGATCCCCACCAACGTCCCGGCGCGCCGCGACGACGACCAGGACCAGATCTACCGCACCAAGCGCGAGAAGTACGCGGCCATCATCGAGGAAATCGACCGGCTCCACCGCAAGGGGCTGCCGGTGCTCATCGGAACCACCACCGTCGAGGTGAGCGAGACGCTCAGCCGCCTGCTCAAGCGCCGCGGCATCCGCCACAACGTTCTCAACGCGCGGCACCACCAACGGGAAGCGGAGATCGTCGCCGCGGCGGGTCAACTGGCCGCCCTGACGATCGCCACGAACATGGCCGGCCGTGGCACCGACATCAAGCTGGGCCCCGGCGTGCGCGCCGAGAGCGGAGCGGTCGAGGGCGATCCGGCCGGTCTCCACATCGTCGGCAGCGAGCGCCATGAGAGCCGCCGCATCGACCGCCAACTGCGTGGCCGCTCCGGCCGCCAGGGGGATCCCGGGCGCACCATCTTCTATCTGAGCCTCGAGGATGACCTGATGCGGCTGTTCGGCTCCGACCGCATCGCGCGCTTGATGGACCGCATCGGTCTGGAGGAGGGGGAGGTCATCACGCACCCGATGGTCACCAAGGCCATCGAGAAGGCGCAGATGCGCGTCGAGCAGCACAACTTCTCCATCCGCAAGCGGCTGCTCGACTACGACGACGTGATGAACAAGCAACGTGAGGTGGTCTACGCCTGGCGCAAGGAGGCGCTGCTGCAGGAGGACATCAGCGCGTCCACGCTCCAGCTGATCGAGGACACGGTGGACGACCTGCTGGAGGCGCGCTGCGACCGCGGCCAACCCGCCGACGACTGGGACTGGCCCGGGCTTTCTCTGGACGTGACGACCACCTTCCTCGTCCCGCTGCCGGTGCCCGAGGCGCAGCGCAAGACGACGGGCTTGGACGGCCTGCGCGAAGCGCTCCGCGAGGCGGCCGTGAACGCCTACCGCGCCAAGGAGCAGCGGCTCAGCCCCCAGATCACCCGGCAGCTCGAACGTCACGTGACGCTGCGTACGATCGACGAGCTGTGGAAGGACCACCTCTACGAGCTGGATATCCTCCGCAGCGGAATCGGCTTGCGCGCCTACGGCCAGAAGGACCCGCTGCTGGAGTACAAGTCGGAGAGCTTCAACCTCTTCCAGCAGATGATGGTGCGCGCTCGACGCGAGACCGTGACCCGCTTCTTCCGCTACGAGCTGGTGGCGGCGCCCCCCCGTCCAGCGGCGCCCCTGGCCGGCGGTGTGGCGCGCAAGGCGGACGCCGCCAGCGCCTTCGCCGGGGCGGCCGCGGCTGCCACGGCCATGGCGGCCTCGCAGGCCACAGCGATCGGCGCGTCGCCGGGCGCCAGCGCGGCCGCCCGGGCCTTCCAGACCCAGGCGCCCACGGCGTCGCCGCCGCCTGCGGCCGAGCCGGTGGTCCGGGCTGGCCCGAAGGTCGGCCGCAACGATCCCTGCCCCTGCGGGAGCGGCAAAAAATTCAAGAAGTGCCACGGTCAGGAGTAGGGGGCACGCCAGCTGCTGCCGGGGAGCGGCCTTGCCTTTCGGTCCGCCTTTTGCCATCCTGTGCGGCCGTTGCCGGGACGGACAGGTGTCCCGCATCCCCCGGCGGCCTGCTGTATGCGCAAGAACCTCGTCATCGTCGAGTCGCCGGCCAAGGCGAAGACCATCGGCAAGTACCTTGGCAAGGGGTACAAAGTCATGGCCTCCGTCGGCCACGTCATCGACCTGCCCAAGAGCCGGCTGGGGGTCGACATCGAGCACGGTTACGAGCCCGAGTACGTGACGATCAAGGGTAAGTCGAAGATCCTCAAGGATCTGGCCAAGGAAGCGAAGACGTCCGATGAGGTGCTGCTCGCCACCGATCTCGACCGCGAGGGCGAGGCGATCGCCTGGCACATCGCCAACTACCTGAAGGAGAACAGTGCCCCCAAGCGCGGCAAAGCCGCGCGCAACGGGGTGCCGGAGATCCACCGGATCGTCTTCAACGAGATCACCAAGAGTGCGATCCAGAAGGCCATCGCCCAGAAGGGCGACATCGACGATCGCAAGGTCGACGCCCAGCAGGCCCGGCGCATCCTCGACCGCCTGGTCGGGTATCTGGTCAGCCCCCAGCTGTGGTCCATCTTCTACAAGGGGCTCAGCGCTGGGCGCGTGCAGACGGTCGCCCTGCGCTTGATCTGCGAGCGCGAGACCGAGATCGAGGCCTTCGTCGCCGAGGAGTACTGGACCCTCGACGCGTTGCTGCGCACCCCGGCCGGCGAGACGTTTCCGGCACAGGTCGCTCGCAAGGACGACAAGAAGCTCAAGCTGGGGAGCGCGGAGGAGGCCGCCGCCGCGCTGCGGGAGCTGGAAGGGCTGCCGCTCACGGTCACCTCGGTCACCCGGCGCACGCGGCATCGGGCGCCCCAGCCACCCTTCATCACCTCGACCCTGCAGATGGACGCAGCGCGCCGGCTCGGCTTCTCCAGCAAGAAGACGATGATGGTGGCCCAGCAGCTCTACGAGGGCGTGGAGCTGGGCGGTGAGGGCCCCGTGGGGCTCATCACCTACATGCGCACCGACTCGGTGCGCCTGTCCGACGACGCGCGCCGCAGCCTCGAGCAGGCCGTCACGCAGAGTTGGGGCGCGCGTTACCTGCCCGCGCAACCGCGCATCTACAAGGTCAGCGAGAAGGCCCAGGACGCCCACGAGGCCATCCGCCCCACCGACCTCGCGCGCAGCCCGGAGCAGGTCGCGGGTTTCCTCACCAAGGATCAACTGCGCCTCTACGAGGTCATCTGGGGGCGCACGCTGGCGAGCTTGATGTCCAACGCCGAGAGCGAGGCCACCAGCGTCGAGATCGCGGCCGGCCCCTACATGCTGCGCGCCACCGGCTCGGTGCCGACCTTCGACGGCTGGCTGGCGGCGTACTCCGATCCAGGCGGGGCCAAGGAGACGGTGCTGCCGCCGCTGCAGGAGGGAATGGCACTCGCGCGGGAGTCGATCACGCCCACGCAGCACTTCACGCAGCCGCCGCCGCGCTACCGCGACAGCAGCCTGGTCAAGGAGCTGGAGAGCCGCGGCATCGGCCGTCCGTCCACGTACGCGTCGATCATCTCGGTGGTCCTGGAGCGCAAGTACGTCGAGCGCGAGAGCGGCGCCTTCAAGCCCACCCTGCTGGGGCGCGAGGTCTGGCGGGTGCTGGACGCCGCGCTGCCGCAGGTCTTCGAGGTGACGTTCACCGCCGCCATGGAGGAGGAGCTGGACAAGGTCGAGCTGGGCCAGGAGCCGTGGCAGGACGTGGTCGACCACTTCTACGGCCCGCTCCACCGCCAGCTCGCGCTGCTGGAGGACAGCAAGCACGACCTGCGCCTGACGTTGCAACAGCCCACCGACCAGACCTGTCCCAAGTGTGGGCGCGGTCTCTTCATCAAGTGGGGGAGCAACGGCCGCTTCCTGGCCTGCCCGGGCTACCCCGAATGCAGGTTCACCAAGGGGCTGCCCGAGGACGAGATCCCCTACGACGAGGCCTGTCCCAGCTGCGGGCACAAGCTGGTGGTGAAGACGGGCCGCTACGGCCGCTTCGTCGCCTGCTCGTCGTACCCCGAGTGCCGCTTCACCAAGCCCTTCTCCACCGGAATCGTCTGCCCGCGCTGCAAAGAGGGCCAGCTGGTGGAGAAGCGCAGCAAGCGCGGGCGGGTCTTCTACGGCTGCTCGACCTATCCCAAGTGCGACAACGCGCTGTGGAACAAGCCCGTGCCCACCGCTTGCCCCACCTGCCAGCACCCCTTCATGCTGGAGAAGTTCACCAAGGCGAAGGGCGCGTTCCTGCTGTGCCCGCAGTGCGCTCACGAAGAAGTGTCGTAGGCGGCGCGGCCGCCCCAACGCTTCGAACCGGTCGCGCAGGAGTGCGGACGTGACGGGTCACGATCGCCCGGTCACCATCGTGGGGGGCGGCCTGGCCGGCTGCGAGGCGGCGCTGCAGCTGGCCGCCCGGGGCTTTCGTGTCACGCTCCTGGAGATGCGCCCCGCGCGCCCCACGCCCGCCCATCGTACCGACCGTCTGGCCGAGATCGTGTGCAGCAATAGCTTCAAGAGCGAGCGCAGCGATACCCCGGCGGGCGCGCTCAAGCTGGAGCTCGACCTGCTCGGCTGCCGCCTGCTGCCGCTGGCACGGCAGGCGCGCGTGCCCGCCGGAGCGGCACTGGGCCTGGACCGTGAGCTCTTCGCCGCGCTGGTGGGTGCGCAGATCGAGGGGCACCCGCGCATCATGGTGCGCCGGGAGGAGGCGCGCGCGCTGCCGGAGGACCGCCCATGCGTGGTGGCCACCGGCCCGCTCACCTCAGAGGACCTGGAGCGCGACCTCACCGCGCGCATGGGGGAGGAGGGGCTCTACTTCTACGATGCGATCGCGCCCTCGTTGCTGCTGGAATCGGTGGACCTGGAGCGGGCGTTTCGTGCCGCGCGCTATGGGAAGGGCGACGACGACTACCTCAATTGCCCGCTCGACCGCGCGCAGTACGAGGCCTTCGTGGATGCGCTGCTGGCCGCCGACCGCGTGCCGCTGCACGAGTTCGAGGAAGCGCGCTATTTCGCGGGGTGCATGCCCATCGAGGCCATCGCGCAGGGCGGGCGCGAATCGCTGCGCTTCGGGCCCATGCGCCCGGTGGGGCTGCGCGATCCCCGCAGCGGGCAGCGGCCCTACGCGGTGGTCCAGCTGCGCCAGGAGACGCGCGACGGGACGCTCTACGGGCTGGTGGGGTTCCAGACGCGCTTGAAGTACGGCGAGCAGACGCGGGTCTTCCGCATGATCCCCGCGCTCGCGGAGGCGGAGTTCGCGCGCCTGGGAAGTCTGCACCGCAACACCTTCTTGAACAGTCCGCGCCATCTGCGCCCGGACCTCTCGTGGCAGCAAGACCCGCAGGTCTGGTTCGCCGGACAGATGATCGGCTGCGAGGGATACGTGGAGAGCGTGGCGACTGGGCTGCTGGCGGCCCTCGCCGTAGCCGGCGCTGGCCGCGGGCGGACGCTCGTGCCGCCGCCCGTGGACACGCTGCTGGGGTCGCTGCTGGCCTACCTGCGGGCCCCCGCGACGCCGCGCCTCACGCCCATGAACGTCAACTTCGGCCTGCTGCCGCCCCTGTCACGCCCTCCGCGCGATAAGGCGCTGCGCCGCGAGGCGCACACGGCGCGCGCCGTGGAGTCGATGCGCGGCTGGGTGCAGGCGCACTGCGAGCTGTTCGAGCTGGTGGGAGTATGAGACCGCTGGACAACGTGCAGCCGTGAGCGGCGCCGCGCAAGACCCGGCGCAGGCGTTCCTGGACCACCTGCGCGTGATCGAGGGAGCCTCACCCCACACCGTCGAGGCATACGCGCGCGACCTGCAGACGGTCCAGAACGCGCTCGCCGCGCCGGGGCAGATCCTGGACTGGCTCACGCTGAGCACCGACGATCTGCGGCGCTGGATGGCCCACGAACGGCGCCGCGGGATCGCGCCCGTGAGCCTCGCGCGCCGTCTGGCGGCGCTGCGCGCCTGCTTCGCGTTCCTGGAGAATACCGGACTACGAGCCGACCGGCCGACGGCGGGCTTGCGCGCTCCGCGCGTGCGCCGCCGGCTGCCGCGCGTGGCCGGCGAGGAGCTCATCGCGCGCGTGGTGCAGTCGCCCGATCTCGCCACCGAGCGCGGCCGCCGCAACCGCGCGCTGCTGGAGGTGATGTACGGCTGCGGACTGCGCCTGGCCGAGGTGGTGGGCCTGGGCCTGGGCGACCTGGATCTGTCCGGCGAGTCCGTGCGCGTGCGCGGCAAGGGGAGCAAGGAGCGACTGGTGCCGCTGGCCGGTGAGGCGAACGCAGCGCTGCGGCGGTATCTTGACGGCCGCCTGCCGCCCGCGGTGGCGGCCGCGCTTGGCGCCTCGATGCTGGAGGCCTCCGATCGTAGCGCGCCCGTGTTCCTCGGGCGCGGCGGCCGGCGGATCGCGCGGCGGACGGTGCGGGAGGTGGTGGCGCGCGCGGTGCGCGCGGCGTCGGGCGGTACGGGGCTGTCGCCGCACGACCTGCGCCACGCCTTCGCGACGCACCTGCTGGACCGCGGCGCGGACCTGCGCAGCGTACAGGAGCTGCTGGGGCACGCGGCGCTGTCCACCACGCAGATCTACACCCACGTGAGCGTGGCACGCCTGCGCGAGGCCTACGACCGGGCGCACCCGCGCGCCACGGCCGGCGGCGGGACGGCGCGCCGGGCCGCCAAACGGGAGGGACGGTCCTGAACGCGATCCGCTCCACGACGATCCTGGGCGTGCGCGCCGGCGGCGGCACCTGCATGGGCGGCGACGGACAGGTCACGGTCGGAGCGATCAAGATGAAGGCCACCGCGCGCAAAGTGCGCGCGCTCCAGGAGGGCCGCATCCTGGCGGGGTTCGCCGGCTCCGCAGCAGACGCCTTCACACTGTTCGAGAAGTTCGAGGGGCATCTGGGCTCCTACGGCGGAAATCTGCAGCGCGCGGTGATCGAGCTGGCCAAGGAGTGGCGCAGCGACCGCGTGCTGCGCCGGCTCGATGCTCTGCTGGCCGTCATGGATCCCGCCCACGCGTTCATCGTCTCGGGTGCCGGCGACGTGATCGAGCCCGATGACGCGGTGCTCGCCATCGGTTCCGGTGGCCCCTACGCCCAGGCCGCCGCGCGAGCCCTGCTGCGCCACAGCGCCCTGTCGGCCGCGGAGATCTGCCGCGCTGCGCTCGAGATCGCTGCGGGCATCTGCATCTACACCAACCGCGAGATCACCCTGCTGGAGCTCCCGGCGCCCAAGGGGGAGGCAGCACCGTGAGCGCGTTGCCGGCCGCGCTGCCGCAGCCGCGACCGCCCCGCGCGGCGGGGCTCACGCCCCGCGAGATCGTGGCCGAGCTGGATCGCTACATCGTGGGCCAGGCCGCAGCCAAGCGCGCCGTGGCCATCGCCCTGCGCAACCGCTGGCGTCGCATGCAGGTCGACGACGCCCTGCGCGACGAGATCCTCCCGGCGAACATCATCATGATCGGGCCCACCGGCGTGGGGAAGACCGAGATCGCGCGGCGGCTGGCCAAGGTGGCCGGAGTCCCGTTCGTGAAAGTGGAGGCCACCAAGTTCACCGAACGAGGCTACGTGGGACGCGACGTGGACTCGATGGTGCGGGACCTGGTGGAGGTCTCGCTCGCCCTGGTGCGCGAGGAGATGACCGCCACCGTGCAGGAGGACGCCGGCGCCGCCGTCGAGGACCGCCTGCTGGACCTGCTGCTACCGCCGCTGCGCGACGCCGCCGAGGAGACGCGCGAGCGGTGGGAGCGCAGCCGCGACAAGCTGCGGGCCCAGCTGCGCGCCGGTGAGCTGGAGGGACGCAACGTGACGGTGGAGACCACCGCGCGCGGCGGTCCGATGCTCGAGGTGCTCACGCCCGGCGCCGACGAGGTGCTGGAATCGGGGTTGCAGGACGCCCTGCGCGGCCTGTTCCCGGCCCGCAAGAAAGAGCGCAGCGTGCCCATCGTCGAGGCGCGCAAGATCCTCCACGAGCAGGAAGTGGATCGGCGAATCGACCACGACCGCGCGACGGCCATCGCCTTGCAGCGTGCCGAGACCGGCGGCATCATCTTTCTCGATGAGATCGACAAGATCGCCAGCCGCCGCGAGCACTCTGGCATCGACGTGAGCAGGGAGGGCGTGCAGCGCGACCTGCTGCCGGTGGTGGAGGGGTGCACCGTGCAGACGAAATACGGCGCGGTGCGCACCGACCACGTCCTGTTCATCGCGGCCGGCGCCTTCCACATCTCCAAGCCCAGCGATCTGATTCCCGAGCTGCAGGGGCGCTTTCCCATCCGCGTCGAGCTGGCGAGCCTCACCGAGGAGGACTTCGTGCGCATCCTCCAGGAGCCGGAGAACTCGCTGCCGCGGCAGTACTGCGCGCTCCTGGCCACCGAGCACTGCCAGCTCGAGTTCACCGCGGACGCCTACCGCGAGCTGGCCACCATTGCCTGCGAGGTGAACCGCCGCAGGGAGAACATCGGCGCGCGGCGGCTGCACACGATCATGTCTGCTCTGCTGGAGGACCTGCTTTACGAGCTGCCCGCCGCCCCGGGGGCGCCGCCGCCCGCCGCGCGCGTGGCCGTGGACGCGGCCTTCGTGCGGCGCAAGCTCGCGGAGGTCCTGCAGGACGAGGACCTCAGCCGCTACATTCTGTAGCCGACCCGGGCGCGGTTCTGTGGGCCCACGCCTGCACCGATCAGGAGGACCCGATGCGCAAGCTGTCGAGCAAGGACTTCGTGACGATCCTGGACCTGACGGCGGAGGACCTGGCGGCGGTGCTGCAGACCGCCCGCGAGCAGAAGCCGCTGGCCAGACAGAAGGGCCTCGCCCACAGCCATGCGGGCCGCGTGCTGGCGTGCATCTTCCATAAACCGAGCCTGCGCACGCGCGTCAGCTTCGAGGTGGCCATGACGCAGCTGGGCGGCAGCTCGCTGTACATCACCGACAAGGAGATCGGACTGGGAACCCGTGAGTCGGTGGACGATGTGGCGCGGGTGCTGGAGCGGATGGTGGACGGGATCATGATCCGCACCTTCGCCCACGCGTCGGTGGAGAAGCTCGCGGCGGCCGCGCGGCGCATCCCCGTCATCAACGGGCTCACCGATCTCCACCATCCCTGCCAGGTGCTGGCCGACGTCTTCACGATCCAGGAGCAGTTGGGCGGGATCGAGGGCCGCCGCGTCGCCTACATCGGCGACGGCAACAACATGGCCCACTCGTGGATCGACGCCGCGGCGCGCTTCCCCTTCTCGCTCGTGGTCTGCAGCCCGCAGGGCTACACGCCCAGCCAGCAGGTGATCGAGCGGGCGCAGCGCGGTGGCCGGCTCGATCTCACGGTGCTGCACGACCCGCATGCGGCGGTGGCCGGTGCCCACGTGATCTACACCGACGTCTGGGCCAGCATGGGCCAAGAGGACGAGGCCGCGGCCCGCGCGCGCGCGTTCGCCGGCTACCAGGTCAACGCGGATCTGCTGCGGCGGGCGCAGCGAGATGCGATCGTGCTGCACTGCCTTCCGGCGCACCGCGGGCTGGAGATCACCGACGAGGTGATGGACGGCCCGCAGAGCCGCGTCTTCGACCAGTCCGAGAACCGCCTCCACGTGCAGCGGGCCATCCTTGCGCACCTGCTCCCCTGACGCGCGTGCCCGGCGCGACGGGCGGCCGGCCGGCCTGCTGTTGCTGCTGGCCCTGGCCGCGTGCGCCCAGACGGCGCCACCGCCCGGGGGTCCGCAGGACCAGGAGGCGCCGCGGCTGGTCGCGGCGGAGCCCAGCAGCCTGGCGGTCGGCGTCGCTGCGCGGGCACCGCTGCGGCTCTCCTTCAGCGAGCGCATCGAGCGCACCAGCTTCCCGGCGGGAGTCGAGGTCACGCCCGCCCGCGCCTTCGGCAAGGTGGAGTTCGACGACCTGCGCGTCACGCTGGTCCCGCGGCGCCCGTGGCCGACCGACACGCTGGTGGTCTGGACCGTGCTGCCCACGGTGAAGGACCGCCACGGCGTGGCGCTGGGGCGCCCGCAGAGTGGCGCGTTCACCACCGGTTCGCACTTGCCCGACGGCGCCATCACCGGGCAGGTCCAAGGCAAGGACATCAAGCTCCCGCGGGTGCGCGTGGCGCTGTTCACCGCGCCCACCGCGGAGCACCGCAAGGGAGTGCGCTGGCGGCTTTGCGCGGTGGAGCGCGACGGCGGCTTCCGCATCGCTCCCCTGGAATGCCCGGCGGGGCCCTTTCGCCTGGAGGCTTTCGACGACCGCGACGGCAACGGCCGCCGCGACCCGCGCGAGCCCGTGGCGACCGCCGACAGCTTGTCCATCACCGACGCGGTCCGTATCCTGCATGTGGGCACGCTCGAGCTGGTCGATCGCGATTCTCCGGTGCGCGTCTGGGTCCGGCTGTCCCCCGCCCCGCACGATACCCTCGCGCGCCGCGTGGCGGCGCGCCCATTGGCGGTCGAGGGCGCCCGGACGACCGATGCCAAGGTGGATACGGTGGGTCTAGCCGGCCCTTTGTCGTTGGTTCCGGGGCGCTACCAAGTCTCCGCCTGGGCCGATCTCGATCGCGACGGCCGGTTCGGTCCCGACGCCGCTGGCGAGAGCGAGCTTTTCACCGCCGAGGTCCCCCGGGAGGTCGAGCCGGCCAAGCCGGACACGCTGCTGGTGGAGGCTCCGGCGACCCAGCTACACTGGGCGACCCTCGACTCAATGCGGGCGCCGCCCGTCCCGCGGGATCTCTTCCGGACCAGGAGCCGATGAGGGGGCCATGGAGCTGCGCTTCGCGAAGATGCACGGCGCCGCGAACGATTTCGTGGTGCTGGAAGGCGCACCTCCTACGGCGGTTGCCGCCGGGGCGGCGCTGGTTCGCGCGCTGTGCGACCGCCGGCAGGGAGTCGGCGCCGATGGCGTGCTGTGGATCGAGCGCAGCGGCGGGCGGCCCGGCGGTCGCGTGCCCGCCTTCCGCATGCACTTCTACAACAGTGACGGCTGCCGCGCCGCGCTGTGCCTCAACGGCGGCCGCTGTTGCGCCCTGCGCGCCCGCGAGCTGGGCTGGGTCGCCGCCGAGCGCTTCGTCTACCTCACGGACATCGGCGAGATCGAGGCGGAGGTCGGCCCTGCCGAGGTCAGCCTCTGGATCCCGGCGCCGCGCCGCGCCGGCGCGGCGATTGCGCTGCCCGAGGGCAGCCCCGCCGAGCAGGGCATCCCGGTCGTTACCGGCGACCCGCATCTGGTCGTGGAGCTCGATGCGCCGCGCTGGGACCAGCTCGACCTCGAGACGGCCGGACGCGCGCTGCGCTGGTGGACGGGGGCGTTCCAGGACGGCAACAACGTCCACTTCATCCATCGCGAGCCCGCAGTGTGGCAGATCCGCACGTTCGAACGGGGAGTGGAGGGGGAGACCTGGGCGTGCGGTAGCGGCTGCATCGCCGCCGTCTGCGCTCTGCAGGAGGGCGCTGCTCGCGGGGAGGTCGCGCTGCGCACGCGCGCAGGCTTCATCCTGGCCGTGACGCCCGGGCCCGCGGTCTGGCAGATCCGCGGTCCGGCCGCCACCGTCTTCATGGGGACCTGGCGCACCGAGGAGGGCCGTGCACGGGACTAGGCGGTCGTGGGGCAGCACGGTGCCCAGGACGGTGGGGGCCGCGGCGCTGCTGGCCGCCCTCGGCGGCGCGGCGTTGTGGACCGGCCGCGCGCAGGGCCAGACCCTCTTCGGCCAGAACAAGGTGGTCTACAACGACCGCCACTGGAAGGTGCTGCAGGAGGACCGCATCAACGTGTACTTCTACGTGGGCGAGGACGCCCTCGCCCGCCAGACGTTGCGCTTCGCGCTGGACGCCTATCGCGAGTACAGCCGCTACTTCGACTACGAGTTCACCGATCCGATTCCCGTCATCCTTTACGGCACGCACCACGATTTCAAGCAGACCAACGTCACCCCCGGCTTCATCCCGGACTTCACCGGTGGCTTCACCGAGTTCGCCAAGGGGCGCGTCACGCTGCCTGCGACCGGCAGCGTCGCGCAGCTGCGCCACGTCATCCGTCACGAGCTGGTGCACGCGTTCATGCTGAGCAAGCTCGCCCACGTGATGGGGCAGCGGGGAATCTTCGACTACGCGGGCCCGCCCTTGTGGTTCACCGAGGGGCTGGCCGAAGACGTGGCGCGGCCTGCTCCCGACGCGCAGGCGGAGATGTTCCTGCGCGATGCGCTGCTCAACGACGGCCTGCCCAGCATCCCCGATCTCTGGCAGATCGAGGGCTCATTCCTGATGTACAAGGCGGGTGAGTCGATCCTGGGGTTCCTGCGCACCGAGTACGGTGACCGCGTCCCCGCGCAACTGCTAGAGGCCTGGTGGAGGGGGCGCAGCTTCGGCGACGTGCTGCAGCTCGAGTTGGGGCTGACCGAGCGCGATCTCTCGGAGCGCTGGATCAACTACCTCAAGCGGCGCTACTTCCCGCAGCTGCTCACGCGCCTGTCCCCCGACGAGAGCGGCCACCCCGTGCTGGAGAAGCCCGTGTTCGAGGTGGCGCCGTCGTTCCTGCGCACGACCGAGGGCGGAGGCACGGAGCTGGCCATGATCTCCGGGCGCGGCGGGCTGCTCAGCCTCTATGCCGTCTCGGTGCCGGAGCACGGCAAGGCGCAGATCCGGCTGCTGGTCGAGGGGGGACGCAAAGCGCGCTTCGAGACCTTTCCGGCGTTGCGCAGCCGCCTGGGCACCCATGGGCAGCGCCTGATTGCGTTCGTGGCGAAGCACGGGGAGGCGGACGCGCTATTCGTCTACGACGTGCAGGCGGCCGGGGTCGTGCGGGAGCTCGCGTTCGCGACCCTGCGCGAGATCGCCAGTCCCAGCTTCAGCCCCGACGGGCGGAGGATCGCCTTCAGCGGCCTGCGCACCGACGGCAGCAGCGATATCTACACGGTGGAGCTGGCCACGGGCCAGCTCACGCCCGTCACGCAGGATCCCTACGACGACCTGCACCCCTGCTGGCACCCCAGCGCAGCGCGCCTGGTGTTCGCGTCCGACCGGGCGGATCCCGAGGGTGGCAGGCGCTCCTTGTACGTCGCGCCGTTGGACTCGCTGGGGCGTGCGGTGGGCGAGCTCGAGCGCCTCACCGAGGGCTCCGACGACAACGAGCCGATCTGGTCGCCGCGCGGCGACCGCGTCCTGTACGTGAGCGACCGCTCGGGCACGTTCAACCTGCATGTGCTCGAAGGCGGCGCCGCGCGGCAGATCACCAACGTCACCGGTGGCGCGTTCAACCCCGACTGGCTGCCCGGGGAGAGCGATGTGGTTGCCTCCGTGTACCACAAGGGGGCATTCGCGCTCTACCGCTTCCGCGTGCAGGACGCCCGCGCGCCCGTGCCGATGGCGCTCGCCGAACGCCAGCTCCAGGCGGAACCGCCGGCCGCGCCGGCCACCGAACCGCCCTCGACGGCGCAGGCCACCGCCGTGCCGGACAGCGCGGCGGCCGGCCGGCAGCAGCCGCGGGTAGTGGACTACGGAATGCACCTGGATCTCGACTTCGTGCAGTCCGTCGTGGCGCTCGACCCCGACCTGCCGTTTGGCAGCGGCGCGACGCTGGGGCTCACCGACATGCTGGGCAACCACCAGCTCTTCCTCCATCTGAGCCAGTCCAGCGAGCAGTTCAGCCTCGACCAGCTCAATCTGGGAGTGAGCTACCACAACCTGTCGCGGCGTCTGAACACGAACTTCGGTCTCTTCCGCTTGGCGACCTCGGACCGGCTCACGTCGCTGCGGCCCACGCAGGTCGAACGGCGTACCGGCGGTTTCGCCGGCGTCACCTATCCATTCTCCACGTTCGATCGCGTGGAGCTCAGCGCGGTGGGACGCTACCTGGAGCGCGACGCCTCCTTCCAGCTGCCGGGGGAGCCAGGAACCAGCTGGCTGGTGAGCGGCTTCCTGAGCTACGTCCACGACAACGCGCTGTGGACGTGGCAGGGACCCATGCGTGGCACCAGCTACAACCTTACGCTGGGGCAGACCTTCGACGTGCTCGGCCACGGGTTCGATCGCCAGACTGTTCAGCTGGACGTGCGGCGCTACTTCCCGATCGCGCGCGGCACGCTGTTCGCGGCGCGCGTAGTGGAGCGCCTCAGCTTCGGCAACGACCGCGAGTTCTTCTACGCCGGCGGCCCCAACGACCTGCGGGGCTATCAGTGGTACGAGTTCTTCGGCAACCGCCTGACCCTGCTCAACGGCGAGCTGCGCTTCCCGCTCATCGACCGGATCGCACTGCGCTTCCCGTTCGGGCGGCTGGACTTCCCCAGCGTACGCGGCGGCCTGTTCGTGGACGCGGCGACGATCTCCAGCCAGATCTACGACACCGGCTGGGTCGGCGGAGTCGGGGCGAGCGTGGGGATGGTGCTGTTCCCGCCGCTGATGTTTCGGGTGGACTTCGTTCGGCGGACGGATTTCGACCACAAGCTCGAGCCGTTCGACACGGTCGTGAGCCTGGCTTTCCTCTATTGAGTCGGGGCTTCGCGACGGGAAAAAGGCCCAGTGCTGCGGGCGCTTCGGCCGTTGCGGTCGCGCGCCCGGGCGTTGGGCAGCGCCAGGGGGGCGGGGCCGCCGCTAGCGCGGCAGGCGATGGTGCAGGCGGCTCTTGAGGCGGGCGGCCTTGTTGCGGTGGATCAGCCCCTTGCCGGCCATTTGGTCCAGCAACGACGCCACGTTGGCCAGCTTCTGGGTGAGCTCGGTCGCGGGCGTCGCGCTCTCGGCCAGAGCGGCGCGCAGCTCGCGCAGCGCGTGGCGGGCACGGGTACGCGCCGCCACGTTGCGTTCGCGGCGGATCTCGTTGGTCTTGACCCGCTTGGCTGCCGACTTGTGATGGGGCACGGGTGTCTCCTGGCTGGCGAGGGGGCACGCTCGCCCCCGGTTCCACCGATCCCGGGGTCGCCGCGGAGCGCCCCGGACGCGCGTCTGCCCGCAGCCGCAGGCTACGGGCAGGGTTGTCAAGCTAGCAACCCCCCCGCTAGGTTGTCAAGCCATGGACGACGACCACCCGCTCCGGGACAAGCTCCGCCTGCTGCCGCCCGTCCCTGGCGTCTACCTGATGAAGGACCGGCGCGGCAAGGTGATCTACGTGGGCAAGGCCGCACGCCTCAGCCAGCGGGTGCGCAGCTATTTCGCCCCGCCGCAGGGGCTCGACCCCAAGACGGCCAGCCTCGCCACCCACATCGCCGACTTCGACTACGTCGTCACGGGCAGCGAACGCGAGGCGCTGCTGCTGGAGAGCCAGTTCGTCAAGGAGTACAAGCCGCGCTACAACATCCGCCTGAAGGATGACAAGCGCTACCCCTGGCTGCGCCTGACGTTGCACGAGCCCTATCCGCGCGTCGAGATCGTGCGCCAGGCCCGCGACGACCAGGACGAGTACTTCGGACCCTTCACGGACAGCAAGGCGCTGCGCCTGGCGCTGAAGACCCTCACCAGCATCTTTCCCGTGCGTACCTGCACCCTCGACCTGCCCGGTGAGCGCGTGCCACGTCCCTGCCTGGACTACTACATCCACCGCTGCTGCGCGCCGTGCGTGGACTACGTCACGCGGGTGGAGTACGCCGAGGTCGTAGAGCGGGTGCGCCTGTTCCTGCAAGGGCACAGCCGGGAGCTGCTGATGACGCTGCAGGAGCGCATGGAGGCCCACGCGTCGGCGCTGCGCTTCGAGGACGCTGGCCGTGTGCGCGACACCATCCGCGCCGTGCGCAAGGTCGTGGAGCGCCAGGAGGTGGTGCTGCCGCCGGGCAGCGACGTGGACGTGCTCGGGCTCACGCGGGAGGGGCGGGAGGCGTGCGGCGTCGTGCTGCGCGTGCGCGACGGCAAGCTGGTGCAAACCGAGCGCTACCTGTTCGGCGCGAGCCTGCAGGAGGACGCCGGCGCGTACTTCGAGCGGTTCTGTGCCGAGGTGTTCGGCCAGCAGCGCGGTGGCGGCCGCGCGGTGCTCCTCAGCCACGCGCTGGCCGATCAGCCGCAGTGGGAGGAGGTCCTGTCCGCGCGGCGCGGGCAGCGCGTGACCCTGCGCGTGCCCCGGCGCGGGGCGGGGCTGCGGCTGACCGAGATGGCCGTGACCAACGCGCGCTTCAAGCTGCGCGAGCGCCAGGCCAAAGGCGCCCCGGGGCAGGCGGCGCGCAACGTGGACGTTCCCGAGATCCTCGACCTCAAGCAGCGTCTGGGACTGCCGGTGGCGCCCCACTCCATCGAGTGCTTCGACATGAGCCATTTCCAGGGCGATCAGCGCGTGGGCGCGCTGGTGTATCTCCAGGGCGGCGCGCCGTTGAAGAGCCGCTACCGCCGCTTCCGCATCCGCCAGGTCGAGGGCATCGACGATTTCGCCATGATGCAGGAGGTGCTGGAGCGCTACTACAGCCGCCTGCGCGAGGAGGACCGCCTGCCCGCCGACCTGGTCCTGGTCGATGGCGGGGCGGGGCAGCTCGCCGTCGCCCTGCGCACGCTGCGGCGCTACGGCTTCATGGAAACTGCCTGCGTCGGCCTGGCCAAGCGCGAGGAGGAGCTCTACCTGCCCGGCCGCCCCGAGCCGCTGCGGCTGCCGCGCAGCAGTCCCGGTCTCAAGCTGCTGCAGCGCGCCCGCGACGAGGCCCATCGCTTCGCGGTGGGCTACCACCGGCGGTTGCGCGACCGCGAAACCGTGCGCTCGATCCTCGACGAGATCCCCGGGATCGGCGCCGCAAAGAAGCGCGCGCTGCTGCTGCGCTTCGGCTCCGCAGAGGCGGTCGGAAGTGCCACCATGGAGGCGCTGCTGGAGGTGGCCGGGGTCGGGGCCGGGGACGCCGAGCGCATCGCCGCCTTCTTCTTGGCCCGCCGCGAGGGACCGTGAGCAGCGCGCACCTGGCGGACGTCGCAGGGGACAGCCCGCTGCACCGGGCCACCGATGCGTTCCTGCTCGGGCTGGACGTGGAGCGCGGCGCTGCCACCAACACGTTGGAGGCGTACGGGCGCGACCTCCGCCAGTATCTGTCGTGGCTGCTGGCAGCGGGCGTGACCGACCCCGCCGCCGTGACGCGCGAGCACGTGCGGAGCTTCCTGCTGCAGCGCGCCCAGGAGGGGCTCTCGGCGCGCAGCCGCGCACGCCTGCTCTCCACCTTGCGGGGGCTCCACCGCTACTGCTGCGAGGTGGGCGCGGCGGTCGCGGATCCTTGCGAAGGGTTGCGCGCGCCGCGCCTGCCGCGCACGCTGCCGCACGCGCTGGACCCAGCCGCGGTGGAGCGCCTGTTGCAAGCCCCAGACGCAAGGCGGCCGCTGGGCGTGCGCGATCGCGCCCTGCTCGAGCTGGCCTACGCGTGCGGTCTGCGCGCCAGCGAACTGTGCGGGCTACCGCTGGCGGCGCTGGACCCCTCGCAACGCCTGCTGCGCGTACGGGGCAAGGGCAGCAAGGAGCGCCTCGTGCCGGTGGGCGAGCCCGCGCTTGCGGCCGTCGCGCTGTACCTCGACTCCGTCCGGCCGCGGCTGGCGCGTGGCCGGGCTTGCGACCGCATCTTCCTCAACGTCCGGGGCGGGCCACTCAGCCGCGTGGGGCTGTGGAAGCTCCTGTGCAAGCACGCGGCGGCCTGCGGGCTGCGCGGACGCGTAACGCCGCACACGCTGCGCCACTCGTTCGCGACGCATCTCGTGCTGGGCGGAGCCGACCTGCGGGCCGTGCAGGAGCTGCTTGGACACGCCGACATCCGGACCACGGAGATCTATACGCACCTCGATCGGGAGTTCCTCCGCGAGCAGCACCGCCGCTTCCACCCGCGCGCCGGAAGTGGGAGCGGCGCGGGCACATCGCCGCGCGCGGCCGGTTGACACTTCTGCGACGGCTCTGCTACGTTGCGGCCGCCCGCGCGCTTTGCCCCACCGCGCGCGGCCCCGCGCGTTCGCTTTGCCCCATGACTGGCAGGCCCCCCGAGGTCGCCCCATGATCCTATCCAGCGAAGAGCCGGTGCCCCGCGAGGGCGCGTTCCCGTCCGCCACGGCACCACAGCGGCAGGATGACGGGGCGCCCGGAGACGGCTACGTCGTCCACCTCGACCGCTTCGCCGGGCCGCTGGATCTGCTGCTGTACCTGATCCAGCGCGACGAGATCGACATCTACGACATCCCCATCGCCCACATCACGAAGCAGTACCTGGCATTCCTCGAGGTGATCGACGTCTTCAGCCTCGACAATGCGGGAGAGTTCCTGGTGATGGCGGCGACCCTCATGCGCATCAAAGTGCGCATGCTGCTCCCCATCCAGCGGCCCGCCGAGGACGACGAGGAAGGGGACCCGCGCGACGAGCTGGTGCGCCGCCTGCTGGAGTACAAAAAGTACAAAGAGGCCGCCGAACAGCTCTCCCAGGCCGAGGACCGCCGGCGCGACTACTATCGCCGCGGGCTGGAATTCCCATTCCTGGACCAGAACGAGGAGCCGGCCGAGCTCACGCTGTCGATGTTCGATCTGCTGAGCGCGGTCAAGGACATCTTCGAGCAGCTCAAGGGCGACCACCGCCACCACGTCTTCCAGGAGGTCTTCACCGTCGAGGAGCAGGCGGCGAAGATCCTGGCCTCCCTGGACGGGCGCGAGGCGGTGCGTTTCCGGGAGATCTTCGCCGGGCTGCCCGTGAAGATGGCGGTGGTGGTGACGTTCGTGGCCATGCTCGAGCTCATGAAGCAGGGCCGCCTGCACGCGCGCCAGCTGTGTCCGTATGGCGAGATCTGGATCGTGCCGGCGGGCGCCGACGTCGTGGAGGCCACCGTGGCCGCCGTCGCTGCCAGCGCCCCCGTCGAGGCGGTGACAGTGTTGGCCGGCCCCGCTGCGGACGCGCCACCGGACACTGCGCCGGACCCGGTCCCGGAAGCGGCGCTGGCGGCGCAGGGAGGGGCTCATGCGGCGTGACGTGGAGGCGGTGCTGTTCGCCTCCGATCAGCCGCTTTCGCTGGTGCGGCTGGCGGCGATCTTTCCCGAGGTGGATCGCGCGGCGCTGCGCGCGGCCATCGAGGAGTTGCGCGCCGAATATGACCGCGCTGAGCGCGCGTTCACGATCGTGGAGTTCGGCGGCGGCTACTCGGTCTGCACGCGTCCGGAGCACGCCGCCGTCGTGCGGCGACTCTACCGCGGCCGCACCAAGGTGCGCCTCAGCCGCGCGGCGCTGGAGTGTCTGGCGATCGCGGCCTACAAACAGCCGGTGACCCGTCTGGAGATCGAGGAGATCCGCGGCGTGTCGGTGGTCGGGGTGCTCGGCACGTTGCTGGAACGCGACCTGGTGACGATCGTAGGGCGTGCCCAGGGGCTGGGCCATCCGCTGCTGTACGGTACCACGCGCAGTTTCCTGGACTACCTGGGATTGAAAGCGCTCGAGGAGCTCCCGCAGCTGGCCGAGCTGGAGGACCTGCTGGCGCGCCGCGAGGAGCTCAAGCAGCTCGCCGCACGTTACGGAACCGAGCTGGGCGACGAGGAGCTCGACGAGTTCGCCGCGGCGGACGGCGCACAGGAGGCCACCGCCCCGGAGGCGGAGCCGATGGGCTCGCCCACGGCGGAGCCGCCGGACGCAGGCGGGCGGGAGGCGCCCGATGCCCTGGTCGTGCCGGACCCATCCGACGCGTCGGACGCGCCCGCGGCCGCCCGGGCGCAGCAAGCCGCGGCGGGCGGTGCGGATTAACCGCTTCCTTTCCCAGGCGGGCCTGGGATCGCGCCGCGCCGTCGAGGCGCTGGTGCGCGACGGTCGGGTGCGGGTGAACGGGCGCACCGTGACCGGGCTCTCCGTGCAGATCGATCCGCAGCAGGATCGCGTCGACGTGGACGGCGAGCGCGCCGTGGCGGCCCCGCCCGGGCGGCTGTTCGCCCTGCACAAGCCGTTGGGGATCGTGAGCAGCTTCCGCGCCCAGGGCGACAGCGGCAGCCTCGCCGACCTGCTGCCCCGCGCACTGCGCCACGGGCGGCTCTTCCACGTCGGACTCCTGGAACGCGACAGCAGCGGGCTGCTCCTGTTGACCGACGACGGCGAGCTCGCGCAGCTGGTGCTCCACCCGGCGCACCCGGTCTGGAAGGAGTACGACGTCAACGTGGATCGCGCTCTGGGCAAGACGGAGCTCGCCGCGCTGGAGCGGGCGCGGATCGTGCTCGACGGCCGGCCTTGCGGGCCGGTGCGCGTGCAGCCCGGGCGCGGCCTCGGCGGGACCGCCTACCGACTCTGGCTGCGGGGGGGCCGCAATCGCCAGATCCACCGCATGCTCGAGGCGCTGGGACGCCGCGTGCAGCGCCTGCATCGCGTCGCTATCGGGCCGCTGCGGCTGGGGAGCCTGCCGCCCGGGGCGCTGCGCGCCGTCACGCCAAACGAGCGCGACGCGCTGGTGGCAGCAGCGCGCGCCCCCGAGCCGCAGCACGCGCGACGGAGCGCTGCGCGGCCGTCGGGCCACTCCCGCGCTCCGGGGGGCCCGCGGCGCGATTGACGCGCCCCGGCGCGGGCGACTAGGTTTGACCGAGCACCCACGGCAGAAAGCGCGCCATGGCCGACTTCGAGCACCTCGTCCGCGCCTCCATCAAGTCGCTCACCCCATACCAGGCGGGCAAGCCCATCGAGGAGGTACAGCGCGAGCTGGGGCTGGCGCACGTGGTCAAGCTGGCGAGCAACGAGTACCCCGAGGGGCCGTTCCCCGAGGTGCTGGCGGCCCTGGCCGCGGAGCTGCCGCGGCTGAATCGCTACCCCGACTCGGCCGGCTACGAGCTGACGCATGCGGTCTCCGAGGCGCTGGGCCTCCCGGTCCGCGAGTTGTTCTTCGGCAACGGCAACAACGAGATCCTCGAGCTGCTCGTGCACTTGCTGGTCGAGCCGGGCAGCCAGGCCGTCTACGCGCATCCCAGCTTCCCGATCTACGGGCTGATCTGCCGGAGCCACTTCGACTGCGGCGTAAGCGTGCCGTGCCGCCCCGACTACGTCCACGACCTGCCGGCGATGGCGGCGGCGGTGACCGAGCGCACGCGGCTAGTGTTCATCTGCAATCCGAACAACCCGACCGGCACCTACGTCACGCGCAGCGAGCTGGTCCACTTCCTGGAGCGGATCCCCGCACAGGTCGTGGTCGCCCTGGACGAGGCGTACATGGAGTTCGCCGTCGCCGACGATTTCCCCGACTTCTTCGAGTTGCGCGGGCGGTTCCCCAATCTCGCCTCGTTGCGCACCTTCTCCAAGGCCTACAGCCTGGCCGGTCTGCGCCTGGGCTATCTCATCGGCGACGAGCGGCTCGTGAACCTGCTGCACCGCGTGCGTCAACCCTTCAACGTCAACCGCCTCAGCCAGGTGGCCGCTGTTACGGCGGTGCGCCACAAGGAGCGCGTGGCGGAGCGGCGCCGGCTCAACCGAACGCGCTTGGAGCGGCTGGCGCGCGCGATGGAGCTTCTGGGTTGTACCGTCCTCCCCTCGCAGGCGAACTTCCTGCTGGCGTTCTCCCCACGCCCCGTGCCCGAGCTCTTCCAGCGGCTGCTGCGCGAAGGCGTGATCGTGCGCCCGACCGAACCGTTCGGGATGCCCCCGGGCTCCTTCCGCGTGAGCGTCGGCAGCGACGAGGAGAACGCCCGATTCCTCGCGGCGCTGGAGAAAGTGCTCGCGCTGGAGGGTGCCGTTTGAGCCTCGGTCCCCCCGCAACCGCGCGCCGGGAGCCGCAGCCCTGGGTGCTCCGACGGCCCGGCGCACTGCGGGGCACGGTGCGCGTCCCAGGGGACAAGTCGATCAGTCACCGCGCGCTGCTGTTGCACGCCTTGGCTGTGGGTGAGGCGCGTATCGCCGGCCTCAATGCGGGTGCCGACGTGGCCGCCACTCGGTCAGCGCTGCGCGCGCTGGGTCTGGCCCTCCGTGACGAGAGCGGGACGGTGGTCGTGCAAGGGCGTGCCGGACGGCTCGCGCCCGCCCGCGCCGCCCTCGACTGCGCCAACTCGGGCACCACCCTGCGGCTCTTGGCGGGCTTGTTGGCCGCGCAGCCGTTCACCGCCACGCTCGACGGCGACGCGAGCCTGCGCCGCCGACCCATGGCGCGGATCACCGAGCCGCTGCGTGCGATGGGCGCGCAGGTGGATGGCCCGACCGGCGGCCGTACGCCGCCGTTGATCATCACCGGCGGCGCGCTGCGCGCAGCGCGCTTCGAGTTGCCTGTGGCCTCGGCCCAGGTGAAGAGTTGCCTGCTGCTGGCTGCCGCTGCGGCCGGCGTCGGCGTGGAGGTCGTGGAGCCGCTGCCCTCGCGCGACCACACCGAGCGCATGCTGGCCGGCATGGGCGCGTCCCTCGCGCGCTCGCCCGACGGGCGGAGCGTCCGGCTGAGAACGGGACCGCCGTTGCGCGCACTCTCGCTCACGGTCCCGGGCGATCCGTCCAGCGCCGCGCTGCTGGCCGCGGCGGCGCTGTCCGTTCCGGGCAGCCGGGTGGCACTGCCGGGGATCGCCCTCAATCCGGGGCGCACGGGCTTCCTGGCTGTTCTGCGGCGGATGGGGGCCGCGATCGCGGTGGCGCCGGGACCCGATCAGGGCGGCGAGCCTACCGGCGATCTGATCGTGGAGGGCACAGGCGATTTGGCGGCCACCGACGTGCAGGGCGACGAGGTGCCAGCGTTGCTCGACGAGGTTCCAGCGTTGGCGGTCGTGTGCGCCTTCGCCACCGGCACGTCGCGCTTCCGCGCGGTCGGTGAGCTGCGCGTCAAGGAGTCGGACCGCCTGGCCGCCCTGCGCGAGCTGCTGGCGGCGTTTAGCATACGCGCCTGGGAGGAGGGGGACGATCTGGTCGTGGCGGGCGGCGCCCCCCAACCGCCGGCCGAGCTCCCCGCGAGCGACGACCACCGCATCGTCATGGCGGGGGTTGCACTCGCCCTGGGCGCGCTGGCACGCGCCGGCGACCTGGGGCGCACTTGCCGCTTGCCCGACGCGACCGCCGCCGCGGTGAGCTTCCCCGCGTTTCGTCCCAGCGTGGAGGCGTTGGCGAGCGACGGCCACGCCTGACGCCACCGCGCCTTTGGCCATGCCCCCGCACCCCACACCGCCGCCCTTTTCGACGCTGCACGTTGCGATCGACGGACCGGCCGGCTCCGGAAAATCCACCGTGGCGGCACGGCTGGCCGAGCGGCTGCAGCTCCTCCACGTGGACACGGGCGCCATGTACCGGGCGTTGACGTTGGCCGCATTGCGCGCCGGCGCGCCGCTCGATGACGGCCCGCGCTTGGCGCGGCTGTTGGCGGACGCTCGGATCGGCCTGGAGGGCGGGCGCACCTACTGGAGCGGCCAGGACGTGGAGGCGGCGATCCGCGGCCCCGCAGTGACCGCGGCCGTCTCGCAGGTGAGCGCCCATCCGCAGGTGCGCCGGGTGATGGTGCAGCGGCAGCGCTGGCTGTGCTGGCAGGCGCCGCGGGGCGCGGTGCTCGAGGGGCGCGACATCGGGACGGTGGTGCTGCCGCTGGCCCAGTGCAAGATCTACCTCGACGCCGCGCCGCAGGAGCGCGCTCGACGTCGCGCGGCGCAGGCGGGGCTTCCCACCAGCGGCCCCGAGCTGGAGCGCCTGCAGGGCGACATCGAGCGGCGGGACGCCCTGGACAGCTCCCGCGCGGCGAGTCCCCTGCAGGTCGCGCCGGACGCCCACGTGGTGGACACCACACAGCTCGACCTCGCGGCGGTGATCCTGCGCTGCGTGGAGCTGGCGCGCGCGGCGCGGACGCCGCCCGCGCCGCGCGCCGCCATGGCCGGCTATCGTTACCGCCACGCCGGCTACGCGATCTGCCACCGCGTAATCGGGTCCGCCGTGCGCTTGTTGGTGGGAGCGAAGGTGGTGGGCCGCGATCTCCAGCAGGTGCCCGAGGGGCTCATCTACGCCTGCAACCACATCTCCTGGTTCGACCCTCCGGTGCTGGGAGCGTGCCTCGATCGCGAGGTGTGGTACCTCGCCAAGCAGGAGCTCTTCTCCGGCCTGCTGGGCTGGACCATCGCCCGCTTCAACGCCATCCCCATCGATCGCAGCCGCTACGATGCGAAGGCCTTCGAGCACGCGACCCGCGTGCTGGCGGAGGGTGGCAGCCTGGTCATCTTCCCCGAGGGCACGCGGCGCCCCGAGGGGCAGCCCGGCCCGATCCGGCGCGGGCTCGCCGTGCTGCTGCTGCGCAGCGAGCGGCCCTACGTGCCCTGCTACGTGCGCGGTACGCGGGCGCTGCCGGCCGCGATACTGCGCCGCCGTGGATTGGAAGTGTGGATGGGCCCGCCGGTCCGCCTGCACGCGCTGGCCCATCTGCGTGCACACTTGCCGGAGCCCGAACTCCACGCCCGCATCGGGGCGCTGTTCCTACAGCAACTGGAGGCCCTGGTCGACCTGGCCGAGGGCGAGCCCTGAGCCCTTGGCCGGTCGCCGCGCGGGGCGTGGAATGAAGGGCGGACCGGTGCGGTCCCGACCGGTCGGCCCTTGATCCCCCGAGGGACCGCACCTATACTGGTCGACTGCCCCTCTTGGGGCCAATCCAAGGAGAAGGAGCGTGTTTTCCGCATGACCCCAGCCTACCCCCGTTCCGACGAGGCGCGCCCGTCCCGCAAGTCGCGGTTCGACAGCGGCCCGTCGCAGACCGCGCGCCGGCCGCCCGCTGCCACCACCGTCTTCAATCCCGCCGATCTCGTGAATCCCGACCTCCTGGAGGACGACTACTCCCAGGAGGACATGCTGCGCATGATCCAGCAGTACGAGTCGACCCTCTCGGAGATCCGCGAGGGCCAGATCGTACGCGGCCGCGTGGTCAAGGTCCTCGAGAACGAGGTCCTAGTCGACGTCGGCTTCAAGAGCGAAGGCGCCATCCCCATCGTGGAGTTCCGCGACGTGGAGTCGATCCAGGTCGGCGATGTCTTCGACGTCTACCTGGAGAAGATCGAGAACCAAGACGGCCTGATCTCGCTCAGCAAGGAGCGCGCGGATTTCCTCATGGTCTGGGACGACATCAAGGTCGCTTTCGAGACCAAGCGCGTCGTCCACGGCGTAGTCGACCGGCGGATCAAGGGCGGGCTGGTGATCAAGCTCATGGGCGTGGACGCGTTCCTGCCCGGATCCCAGGTGGCCCTGCGCCAGGTTCCCGATCTGGACGCCCTGATCGGCGAGACGCTCGAGTTCCGCATCATCAAGATCAACAAGCGCCGCCGCAACATCGTGGTCAGCCGGCGCGTGGTGCTGGAGGAGGAGCGGGAAAAGAAGAAGAAGAAGCTGATCGCCGAGTTGGAGAAGGGGCAGGTGCGCAAGGGGGTCGTGAAGAACATCACCGACTTCGGCGCCTTCGTCGACCTGGGCGGCATCGACGGCCTGCTGCACATCACCGACCTGTCCTGGGGCCGCGTGAGTCACCCCAGCGAGATGGTGAACATCGGCGACGAGATCGAGATCAAGGTGCTGGAGTTCGACCGCGACCGCGAGCGCATCAGCCTGGGCCGCAAGCAGCTGCAGCCCTACCCGTGGGAGGACGTGGAGCGCCGCTATCCCGAAGGTGCCATCGTCAAGGGGCGCGTGGTCAGCATCACCAACTACGGCGCCTTCGTGGAGCTGGAGAAGGGGATCGAGGGGCTGATCCATATCAGCGAGATGAGCTGGACGCGCAACGTGCGCCACCCGTCCAAGGTGGTCAACATCAGCGATACGGTCGAGGTGATGGTGCTCAAGGTCGACCGCGACAACGAGAAGATCTCGCTCGGCCTCAAGCAGGCGGAGCCCGACCCCTGGAACACCCTGCCCGAGCGCTATCCGGTGGGCACCACCATCACCGGCAAGGTCCGGAACCTGACCGACTTCGGCGCCTTCGTGGAGGTGGAGGAGGGGATCGACGGGCTGGTCCACATCAGCGACATGAGCTGGACCAAGCGCGTGCGCCACCCCAAGGAGATCGTGAAGAAGGGCGATAAGGTCACGGTGATGATTCTGGACATCAACAAGGAGAAGCGGCGGATCAGCCTGGGCCTCAAGCAGCTCCAGGAGAACCCGTGGGACCGCCTGGCCGGCGAGTACGCCGTGGGCACCAAGGTCACGGGGACGATCGTCCGCATGCTCGAGCACGGGGCGATCGTGGAGATCGCGGCGCAGCTGGAGGGCTTCGTGCCACTTCAGCATCTGGGAATCGCCAAGATCCAGAAGCCCCACGAGCACTTCGCGGCGGGCGACACCCTCCCCTTGAAGGTGGTCAAGATCGACCCGGGCAACCGCAAGATCGTGCTGAGCGCCACCGAGTACTTCAAGGACCACGCCGACGAGCAGGAGGCCTTCGAGGCCGGCCATCCGCGCCGTGAGCTGAGCGAGGAGGAGCTCGCTGCCGCCCAGTCCGAGGGCGACGAGGAGCTCGACCGGGAGCTGGCCGCGGAGTCCCAGGAGGCCTGAGCCGCCCGCGCCCACTCGCGCGCAGCCGTTCGTCGCAGCCGGCCCCGGCGTCCGCCGGGGCCGCTTGCGTCTGCTGGCGCCGGGGCACGCCGGGGGCACGCGCGGGCCCGCGCTTGAGGGGCTTCCGGCGAGCTTCTATCATGTCGTGCGCTGCAGGAGCGCGGATCGCCGCGCCGCGCGCCAGGTGGCCGCGCTCTGCGTGGTGTCGATGCGCGCCAGCGGCGGGGCGCGCGGGCCGCCGCGAATCCGTCGTGGCAGCCGGCGCACTTCAACAGGAGGGTCCGCAGTCCCATGCCCGAGCGTCACGCCGGCCCCGCCACACCCGCGGTCACCCGCACGCTGCCCGCGGCCACGCCCGACGTGACGGCGCGGCGCGCCGTCTACGTCGAGACCTACGGCTGCCAGATGAACGTCTACGACAGCCGGGCGATTCTCGACGTGTTGGCCGCGAACGGGTATCGGGAGGCGCAGGGCCCCGAGACCGCTGACCTCGTCCTGCTCAATACCTGCGCCGTCCGCGACCACGCCGAGCAGCGCGTCCTCAGCCGCCTGGGCGAGCTGGCGCTCCAGCGCCAGCGGCGACCTCAGCTGCTCCTGGGCATCGTCGGCTGCATGGCGCAGCGCCTGGGCAAGGAGCTGCTCCTGCGCGGCCAGCCCGTGGACCTGGTGGTGGGCACGGACAACTACCGTCGCATCCCGGAGCTGGTGGAAGGGGTTTTACAAGACGGTGAGCCGCGCTTCGACGTCTCCGCCGACGGCACCACGATCTACCAGGCCTCACCCGAGCGCGATCCGGTCCACAACACGCACTTCCTTTCCATCACCCAGGGCTGCGACTACCGCTGTACATTCTGCGTGGTGCCCGCCACGCGGGGCGTGCTGCGCTGCAAGGACCCCGAGGCCGTCGTCGCAGAGGTGCGGCGCGTGGTGGAGTCGGGCGGGGTCGAGGTGACGCTGCTGGGGCAGAACGTCACGGCCTACCGCCATCCGCGGGCCGGCTTCGCCGACCTGCTGCGGCGGGTAGCCACGGTGGACGGGCTGCGGCGCGTCCGATTCCTCACCAGCCACCCGACCGATATCACCGAGGAGACCCTGAACGCGATGGCGCAGGAGCCGGCGGTCTGTCCGTGGCTGCATATGCCCGTGCAGAGCGGCAGTGACCGGATCCTGCGGCGGATGAAGCGGGGCTACCGGCTGGCCGACTATTTGCAGGTGGTGGAGCGGGCGCGGGCGCTGCTGCCGGGCGTCACCTTCTCGACCGACGTGATCGTGGGCTTCCCGGGGGAGACCGAGGAGGACTTCCAGGCCACCCTGGACGTGATGTCCACCGTGGGCTACGACTCGGCCTTCACCTTCAAGTACTCGCCCCGGCCGGGCACGCCGGCCTTCAAGCTGCAGGACGACGTACCGCCCGGCGAGAAGAGCCGCCGCCTGGCACGCCTCAACGCCCATCAGGAGGAGTTGTGGGAGCGGCGCTCCCGTGCTTTGATCGGGGAGCGTTGGGAGATTGCCGTGGAGGGCGAGGACCCCAAGGGGCGCGGCCGGCTGGTGGGGCGCACCGCGAACAACCGCAAGGTGCTCCTGCCACGCGTGCCCGGCTGCGCTCGCGGCGATGAACTGCTGGCGCGGGTGGCCGGGGTCAAGGGCACCACGTTCCACGCCGAGCCGATCGGCGTGCTGTGGAAGTGGGATCGTGTGGCTGCTTAGGACGATCTTCGCGGTGGTGATCGCCGGCGTCTTCGTCGTGATCGCCCTGGAGAACAACGGGCCGCCGATGACGGTGCGCTTCTTCCAGCTGCGGTTCGAGAACGTCCATCCCTTCGTGGTGATCTTCACCGCGTCGTTCCTCGGCTTCCTGGTGGGGCTGCTCGTGTGCGCCATCCGCGAGATCCGCCTGCGCATCGATCTGTCGCGCGTGCGCAAGGAGAACGCGCTCTTGGCCCGCGAGGTGGCCGACCTGCGCGCCGCGCCGTTGCGCGACCTGGACATTCCCTCGCCCGAGCCCGACACGCGGCGGTTGCGCAGCCGCGTCACACCATGAGCGATCCGGTGTCCATGGGCCTGCTCGTCACCATCGCGCTCATCCTGATCGTGGTGGTGGCTCTGCTGTTCTCCGGCTCCAGCAGCAAGCAGAAACCCAAGCGCGGCGCCAGCGAGGCCATGCACCTGCTGCTGTCGGGCGAGCGGGAGGCGGCCAAGCGCCTGCTCACCGACGCGGTGCGCCGCGGCGAGGCGCCGCCCGAGGCCTACCTGCGTCTGGGGGACCTGTTGCGCGCCGACGGCGACGCATCCCGGGCCCTGTCGTTGCACCAGGGGCTGCTCGCGCGGCCCACGCTCGACCCCGAGCTGCGCCGGCTCTGCGAGCTGTCGCTGGCCGACGACCTGCTGGCGCTGGGGCGCGTTCCGGAGGCGCAGCAGCGCCTGGCGCACCTGGAGCGCACGATGCGCGACGACGGGCTGCTGGCCCGACTCGCCACGGCGCTGCACCGCCTGGGCCGCGCCGACGAGGCGGCCGAGGTGCTGGAGCGGCGCGTGCGCCTGGGCAGCGAGACGGCTCGCACTGACGCCGCGCGCTACCTGGCCGAGATGGCGCGCGAAGCGCTGCGCGACGGCAAGCTCGAGACCGCCCACGACCGTGCGCGGCGCGCGCTCGCGCTCGATCCCAAAGTCGTGACCTCCTACCTGGTCGAGGGGGACCGGCTGCTGCAGATAAGCCGGGTCGAGGAGGCGGTCAAGATCTGGCGGCAGGGGCTGCACGCCTGCGAGAACGCTGGCCGCTGGCTGCTCCCGCGCCTGGCGGAGGCCGCCTACCGCACGGGGAGGATGGACGCGCTGATCGAGGAGCTGGAGGAGGAGCGCGCCTCCCGGCCAAAGGACGTCCATCTGTGGCGCGCGGTGGCAGACCTGCGGCTGCGCAGAGGTGACCTGGAGTCGTTCTTCGCGCTGGTGGAGAATCCACCCCATGCGGACGCCGCCGACCTGAGCTTCTGGGCGGGCTGGCTGCGGCACCTCAGCGCTCTGGAGAATCCGCGCCACCTCAAGCGCTTGCTGCGCTCGCTCCCCGACAGCTCGGCACCCGGACGGTTCCGCTGCGCCACGTGCGGCGCCCTGGACGCGGAGCCGCGCGTGGCGTGCGTCAAGTGCGGAGCGTGGACCCCCCTGCAGGAGGCCGACGAACGGGCTTCGGCCGGTGCCCTGGCGCCGCCCGCGCGCGAGCCCGCCGAGGCCACGTGAGCGCGCGCCCGTCGGCCCGCCTGGCGTTGGGCGCGGTCGCCGGTGGACTCCTGCTGGTGGGCATCGCCCTGGGCGATGACCTGCGCGCGCGGGTCGAGGGCCTGGTGCGCCGCACCCAGTACGACCTCGCGCTCGGCTTGCTGGAGGACCGCGCAGCCCACGAGGCGTTGCCGCGCGACCTCGTCTGGATGCGGGCGCGGTTGCTCCCCGACCCCGACGCCTTCTTCGACAGCGCGCGTCGCGTGCGTGAGGACAAGGACCCCGCCGACACGCTCGCCCATTCCGTGGCCGTCGCCGTGGCGCGCGAGCACTTCGCCCGCGGCGAGTATCTGGCGGCCCTGCAGGACCTCGACGACCTCCCGCCCACGGAGCTGGCCGCGCGCCCCGCGGCGTTGGTGGTCAAGGGCATGGCAGCCGGTGCGCTGGGGCGCATGATGGTCGCTCGCGAGACGCTGGCGCAGATCCAGCGCGAGGACTCTGCCTTCGCCACTGCGCAGGTGCTGCTGGCCGGCCTGAGCCTGCGCACCGGTGAGAACGGGCAGGCGCTGGACTACGCGGACGCGGCGCTCGCGAGCGACGCGCACCGGGTGGGTGCGCAGGCGCTGTACGCCCGCTCGACCGCGCTCGACGCCCTGGGCCGAGCGAGCGACGCCACTGCAACCCAGCAACGTCTGGTGCGCGAGTTCCCGGGGAGCAGCGAGGCGGCGTGGGTGCAGGAGTCCCAGACCGCGCCCGGCCCGCCCGCCGCGGCCGTCCGCCCGGGCGTGCCCGAGGTCGAGACGCCGCCCAGCCGCGTCGATTTCGCTCTGCAGCTGGGCGCCTTCCACGACCGCGCGCTGGCGCTGCGGCTGGCCTCGCGGCTGGCGGGACAGCTCCTCGAGCTGCGCATCGAGCACGATGGCAGCGCGGCACCGCCCTGGTATCGCGTGGTGGGCGGCCGCTTCGCCACGCGACGGCTGGCGGAGGAGACGCTCGGCCGCCTGAAGGCGGCCGGGGTGAGCGGCATCGTGCTGGCGCCCGGGCAGGATGCGCCGTGAAGGCGCAGGCGGGCCTGACGCCCATGATGGCCCAATATCTCGAGCTCAAGCGCGAGCATCCCGATGCCATCCTGCTGTTCCGCATGGGCGACTTCTACGAGACCTTCCTCACCGACGCCCAGGAGGTCTCGGCGCTGCTGGGACTGACGCTCACCAGCCGCGAGAAGCGGGGGGATGAGGCCATTCCCCTCGCCGGTATCCCGTACCACGCCCTGGAGCACTACCTGGGAAAGTTGTTGGAGCTGGGGCGCACGGTGGCCATCTGCGAGCAGCTCGAGGACCCGGCCAAGGCCAAAGGGCTCGTGCGTCGCGGCGTGGTGGAGGTCATCTCGCCGGGAACGGTCACCAACCCGGCGTTGCTGCGCGGTGACGACAGCGTCTACCTGCTGGCCGTCGCCGAGCCGCCCGACCGCCATGGCGCGTGGGGCTATGCGCTGCTCGACGGGTCGACGGGCGAGCTGCGTTGCGGGGAGTCGGACCGCGACGAGCTGCTGGCGCTCACGCGCCGCTGCACGGTCGGGGAGATGCTGCTGTCAGAGCTGGGAAGCTCGTCGCTGCCGACGGAGGGAAACGGCGCCGGGCCCAAGTCGGCGGCCGTGACCCGCGTCTCGCCGCTCTTGTTCCAGAGCAGCTTCGCGGCGCAGACGTTGTGCGACCACTTCCGCGTGCACGGCGTCGCGGGGCTGGGGTTGGCGGACCTGCCGCTGGCCACGTGCGCGGCAGGCGCCGCGCTGCGCTACCTCGCCGATCGCCAGCGCGCGCGCCCCGATCAGGTCACGCGATTGGTCGTGGAGCGCGCCGCTGGATACCTCCACCTGGACCGCGAGACGCTGGCGCACCTGGAGCTCTTCGAGGGGCTGCGCGGCGGCGATGCGCAGGCAACGCTGTTCCATCAGCTCAACGCCACGGTCACGCCCATGGGGCGCCGCACGCTGGCGGCCTGGCTGCGCCAGCCGCTGTGCGACGTGGCGGGCATCGCGCGCCGGCAGGACGCCGTGGAATGGCTGGTGCAGCATGCGCCAGCCGCCGAGGAGGCGCGCGCCGCGCTGCGTGGCGTCGGCGACCTGGAGCGCATTGCCAGCCGCATCGCCACGCAGCGCGCGCTGCCCCACGAGTTGGGGGCGCTGCGCGCGGGGCTGCTGCGCCTGCCGCGCGTGCAGGAGGTGCTGGCGGAGGCCGAAGCCTTGCTGCTGTCCGAGCCGGCGGCGAGCCTGCGCGAGGCTGCGCGGCTGGCGGAGCCGCTGCAGCGCGAGCTCGCCGCCGAGTTACCCAGCCACCTGCGCGCGGGCGGCGTGGTCTGCCCCGGCGTGGACGGCGAGCTCGACCGCCTGCGCGATCTGGCGGGTGGCGGCAAGCGCTGGCTGGCGTCGTATCAGGAGCAGCTGCGCGAGCGCACGGGCATCCCGTCGCTCAAGGTCGCCTACAACAAGGTCTTCGGTTACTACCTCGAGGTGACCACGCGGCACATCGACAAGGTGCCTGTAGAGTTCGAGGAGCGCGCGACGCTCGCCGGTGCCAAGCGCTACATCACCGCCGAGCTCAAACAGCGCGAGCGCGCGATCTTGAGCGCCGACGAGGAGCGCATCGAGCGCGAGGCCGTCGTATTCGCGGCGCTCCTGGCGCGACTGGCGCAGGAGCTGCCCGCGCTGCGCGGCATCGCCGTCGCGGCCGGCGTCCTGGACGCGCTGCTGTCGTTGGCGCAGGTGGCCCGCGCTCGCGCGTGGGTCCGACCGGTGGTCGACGCGAGCGACGTCCTGGAGGTGGAGGACGGGCGCCATCCGGTGGTGGAGCGCCTGGTGGCGGAGCCGTTCACACCCAACGACCTCGCCCTCGACGGGCAGCGCCGCCAGCTGCTGCTGCTCACCGGACCGAACATGGGGGGCAAGTCGACGTTCCTGCGCCAGGCAGCGGTGCTGGTCGTGCTGGCGCAGATGGGCAGCTTCGTCCCGGCGCGGCGCGCCCGTATCGGGGTGGTCGACCGCCTCTTTACGCGGGTGGGCGCCAGCGACAACCTCGCGCGCGGCCAGAGCACGTTCCTGGTGGAGATGGCCGAGACGGCCAACATCCTGCGAAATGCAACGTCGCGCAGCCTGGTCATCCTCGACGAGGTGGGGCGCGGGACGTCCACCGACGACGGGCTGGCCCTCGCGTGGGCGATCACCGAATACCTCCACGATGGACCCGCCCGGCCGAAGACCCTGTTCGCGACCCACTTCCACGAGTTGACCGACCTCTCCGAGGCGCTGCCGCGGGCGGCGAACTTCCAGATGGAAGTGCGCGAGCGCGACGGGCAGATCCTGTTCCTGCACCGGGTGCTTCCGGGCGTGGGCGACCGCAGTTACGGGATCCACGTGGCCGAGTTGGCCGGGGTGCCGGTGCCAGTGCTGGAGCGGGCGCGCGCCAAGCTCGAGGAGCTGCTGGCGGCCGGCGCGGCGGCCTCCGCGGTGGATCAGGGCCGTCACGCTGCCCGGCGCGCGGGGAGCGCGTCGCAGCTCGCGCTCTTCACCCCACCGCCGCGCGCGGCCTGGGAGGCCGCGTTGCTGGCGCAGCTGCGCGCCCTGGAGTGCGACCGCCTCCGCCCGATCGAGGCGCTGGCGATCCTCGCCGAGCTCGCCGCGGCGGCGCGCGAGGGACGACCGCCGCAGCCCTGGTCAGCGGCTCGACACTAGCCGTCTCGTCCTACTTGGCGGAAATCTTCTCCTATCTCGGCGGAAAGTACGTCCTCCAGAGCCGGCCGCTCCACCGGTCCGGACCCGGGCCGCCGCGGATCGCGCTGCCTCCACCGCGGTCCGGCCGCGCAGGTGGAAGCTGGCGTGGGGGTTGCTGCGCCCGCAGGGGGCCACTGCGGTGGCCCAGGGCCAAGGTCCACGCCCGGCGGCACGACAGAAGATCCATGAGCCAACCCTCCCAGGGACTCACATTGGTGGCGTTGGTCGGAGCGGGCGAACCCGAAGTCCCCGTGCTGGCCGAGCTGCACCGCAACCCGCGCGTGCACATCATCGGGATCTACGATCCCGATCCCGCGGCGATCGGCCACGAGCTCGCGGAGATCCTCGGCCTGCGCCACGCCTCCTCGGTCGAGTTCCTCGACCATCTTGCGTCGGCGCAGTACGTCGTGCTTCCGCGCGACCGCCACCGCTTCGAGGGAGCGGTGGCTCTGCTGAAGGATCGTGGCGCGCGGTTCCTGAACCAGCAGGAAGCGCTGACGCTGCTCGCGGCCGAGCCGGTCGTGACCCGGCCGCTCCCGCCCCAGGCACCGCCCCAGGCCGAGGAGCCGCTGGCGCGCCTGGAGGAGGCCATGCGCTGGCTCGAGCGGGCGCTGGATCGCGAGGAGCTGCTGCGGGCACTGTTGTCCATTGGCATCCAGGCCGCGCGCGCCGACAACGGATCGATCCAGCTGCTGGACCCGGCGACCTCCGAGCTCTACATCGCCTACGCCGAGGGGCTCAGCGACCACACGATCCGGAGCAGCCAGCAGAAGCTCGGCGAGGGGATCGCCGGCTCGGTGGCGGCGTCGCGCACCGCGCGCCTGATCCAGGGCGAGTCGGCGCAGCTGGGGCACCAGGACCGGCCCGACATCCGCAGCGCGATCTGCGTGCCGCTGGTGGACTCTGAGCGGCTGCTGGGCGTCCTCAATGTGTCGTGCGACGCGGGATCGCGCCGGCTGGAGCGCGCCGACCTCGACCGCCTGCTCGTGCTCGCGGCGCGCATCAGCCACGTGCTGGCCCGCCTCGTCGAGATCCAGGAGCTGTACGAGCGCGCGCTGGTCGACGATCTCGAGCGTGAGCTGGACCGCCTCTACCAGCTCGACGGCGATCTGGTGCAGAGCCTGGGCCTAGCACGCGGGCTGCTGCAGGACGTCAGCGGCGCGCGCAGCCTGACCCTCGTGCTGCTCACCCCCGACGGGCCCGCCTGCCGCATCGTGGCGCAGGCCCAAGGCGCCACCCGGGCGCACCGCGACGTGGACCCCGCAGTGGGCATCCTGGGGCAAGCGCTGCTCACCCATGAGATCGTCGTGCTCGAGGAGAAGGTGCGGCCGGCGGGGGAGCGGCGCAGCCGCCGTACGTCGGTGCTCTACGTTCCGCTGGGGTCTCCCGAGCCGTTCGCCGCATTGATCGCAGAGTTCGAGGGGCTCTCCGCGCTGGCGCACTTCCAGCGCGGGCTGGGTCACGTGCTGGCCGTGCTCACGCCGCGCGTGGGCGCGCTGCTCGCCCGCGAGGAGTCGCGCGGCCGCATCGCGCGCCTGCGCCAGCTCGCCACCGGGCTGAGCCGCCTCTCGGTGGCGGCGCCGGGTGAGCGGGCGCAGCTGGCAGCGGGGCTGCTGGCCGAGGTCTCGGGTGCGCAGGCCGTCGCGGTGTGGGACGCCCGCGGCGAGCGGCCCGCCGCCACCGTGTTGGCGGGGACGCTGGAGGGACGCGAGCTGGCGCCGCTGTGGACGACCTTGCGCGCGCGCTTGCGCGACGATTCCGTATGCCGCATCCGCGAGGTCGATCCCCACGGCAGCGAGCTGACGTCGCTGCTGTTGGCCGGGGCCCAGGACGGGGCGGCGGTTGCCGCGATCAACCGCGCTGCGGCCGGTCCGCTGGATGAGATCGGCTTCCGCGACGAGGACCTCGATGCGGCGGGGCTGCTCCTGCAGGCGCTGGCCGGCGGGCGCTGGCCCGTCGCGCCGTCTGCGAGGGCACAGCGAATGGGGGCCACGTCTGCGTTTGGGCTCGTGCCGCCGCCTGCTCCGGCGCCGGCGCCAGCGGCGGCAGGGGAGTGGCCGACGAACCGTCAGCTCCTGCTGGAGTCCATCGAGCGCGAGCTCGCCCGCGCGCAGCGTTACCACTTCGGGTTCTCGCTCACCTGCTTCCAGGTCGACCTCCCGCACGCGCGGTGGGAAGCGCTCCGCAAAGCGGTGGAGGAGCGCGTGCAGGAGATCCGCCGCGCCACCGATTGCGTGCTCTGGATCGCAGCGCAGCGCTTCGTGGTGCTGGCGCCCGAGGAGGCGCGCGGGCAGCGCCTGCTCGCGCGGCGGCTGCAGAGTCAGCTGCAGCAGCTGCTCACCGACCTCGCGCCCGGCGCACCGGCAGAGGTGACCCTCGCGCACGCAGCCTACCCGCAGGACGGCGAGACTCCCGCAGAGCTGCTGGATGCGTGCGAGCGTCAGCTCCCGGCACCGCCGCCGTGACGGCGACCGATTGACATGGCGCGCTCCTGCCGCTAGTCTGGCGCCCGGAAGCGGCGGCCGGCGTCCGTCGCAACCACAAGCGCCGCAAGACTTTCCCTTCCGTACTTCCGGGGAGACTGAAGCCAATGGCGAACGCCCTGGCGCAGCGCCGCCCTATCCGGCTCCTCGACCCGACCTGCGTGGAGCGGATCGCCGCGGGCGAGGTCGTCGAGCGCCCCGCGTCGGTGGTCAAGGAGCTGGTGGAGAACAGCCTCGACGCCGGCGCCACATCGATCGTCGTGCGTCTGCGGCGCGCGGGCCTGGAGGAGCTGGTGGTCGAGGACGACGGCGCCGGCATCCCCACCCGCGAGCTGCCCCTGGCCGTCGAGCGGCATGCCACGAGCAAGATCGCGGGCAGTGGTGATCTGGGGTCGATCGTGACCTTCGGGTTCAGAGGCGAGGCGCTGGCATCCGTCGCAGCGGTCTCGCGTCTGAGCCTGCGCTCGCGCGTGGCCGAGGAGGAGATCGGCGGGCGCATCGACCTCGTCGGCGGCCGCCTCGAGCAGCGTGAGCCGCTGGCGCGTCTGCCCGGGACCACCGTGCGCGTGGCTGATCTCTTCTTCAACATGCCGGCGCGCCGTGCCTTTCTCAAGAGCGAGAGCTCTGAGCGGCGTATCGTGCTGCAGACGCTTACGGCGCTGGCCCTGGCGCATCCAGAGGTCGCCCTGCGCGTGGAGGCCGACGGCGCCGTGGCGCTCGACCTGCCCGTCGCCCTCGATCTCGAGACGCGCGTGCACGGCCTGTTCGGCGCCGCAGTGTGCGAGCGGCTGCGCCGCTTCGAGGGGGAGGCGCAGCGCATCCGCGTCGCTGGCCTGACCAGCCTGCCCACCCACACGCGCGGCAATCGCACGGGGCAGTTCCTGTTCGTCAACCGCCGGCCGGTGTTCGAGAAGACGGTCGCCCACGCCATCGCCGCCGCCTATCGCGAGGTGCTGCCCGCCGGGCGGTTCCCGACGACGGTGGTGTTCCTGGAGGTGCCGCCCTCGCGCGTGGATGTCAACGTGCACCCGGCCAAGGCCGAGGTGCGATTCCGCGACGAATCGGCCATCCACGAGCTCGTGCGCCACGCGATCCTCGACGCGCTGTCGCTGCGCCACGAGACGGCCCTGCCGACCGCACAGGCGGACGTGCAGCTGCAGGAGGTCGACCCGGGGCTCGACGGCGGGGCGCGCGCAGGGTCGCTCGCGCTGCACGCTCGTGGCGCGCCGGAAGCGCTGGCGGCCCGCCTGGGCGAAGACTCGACCGAGGGCTACCCACGGGGGCCGCAGTGGAGCCGGCGCAAGGAGCGACCCACGCTCTTCACGCCGCAGCAATTGGCCGAGGGCCCTGGGCGCTTCACGCCGTCCGGCGCGGCGCCCGACCCGGGCGCGCTGATCACCGCTGAGTCGGCACGCGGCGCGGACCTTCTGTTCTGGCAGTTGCACAACACGTTCATCCTCACCCAGATCCGCGGGGCGTTGGTGATCGTGGACCAGCACAACAGCCACGAGCGGATCCTCTACGACCAGGGAGTCTCGTCGTTGGAGGGTCGGCTCCCACCGACGCAGCAGCTGCTGTTTCCCGCGACGCTGGAGTTGACGCCGGCCGAGCTGGAGACCTACGAGCTGCACCGCGGCCAACTCGAGGCGGTGGGTTTCTTCACCGAGCCCTTCGGCGGTAGCACGGTGCTGGTACGCGGGATTCCCGCCGAGCTGCGCAACTGGAACGACGGGGCGCTGCTGCGCGACCTGCTCGCCGAACTGGCCGACGCCGGCCGCACCGGACATAGCCCGCGCGAGGCGATCCTTGCCAGCTACAGCTGCCACGGCGCGATCCGCGCCGGGGAGCGGCTGACGCTGCCGGAGATGCAGGCGCTGATGGACCGCCTCTTCGCGACGCGCCTGCCCTACTCCTGTCCCCACGGCCGGCCGACGCTCATCCGGATCGGGCTCCCCGAGCTGGAGCGCCGTTTCGGGCGGCGCTGACGCCGCGCGCGCCGTGGCCGCGCCGCAGGACGGAGTGCCCCCGCGCCCGCGGCGCCGCTTGGTGGCGTTGGTGGGCCCCACCGCTGCGGGGAAGACCGAGCTCGCGCTGCGCACCGCGCAGCGCGTTGGCGTGCGCGTCGAGGTCGTGTCGCTGGACTCGCGACAGCTCTACATCGGCCTGGACGTCGGGACGGGCAAGCCTACGGCGCCGGAGCGCGCGCGCCTGCCGCATCACCTGCTCGATCGCATCGCGCCTGCCGAGACGTTCACGGCGGGCCGCTACCGCCGCGAGCTGGAAGAGCTCTTGCCGGCGCTGTGGGGCAGGGGAGTGGTGCCGCTGCTGGTGGGGGGAGCCGGCTTCTACCTGCGCGCCGCTGCCGAGGGGTTCATCGCCGTACCGGACGATCCGGTCCGGCTGCGCGAGGTCCGCCACGGCCTGGTCGCGCTTGCGACGGACGAGCTGCGCGCGCGTCTGTCCAGCGCGGATCCGGCGAGCGCTGCGCGCATCCACCCCAACGATCGCTACCGCCTGCAGCGAGCGCTGGAGATCTTGGAGCTCACAGGGCAACCGGCCTCGCGCTGGAACGCGCAGTTCAGGCCGCACCCCGTGCACGGCGCGCAGCTGTGCGTCGTGCACCTGAGCCCGCCGCGAGCAGTGCTCCACGAGCGCATCGCCGAGCGCGCTGCGCGTTGGTTGACAGGGGGCTGGTACGAGGAGGTCCAGGCCCGGCTCGGCGAGGGCTTCGCACCCGACTGCCCCGGACTGCGCATGCTGGGCTACCGCGAGGTCGTGGAGTGGGTGCTGGGCCGACGCGACCGCGAGCAGACACTGGCGCGCGTGATCGTCAGTACGCGGCGCTACGCGCGGCAGCAGGAGACCTGGTTCCGCAAGCAGCCCGCGGTGGCACGCGGCGACGCAGTGCAGGCCGATCTGGAGACCGTGCTCGTGCGCGAGCTGCACGAGGCGGGGCAGGGGGGCACGCCTTGACACCGCCGCGGGCGGTTGCTAGGTTCGCGGACTCGCCCCAAGGGCATTGCGGAGCGGGCGTAGCTCAGTTGGTAGAGCATCAGCTTCCCATGCTGAGGGTCGCGGGTTCGAGCCCCGTCGCCCGCTCCATCCCCGCGTCCCACGCGCCAACCCCGCCCGCACCGCCGCTGGGCTCATCCGAAGGGCCGTGATGGCTGCGCAGGAACCCGCCGGTCCGCTCAAGCTGCCCGAGCCGCCCGCGCCGTCCTGGGTCGCGCCGCTCGCGCTGCTGTTGTTGGTCTGCGCCCTCGGCGTATCGGTTGGCTGCCAGGGGCTGGCCGGCCGCTCGCCGTTCGTGTGGTACGGGCTAGCCACCTACGTTGCGCTGCGCCACGGCGGCCCGCGCTGGGTGCCCACCCTGTTCGTGCCGGCTACGGTGATCTTCGTGCTGTGGTTCGCCCAGGCGGCGGCCGGCCTCTCGGTCCCATTGTTCACCGGACTGCTGCTGGCGTACCTGCTCGACCCGATCGTGCGGCGGGCGGCGCGGCGGCTGGGGCGCGTGCGCGCAATCCTGCTGATCGCGGCGCCGCTGGCGCTGCTGGTGGTAGGCGGGCTGGCCCTGGTGTTGCCGCCGCTCGCGCGCGAGTCGGCGCTGCTGGCGCAGCGCCTGCCGGAGCTGCTGGACACGCTGCAGCGCCTGTACACGTGGTTGCTGGAGCGCGCCGCGGGACTGGGCATCCGCCTCGACCGCGACACGCTGGCCCAGATGGCCGCCAACCGCCTGCAGCAGATCGCGGCAGCGCTGGGCGGCGCGGGCATGACGTTGCTGCGCGGAGTGCAGGGCGTACTCAGTTTCGTGAGCTTCTTGGTGGTGACGCCCGTGGTGGCGTTCTACCTGCTGCGTGACGGTGAGCGCCTGCGCGACGGGCTACTCGGTGTCATGCCCGTTGGACACCGCACGGGCGCGCAACGGCTGCTGGCCAAGGTGGACCGCACGGTGAGCGCCTACCTGCGCGGACAGCTGCTGGTGGGCGCCATCGATGGGCTCTTGTTCTTCGTCGGGCTCAGCGTGCTGCGCTGCGACTACGCGTTGCTGGTGGGGCTGGCGTGCATCGCTTTCAACTTCATCCCCTATGTGGGCGGCGTGCTGACGGCGCTGCTGGCGTTGTCGGCGGCCCTGCTGACGGACGCCTCGTGGCTGTCGGTGGTCAAGGTCGGCGCACTCTACGGCGCGGTCCAGCTGCTGGACTCCGCACTGGTCTCGCCACGCGTGATCGGGCACTCGCTCGACCTGCACCCGGTGGTGGTCATGGTCGCCATGCTGGTGGCGGGGCAGTTCTTCGGCCTGGCCGGGGTGATCCTGGCGGTGCCCGCGGCGGCACTGCTGAAGGAGGCCATCGTGCTGTGGACCCCCGAGGTGCTCCATCTGCTCCCCGCAGTCGAGCGCACGGAGGGGGAGCCGTGATCCAGCTGCAGCGCGCCCCGGGTGACGGCGTGGTGCCGGGCTACCGCTGGGCGCCCGGGGACCGCCTGGCGCGCATCGGCGGGACGGCCATCGCGGACATCCTCGACTTCTACTATCTGTCCGAAGAGGAGGGCTCGGTCGAGCTCGTGATCGTCGATACGGCGGACCGTGCCGATCGCTACACGGTGCAGACCGCGCAACTGACCACCCTGGCGCATGCGTTCGCGCCCATGGAGTTCAAGACCTGCGCGGCCCGCTGCGTCTTCTGCTTCATCGACCAGAATCCGCAGGGTCTGCGCGAGAGCATCTACGTCAAGGACGAGGATTACCGCCTCAGCTTCCTCTACGGAAACTACATCACCCTCACCAGCCTTGGACGCCAGGGACTGCGGCGCGTCCTGACCCAGAAGCTCTCGCCGCTCTACGTCTCGGTGCACGCCACCGACGTGGAGGTACGCACGCGGCTGTTGGGGATCAAGCGGCGCATGGACGTGATGGGCGCCCTGCGCCAGCTCGCCCTTGGCGGGATCACGGTGCACGGGCAGATCGTGCTCTGTCCCGGCTGGAACGATGGGGATGTGCTGACGCGGACGCTCGACGATCTCGCCTCGCTCTATCCGCAGGTCGCCTCGATCGCCGTGGTGCCGGTGGGCCTCTCGGACCACCGCGCGGGCCTCACGCAGCTGCGGCCGGTGACGGCAAAGGACGCGGCCCGGGCCATCGATCAGGTGACCGCCTGGGGGGACCGCTTCCTCGCGCGCAAGGGCACGCGGCTGGCGTTCACGAGCGACGAGTTCTTCCTGCGCTGCAGCCGCCCCTTCCCGCCACCAAGGTTCTACGAAGACCTGCCCCAGGAGGACAACGGCATCGGCATCTGTCCGCTGCTGCGCGAAGAGGTGCGGTCGGCGCTGCCCGATCTGCGCGCCGCCGGGCGCGCGCGCCGCACGGTCACGATCGTCACCGGCACGCTCGCCGAGCAGTTCTTCGAGCACGACCTGCGGCCGTTGTTGAGCACGATCCCCTGGCTCGACCTGCGCGTGGTCGGCGTCGTCAACCGGCTGTACGGCGCCGGGATCTCGGTGGCCGGCCTGCTGTGCGGCCGCGACTTCCTCCAAGCGATCCAGGCGCTGCCCGCCGAAGCCGGCGCGGTGCTGATCCCCGATGTTGCGCTCAACCACGACGGCCTGTTCCTCGACGACCTGTCAGAGGACGACTTCCTGGCGCGCGCGGGACGCCCCGTCCACGTCGCCCGCGAGGGGCTCGTGGAGGCGCTCCTGCGCTGCGCCGGCGCCTGACCATGGCCCTGCCCATCGTCGCCGTGGTGGGCCGCCCCAACGTGGGCAAGTCCACGCTCTTCAATCGCCTCACGCGCACGCACGAGGCCGTGGTCCACGAGGAGAGCGGCGTCACACGCGATCGCCACCTGCGCGCGTGCGACTGGAACGGCGTGCACTTCCTGCTGGCCGACACGGGAGGCATCGTCCCCGACGGGGAGCAGCGCAGCCTGGACCACGCCGTCACCGAGATCGCGCGCGACACGATCCGCCTGGCCGAGGCCGTGCTGTTCATGGTGGATGTCGGCAGCGGCATCGCATCGCCCGATGAGATCATCGCCCGGCAACTGCGCGGGGTCGGCAAGCCGGTGTTCGTGGTGGCCAACAAGGCGGAATCCGAGAACGAGCGCCTGCGCGCCACGGAGTTCTACCGTCTGGGGCTGGGACCGGTGTTCCCGGTATCCGCGCTCCACGGCGAAGGCACCGGCGACCTGCTGGACGCAGTCGTGGCCACGCTGCCCCTGCACGAGCCCGAGCCCGCGGCGGACTTGCGCGTGGCGGTGGTCGGACGCCCCAATGTGGGCAAGAGCAGCCTGACCAACCGCCTCTGCGGCGAGGAGCGCACGCTGGTCAGCGACATCCCCGGTACTACGCGCGACTCCATCGACACCCGCGTCCGCTGGCACGGCCATGACGTCGTGCTGGTGGACACCGCCGGGATCCGGCGCAAAGCCAAGCACGAGAAGGGTGTGGAGTATTTCTCCACGCTGCGCTCGCTACGCGCCATCGAGCGCTGCGACGTGGCCGTGCTGCTGCTGGACGCCGCGGAGGGGATGGTGGCGCAGGATGCACGCATCGCGGGCGCGATCCACGACGCGGGCCGGGGGGCGGTGATCGCCGTCAACAAGTGGGACGCCGTCCAGAAGGAGACCCAGACGCTCGCCCACTTCACCGAGGGCGTGCGCTCGGAGCTGGCGTTCTTGAACTACGCCCCCGTCGTCTCGATCTCGGCGACGGCTGGGTTGCGCACGGGCCGCATCTTGCAGCTGGCATGGGAGGTGGGGCAGGAGCGTCAGAAAACGGTTGAAACGAGCCTCGTAAACGCGATACTCGAGAAGGCGCAGGCGCAGAACCAGCCCAAGGTCCACAACCGCGGGACCGGACGCATCTACTACGGGACGCAGACCGGCGTGGCGCCACCGACCTTCACGCTCTTTGTGAACCGGGCCGAGTACTTCGGCCGCAACTACATGCGGTATCTGAGCAATCAAGTGCGCGAGCGTATCGGCTTCAAGGGCACGCGCATCCAGATCGAGCTGAAGGAGCGGAGGTAGGCTCCGTGCGGTGGCTGCTGATCCCGCTCTTGGGCGGCTACCTGCTGGGGAGCATCCCGACCAGTTACATCGTGGGCCGCCTGGCGCGCGGGATCGATCTGCGCCACGCGGGTAGCGGCAACCTGGGCGCGACCAATGCCCTGCGCGTGCTGGGCTGGAAAGCGGGCGCCCTGGTGCTCCTGGTGGATGTGGGCAAGGGCCTGGGCGCGGTGCTGTTGGGTTGGGCGCTGCTGCCGGGTGGACCGACGCGCGACCTGGCCGCCTTGATCTCCGCGCTGGCCGTGGTCGTGGGGCACATCTTCAGCCCGTGGGTTGGCTTCAAAGGGGGCAAGGGCGTCGCGCCCACGGCCGGCGCGTTCCTGGCGCTGGCACCGTGGGGCGCCATTCCCGCCCTGGGCGTGTGGCTGTTCCTGCTCGTGCTCACGCGGGTCATGAGCGTCGCCAGCCTGGCCGCCGCCGCCACGTTCCCCGTGTGCCTGGCCATCCACGAGCTCGCAGCAGTGGCGCGCTCGGGGCGCGCCGCGCACTGGTTGACGCTGGCGGCTTCGGTCGTGGCGGCCACGCTGGTGGTTGCTCGGCACCGCGACAATATCCACCGGCTGCGTCAGGGCCAGGAAAAGCCCCTCTGGTGATGATCGGGGAGGGACGCACCGCGGTGCTCGGCGCAGGCTCGTGGGGAACCGCGCTTGCGCTGACGGCGGCACAGTCCCGTCACCGCGTGCGCTTGTGGGCCCGCCGCCGCGACCTGGTGGAGGAGATCAAGGGCGGCGCGAGCTCGCGCTACCTGCCCGGAGTGCCGCTGGGCAGCGAGCTCTGCCCGACGGCGGACCTCGACCTGGCGCTGGGCGACGCGGCGCTGGTCGTGCTGGCGGTACCCTCGGGCGTGGTGGCGGAGGTGTGCGCCGCGCTGCGGGCGCGCCCACGGGCGCTGGCGCTGCCGGTGGTCTGCGCGGCGAAGGGCCTGGAGCCGGGAACCGGACGCCGCATGAGCCAGGTGATGGCCGAGGTTCTTCGCACCGCGACGGAGCGCCATGCCGTGCTGGTCGGGCCCAGTCACGCCGAAGAGGTGGCGCGCCGCATTCCGACCGCGGTGGTGCTCGGCGGGGGGGACGCGCAGCTGCGCGCGGCGCTGCAGGAGCGCCTCGCGGCGCCGTTCTTCCGCGTGTACACCAACGACGACCTGGTGGGTCTGGAGCTGGCCGCTGCCGTCAAGAACGTGCTGGCCATTGCCGCCGGGATCTGCGACGGGCTCGGACTGGGCGACAACACCAAGGGTGCGCTGCTGACGCGCGGCGTGGCCGAGATCGCGCGCTTGGGCGTGGCCAGCGGCGCCCGGCGCGAGACGTTCTTCGGGCTGGCCGGCATCGGTGACGTCATCACGACGTGCCTGAGCCGGCACAGCCGCAACCGCCGCCTGGGCGAGCGTATCGGCGCGGGCGCCACGCTGTGCGAAGCGCTGGCCGCGATGACGCAAGTGGCCGAGGGAGTGGAGACAGCGCGCACGGTGTCCATGCTGGCGCGCGCTGCCGGCGTGTCCATGCCCATCTGCGACCAGGTCGCCGCGGTGCTGTTCGGCGGACAGTCCCCAGGCGCGGCGATCGAGGAGCTGATGGGCCGCGCCCTGCGCTCCGAGCACGAGAGCTGACGCCCGGGCGCGTACCGGCAAGGAGGATGCATGCCAGCCGAGCTTCCCGACAAGCTCTACTACAGCATCAGCGAGGTGGCTGAGCACACGCAGGTCAAGCCCCATGTCCTGCGCTACTGGGAGTCCGAGTTCCCCACACTGCGGCCGCGCAAGAACCGCGCTGGCAACCGCAGCTACCGGCGCAAGGACATCGACGAGGTCCTGTCGATCAAGCGCCTGCTGTACGCGGAGGGGTACAAGATCGACGGCGCGCGTAAGGTCCTGCGCGATGCCGCTGCTCGCCTGGAAACTGCGGGTGTGAAGACCCCTGCGGGGGCGCGGGCATCCGCCTCCGCCCCGGCCGGCGCCGTCGCGACGGGGGCCGCTGGCCCGCGGCCGTCGGACACGGCGCGCCGGCGGCTAGCCGAGCTGCGCCGCGAGCTGGCCGAGCTCCTGGAGATGGTGCGCAGGCTCTGATGCGCGGCAGTCGCTCGGTTGGCACGGACCTGGGGGGTCTGCTATATTCCGCGGTCGGGGCCGTCGGCCCCGCGTTGCCTGGTCGGGGCGTAGCGCAGCCTGGTAGCGCACTTGCATGGGGTGCAAGTGGTCGCTGGTTCAAATCCAGTCGCCCCGACCATCCTTTCTTTCCCGCCCGCCCGCCCGGCCCCCGCATCGTGCCCCTGACCCCGCAACATGGACGGCCTGCGCCGACGTCGCGGCATGTCTGAGCGACTGCTGGTCGTCCTGCCGGGCTACAACGTCGCGCGCCACCTGCCCGCGCTGGTCGCGGGTTTGCGCCGGCATGCGCCCGGGGTCGACCTCTGCCTGGTGGACGACGGCTCCAGCGACGGCACCGCCGAGGCGGCCCGTGGCCTGGGCCTGGAGGTACGAATCCATCCCGGCAACCGCGGCAAGGGTGAGGCGCTCAAGACCGGCTTCGCCTACGCCGTCGCCCATGGCTACGACGCCGTCCTGACCCTCGATGCCGACGGGCAGCACCTACCCGAGGAGGTGCCCCGCCTGATCGAGCGTTTCCGGCAGGGCGCCGACGTCGTGATCGGCAGCCGCATGCACGCCAACGCGGGCATGCCCTGGCTGCGCAAGCGCACCAATGAGTTCACCTCGGCCGTGGTCAGCCGGCTGGCCAGCGCGCGCATCCCCGACAGTCAGTCCGGCTTCCGCCTGATCGCCACTTCCGTGCTGCGCGCGATGACATTGCAGTCCAGCCGTTACGATCTCGAGTCGGAGGTCTTGATCCGAGCCGGACGCCTCGGCTACAGTATCGCGTCGGTCCCGATCACCACCGTCTACCAAGACCAGCACAGCTCGATCCACCCCCTCGTCGACACGCTGCGCTTCTTCCGCCTGGTCGGACGCGCGCGCCGCTGGCGCCGCCGCCCGGGCGATTCGCCTCCCCGAGGGGACGGCGCCCCTTGAGCGGTCCATGCACATCCTGCTGAGCAACGACGACGGCATCCACGCCGAGGGCTTGCGCCGCCTGCGCGAGGCGTTGCGCGAGGGGCTGCGCGCGGCCGACCCGTCCCTGCGCATCACCACGGTGGCCCCCGACCGCGAGCAGAGCGCCTCGAGCCACGCTCTCACGCTCACCGCGCCGTTGCGTGTCGAGCAGGTGGCCGACGGCTGCTACAGCGTGAGCGGGACGCCCACCGACTGCGTGTTGATCGCCGTGCGCAAGCTGCTGTGCGACGCGCCGCCAGACGTGGTGGTCTCGGGGATCAACCACGGCCCGAACATGGGCGAAGACGTGCACTACAGCGGGACCGTGGCCGCTGCGATGGAGGGGCGCATCCTCGGAGTGCCGGGCATCGCCATCTCGGCCACCGGCCGGGGCGGGGCGCTGCAGTTCGGCGCGGCCGAGGCCTTCGTGCGCCACGTGCTCTCTGTTTGGCTGGCGCGTGGGACCGGGCCCGTCCTGCTGAACGTGAACGTCCCGTCGCTGCCCGCGGACCGCATCGCGGGCGTTCGCGTCTGCCGCCTGGGCAGTCGCGAGTACCACGACCTGATCATGCGCACGAAGGATCCGCGCGGCCGGGACTACTTCTGGATCGGCGGCTCGGATGTCACCTACGCCGACGAGAGCGACACCGACTTCGTGCTCAACAGCGCCGGGTATATCACGGTCACGCCGCTGCGCGTGGACTCCACCGACTTCGGCCTGCTGCCACAGCTGCGCGCCCTCGAGGAGGGATGGCCCCCATGAAGCCCTTCGCCGAGGACCGGCGGCGCATGGTACGCGCCCAGCTGTTGCAGCAGGGGATCCAGGACGCGCGGGTGCTCGACGTCATGGCGGAGGTGCCGCGCCACCACTTCATCGACCCGGACCGCTGGTCGGAGGCCTACGCCCCCAAGGCCGTACCCATCGGCTACGCCCAGACCATCAGCCAACCCTACATGGTCGCGCTCATGACCGAGCTGCTGGAGCTCACCGGGCAGGAGCACGTGTTGGAGGTAGGGACCGGCAGCGGCTATCAGGCCGCGATCCTGGCGCAGCTCGCCCGGTCGGTGGTCAGCGTCGAGCGCATCGTGGGCCTCGCGCGCACCGCCGCCGGTCTGCTGGCGGAGCTGGGAGTCGACAACGTCGACATCGTCGTGGGGGATGGCACGCTCGGCCACCCGCCACGCGCGCCCTACGATCGCATCATCGTGACCGCCGCGGCACCGCAGGTGCCTGCGACGCTGCTCGCCCAGCTCGCCGACCCGGGCGTGATCGTCTGCCCGGTGGGCGACCTGCACATGCAGTTCCTGCACGTGCTGCGCCGCGCGGGCGGCAAGGACGCGCTCGCGCAGCAATGCGCCTGCCGCTTCGTGCCGCTGCTCGGCGCCGAGGGATTCTCCCCCTGAGCGCCCCGCCACTGCGTGGGAAAACAGCCGTTGCGAGCGCCTGGGGCGTTTGGTAGATTCCCGAGTCGGCCGTGAGCGAACGCGCGCTTGCCGTGGGCGGGCGGCGCAACCCCAGAAGTGCCGGCCGCTTGCGCGCACGGCGCGGCCGCGCGGGGGCTCGCGTCCGGCGCGCACGCAAGCGCGGGCGAAGCTGGCCCAGCTCTTCGCATTGCCGCTGCGCCGCGCCAGCGATTTTTCTGGGCGTTGCGATCGTCCCGCTGGCGATGGTGACGAGCGCGCCGATGGCGGCCGCGCCCGTGGGGGCTTGGGACGCGGTCCGGAACAGGTCGGGGCGTAGCGCAGTCTGGTTAGCGCGCCTGCTTCGGGAGCAGGAGGTCGGAGGTTCAAATCCTCTCGCCCCGACCATATGATTCGAGTGCGACACGCGGTCTGGTGGCCACGCCTGCTGCGCGTGGGAGTCCTGGGCGGGATGTTCGTGGGGAGCCCGGGGCGGCCCGGCACGGGAGCAGCGGGATTCGCCCTGGCGCAGACGTCGCAGACGCCACGAACGCCGCAGGCCTCGCTCGCTCCACCGCCCGCCGCGGATCTGTTCGTCCGGACGCAGCGCGGCGACACGCTGCTGCGGCTGGCCCGGCGCTTCGGCACGAGCGTGGAGCGGCTGCGCGAGGACAACGGAATCGCGGACAACGTGCTGCGCCCGGGCCAGAAGCTGCTGGTGCGCGAGGTGGCCTGGCCGCCGAAGCAGCGCGCCTCGCCGTTCCGACCGCGTCCGCCGCTCGCCGGAGCGAGCGCCGCGCGCATCGTCTCGGGGTTCGGCGAGCAGACCAGCGCGCGCAACCGGCGGGTCGTGCGGCGCAACACGGGGCTGGAGCTGACAGCGCGCGCGGGGGCCCCGGTGCTTGGCGCCGACCACGGGGTGGTGCGCTTCCTAGGCGAGATTCCCGGATTGGGGCAGGTGGCGATCGTCGAGCACGCGGGCGGGTGGAGGACGGTGTACGGCCCTCTGGATCCGGAGCGCCCGTGCGTCGAGGTCGGCGAAATCGTGCGCCGCGGGCAGACGCTGGGCGCCGTGGGCGCCGCGGACCCGCCGCTGCTGCACTTCGAGATCCGCAAGGGCAACGAGCCGGTCGATCCGCGCCCCTATCTGCGCTGGTAGGGGACGCGCGCTGCCGGCCGCAGTGGCGGAAGGTGCATTGGACCTAAGGCGCTACATCCGTGCGATCGCGGACTTCCCCCAGCCGGGAATCCTGTTCCGCGACATCACGCCACTGTTGCGCGACTACGGCGCGTTCGAGCATGCGATCGACACGTTGCATCGCCGCTACCGGGGCGAGACCGTGGACACCATCGCCGGCGTCGAGAGCCGGGGGTTCATCCTCGGCGCCCCCTTGGCGCTGCGGTTGGGGGTCGGGTTCGTCCCCATCCGCAAGGCGGGCAAGCTCCCCGGCGCCACGCGTTCGCGCAGCTACGCGCTGGAGTACGGGACCGCCACCCTCCAGATGCACGTGGATGCGCTGCAGCAGGGACAACGGGTGGTGCTGGTCGACGACCTGTTGGCCACGGGGGGGACCGCGGCGGCAGCGGCGGAGCTGGTGGAGGAGGGGGGAGGCAGCCTGGTGGAGATCGCCTTCCTCATCGAGCTCGCGGACCTGGGCGGCCGTGAGCGGTTGTGCGACCGGCGGGTGTTCTGCATGCTCTCCTACGGGAGCGATGCGGCCGGATCCCCATAGCTCGCCACCCATCGTCCTGCACGTCGATCGTCTGCGAGGCGGACATTCGAGAGGAGATCGGGCCCCAGTAGCTCAGGTGGATAGAGCACAGGTTTCCTAAACCTGGTGTCGCAGGTTCAAGTCCTGCCTGGGGCAGACCCTGCATGCCCGCGGCGCCCTGGGCGGCGCACCGGGCGGCGGACAACGCGGAGGCAAATGAGCGTGAGCCGGAATCACCTGACCAAGGAAGAGTTGCGCCACGACGGCTTCGTCGAGTGGACGGGCTCGGCGACGGCCTGGCTGCAGAAGCATTTCCTGACCGCAATCGCCGGGATCGCCGTGCTGGCCGTCCTCGTGCTGGTCAGCGTCTACTTCGCCCAGTCGCGGACACGGGGGCATCAGGAATCCTCCCAGATGCTCTACCGTGCGGGCAGCCTGTACGGAAAGGGCTCGTACAGCGAGAGCCTGGTGGCGCTCGACGAGCTGATCGCCCGCCACGGGGGAACGGCGGAGGGAAAGACGGCTCATCACCTCCGGGGAGCCTGCCACCTTGCCCTCGGCGAGAACGACGCGGCCATCGACGAGTTCCAGCGCTATCTGGATCTGGACAGCAGTGGCGCGTTTGCTGCTTCGGCACGGTCGGGAATGGCCCTGGCCCTGGAAGCTCGTGGCGACTATCCTCGCGCCGCCGAGGAGTTCCGTAAGCTCCGCTCCGACCTGGGGCCCGATGACGCCCGGTACGCGCAGGCGGCCTTTGGCGAGGCGCGCGCGCTGGCCCAAATGGGCCAGCCCTCCGCCGCCATCGAAGTTCTCCAGCCTCTGGTGCGCGGCTCGGACATGAGCGCGCGCCAGGAGGCGCAGTCCCGTATTGCCGTCTACCGCGCGAAGCTGGCCACGCCCTCGTCCTGAGCCGCCCTCCGCTGGGCGCTGTTCCGGAGGTCGAGATGCCGGGACGCTATGATCCGTTGGAGGATCTGCCGCCACCCAAAGGCACGCCGGCCCCGGATCCCGAGGCGGCCCGCCAGCAGTGGCTCGCGGCGCTGGCGTACGCCGGGCCTCTGTGCCTGCTCGCGATCTTCGCCCGCCGCAAGACGCCGTTCCTGCGCTGGCACGCCCAGCAGGGCTTCGTGCTGCTCTTCTTGGAGGCCCTGGCCTTCGCGCTGGTGATCATCGTGCAGGCCACGATCGGACGGATCCCGGTGCTGGGGCTGCTGGTGGAGATCGTCCTCAAGCTCGCCGTATTCGTGCTCTTCCTGCTGCTGTCCGTGATCGGCTTCGTCAAGGCGTTGGCCGGGGAGGAATTCCGCTTCCCGGTGATCGACGAATACGCCGAGCGCGTCCCGATCCACGACTGACCCGACTCGAGCGGCGTTCGCACGACCGGGCAGGGCCGCTTCGACGCGACCCGGCGCAGGGCTGAGGTGTGTCCGCGTCCTCCAGGAGCTCTCGCGGGCGCGTAGTGGCGGCAGGGGCATCTGCCGCAGGGGTCGTGTAGGGTCGGGCAGGGTCTAAGGGGGGCTCAACGGGAGTCAGACCCGCCCGGCGCGATCCCAAGCGGTCGTACCGTGATTGCCCATAAGAAACATTATGTTAACTAACGCCCAAGAGAAACCCACAGCGCCGCCCCAAGCCATCTCCTGCATCTGCCCTGCCCTGGGAGGGCCGCCTGAAGTGGAGTCCGAAGCTACCCTACGGGCCCGGGTCGACGGGCCCCCGCAGCAGCTTCTCGGCCGAGCGGCCGAGGCGGATCAGGATGTGGAACTCCTCGCCCACGAGGTCGACTTCGGCAGGGACATCCCGGGACTGGCAGAACCGGGCCAGACCATCGGCGGCCGATGCAGAGTCCACGATCACGCGCAACACGGCCGGCGGGCTGCCGGCGGCGAGCTGGGTGCGCACCATGTGGATCGGGCCGGGATGGCGCAGCCCGCGGGCGATCAGCTTGCCCTCGCCAGCGGCGCGGCCGCCCTCCCGTTCCTCCGCCCCACCGGCGGAGAACGCGGCTGGCACTTTGCGGGAGGGGCGGCGAACGTCCATGGATCGTCTCGCGGCGTGGCCGTCCGGGAGCGGCCTCCCCGGCGGGCCGGGTGATGCGCCGGGCGGCGTGCTCTGGCAACGGCCCCTGGGTGGGACCGTCAGTGCCGAGCGTTGGTGAGAGCCTCGATCTTCTCGGTGAGCCGGTTCTTGGGCACCGCCCCGACCACGCTGTCCACCACCTCGCCGGCGCGGAAGAACAGCAGCGACGGGATGCTCCGGACCCCGAACTTGTTGGCGAGGCCCTGGTTCTCGTCCACGTTCACCTTGGCGACCTTGATGCGCCCGGAGTACTCGTTGGCGATCTCCTCGAGCACCGGCGCGATCATCCTGCAAGGCCCGCACCAGGGAGCCCAGAAATCCACCAGGACGAGACCGGTGTCCGAAGCGACTTCGGTCTGGAAGGTCTTCTCGTTCACATTCACGGGTGCAGACATCGCTCTCCTCGTTGGTCCACCGGTGCACGCTACAAGGACGGCCCGGCACCACCGGCGCGGGCCGCCCTGGAAGCCACTCGCCTGATCAAGTTAGGGGATCAAGGGGGGCTGTCAAGCCGTGCGGCGCCGCCGGCCGCCCATGCCAGCAGGGCCAGATCGTAGGCCATGCCCTCCCCCATGCTGCTCGACTTGGCCCGGCGGTCGGCGGTGCGGAAGCAGGCGAGCGCGCGCTCCACCTGCGAGAGCGTCACACCGCGCGCCAGTTGTGCGAGACGACGCCCCTGCCAAGGTGAGATCCCCAGCGCCCGGCTGGCGGCCTCCTCACCCAGCCCGGCATCCAGCGCGGCGCGGAACTGCGCGAGCTGGCGCAGCTTCCAACCCAGGATCGCCGCCGTGCCGATCACGTCGACGCCCGAGGAGCGCACGGCAAGCCAGGTGCGCAGCGCCGGCAACGGATCGCGCGCGTCCAGCTGGTCCGCAAGCGCGAAGGCGCTGAGGTCGCGGCTGCGTGCCACCAGCTCCGCGATGCGCTCCGCGCCCAACACGCCCGCGTCCGCCAGGAGCGCCAGCTTGGCGAGCTCGTTGTCCAGCTCGCCAAGATCCTCTCCCACCAGTTCCACCAGCGTCTCCGCGGCGCCCGGGCCCAGCTGCACCCCCCGCTCCTGCGCCAGCCGCTGCGCCTGCACCAGCAGTGCGGGCAGAGCGAGCGTGGGGAACTCCACCACCCGCCCCTGCTCCGCGCAGGCGAGGGTGAGCTTCAATCGCAGGTCGAGCTTGGCCGAGCTGATCACCAGCACGGTCGACGGCGACGGTGACCGCAGGTAGGCCAGCAGCGGCTCGACGGCGGCGCCGGCCGCAAGCGCCTCAGCGTGACGGACCCACACGAAGCGCCGTTCGCCCAGCAGCGGATAGGTGGCGCAGGCGTGGGCGATCGTCGCCGGGGACGCGTCCTCGGCGTAGAACACCTCGGCGTTCAGATCCAGGGCGTCCTGCTCGAGCACCTTGCGCCGCAGCCAACGCGCGGTGCGCTCGGCGCGAAAGGCGTCGGGGCCGGCCAGCAGGTAGACCGCGGCGACCGCGGTGCCCTTCAGCTCCTTCATCAGCGCCTCTGGAGTCACCACGCGGACCATCACCACTCCTCGATGACCAGATTGAGGATCCCCTGGACGATCTGCTGCGCCGCCTGGGTGCGCGCATTGCTTTCGCCGACCTGGCCATCCGCGATGCGGTAGGTGGCGCTGGCGCGCAACTCCTTCGGGCCGACGATCGGCTCGCCGCTGGCCCGGTTCGCCAGGGTGACCGACACGGTGAGACGGACTTCGTATTCGTCCGCCTGGCGATCAGGCCCGTGGAACACCTCGGCGAGCTGGTAGCTGCGTACGGTACCCTGCACCACCGCATCGGCCTGTGGCTCCTGCACCACGCGCAGCGTGCGGTCGTCGATCAGACCCTTGATGATGTTCTCGGTCAGGGTGACCTCGACGTTGGGCTCGCTGCTCTCGTTGGTGAAGTACGGGACGGCCACGCGCTCCACGCCCGGGCGCAGGCGCCCGGGGCGCGGACTGTACGCGCAAGCAGCCACCAGGGCCGCCACGGTGGCCATGGCCAGCGCACGACGCCAGATGTCCCGCCTCCGCGCGCGGAGGGCGGGCAGGGCCTCACCCATCGTCGAAGGACCTCACAACAGCTGGAATGCCTTCATACGATAGCGCAGTTTGTCCCGATTGAGGTTGAGGAGTTTGGCGGTGAGGCTCTGGTTGCCCTCGGCCTCCTTATAGGCCTTCTCGATCAGGGCCCGCTCCAGCGACTCGACCAGCACCTCGTAGGCGATTCCATCGGTGGGGATGGCGTGACCGAGCGCGCCCTCGATCTCCTCGATCACCGAGTGCTCGTCGCTGCGGTCGGTACCGGCGATGGGGATGTGCTTGGGCAACAGCTCGGTGCCGTCCTCCAGCAACGCGATGCGCTCCATCATGTTCTTGAGCTCGCGGATGTTCCCCGGCCAGCTGTAGCCCGTGAGCACCTTCTGGGCCGCGTCGCTCACCCGCTCGAACTGCTTGCCGAAGCGGGTGCTGAAGGTGCGCAGGAAATGCTGCGTGAGCAGCGGGATATCCTCGGGGCGCTCGCGCAGTGGTGGGATGTAGACCGGGATCACCTTGAGGCGGTAGTAGAGGTCCTCGCGGAAGGTGCCCATCTGCACGCTCTGGCGCAGGTTGCGGTTGGTGGCCGATACGATGCGCACGTCCACCTTGATGTCCTTGATGCCGCCCACTCGGCGGAAGGTCATCTTCTCCAGGACGCGCAACAGCTTGACTTGGATGGGCAGGCTCATCTCGCCGATCTCGTCGAGGAAGAGGGTGCCCTTGTGGGCCAGCTCCAGCAGCCCCATCTTCTGGTTCACGGCGTCGGTGAAGGCACCTTTCTCGTGGCCGAACAGCTCGCTCTCCAGGAGCGGCTCCGGGAGCGACGCGCAGTTGATCTCCAGGAATGCGTTGTCGCGCCGCGGCGAATTCTGGTGGATCAGGTTGGCGACGACGTCCTTGCCCGTTCCGCTCTCCCCCTCGATCAGCACCGTGGTAGACTCGGCGATGACGATGCGCCGGATGAGCTCGTAGACCTCGCGCATGCGCGGGGAGATGCTGGGCACGATGTCGCTCGCCTCGTCGATCACCTGCGTCTGGCGTCGCAGCTCGTAGAGCTCGCTGGCGTGTCCCGTCGCGGCCATCCCCTTCTCGATCACGCGCAGCAGCTGCTCGAGGTTGATGGGCTTGTTCACGTAGTCGTGGGCGCCCTGCTTCATCGCCTCCACGGCGGTCTCCACCTCGCCGAAGGCCGTCATCATGACCACGCACAGCTCCGGGAAGCGGGCGCGCAGCTCGCGCAGCACCTCCATGCCCGAGCGATCGGGCAGCTTCAGATCGAGCAGCACCAGGTCGGGAACGTGCGCGGCCACCATGGCCAGCGCCTTGGCTCCGCTCTCGGCCGTGCTCACCGCGAAGCCCTCGTCCTCCAGCGTCTTGCGCAGGAAGAAGAGGATCGACTCCTGGTCGTCAACGATGAGAATGTTCCGCTTCATGCCCAGCTCCCATCAGCGCAGGGAAACGCGGCAGCTCCACGGTGAAGCACGACCCCTCGCCGGGCCGGCTGCGCACCTGGATGCGGCCGCCATGACGCTCCACGATGCTGTAGCAGACGAACAGGCCCAGCCCCGTTCCGCCTGACTTCTTCGAGTAGAACGGCTCGAACACGCGCGCCAGGTCAGCCGGCGCGATCCCGCAGCCATGGTCGCGCACCGCGACGGCGATGCCGTCCACGGGCCCAGTGGGCTGGTCCTCCTTGCGGCGGCTCCCAGCCGCGGTGACCTCCGCCGGCTGGACGTCGACCTCGACCACGTCGCCGCTACGGCTGGCCTCCACGGCATTCTTGATCAGGTTGACCAGGAGCTGCTGGGCGAGATCCCGGTCGAGGTGCACCTCGGGCAGATCCTCGCGGCCGCAAAAGAGGACGCCGACCCCGCGCTGCCGCGCCCACGGCGAGAGCCCCAGGATCGCGCCGCGCACCAGCTCGGCGGGTGAGGTGGCGGCCAGGCGCAGCGGCGATGGCCGCGCCACGCCCAGCAGGTCGCGGATCGTGCGGTCGAGCCGCTCGATCTCCCGCTGGATCATCCCGATGTTGCGCCGGTCCTCATCGCCGAGGTGGACGGAACGCGCCAGGTAGCCCACGCCCGCCCCGATCCCGCCCAGCGGATTGCGGATCTCGTGCGCCATGCTGCTGGCGAACCGGCCGATCGCCGCAAGAGTGTCCAGGTGACGGATCTCGTCCTGCATCGCGCGCAGGCCGGAGAGATCCTCGAATACGCACACGACGCCCTGCGGGCCGCCCTGCTCGGGCGAGAATGGCGACAGGCTCACCCGCACCGGGACGCGCTCGTCGGCCTGCGCGACGTTGCCGGCCGCGCCCTGCGTGTGGACGGCATCGCTGGAGGCGCCCTGCCCGTGCTCCGCGTTGCCGGTCGAGCCCTGGCCGTGTGTGACGCGCCGCAGCAATGCCTCCACGTGCAGCACCGCCGCGCCCGGCGCCAGGGCGCGGCGCAGGGGCAGCGCGCCCTCGGGCGCGTCGAAGAGCTCGTCGAGCCTGCGCCCCTGCATGGCGAGGGCAGCCTCGCCTCGCATGGCGGCGGCCTGGCGGTTGGCGAAGACGATCCTCCCGGAGGAATCGGTGGTGATGAGGCCGTTGGTCATTCCATCGAGCACGTGATCCCGGAAGCGCTCGGCCGCCTTGACGTCGTCGTAGAGCGCGCTATTGGACAGGAGCGCCCCGACGGCATAGGCGAGCGACTCGACGGTGAGCTGGTCCGACTTGCGCAGCCCTTCACTGCGCCCCAGGTCGGTCACGGCCAGCACGCCGTGGACCGGATAGTGGCGGCAGGACACGCAGGGGGACAGATCGAGCCCGGTGCGCGCGGCAGGCGCGCGGCGCGGCCCCGTGAACGAGGCCGGCGTGAAACTGGGACAGCCCTGCCGGTAGAGCCAGGCGTCCGGGCGGCACTCGTCGCGGGCCAGCGGGCTGACCAGCGGAACGACCAGGTATCCGTGCGCCGCGGAGCCGATCTCGACGCGGTCACCGTTGATGGCCAAGAGCGGCGGGGAGGCGTCGCCCCCGCCGGTGAGGCTGTGGCAGGAGCGCAGCACGCGGGCGACCGCCCCACCGACGCCCCCCATTCCCCAACGCACGGTCCGCACCGCGGGCCCGTCGGCGCCCGGCGAGAGCCAGCGCCCGACCAGCTCGCCGCTCACGGGCTCCACCCGCAGCAGCAGCACCTCCTGGAAGCCGGCCGCGCGCTGGCAGAACGCCAGCGCCGTGTCGAGCAGTTGGTCGGCCTGCCCCGGACGGGCCATGGCGCGCCAGAGCTCCTTGAGGCTGAGCAATTGGATGTTGGTGTTCACCAGCCGCAGCGATGCATCCTGCACGCGTGACTGCAGGTCGCCCATGCGGGTCAGCAGGATGCGGCGATGCAGGCCTGCCGCCAGGGCCGCGGCGGCCAGCAGCCCCGGTGCCAGGGCATACCACGGCGCGTACGGCGCCAGCAGCAGCGCCAACAGGGGCAGCAGGACGCAGACGGCGGCGGCGAGGAGCTGGGTCATGGGTGTCGGCCCGCAAACGATGCGCGGGCGCACCCAGCCCATTCAAGGAGCGTGCCTGCAGGCGCAGGCACCTGCGGAAAATCGCGCCCTGCCCGGCCGGGCGAGGGCGCGTGGAGTCGGGCCGGCAAGAACGTCCCACCCGGCGGTCGCCGGGCCAGGAGGCAGGAATCAGAACGCGCCGTCTCCGGTCACGACGACGCGGATGGTGCGCAGCATGATCATGAGGTCCTGCAGGAGGCTGTACCGCGTGATGTACTGCAGGTCGAGCTCCACCTTGCGCTGCACGCTGGCCAGCGAGGAGTCATAACCGGACTCCACCTGCGCCAGCCCGGTGATGCCCGGCTTGAAGCGGAGTCGCTCGAGGTACCCGGGCACCTCCCCGGACAACAGCGTGATGAAGGGCGGCCGCTCAGGCCGTGGACCGACCACGCTCATATCACCCCTGAGCACGTTGTAGAACTGCGGGAACTCGTCCAGGCGCGTCAGACGCAGGAATCGTCCCACGCGCGTGATGCGCGCATCGTTCTTCTCCGCCCAGCGCACTCCATCCGACTCGCTGTTCACGTACATGGTGCGCAGCTTGTAGATCTTGAACAGGTGGCCTTCGGCGACGACCTTGCGCTGGTCGCTCGGTCCGCGGGTGCGCCGCTCCACGCTGGGCAGGCCAGCCCGCTGGCGACGGTCGCGCTCGCGCCGGTTGATCCCCACGCGCACCTGCGTGTAGAAGACCGGGCCGCGCGAGTCGAGGCGGATCGCCAACGCCAACAGCGGCAAGACCAGCGCGAAGCCCAGCACCGCGACCGCCGAGACGGCGATGTCGATGCCGCGCTTGGTGGAGCGCTCCCAGGCCGGGACCTCCCGGTAGAACGGGATGCGCGCTCCGATCGTGGTGAGGGTCGGCGCCTCGTAGGTGCGGTCGTTCCGCACCCGGGCGTACATCGCGGGATCGAGTAACATGACGGCTGACAGCCCCTGGATAGGACCAAACCGGTACGCGAACGGACCGACACACCCGGCGCCACGGCGCAGGTGCCGTCCGGCTGCACAACTTCAGATGTCCAGCAACCCGGATACCAGGCTTCTCGGGCTGGAAACTGCAAGGATGTTGACCCGACGTTCTACCATGGAATCGCTTTGTTTACAGGGGCTTGCCAGGTTCCAACCGGTGAGACTCCCGACTGACCTTCACCGCGCGGGAGCGTCCATTCGGCGGGGATCCCCCAACACTTGCGAGTCCAGACGCCAAGTCTGACGGAACCGGGGGGCCGGCGTCAAGTCCACAACTTGTGACGTGTCGGTGACGGGAGGGGCGTTTCAGGACGTTTCGGGCGCGGCGGGAAAGCTCGTGGAGCTCGTGCAGCTGCGTGGCCCAACGCTGCCGGGTCAGGTTACTCGTCGCCGTAGGAGCTGGAGTCGTAGTCGTAGTAGGACGGCAGCACGTTGGCCGCGTTGTTGAGCACGACTCCCAGCAGATTCGCGCGCCCGTCCCGCAGCACGTCGCGCGCGCGCAGGATCACTTCGCGGGGCGTGAGGCCCGCCATCGCCACGAGGATCACTCCGTCCACTTCCGCGCCGAGCAGCGTCGAGTCGGCCACCGGCATCACCGGCGGCGCATCGAAGATCACCATCTCGTAGCGGGTGCGCAGCTCGGCCACCAGGCGAGTCAGCGCGCGGGTCTCGAACAGACCGCCGGGGCTTTGTACCCGCGTGCCGCACGTGATGATGCGCAGGTTTTCGTGGGGCGTCTCGCGCAGCACGTCCGCCAGCTTGGCATCGGCCCTCAGCAGGTCGCTGAGGCCCTTGCCGCGCGGGAGGTCCATCATCTTATGCAGTACCGGACGGCGCAGATCGCCGTCGATGAGCACCGTCTCGGTGCGCTTGTGCCTCGCGACGGTCACGGCGAGGTTGCTGGAGGTCGTGCTCTTTCCCTCGCCGTGCTCGGCACTGGTGACCATCAGCACGCTGAGGTTCTCCCGGCGCAGCCGCGGGCGCAGCTTCGTGTAGAGCCGGCGCATCTCGACGGCCAAGGGGGACTCGAAGTCCTCGGGCGTCGTGGTGAGCAGGTGCGGCAGCGCCGTGCGCTCGACGCGCTCGTCGGTCTCGATCCGCTCGTGCTTGGCGATGCTCACGGCGTGCCCTTGGCTTGGTCGAGCTGCCCGGCGGCCCCCACGGCGTCGAGGTTGATCTTGTCCTTGACGGTGCTGTGCTTGTAGCTCAGGACGAGTAGCGTCATCGCCCCCACCAGCGTGACCGTGAAGGCGCTGTGCCACATCAGGCTCTGGCGCCGCTGCTTGCGCTCCCATCGGAACCCGCCGGCGAAGCGTGGCAGAGTGCCGAGCACCTCCAGGCCGGTCACCGCTGCGACCTCGTGCGCGTCCTTGAAGCTGGTGTCCATGTACTCGGCGAAGAACGCCGCGCCCAGGCCGATGCCCAGAGCGAGCACGAGTGCAAGCAGGCCGATCTTCGCCGTGTTGGGCTGGGCGGGGAACAGCGGCTTCTTGGCCGGCTCGAGGATGCGCACCTGCGTGCCGGAGCCCGACGCGGCGCCGCTGCGGGCCGCCAGACCGGTCTGTCGGGCGTCGACGAGGCTCTGGTAGGTCTCCTCCTGGCGCTTGACCTCCGCTCCCAGCGCTCCGAGCTCCTGGTCGCGCGCCAGCTGCGACTTCACCGTCGTCTCGTAGTTCTTGAGCTCGGCGGAGATCCTGAACTCGTGGTCGGTGAGCACGTCGCCCACGATTGCCAGCTCGAAGCGCCGCGTGAGCAGCGCGCGCACGGCTGCCTCCAGCTGGGGATACTGCTGCGCCGTCAGCTCGGTCAGGCGCTCGCCCATACGGTTGCGCTGCACTTCGATGCGCTGTCGCCCCAAAGCGAGCGGCACAGTGGCCGTCTTGCCTGCGCTGTCCGTGCCGTTGCTGAGCTGCGCCAGGTCGTCCTCCCGCTCCAGGGCCGCGAGACGCGCCTTGTGGTTGGCCACCTGCGGGTCGTTGAGCACGGCGTCGTTGCGCGGGACGTTGCCCAGCGCCGACATGAGCTGCGTGTCGACGTTGCGGAGCTGACCCCGCGTCTCGTCGAGGTCCAACCGCACCCGGTGCACCAGGCGCTCCGCCCGCCGGCGGTTGTTCTTGTTCACCGGGTTGCCGCGCGGCTCGTCGCTGACGGGCAGGCCCCGCTTGAAGTCCGCCAGCGCCTGCTCCGCCTTGTCGAGCTCGCGACGGTTCGACTCGAGCTGCTCGTCGGTCACCGAGCTGGTCGATGCCGGCGGCTCGAGGTGGTCCTTGGTCATTTGATCGACGAACGCCTGCGTCACTGCCTCGTCGAGCTTCCAGGCCGTGGCCGGGTCGTTGTCCTGCACGGCGATGATGAAGATGTCGCTCCCGCGGCTGCGCACGCCGATCTTCTGCCGCAGGCGCTCGATCAGGATGCGCTCCGCGATCACGTCCTGGCTCTGGTCGTGCAGGCGCCCCTGCTGGAGCGAGCGCGCTTCCTCCACCAGCTTGGGGTCCTCGCCCAGGCGCAGGTCGCGGATCAGAGGCGTGAGCAGCTCGCTGCTCCGCAGCGTCTCGCTGACCACCAGCCGCCGGTTGTTGTCGCGGGCGCGCTGCATCTCCCGCGTCATGATCATCTGGTCGATCTGGTTGCCGGTGTGGCGCTCTTCGATGAGGATCGCGCTGGTGCAGACGAAGATCGGAGTGATCACCTGCAGCCCGACCACAGTCGCGGAGCCGATGACCAAGAGCGGCAGGATCACAGAGAGGCGGCGGCGGTTGAGGATCTGGGGGATCCGGCGCGGATCGAACCCGGGCACAACCCTGCTCCGCTGCGACGCCTCACCCCGCGGCAGCGGAGGCTCCCCTTCGCCGGCGGACCCGCCGGCACCGGGGTGTTCGCCCATCGGTCTGCGCTGGCTCACGGCTGCGATGCTCTCCCGCTGCACAGGACGGGGTCGGGTGGGAGTTTGCGCTGCGGGGAGCCAGCCGGCGGGTCGCTGTGGCCAGGAATCTGCCCCTGGCTGCGTCAGGACGCCAGCCTGCGGGCCTGCATGCTCCAGACTACCCACGCCACCCGGACACCGGTAGCAAGAAACATGACCGTGGCGGGCTGCGTGAAGGGTGGGCCGGGCTCGGCGGCTCTTGTCCGCCCATGGGACGGTGCTGGCCCGGGCTGCCCGCACCGATCTCGGCCTCTCCCCCGGGCCCCGCGGGTGGTCCAGGGCCCTCCCGGGACCCCTCCCAGGGCCCTGCCCCGGGCCCCGCTGGGGGCCTGTGCCCGGGAACGGATGCCCGGCTCCGGCGGGACGCCCGGGTCAGGCGGGGGTGCCTGCCCGGAAGGTCCGGTACCAGTCCACGGTGGCGCGCATGCCCTGCTCGACCGGAACCGTCACCTCGTAGCCCAGCAGGCGCCTGGCCAGGCCGATATCCGCCTGCGAGTGGCGGACGTCTCCGACGCGGGCGGGTCCGTGCTGCGGTTGGAGCGAGGATCCCAGGATCCGCGCGATCATCGCGTAGAGCTGGTTGAGCGTGATCCGGCCGCCGAGGGCCACGTTCACCACCTCGCCGGACAGTCGCGGGACGCTCAGCGCCTTGAGATTGGCCTGCACGACGTTGGCGACGTAGGTGAAATCGCGCGACTGCTCCCCGTCGCCGTCGATGACCGGGGCGCGCCCATCCAGCAGCGCGTCGATGAACAGGGGGATCACCGCAGCGTAGGCGCCTTTGGGGTCCTGCCGCGGGCCGAACACGTTGAAATAGCGTACGGCCAGCGTCTGCATGCCGTACACCGCCGCGAAGGCGCAGGTGTAGTGCTCGGCGGCGAGCTTGGCCACGGCGTAGGGCGACTTCGGCCGCGTGGGCATCGTCTCCACCTTGGGCAGCTGCTCGCTGTCGCCGTACGCTGAGCTGCTCGCCGCGTAGATGAAACGCTTCACGCCGGCATCGCGGGCCGCCACGAGCAGGTTGAGCGTCCCGCTGACGTTCGCCTCGTTACTGGCCACGGGGTCCTTGACGCTGCGCGGCACCGACGCCAGCGCCGCCTCATGGAAGACGTGGTCGCAGCCGTCCACGGCCCGCCGTACCACCTCCCGGTCGGTGACGCTGCCCACGATGAGCTCGACCTTGCCCACGGCGTCCACGTTGCGCTGGTATCCCGTGGAGAGGTCGTCCAAGATGCGGACCCGGTCTCCCTGCTGAACCAGGGCTGCCGCGATGTGGGAGCCGATGAAGCCGGCTCCGCCGGTCACGAGGATCGTCGCCATGCGCGCTCTCCTTGCTTGGCTGATGACGGGCTAGAGGCGGAACAGGTTGGGCGCGCGGACACCGCGCAGCGCGTGCCGGGCGTCCACGACGGTCTGGCAGTCGCGCACCAGCGCCGGGTGGTCCACGCCGTCGTGGCGCGTGGCGACCACGGCGCAGTGGAACGTGGCCAGCGCCGCTGGCGTCAGGCTTGCCAACCGCGGCACGGGCTCCCCCACGGAGATCGCCGGCACGTGGGGGTCGAAGTACCACAGCTCGCCGCCGCGGTGGCGCAGCAGCTCGATGATGTCCAGCGCGGGAGACTCGCGCGTGTCGTCGATGTTGCTCTTGTAGGCCACGCCCACCATCAGGATCTTGCTGCCGCGAACCGGACGCGAGATGGAGTTGAGGGCCTGCCCCACCAAGTCCGCCACGAACGCCGGCATGCTGCCGTTCACCGTGCCAGCCAGCTCAATGAAGCGCGCCTCGAAGCCGCTGGCGCGCGCCTTCCAGCTCAGGTAGAAGGGGTCGATGGGAATGCAATGCCCGCCCAGCCCCGGGCCGGGATAGAAGGGCATGAAGCCGAATGGCTTGGTCGCCGCGGCATCGATCACGTCCCAGACGTCGATCTCCATCTTGTGGCACATCTGCGCCAGCTCGTTCACCAGACCGATGTTCACGCTTCGAAACGTGTTCTCGAGCAGCTTGACCATCTCGGCCACCTTCGCTCCGGACACGGGGACGACGGTGCTGAGGGTGGCGCGGTACAGGGAGGCCGCCATCTCGGTGCAGGCCGGTGTGATCCCCCCCACAACCTTGGGGATGTTCTTGGTATTGAAGCGGGAGTTGCCCGGATCGACGCGCTCGGGCGAGAAGGCGAGGAAGAAATCCTCGCCGACCTTCAGCCCACCGGCCTGCAAGCGCGGGAGGATCACCTCCTCGGTCGTGCCTGGATAGGTCGTGCTCTCGAGCACGATCAGCTGGCCCGGGTGCAGCGTCTGCGCGATCTTCTCGACGGCCGCGTCGATGTAGCTGATATCGGGGTCGCGCGTCTTGGAGAGCGGCGTGGGCACGCAGATCTCCACCGAGTCGACTTCGGCGAGCTTGCGGTAGTCCGTCGTCGCACTGAGGCGGCCCGCGCCGACGAGCTCCTTGAGCAGCGGCGACGCAATGTCGCCGATATAGCTCTCGCCACGGTTGACGGCGTCCACCTTGTGCTTGTCCACGTCGATGCCCGTCACCCGGAAGCCCGCGCGCGCGAACTCCACGGCCAGCGGTAATCCGACGTAGCCCAGCCCGATCACCGAGAGATGCGCCGTCTTGCTCGCGAGCTTGTCCTGGATGCTCACCGTTGGTCCTCCTGAGCGGGCGCCGTCGTGTCCACCAACCCCACCGTCGAGACCTGGTTCTTCCCCTCGAACTTCGCCCGGTACAGCCGCCGGTCGGATGCCATGAGCAGCGCGCGGGGATCCTGCCCGTCCTGCGGGTAGAGGGCGATGCCCATGCTCACCGTCAGGCGGTTGGTCGCGTCGCCCTCGAAGTGATGATGCTCCACGCGCCGCAGGACACGCTCGGCGAACGCCAGCGCTCCGGCCAGCCCCGTGTTGGGAAGGACGACGCTGAACTCGTCGCCGCCGTACTTGGCGACCAGATCGCTGTCCCGCGCGCTGCGCCGTAGCAGCTCGGCCAGGTCCTTCAGCGCCGCGCTCCCGGCCAGATGGCCATGCAGGTCATTGTATTCCTTGAGGTTATCCACATCAATCATGCAAACCGCCAGCGGCTCGCCAAAACGGTGACCGCGTTTGATCTCGCGGCCCAGCGCCTCCATGAAGTAGCGGTAATTGTAGGCGCCGGTGAGCCCGTCGGTGCTGGCCTCGGCCTCGAGCTTGTGGTAGAGGTCCGCGTTCTCCAACGCCACCGCCGCCTGGTTTGCCAAGAGCGCGAGCATCTTGGCGTCCTCGCCGCCGTACATCTGGTCCTTGGCGAAGACCATCAGCACACCCAGCTGGCGCGCGCGAGCATTGAGCGGCGCGCTGAGCAGCACGGCGGGCGGGCTGGCCAGGTTGCCCAGCGGGTGGCGCGAGCGCTCGAGATCTCGGCGGTGCAGCCCGGCGGCGTTCTCCTGCTGGATCCACTGCACGAGGTTGCGGCTTTTGGGCAGCGTCTGGACGCTGAGCACCTCGCGCCCGGACTCCTCGCCCTTGAGCACGAAGCGACGGATGCCGTCCTCTTTGAGCAACAGCAGGTGGACGAAGCGCGCCGCCAGGAGCTCCGCGCAGGTGCGCAGCACGCGCTCCAGGATGATTTCCTCCCGCCGTGGACCGACGTTGATCAGCGCCGACAGGTCGAGGATCGCCTCCACCAGGCGTTCCCAACGGGAAGCTCGCAAGGATTCCATGGGTCGCCCACCTGCGGACCGGGCTGCGCGGACTGGAGCCGTGCGCTGGTTTGCAACCACCATGCCAGCAAGGATTTGGGAGGGATGCGGCGGGCGCCATCGCGGCTCAATTGCCATCGTCGGGGGGCGGTTCCTCCTGCCGCAGACTCGCTCTGAGCTCGTCCTGGCGCGCGCGGATCGCGCCCAGCTCGCGCCAGGCGGAGCGAGCGCGCAGCGCGCAGAAGACAAGCGCGAGCAGTGCGACCGCTGGCAGCGAGAGGCGTTGCGGGAGCGCGCGGCCAACGAGACGGATCTGCGCCACCCGCCACAGCGTCTGCGCCAGCCACAGCAGCATCGCGGCCAGCGCGGCCCACAGCCCCAGCAGGATCACCAGGCGCGCGCTGTCCTCACGGTCGCGGCGCAGCTGGGTGTGGGCGCGCGAGAGCGTGCGGGCCGGGGGGCGCCCCCGAGCGCGCCAGCGCGTGGATAGCCGCTCGCGCCGGTCGTCAGGGGAGCTCCTCATAGTCGGCTTCCTCCACCTCCTGGTCGCCGCCGCGCGCCCCGGCACGCGGTCCGCCGCGCGCCCCGGCGGGCGGTGGCTGCGGCCCGCCGCTCCGGCCCGCAGGCGGCGGCTGCGGCCCGCGTCGCTGCGCGGGTCCGCCCGAGAGTCCCTGCAGGTTGCGCCAGGCGAACGACAGCACGCGCAGCAGCAGCACCACCACCGCGTAGATGAAGAAGAGCCGCAACAGGCCGACGATTATTCCCATGGGAGCCTTGGCCTCGCATCGCGCGGGCACTCCCGCGGGCGCGCGGCGGCCGGTGCCGGCGGGCAGCCAAACCGCCCACGGCCGGTCCGGGGCGGCGGCAGGAGAGGATGGTGCGCCCGACAGGATTCGAACCTGCGGCCTCTTGCTCCGGAGGCAAGCGCTCTATCCAACTGAGCTACGGGCGCGTTTTCATCGCACCGCGGGGCCGCAGGCCCCGCGCGGGGTCCGCCCCGGCGGCCGGCCCCAATATCGCAGATGGGACAGACCCCTGCAACGGGGCAGCGCGAGGCTCACTCCGGCGGCGTTGTCTGGCGGCGGGCCACTTCCACGTCCTTGTCGCCGCGCCCCGACAGATTGACCACCACCAGGTCATGGGCCGCCGTGCGCGGCATCAGGCGCTCGAGCTCGGCCAGCGCGTGCGCGGACTCCAGGGCGGGCACGATCCCCTCCAGCCGGCTGAGGCGCGCGAACGCCGCCAGCGCCTCGTCATCGCCGGCGTGCACGTACTCGATGCGGCCGACGTCGTGGTAGTACGCGTGCTCCGGGCCCACGCTGGGGTAGTCGAGTCCAGCGCTCACGCTGTGGGTCGGCAGCACATTGCCGTCTTGGTCCTGCAGCAGCATGCTGCGTGTCCCGTGGAGCACGCCCGGGATGCCGGTGGCGAAGCGCGCCGCATGCTCGCCCGGCCCCAGCCCGCGTCCGCCCGCCTCCACGCCGATCATCCGCACCGCGGGATCGCCCAGGAACGCGTAGAACAGTCCGATGGAGTTGCTGCCGCCACCCACGCATGCCACCAGGTGGCTGGGCAGCCGGCCGTAGGCCGCCTGCACCTGCGCGCGAGCCTCCTCGCCGATCACCTTCTGGAAATGCCGGACCATCAACGGAAAGGGATGCGGTCCCAGGACGCTGCCGAGCACGTAGTGCGTGTCGCGCACGGTGGCGACCCAATCGCGGATGGCCTCGTTGATGGCGTCCTTCAGCGTGCGGCTGCCCGCGTCCACCGCCGTGACCTCGGCGCCCAGGAGCCGCATCCGGTAGACGTTGAGGGCCTGGCGCTCCATATCCACCGATCCCATGTAGACGCGGCAGGCCAGCCCCAGCTTCGCGCAGGCCGTGGCCGTTGCCACGCCATGCTGTCCGGCGCCGGTCTCGGCGATGATGCGCCGCTTGCCCATGCGCTTGGCGAGCAGCACCTGCCCCAGGGCGTTGTTGATCTTGTGGGCGCCGGTGTGAGCCAGGTCCTCACGCTTGAGGAGCACGGGTGCCGTGCCGTAATGGGCGGTGAGCCCCGCGGCGAGCGTGAGGGGCGTGGGACGTCCTACGAAGTCGCGCAGCAGCAAAGCCAGCTGCGCGACGAACGCCGGGTCGTTGCGCGCCGCCGTAAACGACTCGGCGAGCTCGCGCAGCGCTCCCATGAGCGTCTCGGGCATGTAGCGGCCGCCGTAGGCGCCGAAGCGCCCATCCTCGCCCAGCGAGGGGTCGAACCGGAAGCCTGGATCGGTCACGGCCGCTCCTGCGGATCGCCGGCGCCAGCCGCCGCCCGCGCCTGCTGGATGAACTGCGCCACCTTCGCGGGGTCCTTGCGGCCGGGGCCCAGCTCGACACCCGAGGCCACATCCACGGCGAAGGGGCGCACGCATCGCACGGCATCGGCCACGCTGTTGGGCGTGAGCCCGCCCGCCAGGAACGTCCGCCGGCTGCGGGCCACCGGCACCGCCAGGCTCCAGTCGAAGCTCTTGCCGGTACCACCGCCACCGCGCTCGCTCGCCGTGTCCAGCAGGTCCGCCCACGCCCCGCTGTCCAAGCGGCTCTGCGCCACGCCCGCGGCGTCCACCGCGCGCGCCTGGATCACCCGCACCGGCAACGCCAGCCACTCTGGTCCGCGCTCCTGACCGTGCAGCTGGACGAGATCCAGGTCCAGGCGCTCGATCGCCGCCTCGACCTCCGCCAGCGGCGCGTCGCGGAACACGCCGACCACCTCGCAGGCGCCACGCACCTGGTCCAGCCACTGCGCGAGCTGCGCGATCTCGACCTGGCGGGGTCCAGCGGCGAAGACGAAGCCCAGGAAGTCCGCTCCGCAGGCTGCCGCGTGCGCGGCGTCCTGGGCGTTGGTCAGGCCGCAGATCTTCACGCGCACCGGCGCGATCATGGCGCGCTCCGGCCGGCTCCGAACAGGGCGCGGAAGCGCTCTGCGGGAGCGCCGCCGCGCATCAGGCCCTCGCCCACCAGCGCGGCGTCCGCACGCGAGCGCGCGACCGCCTGTGCGTCGGCCGGGTCGCGAACGCCGCTCTCGGCCACCACCACGCGGTCGCCGGGAATCGTGTCGATCAGGCGCAGCGCCCCCGACAGGTCCACGCTGAAATCGCGCAGGTCGCGGGCGTTGACGCCCACCAACGGAAAGTCCAGGCGCAGCAGCCGCGCGAGCTCCGCCTCGCCGTGGGCCTCGGCCAGCACCTCCATGCCCAGCTCCAGGGCGCGGTCGCGCAGCGCCGTGAGCAGGCCGTCGTCCAGTACCGCCGCCAGCAGCAGCAACGCGTCGGCGCCAAAGGCGCGCGCCTCGAGCACTTGGTAGACGTCCAGGATGAAGTCCTTGCGCACCAGCGGCAGGTCGACCGCTGCGCGCACCTCCGCCAGCGCCTCCAGGGATCCTCCGAAGTACGCGGGCTCGGTCAGCACCGAGAGCGCAACGCACCCCGCCGCCTCCAGCTCCCGCGCCGCGGAGGCGGGCTGCAGCGCGTCGTGGATGGAGCCGGCCGACGGGCTGCGGCGCTTCAGCTCGCCCACCACCCGCAGCGGCACGCGCGCGCCGTCCGGCAGGGCGTGGCGATGCAGCGCGGCGCGCAGCGGCCGCGGCGGGGCCTGTCCAGCCGCGCGGGCGGCCAGCTCGCGCAGCGGCACGCGCACGCGGCGCTCCGCCAGATCCGCGGCGACCTGCGCTACGATCTGCATCAGGGGCGCGCTCATGCCGCCCCCGCGTGGCGGCGCGTAAACTCCACGAAGCGGTCCAGCACCGCGCGCGCCTGTCCGGAGTCGATGGCCAGCGCCGCCTGCTGCAGCCCGTCCTGCAGCGTCGTGCTCCGTCCCGCCGCCCAGAGCGCGGCAGCGGCGTTGAGCAGCACGATGTCGCGCGGCGCGCCGCCCTCGCCCGCGAGCACTCCGCGCACGATCTGGGCATTGCGCTGGGCGTCGCCGCCCTGCAACGCCTGCGCCGGGTGCAGCGGAAGCCCCAGCGCCACGGGGTCGACGCGCACGCGCGTCACCCCCGCGTCCACCACGAGCATCCAGCTGCTCGCGGTCACGGTGAGCTCGTCGAGGCCGTCGTCGCCGTGCACGAGCAGGCTGCGTCCATTGCCCAGTCGCGGCAGCACCTCGGCCAGCCGGTCGAGCAACCGCGGATCGAACACCCCCAGCAGCTGATGCCGGGCGCCGGCCGGATTGGTGAGCGGCCCCAGGATGTTGAACACCGTGCGCAGGCCCAGTGCGCGGCGCGGCGCCACCGCGTGGCGCATGGCGCCATGGAAGCTCGGGGCGAACATGAAGCCAAAGCCCACCTCATCCACGCAGGCGGCCACCGCGTCGGGTGCCAGCGCGAGGCTCGCGCCCAGCGTCTCCAGCACGTCGGCGCTCCCGCAGCGGCTACTCACGGAGCGGTTGCCGTGCTTGGCGACGTGCACCCCGGCCCCTGCCGCCACGAATGCGCAGGCGGTCGAGATGTTAAAGGTCCCCGCCCCGTCGCCACCCGTCCCGCAGGTGTCCAGCAGCGGCGCCGCCGAGCAGCGCAGCGGCGTAGCGCTGGCGCGCATGGCCCTGGCGAAGCCGGTGATCTCGTCGGCGGTCTCCCCCTTCATGCGCAACGCCACCAGCAGCCCGGCGATCCAGGCCGGATCGGCCTCCCCGCGCAGGATGCGCTCCATGGCGCGCTGCGCCTCGCTCTCGGCCAGGGAATGTCCGGCCAGCACGCGCTCGAGGATCTCCTGCGGAGTGTTCATGGGCACACGGGCCGGGGGATGGCGCAGCCCAAGCCGGCGGGAAGGCCTACCGGCACAGGCTCAGGAAGTTGGCGATCAGGCGCTTTCCGCCCTGCGTCAGGATCGACTCGGGATGGAACTGCACGCCCCACGTCTCGCTGGCGCGGCTCTTGATCGCCATCAGCTCGTCGTCGCTGGTCCAGGCGTGCACCTCGAAGCGGTCGGGCAATCCGGCGCGCGTGATCTCCAGGGAATGATAGCGCGTCGCCGTGAACGGATTCTCCATTCCGTGAAAGATGCCCCGCCCCCCGTGGATGATCTGCGAGGTCTTGCCGTGGAGGATCCGCCGCGCGCGCGTCACCTCCCCGCCGTAGGCGGCCGCCATGCACTGGTGCCCCAGGCACACGCCCAGGATCGGGATCTTGCCGTCCAGCGCCCGGATCGCCCCGATGCTCACGCCCGAGTCGGCCGGCGAGCCGGGGCCCGGCGAGATCACCAGCCCATCGATGCGTGCGCTGCGCAGGCCGGTCACGGTGATCTCGTCGTTGCGCACCACCTCCACGCTGGCGCCCAGCTCGCCCAGGTACTGGACGAGGTTGAAGGTGAAGCTGTCGTAGTTGTCCAGAACCAGGATCGCGGGCGCCTTCATAGATCCAGCCCCTCCTCGGCCAGGGCGATGGCCGCCCGGGCAGCCTCGGCCTTCTCCAGCGTCTCGGTCAGCTCGCGCTCGGGGAGGCTGTCGAGCACGATTCCCGCACCCACGCCCGTGCGCGCTTCCTGCTCCTCGCAGACGATGGTGCGGATGGCGATGCACGTGTCCATGGCGCCGGAGAAGCTGAAATAGCCCACGGCACCGGCGTAGATCCCGCGGCGACGGCTCTCCAACGCGTCGATGATCTCCATGGCGCGGATCTTCGGCGCCCCCGAAACCGTCCCCGCCGGGAAACAGGCGCGCAGCGCGTCGAAGCAGTCCAACCCCTCGCGCAGCTCGCCGCTCACGTGGCTGACCAGGTGGATGACGTGGCTGTAGCGCTCCACCTTCATCAGCTCGTCGCAGTGGACGGTGCCGAACGCGCAGACCCGGCCCAGGTCGTTGCGTCCCAGATCCACCAGCATCACGTGCTCGGCGCGCTCCTTCTCGTCGGCGATCAGCCCTGCTATGTGCTGCGCATCCTGCGCATCGCTGTGGCCGCGCGGCCGCGTGCCCGCGATCGGGCGCACCTCCACCCTCCTCCCCTCCACGCGCACGAGCACCTCGGGCGAGGCGCCAATCACCTGCCGCTGCCCCAAGTCGAGGAAGTACATGTAGGGGCTGGGATTGATGCGGCGCAACGCCCGGTAGACGTCCAGGGGATCGGCGCGCAGCGGGCAGGACAACTCGTGGCTGAGCACGACTTGGAAGATGTCCCCGGCACGGATGTGCTGCCGCGCCTTCTCCACGGCGGCCTTGAATGCCGTGGGCCTGACGTCGCTGCGCAGCTCGGCAGGCCGGCGGGTCTTCGCCCCCGCCGCGGCGGCCGGGGCGGGAGCGCGCAGCCGCGCCAGGATCGCCTCGATCCGCTGCTGCGCTCCTGCGTAGGCCTGCGCCGGCTCGCCGTCAACGGTGGCGCAGGCGACCACTTTCATCGTATGCGAGAGGTTGTCGAACACCACCAGATCGCAAACCAGCAGCAGATCGATCTCGGGGACCGCAGCATGTTTGGCGTGTCGGTCGGGGATGCGCTCCATGGTGCGCACCGTGTCGTAGCCGATGTATCCAACGGCACCGCCAAAGAAGCGCGGCAGCCCTGGAGTCTGCGCTGGCTGGAACCCCTGCAACCACGCCGCGAGCGCCGCCAGCGGATCTTTCGTGCGCAACGTGCGCGTGCGGCCCTGCCACCGGATCGTGACGCGATCGCCGCGGGCGGTGAAGCGGCCCGCCGGTTGCGCGCCCAACAGCGAATAACGTCCCCAGGTCTCCCCGCCCTCGACGCTCTCCAGCAGGAAGCTCTCGGCGTCGCCGCGCAGCTTACGGAACGCCGACACGGGCGTCTCGAGGTCGCCCAGCACCTCGCGCACCAACGGGATCAGGTTGTGGCGGCGCGCCAGGCGGGCGAATTCCCGCGGGCTTGGCTCGATGCGGGAGGCCCTCACGACGCAGCCTCCGTGGCCGCTTCGCCCGCCTGGGCACGCAACATGTGGCGGGCGAGCTTGCGCTGCTGCTCCCCCTCGCCACCCAGCATGCGCGCGAGCTCGGCCACGCGCTGGCCGGCCTGCAGTACGGCGATCTGGCTGATCACGCGATCTCCTTCTGCCTCCTTGCGCGCGGCCAGGTGGCGCTGCGCCGCCGCCGCGACCGCGGGCATGTGGGTGATCACCAGCAGCTGCACCTCCGCCGCCATGGCGCGCAGGCGCTCCGCCACCGCCGGGCCCAGATCCGCGGACAACCCCGTGTCCACCTCGTCGAGGATGAGCAGGGCCGGCTGGTGGCGCCGCGCCGAGAGGGTGCGCAATACCAGCGAGAGGCGACTCAGCTCGCCGCCGCTGGCGACCCGCTCCACGGGGCCCAGCGCCTCCCCGCGGTTGGTGCGCACGAGCAGCGCCACGCGCTCGGGTCCCTCCCGCGCCGGCTGCACCGCACGCCCGTCGATGCGCACGGGGCCCTCCTCCGACTCGCGCAAGGTGAGCGCGAATGCCAGCTGAGCCTCTCGCATCCCCAGCTCTGCCAGAAGCGCCTCGGCCACGCGCTGTGCCGTGCGCGCCACCGCCACGCGCGCGCGGTGTAAAGCAACGGCCGCCGCCTGCAGCCGCTGCGTCGCCGCCGCCAGGCCCAGCGCCAGCGCAGGCGGCGGCTGCGGCCCGTCGTCCAGCCCCGCCAGCTCCAAGCGCAGCCGCTCGCGCAGCTCGATCAGCTCGCGCTCGCTGCGGCCGTAGCGGCGCACCAGCGCCTGGAGTTCCGCCAGGCGCGCCTGCGACCGGTCGAGCTCCGCGGGATCGAGGTCGCTGTCGGCCAGGAACCCGGCCAAGACCCGCTGCGCTTGCGCGGCGAGCTCTGCGGCGGAGACCAGCGCCTCCCGCGCCTGCGCCAGCGCATCCAGGTCGGTTCCCGCGCGCGACAGCAAACGCTGCGCCTCGGCCAGCCGGTGCGCGGCGCCGCGGTCCTCGTCGGCCAGCGCCTCGCTGGCGGCGGATACGGCCTCCACCAGCCGCGCGCCGCCCGCCATGCGCGCCACCGTCTGGCGCAGCGCCTCCAGCTCGCCGTCGCGCAGCCGCGCGCGCTCCAGATCGCGCAGCTGCACCTCCACCAGGTCGCGCTGCGCCAACAGCTGCGCGCGGCGCGCCTGCCACTGCTCCACCGCCGCGCGGGCCAGCGCGTGGTCGTCGAACGCGGCCTCGTGCTCGCGCAGCAGCTCGTCGGCCACGCCGCAGCCGTCCAGCAGCGCCGCGTGCGCCGATGGCTGCAACAGCCGGACCTGCTCGTGCTGGCTCTGCAGCTCGATCAGGCGGCCGCACAGCGCCGCCAACAGTGCGGCGGGTGCGGGGGTGGCGTCGATGTGGGCTCGGCTGCGCCCGCCGACGCGCACCTCGCGGCGCACGCGCAGGCAACCGTCGCGCGGGCGCGGTAGCCCCAGCTCCTCGAGGGCGTCCAGCAAGTCGGGCCGGCCTTCCAGGTCGAAAAACGCCTCGGCGCTGGCCGCCGCAGCCCCGGCGCGGATCAGGCCGCGCTCGATGGGGTCGCCGGTGAGCCAGCGCAGCGCCTCGACCACCAGCGACTTGCCGGCCCCGGTGCTCCCGGTGAGCACGTTGAGCCCCGGCCCCAGCGTCACCGTCACGTCGGCGGCGATGGCGAGGTTGCTCAAGCGCAGCTCACGCAGCACGGCTCCCTCCGGGTGCGGGGGAGGCGGGACCGGTGTCGGATAGGATGCGGTGCGGGCCTCCCCAATTGAGTTTCTCCTGGATGATCTGGAAGAAGTCGCGGCGCGGCAGCCGGATGAAGTGGGCCACCTCGTGGCACTTGCGGAAGCGCAGGCGGTCCCCCTGCGTCACCGCGGTGGGGACCTGGCCGTCGGCGATGAGCACCGGGCTGGTGCATTCCTGCATCTTGACCTCGATCGTCCGCCGGCTGTCGAGGATCATGGGGCGAACGCCCAGGCTGTGCGGACAGATGGGCGTGAGCACGAACGCATCGAGGGTGGGATCCACGATCGGGCCGCCCGCGGCCAAGCTGTACGCGGTGCTGCCGGTGGGTGTGGCGAGGATGAACCCGTCGGCGAGGTAGCGACCCACCTGCGTCCCCGCCACTTCAACCTCCAGGTCGATCGCGCGCGGGACCGGCCCCATATTGAGCACTACATCGTTGAGCGCCGTGGTCGAGAACACGATCTGGCCATTGCGCACCACATCGACGGCCACCTTGCGCCGCTTCTCGATGTGGTAGTCCCCCGTGGCCAGGCAGCGAACGGCCGAGGGGATCTCCTCCTGGCGCACCTCGGTCAGGAAGCCCAGGCCGCCGAGGTTGACGCCCAAGAGCGGAGTGCCGTGACCGCCCACCAGCCGCGCCGCGCGCAGGAACGTGCCGTCGCCGCCGAAGCTCATCACCGCATCGGCCTCCACCACCAGCTCCTCCTCCGGCGCGCGCGGACCCGCCAGCGACAGCCCCTCCGCCAGCGGCACGGAGATCAGCACCTGCAGGCCGTTGGCCGTGAGCTCGCGCACGCTCAGCTCGAGCGCGGCGCCGATCGGGCGCTTGCCGAGGTTGCCGATCAGACCGATGCGGGTGAGCACGGCAGTGGGAAACGCGCGTTCCCTGGGCGGTGGGTCATTCGTTGCGGGCGCGGCGCCGGTCCGCGAGGTCGACCCGGCGGCGCATCCCCTCCAGGAGCTGCTCGATCTCGCGCGCAACCGCCTCGGGGGTGAGGCCCACGTCGCGCAGGAGCTGCGCCGGCTCACCGTGCTCCACGAAGTGGTCGGCGATGGCGAAGCAATGCACCCGCGGCACCGCGTCGAGCTCGCGATGCAACAGCTCCAGCACGGCGGAGCCAAAGCCCCCCTGCTCGGTCCCCTCCTCCACCGTGCACAGCAACCGGTGGCGGGCGGCAAGTTGCAGCAGTAGCTCGCGGTCCAGCGGCTTGATGAAACGCGCGTTGGCGACGGTGGCGGCGATCCCCTGCGCGGCCAATCGCTGCGCCGCCTGCAGCGCGAGCTGCACGCCGCTGCCCACGGCCAGCAGCGCCAGGTCCTCCCCCTCGCGCAGGATCTCCCCCTTGCCGATGGGGAGCGCCTGCAGTGGCTCGGTGAGGGGGACCCCCACGCCCGCGCCGCGCGGGTAGCGCAGCGCGATCGGGCCGCCGTCGTAGCACAGCGCCGTCTTGAGCATGTGGCGCAGCTCGTCCTCGTCCTTGGGAGCCATGATCACGAAGTTGGGCACGGCACGCAGATAGGTCAGGTCGAAGCAACCGTGGTGCGTCGCGCCGTCGGCTCCCACCAGCCCGCCCCGGTCCAGGGCGAACACCACGTTGAGCCCTTGCAGCGCGATGTCGTGGATCAGCTGATCGTAGGCGCGTTGCAGGAACGTGGAGTAGATGGCGCAGACCGGCTTGAGCCCACGGCAGGCCAGGCCGCCCGCAAAGGTGACGGCGTGCTGCTCGGCGATCCCCACGTCGAAGAAACGGTCGGGGTGCGCCGCGGCAAACTTGTCCAGCCCGGTGCCCTCGGGCATCGCGGCGGTGATGGCCACGACGCGGCGATCCTCGTTGGCCAGTTCCACCAGGGTCGAGCCGAAGACCGCGGTGTACGAGGGCGGGCCCGACGCCGGCTTCTTCACCATGCCCTGCGTCTTGTCGAATTTTGTGACGCCGTGGTAGCGGAAGGCGTCGGCCTCGGCGAAGGAGTAGCCCTTGCCCTTCTGCGTGATCACGTGGACGAGGGTGGGACCTTTGAGATGCTTGACGTCGTTGAGCGTGTCCACGAGCAGATCCAGGTCGTGGCCGTCGAGCGGACCGAAGTAGCGGAAGCCCAGCGCCTCGAACAGCTGGCCGGGGACCATCAGCGTCTTGATGCTCTCCTTGAGGCGGTGGGCCAGCGCCTGCGCCCGCACGCCCCCAGGCATCTTGCCCAGCATCTCCCAGATCTCCGCCTCGATCTTGTTGTAGAGGCTGCCCGAGGTGATCTGGGTGAGGTAGCGGTTGATGGCGCCCACATTGGGGCTGATGGACATCTCGTTGTCGTTGAGGACGACGATCAGGTCGGTGCCGACGTGGCCAGCATTGTTGAGCCCCTCGTAGGCGATGCCGCCGGTGAGCGCGCCGTCGCCCACCACGGCGATCACGTGGTGCTTCTCGCGGCGCAGGTCCCGGGCCACCGCATAGCCCAAGGCCGCGCTGATGGCGGTTGATGCGTGCCCCACGCCGAACATGTCGTGGGGGCTTTCGCTGCGGCGCGGAAAGCCCGACAGCCCGCCGTACTGGCGGATGGTCGGGAACTGGGCGCGCCGCCCGGTGAGGATCTTGTGGCCATAGGCCTGGTGACCGACGTCCCAGACGATCTTGTCACGCGGGGAGTCGAAGCAATGGTGTATGGCCACCGTCAGCTCGACGACCCCCAGGCTCGCGCCCAGGTGCCCGCCGACCTGGCTGACCACGTTGATGACTTCGTCGCGCACCTCATCGGCCAGCTGCCGCAGCTCTTTGCGGCTCATGCCCGAGAGCTGGTCGGGAGACTCGATCTGATCCAACAGACGCTCGAGCATCGTGGCGCTCCGGGGCCAGGAACAGGGACTGTCGGCCACTCTAGCCTACCGCATTCCGGCCGCCAAAGAGTACTTGGCCGGCGTTTCTGCCTCTGGAGTTGCGGCCGGCCGGGCGAACCGCTGACTCCGTCCGCCGGGCGGACGCACGACGCGGCCCGCTTGGCGGCCCGCGGGGCGAGCCGGACCTGCGGCCAGGTAGGCCGACTAGCGCCCGGTCCCACCGAAGCCAAGGGCCGCCAGCAGTCCGAGCATTGCCCCCACTGCCACGTGGGCTGGCCGGTGGCCGCGCTCGGCGAGCGATGGCCGCAACCGCTCCAGCCACCCCGCCTCGTGACCGCCCATCTCCTCGAAGCTGCCCGCCAGATCCCGCGCGCGTCGCCCACCGGCCCCGGCGGTCAGCTGTACCCGCATGGCGTCGTGCAGGACGATCCCGGAGAACAGGGCCACCAGGGTGAAGGCCGGCGACGCGACCCCGTGGCTTAAGGCCACCAGAGTGGTCAAGCAGCCAAACGCCGCTCCGTAGAGGCTGGGCAGACCGTTGGCGGTCACCAGCGCCCTCAGCTGCAGGCGGCGCTGCGCGAGCCCGTAGAGCAGGAGCTTCACGAGCTGGCAGACCGCGCCCACCGCCATCACGAGCAGCCAGGCCGGTACGGTGCCCGCCGTCATCACCGGTCGCGCTGGGCGAGGTGAAGCGCCAGCTCCGCCAGTCGCGCAGGGAGTCTGTGGCCACCGACCAAGCTCTGGCGCAGCGCCGCAAGACCCTGTCGTGCGCGGCGCTGAGCCCCGGCTCGCGCCGCGGGCGCCCCCAGGGCGGTGACCGCCGTGAGCTTGCCCTGTCGCCGGTCCTTGCCCGCCGTCTTGCCGAGCACCGCGCCACAGGACGACGCGTCGAGCCAGTCGTCGACCATCTGGAAGGCCACGCCCAGCTGCTCCCCAGCGTTGCGCACGCGCCACAGCCTGCGCCCACCCACGCCCGCGCACGCCGCGCCCATCGCCAACGCCGCGCCCATCAGGCGCCCCGTCTTGAGGCGGTGCAGCGTCACCACCCCCCGGCGCCCGCCGTCGGCGCCTGCGTGCAGATCGAGCTGCTGGCCCGCTGCCATGCCGTTGCGGCCCGCGGCATCGGCCAAGAGCCCCACCGCAATGGCCGACAGCGCCGCGGGGCGGATCCCGGCGAGCAGCGCGAAGGCCTCGGTCTGCAGCGCATCGCCGGCCAGGATCGCCGTCGCCTCATCGAATCGACGATGGCACGACGGCTGGCCCCGCCGCAGATCGTCGTCGTCCATGGCGGGCAAATCGTCGTGGATGAGCGAGTAGGTGTGGAGCATCTCCAGCGCCATCGCGCAACGCCAGACCGCCGCGCTGCGCCGCGCGCGCCGCGCGTCGTAGGCCCACAGGCACAGCACCGGACGCAACCGCTTGCCGCCACCCAGCAGGCTGTAGGAGACCGCTGCGTCCAACCGCGGTGCCGCGGACGCCCCGCAGCGCAGCTGCCGCGCGAGACGCTGCTCGATCTGCGCGCGCTCGCGCGCGAGCGCCGGCGCGAGATCAAGGCCACGTGCTCCGGCTGCCGCCGGCGTGCGACGCAGCGCTCCTCGCACAGCGCGACTCATCGGTCCTCGCGCAGCTGGCAGGCTTGCACCGTGTTGCGCAGCAGCATGGCGATGGTCATGGGGCCCACACCGCCGGGCACAGGGGTGAGCAGGCTGGCGCGCGCGGCGACTTCCGGGTGCACGTCCCCCGCCAGCCGCTCCGGCGCCGTCGACCCGTTGTCTCCCTTCAGCCGGTGGATGCCCACGTCGATCACGACGGCTCCCTCGCGCACGTGCTCGGCGCGCACGAGCAGCGGGACGCCGGCGGCAGCCACGAGGATCTCCCCCTGCGCGCAGACTTCCGCCAGTTCGCGGCTGCGGCTGTGGCAGAGGGTGACCGTGGCGTCGCAGCCCGGCGCGGAGAGCAGGATCGAGAGCGGGCGGCCGACGATGGGGCTGCGCCCGATGATCACGGCGCGCCGGCCCTGCAGCGGCACTTCGTAGGCGCGCAGCAGCTCCAGGCAGCCCGCAGGCGTGCAGGGCACGAAGCGCGGTGCCCCTTGCGCCAGCAGGCCTGCGTTCTCCGGGTGCAGCCCGTCGACGTCCTTGTACGGATCGACCCACGTGCGCACCGCCACGGGGTCGATCTGGGGCGGCAGCGGGAGCTGGACGAGCACACCGTCGACCGCGGGGTCGGCATTGAGGCGCTCGATGAGCGCGCGCAGCTGCTGCGGCGAGCAGGCGGTCTCCAGATGGTGGGTGGTGCCGATCAGGCCGGCCGCCGCGCACGCCCGCGACTTGTTGCGCACGTAGATCTGGCTGGCGGGATCCTCGCCCACCAGCACCACGGCCAGGGTGGGGGCACGACCGCGCTCGCGCTTGAGACGCGCGACGTCGTCTGCCAGCTCGCCCTGGATGCGGCGGGCCAGGGCCGAGCCGTCCATCCGGACGGCTTCCGTCACAGCACGCCGACCTCCGCGAGGCGCTCGTGGACGCGGGCCAGCGACCGCGCCCGGCCCGTGCCCTCCTCTACGTCGACCACCAGACCGCTGAGCCGCACGTCGCCCTTGGCGACCGTGAAGCGCACCGGCATTCCGGTCAGGAACTTCTGCAGCACGGTATCCCGCTCCATTCCGATCACCGATTCGTAGCCACCGGTCATGCCCAAATCGGTGACGAAGGCGGTCCCTGCGGGGAGGATGCGCTCGTCGGCGGTGGGGACGTGGGTGTGGGTGCCCACCACGACGCTCACGCGCCCATCAGCGTACCAGCCCATCGCCTGCTTCTCGCTGGTAGCCTCGGCGTGGAAGTCGAGCACGAACAGATCCGCCTCGCCGCGCAGCTCCTCCAGCAGGCGATCCAGCTCACGGAACGGGCAGTCCAACGGCGCCATGAAGACCCGGCCCTGCAGGCACAGCACGGCCACGCGCACGCCCCCGACCCTGCGCACCGCAAACCGGCGGCCGGGCGTGTTGGGGGGGTAATTGGCCGGGCGGACGAGTCGCTCCTCGGCGGCGATGTAGGCCTCCCCCTCCTTGCGATCCCAGAGGTGGTTGCCGCCGGTCATGACGTCGACGCCCAGTCCCAGGATTTCGCGCCCGATCTCCGCCGTCAGGCCGAAGCCCGACGCGGCGTTCTCCACGTTGGCCACCACCAGGTCGCACCCATAGGTGGCGCGTACGCCGGGCAGCAGCCGCCGCAAGGCTTCGCGCCCCGGCCGCCCGATGAGGTCGCCGATCATCAAGACACGCATGGGATCATCCCGGTGGCGGCGCGCAAGAGGAGAAGGAGGGAGCCCCACGCAGGCCGTGTGTGCGGGACTGTTTGAACCTGGTACAGCTCAAACACGGACACCCTGCCATTGCGTTTGGTCTTTCCTTGATGAGGACTTGACCGTGCACAAGAGACGTCGGGCATCCTAGACTTGGGTGTTGGCTCAAAAATGCCGGCGCATCACGCACCCGGCAGGGTCCCTCCTGCAGCCCAATGTAGGTTCTTTCCGCGGCGGCGCACCTCACGCCCGCAACTGCTGCTCCAGGGTCCTCGCTAGCTCCTCGGCGCGGCGCTGCATGGCGTCCAGCCCGGCCTCCTGCGCCTCCCGCTCCTGGAACAGCTCCTGCGCGATGTTGAGCGCCGCCAGGATCGCAACGCGCAAGCTGCTCACCTGGCTGGAGGTGCTGGCCACCTCCCGCATCCGGGCGTCGACGAACGCGGCAACCTCGCGCACGTATGCCGGATCGGCGTCGCCGCGCACCGCGTACTGCTGCCCGTAGATGGTCACGGTGGTGGCGTCGGGCTCCATGCTCACCTCAGGGCAGCGGCCGCGCGCAGCGGCCGCGGCCATCAGAAGAGGCCGGCCTGATCCAGCTCGGCGAAGCGCGACAACAGCGTCTCCACGCGGTTCTCGAGGGCGCGCTTGCGGGTCTCGTACTCCTCGCGGTCGATGCTGCGCCGCCGGACCTCCTCCAGCTCAACCTGGAGCGCGGCGTGGGCCCCTTGCAGTGCACCGTGGTCCCGCTGCAACGCGCGGTGGTCCTCCTGCAGGCGGCGGTGCTGGTCGGCCATGCGCTCCTGGCCCGATCGGGACACGGACAGCTCCTCCGTGAGGCGGCCTTCCGCCTCGCGCAAGCTGCGGTTCTCGTCCTTGAGGCGCGTGATGAGCGCGATCGCCTGGTCTACGCGTTGCTCGAGCTTGTCGAAGCTGGTCTCGTTCATGGGTCCACCGCGTCCAGCTTAGCGCCACGGCGGGGCGGCGAGCAAGTGCTGCGCTGCGCGCCTCATGCGCGTAGCGTGACGTTGCAGCGCTCCCGCATCTGCGCGAGCGCGTTCTCCATGAGCCCATCCACCTTGCGATCCTTGAGCGTGCCCTCGAAGCTGCGCAGCACCAGGCGCACCCCGATCGCGCGTGCGCCGGCCGGCAACCCCTCGCCCGCATAGAGATCGAACACGTCGTGGGACTCTAGCAGCGCCCCGAACACCGCCTGCAGGATCTGGGCGATCGCGCCCCAGCTCACCCCCGCCGGCGCCACCAGGCTCAGGTCGCGGCGCACGGGCGGGAAGGGCGAGAGCGGCGCGCAACGGCGCTCCGCGGGCAGTGCGGCCAGCAGCGCCGCCAGCGAGAGCTCGGCCCATACCACCGGGCCGTCCAGCTCGAACGCGGCCAGCACCGGCGCGGCGAGCACACCAACCGTGCCCAGCAGCGCCGACTCCGTGCGCACACCCACCCCCTGCCCCACTGCGTGGAAGGGCTCGGTGGAGTCCCGGTCGCGCCGCGCCCGCACGCCCAGCGACTCCAGCAGCGCGTCGACCTCACCCAGGGCGTCCAGCAGGTCGACGGCACGCGCCGGCACGCTGGCGTGGGGGACCTGGGCTGGGCCTTCCCACAGCATCACGAGGTGCTCCGGCTCATCCGGCAAAAGCGACGCCGCGCGCGCCACGAAGCAGCGATCGAGCTGGAACAGGCGCAGCGGGTCGCCGATCCCGCGGCGGCGGTTGCGCCCCACGACGCGCAGCAGCTCGGGGAGCGACGTCGTGCGCAGGTGCCCCTCGCCCGTCACCAGCGGATTGAGCACCGTCACCGTGCGTCGTCGCGGATCCGCAGGCGGCAGGCCGAGGCGATCGCAATCGGCGGCCTCCATGAAGCTGGAGCCGGCGACCTCGCGGTAGCCGCGGGCGGCCACCGTGGCGCGCAGGTGACGCTGCAGCCGCTCGCGCGGCGTCCGCTCCGCCGGACGCAACAGCGGCGGGCGCTCGTGCACGGGGATGCGGTCGTAACCGTGGTGGCGCGCGATCTCCTCGAGGGCGTCCACCTCCTCGAGCAGGTCCGGACGGAAACTGGGCTGCACGACCTCGACGCCCGGCTCACCGTTGCGGGCGGCGGGCGACGCCTCGATGGAGAGCCGCGCCAACAGCTCGCTCGCCTGGGCCGGCGCCAGCTCGATGCCCAGCAGGCGGCGGATCTGCGACGCGCGCACGAAAAACCGTGCCGGCGCTGGCGGCGGCGCGCCACGGCCCTCGAATGCCTGGGGGGCGGCCGCTCCGCCGGCCACCTGCACGATGAGCGCCGCCAGGCGGCGGCTGGCCAGCGGGACGCCCTCGAAGTCCACACCGCGCTCGAAGCGGTAGCTGGCGTCGGTGCTCAGACCCAACTCGCGGCGCATGCGCCGGATGGTACCGGGATGGAAGCAGGCCGCCTCGAGCAGCAGGTCGGTGCTGCCCGCGTCCACCTGCGAGCCGGCTCCGCCCATCACGCCGGCCAGCGCGACGGCGTGCTGCTCGTCGGCGATGACCAGATGGTGGGACGCGAGCGCGCGCTCGACGCCGTCGAGGGTCGTGATCCGCTCGCCGCCGCGCGCCTGCCGCACCACGATCCGGCGGCCGTGCAGTCGCGCCAGATCGAAGACGTGGTTGGGGTGCCCTAGCTCGTGCAGCACCAGATTGCTGGCGTCGACCACCGCGTTGATCGGTCGCTGTCCAATCGCAAGCAACCGCAGGCGCAGCCACAGTGGCGAGGGCCCGACCGTCACGCCGCGCACGATACGGCCGAGATAGCGTGGGCAGCCCGTGCGATCCTCCACGGCCACTTCCCAGCCGTCCGCGCTGGCGGCCACCGCGGCGGCCGGGCCGGGATCGGGCGGGCGCAACGGCCGCTGGTAGAAGGCCGCCAGCTCGCGGGCAACGCCCTGGTGGCTGAGCCAATCGGGACGGTTGGGGGTCACCTCCACCTCGATGCGGGTGTCCGTGTAACCGAACAGCTCGTCCAGCGCCCGCCCCACCGCGCTCCCCTCGGGCAGCTCCAGAATCCCCTCGTGGGCCGCTCCCAATCCCAGCTCCCGCTCGCTGCAGATCATCCCGGCGGAATGCTCGCCGCGGATCTTGCTCTTGCGGATCGTCACCCCGCCGGGCAGGACGGCCCCCGGCAGCGCCAGGGCGACTTTCAGCCCGGCGCGGACGTTGGTTGCGCCGCACACGACCGACACCTCGTCCTCACCCGTCGCGACGCGGCACAGGCGCAGCCGGTCAGCGCCGGGGTGCGGGCGCGCCTCGAGCACCAGTCCGACGCGCACGCCGGGATAGCTGAGCGCGAACGGCTCGACCGCCTCGACCTCCAGGCCGAGCAGGGTCATGCGGTCGCAGATCTCCTGGGCGTCCGCCGGGAGGTCGACGAGCTCGCGCAACCAGGCCAACGAGAGCTTCACGCAGGCTCCTTCGCGCAGCGGCGGTCAGAACTGCGACAGGAAGCGCAGGTCGTTCTCGTAGAGGAGACGGATGTCCGGGATCCCGTGGCGCACCATGGCGATCCGGTCGATGCCCATGCCGAACGCGAATCCGGTGTAGACGTCGGGGGCGTAGCCGCAGTTGGCGAACACGTGCGGGTGGACCATGCCGGCACCCATGATCTCCAGCCATCCGCGGCGGTCGCCGCCTTCCCACCAGAGGTCGACCTCCACGCTGGGCTCGGTGAACGGAAAGAAGTGCGGGCGGAAGCGCAGCGTGCGGTCCGCCCCGAAGAAGGCGCGCACGAAGGCGTGCACGGTGCTCTTGAGGTCGGCCAGGGAGACGCAGCGGTCCACGCACAGGCCCTCGATCTGGTAGAACTCCGCCGCGTGGCTCGCGTCTTGGTGCTCCTGGCGGTAGACGCGGCCGGGCACCACCACGGCCAGCGGCGGAGCCTGCTCGCGCATGGTGCGGACCTGCACGGGCGAGGTCTGCGTGCGCAGCACCACCTCGTCGCTGACGTAGAACGTGTCCTGCAGGTCGCGGCTGGGATGGTCCGGCGGGAAGTTCAGCGCGGCGAAGTTGAGCGCGTCGAGCTCCACGTCGGGGCCGTCGGCGCGGCTGTAGCCCATGCCGTGGAAGATGTCGCAGATCTCCTCGATCACCTGGGAGAGCAGGTGCATGCTCCCCGGATGCGGGCGCCGTCCCGGCAGGGTGAGATCGAGTGGCGCATCGAGCGGACGCTCGCCGGCCTGCAGTCCGGCTGTCCGCTGGGCGAGCGCCGCAGCGATCTGATCGCGCGCCGCGTTGAGCGCCTGACCGGCCGCCGGTCGCTGTGCCTCGGGCAGCTCCCCCAGCGTCCGCAGGAGGCCCGTGAGCTGCCCCTTGCGGCCCAGCCAGCGCACGCGCACGGCTTCGAGTGCGGTAGGATCGTCGGCCGCCGCCACCTCGGCGAGGGCCAGCTGCAGCATGGCCTGGACGTCCCCTTGCATCGCCCACCCCTCGCAGGACCGCGCGTCCGGCGGGCGGCTCCATGCCGCCGGCTCTGGTTGCGCTGCGGCCCGCCGGCTAGCTGCTCCCCTTGGCCAGCTCGGCCAGCTTGGCGAAGCCCGCCTCGTCGCGCACGGCGAGGTCGGCGAGGACCTTGCGGTCGATCTCGACCTGGGCGGTCTTCAGGCCGCTGATGAAGGTGCTGTAGTTGAGGCCGTGCAGGCGGGCGGCAGCGTTGATCCGCGCGATCCAGAGGCGCCGGAAGTCCCGCTTGCGCGCTCGCCGGTCGCGGAACGCGTACTTCAGGGCCCGGTCGACTGCCTCCGACGCCGTGCGGTTGAGCTTGCTGCGGGCGCCGAAGTACCCCTTGGCCTGCCGCAGGATCTTCTTGCGGCGCGCCCGGCTGGCGGGATTGTTCGTTGCGCGTGACATGGGCGGCTCCTCCCCCGGTCTCCAGGTCCATGCGGGCTACTTGCCCGAGATCATCCGCTTGACGCGCGGCGCGTCGGCCTTGCTGACCAGCGTGGACTGGCGCAGGTGGCGCTTCCGCTTGGGCGATTTCGACGTGAAGATGTGGCCGTGGAAGGCCTGGTTGCGCCGCACCTTGCCGGTGCCCGTCTTGCGGAACCGCTTCATGGCCGAGCGGTTGGATTTCATCTTTGGCATGATCGCTTCTCCCGTCGCGGCCCGCGCGGGGCCTTCCCTACTTCTTCCGTCGCGGTGAGAGCATCAAGGTCAGGTTGTTGGCCTCGAGCCTCGGCGTGTCGTCGACCTGAGCGATCTCCTCGAGGTCGTCCAGGAGCCGCTCGACCATGCGCTCGCCGAGCTCGAGGTGGGTCATCTCCCGGCCGCGGAACGTGATCATCACCTTCACCTTGTCGCCCGCCGAGAGGAACTCCTCGATGTGCTTCTTCTTGAAATTGTAGTCGTGCTCTTCCGTCTTGGGACGGAACTTGATCATCTTCACCTTCTGGACGTGTTGCCGCGACCGCGCCTTCTTCACCTTCTTGCTCAGCTCGTAGGTGTACCGCCCGTAGTCCATGACGCGGCAGACGGGTGGCCGTGCGGTGGGGGCGACCTCGACCAGGTCCAGTCCTCGCTCCCGGGCCAGCCGCAGCGCTTCCGGCGTGTCCAGGATGCCGAGCTGAGTGCCGGTCTCGTCGATGACGCGAACCCGTGCAATGCGAATCTGCTCATTGACCCGTGTCGTCGGGGCCGATCGGGAAATGTCGGTACCTCCTTGGCCGTGGGTGACCCGGCGCCGCCCTCCCGCGCGCCCCGGCAGGGGCCCCGCGATGAGCGCGGCGTGGAAACGAAAAAGAGCAGACACCGCGGTCTGCTCTCGCCCTCGCGCGCAAGGGAACCGAACCGGGCTGGAAGGCCTGCCCTCATCCCGCGACGACCCGCGGGCGGGGAGCCTCCGCACGGTGAGCAGCAGACCGCCACTACTTCGCCAGTTGTCTTCGCCCGCGCCCCCACCCCAGCGGGGCCGGATGCGCGAGGGTTCGGAATCTACCGTTTGGAGCGGATTTCGTCAAGCAGATCGGTCACGACCTCCGTCAAGCCGCGGTCGCCGACGTTGCCCTGGCCATGGCGGCGCACCGCCACCTGGCCGCTCGCGGCCTCCCGTTCCCCCACCACGAGCATGTACGGGATCTTCTCGGCCTCGGCGTCGCGGACCTTGCGACCGACCTTTTCGTCGCGGGCGTCGAGTTGCACCCGGATGCCGGCCTCGCGCAGCGCGTCCTCCACCCGGCGCGCGTACTCGACGTGGGCCTCGGCCACCGGGAGCACCGCCGCCTGGACCGGCGCCAGCCACAGCGGGAAGTTGCCCGCGTAGTGCTCCGTGAGCATACCGATGAACCGCTCCAGCGATCCGAAGATCGCCCGGTGGACCATGTAGGCGTGGCGCCTCGACCCGCCGGCATCGACGAACTGGACGTCGAAGCGCCGGGGCAGATTGAAGTCGAACTGGACCGTGCTGGTCTGCCAGCGGCGCCCGATGGCGTCCACCAGCTTGATGTCGATCTTGGGCCCGTAGAACACTGCCTCCCCCTCCTTGCGGACGTGGGGGAGCCCTTCCTGGGCCAGCGCCTTGACCAGCGAGGCCTCCGCCTTCTCCCACTCCTCGTCGGTGCCGGCGTACTTCGCCTTGTCCTTCGGATCGCGCACCGAGAGCTCGACCTCGAAGTGGGAGAAGCCGCAGCTGGTCAGGATGTGGCGCACGAGCTTCAGCACGCCCACGACCTCGTCTTCGAGCTGCGCCGGCGTGCAGAAGATGTGCGCGTCGTCCTGCGTGAAGCCGCGCACGCGCAGCATGCCGTGCAGGGTGCCGCTGCGCTCGTAGCGATACACCGTCCCCATCTCGCCGTAGCGCACCGGCAGCTCACGGTAGCTCCACAGCTTGCGCTTGTAGATGAGGATGTGGCCCGGGCAATTCATGGGCTTGACCACGTACTGCTGCCCATCGATCTCGAAGGTGTACATGTGCTCGCGGTAGAAGCTCATGTGTCCGGAGGTGTGCCACAGCTCGGCCCGGCTGATGTGCGGCGTGTCCACCAGCTGGTAGCCGCGCTTGAGATGCTCGGCCTTCCAAAAGTCGATGAGCGCGTGGCGCAGCACGGAGCCCTTTGGGTAGTAGAACGCCAGCCCAGCCCCCGCCTCCTCGCGCATGCCGAAGAGGTCCAATTCGGGGCCCAGCTTGCGGTGGTCGCGCTTGCGGGCCTCCTCTAGCCGGTGCAGGTACTCCTGCAGGTCCTTGGGCGAGTACCACGACGTCCCGTAGATGCGCTGCAACTGCTGGCGGGTCTCATCGCCGCGCCAGTACGCCCCCGCTACGCTCAGCAGCTTGAAGGCCCGCAGCTCGCGCGTGCTGGGCACGTGCGGGCCCTCGCAGAGATCGGTGAACTCCCCCATGCGGTAGGCGAACAGCTGGGCGTCGCCCAGCGACTCGATCTGCTCCACCTTGAAGGGCTGGTCGCCGAAGCGCGCGAGCGCTTCCGTCCGGTTGAGTTTCTCGCGCACGATGGGCAGGTCACGCCGCGCGAGCTCCTGCATGCGGTCCTCGATGCGCGCCAGGTCCTCCTCGGTGAAGGGCCGGTCCACGTGGATGTCGTAGTAGAAGCCATCCTCCACCGGCGGCCCGAAGGCGAAGCGGGCCGACGGGAACAGCTCCTGTACGGCGTAGGCCATGAGGTGCGCGGTGCTGTGGCGCAGCACGTCGAGGGATTCGGGCGCGTCGCGGGTCACCACCGCGAACGCGGCGTCGGCGACGATGGGCTCGTCGAAGGGCTCGAAGCTGCCGTTGACCTTGGCGGCTACGGCGGCCCTCGCCAGACCGCTGCCAATGGCGGCGATGGCGTCGCGGACCGTGGTCCCGCGCGGCAACGGCTTGCGCGCGCCGTCGGGCAGGGTGAGCGTGACCATCGGCTGGCCCACGGGACTTCCTCGCACGCTGTGGAGCCGGGGTGGTGGGCGATACTGGACTTGAACCAGTGACCTCTTGCGTGTCGAGCAAGCGCTCTAACCAACTGAGCTAATCGCCCCCGAAGCGCCCTATTGATATCGGATGGCAGGCGCGGGTGTCAATCCTGCCCCCCCTGCGCGCCGGCGTCCAGGGGCAGGTGGCGGTGCTTCCAGATCGGGGCCTGCGCTTTGAGGCCGTCGATCAGGAAGCGCGCCACGTCGAATGCGTCGCCGCGGTGGCGCGTGGCCACACCGATCCACACCGAAGGCTCCCCCACCGCCACCACACCGGTGCGATGGGCGATGACGGCCTGGAAAGAGGGCCAGCGCGTGTGGGCCTCCACGAGCAGCGCGTGCAGGGCCCGGCGAGCCATACTCTCGTAGGCCTGGTAGTCGATGCCGCGCAGGGGCAGGTCGCCTTCGGTGCGGCGCACGACGCCGGCAAACGTCACCACGGCACCGACCTCCTCACCGGCGAGCTCCCGCTGCAGGGTCTGCGGCGCCAGCGGCTGGTTGCTGAAGAGGATCGTGTCGGCCATCGGACTGCCTCTGCTCAGCCGCCGCTGAACGGCGGCATGACCGCCACGGTCTGGCCGGGGCGCACCTGCTCGTGGGGTCCCGCCACCGTTTCGTCGATCGACCACAGCAGCCCCGCCAGCAGCGGCGAGAGCGCCGGGTGCCGCTGGGCGATCCGTGCGCGCAGCTGCTCGAGGGTGCAGGGCCCGCCCAGGTCGAGCGTCTCCTGCTGCACCCCCGCCAGGTCGGCCGCGCTGGAGAAATACAGCACCCGCACCGTCATCCTCGTTCTCCCCGCGGGCATGCACCAAGGGCCCGCCGGCGGCGGGCCCTTGCGCACGATCACTGCGTCGCACCGGGTTGCCGGCTACGACAAGTAGTCGCCCAGCCCGGCTCCGGCGACGGCGTGGCGCATCTTGCGCAGCGCGTCATTGCGGATCTGCCGCACGCGCTCTCGCGAGAGGTTGATGTCATCGCCGATCGCCTCCAGCGAGGTGCACTCTTCCCCCTCCAGCCCGTAGTAGCGCACCACGATATCGCGCTCCCGGTCGGTCAGCTTCTTCATCGCCGTGTCCAGCTGCAGCCGCAGCTCGTCCTGCACGAAGCTGTCCTCGGGCGTCGCCTCGTCGGGGTCGGCCAGGATCTCCTGCAGCGGCTGGCTGTCCTCGTCGTGCAGGCTCTCGTCGAGGGAGAGCAGCGGGCGCAGCACGGCATTGATCTCGTTGAGCTTGGTCACCGAGATGTCCAGCTCCTTGGCCAGCTGCTCCTCGTGGACCGCCCCGCCGCGCTTCTGCTCGAGCCGGTTGTTGATCTTGCGAAGCTTCTGGGCCTGCTGCGCGCGATTGATGGGCAGGCGCACGGTATGGGTCTGCTCGGCCAGCGCCTTCTGGATCGCCTGGCGAATCCACCACACGGCGTAGCTGATGAACCGGAAGTTGCGCCGCTCGTCGAAACGGTGCGCCGCCGTGATCAGACCGACATTCCCCTCGGCGATCAGGTCCAGGAAGCTCAGCCCGTGACCCACGTAGCGCTTCGCTACGCTCACAACGAAGCGCAGGTTGGAGTACACCAGCTTCTCGAGCGCCGGATGATCGCCGTTGCGGATGCGCCGCGCGAGCTCGAACTCCTGCTCCTTGGTCAGCAGCGGGTACCGACCAATGACCTTGAGGTAGTGCTGCAGCGCCTGGTCCTGGCGCCGGTCCGGACTTCTCTCGACTTCGTACATGACCTCTGTAACCTCCACCGCGATGCGTCAGCCTCGGGGCTTGCGGCCCCCCGGCCATGTATTCCGTCCCGAGCTCGCGCTATCGGGGCGGTGCCGGCGCTCGCAGGGGCGACCGAACCAGCCCGCGCCTTGCCTGCCGGTCCGGGGGGCTGCCGCCGCGGTGCCATCGCCGCGCACAGCCCGCTCACCATTCATCAACGTCGGCAACGCGGGCAGGTTCCAAGAGGGGTGCAAATCCACAAGAAATCCACAACCCGCCCACGGGATTCCGCGCCAGGAGCGGCCTCCCCTGCGCCACGGAAAGCCGGATAGTATGCGTAAGCGGCCGATCGTTGTCAAGACCGCAGCGCCACCTGCCCTACACGCGCGCGGAGGCCCTTCCGGCCGCGCCCGGCGCTCGCCGCCGCCCGGCACAACCCCGCCGGCGACGGGTGCCGCGCGTAGGCCCGACGGACCTCGCCGGCTACGTCTTCTCGTCGTCGACCACCTCGAAGTCCGCCTCCACCGGCCGGTCCGGTCCTGCCCCGGTGGGGCCCTCCCCGCCTGCGGCACCGTCTGCCCCGGTCGGCCGTCCGCCGCCGGACGGTCCGCCAGCCGCCCCTGCCGCTCCGCCCGTTGCGGCGCCCGCGGCGGCCTCGTAGGCCTTTTGGCTGGCTTTGTGCAGCGCCCGGCTGAGGGCCTCGGCCCGCTGCTTGATCGTCCCGACGTCATCGCCGCGCAACACCTGCTCCACATCGCCGATCGCGGTCTGCACTTCGTCCTTGGCGGAGGCCTCGAGCTTGTCGCCCAGGTCGCTCAACATCTTGCGCGCCTGATAGACGAGGCTGTCGGCGTTGTTGCGGACATCGACCTTCTCGCGCCACGACCGATCCTCGGCCGCGTGCGACTCGGCATCCTTGACCATCCGCTCGATCTCCGGATGGGAGAGGCCGCCAGACGCCTGGATCTTGATGGACTGCTCCTTGCCCGTCGCCTTGTCTTTGGCGCTCACGCTCAGGATGCCGTTGGCGTCGATGTCGAAGGTGACCTCGATCTGTGGGACGCCGCGCGGCGCGGGCGGGATCCCGGTGAGCTGGAAGCGCCCGATCGACTTGTTGTCGCTGGCCATCTCGCGCTCGCCCTGCAACACGTGGATGTCGACGACGCTCTGGTTGTCGTCGGCCGTGGAGAAGACCTGGCCCTTGCGGGTGGGGATGGTCGTGTTGCGCTCGATGAGCTTGGTGGAGACCCCGCCCAGGGTCTCGATGCCGAGCGAGAGCGGCGTCACGTCCAGCAGCACCACCTCGCGCAGGTGCGACTCGCCCGAGAGCACTCCGCCCTGGATCGCCGCCCCGATCGCCACGGCCTCGTCGGGGTTCACGGAGCGGTTGGGCTCCTTCCCGAAGAGCTCCTTGACCTTGGCCTGCACGGCGGGGATGCGGGTGGAGCCGCCCACCAGGATCGCTTCGTCGATGTCGCTGGGTGACAGCCCGGCGTCGGCCAGCGCCTTGTGGCAGGGGTCCACGGTGCGCTGGATGAGTTGATCGACCAGCTGCTCGAAGCGGCTGCGCGTCAGGGTGACCGTCAGGTGCTTGGGACCCGAGGCGTCCGCCGTGATGAACGGGAGGTTGATCTCGGTCTGCGTGGAGCTGGAGAGCTCGCACTTGGCGCGCTCGGCGGCCTCCTTCAGGCGTTGGAGCGCCATGGGGTCCTTGCTCAGGTCGATGCCGTGGTTGGCCTTGAACTCGCGCACCAGCCACTCGATGATCTCCTGGTCGAAATCGTCGCCGCCCAGATGCGTGTCGCCGTTGGTCGAGCGCACCTCGAACACGCCTTCGCCCAGCTCCAGGATCGAGATGTCGAACGTGCCGCCGCCCAGGTCGTAGACGGCGATCGTCTCGTTCTTCTTCTTGTCGAGGCCGTAGGCCAGCGAGGCGGCGGTGGGCTCGTTGATGATGCGCTTGACCTCCAGCCCGGCGATCCGGCCGGCGTCCTTGGTGGCCTGCCGCTGCGCATCGTTGAAATAGGCGGGCACGGTGATGACGGCGTCGGTCACCGTCTCGCCGAGGTATGCCTCCGCCGTCTCCTTCATCTTCTGGAGGATGGCAGCCGAGATCTCCTGGGGCGTGAACTGCCCTGCGGGCACCTTCACCCCCACCGCGTCACCGGCACGGGCGACCTCGTAGGGGACCTCCTTGATCTCGCGGGCGACCTCCTCGTACCGGCGCCCCATGAAGCGCTTGATGGAGTAGATCGTCTGCTGGGGCTGCGTCACCGCCTGACGCTTGGCGACGACGCCCACGATCCGCTGGCCGTCCTTGTTCCAGGCGACGACCGACGGCGTGGTCTTCTGCCCCTCGGCGTTGGGAATGACGGTGACGTCGTTCCCCTCGACGACGGCCACGCAGCTGTTGGTAGTCCCCAGGTCGATTCCGATGATCTTGCCCACGATCTCACTCCCGTGTTGGACGACGCCACTGCGCGCATCCGTGTGTCCGGCAACCCTCTGCTAGCGCCCCCTCGGCCACCGGCGCCAGGCATCCCAGCGACGCGTTCGGACACCAGCGCACGGTGACACCTACAATCCACGTGCCACACGCGGTCCAGAGATATAACCAATTCTCATTGAATCCGTTACGTCTGTGGACCGCCCGCGGGCACCCGGCGATTGGACACCGTGAAGATGCCAACATGTCATGACATTGTCAACTTGGCATGTCGCGCTCGCGGATTCCGTCCGCGTACGCCGCCAGTACGAGATAGTCGTACAGTCGGTGGCGTACGCGACGCGGCAGGCGAACGCCGCCGCCGTAGAGCCATGCCCGAACCGGGCGAGGGGCCCCTGCCGCGAAGCTCGCCCGCAGCAGCGCGCGCAGCAGCGCGCGCTGGGGCCCGCCCCCACCGCCCATGCCGGGCAGCAGGTCCAGCTGCATCTCGCACATGCGGGCGGGGTGCCGCTCGCGCAACAACGCAAGCGTGACGCGCCCGCACGACCGCTTCTTCTCCAGGTACTGTGCCAGCGTGTGGTGGTGGATGTGCTCGCCGCGCGCTCCGTCCACGCTGAAGAAACGCAGCCCCACTCTCTCCTCGAGGCGGAAGGCGAGCTCCATGTCCTCGAACCCGTACGCGCCGAACGCCTCGTCGAACCCGCCGACGCGCTCCAGTGCGGCGCGCGGCACCGACGCATTCTGCGTGAGGAAGTAGCGCGCCGGCACCGGCCCGCCGGCCGGCCGCTTGGCGATCCCGCGCGTGTCCAGGTAGCCGAACAGAGGCGAGTCGACCACCTCCGGCGCGGTCACGACCAGCCCCAGATACGCCGCGGGCAGCTGCGCCTGGGCTCGAACGTGGGCTGCCAGCGCTCCCGGCTCGAGCAGGATATCGTCGTCGAGGAACAGCACGGTCTCACCGCGCGCGGCGCGCCAGCCGCGGTTGCGCGCCTTCGCCCGTCCCTCGTTGCGCGGCGGCCGTTGCACGCACAGCGGCAGGCGCGACTGCAGCGCCTCGAGCACGGCAGCCGTCTCGTCTGCGGAGCCATCGTCCACGACCACGAGCTCGCAGCCCCCCGCCAGCGCCGCGGTCTGGGGCAGCAGGGCTTCCAGCGTTCGCCGCAGCAACGCCGGCTTGCGGTAGGTGGGGATGACGACGCTGATCATCGGCTGCGTTGCTGCGCCAGCGAGCGCAGATCATCGGGCAGCGGCGCGCCCTCGACCAAGTGACGGTAGAGCCCCTCCACGCGCTGCATGTGCACGAAGTGATCGGCGCGCAGGGCCGCCTCCTGGGCGCAGCGCTCGCCGTAGCGGCGGCGCAACTCCGGTCGCTCCACCAGCTGCAGCAGCGCCGCCACCAGCGCGTCCACGTCGCGCGGCGGGACGACCGCCCCGTTGTCGCCGTCGCGGATCCACTCCAGAGCGCTCGGCAGCGCGCTGACGACGATCGAACAGCCGCAGGCCATCGCCTCCAGCAGCGACACGGCCGTGGCGTCCACTGAAGGCACCGTGATGAACACGTCGGAGGCCGCCAAGTAATCGGCGAAGCGCTCGTGGGGAATACGCCCCACGAAACGCGCCACGCCATCAAGGCCGGCGGCGCGCGCGCGCTCGATGAACGGCTGCTGATCCCCTTCGTACCCAGCGAAGATGATCCGCACGTCGGGGCGGGCGGCCACGACCCGCGCCGCCGCTGCGATGATGATGTCGAGATTGTAATACGGCTGGGTGAAGCTGCGCGCACTGAGCAGCACGGGGGCCTCGGGCGGCAGCGCCAGCTCGGCCCGCACGCCGGTGGACCGGTCGCGGCGGAACACACCCAGGTCCACGCCCCACTGCACCTCGAAGGCGCGGGCAGGATCGGCACCCAGGCGCACGCAGCACTCCAGGATGTCGCGCGAGTCGCCGGTGAGGGCGTCGGCCGAGCGCAACGCGCGGCGGGCCAGCAAGCCCTTGAGCCGCGTCTCGTGCGGCGTCACGTAGACGTCATCGCCCCACACCGTCAGCAGGTTGGGGTGGAAGCGGCTCCAGTCGCCCAGGTAGCCGTAGCCGGTGAGGAAGTGGGTGTGCAGCAGATCCGGGCGCACGCGCGCCAGGACGTCACGCACGCGCTGCAGGCTGCGCCAGTAGCGGTGTGGCTTGCCGAGTCCCCCGTTGCGGATGTCGTGGACCTGCACATCCGCCATGGGCCCAGGCTGCACGGTCAGCAGGTGGCACTCGTGTCCGCGCTGGGCGAAGTAGCGGATCCAGCGCTCGGTGTGGAGGTGGCGCCCGATGCTGAGGTAGGCGATGCGCATGCGTGCGTACGGGCGGGTCCCCGCGCGACGGCGCGCTTCGGATCTGCCCGGGAAGGGACTCGAACCCTTACGAGGGGAACCCCTCAGCGGGGTTTAAGCCCGCCGCGTCTACCGATTCCGCCACCCGGGCCCCCGACCTCAGGACGTCCACGACACAGCGGCGGAGAGCGGGCCCCTGGAGATCACCGATCGAACTCTCCCTGGACACGAAGACGCGGACGACGTGTCCAGGCCGTCCGCGTCCCGCGTTCCCCGACGGCATGGACGCCGTCCCGAACCATCGGTGCGGGCTCGTTTGCGAGCCCACAGGCTGGAGGCGGCACCCAGATTCGAACTGGGGATAACGGTTTTGCAAACCGTCGCCTTGCCACTTGGCTATGCCGCCTGCGAGAAGATTGGAGCGGGAAACGGGGCTCGAACCCGCGACATCTACCTTGGCAAGGTAGTGCTCTACCAACTGAGCTATTCCCGCTCCCAGCAAGGCGTTGGGCGATCCGCGCGCCCTACCGGGACCCTAATTCTAGCCGATGCCGGGCGCGCGTCAAGGGGTCCATTGCCAACGCGCTCCCAGCGGCTACGGCGCCGTCGCGCTGCGGATCGGGGTGGTGACGACCCACGCTTGCGGGTAGCCGTAGGACCGCGCCCGGTCGCGCAGCAAGAGCGCCGCCGCGCGGTCGGCGAAATCGCCGGCCCGCGCCTTGTAGTACGGCGCCTCGAATTGGATGTACACGACCACCCCCAGGCGCGTGCGCGCCTCGCGCGCCACACGCTCGGCCTGGACGCGGTCCTCGCCGGCGTAGAGCTGCACGCGGAACCCCAGCTCATGGCGCTCCTGCGCCGGAGGCACGGGGACGGGCACGGAGGGCGGCACCGGCGTCGTCACGGAGGGCTCGACCTTCGACGTGCTCGACATCGCAGGGCCCGTGATCGTAGGGCTCGTCGTCGCGGGCGCCGGGGTCCCGGGGGCCGGCGGCGCGAACTCCTCCGGCAGGGTCGTCTGCGCCGGCGGCGTCTCCGTGACCGGAGTCGCCACGATGTCCTCGGGCGCCTTGGGGAGGTCGTCCTCCTTGAACTCGACGTCGCTGCCCGGCGCGGTCGTGCCCTCCTCCCCCACGCGGTAGCCGGTTCCCGGACCTTCGCCGGCCGGCTTTACCGCTGCCGGCGGTGTCTGCGCCGCGTCGCGACTGACGCCCTGGCCCGGTCGCGCCGCGCAGCCGCCCAGCAGCGCCCAGACCATCACCGTCACCACCACACCGGGAATCCTCGGGTGCACCATCCGTCACCTCCCGCGTTGGCCGCGCGCCGTTCAGTCGACGCCAATATACCCGAGGCTGCGTAGCCCCTCCAGATCCTGACGCGCCCTCCCCACGCGCGGCGTCCAGTCCGGCCGCTGCCCGTAGGTGGCGGGGCGGGGGAGCGCCCAAGCGCCGGTACGCTCGGCCGGTGGCCACGGCGCGTGCATCTCCCGCGACGGCGGAATCCCCAGGTCGGCCAGCAAGACCGAGACCAGCTCCCACATCGAGTCGGTGGAAGGCTCGAGCACTGCGGGTCCCGTAGCCCACGCCCACACCTCGCGTCCGGGCTCTCGCTCGGCGGATCCCACCAGCAACAGACGCCCCGCTGGCGCCGCGCGCGCCAGCGGCTGCAGCAGGGCGTCCAGATAGCGGATGTACAGATCGCGCAGCTGCACCGACCGGCGCCGCCCCTGCGGGTCGACCCCAGCGCTGCGCCCTGCAGAGCGCGCAAGCGCGTTCACACGACGGTCGAGGATGTCCAGCCCGTTGAGGTGGACCACAACGACGTCGCGCGAAGCGTGGCCGAGCGCCGCCTGCGCCAGTGCCACGTGGAGAGCGTCGGAGGAGGTCGCGTAGCGCCACGCCCCGGAGAGCGCCGCCGCCCCCGCATCGGCTCCAGGGGCGTCCAACGCCAGCAGCGAGTCGCCCGCCGCCGCGGCGGGCAGCTGGAGGCGCCGCTGCGCCGCCAACTCCAGCAGCGCAGCCGCGTCACGCATGCCGCCCAGGAGCTGGGCCGCCAGGTCGCGCGGGGCGGACAGCAGCGAGTCAGCGAGCGCGGCTGGATCGCCGTCCCACAGGCGCAGGAACCAGCGATCCGTCACCACCTCCAGCGGCGGGTGCTGAGCGGCCGGATAGGTCGCCCACCAGTTGACGACCAGGACGCGGCGTCCAGCCCAGGTCGCGATCTCCCAGAACGGCGGCCGCAGCAGCTCCCGTTGGTCGGAGGCCTGCAAGCGGCCCAGGCCCACGCCCGGCAACAAGCGCTGCGAGACCGTCGACAGCACCGGATCCCGGAGCAGGCCCGACACCTCACCGCGGACGCCGACCGGCAGCGTGGCGGCCGCCCCCGAGAGGCCGTGGATGCGCGCCGGGAGACCGGTGGCGATCTCGTTCCAGAACGCGGTCGGCGCGCGCGCGGCCCGGTCGGCGCGCAGCGAGCGCGCCTGCGCCCCACACACGCCCAACAGCGATGCCGGCGCGTGCGCAGCGAGCTCCTGGACGTCGGACAGCGCGAGGCCGTCGATGGCCACGACCAGCAACGGCCCTGCGATCGCGGCGGTGGGCGGCTTTGGCAGCTCGTCCAGGCGCGGCACGGGGCGCAGCTGCGTGTACGGTCCAAAGCCCAGCAGGACCAGGGCAACGCACAGCCCGGGCAGCCAGAGCAACCCTGCCGGCGCGCGCGGCTGCGGTGACTGCGCCGGCTCGCGCGCCACGCGCAGGCGCGCGGCGGCCACCATCACGGCCATCAGCTCCGCCAACCACGAGCCCACGGTCGCCGCCAGCGCCGCGAGCCCCACCAGCACCGCGGGCCACAGCGAGCGGGGGAGGCCTTGCAGCAGATGGCGGCCGAGCACGTCGGCCACGTACGCCGCGACCAGCAGCGCCGTCAGCAAGAGCGACGCGCGCACCAGGCGCGTGCCGCGTGCGTGGTCGCTCTGCGGCATCCTCACGAACAGCGGCCAGGTCACCGCGCACACCAGCAACGCGCCGCCCAGGGCTACCACGGCCACCATCTGCAGCAGCAGCCAGCCCGCCTCGCCCGGCCGGTCGATCAGCCCCGGGCTGGCCAACAGCGCGGCGAGCCACAGCAGGAGCCCCACGGCGCCTCCGCCCCCACCCCCGACCCAGGTGCCGACGGCGAGCGTGGAGCGCAGCGCGCCCCCGCGCCGCGGCATCCGCCGCGCGACGAACACCTCGGCCGGCGATTGCAGGTAGCCCAGCGCGCGCAGTTGGCGCAGGCCCTGCTCGAGACGCTTGGGATCGCCGCCGCGCTCATCGCCCATCGGCTCAACTCCGGCGTGCGGCGAGGTAGTCGCACAGCGACCGCAGGTGCGCGCTGGCCGCCGGCAACCGATCGAGCGCAGCACGCGCGGTGTCCAGCAACCGCCGCATGATCTCTTCGCTCTCGGCGTAACCCAGGCAGGCCACGAAGGTCGGCTTGCCGCGGTCCTGGCGCGCGTCCTTGCCCATCTCGGCGGCGTGCCCCGTGGCGTCGAGCAGGTCGTCCTTGATCTGGAAGGCCAGGCCCAGATTGCGCGCGTAGTGCGCGGCCAGCTCCTCCTCGCCCGCGCTGGCCTCGCCCAGGCGCGCGCCCAGCCGCGCGCACGCCACGAACAACGCTCCGGTCTTGTGACTGTGGATGTACTCCAGGCGCACCAGGTCGCGCTGCTGCGCGGGCAATCGCAGGTCCACGTGCTGTCCGCCGATCATGCCCCGCACGCCGACCGCGTCGGCCAGCAGCGCGGTGGCGCCCAGCCCGCCGTGGCCTGCGTCGAGGCCGCCCAGCAGCTCGAAGGCGAGCATGAGCTGGGCGTTGGCGGCCAGGATCGCCGTGTCGACACCGAACCGCACGTGGCAGCACGGGCGTCCGCGGCGCGTGCGCGCGTCGTCCATGCTGGGCAGGTCGTCCAGGACGAGCGAAGAGGTGTGGATCAGCTCCGCGGCCATCGCCGCCGCCATCACCTCTGCGGGGCGCGGCCGGCCCACACTCTGCGCCCAGAGCTCCACCACCGCCGGACGCACGCGCTTGCCGCCGGCCAGCAGCGTGTACTGCACCGCTTCCAGGAGCTCGGGCGTGTAGGCGTGCTCCAGGCGCGCGACTGCGGCCTGCAGCTGCGGCCCCAGGCGTTCGCCCAGACCGTGCAAGTAGGCCGACAGCGCCCCTGCCAGGTCAGCCACGCTGGCCCTCCCCCTCGGACGCGAGCGACCGCAACAGCTGCGCGGTCTGCGCGACCATCCTCTCCCGCGTGAACGCCGCCAACAAGCGCTCGTGTCCACGCCGGCCCATGGCGCGGGCCGCTTCCGGCGCGCCGAGCAGCCCGGCCAGCGCTTGCGCCATCGCCCCCGGATCGCCCGGGGGCACCAGCCGTCCGCTGACGCCTTCCTCGAGCATCTCGCGCAGCGAGCCGACGTCGGTCGCGACCACGGGCAGACACGCGGCCATGGCCTCAAGAACGCACAGCGGGAAGGTCTCCACCACCGGCCGCGACGCGAGCGCCAGCGCATCCAGGCAGGCCAGGATCGCCGGAACATCGCCGCGCTGCCCGAACCAGCGCACGCGCTCGCCGACCCCCAGCGCGCTGGCGTGCTCGCGCAGCTCGCCAGCCAGCGCCCCGTCCCCCACCACCGCCAGGTGCGGGGGAGTGGGCCCGCGCAACTGCGCCAGCGCGGCGAGCAACGAGCGGTGGTCCTTCTCCGGGCGCAGCGCCGCCACGATGCCGATCACGGGACGATCGGCGGGCAGACCGAGGTGTGCGCGGCGCCGGGCGCGCTCCTCGCCATGGAGCGGCGGTGAGAATGCCGCGGGATCGACTCCGTTGTGGATGACGACCAGACGGGCCGGGTCGACCCGTTCATGCTCGGCGAGGTAGCGCGCGTGCGTGTGGCTGACGGCGATGACGCGATCGCTCAGCGGCATGAGCAGCCGGTCGGCGCGCGATAGGCTGGGGCGCCCATCGGCGCGGCCGGTGCGGTGCACGGCGCAGACCTGAGCGCGAACGCCGGCCAGGCGCGCGGCCAACCGTCCATACAGCAGCGCATTGGAGTGGTCGAGCACGTAGACCACGTCGGCCGCGACGCGCCGCAGGTGGGCGCGCAGGGCCCAAAGCGCGCGTGGGTCGGTCCGCGCAGGGGCCAGCTCGCCGCGCAGCGCGACACCGCGCGCCTGCAGCGCCTCCCCCACCGGCCCGGGGGCGCGCAGGCAGCCCACGCCCACGTCGATGCCGTGGGCGGGCAGATCGCAGCACAGGGCCTCGACCACCCGCTCGGACCCGCCGATCACCAGGCTGTTGACGAGGAACTCGACTCGCAGCCGCTCCGGGGAGCGGGGAGTCAGCGCGGGGTCCCCACGCCGTTGAGGCGGTGCGCCGCGCCGCCTTCCCGGATCGATCGACATGCCGCCTCGAGCACCTCCACCACCTCGAGCCCGCTCCGCCCATCGCTGGACGGCGACTTCCCGTCGCGGATGCACTGGATGAAGTGCTCGGCCTCGTTCTTCAAGGGCTCGCTGTCGTCGATGCGGGGCAGGACGATGTCGCCGTACCGGTAGCTGAGCTGGAACTCGCCGAAGGTGTCGTAGTGCGGAAGTACGTTCACGCCCTTGTCGTAGACCCGCAGCTTCTCCACGTTGGAGACGTCGTCGTAGACGAGCATCTTCTTGCTGCCCACCACCGTGAGCTTGCGGATCTTGTTGGGGTCCAGCCAACTCACGTGCAGGTGGGCGGTGACCTTCTCAGGATACTCCATGTGGACGAAGGCCACATCCTCGATGCCCGGCTGGACGTACGCCGTGCCCAGGGCGTTGACCCGCACGGGCCCGTGTCCCAGCAGCCAGTTGATGATCGCCACGTCGTGCGGCGCGAGATCCCACACCACATTGACGTCCTCGCGGAACAGTCCGAGGTTCACCCGCGTGACGTGGATGTAGAAGATCTGCCCCAGCTCTCCCCGGTCGATCAGCTGCTTGATGTGGTGGATCCCGGAGTTGAACAGGAAGGTGTGGCCGACCATCAGGAAGCGCCGGTTGCGGTCGGCAGCGTCGATCATGCGGCGGCACTCGTCCACCGAGGAGGCCATGGGCTTCTCGACGAAAACGTGCTTGCCGGCATCCAGAGCCTTGCACGTCAGCTCGGAATGGGTGCACACCGGGGTGGCGATCACCACGGCCGCGATCTCGGGGTCCTCGAGAATGTCGGCGTAGCGCGTGCTCGTGCGCAGGCTCGGGTAGAGGTTGCGCATATGGGCCAGCCGCTCTTCGTTGAGGTCGACGGCCCATTTGGTCGCCGCTCCCGGAATCTGTGAGAAATTCCGGACGAGATTCGGGCCCCAGTACCCTACCCCAACGACCCCAACCCGAATGGGAGCGCTCACGTCTGCCTCTCCAGTGGCACTCGTGCCGGGCCCGCGCCCGGCACGAAGCTCAGTAGGCCCCTTCACCTCGCAGGAGAACGGGGAAGGTCTTCAGGATGATCTTGAGGTCCAGGGCCAGGCTCCAGTTGGCGATGTAGTGGAGGTCCAGCATCACCATCTCGTCGAAGGGAACCATGCTCCGGCCGCTGACCTGCCAGAGTCCGGTCAAACCCGGCTTGGCCTTCAAGCGATCCTTGTGCCACTCTTGGTAGTGCGCGAGCTCGTAGGCGATGGGCGGGCGCGGACCCACCAGGCTCATCTCGCCGCGCAGGACATTCCAGAACTGCGGCAGCTCGTCGAGGCTCGTCTTGCGCAGAAACGCCCCGAACAAGGTAACGCGCGGATCGCGCACCATCTTGTAGGGCCGGCTGTGGTCGCCGTCCATGTGGCCGTTGATGAAACGCTGGGCGAAGTTCCGGTGCACGGCATCATCGCTGTTGTGCTGCATCGTGCGGAACTTGTAGAACACGAACGGCTTTCCGTCCTTCCCCAGGCGGATCTGCCGGAAGAAGACCGGACCGCGGCTCGTGATCTTCACCATCAGGGCGATCGCGGCGAGCACGGGGGCGCCGACCGTGTAGATCGTCAACGCGGCGGCGACATCGATGGCGCGCTTGAACGCGAGCTCGACCTGACTGTGGGTGGGGACGCCGATCCGAAGGGCAAACGTGTCGACAGCGTCCAGGGCTCGTTCGGTGGTGGCAAGGTTCAAGGCAGTCGCGTCTTCCTTCATCTCTGGAGCCGTCCCTCAGCTGTGAACAACCTGGGTGTCTGGATGGGTTTAACGCCCTTCCACCTCGTCAGCTGAACCAGTCGCTATGTCGGACAACCTGCCTTTCTGCAGGAAAATCGCTCCACGCTCCCCTAACGATCCGCTGCCAACAGCACCTCGCAGACGTGGTCGACCATCTCGGGCTCCATCTCCGCGTACATTGGCAGCGAGATGATGTTCGCGCAGATGACCTCGGCCACCGGGAACTGCCCCGGCGAGCCAAGGTGCGCGAAGGCCGGATGGAGGTGGATCGCCCGGGGATAGTGCTCTCCCCAGCCAATCCCGCTCTCGGTGAGCTGGGCCTTCACGCGCGGCGCCTCGGGATGATTCACGACGAACAGATGGTGGACGGGCTCGGCACCCTCCACGGCCTGGGGCCAGCGATAGCGGGATCCGGCGAGGAGGTCCCGATACCGGGCGGCGTGTTCGCGCCGCCGCGCGTTCCATCCGTCCAGGTGCGCCAGCTTGACCCCCAGGACGGCCGCCTGGAGGCTGTCCAGCCGCGCCGTGGTCCCGACGAGGCTGTGGACATTCTTCTCCCGCTGCCCGTGATGGCGCAGGGCCGCCACCTTGGCCGCGATCTCCGGATCGTCGGTCACCAACGCTCCCGCGTCCCCGAACGCTCCCAGGTTCTTGCCCGGGTAGAAGCTGAACGCTGCGGCCTTGCTCCCGCTGCCGATACGCCGGCCGTGGAGGCGCGCGCCGTGGGCCTGCGCGGCGTCCTCCAACAGCAGGATCCCGTGCCGCCGCGCCAGAGCGCGCAGCGCCACGAGGTCGGCGGGAAAACCGTACAGGTGTACCGCCATGACGGCCGCCGTCTTGCGCGTGATGCGCGCCTCGACCGCCGCCGCGTCCATCAGCCAGGTGCGGGGGTCCACGTCCGCTAGCACGGGAGTGGCGCCCGCCAGCGCGATCGCCTCCACCGTGGCCACGAACGTGTTGGGAACCGTGATGACCTCATCCCCGGGGCCGATCCCGCACGCCCGTAGCGCCAGCTGCAGCGCGTCGATGCCCGAGCTCACGCCCATGCACTGCCGCGCTTCGCAGAATTCGGCGAAGCGGCTCTCGAAGGCGGTGGTGGCGGGACCCAGGATGAATGCGTTGCGATCGATGACGGCCCGGATGGCTGCATCGATCTGCGCACGGAGAGGCTCGTTCTGGGCGGCGAGATCCAGAAACGGGATCAGCGGGGCTTGTGTCTGCATGACCGAGCGAGTATAGCACAGCCCAAATCGCCAATGGAAGGCCGCTTCCAGGCGCGAACCTCTAGGCCGATCAGAGCGCAACTCCATTGTGCACAAACAGTTGCGGGCAACCTGAGGACGGGCCGCGCGGGCGCCTGCGGGAGTCGGCGCAGCGGCGGCCGCCGGGGCCGCCCCCGGCGATCGGCGGGGCGTTGCGCGTCTGTCCACTCGGCACCTCCCCTGCTATGGTAACCGTCTGACCACCATACGCCGCGCGCCGTCGACTCTGCACGCGGCCGCGGCCGTCGCGGCGGCACCGTGGCCCGCGCCCGCGGCGCGGCCACCGTCCTGTAGCGTGCGAGGTCTGCGATGCGCCTGCTGATCACCGGAGCCCAGGGGATGATGGGGCGCGACCTGCGCGCGCTGGCCGAGGCCGCCGGGCACGACGCGTGGCCGACCGACGTCGCGCGACTGGCGCGCGATCCGCAGGATCGCCTCGACGTCACCGATCACGCGGCGCTGGAGCACGCCTTCGAGGCGTTCCACCCCGACGCCGTGCTCCATCTGGCGGCGATGACCAACGTGGATGACTGCGAGCTTAACCCCGAGCAGGCCTGGCGGGTGAACGCCGTGGGGACGCAGAACGTGGCGCTGCACTGCCGGCAGCGCGCTCTGCCCCTGGTCTACATCTCCACCGGCAGTGTGTTCGACGGCGAGAAGCCCACCCCCTATCACGAGTTCGACGTGCCCAATCCCCAAAGCATCTACAGCCGCAGCAAGTGGCAGGGGGAGCTCATCGTCCGTGAGCTGTGGCCCCAGCACTACATCGTGCGCGCCGGCTGGATGTTCGGCGGCGGGCCAGAGGACAAGAAGTTCGTGGCCAAGATGGTCGACCAGGCCCGGGCGAAGCCCGTGTTACGCGCCGTAGACGACAAGAGCGGGTCGCCGACCTATACGCGCGACATCAGCGCCCGCTGCCTGGAGCTGCTGGCCACCGGGCGCTTCGGTACCTACCACGCGGCCAACGAAGGGTGCTGCACGCGTTACGAGATGGCGCAGGCGATCGTGGAGTACGCGCGCATCGCCGGCTGCCGCGTGGACCCGTGCGGCTCCGCGGAGTTCCCGCTGCCCGCCCCGCGTCCGCGGCTGGAGGCGTTGGAGGGGCTGCACGCCCGCCTGATCGGGCTGCCGCCCATGCGGGGATGGCGGGAAGCGCTGGCGGACTACATCCAGACCGAGCTGCTTCGCGAACCGAGGGGCGCGTGAACCGGGACCGCGGGCCACGCCGTCCAGCGCTCTCTACTTCTGCTCTTCGGTCCGGATGGGCTTGAGCGTCTTGTAGAACTCGGCCGGGGTCATGGAGAGGATCGGGCCGCTGCACTTCGCAACCGGCTTCGCTGGGTTGCCCTGCACCATGGTCAGCGGCGGAACGGAGCGCGTAACGACACTGCCGGCCATCACTACTGCGCCGTACCCGATCGTCACATTCGGCAGGATGATAGCGCCCGGTCCGATGAAGGCCTCGTCCTCGATGCGCACCGAGATGGCGTCCTCCGGGTGGCCCTTGACGTCGGCCTTGATTGCCCCCTGGAAGTGGGCCAGGATCATCGACCGGATCCCGACGTCCACACCGTTGCCAATGGAGACCAGGAAGGGACGCGACGTCTCGATCAGCGCGTCGGTGCCGATGAAGACGCGCTCGCCGATCTTCACCCCGCGCCGGCGGTGCATCCACACACGAACGGTCCTGGCGCCCGGAGAATACCGCACCAGGATCTGCAACACGCGATTCTTGAGCGCCCATAGCGCGCCACGTCTCATTGGCCCATCCGGTCCTGGTTCCCGTTTAATGCCACCGATGCGACCACGTTACGCGCCGCCGCTGGTCGCCGCCCGGCTCTTTCCCTCAACGTAACGACAGAGGGGGCCGAGGATCGTCAGCTCCTCGGCGTCCAGATCCTCGAAATCGATCGCGAGTCCAAACCGATGCTCGATGGCCGAGATCATCTCAAGGATCCCGAGCGAATCGATGACCCCTTCGGTGAGGAGATCGAAATCGTCGGGCACTTGCGCGGGCTCGAGACCCTTCGCGGCGAGTGAGCTCGCGAATCTCTCCAGCAAGAGGGCTCGGACCGCTTCCGCCGTGATGACACTCATGCCATCTCCTCCAACAGCTTGAACAGGGCGAACTGGTCGATCTTCCCGTGGTGCGTCAGCGGCAGCTCGGGAAGGAAGTGGAGCCGACGCGGGACCATGTAGTCCGGGAGGCGCGCGGCGAGCTTCCGACGCAGCAGCTCCGGGTCGGCCCCGACGGTGCCCAGGAACGCCTCCACCCCACCCGCGGCCCCGCTGGCGCCGCGCGGCCAGCCGACGGCCAGCACGGAGTCGACGCCCGACGCCTCGCGGAGGGCGGCTTCCACTTCGCCGAGTTCGACGCGGTGCCCGTGGATCTGCAATTGGCGATCCAACCGCCCGAGATAGAGGATCGGGCCGTGGTCGTGCGGCCTGCGCACCCGATCACCCGTCCGATAGAAGATGACATCCTCCCCGGGCAAGGTGATGAACGACGCCGCCGTCCGCTCGGGGTCCCGCCAGTAGCCGAGGGTGACCTGGGGCCCGGACAGGAGCAGCTCGCCGGACTCACCCGCGGCGACCTCGCGCAGACCCTCATCGACAACCCGCGTAGTCATCCCGGCGTTGGGGTATCCGATCGGAACGACCCCCTGTTCGCATTCCTCCGGCGATCGCTCCGGATCCCAACGATAGCGCAGGCAGGTGCAGAGCACCTCGGTCGGGCCGTAGAGATTCTCCACGGCGGAATTGCTGGCTGCCTGCGCCCATGACCGCGCCACCTCCAGCGGCAGCGCCTCGCCTCCGAAGAGGCTGTGCCGCAGCGTTGGATAGCGATTCGGCTTGAGAATGCCCAGGCGCCGCATGAACACGCCGGTGGAGGGCACCGAGAACCAGATGGTGATGCGCGAGTCCCGGATGAACTTTCCGGGCTTGATCAGCTCCTTCTGGGTCGGGACGCACAAGCAAGCTCCGCGCTCCCACCCCACCCACAGGTCGAAGATCGAGCCGTCGAACGTCAATTCGAACGTCTGCGAGAATCGGTCCTGCTCCGTGACGGCGTAGTGGTCGACGACCGCGTCGATGTAGGCGAGGGCGTTGCGGTGCGCCGCCATCACCGCTTTGGGGATGCCGGTGCTCCCCGAGGTGAAGATGAGATAGGCCACCGCGTTCGCTTCGACCGGCACCGGGGCCCAATCGCGCGGGACGTCGAGGTCCGCGCGACCCAGGATCCGGTGCGTGGGCCACTCACCCGCGAGCTCGGCCACGTCCTCCTGCTCCGGCAGCAGCAGGACCATCGGCTCCTTGAGTCGAGGGATCAGCGAGCGCAGATGGGGCACCGATTCCGGATCGACCACCATGCAGCGCGCCCCGGAGCGCTCGAGCATCATCAGCGTGCGCTCCGGCGGCAGCAGGCGGCTGAGCGACACGTAGCCGTGCCCACGTAGGAGAGCGCCGAGGATACCCGTGTAGGCCGTGGGCGTGCGATAGGCGAGGACCGCGGTCAGCGGGGCACTACCCGGCGACGGGTGGACCCGGTCGAGCGTCGCCGCGAGCGAGAACGCACGCTCGTACATTTGGCGGTAACTAAGCGTCACACCGGCCACCTGAAGGGCCGGACGATCAGGAAAGCGAGCGGCGGAGCGAAGGAAGCCGGAGCGAAGGGTTCGCGTGCTCTCAACCATCGCGCTCGACGTCTCCGACGTCATCGAGTGGAGACCGTTGCTGGATTTGGACTTGCGGCCTCGCCGCGGCGCGCGCCCCCGCAGAACGCGCGCCCGCGCGCCATTGCGCGGAATAAGAAACCTACCACAGCTTGGGAAGCCTGGCCATCCCGCGGGTCGCACACGGGCCGCGCGCACCACGCTGGTCGCCAACGCGGGCGATCTCCCGCTGCGCGACCGGCTCCGGATCACCGGTTCGCATACACCTGATGCTTGCCCGTGGTTGAGCGGCGGCGAGTCGTGCGCCCAAGGTCCGCGAGCGCGACTGGTGCCGGGTCACCTCCGTCATCGGTTGGAGTAGAGCTGGTCGCGCCGCATGCGCGCCACGGTGGCCAGAAAACGCGGCACGAACGCCGCCAGCCGCAGGCCATTGCGCGGATGCCGCAGGTAGGCCGCCACGTCGAAGTACAGCGGGTGCATCACGGGCACAAACACCCCCGCGACCTCTTCGGCGCGGTGCAGCTGCTCGATGAACGCCGCAGCCAGCTCCTCCGCGAAGTCCGGGCCCAACGCCACGCTGATGTCGGCGAAGTGCTGCCCGATGCTCAGCGTCCGGCGCAGCGCGCCGTCGCCGGGCAAGTGCAATGGATGGTAGTACCGGTTGCGGTACATGGTGTCGTAGCGGAAGCCCGCCTGCTCCACCGCGCGCCACGTATTGGGTGTGGTGTTGGTGCGCAGCTCGCCGCCGTGCATGCAGATGCCGGATGCCTCGGCGCCGACCAGCTCTTCCAAGAGCGCCTTCTCCCCGGCCGCAGCGCGCAGCTCGCTGCCGAACCGCCGCTCTGCCGAAGTCACGAACTCACCGTGCAGCGCCAGCTCGTGGCCGCCTACCACTCGGGCATACGCCCGGAGCTCCGCCGCGCCGTAGAAGTACCCCAGCGGGCGCAGGTAGGCCGTGCTGCGGACGCCGTAGCGGTCCTCCAGCGCGTGGATCCCCGCCATGTTCTGGATCGCCGCGTCCACGTCGTAGCGCACCGAAAGCGCCACCGCGTAGGGTCTGCCACCGCGCTGCGGCAACGGCCACAGGCGCAGGTCCGGCAGCCCGCAGCGGCGGTGCCCCTCGGCGAGGAGCCCGCGCATGCGCGACAGCGGCTCCTCGTCGAAGCGCTGGTGCCGCGTGGCGCTTTCGCGCAGGGCGGTCAGCAGCGGGTCCAGACGCGCGGCGGGCAGCACTGGCGTGGCGCCCGGCGCCGCGCACCGCACGTGGCCGTAGCCGAGGTGGCCGAGGATTTCGCGCAGCAGCGGCTCGTCGGCCACGCGCGGATCGTAGGAGGGCGCGGCCGCCGACGGCCGTGCCACCGGGAGCTCGAAGGGCGGGACGAGCACGCGGGCCGAGTCGACCTCCACGGCGGCCTCCGCCAGCGCGCATTCGACGGCCAGACGCCCGCCATCGATCCGCCGCAGTTGCACGCTCGCCTGCTGGCGTTGCTCCCACCAGCGGGCGACCTCGCGCTGGGATACGGCCCAGACATTCCCGTGGACGCGCACGTGCTCCAGCAGCGCTGTGTAGGCCGGCCGGTCCTTCATGAGGGTATGGCGCCGGATCGCGCGCTGGATCAAGCCGAGGTTCATGACCGCGGGGCCTCCCCCCCGCGACACCGGTCCCGGGACGCGCTCATGGCTCCAGTGCTCCCGAGGATGTCAGGAAATCCGCGATGGCCGTCGCCGCAAGCGCGTGACCGTCGCGACTCCAGTGGCCGTCCTCATCGTTCTGCGCGCAGCCGTGCAGCGCGATGTCACCCCGGGCGGCTCGCGCGCGGAAGATCGGCACCAGATCCAGGTCGAGCGCCCCCTCACCCAACGCCACCGATCCCAGGTACCCGTGTACACGATCCAGGTCGAGGCTGGGGTGCTGCCGCCGCGCGCGCTCCATGGCGCGCGGCTGGACCTGCATGCGGGTGGTCCCCTCGACGAGTACGAAGCGGGCCCCATCGGAGCGGACCGCGGCATCGAGCCGCCGCAGCACCGCCTGGGTGAGGGTGAGGGCGTCCCGCCAGGGGCGCGGAGGGTCGGGCAGCCACAAGTTGGCCTCGTCGGCGGGGGCGAGTGCGCATGCAGCCGCGCCGGCGTCATCGCCCGCGGCCACGCCGCCGTCGCCCGCGCTCGATGACGCGCGCTGCGCGCGCGGTGCAGCGAGCTCGTTGCCCGCGCGCAGCGTCAGCGAGACCAGGACCGACGCACGCTTGGCCGGCGTCAGCAGCGTGCGCACGTGGTACCCGCGGCTTTCGCGGAAGCTCTCGTCCAGCGCGAGCGCGCTGCCCTCCAGACGGAAGTAGGGTCCGTAGGCCATGGGCAGTGCCAGGGCCCGTGAGTTGTCCGCGACGTCGTTGGGGATGAACAACAGCAGCACCAGGTCGGGATGGTAGCGGCGCCCCTCGTGCTCGTAGAAGAGGCATTCGGCCGTGGTCCCCATCCCGGACCGCCCGGCGTTGACGACCTCGTAGCTGCGCCCGTCGCGGCGGGCGTTGAGCAGCGCCTCCAGCCGCTTGGTCCACGTCTGCTCGAGCGGGAGCTGGAAACCCTCGGTGTACGAGTCGCCCAGCGCCAGGATGCGGAAGGTGCCCGGAGCGCGGGCATAGTCGATGTCGCGGTCGCGCAGCCCATGGGCGTTGATGCGGCCGCTGGACCCCCATCCCGGACAGGGTTCGGCGGCGGCGAAGCGATAGACGGCACCGGGCACGTACGACCAGCCCAGCACCGGATCCGGTCGCGTCCAGCTGGGCACGCTGACTCCGGCCACACGCAGCCCGATCTCCAGCAGCAAGCACAGCACGAGCAGCGTGGACAACGAAAGCGCGAGTCGGGTTCCCATCCCGCGCCCGCGTGCAGGCGCCGGCGTCATGCCGACGCGCCGGGCGCCACGGGCTGCGGGTGCAGCGGCCGCGACGCGCACAGCGAGCGGTAGATGAGCTCGTAACGCTCCTGGATCGTCCGCCAGCTCAGGCGTCCCATCACGTCGCGATACATGGACCCGGTGAGCGCAGCGGCCTGCGGCTCGGCCAGCGCCTCCACCAGCTTCGCGCTCAGGTCGCCCGGCCGTTGCAGTGAGAAGGCGTAGCGGTAGCCGGCACCCACCACCTCGAGATTCTCGGGGATGTCGGAGCAGACGACCAACGCCCGGCACGAGACCGCCTCCAGCAGCATCATCGACATGGCCTCGACCTCGGAGGGGAACGCGAAGACCCGGCAGCCGCGCACCACCGGCAGCAGCAGCTCCCGCGGCAAGAGCTGCTTGTGCAGGATCACGCCTGGGAGGCCGGCACAGAGCGCCTCGATGCGCCGGGAGTACTCCAGGTCGTGGGAGAAGTCCCCGAGCACCAGCAGCTTCTGCCGCAACTGCGCGTCGCGGTAGGCCGCGAGCAGGTGGTGCAGTCCCTTGGTCGCGTCCAGCCGCCCGCATGCGAACAGCAGGTACTGCCCGGGCTGCACGCCCAGCGCCGTCCAGTCGGGGCCCGGCGCCGGTGCGCCGCCGCCCGCGCTGTTGCCGGGATCCATGCCGTCGCCGCCCGCGCCCTCGCCGCCATCGGCGCCGTTGGGAACGTACTCGATGGCGCACCGGCTCCAGAGCCCCTGGGCCGACGCCTTGAAGCGCGACACGGAGGTCAGCCGGTCGCAGAAGTGGACGAAGCAGTGCTCCGAGAGGCGCAGGTAGGCCCGCGCCGCCCAGCTCCATTTCGCGCGCAGGTATGGGTCGCCGTGGAAGGTCCCCACGATGTGCAGACCGCGCTTGAGCCGCAGCAGCGGGCAGAAGAACCCGAAGTCGGAGTTGTGGACGTGGGCGACGTCGTAGCGCCCCTTCACCAGCACGTGAGCGGTGCAGAGCAGGAAGTACAGGAACGGGCGCAGGTGCTTGCCGCCCCACGCCGGCACGTAGACGTAGTGCAGGTTCAGGGCGCAGTGGCGCGCAATCTGCGGCGTGCGCAGCAGGTAGACGTGGTAGTGGGTTTCGCTCGCCGCGTGCTCGAGCAATCGCTCGACCACGCGATCGGCGCCGCCGGTGGCAGGCAGCGCCTTGATGCCCAACACGGCCACGTGCATGGCTGAAGCCTCGCCGGTGGGCCGCGCCCTAGCGGTTGTAGAACTCCGGGAACTGACCGTAGTGGCGGCTCTCCGCGGGCTGGGCGACACCCTTCTCGCGGTGCTCCAAGTACGACCGGCGTTCCACGACCTTGTTGTCGTGGTGGACGTGTCCATAGTCGACGTAGCGCTGGAACGGGATGGGTCGCTTGAAGATGACGCGCAGCTTGTTGGAGACCACCCAAGCCAGCGGCTTGGCGCGCGGCAACGAAGCGAAGCGCTCATTGCGCATGGCCGTCTTGGCGGAGGCGACCATCCAGCAGTTTTGCGTGCAGGCGGCGACCTCCGCGCGGGCCGCCACCGCCTTCTCGCCGCGCATGATCTCCTCCCAGCTCTGCTTGGACAGGTTGCCCATGAGCAGGTCGGGGCGGACGTTGCAGGCGTACACGTCGCTCCACGGATCGACGAACGCGAACATCGTGCCGGCGGTGCACGGGATCAGGCGGTCGTGGCCGAGGATCTTGGCGATCAGGCCCAGGTTCAGGTAGCCACGGAACCAGTTCTTGATGGACCAGGATTGCATCATCTCCGTGACCAGGTCCTCAACACGCCGCGCAACGCGTACGCGGTCGTACATGTAGTTGTCGTCCTTGTGGAACTGGAAGCCGTTGTGCAACGCCGAGGTCGCCAGCTCCACGCCCACGCGGCGGCTGAGGCGGTACATCTCCACGATCTGGTCGACGTTCTCGTCCTGGAAGGTCGTGGCGAACCCCAGGTCGGTACCCCGCAGCGCCACCAGACGCTCCATCGCCGCCATCTTCGTCTTGAACCCGTCCTTCTCACCGCGGATGCGGTCGTTGGTCTCCTCGAGCCCCTCGATGCTGATGCGGATCTTCACGTTGGGGTACTTGAGCAGGACCGGCTCGAGCTTGTCGACGTGCAGCCCGTTGGTGGAGATCTCGAGTGTGTGCGTCTTGGGATACAGCAGATCCACGATCTCCATCAGGTCGCGGCGCAGGGTAGGCTCACCCCCGGTGATGTTCAGGTGATCGAATCCGCCGGGCAGCTTGCTCAGCGTCTCCAGGCTCACCTCGAACCGCGGATTGGTCGGGTTCTTCCAGATGTAGCACATGGAGCAGGCGGAGTCGCACCGGTAGGTCAGGATCACCGACAAGTCCACGGCATCTCCGTCTCTAGCTCCAAGGGGCACGGGTCCCCGGGGGCGTCGGGTGTCTCGCTCATGTCGGCTGGAGTCGCGGACTCGGCGTGCTCCGGGCGCCTCCGAGGGTGGAGTGCCGTGGGACCGGAGCGCCGCTCACCGCTCGTACGCACTTCAGGTTACCACGCTGCCCGAGAGGGGGCAAGGACGGTGCGTGGCCACGTGTGGGTGGCCACGGCCGGCAAGCTGAGCGCCTTCCCGCACCCCAACAGCGCTGCGGCCATCGCCGCCCAGCGCTGGCGATGGCGCTCAACGGCTGGAGAGCGAGCGGAACAGCACCTCGAACTGGTCGGCGATCCCCTCCCAATCGTAGTGGGCGCGCACGCGCTCCAGCGCCGCCTCACCCAGGGCGCACAGGCGCGGCTCGTCCTCGAGAACCTCGGCCAGTAGGCTGCGCAGGGCCGCCACGTCGCCCGGCGGGAACGCCAGCCCGGCCTGGGCGATCGTGGCCCGGTTCTCAGGGATGCCGTTCACGATCACCGGCCGACCCAACGCCATAGCCGTGAGCAGCACCGGGCTGGTGCCCTCCACGTCGCTGGGCTGCACGTAGACCCGGCAGTGCTGCATCAGCTGCTTGAAGCCCTCTCCGAACACGTAGCCCGTGAACACCGTGCGGGGGTCGGCGGCGCGCTTGAGCCCGTCGACGTACGCGCGGTCGTACGGATCGTCGCCGACGATCACGAGCTTGCGCCGCGTCGGCAGCCCGCGGAACGCCTCCATGAGGAACGGCACGCCCTTTTCCGGCACCAGTCGCCCGACGAACAGGATGTAGTCGCGGGGCAGGAGCCCGAAGCGCTCCAACGCGTCGCGTGCCTCGACGCGCTCGATGTTGGCGCCGTACGGGATGCAGGCCGTGTCGCGCCCCATCTCCCGCACGTAGAACTCGTGCGCGACCTCGGTGTCGGTGACGATGGCGTCGCTGACGCGTACCCCGAAGCGCGCCGAGCGCTGCAGGTACCAGCGGGCGAAGCGTCCCCACTTGCGCCGCTCCCAGGCCTTGCCGTCGACCCACAGCACCGTGCGCCGCCCGAACAGATGCAGCCAGGGGATCACCAGCGAGGTCCCCGAGCCCGACAGCAGCACCACCGGCGCGGGCTCGCGCAGCACGACATGCATCGCCGAGAGCACGATGTGCACGAGCGTGTCGAGGTTCTTGCGGCGCAGCGATGGCAGGTGATGCAGGCGCAGACCGTGGTAGTGCGCCGGGCGCGGCGGCGGCGTGTTGTAGGTACGGCAGTAGACCACGACGTCGTGCCCGCGCGCGGCCAGCCGGCGTCCGATCTCGTCGGTCGCCGTCTCCCGGCCGCCGTAGAGCGGCGGCAGCCCTCGGGTCCCCAGGATGGCGATCCTCAGTCGTTCCACGGCCCGCGGAGGGTAGCCGACACGCTGGACACGCGCCAGCGGGCAGTTCCCGCGGCGCTGCCGCATGCGCGGCCGCGGCGGCTGTGGTACGCTCGCTGCTTCGGACAGGAGGTCAGGACCGTGTGCGGCATCGCCGGCATCGCCATGGCCGCAGGTGCGCCCGTGGACGAGGCGCTCCTGCGGCGCATGACCGCTTCCCTGGTCCACCGCGGGCCCGACGGCGACGGGCTGTGGATCGCCCCGGGTATCGGGCTGGGCCATCGCCGGCTGCGCATCATCGACCTCTCCGACGCCGGTCGTCAGCCCATGGGCAACGAGACCGGCGAGGTGCAGGTCACCTTCAACGGCGAGATCTACAACTTCCAGCAGCTGCGTCCTCCGCTCGAGTCGTCGGGACATCGGTTCCGCTCCGCCACGGACACCGAGGTGATGGTCCATCTGTACGAAGAGCTGGGCCCGGCCATGGTCGGCCGGCTGCGGGGGATGTTCGCGTTCGGCCTGTGGGACGCGCGCGCGCGCCGGCTGTTGCTCGTACGCGATCGCGTGGGCATCAAGCCTTTGTACTACGCCGTGATTCCCGGTGGCCTGGCGTTCGCCAGCGAGCTCAAGGCGCTGCTGCTGATGCCGCAGGTCGACCGCGCGCTGCACGAGGAGTCACTGGCGTACTATCTGGCGTTTGGCTACCTGCCCGAGGAGCTCACCCCCTACCGGGGGATCCACAAGCTCAGGGCTGGCCACACGCTCAGCTTCGAGCCCGATCTCGGGCGTCCGCCGCGCATCGAGCGCTACTGGACGCTGGACGACTTCGTGGCCTCGCCGGCTGCGTGGCCGTCGCTCTCCCACTGTGTGGAGGCCGTGCGCGAGAAGCTGGGCGAGGCCGTGCGCCTGCGCATGATCAGCGACGCTCCGCTGGGCGCGTTCCTCAGCGGCGGCGTCGACTCGAGCATCGTGGTGTCGGCCATGGCCGCCGCCTCGCGCGATCCGATTCGCACCTTCACCATCGGCTTCCACGAGCAGGAGGCCGACGAACGCCGCTACGCCCGCGCGGTGGTGGAGCGCTACCACACGCTGCACCAGGAGCAAGTTGTCACGCTCGACGGGCTGTCGGCGCTGCAGCTGCTCGCGCCCCAGCTCGACGAGCCGCTGGCCGATAACTCCGTCGTGCCGACCTACTACGTGTGCAAGATGGCGCGCGAGCAGGTCGTGGTCGCACTCAGCGGCGACGGCGGCGATGAGGGCTTCGCCGGCTACACGCGCTACAGCCGTATGGCGGCCAGCTCCGGGCTGGATCGGGTGCCCCGCGCGCTGCGCGCGGTGGCGCTGGGCCCCCTGGAGCGGGCCTGGCCGCAGAGCGCGCGTGGCAAGGGCTGGCTGCAACGCGCGCGGCAGGACTACGTGGGCCGCTACCTCGACATGTGCGCCGTGTTCCCCGCTGGGGAATGGCGAGCGCTGCTGGCCCCGCCGCTGCAACGTGCGCTCGCGGGCGTCGACCCCTACGATCGCTACCGCGCCATCGTGCGCGACGTCCCCGGCGAGCCGCTGGAGCGGCTCATGCGCCTGGACATCCGGACCTACCTGCCCGAAGACATCCTCCAGAAGGTCGACAAGGCCAGCATGCTCGTGTCGCTGGAGGCGCGCGTGCCTCTGCTGGACCACGAGCTGTTACAGCTCTCCTTCACCATGCCGCTGTCGCTGAAGATGCACGACGGGGCGCGCAAAGCCGTGCTGCGCGGCGCCGGGCGCGGCCTGGCGCCCGACGAGGTGCTGACTTCGCGCAAGCAGGGGTTCGTGATGCCGCTGCGGCGCTGGTTTCGCGGCGAGCTGGTCGGGCAGTTCGAGCAGACCGTGCTCGCGCCCGAATCGCCATGCGCCGGGCTCGTCGACCAGGCGGCCGCGCGCCGGCTGCTGGAAGACCACCGCAACGGCGGCCGCGACTTCGGCCGCCGCCTCTGGTCGCTATTGATGCTGGGCGAGTGGGCGCGGCGGTATCTCTAGTCGATCGCCGTTGGGGCGCAGCCCGGGCATTGCGCGCCGCCGCTGCCGCTGCCGATCATGGCCGCGGATCGAGGGGCCCGCGCAGGCCCTCCTGGTAGACGGCCGTGTGCCCGGCGATCTCAGCTGCCAGACCGAATTGATCCCGGGCGAGCGCCGGTGCCTCGCGTGCGGTCTGCTCCCGCCACGCCGTGTCGGCCCAGGCAGCGGACAGCAAAGCCGCCAGGGCCTCGGCGTCGCCCACGGGGAAATCGCGCACGAACTCGCGCAGCGGTCCGAGGTCGTCCAGGTAGGGCAGCGCCGAGGAGAGCACGGGCGTGCCCGCGGCCATTGCCTCCACCACCACGTTGGGGAAGCCCTCCATGGTGCTGGCGATGACCAGCAGGTCACAGGCGGCCAGCACCGCCGGGACGTCCGATCGGCGCCCGAGCCAATGCGCGCGCTCGGCGACGGCGCTCTGGCGGGCGAACGCCTCGAGCTCCTGCCGGTCGTCACCGTCGCCGGCCAGGACCAGCGCCGCGTGCGGCAGGGCGTCTTGGGCGCGCTGCAGCGCGCAGAGCAGCGTACGGTGGCCCTTGAGCGGCTGCAGCGAGGCGACCATGGCGATCCAGGGCCCGCGGGCGGGATCGCGCCCCAGCTCCGCCGCCAGGCGAGCGCGGCATTCGCGCCGCCAGGCCGGCACGCCGGCTGCGTCCCGGCAGAAGCCGTCAAGCTCCAGCCCGTTGGGGACGACGGTGATCCTCGTGCGCGGCAGCCCTTCGCGGCGTGCGAGCCGATCGCCTACGGCCGCGCTGTTGACGATGATGCGGTGGACCAGCCGGCGGTTCACCCAGCGCGCCAGCGCCGCGCGCGGACCGGTGAGCTTCCAGTCGAATTGGTTGCGCTCGCTGGTCACCACGCGGGGCACGCCGGCCAGATGTGCCGCGATGGGGCCCACGATCAGCGTGAAGCTGATGAGCGAGTGGACCACGTCGTAGCGGCGGCGGTGCATCAGGCGCGCGAGCTTCGGGACGACCCACAGGAAGCTCCAGCGGTTACGCCCGCGCAGCACGTGGATGGGTAGACCGGTGGCGCGGAAGCCCTCGGCCAGCTCTCCGTCGGGCCTCCAGCAGATCAGCTCCAGGTCGAAGGCACCGCGGTCGAGATGGCGCGCCAGCCGCAGGGCGTGACGTTCGGTGCCGCCGACCTGGAACCACCAGAGGAACAGCGCGACGCGCAGGCGTCTCATGCGCGCCCACCGCCTGTCGCCGCTTGCCGGCGAGCGATCGCCCGCTCGAACCAGGCTTCGGCCAGCGGCCCCACTGCCTCCACGTCATGGCGCCGGGCCACGTGAGCGCGGCCCCGCTCCCCCGCCTGCGCGCGGCGAGCGGGATCGGACAGCAGCTCGTCCACGGCCGCCGCAAGGCGCTCCGGGCTGCCAGCCACCGCACCCAACCCTTCGCGTGCGATCACGCCGTCAGGGTCAACGCCCAGGGTCACGGCCGGCACGCCGTGGGCCCAGGCCTGCAGGAAGGCATTGGGCAAGCCTTCCAGTCGTGACGTGTTCACGTAGAGCAGCGCGTCGCGGTAGAGCTCGTCCATGCGCGCAGGCGGCACGAAGCCGGAGAGCTGGAGATTGGAGACGCCACGCGCCAGCTCGCGGATGTGATCGTCGTAGCCCCGGTCCTCGCCCGGGCCGCCCACGAGCCGGAAGCGCGCGTACGGCAGGCGACGGGCCAGCTCCACGAACAGCTCGGGCTGCTTGCGCCGCGCGAGGCTGCCGACCCACAGCACGTAGGCGCCGGGCTCACCGGGCGAGCGTGGCGGTGGCAACGCGAGCATGTTGGGCAGGACCTCCGTCTCGCGGCCGAAGTTGCGGCGCATGAGCGCCTGCTGCTCCTGCGTCTGGGCCAGCACCAGATCGGCGTGAGCGATCCCCCAGGCGTACAGGCGCTGGATCGGCCAGGGAGAGCGGCCCATGAGGTCGCGGTGGCAGTTGTAGTCGATGCCCAGCGAGAAGCTGAAGGCCGCCCCGGACTCGTGGCTGAAGCGGCAGCATTGCCCGGTGTAGAAGGCGGTCGAGCGTTGATTGACGAGCTGTGGGCGGGAGCGGTGGATCGCCGCGCGCAGCTTCATCATATCGGGCAGGAAGCGCAGCTTGCGGTTGCCCGTATGGAGCCGGAAGGAGCGGTGCACCTTCATGCCGTCGACGTCCATCACCGGAGGCTGGCCGAAGTCCCCGACGACGAATGCGACCTCGTGGCCCCGCCCGGCGAGCCAGCGGGCGAGAGTCACCTGCTGGAGTTCGGCGCCGCCCGCGAACTCGATTCCCGAGGGCACGAGCATGGAGTAGGCCGGGGGTGAGACGAACGTGACGCGCATGGAAGCGCCGTTGGATCGTAGTTCAGGAGGTCCCAGCGCGGGCCTCCTGGTACAGCTGCATGATGCGCTCCAGATGCTCCTGGGGCGCGTGACGCCGCTCGACGAAGCGGCGCGCCTCCTTCCCCATCGCCGCGCACCGCTGGGGGCTCTCCATCATCGCCGCCAGTCCGCCGGCCCAGGCGTCCACATCGCCCGCTGGCAGCAGGCGCCCGGTGCGCTCCTCCTGCACCAGCTCGGGCAATCCTCCCAGCCGCGAGGCCAGCACGGGCTTGCCCGAGGCGAACGCCTCGAGCACCACCAGAGGACAGTTCTCGTAGCACGCGCTGGGCATGACCAGCAGGCGCGCCCCGCGGTACAGCGCGCGCAGCCGCTCGCCGCCGCAATGTCCCAGGAACTGCACGTTCGACCAGCCTTCACGCGCCGCGAGCTGTTGCAAGGGAGTCTCCAGCTCGCCGCTGCCGGCGATCTTCAGCGGCACGCGCGCCCGCGCTGCCGCCCGCAACAACGTTTCCACGCCCTTCTCGGGATCGAGCCGCCCGACGAACAAAGCAAAGCCATCGTCGCCCTGCGCCGGCGAGTGCGCGTCCAGATCGACCGGGTTGGGCACGACTTCGATGCGCGCCGGGCGCAGGCCGTGCTCCAGGATCTTGTCGCGCAGGAACTGACTGGGGGCGATCAGCAGCCGCGCACGCTCGTAGACCCGCCAGATCCGGTGCAGGTAGAGCTCGACGGTGACGATGGCACTGGCCCCCAGGCTCCCCCGCTTGCAACGCGTGCGCAGCGCATGGTGGAACCGGCCGTGGCGGCACAGCTCGCAGATCGCCCCCTCGCGCAGCATGCGCGTGGTGGGGCAGACCGACTTGAGGTCGTGCAGCGTCCACACCACCGGCACATTGCGCCGGTAGAGCTCCAAGACGACCGAGGCCGTCAGGTGGTGCATCACGGAGTGCAAGTGGGCCAGCTCGACGGGCTGCTCGGCCAATAGCGCCGCCAGCCGCCGCCGCGCCTGGCGGTTGTAGATCGAGGTGGTCAGGACCTTGAGCGCCCCGCGCACCCCGCGCTGCGCCATCAGGCTGGGGTAATCCACCTCGTCGGCGAACCAGCGCTCGTGCTGCGAGGGAAGATTGCGCGCCTCGCGCATGGCGAAGGGAACTACGCGGTGGCCCGCTGCGGTCAGGCGCTCCGAAAGATCCAGGGCGTGGCGGCTATCGCCGCCGCGCGCGTAATGATAGGTGTTGACCATCAGGATGTTCATCGAGCGGAGGTCCGCAGGGTGGCAGCCGAGCGCATCCACGGCGACCGCGGCAGGCCCAGCCCGCGCAGGACCAAGGGCGCGATGTCGGCCAGGCCGGGCGGGTCGGCGAGCTCCTCGCCGGAGTCGCCGGCCAGGTCCAGCGACGTGTAGAGCACGCCGTCCAGCTTGTGGCCGCCGGAGATCTTGCGATGCGTGGTGTTGGTGGCCACGACGTCGCCGAACAGGTCCCACCCGGTGCCATATTCGCTCTCCAGCAGGAACAGCAGGTCTGGGTAGCGCTCCAGGCAGGCCCCCGGGCCCATGGCCTCCTCGCGCCGGCGGATCCAGCGGAAGACCGGAGCTCCCGTGCGCGGGTCGCGCACGTCGCGCAGCGCCGCGATCACTGCGTCGCATACGGCATCGTAGACTTGGCCCTGCGCCTCGACGCGCGCGCGGTCGACCGCCACGCCACCGCAGGCGCTTGTCCCTGCGAAATGCGGCGTGTAGACCGCGGTGGCGCCATCCTCCACCAGGAACGAGGACTTCTTGAGCTCGCGCGCCCGCGGCACGAGCTTGGCGATGCGGTACGTCACGTCGGCCATGTCGAGGCGGTCGAGCGCGCTCATCGCGGCGCGCTTGGCCTTCTGCAGCAGGCGGCGCGGGTGCAGTGGGTTGCGTCCTCGGGCCCGTGTCTTCAGCCAGCCCGCGCGGCGCAGCACCTCGTTGACGTTGACCACTTTCGTGCAACGGCGGCCGTGGCCGTGGTCGCTGAGCACCATCACGTCGGCGCCCGGTCCGGCAGCTTCGATCGTCTCACCCACGATGCGGTCGAACAGGCGGTAGAATTCCAGGATTACCGGCTGGTGCACGGTGCGCCCGGGGTACGTTGGATCCTGCTCGTCGTGATACCGCCAGAAGAAATGCTCGATGCGATCCAGCGTCAGGTATGTGGTGAAGAACAGGTCCCACGGACCGTGGTCTCGAAGCAGCGTGAGCGAAAACCGGTGCTGCGCCAGCGTGTAGTCCAGGGTCGTGCGTCCGAACAGGCCGAGGTTCGCCTTGGTGGGGAAGTCAACGATCCCACCCATGCTCGGCAGCGGGAGCTGCGCTGCGAGCTCTGGCGGCTCCACGCGCTCGCTCTGATCCTTCACAAAGACAGGTCCGCTCGCCATCACGCCATTGACCGGCCACGGCGGGAAGGCCATGAAGGGATTCACGATCCCCACGCGCCGCCCTGCGGCGGACGCTACGTCCCAGAAGGTCCTTCCGCGAAACACCGAGGTGTCGATGGCGAAGTCCTTGTGGTCCTTCTTGTAGTAGTCGATCGCGTCGAGGATCCCATGCTCCACGGGTGGGATCCCCGTGAAGATGGTGATCCACGAGGGGATCGAGTCGGTCGGGAAAACCGAGCGCAGCGGCCCGCCGTAGCCGCGCGGGCGCAATGCCCGCAAAACCGGCAGCTCGCCCAGGTGCGCGTCGACGAAGTCGGCGTCCATGCCGTCGATGCCGATGATCACAAGCCTGCGCATGTCGCTCCTTGCGGCGCCAAGCTCGTCGCCGTTCATCACGAAGCGGCGGGGCCGCAGTCTATCACACCGTCGCCGGGCCGCCTCCCGGGCCCGCAGCGGCAATCAGGACCCGGGCCACGTCGCGGGCCACCTCCTCGCGGGGCCGGCCGGCGTCGACCACGCCCAGCCCGAGACGGCGCGCCAGCTCCAGATACAACGACCGGCGGTCCTGTAGGTACGCCAGCGGGGTCCCATCGTTCTTTCGCTGATACCCGGCCTCGGCGTCCAGATCGAGCACGACGCCGCCCCGCGGCCGCGGAAAGAGCCGGTTCAAGGGATGGCCCCTCAAGCGCTCTACCCCGCCCTCACCCTCGCCGAAGTTCATCGCCAGATCGATCCAGACGTCGGGCAGGTAGCGGTCGCACACGACGAAACGCCCGCGCAGCAACGCCGGTCCCAACCGCCACCAGACCTGGGGCAGGTACTCCAGGAGCACGGCCGCCGTCCACAGCGCACGTGCCCACTGGCGGCGGAAGATGCGCTGCTTCCCCCCGCGAAAGTCCCGGTAGCCAGCATCGTCGCTGGGTCGCGCGGAGCCCGGGGCGCCGCCCCGGGCGAGCCCCCGCCGCGCCAGCGCCATCAGCGGCGCGGTGAGCTTGGGCTCCCAGCGCGCCCAACGGTAGATCCAGCGCGCGTCCTGGCCGCGCGCGCTGCGCACGAATGCCTCGGCCTGCGTGGTCTTCCCCGACCCGTCAATCCCGCCGACGTAGAGCAGCCGCCCGCGCGCCATCAGTCTGCTGCCCCCTGGACGCCAGCCAGGAGCCTCGCCACCGTGGCATCCCACCCGAAGCGCTGCACGAGCGCGCGCGTGGCGCAGCGCTGAGCCTCGACGGCCGCCACCGCGCCGGCCAAGGGCGCCGTGTCCTGCAGAAATACCAGCCCGTCGCCCTCCAGGAAATGGTCGCCCAGTGCCCCGAAGCGGGTTGTCACCACGCGCAGCCCGCACGCCATCGCCTCCAGGACCGAGAGCGGGAACGCGATGCTGCCCTCGTCGTCGCGCACCGGGAAGAGGTAGACGTCGGCCGCTTGGTAGAGCTGCTCGACCTGTGGGAAGAACTCCCGGCGCAGGTCCACGCCCGCGCTGCGCAGCTGTTCCACCAGCGCCGGGTCGACGGAGGTGGCCGTGCTGGCCGCCATCACCACGTGCGTGGACGGCAGGCGCGCCGCCTCGCACAGGCGCTCCAGGCCGCGGTGCGCGGACAGATGCCCGACGTGGAGCACCACCCGCCGGTCCTGTGGCCAGCCGAGCATCTGGCGCAGCCGATGTCGGGCGTCGGATCCGACGGGCGCGAAGCGCTGCAGGTCCACACCAGCATCCACGAGAGAGACCGCGAACCCCAGCCGCCGATACTGCTCCAGGCTGGCCCGCGACAGCACGACCAGGCGGGCCGGACGCACCCAGGGCAGTAGCCACCGCGCAAGGCGGCCGTAGCCGCGGTGCTGCAGGCTGATCAGCGCCACCTTGGCCCGCGGCAGCGCGCGCTCCAGGCGCTTGCAGCGCAGCAGGGCATTGAACGTGGCGCACGCCGACGGGACGTACAGTGCGAGCTCGGGCGCCAGCGTCGCAAGCTCGTGGCGCAGTGCTGGGGTCACGAGCCCCTTGCCCATGGCCACGCGCACCGCGGGCAGTCCGCTGGGCGCCTGCCCTCTCTCGTACAGGGCGATGAGCTGGTGGTCGCGGGCCAAGCGCTCCACCAGGTGGGTCACGAACTTGAGCAGCCCCTCATCGGCACGCTCCGACCATCGTTCCGAGATGACGGCGATCCTCACGCGCGGCGCGCTCCGGACGTGGCCGCCCGCACCTGGGCGCTGCGGTGCCACAGCTCGAACATCATCAGCGACCACAGCAATGGCGAGTAGTCCCGCCCCCCCATGTGCAGCTTGAGCAGTCGGCGGGTGTACGCGCCATCGAGCCAGCCAGCCTCGGCCGCGGTGCTGGCCTCCAGCGTGTCGCGCAACAGCTCGCGCAGCGGCCCGCGCAACCATTGCTCCGTGGGGATCCCGAAGCCTGTCTTGGGGCGGTCCAGGTGTCCGGGCGGCAGCAGCTGCCGGCCGAGCTCCCGCAACAGCAGCTTGCCATGGACGCCGTCGTTCTTGAGCGCGGCGGGGAGATTGAGCCCCAGCTCGACGATGCGATAGTCCAGCAGCGGCCCGCGCACCTCCAGGGAGTGCTGCATGCTCATCTTATCCACCTTCTCCAGCACGTCGTTGGGAAGGTAGAGCGTCAGGTCCTGGTGCTGGAAACGCAGCACTCCACCTTCCGCCTCGAACTCGCCCCCGGCCCCCATCCCCAGGCGCACGCTGTCGAACGCCTCGGCGTCGCGCCGCACCCGCTCGCCGGCCAGGCGGCGCTTGAGCCGGTCCTCGGCCAGCACCAGGCAGTCGACCTGGAACTCGGCGTCACTGAGCCCCAGACGGCGCAGCCGCTGCGCTCCCGGCAACGTCGGCGCGATCGCCCGCGAGACCCCGCGCGCCAACGCCCCGGCCACGCTGGCGCCGTCGGCTTGCAACGCGCGCCGCTGAAAGAGCGTGTGGCGCTGGTAGCCGGCGAAGACCTCGTCGCCCCCGTCGCCGGCCAGTGCCACGGTGACGTAGCGGCGGGCAGTCTCGCACACCGACCAGGTGGGAACGGCGGAGGAGTCGCCGAAGGGCTGGTCGAACGCCGCAGCGATGCGCGGCACCAGATCGGCGATCTGGGGACGGCAAACGATCTCGGTGTGCCGCGTGCCATATTTCTCCGCGACTCGCCGCGCCCAAGGGAGCTCGTCGTGGCTCTCCTCCTCGAATCCCACCGAGAACGTGCGCACCGCCTCGGCGCAGTGCCGCGCCATGAACGCTGTGACCAGCCCCGAGTCGATCCCGCCACTGAGCAACACCCCCAGGGGGACTTCGGACTCCAGACGAATGCGCGTGGCGTCGTCGAGCAGCTCCCCCAGAGCTGCGACCGCTTCGGGCAGCGTGCGGGGCGCGTCGGGGCGACGGCGCACGCTCCAGTAGCGTTCCATGCGCGCGCGGCCGTCGCGCAGCGTCAGGCAGTGGGCCGGTGGCAACGCGCGAACGGCCCGGTAGATCGTGCGCGGCGCGGGGACGAAGCCGTAGGTCAGATAATCGCCCACCGCCGCGGGATCGACCTCGTCGTCGACCTCGGGATCGCAAAGGATGGCCTTGATTTCGCTGCCGAAGACCGCGCGGCGATCGTCCAGGGCATAGTAGAGGGGCTTCACGCCCAGCCGGTCGCGCGCCAGCAGGAGGCTGCCCTCCTGGCGATCGTGGATCGCGAAGGCGAACATCCCGTTGATGTGGGCAAGCAGCCCGCTGCCGTGGCGCTCGTAGAGGGCCAGCACCACCTCGGTGTCGCTTCGCGTGGTGAACGTCGCACCTTCGGCCTCGAGCTGGTGGCGGAGCGCGCGGAAGTTGTAGATCTCGCCGTTGAAGACGATGGCGTAGCGGTCGCCCGCGTAGGTCATGGGCTGGTGGCCACCGGCCACGTCGATGATGGACAACCGTGCGAATGCCAGGGCGGCCTGGCCGCGCTGGGCGATGCCCGTGTCGTCGGGACCGCGGTGATGCAGGACCGCCGCCATGCGCCCCAGCAGATCCAGTGGGGCCGCCTGGGTTCCACCGCCGCCGTGGAGCTCGAAGACACCGGCGATGCCGCACATGGGCTTTCTCCCTGCACCGCGGCGCGGGCTGGCGACCCCGTAAGGGTCCGATGCGACCGAACCCATAGGATATCACATCCCCCGCGCCCGACTGCACGGCCACCTGACGCGCGACCGCGATTGAGCGGCACGCCGCGCGCGGTGTAGAATCCTGCTCGCCGTACCCACACCTCCCTCCTATCCGCGCGGGTCCTCCGCTTCCTCCTGGTGCCTTCCCGCTCCTTTCTCGCCTCGCGCGCTGCCCGGGTGGCCGTCGCCGTCGGGGCCTGCGCGGCATGCCTCTGGACGCCTGGCGCCAGCGCGTGGCTGCGCGTGCTGGGCGCGGTGGGTCTGCTGGCGGCCCTACCCGGCTGGGGTCTGCAACGCTGGCTGCTGGGCGCGGGACCGGCCGGGCTGTTGCAACGGTGCGCGGTCGGGGCGACCGCGCCGTGGGCGGTCCATGGGATCCTCGCCACGCTGCTCGGCGCAGCGGGGGTGGGGCCACACGTGGCGGCGGCGACGGCGACCGCGTTGGGAATTGGGGCCGGACTGTTCGGGCGGTCCGCGCGGCACCACGAGCGCGCGGCGTCTGCCGCGGGCCGGCGCGAGCTGCTGGCGGTCGCGCTGCTGGTGCTGCTAACGGTCTGCATCGCGTCCTGCCCGCCCGAGCTCTCCTTGCGCTCCGACGTGTACGCCCACGTGGCAGCCGTGCGCGCCTGCCTCGAGGAGAACCGCGTCTTCCCCCGCCACGAGTTCTACGCGCTCCAGCAGACCGAGGGGCCCGACCCCAGGTTCGGGACGGCCCACGCCTTCGATGCGAGCCTGTCGGCGCTGGCGCGGGTGACGCCGCTTGAGCTGTGGACCCGTCTGTGTGGCCTGCTGCCGCTGGTCTGGGGCCTGAGCACCGCATCGCTTGCGGTGATCGCTTGCCGCACCCGCCGCGGGCGCGTGCTGGCGGCCGTGCTGTTCCTGGGCTGCTACGGCGGCACGATCTACAACCCGCTGCGCGTGGCGGCATACCCACAGTGGGTGGGGTTGGCGCTGGTCTGGACGGGGCTGGGGCTGCTGCTGGAAGCGCACCGCCGCGACCGTCGCCGAGCGACCTGGGCTGCGGCGGCGCTGTTGGCTGGCTGCGGAGCCCTGCACGCCCTCTCGTTCCTGTTGGGCGCAACCCTGCTTGCGGCGGCGGCCATCACCGCTCCGCGCGCGCGACGCGCGGAATGGGCGCGCGCGCTGGCCGTTTTCGCAGCGATCGCGAGTCCGGTGATGGCCCTGCGCCTCGCCTTGAGTCACGGCAACGAGAATCCCATCCACCAGTTGCCCTGGTATCCGTTGCAATGGCGACCGGGCTTGTTCTCGGTACGCCCGGACTATCTGCTGCAGTGGCTGTTCCCCATGGGGCTGGCTGCGCTGCTGCTGATGCCGGCTCTGTGGCGGCGCGGTGCGCAGGCGCACGCCGAGCGCTGGGCGGTGCTGGCGGGCGCGGCGACCCTGGCCTGGCTGGCGATCCCGTGGTTGCTGACGCCGTCGTTGTCGGTCCTGGGATTCCTGCCCTTGCGCTTCATCCTGGCCGTCCTCTTCCCCCTGTTGTGGGGCCTGTGGGCCGACGGTGGCGCTGTGCACGGTGGCGCGCCTGCGCGCGGCGCGCGCAGATTCGCCGCCACGCTGGCGCTTTTGGTGGCCGCGGGCAGTCTTGCCTTGCGCCTGGCGGCGGCCCGCACGCCGGCGGCGGACGCCTTCGTGGACGAGCCGCAGTGGATAGAGATCACGCGCGCGCTGGATACCCTGCCGCACGGCACGGCCGTCGTACTGTCCGACCCCTACACGATGCTCGCGGTGCGGGCGTGCACGTCGCAGCGGATCGTGGCGGTGCCCGATGGACGCTCGTCACCTCGGGACGCGCAGGCGCTGCAGCGGCTGCGCGACACGTGGAGCGCCATGAGCCCCTCTACGGACGCTGCCGGCACCGACGCGTTGCTCGTGCGCTACGGCGTCACGCACGTCTTGCTGAATCGCGGATTCCGCCAGGACCTGCTCGGCTTCGAGTACGCCGTCGCGCTGGCCGACCTCCCTGCGCAGCGCGCGAAGCTCGCCGGCAACCCGCAACGCTATCGGCTTGTGCGCGAGGTGGGTGGGTTCGCGCTGTACGAGGTGGTGCGCGGGGCCGTGACGTCCGAAGGGCCATGGCGGCAAGCCTGTACCCGGGAGCGGCCGCCCAGAACAACTCTTGCGGCGCCCCTGCACGACGGGTTCGAGCTGCTGGAGGGCGCAGTCGAGCCGGGCGATCCCGCCAGCGGTCGGCCCGCGGTGGCTCGGCTGCAGCTTGGCTACCGCGGCGCGCTCCCAGCCCCCTACCGGGAGATCGTGCTGCGCGCCGACGCGACCCCGTCGCCCGTGCCCGCATGGCTGCGACCGGTGGGCAAGCCGGTGCGCAAGCTGCTCGAGCTGGCGCAGCGCAGGCGCACCCGGGCGCGCTGGACCGCGCTGCCCGGCGATGCCCGCTGCCCGACCTTCTTATTGCAGAACGGCAACGTGCAGGACGTAGACGTCCCGTTGCCGATCCCACCGTCACTCTCGGCCGGTGTCTACGACGTCACGGTGCAGGTGGCCGGCAGCAGCGAGTTCACCGCGCTGGCGCCGCGTGACTTCCTGCGCGACGACGACATCTACAGCGGCCCGGTGGTCGGGCGCCTTACGGTCCGCTGACCAGACCTGCGGCGCGGCGCCGGACCGGCCGGGAGCACCTGCGATCCATGAGCACCTCGATCCACCGCAGCGTGATCCTCAACTGGGTGGGGCTGGCCTTCCGCATGGGGGCCTCATTCGTCCTGCTGCCCTATATCGTGGCGCGCATCGGCGAGAATGGATATGGCAGCTACCTGGTGCTGGTGGCGGCGTTCGGCTACAGCGAGATCCTCGACTTCGGCCTCAGCGCTGCCATCGTGCGCTACGTGGCGCGCATGGCGGCCACGGGGGAGCACGAGCGACTCAACCGCATCCTGGGCGCCATCTTCCGATTCTACTTCCTGCTCGCCGCGCTGATCGTGGCAGCCGCCACGCTGGCCTGGCTCTTCCCGCAGCCCTGGATGCGCCCGCAGGGCGCCGAGCCCCGCTTCCCGTTCTACATCTTCCTGTTCGGGTTGCTCTCCGCGTCGACCTTCTTCCAGGTGGGCTGGAAGTGGATCCTACGGGGCCGCGAGCGCTACGACCTCAGCAACGTCATCGACCTGGCCGGGCTGGTCGTGCGCGTTGCGACGATCCTGGGCCTGCTGCACGCCGGTGCGGGCGTGCTCGCGGTGGTGATGGCCGACCTGTTGGAGAGCCTCGTCTGCTGGGTGGGTCACTGGCTGGTGACGCGACGACTCTTCCCCGAGATCCGCCCGCAGTGGCGCCACACACAGGACGAAGGGCTGGGCGAGGTCCGCCGGTACAGCGTCTGGGTCTTCTTCAACCAGATCTCCGATCAGGTGCGCTTCCGCACCGACAGCCTGGTGATCGCCTGGGCGCGCAACACCTCCGACATCGCGCTGTTCGGCGTAGCGGCTCGCCTGCAGTCATACCTGCTGCAAGCCACGAACCTCATGAGCGTGCCCTTCCGCTCGCGGCTGTCGTACCTGGACGGGGCGGGAGACTGGGACGGTGTGCGTGCCCTCTACCTGCGGGGTGTGCGTCTGGTGTCGTTCACCGGCTTCGCGCTGGCGGGAGCGCTGTTCCTTCATGCCGATCCGTTCATGCGGGCTTGGATGGGGCCATCGTTCGCATCCAGCGCGCGCATCCTGCGCATCCTGTTGCCTGCGCTGGCCGTGGAGATGTCGCAAATCGTCTCGGTGGTTGCCCTCTACGCCACCGGCCGCCACGCGATGCTGGCCTGGCTCACGCTGGGCGAGGCGCTGACCAAGCTGGGCTTGAGCCTCGTGCTGGTGCGCCCGCTGGGCATCGAGGGGGTCGCGCTGGCCACGGCTATCCCTATGCTGTTGAACAAGGGGCTGCTGCTGTCCTCGTATGCCTGCCGGTCGCTCGGCGTTGGTGTCGGGCGCTGGCTGCGTGAGGGGCTGTCGGGGCCGCTGCTCACGCTGGCCATCTCGATGCTGCTGGACCTTGGCATCGACCGGGTGTGGCGGCCGGTCGCTCTGCCGGCGGTGATGCTGCAGCTGGTGGTCGATCTGATCCCCTTTGCGCTGCTGGGCTGGTGGCTGGTGCTGCGTGAGGAGGACCGCATCCGCGCGCGGGCCATGTTGGGGAGGCTGCGGAGGCGATAGCGGGCTTCCACAGTATTACGCTCGTCGGCGATGACCATTCTCGGAGGTCCGGATACTCATGCAAGCACACGATGATGGGGCCATGGCGCCTCCGCGGCTGCGTCAGCTCTCCACCTGGTACGCGCGCCTGGCGATCATCGCCCTCAACACGCTCGTCCTGCTGGCGCTGGGGCTTGCTGTGATCGACGCCGGCCTCGACTTGCAGGGTCGCCTGCATCCGCCTGTGGTCTATTCAAGGCTGCTGCACCTGGACTCCTATCGATTGGTCAGTCGCGAGGTGGCGCGGGCCACAGGGGAGGAGTACGACCGGATGGGCAGCTACCAGAGCTTCGAGTACAACCCGTGGACCGGGTTCATGCACCGCGCGTTCTCCGGGCGCTACCTGAACGTTGACGCTGGCGGCCTCTACAACATCCGCCGGTCCACTCCAGCGGAGCCGCTGCGCGAAGGGCAGCGCGACCTGCTCGTATGGGCGTTCGGCGGGTCCACGATGTTCGGTTGGGGAATGCCGGACTCGTTCACGATTCCGTCACTGCTCCAACGCGAGCTGAGCGACCGGCTGCCCCTCCGCCGTGTTCGAGTCCTCAACTGCGGGCAAGCCTACTACTTCAGCTCGCAAGAGCTGGCCCAGTACGTGGCCATGCTGCGGGTCGGCGAGCGCCCGCAGATCGTCATCTTCCTGGATGGCCTCAACGAAACGGTGCGGGTCCCCGAAGGCTGCGAGGTGCCGTACTTCTCGGATACGGCCTACCGCGGCTGGGAGGAGCAGCGGCAGGAACGATATCTGCACACTGGAAGCTGGCTGAGATTGACCGGCAACTTCCCGCTGAACCGTCTCCGTCAGCATTTTGCAGGCACGAAGGATACGCCACGCGATTCCCGCTACATCGTCCCGCCCGGCGAACCCGTCAATCGAACCGTGGAGAACTACCGATGCAATCGGGATTTGATCGTCGCCATCAGCGCCCGGCTCGGCATCGATGTCTATTGCTTCCTGCAGCCGCTCACCGCCTACGGTGATTACGCGCACTCACCCGCGCAGCTCTTGAACGGGGCCGACATCGCGCGCGCGGTCTATGACACCCTGGTCGGCGAGGCGCGCTCCGGTCGGACTCCACACTTCTATACGCTCCACGACGTGCTGTTCGAGCTGGAGGCCCCCTACGTCGATTCCTCCCACTACTCCGACACCGGCTCTACACGGGTCGCCGCCGCGATGGCCACCATCATCGCAGGGCAACAATAGCGAGTCCCCGTTGAAGCGGTCAGTGAGGGGCGCGGGTGCTGCCGGGCAACTGCGCCTAAGACGCGGGCAGATTGCAGCCGCGCAGTGCCACTGCTTCTACGGTCCAGATGGGGTTGCGGATCCGTCACCCAGCCGCTCTCGCACGAACGCAGCCACGTCCCGCGTGACCCGGACGGCCTCCGACTCGCCAAAGTGGGCCGTCGACTGCATGACGTCGGGCTCCGTCGAGAGCGGAACCGTCTCTACAATGATGCTGCCCGGCATCGACGCGGCGACCGAACGCCGCATCTGGCGCTGGTAGTCATCATCGCAGGACCCGCCGCGTACGTAGGGCATGACCACGACGAACACCGGGGTTCTGGACTTCGCGCACAGCGCGCCGATCCTTCGCAGTCCAGCCCGGGCATCGTCGTGGATCCACGCGCGACGGCCCGCTTCCACCAGGGGCTGCGCCGGCGTGGGAAACCACCCGGAGTTGCCGGCCAGGATGCCCTGGGCCAGCTCTGGGGTCACCATTCGCCCCATCTGTGGCTGCGTCCAGTGCCCCTGGTCGAGCCAGATCGCCCGCACGAAGCCCCCAAACGAATCGTTCACGCGCTTGAGAACTGGCTGCGTGCGAGCCGTTCCCGCTGCGAGCCTCCCTGCCAACCACGCCCTGTACCCGTAGCGCTCGTTGCGCTCATCGCTCTCGCTCAGGGTCTGGGGGTGGACCCACACCACCACCGCCGACGGGAGCGCGTGGTGCGTGAGCCGCGCCTCAAGGAGCAGCGCATGGCCCGACGTGCTCACGTATCCGAAGGTGCCAAGATTGAGCGCGCTCAGCCCACTCACCGCCGTGAACTGCGGAGCGGCGAAGCCAAACAAGCAGCTGGAGTCCCCGATCGCCCAAACTGACGCATCGCTTTCGCCCAAGGCAAGCTCCGCTTTCGTTTCGAGCACGACGTAGTCGAAGTACTGGTCATCCAGCGGCAGCCCGCCGAGGAACCCCGACTGCTCGGCAGTGGAACGCGCGCGCCGGGCGGTGCGCGCGAGGATCGCCGCCAGCGCTCCACCGACCAGCACCGCCAGCAGCACTACGATCACCGCCGCGCGACGCGTCATGGGACGAACCGATGCGGTCTGGCTCTTGTCCTGGCTCATAGGCGCCCCTCCACGGTCTGCCGCTAGAACTGGAAGTACAGGAATGGGGTCTGACGGAACGCGCCGAACGCCAGGATCAACGCCGCGAGCACCCCCGCGAAGCAGCCGCGAGAAACGACGCCCAGGCGCACCGGACCCGGGTTCTGGTAGTTCCTCGACTCGAACGCATCGAGCGCGCACATCACCGCGAAGAAGCCCGCGACCGCAGTCACCTGCGCGCCCGTGAAGACGCACGGAGTCTGCCAGTTGAACCACTGCTTGCTCAACACCACGACATTGCGCAGGCCATGCACCCGGAAGAACACCCAACTCTGTAGCACGAAAGCAAAGGTCAGCAGCCATGACGTCGCCATCACGGCGGGCCCCAGCCGGGCGGAGACCCGCTCGGCCAGACTCCTGCTCCGGAAGAAAAAGCGGTGGAAGACCAGTCCGATGCCCTGCCACCCGCCCCAGAAGACGAAGTTCCAGGCGGCCCCGTGCCAGAGTCCACCGAGCAGCATGGTCGTCATCAGATTGACATACGTGCGTCTGCTGCCACGGGCGTTGCCGCCCAGCGGAATGTACAGGTAGTCGCGAAGCCAGGAGGACAGGCTGATGTGCCACCGCCGCCAGAAATCCTGGATGTTGAGCGACGCATAGGGGGCCCGGAAATTGACCATCAGGTCGATGCCGAACCACTTCGCGACCCCACGGGCGATGTCCGAGTAGCCCGAGAAATCGCAGTAAATCTGGATCGCAAAGGCCACCGTGCCGACCAGCAGACTGGCAATCCCGACGTGAGCGGGATGCTGGTAAATGCGCTCGACGACCAGCGCCATGTTGTCGGCGAGCACGCTCTTGCGAAAGAACCCCAGCAAGACCAGCCAGAGGCCATGCTCGATATCCTCGGCGCGCAGTCTGCGCGGCGCGAGCATCTGCGGGAGCAGCCGCGCTCCTCGCTCGATGGGCCCCGCGACCAGCTGCGGAAAGAACGACACAAAGGCGCCGAAGGCGATGAAGTCCTTCGTTGGCGCCACCTTTCCACGGTAGACGTCGATCGTGTAGCTCATGGTCTGGAACGTGTAGAAGCTGATTCCAACCGGCAAGATGATGTTCAACGTGGTCAGGTTGACATGCAGGCCGGCCGATTCCGTCAGACGGATGAGACTCTTGACGAAGAAGTCGAAGTACTTGAAGAACCCGAGCAGGCTGAGCTGGCCGGTCACGCTGATGGAGAGCAAGAGACGCTTGGCACGTTGGGTGCCTGCCCGCGCAATTCCCCGCGCCACGAAGTAATCGAGCACCATCGAAGCGCCGAGGAGGAACAGGAATCGCCAATCCCAAAACCCATAGAAGATGCAGCTCAGGACCAGGATGACGAAGTTCTGCACCCTGAGTCGCTGATGGGCGGCCCAGTACACGACGAGGGCAATGGGGAGGAAGAGCGCGAAGGCGAGGGAGTTGAAGAGCATGGGTCGAAGCGCACCGCGCGCGATGGCTGTCGGCCCCGGCCGGCCGGTTCGCGGCGCCGCCGGGCACACGCCTTCTGGCGACGGGCTAAACGCTCAGGGGCGCTGGCGTCGGTCTCGTTTCGGCTGGTGTCTCGGCTGCAGCTGGCGTCTCGGCTTCGGTCAGAATTGCTTCTGGCGTGGGTGACGCCGCTTCGGGTTGGACGTGCGAGCGCAACCCGCAAGGATAACCATCGAAGTCTCGCACACCCTGCCCCCCTGGTCAAGCGCCCGCAGGACCCTCGGAGTCCAACCCGTTGTCATTGCGTCTGGCACGCCGGCGCGGTCCCCAGCGTCGATTTGACCCAAGCCTCGATCGCAGTTGCCCAGATGCGATATCCGTCTTCACTGAGGTGCAGGAAATCCGGCATCAGCTCCCGGCGGATGCCCCCACCTCCATCCATGAACGCGGATCCGAAGTCGGCGTAGGAGATTCCCTCCTCGGTCGACCAAGTCTGCAGGATCTGGTTCACCTGCAGCGCCAGGTCTCGCTGCTCGTTCGGCTGCTCCCCGCGCGGAAACAGCCCGACCACCAGAATGCGGATTTGCGGAAACTCGGCGCGCAAGGCGTCCACGATCTTGCCGATTCCATCTGCGACGCGGCGAGGATCGTCGGCCGGACCGACCAGGTTGTTCGTCCCAATGAGCACCACTGCGGTCCGCGGGCAGATCCCGTCCAGGTTTCCGTTGAGCAGCCGCCAGAGACAGTGCTCGACGCGATCACTGCTGCACCCGAGGTTCCCAGCGGCCCTCGAGCCGTAGAACTCCTCCCAGACCCGCCGTCCCTCCCTCTGCCAGCACTCCGTGATGGAGTCCCCCACGAAGATCAGGTCGGGCCGAAGCCGCCGATTCTCGGCACTGATCGCGCGGAAGCGCTGCAGCGATCGGCCGGCGGGGCGCCTGGGTTGTACCGTGGAATCGCTCGGAGCGCCGCAGCCAGCCGCGACGACCGCCCAGCAGAGGAGCGCCAGTGCGCAGCCACGTCCCGCTACGGTCCAGCGTCCAGTCACCGCCCGTAATCGTCCGGCGCATCGGGCGAGCGCCTTTGACACAGGGCCGCACGCTGCCGGACGCCGCTCGTTGTTGGCCGATCGGTGCACGTCACCGGGCGACGCTCGTGCGCCCGCGCTGGATCCTACCTGCGATGCGTACGAGCGCCATCAGGAGCCCAAAGCGGAGCCAAACGAAATGCGTGCTCATGGGGTCCGTGATGTAGTCGGAGGTCAGCTCGTAGACGGCAAACATGACCAGGGTAGTATTCATCGCCAGCAGGAACTCGCGCAGGTCGACAGGAAGACTTCGATCGTTCATCGCGCGAGCGCTCAAGCGGAACAGGATCACCATGTACCAGATGAACGCGATCAGGCCGGGAATCCCGATCGTATACGGAAGGTGGAGATACAGGCAGTGGATCACGCGGGTGACGGGTCCACGGAAGGTTCCCAGTGGGACGACGATCCCGTGACCGACCAGCGGGCTATCGGGAATGGCGTGGAACGCCTCCTCCATCACGCCCCGGCGGCTCTGCGTGCTGCTGTCCTGGGGACCCAGCATCTCCAGGCGAGCGGTCATCTGCTCCGTCACCGGGGCGACGAACGGGAGCGCCAGCAGGAACACGGAGAATAGAATGAACAACACGGTGAGAAGCTGAGCCCGAGGAATGACGCGCGCCCCCAGGAATGTCATGTAGAGCACGCCCACCCCCAGCACGAGCACCGACATGCGCGTCGCGCTTCCGAGCATGCCGATCGCCAGGAGGAGGGCGCTGACGATCCAGTACATGCGTTCTGCCAGCGACTTCGCGCGCCGGAACAGGACGTAGTGGAAGATGAGCGACGCTGCGACGAACTCCCCGAACGGCGAGATGCCGGCGAACGATGCATACACGCGTGCCCGCTGCCCGATGTCGCCGGCGTACTCGGCGAGCTGCGCCGAGAACTGGAAGAACGACGGCAACCACGGCCGGCCGGGGAAGAGCGTCTGCAGCGTTGAGACCAGGCCCACGGAAGTCGCCGTGACCATGAACACACGGAGGATGACGTGGAACGTGCGGACGTTGTCCACGACCTGGATCACGCCGTAGTACAAGCAGACCGCCGCGGCGAACGCACAAAGGCTCTTGCCGGCCAGCGCGTACTCCGTGGGAGCGAGTTGGTTGAGGCTCAGGACCATCATCAGCGCGAGGCCCATGATGGCCAGGTCGGTGGGTTTGTAGAAGAACGGTGAGGCCAGCGAATATTGACGGCGCTTGGTCATGATCAGCGCGCTGATGGCGAGGATCATCAACGTCGACGACGACCCAACGCTGGTCTCCATCGGGTAGGGCAACAGCGTGATGGCGAACGCCAGCACACGGAGAGGGGACGCGATGATGGCCAGGCCCAGAAAGCCCACTCCGCAGAGGATCTCGACGCTCCGCTTCGAGGGGCGGATGACGAGGTCCGTCACGAGGACGCTGGTGGCGACCACCAGCGCGGCCCCGCCGATCAAGCGCCAGATGCGGCTCGCTTGGCCCTGGCGGACGGGGCCGGCCAGCTCCCGGGGAATCCGGGTCGGAGGGCGGAGGATCGGCGTCATGGGCGTGTGCGAGCGGTTCGGGTGAGCTGGCATCGGAGCCAGCCGCGGCCGCGCCCGTGCATACCCGGCCACGGCGTCACCCGGCGTAACTGTGAGTCGTCACTCTGCAGCACGTTTGAATCCTGGCTCCGCGGGCGTGGACGGGCACAACCCACGACCAACCCTCTGCGGCCCGACGATCACGGCCGGTCGGGCACTGGCTCACCTGCAGTGGCCGGGTGGGGACTTTGGATCTCCACGACCCCGACGCTGGGCCCCGACCAGCGATCGCGGTCACTCAGATAATCACGCAGGTCGCGCCGCTGGCGCCAGACCGCCTCCTGCACGGTGAGCTCCAGCACGTAGCGGCCGGGCCGGACGTAGGGGGGAACCCGGATTTCCCGCACCTCGGACGCGCCCTCGGCCGGCCATTCCGTCGGCGGCCACACGCCGTCGAAGGGCACCCACGACCCGTTGAAACGCGCCAGGCTGCGCCCGCTGTCCTCGATCAGGAATTTGCGCACCAGCTTGCTCACCGGCGCCAGCACCCTGGGGACCGCTGGCATCGGCCCCTCGAAGCGCAGGTTGAACCGCTCCCAGCCCGGATGGATCGTCCGTGCCGGGCCATGGGCGGGCGCGTACCAGATCTGCACCGCCAGCCTCCCCCCCGCCGCGACCTGCTCCTGCAACGGCCGGATGCCGACCACCGCAATGCGGCTGCCGTCCACCGGTCGCGCCAGCAGTCCGGCCGGATCGAGGCCTGCAGGCCCCTGGAGTTGCAAGGATCGTGCGCCGGGTGGGGCCTGCCACGCCTGGGTCGGGGAGTGCAGGTCCCCTGCGTCGAACAGCTCCCAGCCTTCGCCCTGGCGGCGCGGTGGCACGCCCAGCCCGTGCAGCCACTGCACCAGCTCGCGCTGGGCGCCGTCGCTGGCCACGAACCCGAAGTCACCGACTCCGCTGATCGCCTCCACGCGCTCATTGATCAAGAGGTAGCGGGCGCCCAAGGAATCCAGCGCAGCGGTGATCCGCACCGGCGTACGCACCGGGCTGAACAGGGAACGATAGACCGTCAAGCGCCCCACGAGCCCCGTATCAACGGGGCTGGCGTGCGCCACGGGGTAGACCGGCATGGCTCCGCCGCGCAACCCGCGCACGGCGTAGCTGGTGCGTGGATCGGAGGCCACCCGCCCGTGCGGCAGCTCGTCGAGGGCCGCTGCCATGGCGGCGAAACGCCGCCATTCCACCGGGTTCGCCGCGTCCGGGCCCACCCGCAGTGCCTGCGCGGTCAGCCGCACTTCCGAGAGCAACAGCACGAGCGCGAGGCCAGCGGCCAGCAGGCCGCGCGCGCGCGGGCGCGGCCGACCCGAGCTGCGCAGCGCCTGCGCGCCGAAGGCCAGCAGCAGGATCCACAACGCCGGGGTCCAGGCCATCCGGCCCAGGCGCACCGAGAGGTAGCTGATCGCCGACCACGCCAACGGCTGCACCAGCGGATCCAGGCAAACGGTCCACATCATCGCCGCGCCTGCGAGCGCTGCCAGCCGCCGCGGGCGCCTCCAGAATGATCCCGCCTGCAGCAGCACCAGCGGGAATGCCACCATCGAGCCCCATCCGCTCCAGTACGCAAGCACCAACGGGTCCACGACGAAGAGACCCCCACCCACGAACAAAGCGTCGGTCACGACCGCGTGAAGGCCGGCATTGCTGGCGCCGCGCTGCGTCAGCTGCGGCAGCATCAGCAGCGCGCCCAGCCCGGCCGCCCCCAGCAACGAGGCGAGCAGAGGCCGCGCGCGGCCGCGCGTCGCTGGGCGCAACGCGCACAAGCCTGCCGCGTGCGCCACCAGCGCGCAGGTGGCCACCCAACCCAGCGGGTGCACGGGCGCTGTGAACGCGACGAGCGCGGGTCCCCGCCACCGCGCGATCCGCGCTCCGGGCGCGCCCGGGTGCTCACCGCTGGCGTCGTCGGGGAGCCAGTCCTCGATCCAGGCCGCCAGCCCCAGCGCTGCCAGCGACACGGCGATCTGTGCCGGATAGCCGGCTGACCAGACGCCATACGCCCGCCCGCCGGCACCGCCGATGGCCAGCAGCAACGCGGCCAAGAGTGCCCACGGCCCCGGCAGTCCGATCGCGACGAACAGCCACGCATGGGCCAACAGAAACAGCGGGCCCAGCGCCACCGGCGCGCGCGCCCACACGTCGGCCGGGTCGGCGCCCAGGCCGCGCGCCAAGAGCGCGTACACCCCGTGGGCGAGACCGAAGCGCGGATCGCTGCGTCGCTGCGTCTCGTCGAAGGAGTGGTCGGGCGGGCGCAGCTGCGCGGTGGAGAGAGCGTCGCGGATGGCCCCCAGATGGGCCGGCGCATCGGTGGCGATGTTGAGCGGAGGCGGCGTCGCGGCGATCCACGCGGACAGCATCAACGTGACGAGCAGGGTGACCAGGGTCAGCCCGGGATCGGCCAGGCGCAGGCGTGACCGGCGCTCGCCGCGGCGCAGCGTGCGGCCCAGCGCCAGTCCCAGCGGCAGCACGAGGCTCACCGCCCACGCGGCGGCGCACGCTTGCAGGTGCACACCCAGCGCGTCCAGGACCACCGCCAGCCCCAGGTCGTGGAGCGCTCCGGCGAGGAGGATGCGCCCGGCGATGATGATTCCGCGCGCCGGCGCTGTCGCCCCACCGCCACGGCCCCCGGTGGCCCAGGACCAGAGGCCTCCGGGCGCGGCCGCCAGCAGCAGCCAGACCAGAGGCGTCGCCAGCACGCTACCTCCCAGTGCGGGCCACGAGAACGATCCCGGCACCGATCACCAGGATTCCCAGCAGCCGCGCCGGGTTCGGCGACTCGCCCAGCCAGGCCCATCCGGCGAAGAACGAGAGCACGTAGGACATGCTCATCATTGGATATAAGAGCGAGAGCTGCATGCGGCTGAGCAGGTCGAGCCACAAGAGCGTTGTAACGCCGAAGATGGCCAGGCCCAGCAGGATCCGCCAGCTCGTGGCCAGCTGCCCGATCTGGCGCGGCAGCTGCGGCGATCCCACGTCGATCGTTCCGATCCGGGTCAGACCGGTCTTCCACAGGATCTGCGCCGTGACCATGAGGCACAGGCAAGACGCCAGGAGGATCCAGTTGCGCACGTCAGCTCCCAGGGTTGGGGGACGGGGGCACGGTCAGCAGCGGTCCGAGGGCGTCCAGCAACCGCGCGCGCAGCCCCCGGTTGGCGTAACTCTCCGCGGCCAGGCGGTGGGCGTCAACGGCCAGCGCGCGGGCGCGCGGCGCGTCGGCCACGGCCAGCAGCGCCGACTGCCACTGCGGCGGACTGTCCGCCTGGAGGAAGTGGACGCCCGGGGTGGCGCCGCAGCCGCGCGCGGCGACCGGCGTGCAGATCGCCGGCCGGCCCCCGGCCATCGCTTCGAGCAGGCGGTAGCGCAGCCCTCCGGCGTAGCGAAGCGGAATCACCACGGCGTCGCATGCCGCGAGCTCGGCGCTCAGATCGTCCACCCAGCCCACCGCATCGGCGCTGCTCTGCGACACGAGCCGCGCCAGTGCGGCGCCCAGCCCCGCTCCCACGACGCGCAGTCGCGGTGCGGTCGCGTGCGTGCGCAAGGCCGGCCAGGTTTCGCGCAGGAACCAGTCGAGCCCGTCGCGGTTGAACGCCGCCTCCCAATGGCCGTACGTGAGCAGGCGCAGCGGCTCGCCGGCGGCCCGCGCGCGCGGAGGCGAGGGCTGCTCGGGCACGGGGATCGTCGCCGGCCATAGGCCGACCGTGGGCGCGCGGCCGCCCATGATCGCGGTGGCGGCCGTTGCGGGCATCGCACTCGAGCCCTCCACCACGCGACGCACCGCAGCGACGTCGTCCTGCGTTAGACACAGCAGGCGATCGCAGCTCTGGAACGCCTCACGCTCGGCGGTCTGCAGGCGGCGCAGGTCGCGGATGCCTGCGGGACCGGCCAGGCGGCGGCCGTCGGCCAACACCTGCTGCTCCACGTCGGAGAGGATCAGCGCGCGGCTGCCGGGTGCGCCCTCGGCGATCGCGGGCCATACGGTCCAGTAGACGCCCACCGAGACGGCGCCGGGCCACTGCTGCCGGCGCGTGCGGGCCAGCGCCCGCACGCGCGGCGTGGCGGTGAAGGCCAGCGCGCGCGGCCGCCCGCTGCGCAGCGCCCGCAGGTCGATGCGCAGGCGGCGCGCCAGGCGCGCCGGCGCGTCCTGGCGCACGAAGTCCAGGTCGAGATCGAGGGTGAACCCCTCGGACACCAGGCGCTCGCGCGCCTCGCGCTGCGGGCCGATGCAACGGGTGACCCAGGCGACCTCGCCGAGTGTGCGCAGCGCGCGCGCCACCTCCAGCTGCAGCCGGCGGCTGCCTTGATCCGGCGGCCACGCGAGCACCGGGGTCACCAGCACGAAGCGTGGATCAGGCGACACCGCGCGCGGCCTCCCCAGCGCCCTCCACGGCGCCCACTTCGCCGAACCAGGCTCCGTACTCCGAGAATGTGGCGGAAGTCATCCGCGCGAGCGTGTGGCGCGCCAAGAACATCGCCCGCGCGGCCCGTCCGTACTGCTCCCGGCGAAGCGGGCTGCGGGCCAGCTCGGCCAGCGCCCACGACAGCGCGCGGGGATCGTCGGGCTCGACCAACAAGCCGCTGCGTCCCGATGCGACGATCTCGGGGATTCCATCCACGGCCGTGGCCACCACCGGGAGCCCGTGCGCCATCGCCTCCAAGAGCGAGAGCGGCATGCCCTCGCGGCGGCTCGCGAGCACCACGACGTCGCAGGCCGACAGGATCGCGTGCACGTCGTCGCGCCGTCCGGCCAGTTGCACGCGGTCGCCCACGCCGCGGCCCGCGATGCGCGCCTCCCAGCGCTCCCGCTCCTCGCCTTCCCCCACCAGCCAGCAGGTGAAGGGCACGCCGTCCCGTTGCAGGATTTCCGCCGCGTCGATGAGCAGGTCGCCGCCCTTGCGCGCATCGAGGGCTCCCACCTGCACGATGCGGCAGCCGCCGTGGCGCTCGCGCGCCGCCAGGTCGCCCGGCAGGAGGCGGCGCTGCTGCGCCGCGATCACGCCGTGCGGGTTGGGATCGGGCACGCCGTTGGGAATGGCCGACACTTGCGTCTCGCGGTAGCCGAAGACGCGCCGCAGCACCGCGGCGTGGATCTCACAGACGGCGATGGCGCGGTGGATCGCCGGCACCGCCGCGCGCTTGAGCCAGTAGCGCTTGCCCACGCGCCCCACGCTGGGGAGGTGCTCGGTCACCACCACCCGCGGCACGCCCGCCAGGCGCGCGACCAAGGGCGCGGCGGCCATCATGCCATCGTAGGGCCCGGGCAGGTTCACGTGGAGCAGCCGCGGGCGCAGGGTCAGCAGTACCGCCCGCAATTGCTGCCAACGCTGGTGCAGGGAGCCGGGCGCGATGCGCCGCACGGCGAACCCGTCGGCCTCCTGCTCGGCGATCCAGCCGCGTAGACCCGGGCCGTCCACGGCGATCAGGCCGAGGCGGTCGCGGCCTGCCGCCTGCAGGTGCCAGTGCAGGTAGCGCTCGGCGCCACCGGCGTACGGCGCGTCGCTGAGCAGCCAGGCCGGTGGCATCACGGCGCGACTTTCCGTGGGCGCGGGCGCGCCACCAACAGCAGTGCGACGTTCTGCAGCGGGAGCCGCGTGCGGGCGATCAACTCGCACTCCTGCTCCCCCACCACGTCCAGCACGCGGTATCCCAGCACCACCAGCAACGCGGCCGCGGCCATCCCCAACGCGACTTGCCAGGCAGCCGTGAAGCGCTGCTGGACGGCGAGCCACAGCAGCACCGGGCTGCTGGCCGCGAACGCCTTGCCCAGCAGCCGCCAGGGGACCGACAGGCCCGGGATCTCCTTCCACGCGATGCGCGACAGCAAGAGCACCGAGAGCAGCTTGGCGGAGCCCAGCCCGAGGATTCCGCCCCACAGCCCCAGGCGAGGGATCAACGTCAGGTCGAGGGCGACGTTGACCGTCGCGAACACCACGTAGGCGCGCAGCGCCGCCCCCACGCGCTCGCGGGCGTAGACGATCATGCCGATGGGCGCCCCCAAGGCCGCGTAGCCGGCCATGACGAAGTAGGCCTGGCTCACCAGAGCTGCCGGCGCCATTGCCTGGCCGTAGAGCAGACGGATCACCGACGGGCTGAAGGCGACGCCCAGGCAGACCAGCGGCGCGATCGCCAGGTAGAGCAGGCTGAGATAGGCGCGCATCGCCCGCGGCAGCCTTGTTGCGTCTTGCACCGCGATGCGGGAGAAGCCGGCCATTGAGACCTCCCACAGCGCCAGAGGAAGGAAGTCGATCAGGCGCTGCGCGAAGGTGAAGCCGAGCTTGAAGAAGCCCGCCGGATCGGGGCCGCGGAAGTGACCCAGGAACAGCACCTCGGTCTCGCTGTGCACGAGGAAGTTCAGGACCGCGATGCCGAAGAAAGGCGCGGTGAAGTCGACGATCCGGCGGCGCGAGACCGCAGTCACCGCGGTGCCCGCCTTGACCTGCGGATCGCGGGCGATCGCGGGCGGGACCTGCAGCAAGCACGCGACGAACATTCCCCCGCCGGCGGCAGCCAGCACCCCGGCCACGCCCTTGCCGGCCGCCAGCAGCCACCAGGTCGTGGCGAGGGTCACCACGTTCCCCAGCGCCACCGCTATGGCCACCGTGCGCGTGGCGAAGCGTGCGGTGGCGCAGGCGCGTACGTAGTTGTGCAGCGAGAACGCCAGTGCCGTTGCCACGCCGATGCGCGCCAGCCCGGCCAGGGGCACGTTGAACACACGCTCCAGCGACGGCCCCAGGAGCCACGCAGCGCCCATCACGGGCACCCAGGCCAGCACGCGCAGGCCCAGCGTCCTCCAGAAGAAGCGCGCGGCGGCGCTGCCGCCGCCACGCTCGATGAACTCGGGCACGAAGCGCAGCGCCGTGCGCTCCAGCGCCAGGCCAGCCAGCACGGTTGCCAACGCGGTGATCTGGCGCACCTCGCTGAGCACGCCGAACTCGCGCGTGGTGAGCGACCGTACGATCACCACGCTGAGGACGATCGAGCTGACCAGGTTCGTCGCCTCGGCGACGACGCTCCAGGCCCCCGAGCGCGCATAGCCGGCCAGGTCGCGGCTCAAGCCAGCTCCTGGTGCACTCGCAGCGCGGAGCGCTCCATGAGCGCGTACAGGTCGCGGATGTGGCGCAGGGTCTCGTCGGGATCGCGCAGCCCGATCAGGCAGGCGTCGGCGCCCTTGGCATCGGGATGGTACCCGTGCATGGCCGCCAGCCTGGAGCTCCCCATGTAGCTAGGCAAGATCAGCAGGCCCTCTCCGAGAACGTAGATGAGGTCCCCCTGGCTGCGATCGGGGAAGCGGCCGCCCAGTTGCTCCAACTCGTCGTCGGGGATGATGCGCCCCTGGCCGTGTCGCGCGAGCACGTCGCCAATTGCAGCGAGCACCGCCGGATCCTCCGCCCAGAAGCGCGCCATCGTGGAGTCGTAGAAGGCCAGGTAGCGCCGGCCGTTCTCGCCGAGCTTGCGCTCGACTTCTGCCTTGAGGTCGACGGCGCCGTGGACGTCGCTCATGCCATGGTCGCTGAAGATGAACGCCTCGACGGCCTCGGCCGAATCGTGGGCCACGGTGAACAGCCGCCGCAGCCGCTCCTCGTACCAGCGCAAGTGGCGGCCGACGTCGTCGCCCAGGCTGCCCTGCGCGTGGAGCAGCCCGTCCAGGGCGTACAGGTAGAGGAACACGAAGTCGACCTGCCCCGAGATCAGGTCCCCCTCGACCGCGCGCAGGCTGGCCTCCTCCGGCGATCGCCAGTCGTAGCACGTCCAGCGCAGGCCCAGCTCGACCAGGCGGTCGAAGATGCTGCGGGCGCGGCGCAGGCCGCCCGGCGCGAAGATCGACCGGTGCTCCACCAGGTCGAAGCGCGGCAGCAGGCGCGTGGGCACCTCGTAGAGGCTGAAATAGCCGCGCACCGTTCGCGCCACGCTGGCCTCGATCCGCCGCCGCACGCGGTGGTTCTGCGCCACCCATGACGGCAGCCACGCCCACGGACGCGCCGCGTCCAGGCCCGAGGGTCCGTCGCGCAGCATGTACATCGCGCCGTGGCCGTGCTGCGCCGGGAGTTTCCCGGAGAGCAGCGTTGGCTGGCACGAGCAGCTGAAGCCGAGCACGGTGCGCAGGGCGGCCCGGTACGGCAGCTCCGGCAGGAACTCGCGGGTGCGCAGGTGCTCCGCCCCCAGCGCATCGATCATCACGAACAGCGCCACGCGTTTGCGCTTCACTGCCGCGCACCTCCCATGACCCAGCCCGACCACAGGCCGCCCAGCCAAGCGTCCGTCTCGTCCGCGGAGGCGCCGCCACCGCCCCGCGGGCCGCCGCGAATCAGCCCCTGCAGCGGAGCCGTCCACTGCTCCACGCGCGCGAAGCGCAGCGCAGCCGCCACGTACATCCGGTCGGGGCCAGCGCCTCCAAACCCGTGCCGCCACCAGAGCGACAACGGTTGAGGCGCCAGCGGGGCCCAGCGGCGGGCTTGCCGCAACCGTCGCCAGAGCGGGGCGCGCCGCAGCCAGCGCGCCGTTCGCAGCGCGTCCGCGCTGCACGGGGCGCCCAGTGCGACCGCCGCGGCCAGCCGCGGGGCCGCCGCGCCCGGCCGCTCGCTTGAATCGCCGCGCGCGCCGTCCGCCAGACAACGCTCCATGGTGGCTCGATAGAAGGGCCAAGTCCATCGGATCAACTCTGCGCGGGCCTGATGGGAGCCGGGAGCGTCACCGCCCTGCGGGTCACGGCCCGGCCCTGCCATCGCCGGCGGCAACGTAAGCAGCAACGGCAGCGTAAGCGGGCCTTCTCGCATGGCCGCCAGCATCTGGAGCGCGACCCGCGAGCCGTCGCGTAACCACGCCGCGGCCTCGCCCGTCAGCCCCGCGGCCGCCTCCTCCAGCGCGCGCAACTGCGCGTTGCGGTCCGCGACGTAGCGGCCGTGGGCGGCGAGCCAGGCCAGGGGGGCGTCCATCCACATCTTCCATGCATGGAACAGCCCCCAGGGATCGGGCGGCTGCAGCCGCGCCCGGGCGCCCGCCAACAAGTGCTCGGCGAATCGATTGTGCAGCAGGCACAACGCGTCGTCAGGATCGAGCGCGGCCGTTCCGCCGGCAGGCGGCGCGGGCCGCGACCAGCGGGTGTGCGCCTCCCACAGAACGGCGTGCGCGCTGGCAAGCTGGAAGGCGGGCAGGGTCCGCCCCAGCCGCAAGAAGCCGTCGGGCGCGACGGCGCCCAGGTCGAGCGGGGCGAGCAGGAAGGGATCGCCGGCGACCGCCCGGCGGGCCGCGGCCAGGATCTCGCCCCGGCGCGCCAGCGCGCCGGGCTCCAGCACAGCATAGAGGTCGATGTCGCTGAGCAGCCGCGGGCCAGCAGGGGTGCCCAGAACCGTACCCTCGCCGCGGGCGAGGCTCCCGCCGAGTACGACCGCCACCAGGGCGTTGCCGCCCGCAGCGCGCAGCGCGCCCACGAGCGCATCCAGCCGAGCCGACACCGCGGTATCCGCGTCCGCCGCGGCGTGCACCCAACGACCTCCGCTCACCGCTTCCCCCGTCGTGCGCCCGGCCTGCTGCCGCGCCGTCGTGTCCGGATTTCCGCGCTAGAGCCGCTTGTAGATCGACTCGGGGATGGGGAACTTGCGGCGGTTGAGCACCGTCCCGATCACCGTGCCTCCACTGAAGCGGATCAGCTTCTCGGCCTTGCCCAGGACCTCGCGCTTGGTCTTGTGGGCGCGGACGACCAAGACCACGCCGTCGGTCGTGGCGGCGAGCATGGATGTCTCGGCGTTGCCGAGCACAGCGCCCGCGTCGAAGAGGACGTAATCGAAGCGCTGCGTGAGCTCCGCGGCCAGGTTGCGCGCCCGGTCGTGGCTGAGCACCAGCGACGGATTGTAGATGTCCGTCCCCAATCCCATCACGTAGAGGTTGGGCGAGTCGGTGCGGCAAAGCACCTCGGCGAGCTCCGCGCGCGACGTGCAGTAGTCGGAGAGCCCCGGACGACCCAGCAGCCCGAACACGCGGGTGGTCTTGGGCGACCGGAAGTTCGCGTCGATCAGGACGGTCTTCTTGCTGTCACGCACGGCCAGGCTGGTGGCCAGGTAGATGCACAAGGTCGTCACGCCCTCCCCCGAAGTCGCGCTGGTCAGGACCAGCGCGCGGCGCGGCTTGGGCACGGCCGACTCCACCCCCTGGCGGAACAACGCCAGCTCCTGCGTGAAGTCGACGGGGACCTCGATGGTAGGCGCTTGGGGCGACTCCACGAGCTTCAGCTCGCGCGCGGGCGGCGGCGCGGCGGCGGCGCCGGGCTCGGGCGGGCGCGGCGGCGGCTCGGCCCCAGGCGCGGGCGCCGCAACGGGCCGATGCCCCTCCTGCTCGCGGGCGATGCGCTCGCGCTCGGCTCGTCGCAGTGCATCGCGAATGCTGCTCATCCCTGCACTCCTGAGCTCGCGCTCTGCCCCGCTCCCCCCATCGAGCCAGCCCCCGGGATCAGGTCGCGGGCTTCCGGTGACAGCGGCGATAGCTGCGTCCAGCCGAACCCGCGCTGCTTGAGGACCTGGATCCAGCCGCGCGCCTGGTCCGGCTCCTGGAATCCGCCCGCCAGCACCCGGTACCACTGCGGGTGCGCGCCGGTCAGCTCCACGTATAGAGGCTCCGACCAGGGCCCGCCCGCCGCCAGATGGTCGGCGAAAGCCTGCGCCTCCGCCAGGCTCTGGAAGCTCCCCACATGCACGGAATAGACCAGCTGCCCCTGCTGCCGCCACTGATCGACGAGCGTTCGACGCTGGGCGGCCTCCTGAGGCTCGGCCGAAGCGACGGAACCGGGCGGGTCCGCCAAGGCAAGCGTCCCTGGCAAGGGCGACGGATTCGATCCGGACGGGATCGGCGCCGGTTGCGCCGCTGGCTCAGGTTCCGGCCGCGCCTGGGGCACCAGGAGCGCGCTGACCTGCGCCACGCGGGCGTGTTCGCGGGCGGCGGTCGAGTCCGTGGGGGCCGCCGAGTCCGCGGAGCTGGGCGTGCCGGCCCACGGCCAGCGCAGTTCCCCGAGCAGGCTGCGCACCCGCGGCTGCGAGAGCGCATAGACCGCTCCCGCCGTGAGCAGCACGACCCCCGCCAGCGCCAGGGCCCAGCGGCGGCGGCCGTGCGGCGCGCGCTCTCCCGGCGGGAAGCGCTCGTCCCACAACGCGGGCGGCGCAGGCAGCGAGGTGTCCTGGGGCTTGGGGCGGCGCGCTGAAGCATGGCGTTGCCGGGGAGCCAGGTGCAGCTCACGCGCGGCCTCGGCCACGTGCTCCTCGCGCACGGTGCGGCTGTCGCGGCCGTAGGCGATCAGCAGCGCCGTATCGCAGATCTGGTTGATCACCCGCGGCACGCCGCGCGACCAGGCGTGCACGCGGGCGCAGACATCGGCGGCGATGATCTCCTTGGGACGCATGGCTCCCGCCAGGCGCAGGCGGTGCAGGATGTAGTCCTCGGCCTCGTCCTCGCGCAACGGACGGATCTCGTGCCAGATGCCCACGCGCTGGCGCAGCTGCACCAGGCGCGGATCCATCAGGCGCTGGTACAGCTCCGGCTGCCCCACCAGCACGATCTGCATCAGGAAGGCGTGATCGGTCTGGAGATTGCTGAGCGTGCGCACGCGCTCCAAAACCTCCACCGAGAGGTTCTGGGCTTCGTCGATCAAGAGGACACAGGTCTCGCCCTTGGCCAGCCGCTCGATGAGAAAGCTCTGCAGATCCTGCAGCAGCTCGACCTCGTCTTTGGCCGCGGTCGGCAGACCGAACTCGTGGCAGATCATGCGCAGGAGCTGGTGGTAGGTGTCGACCGGATTGAAGATGAGCGCCGTGCGGACCTTGGCGTCGAGCTCCTCCAGCACGCTCAAGAGCACCGTGGTCTTGCCCAGGCCCACGCCCCCGCTGACCACCACGAACCCACGCCCTTCGCGGATTCCGTAGAGGATGCGCGCCCGGCTCTCGTCGTGGGTCTCCGAAGCGTAGAGGAACTTCGGATTCGGGACGATCCGGAATGGCTGGGTGTGCAGACCAAAGTGGTGTCGGTACATGGGCGGACTCCCGGTGCCCAGGCCGCGCGGGCCAGGGCGCCCCTGCGTCCGGTCAGCCGGCCTTGCCTCTGCTGAAGGGCAGTCGCTTGGCCTTCTGGTCGAGGTTCGAGTCGGTCACGTCCACGTCGGGGAAGCTGGCCAGGACGGGGATCTCCAGATGACGCTCCACGTCCTCGCGCGTCTCGAGCGAGTGATCGAGGTTTTCCAGGTAGAAGGCCAGACCGATGCCCGCCATCAGGGCCAGCAGCGGTCCCAGCGCGATGCGCACCAGATCGCCTTTCTTGTTCTTCTGCGCGTCGACGGCGGGCGAGAGCAGCTTGACACCGTAGTCCTCGTAGCTGACGGACTTGATCTTCGAGTCGGAGGCCTGCTCGTTGAGGCTGCCGTACTGCTTCGAGGCCGAGCCGATCTGGGTGTCGAGCATCTCCAGGTCGCGCACCAACCCCGGCAGCCGGGCCAGACGCTCCTCGAGGCCGCTCTGCTGTTTCTGCAGCGCGGCTTCCTCGCCGTGCGCGACGTCGAGCTCGTGCTCCTTGACCGCGATTACGTCCCGCACCGACGACGCCAGCTGCGCGCGTAGCTGGGCGGCCTCCAGCTCCACCTCCTGGACCTGCGGGTGATGCTCGGTGTACTTGCTTCGCAGCTCCTCCAGCTGCATCGACTTCAGGCGCAACGCCTGCACAGCGTTGGCGACCGACTGTCCCTGCGCCGAGCCCATGGCCTCGTAGAACGGCAGGACCGTTTCGTCGCTGCCGAGCCTGCGCGCGGCCGCCAGCTCGGTCTCCAGGCGTGACCGGCGAACCACGATGCCGGCTAAGGACGACTGCACCTCCGACTTCACTCGGATGAGGTTGTTCTGCTCCTGATTGATGTCGGTGAGGCCGATGCCGCTCAAGAGGGTCTTGCGCTGATTCTGCAGATTCTGCAGTGCGGCCAGCGTCGAATCGGCCTGGTGCTTGATGAAGGCGCTGGGGTCGGGGAGCTTGAACAGCTCCAGGTGGTACTCGATGTAGGCGTCGGCAACGGCATTGGCCATGCGCAAGGCGTTCTCAGGCTTGCGCGCCTTGGCTGTGACGAAGATGATGTTGCTTTCGCCGATCATCCCGGCCTTGACGTTGGTGGACAAGACGCCCAGCCCGTAGCCCAGCCCCTTGGGGTGGTCGGGTGTGGGCGCGTTCAGCTTCGCCAGCGCCCGCGCCAGGACCGGGACGCTGCGCACCACCTCCACCTCGGACTCGATGACTTCCTTCCACGGCAGCGCGCTGCCGCCGTTCTGCAGGACGCTCTCGCGGCCCTTGCGGTTGAGCATCACGGTCGCATCGGCGCTGAAGGTGACCGGCGTGTTGAAGATCTTGAACGCCGTGATAGCCGAAGCGACCAGGAAGATCCCCACGATCAGCCACTTGCGCTTGAACACCACCGCCAGCAGGTCGCGGATGGTCGTGTCGCGCTCGACAGGTGTGGGGCCTTGGGTGTACAGACCGGACATGAACGATCTCCTTGCCGGGAGTGCGCGGGGCTAGGGGGCCTGGTAGCGGTTCTTGTAGACGTTGTTGAAGTCGATCAAGCCGTATCCCCTGATCAGGACGTCCTGTGCCTCGAGCATATGGATAAACGTCTTGCGCGCGACGTTGTCCCACCGGCTCAGTTTGTCCTTGGGCACCCACACGATGTCGTAGGGCAACACCTCGACGTCACCCCGCTTCTTGGGGTCGGCGATGTACTGCCGGAAGTCGAGGATCGCGGCTACGCCTCCCCCATCGGGGCGGCGGCGGATGAGCACGAAATTGGTGAGCTGCGCGGTATCGGTGAAACCGCCGGCGCGCGCCACGGCCTGCAGCAAGCTCAGCCGCCGCTCGTAGGCGTACTCGCCGGGGTTGCGCACCTCACCCAGCAGATAGAAGCGCCCGCCGAGCTGATTGACGATCACGTCCACGCGGGGCTGGATGAGCACTTCGGTGTAGCCCTTCTGGATCTCCTGCGCCAGGTCGGTGGTCGTCTTGCCCTGGGCGACCAACTCGCCCAGATAGGGCAGCGTGATGCGTCCGTCAGGGCGGACCTTCACGAAGCGGTTCTGCTCCGGGTGCGAGAAGAGCACGATCTCCAGCTCGTCACCGTCGGTGATGCGGTAGGACTGTGTGCTGTCCGACGGCAGGCTCGCGGTCGTCCCTGCGGCGATGGTGCTGGCGAGCGGATCGTCGCCCGGCGTCGCGTTCCCGGTGACCTGGCCTCGATTGAGGTCCACGTCCTTGTAGGGAGCGCCGCAGCCGGCGGCCAGGGCGAGGGCCGTCAGGGCGACGAGCGATATGGCGCACCGGTGCGCGCGTCGGACGTTCGACATGGTTCCACTCCGTTCCCTCCACGGCCTCTATCGGGGCCGTGGCGAGACCTCGGGTACTGCAACCCATGAGCTTCTTGCCAAACAGCAAGCGACGCGCCACCGGCCTGCAGCCCGGAGGTCCCTCTCGGAAGCACGTGCCCGCGCGCGCTTCACAGCGCCGTAGGTTGTGAAGGTCCCCCCAGAATCACTCGCCCCACCACACCGGGTAGGGCGGATCGTTAGCCAGCGTTGCTGTCGATCCTCCGCTGCGAGGCACGGTTCTGGAGCGCACAAGCGCGCCGGGAAGGGGCCGGCAAGATGCGGGAGCCGGCTTCCCGAAGGTTCGGCCCAGCTTCTTCAGTCCCAAGAGTCTAGCATCGTTGTGGCGCTGTGGACAAGTGCCGGCCGGGGAGGCCGGCCGGGGAGGCCGGGGAGGTGGGGTCTGGCCCTCGTCGCCGCAGAACAGCCGCTGCGTACGGTACTCCCGGCCGCGCTCCGCAGGTGCATCACAGCGCGCGAGGCGATCACCGCCTGCGCCAGCGAGCTGGGTCAGCGAGCGGAGGACCCCGCCAGCAGCGCCAGGGCGATGCCCAGGCCGGCTCCCACTACCGTATTGAGGAAGTTCATCGCCTCGTTTCCGATTCGCTGCCGCCTCCCCCAGACCGCTCCGACGTAGCTCTCAGCCAGCGCGCCGCCGAAGGCCGCGACCACCGGCACCCACAAGAGCGCCGCGGGCACCAAGCCCAGCACGCAGCCGAAGAACGCGAGCACCAACGATCCCAGCACCCCAGCCAGCGTCCCCTCCACCGAGACAGCACCCTCCGTCCCCGGAGGCACCGCACGCAGCGTCGTGGGCAGGATGGGATGCTTGCCGTAGAGCTGCCCGATCTCGCTGCCAAGCGTGTCGCTGGTGGCCGTGGCGAACGCGCTCACCAGCCCCACCGCCCACACCGGCGCGCTCGTGAATGGCAACAACGTCGCCAGCGCCATCCCGGTGGCGCAGTTGGCCGCGGCGTGGCGGCTCCCGCGACGGCCGCCCTCCTCCTGCGCGATCCCGGCGGCGGCTTTGCGGGAGTAGCCCAGCCGCGTCGCCCCCGTGCCGAGCAGGAAGAACGCGAGCAGCAGCGCCCACGACGCCAGACCACCGAACCACAGGATCCACGTGCCGACCACGACGCCCCCCGCGAAGCCGCTGCGGCTCACCGCGCCGCGGGCCAGGGCCACGCCCCCCAGCGCGAGGTTCGCCGCCACCGCCAGCAGCAGAACGGGAGCCGACAGATGCGGCCGGAGCCACTCCACGCTTCAGCCTCCCACCGCACCGCGTGCCGCGTCGCCCGCCTCGCCCGCCGTCGCGGAACCCCGGCCGCCGGCGCCCTCCCGCGCCAGCCAGTCCAGGGTGAGTCGCAGCCCTTCGCGCAGGCCACGCCCCTGGTAACCCAGCTCGGCGCGCGCCCGCGCGTCGTCGCACGCCCAGTGGTGGGCATAGGTGCGCACCATGCCAGGCGTGAGCTGCGGCGGGACGTGCAGCAGCTCGGCGCGCAGTTGTTGCGCTGCGGCCAGGGCTGACAGCACCCACAACGGGATGCGCCGGCGCAGCCGCGGCCGGCCGGCCAGATCGCACGCCAGGTCGAGGAATCCGCGCAGCGTGGCGTTCTCGCCGCCCAGCAGGTAGGATGCGCCCCGCGCCCCGTGCGCCAGCGCCAGGCAGTGGCCGCGCGCGACGTCCTCTACGTATGCGTAGTTCCACACCTGCTCGCCGTTGCCGATCAACCCGGGCAGCCGCCCGCGTAACAGATCCTCGAGGATGCGGGCGACGTGGTTGCCCTCCGTGCGCTCCCCGGGACCGTAGATCACCGTCGGTAAACAGCTCACCACATCGAGCCCCTCTTCCGCGTGACGCCGCACCACGTCCGCCGCCCGGAGCTTCGTGCGGTCGTAGTCGTTGAACCACAGGCCGGGCGAGCGCGCCCCTTCGTCGTGGGGCAAGGGCCCCTGCGAGGGCCCCAGCACGAAGAAGCTCGACGTGTAGACCACGCGCGACACACCCGCCAGGCGGCATTCCCGCAGCAACACATCGAGGGCCTCGACGTTGACACGATCGAAGCGCGTGCGATCGCGCTCCCAGTTCTTCACGATGCCCGCGGTGTGCACGACGGCGCGCACCTGCGCCAGCACCGGGCGCCAGGTCGCCGGGTCGAGCAGGTCCCCCTCCTGCCAGCGCAGCGCGAGCGTGGGCAAGCCCTGGCGTCGGGCGCCACGGCGTGCCAGCAGCGTGACGCGGTAGCCCGCCTCTACCAGCTCGTGCGCCAGCGCCTTGCCCAGGTATCCCGTCCCGCCGGTGAGCAGCACCGGATCGCCCGGCGAGAGCATCGCCACGTCGCCGGAGGCCGGCTGCGCCGGGGTGCTCATGCCCACAGGCGGCCGCGCAGTGCCGCCAGCGTCAGCGCAGTTGCGACGGGGACGAGCAGGTTGTCGACGCCGTAGAGCGAGACCGCTTCGGCGAGCGTCGCAACCAGCGCCGCCGCCGCGGCGGCCAGCAGCAGCCCGCCGCTCAGAGCGGATGACGCGAGCCCTCCCTCGGGGACGCGCCCCAAGAGCGCGAACGCCAGCAGGATCGACAGCCACCCCACTGCCGCCATGGCCACGCTGCCCTCCAGCGTCCGCGGGTGGCCGGCGACGCGGTACGTGCGCCGCCCGAATCGCCGCCCCACGAGCGACGCCGCCGCGTCACCGTAGGCCATCACCAGCACCCCGGCCGCGCCGACGGCGCGCCAGCCAGGCTCCCAGCAGGTGGCCAGCAGCAGCGCCACGCTCAACGGATAGAGCACCGTACCGACGCTGTGCTCCTCCCCCTCCATGCTGGCGATCCAGCCGAAGCGGTGGCTGAGCGCGTTGACCGCTGTGAACCCCAGCGCCAACGCCGCGGGCCATCGCCACGTGCTGAAGAGCAGGTAGCTCGGCACGATCCAGCTGCCGATGCCCACGTGCACGATCTTGCGCGTCACCTGCCGCGCCAGGCCGCGGCGACGGGCCAGCTCGGCCACCAGGATCACCGCTGCGACCCACGCGGCCGACAGCAACACGCCGCACAGGTCACGGCTCACGGAGTGCTCCCTCCAGCACGACCACCGCGATCGCCTGGTCCCGCTCGTGGCTGATGGAGACGTGGACCGCGCCACCGCCCAGCGCCCCATGGACGCGTGCCGCGGCGCGGTGGAAGCGGATGGTCGGGCGCTGGGACTCGCCGCCCACCAACTCGACGTCGCGCCAGGCAATGCCCAGCGCGAGCCCGGTGCCCAGCGCCTTGAGCGCAGCTTCCTTGGCGGCGAATCGCCCGGCCAGGCACTCGTACATCCGCCGGCTGCGGCAGCGTTGGCGCTCCGCGTCGGTGAAGACGCGGGCGAGGAACCGCTCGCCGTAACGCGTGGCCAGCTCCTCGATGCGCCGCACGTCGCACAGGTCGACGCCGATCCCGACGATCACGGCGCGCCGCTCCGCCCGCTGGAAGCTTGGCCGCCGGCGATCCGGCCACGGTCCACCGGGATGCCCGCACTTGGCTCGCGCGCTAGAAGATGTAGGAGACGGCGAACCCGATCTGCAGCGCCATCATCATGAGGTACATGTGGGTCCACGACGGGTGGTTCTCCGTGGTCGCGAGCTCGTCGGGGCGCCTCACCAGCAGCCAGACGGTGTAGATCCCCCACGCCGCCAACAGCAGCCCGAGCAGGTCCAGCAGCCGGCCGTTGCCGGTCAGGATACCTGCGCGCACGCCGACGGGCAAAAGGACAAATGGAAGCACGAAGAACGGAGCGATCATCCACGCCGCGCGCTTCACGCCGAAACGCACCGGCAGCGTATAGCAGCCGTTGGCCTCGTCGCCCTTCATGTCGGCGAAGTCCTTGGTCGAGGCTGCCCCCAGCAGGAACAGGAAGAAAATCGAGCCGATGTACCACGGCTCGACCGCCAGGAAGCTCTTGACCGTGGTCCAGCCCGCCACCTTGAGCATGAGCCCGCGCGGAAGTGCGATCGTGAGGTTGGCGCCCAGCGCGTCGCGCTTGGTCCGCAAGGGCGGCGCCGAGTAGGCCCAGGTCAGCACCGCGGCGGTCGCGGCCAGCGCGAAGCACTGCCAGTTCACCAGCGCGGCCAGCGCGAGCGCGATCGCGTAGAGAGCCGCCGTGACCGCCCGGGCCTGCGCGATGGACATGCGCCCCGAGGGGAGCGCGCGCTTGGGTTTGTTGATGGCGTCCACCGGCAGGTCGTAGATCTGATTGATGCCGTTGCTGGCCGCATTCAGGACGGCGGCCATCAGCGCCCCCACCAGCACGCGCAGCGCCATCTCCCAGCCGAACGTGCTGCGGGGGTGGGCGCCGAACGCGGTGATCCCGCCGCTGACCATCCCCAGTGCGGGCGGCCACAGCGTGAACGGCCGGGAGAACTCCACGTAGAGCCGCAGGCGCTGGAGCGCCCCGAGTACGGGCACGGCGGTGGTGGTCATGTGGCGTCCTGGTGCGCTGGCGAGCGCGGCGGGCGGGGCCCTACCCCGCCAGCGGCGCTCCGCGCGTCAGTAGGCTCCCTTGCGCGCGATCACCGCAGGCACGGTACGCATGAGGATCCAGAAGTCCAGCTTCAAGCTGCGCCGGCGCACGTACTCGCCGTCCAGGCGCATCCACTCCCCGAAGTCCACGTCGTTGCGGCCGCTGATCTGCCACAGGCAGGTGATCCCGGGCTTCACCAGCAGCCGCACGCGGTCTTGTGCCGAGTAGCGCGCGACCTCGTCGGGCACCTGGGGACGGGGGCCAACCAGGGACATCTCGCCGCGCAGCACGTTGATGAGCTGAGGGAACTCGTCCAGCGAGCTGCGACGGACGAAGCGGCCCACGCGCGTGACGCGCGGGTCCTCGCGGATCTTGAAGGCGGCCCCATCGGCCTCGTTGAGGTGACTGAGGCTCGCGCGCAGCTGCTCGGCGTTGCGGATCATGGAGCGGATCTTGTAGCAGCGGAAGACGCGGCCGTAACGTCCTGCGCGCTCCTGGCCGAACAGGAAGGGCCCATCGCTCTCGAGCCTCACCAGCAGGAACAAGAACGGCACCAGCGGCAGGAACAGCAGCAGCGCAAAGGAGGCCGCGGCGGCGTCCACGACCCGCTTCACCGGCTCGTACAGAAAGTGGTTGCCGACGGGAACGGCGGGCTCCTCCACTGCGCTCCCCAGGTTCGTGGCCTGAGCGTGCCGCTGCGTCAAGATGGACATCGATGTGGGCTCCGCAGGTGCGCGCGCGGACGGGAGGGCTTGCATTCAGCGTACCATTGCGCCTGGCGGCGGTCAACGCGGCCCGGCCGGGCGGACCGGTGAGATTGTGCAGCTGGCGCAACCGGGTGGGCGGCCCCGCGCCTCCCTCACCCCTGCGGCCGGCGGTCGTAGAGCAGGACCTCCACGCCGGGCAGTCGAAACACGCCTACCCGTGGGAAGCGGCGGTCCAGCGTGGCGCGCAGCTCCCCGTGCGGGTCGTCCACCCACGCGCGCGCCCGCACGTACCACAGGTACCGTTTCTCAGCGGTGCGGTCCTCCACGACGTCGGCCACGCTGGGAGGGCTGGGCCAGCCGGCGGGCAGATAGACGCGTACCGGGCTGCTGCCGCGGTAGTAATAGAGAAAGACGTGCCCGATCGTGGGGGCGAGCACCAGGTCCTCCCGACCTTCGCGCGCCTCCACCAGCCGCGCGGCAGCGCGCACGTCCTCGCGCTGGTAGTCGGGGACGAAGTAGTAGCGCGCCAGCGCTACGCCGCTCACCGCCAGCCATCCCACCATCAGCAGCAGCGCGCTGCGGCGTGGCAGCCGCTGGAACCCCGCCCCCATCACCAACAGCAGCGTGGGCAACGCTGCGATGGTGTAGCGCGGGTTGAACGGCTTGATGTTGCGCAGCGCCAGCAGCAACGCGATCGCCACGGGCACGGCCGCCCACAAGAGCGGCTCGACGGCGCGCCGTCGCAGCGCGCTCAGCCCCGCGACCGCCAGCGTGGCGGCCAGAGCAGACACGGCAAGCACGAGCGGCAGGTGGCGGCGTGGTAGTGACAGGCCCGCGGCCGGATCGCGGCCGGCGGCCTCCTGCAGCTCGCGGGGCGACGGCCCCAGCGTCGTGCCCACAGCCAGCACGTACCCCGCGTAGGGGATCGCCCACGCCGTCATGGTCGTCTTGCCGCGCAGCGGCTCCCCCGTCTCCTGCCCCGGCAGCAGGCGCTTGCTCTCGTGGATGCGCAGGCTGGCGCTCCACCACGGCAGCGTGATGGCCAGGAGCAGCGTGAACGCCAGGGTCCAGCGGACCGCATCGCGCCGACGGATGCGCCCGGCCGCGAGCAGCCCCAGGGCGAATCCGCCCATCCAGAACAGCCCCTGCAGGTTGCAGAGCGCCGCCGCGCTGCCCAGGAGCGCGAAGGCCACGGCGCGGCCGCGCGCCAGGCGCTCGCCCGCCGACAGAGCCACCACGATGGCGGCAAGCCCGAAGAACAGCAGGTAGGCGTAGCCGCGAACCTCCTGCGCGTGCCAGATGTGGAAGGGGTGGATGGCTAGCAGCAGCGCCGCGAACAGGCCGGTGCGCGCGCCGTGCAGCCGGCGGCCGACCTCGTACAGCAGGGGCACTGAGAAGGCCCCCAGCACCGCGCCGGGCAGGCGCAGCCAGGCCTCCGCCGGCGAGCTGCGCCGCAGCCACGCCACCAGCACCATGGGCAGCGGACTCTGTACGTCATCGAGGAACTGCTCCCACAGCGAGTGCCCCGGCTGATTGCCCTGGTTGATCGTGAGCAGCTCGTCGACCCACAGGCTCTGCGCACCGATCCGGTACAGGCGCAGGATCAGCGCCAGCAGCGTCAGCAACATGACCGCCAGCGCCACGGACTCGCGGGGCAGCGCGCGGCGGGCTGATTCGAACCGGTCGTGCTCGGGCGCCGTCATGCAGCATCTCCTGGGGATGGCGGTATCGCGGCCACCGCCTGTGCGAGGTGCTCTGCATCCAGCGTACCCACGATCAGCGCGTCGATGAAGGGATTGTTGAGCACGAACGCGACGGCTGCGGCAGCCTCCTTCGCCGGGTCCGTGCCCGCGGCCAGGTGACCGCTGCCCAGCCCCTTGATGGCCAGGACACCCAGCCCCGCCGCGTGCGCGGCCGCCAGCGCCTCGCCCAGCGCGCGATCGGCGCGATGGAACGGGGCCATCACCACGTCCAGAGCGTCGCAGGCCTGCCGGATGCCGGCGTCCGTCTTGGCCGAGATCCCCACGGCGCGCGCCAGCCCGGACTGCTTTAGGCGCCGCAGCCCCTCCATGGCATCGGTCTGCGTGAGGATCTCCAGGTCCCGCCCGTCGGAGTGGAGCAACAGCAGGTCGACGGCGTCCACGCCCAGATCCCGCAGGCTCGCCTGCGCGGACGCGACGATCGCCTGGGCGGAGAAATCGAATCTCGATCGCCCTGCCTCGTAACGCTCACCGGCCTTGGTGCCCAGCACCAGCGCGTCGCGGTGCCGCTGCACGAAGCCGCGCAGGCGCCGCTCGCTGCTGCCGTAGGCGGGCGCCGTGTCGATGAGGTTGACGCCCAGCGCCAGCGCGGCGGTGAGCAGCGCCTCCACCTGCGGATCGGATGGCAGCTCGAAGGACGCCGGGTACCGCACGCCGGTGTTGCGCCCCAGCTTGACCGTGCCCAGCCCGATGCGCGAAACGCGCAGCCCGGTGCGGCCTAGCGGACGTCGCTCCACGTGGCCTCCTCCCAGGGCGGACGCGCGATCGGCGGGCTCGGCCAGGCCGACCAGGCCGGCGTGGTCGCGCACGCCATCGCCTCGAGCGCGGTCGCCGCAGCCGTGGGCCGTCCCGACGCCGAGGACGCCAGGGGCGTGGCGGGCGAGCGCGCGGCGGTTGCGCCGAGCGCGCGGTCCACTTCGCCGAGAACCTCCTCGGCCAACAGTGGCGCGAGCGCCAGCTTGGTAGGCCACGCCACCACCGCGTTGGGCCCCACGCGCTCCACGTGAACTCCGCTGGGGCGGCGCCCACGCGCATCGCGTGCTTCGGCGCGCGTCGCTGCGTAAGTGGCGATGCGCAGGCCGCGCTGGTCGAGCGCGGGCAGCCAGCGCCGCAGCTCGGCCAGGGCGTCGCGCTGCACCAGAGAGTGGTCCTGGCTGTACGCGTGGCGCTCGGCGAGCTCGCCGCCCACCTGCCAGACGGTCTCGCCTTGGTAGTCGACGGCCGTCACGGTCAAGCGCGTCTTTCCCCCGACGACGCAGTGCGCATACAGCGGCGGCAGGGCGCCTCGCAGCAGGACCATGCACAGCGGGCGGCGCTGCATGCGCCCGGGATCCTCGCCGGCGCGCGCCAGCAGATCCGCGTTGCCCGCCCCCGCCGCCAGCACCACCGCGCGCGGCCGCAATTCGGTTGGCGGCGCCCCCGGATGGGAGCGCGCGCGCACGGCGAGCCACGGCGGGCCGCCGCCGCCCCCGGTGCGCTCCGCGCGGACCACGTCCACCCAGGCGGCGCCGGGACCGCAGGCATAGGAGCGGATGCGATCGCGGTGGGGCTCGGCCAGCGCGGCGAGCAACGAACTGGTGTCGACCACCGGCTCGGCCATGCGGTACACCGCCGCGGCGGATCCAGGCAGCGGAGCCGGCCACTGCGGCCGCGGAACCCGGCGCGGCCGCGTGGCCAACAGCCCGGCGCGCGCAACCACCGGCATGATCCCCAGAGCCTGCACCCGCGCGACCAGCGAGCGGCGCGGCAGCCACAGCAGGCAGTCCTGCGAGAGGAGCTTCGCCGCCGAGAGATCGGGGGCTTCCCGCCCCTGCAAGTGCCGCCTCCAGCGCTCGGGCATCTCGCGGATGGCCGCCACCGCCGAGAAGTCGCGGACGCCGCGCAGCGCGTACTTGCCGCCGCCATGGATGATGCCCTGCGACTGGATCGTCTGGCCGTGGCCCAGGCCTTGCGCCTCCAGCAGCAGCGCCGTCAGGCCGGCGCGATGCAGGCGATCGAGAATCCACAGGCCCGCCACACCACCACCGAGGATCAGCACGTCGAGCCGCGGCTCAGCAGGCTCCACCGTCGTCTCCCGTCGCCGCCGTCCCCAGGCTTGGGAACGCTACGGCGTCTCGTTGGCGGGCGGAGTATAGGCGGTCAGCTCCGCCTCGATCGCTCCGACGGGCACGCGTGCGCGCAGCTTGATGGGCACGCGCCGCGCATCGTCGGTGAACCACACGAAGAGATCCCCCTCGTGCTTGAACAGCCCGTCGTCCGCGATCACGGGTTGCACCACCAGGCAGGTGACCGGTCCCAGGACCGAGTCCACGATCTCGCGGCTGTGGATCTTGATCTTGAGCGGGTAGAGCGCGGTGTCCCCGTGGGTGGGCAGGTCGAACTCCATCCCGGGCTGCAGCACCATGGCGCGCACCTTGAAGAAGGCGGATAGAATGTCCTGCACCCCGGGCGGGGTGTCCACCTCCTTGCCGTCGGGAAAGTAGGCGCGATGGAGCCGCTGGTTGAAGTGGATCTCGATGTCGCGGCGGAAATCGCCCTCCCGCTGGTGCTTGCCGTAGTAGCGCGTGTGCAGTGAGTCGACGTCCATGAAGCTGTCGGCCTGGTCGCGCACCTTGAAGAAGGCGTCGAAGAAGCGCAGGCTGCGCGCGCGGGTACGCAGATGGTAGACCGTGGAGCCGTCGTACTCCAGCCGATCGAGCACTTCGATCGTGGACTCGCCCGCCGTCACCGGCCCGTACTGGATCTTGAACGAGCACACCTCGCCCGGGCCGAAGGGCACCGTAGCGGCGGCGCGCGGCGCGCCGGCGGCCAGGCAGAGCAGCGCCGCTGCCGCCACGCTCGGCAAGAGCCCGCAGCGCGCAGGGCGACCCAGGCTCTGCGGCCGCTGCGCGGTGGCGCCTCTGGCCCTCGCGCCGCGCGTGACCCACGCGGGGGCGTGGAGCGTCCTGAAGAAAGGCCAGCGGGAGGTCCAAGTTGCACCTGAGATAAGTGATCTAAACATTTGCAACATATTCGTTTACGTTCGAAACGACCTCCGGTCACCCCGGGACGGGCCCGCTGGAGCAACTCTTCGCAAGAAGCATGCAAGCCGCCCGGCCCGCCAGGTCGGCCGCGCCGGCTCAGAGCCGCAACGGCGGTCCCTTGACCGTCTCGACGCGCAACGCGCCCTGCGCGCTCCCCTGCGGGCCGACGGCGCGCACCTCGATCTCGCCCAGGCGCAACTTCGCCAGTCGCAGGAACACACCGATTCCGCTGAGCCCACACAGCACCAGCCCGTGCACCCCATCGCGCGCGCCCAGCTGCAGCACGTACTGGCGCAGGAATCGCGCCGACGGCGCCAGCGACAGTCGCCACGGCCGCGCGCTGCGCCCCGCGGCCGCGGCGTCCGCCGCTCCGCGCGTGGAGTACGACAGCAGGCGCTCGAACGTGCTGTCCCAATCCGCGTAGCTGAGATGCTCCAGTCGGCCGCGGCACGTGCCGGCTCGGCTGCCCGGCCTCAGGCAGACCTCCTCGTGCACGGCCCGCTCGTCGTAAGCGCCGCGCTCGCGTAGAAAAAAGCGCAGGACGCGGTCGCGCCCCCAGCCCGCCCCGTGGACCACGCGCCCGAAGAACACGTTGCGGCGGCGGATCCAGTAGCCGTGGCGCGCACAAGCCTTGGCGAGGCGCACGAGCTCCTCCGCCAGCGCCTGCGGAACCCGCTCGTCGGCATCGACCACCAGCGCCCACGGTGTCGTGAGCTGCCCCAGCCCCCAATTCTTCTGCTCGCCATAGGCGACGAACGTGCGGCGGTAGACGCGGTCGGCCAGCGGCAGTGCGCGCTCCACCGTCGCGTCGGTGCTGAAGCTGTCCACCAGCACGCGCTCGTCGCAGAACGCCAGCGAGCGCAGGCAGTCGACGATGGCCTCCTGCTCGTTGCGCGCGATCACCAACGCCCCGATGCCGTTCACGGCGCGCCCGCCTGCCCGGCGTCGCGCGATGCGCGTGCACCCGGCCCAGCCGCCACGCGCGCCAGCAGCGCGGCGCAGGCCTGCAACACGTCACGCGGGCTGAGGGCGTCCAGGCACGGGTGCCCCGGAACCGGACATACGGTGCGGTTGCAGGGGCGACACGCAACGTCGTGGGTGGTCCAGGCGTGCTGCTCCCCGGGCGGCTGCCAGCCGCGTGGATCGGTGCTGCCGTACAGCGTGAGCGTAGGGACCTCCTCCGCCACGGCGATGTGCTTGGGTCCGCTGTCGGTCGTCACCACCAGGTCGGCGAGCGCCAGATGCGCAGCCAGTTCCGGAATGTCGCAGGCCGGCAGCGCCTGCGCCGCCCCGTCCGCCAGTTGGACGATGGCATCGCGGGCGCTCTCCTCGCCCGGTCCCCAGGCCACGACCACCTGCGCGTCGAGCTCCCCACGCAGCAACTGCGCGAGCACCGCGAAGCTCGGTAGCGGCCAGGCCTTGGCCGCCCAGGTGGCGCTGGGATTGAGCACGACGCGCGGGCCTGCTCGCTCCGGCAGCCCTGCGGCGAAGGCGCGTGCGGCGAGATCGGCGGCGGCAGGACGCGGCAGCGCCACCGGCCGCCACGGGCCGGGATCGAGGCCCAGCGCGCGCACCCAGTCCAGGAAGACCTCGCCCGCGAAGCGCGGCGGCCCCGGCGTGGGCGACACCACGTGGGTGTAGGCCCAGGTGCGCAGGCGACGCCGGCGACCCACGCGCACGGCGGCGGAGGTGGCCCGCGTCCACGCCGCGGTCTGGGGCGTGCCCATCAGATCGAGGACCATGTCGTAGCGCCCGGCGCGCAGCCGGCGCAGCCAGCGCAGCGCCGCCGCGGTGCGCGCCCACGGCGGGCCGCTGGCGGCGGCACGGCGGTCGTACACCAGCACCGCATCGAGGTGGGGGCTGCCCTGCACCGCCGGCGCGGCGAAGCGGTCCACCACCAGCTCGATGCGCGCGTGCGGCCAAGCACGTCGCAGCGCGGCCGGGACCGCCATCGAGACGATCACGTCGCCCAGCGCCTTGCGCCGCAGGATCAGGATGCGCTGGCCCTCAGTCATGGGCGGCTCCTGGACCGGCGGCAGCCGCGCCGGCCGAGGGCGCACCCGACGCGCTGCGGGTCGCGCTCGCAAGCACCGCGTGCAGCGCGGCGCGGACCTCTTCGGGCAGCAGCGTCCGCAGACACGTCAGGTGCACGCACTCGTGCAGATGGCAGGGGCGGCAGGGCACCGGCTGCACCACCACACGGTACGGCCCGAAGCGTTCGTGGGGAAACCAGATGTCGGGCTCGGTCGCACCGAATACACCGACCGCCGGCACGCCCAGCCCTACGGCGCAGTGCAACACGCCGCCGTCGTTGCCCACGTACGCGGCGCTGGCGGCCAGCAGCGCCAGCAGCGTCCGCAGCGGGAGGGGGTCGAGCACGCGCAACGGCGCCGAGCACAGCGCCGCAACCCTGGCCGCCAGCCCCGGCTCGGCCGGGGCGCCGACCACCCAGAGCGGACCGATGCGGTCGTGCGCCAAGAGCGCCGCCAATTGCGCCCAGCGCTGCGGCGGCCACGCCGTGCTCTGCCACGTGCTGCCGGGATGCAGCAACACCGGCCGCGTGGCTGGATTCAGGCCCAAGGTGGCCTCGGCCGCCGCGCGTTGGTCCGCGGCGACCGCAATGCGGACCGGGCCCGCCGCCACCTCGCCCAGCAGCGGCACGAGCTTGTCGAGGTGGTGGCGCACCGCGGAGCGGTCCCCGGCGGGATGGCTGCGGCGATGGTGATACACGATGCTGCGCAGCCCGCGCGCGGGACCTACCGCGACGCGCGGCCGGCACAGCGCCGTGAGCACCGCGCTGCGCGGGTTACCCAACAGGTCGATCCACCAATCAACGCGTGGCCGCCACAGGCGGCGTACCAGCTGCGCCGTGGCGCGCCAGCCGGCGCCTTCGGGCAGCAGATGGAGGCGATCGAGGTCGGGGTGATGCTCGAGAGCCGGGCCGTAGGGGGCGAGCGTCAGGTACTCCAGCGACGCCTGGGGCAGCGCTTCGCGCAGCGTGCGCAACAGCGGCGTGGTGAGCACGACGTCGCCCAGGAACTTCAGCCGCGTCACGAGCACGCGCCGGACGTCGTCTGCGAGCACGCCCACTCGCAGGTCGTGTGCGCCTGGTGCGCCAGTGGCGTCTTGCTCCACCGCGCCGGCGTCGCGCGGGGCAGGGATGCTCACGGTTCCGCGGGACGGAAATGGCGCGTCGAGCGCGTCTTGGGATCACCGACGATCGCCAGCTCCCCGCCGTAGGCCAGCACCGTCGCGCGCTCGGGGATCGTCGCTGGCGTGTAATCGGTGCCCTTGGCAAAGATGTGGGGGCGCAGCTGGCCGAGCACGCGGTCCATGGTGAGATCCTCGACGATCACGATCCAGTCCACCACGGAGAGCGCCGCGAGCACCTCCGCCCGCTCGCGCGCCGGGAAGTAGGGACGGCCCTCCCCCTTCAGCCCGCGCACGGAAGCATCGGAGTTGAGCCCCACGACCAGCCGGTCACCCAGCTCCCGCGCCGCGCGCAGAGAGCGCACGTGCCCCACGTGCAACAGGTCGAAGCAGCCACTGGTGAAGATGACCCGCTGCCCGGCGGCACGGGAGCGGGCGATGCGCCGCTGCAGCTCGTCCTCGCCCAGCAGCTTGCGCGCCGCGCGCATCACGCGCCCGCGCCCTCTTGCACGGGGGTCGCCGCCTCGGCCAGTACGCCCATGGCCGCGCGGGCCAGCGCGTCCCACGACAGACGGGCCCGCACGTAGGCACGGCCGCGCTCGCCGATGCCCGGCAGGAGCTCGCGGTGCTCGATCGCCCAGGCGATCCGCGCAGCTAGGGACGCGGGATCCTCCGCACTCGCAAGCAACACGTTATCCAGGTCGGCAAGCCCGGCGGGCAGGCCGGGCCCGGTCGTCGTCAGTGCCGGCGCGGCGTGATGCAAGGCGCTCCAGAAGCTGGTGTTCTTGCCGCAGAGGCCCTCGCGGAATGGGAAGACTGCCAGATCGCACGCCAGCAGACCCTCGCTCACCTGCTCGTGGGGCAGATAGCCCGGCCGCGTGAGCAGCGGCGCCAGCCGCAGCGTCTCGATCTCGGCCTCGACACGCTCCGCGTAGGCACGCAGCCGTCCAGGCGCGTCGGTGTGCAGCCCGGCGGCCAGCGTCAGGTGCGCCGCGCGCCCCTGCCCGCGCAGCAGCGCCAGGGCGCGCAGCAGAGACTCCAGCCCCTTGGCGGGATTGAGGAACCCGAAGTAGAAGAGCTGCAGCGGCCCTGCGCCGCGCGCCCGGCGTGGCGCCGCTGGCGCGCTGATGCCCGGGCCGGCCTCGATCGTGCGCACCCGCTCACCCAGATGGAAGCGCTGCTGCAGGCGCTGCTGATCCTGTGTGTTGGTGGCGATGCAGCGTGCGCTGCCACGGGCCAGACGCACCAGCGGAGCTGCGACGCCCGGCCAGGCGTGGGGCTCTTGCAGGTTGTGGAAGGTCGTCACTGCCGGAACGCCCAGCGGCGCGGCCAGCGCCGCCAGCTCGCACACCGCGGGGTGCAGCGCGTAGTCCTCGGCATGGTACTGGACGTTGAGCACGTGCGGGCGCACCGCCCGCAGCGTCGCCGCCACCAGGGGTAGCGCGTCCCAGCTCCAGCGCTCCACTGCACGCGCCAGCAGCACTCCGGCCGGATCGGGCGTGAACACCGGGGGCTCGGCTGACTGGAGCGCCGGCGGCGGCCCTATCCCAGTCTCCGGGGACAGGAGCTCGTGCTGGTGCTGCGGCCCGGCGGCACGCCCCGAGAGCACGAAGACCTGTGCGCCCAGCGTGACGAGCTCCGCCGCCAGACGGCTCACGTATTCGCCTACGCCACAGCGTGTGGGCGGATAGGTGGCCGATACCATCAGCACGCGCAACGGTTGTGCTGGACCCCCCGGAGCAGCCCCGCGGGTGACGGGCTCGTCGCGATCGCCGGACATGGGCGCTAGGCTAGCAGCCCGCACCGCTTCCCGCGAGCCCCAGGCGCGATCGCAGCCACGGCACGGCCGCGGCCAGATCGAGCGCCACGTGGTCGGGACCCAACGGAGGGCCCGGCGGAAGCCCTGGCGCGATGCGCGCGCCGTTGCCGGTGAGCACCAGCACGGCCAATGCGCCGATCGCCCGCGCCAGGCCCAGGTCGGACTCCTTATCCCCCACCACCGCCGCAGGCAGGCCGGCCAGCCCCAGCTCCGCCTGGGCCTGCTCCACCAGCCCCGCGCCCGGCTTGCGGCACCGACACGGCGGTGCACCGGGCGGCAGCAGCTCGGCCGGCAGGTGGGGGCAGACGTAGACGCCATCCAGCCCCGCTCCGGCGACCACGAGCTGGCGCGCAAGCTCGGCGTGGATGCTGTCCACATCCTCGCGCGTCATCCGGCCGCGCGCGATGCCGCTCTGATTGGTGACGAGAACCACCGCCGCGCCGTCGCGGCGCAGCGCGCCGATCGCCTCGGCCGCTCCGGGCAGCAACACCAGGCGCGCAGGATCGGCCAGATAGCCCGGGTCGTCCACGAGCGTCCCGTCGCGGTCCAGCCAGACCACGGCCCTCGCGCTGGATAGCCCGCTCACGCGAAGCTCCCCCCGCCCGCACCTGCCGGGCGCGCGTGCGCGGCCAGCAGCGCCTCGACAGCCTCGACCGCGCTCGAGGCCGGAAGCTGCTCGAGGCAGGGCAATCCGATGGGACAGCGGGAGCGGAAACACGGGGCGCACGGCACCGGATGCGGCCCGCAGCTGGACGCCGCGCGGCCGCGCGGCGCGGTCCACGCTGGCGACGTCGAGCCGAAGACGCCGACTGTCGGGACCGAGAGCGCCGCGGCCAGGTGCATCGGCCCGCTGTCGTTGCCCAGGAACGCTGCCGCTTCCGCCAACAGCGCCGCGAGCGTCGGCAGGTCGGTGCGTCCGGCCACCGAGATCCCCCCGCAGCCCTCCGCCACGCGCGCGCACAGCGCACGCTCCTGCGCGTCGGGGCCACCGACAACCACCGCCGTCAGGCCGTGGCGCCCGCACAGCTCGCGAGCGGCCGCAGCGTAGCGCGCTTCGCCCCAGCGCTTCGTCGGCCCGTACGTCGCGCCGGGGGACAGCGCGAGGAAGCTCCCCGCGGACGGGAGCGCGGGCAGCGCGGCACGCAGCGCGCGCAGGCCGGCGCGCCCTGCAGGACCGGGCGACGCGTGCGGCAGCGCCTCGCCAGCGCGCACGAGCCCGTCCGCACGCGCCAGCGACAGCCACGCGTCGGCCAGATGGACCGAGCGCGGCGGCCGCGGCCGGAGTTCGGTGAGCAGCCAGCGGCGACCGTCGCCGGGATGGCCCCGGCGCCGTGGCACGCGTGCGACCGCGGCCAGCGCGGCGGCGCGCAGGCTGGGCGGGAAGATCACCGCGAGCGAGGCGTGTTGCGCCCGCAATCGCCGGCCGGCGCGCAGGAGCCCGGGCAACCCAGCGTCGTTGCCCTGGCGGTCGAACGCCTCCGTCGCGTCCACCGCCTGCAGGTCCGCCAGCAACGCCAGCAGCGCCGGGTGCCCGACTGCCGCCACCTGCCCGTCGCGCCGCAACTCGGCGAGCGCCGGCAGGCAGAGGGCGACGTCACCGAGCCAGTTCGGGATCAGGGCGAGGATGGGCGGCATCGGCGGGCTCGGTGGCGAATTGCAGGTCGTGCAGCCGGCGGTACGCGCCGCCGCGGCGCAGCAGCTCCTCGTGGGTACCGGTCTCGACGATGCGGCCGCGGTCGAGGACGACGATGCGATCGCAGCGCGTCACCGTGGACAGCCGGTGGGCGATGACCAACGTCGTGCGGCCGCGCATGAGGCGCTCCATGGCTTCCTGCACGGCACGCTCGCTCTCGGAGTCCAGGCTGCTGGTGGCTTCGTCGAAGATCAGGATCGGCGGGTCCTTCAGGATGGCGCGGGCGATGGCCACGCGCTGGCGCTGCCCCCCGGAGAGCTGCGTGCCGCGCTCGCCCACCACGCTTTGGTAGCCGTGGGGCATGGCCGCGATGAACTCGTGGGCGTTGGCCGCGCGCGCGGCCTGCTCGATGCGCTCGGCGGAAGCGTCCGGCGAGCCGTAGGTGATGTTCGCCTCCACGCTATCGTGGAACAGGATCACCTCCTGGGTCACCATGCCGATCATGCGGCGCAGGTTCGACAGCGGGATGTCCTGCACGTCCACGCCGTCGATGGTGATCCGGCCGAGTGTGGGCGTGTAGAAGCGTGGGATCAGATCCACCAGCGTGGACTTGCCCGCGCCCGAAGCCCCCACCAGCGCCACGGCCTCTCCGCGCCGTACCGTCAGATCGATGTCCCGCAGCACCGGCTCGCCGGCGCGGTAGGCGAAGCCCACGCGCTCGAAGCGGAGCGCCTCGCGCAGGTCGCAGACATCGGTACGGGTCTCGCCGCCCTCGGACTCCTTGGGGGTGTCCAGCACCTCGAACACCCGGCGCGCAGCCGCCAGGCTCTGCTGCAGGGTGCTGTTCACCTTGATCAGGTTCTTGATCGGCGCGATCACCCACAGCATCACGCCCAGGAACATGAACAGCAGGTCCGGCCGCAGGCGCTGCTGGAGCACCAGCTGGCCTCCGAAGCCCACGATCACCACCGCTGTGGCCACACCGAGCACCTCGCTCACCGGGCTGCTGAGGGCCTCCACCACCTTGAGCTTCACGAACGCGCGGAAGTAGCGCTGGTTGCGTCCATCGAACCGCCGCGCCTCGGCGGCCTCGGCGCCGAACGCCTTCACGATGCGCACCCCGCTGATGGTCTCTTGTAGCACGGCGGCGAGCTGTCCCATCTCCTCCTGGGCGCGGTGGCTGCCTTTGCGCAGCTTGCGGCTGATGGCGGCGACCAGCAAGACGTTGGGAGGCACGATCAAGAGCGTCGACAGGGCCAGCGGCCAACTCACCAGGAGGACGATCGTCACGGCCAACAGCACCATGATCGTCTGGCTCACGATGCGCGTGGCCCCACCCACGATCGCACCGCGCATCATGTCCACGTCGACCACCACCCGGCTCATCAGGTAGCCCGTCCGCTCCTTCGAGAAGAAGCCCAGCGGCAGGGCCTGGATCGCCAGGTACAACCGCGCGCGGATGTCGCGGATCGCGCGGTGCTCGAGGTCGGCCAGCAGTGCCGCCTCGGCGAAATCGAACAGGTTCTTGAGGAAGTAGAGCAGCAGCATCCAGCTGCACAGGCGGGTCAGCATCTCCATCTTGGTGCCATGGTAGAGACGCTGGTGCAGCCACTGCGAGGCAGTGGCGCGCACGCGCTCCACGGACTCCGGCAGCGGGATCCCGCTGCGCGGCGCCGCCGCCGCGACGCCGCTGGGTTGCCCCGCCGCGCCGCCGGGGCTGGGCGGCGACTGGACCTCGGTCACGCGCGCCGGGTCCTCCTCGAACATGATGCGCAGCAAGGGCGAGATGAAGGTGATCCCGACGCTGGCCAGCGACGAGGCGAGCACGACGCAGATGACCAGCAGAGCGGTGCGGCGCCGGTAGGGGCGCAGGAAGGCCAGCAATCGCAGATAGTCGCGCATTTTCGCAGTCTAACGCCGCCCCAGGGCCGGGGCCAGGGTCCGCGCCGCCGCCTCCGCCAGCGCTGCCGTGCTCTAAGGCGGCGCGGCGTCCGCGCGCGGCACCGCGCGGATCAGCGCAGGAGGGCCTGCACCGACCCCAGGACGAGTGGCAGGCTCACCTGCTCGCCCTGCGCGCACTGGAGCACAGCGAGCCGGGGGCTTTGCGCCGGCATCCAGCCCGCCTCGTCCGCGGGCGTGAAGATGCCCAGCGTGCGCACGCCCAGGGCGGCCGCGAAGTGGAACAGGTCGGTGTTGCCCGCGACCAGCAGGTCGCACTGGGCCAGCAGCAGGATGGTCTCGTGCAGGGTCGGCCGCGGCAGATCGAGCTGGCCGCCGCGCAGCAGCGTCGCGAACGCCGCCTGGCGGGCGGCGTCGCGGTCGGCGGTGAGGACGATCAGCTTGCTGCGCACATGGCCGGCGACGTGGTTGGCCACGAGAGCGAGATTCTCCACCGACAGCACCGCGCCCGACTTGGCCACGCCCGGGTCCACGCCGATGAACAGGTCTTCCTTGCGCGGCTTGTTGAAGTGCACGAGCTGCGCCGCCTGGCGCAGGCGCGCCTCGGGCAGCGGCCAGCGCAACGGCACGCCGTCCAGCGGCACGCCCAGCAAGCGACCCCAGGTCCCGGTGCGTTGGCTGGGATAGGCCCCGTTCTCCGCGCAACGCACCGCGCAATTGATGCGCGGGTATCCGCCCTCGTGGTTGGGGCCCAGCCGCAGCTGTGCGCCGCTGCGGTAGGCCAGCGTCTCGCGCGCAAGGTCCTCACCGTGCGCCAGCAGGACCGCGACGTCCCAGGGCTGCTCCTCCAGAGCCTTCACCACCGCCAGGAACGGCTTCCCGTGCGGTTTGAGCTGGTGCTCCTCGTAGACGATCAACTCGTGGAAGCGCGCGCACGACAGCGCCAGGTGGCTGGCCGCCTCCTCGCATACCAATCCGACGCGGGTCTGGGGAAAGCGCCGGCGGATCTCCTCCACCAGCGGCATCGCGAAGAGCAGATCGGTCAGGTCCCCGGAGTCCACGAACAGCACGCGCAAGCCGTCGTGCAGCGCGCCGGGCAACGTGAAGCAGTCTCGCTGTTGGGGACCCGAGGCGAGGCGTCCGAGGATGCGGTCCAGAATGGAAGCGGTCATCGTCTGCGCGGGGTCTACGCGTGGGTGACGGGACCCTAGCAGCGCACCCCACCTCTGTCAAAGGGTCAACGCATCGGATTCCAAGCGGTTACCCCGGCCGGCTCGGGTGCCCGGCCCGGGGACGGCCCTCAGTCTGCAGGGCGCGACGGCGGCGCCAGGCCACACGCGTACAGCCATAGGTGGACCGCCAGGCCCTGCGGCAATGGCCACCCTCTGCGCCGGGCGTCGTCCAGCAGCCGCTGCCGGAACGCGACGCCCAGCAGCCAGGTCAGACGGGCCACCAGAAGCCCTCGCTCCATGCTCGTCCTCCTGAAACCACGGCGACTGGCAGCCACCGCTGCCTGTAGCCCACACCGCCTGCAGCCGACCCGGCCCGCAGCCGGCACGGCCCGCCCCCGGCATGGCCCGCCGCCGGCACGGCCCGCCCCCGGCACGGCCCGCAGCCTGGGGTGCGCCCCGACATTCCCCCGGTAGCAAGAAGTGTCCCCGTCCGGGGCCCTACGTCCGCTGCTCGACCGTCTCCTCCTCGCGACGGATCGCCCGCTCCGACGGCTCCACGGCGCGCCGGAAGTCCCGCGTGAGGGCGGTATCCCAGACCTCCTCGACGCGGTCCACCAGGTGGAACTCGATGTCCTGCGAGACCTCCTCGGGGAGGTCCTCGAGGTCGCGTTCGTTGGCCCGGGGCATGATTACATCGGTCATCCCCACCCGGTGGGCGGCCAGAACCTTCTCCTTCAGCCCCCCGATCGGCAGCACCTCTCCAGTCAGGGAGACCTCGCCGGTCATGGCGACGCGGTTCCGTACGGGGATCTTGCGGTACAGCGACATCAGCGCCGAAGCCAGCGCGATCCCGGCGCTAGGCCCGTCCTTGGGAACGGCTCCCGAGGGCAGGTGGATGTGCACGTCATGGCTGCGGAACCAGGCGCCGTCCCGGTTGGTCGTGGCGTAGCGGCTGCGCAGATAGCTCAGGGCGGCCTGCGCCGACTCCTGCATCACGCTGCCCAGCTGACCGGTGAGCCGCAAGGCCCCCTGCCCCGGCATCGCCACGGCCTCCACGAACAGGATGCGCCCCCCGACCGCGGTCCACGCCAGGCCGGCGGCGACACCGACCATCGGGCGGGCCTTCCGCTCGTCCTCGGAGAACTCCGGCGAGCCGAGAAACTCCTCGAGGTTTCGCACGGAAAGCCTTATCCGCTTTCGTTTTCCGGACGCGACTCCCCTGGCCACCTTGCGGCAGATGGTGCCCACGGTCCGCTCGAGCTGACGGACACCAGACTCGCCGGTGTAGTCCACGATGATGCTGTCCAGCGCCGCGTCGGAAATGCGGAGCTGGCCCGCGGCCAGGCCATTCTCCTGCAGTTGGCGCGGAACGAGATAGCGCTTGGCGATCTGCAATTTCTCCAGGCGCGTGTAGCCGGCGATCTGGATGACCTCCATGCGGTCCAGCAGCGGCCGCGGGATGGAGTGCAGGACATTGGCCGTGGTGATGAACAGCGCGTTGGAGAGGTCGAACGGCATGTTCAGGTAGTGGTCGGTGAACGTGTTGTTCTGCGCCGGATCGAGCACCTCCAGCAGCGCGCTCGCCGGGTCGCCCCGGAAGTCCTGCCCGAGCTTGTCGATCTCGTCGAGCATGATCAGGGGGTTGTTGGTGCCGGTGGTCTTGATCCCGTGCAGGATGCGCCCGGGCATCGCCCCGACGTAGGTGCGGCGGTGGCCCCGGATCTCCGCTTCGTCGCGCATGCCGCCCAGGCTCAGGCGATAGAACTTGCGCCCCATGGCCTCGGCGATGGACTTGCCCAGGCTGGTCTTGCCGACCCCGGGCGGCCCCACCAGACAGAGGATGGGTCCGCGCATGTTGCTCTTGAGCTTCTTCACGGCGAGGTATTCGAGAATGCGCTCCTTGACGTCGTCGAGCCCGTAGTGGTCGCGGTTGAGGATCTCCTCGGCGTGCTTGAGGTTGAGATTGTCCTCGCTGCTCACGCACCAGGGCAGCTCCAGCACCCAGTCCAGGTAGGTCTTGCTGACGGTGTACTCGCTGGCGCCGGGGCTCATACGACTGAGCCGGTCGTACTCCTTGAGGGCAACCTCGCGCACGTCGTCGGGGAGGTCGGTGGCCTCGATCTTGGCCTTCAGCTCGTCGAGCTCGACCGAGTTCTGGTCGGTGTCGCCCAGCTCGCGCTGGATCGCCTTGAGCTGCTGGCGCAGGTAGTACTCACGCTGGTCCTTGTCGATGGCCTTGCGCACCCGGCTCTGGAGTTTCTGCCCCAGCTCGACCACCTCCAGCTCGCGCAGCACGACCTTGCTGAGGTACTCGAGGCGGTCCCGCGGGTTGAGCAGCTCCAGGGCCTTCTGCTTCTCCGCCACTTCGATGTCTAGGTTCATGGCCACGATGTCGGCGAGCCTGCCTGGCTCGTCGATGTTCATGGCCACGACCTTCAGCTCGTCGGAGAGGCTCTCGGAGGAGTCGACGATCTTGATGAAGTTGTTTGCGACGCCCCGCATGTAGGCGATGGTCTTGTTGTCCTTTGCCTCCTCCTCCTGGAGCACTTTGACCTTCGCCACCAGGTACGGGTCGGTGCGGACATACTTGGTGCGGCGGATGCGCGCGATCCCCTGTCCCAGCAGCCGCATGCTCCCGTCGGGGAAGCGCAGCATCTTCTGGATGACGACCGCGGTGCCGACCTCGTAGATGTCGTCGCCGGTCGCCTCCCGCTCGGCTTGCTTGGCGTCGTCCCCCTCCACCACCGGGCGCTGCGCGAAGGTGCCCAGAACCTTGCTCTCGGCCAAAACGTCATCGGCTAGCTTGATCAGGTTGGCATCGGTCAGCGACAGCGGAACCATCATGAACGGGAAGATCACCGCGTCGCTGATGGGGAGGATCGCCAGGCTGTCGGGAACCTGCCCCACTTCCAGCGTGCTCGTCGTCTGCTGGGTCGCCACCTCGTGCTCCTCGGGCCGCCGCCGGGCGGCGCCCCTACTGGTGCTCTTCGACCTGGATCGTGCGCCGCTCCCCGAGGCGGCCCTTGCCCTTGGTCACCCTCACCAACAGGAACCCGGCGTTGTAGCGCGCCCGCGCCGTCGACGGGTCGACGTTGTCCGGCAGGCGGACGTGGCGCTCGAACGGCCCCACCATGATTTCCATCTTATGGAAGTGCTTCTTGCCGGGAGGGGCGATGTTGCTGCGCACGCCGCGGATGATCAGGAACTCGTCGTCCACGTAGACCCCAATGTCGGATCGGCGCATGCCGGCGAGGTCGATCTGGACAACGAACTCGTCGTCGGTCTCGTAGACGTCGGTGGCGGGACGCCAACTGAGATCGCCCTGCATCCCCACGGGCTTGTTGCTTCGCCCCGGCACTCCGAAGAAGAGCTCGAACAGATCCCCCATGTCGCTGGGGTCCTTGGCCCCGCGCGGCTGGGTCGGGTCGGCCTTGAGCATGGCTCCTCCGCTCGCGCCTGGATGGCGGATTGGTGCGCGCGACGGGTGTCCTCGAGGGCGTCGACGCGATGCTTGAAGGGCATGGTAGGCAGAGCCCAAGGCGTCGTCAACGTCGCCGCCGCTGCGGACTCCAACTGTTCGGGTTGCCGTCACCGCCGGCTTCGGTCGCCGTTCTCGCCGCCTGCTTGCTCGTCGACGCGCCTTTGGGACATCGTCGCGGGCGCGTGAGTCGTGTACCCTGGGGCTGCGCGGGACGGGCGCCCCCTGCTAGACCCCAGTCCCACAGGTGCGATCTCATGGAGCGACCTTCCAGCCAGCCGGGTACGACCTCCGGGTGCGCCCTTCGCATCGGCCCGGCCGGCTGGAGCTATGAGGACTGGGTGGGCCGTGTCTACCCGCCCGCGCCCCCGCGGGGGTTCGACCGACTGGGCTGGATCGCCCGCTTCTTCGACGTCGTCGAGGTCAACGCGAGCTTCTACCGCATCCCGTCCCCCCGCACCGCGCAGGGGTGGATCGCGCGCGTCGCGCGACGCCCCGGCTTCCGCTTCACCGCCAAGCTGCACCAGAGCCTCACCCACGAGCGCGTGGCCGACGCGGCCATCGTCCACCAGATGCTCGAGTTCGTGCGGCCGCTGGAGGAGGCCGGGGCGCTGGGGCCCCTGCTGGCGCAGTTCCCATGGTCGCTGCGTCCCGATGCGACGGCGTTCGACTACCTGCGGCGCCTGCGCGACGCCTTCGGCGAGCGCCGTCTGGCGCTGGAGGTGCGCCACGGCGACTGGCAGGACGCGCAGGCGCAGTCCGCGGTGGCCACGCTCGGCTACGATCTGGTGAGCGTCGATCAGCCCCAGATCGGGCGCAGCCTCCCGCCGGACGTCCAGCGCACCGGTGAGACGGGCTACGTACGCCTGCACGGCCGCAACCGGGCCGCGTGGTTCGCGAGGGACGCGGGGCGCGACGCGCGCTACGACTACCTCTACTCGCCAGACGAGCTGCAGGAATGGACCACGCGCATCGTGTCGCTCGCAGCCAGCACGCGCGAGACGTACGTGATCACGAACAACCACTTCGAGGGCAAGGCAGTGGCGAACGCGCTGGAGCTGCAGGGGCTGTTGGGGCTGCCGGTCCCGCAGGCGCCGCGCTGGATCCTCGAGCACTACCCGGCAGTGCGCGCCACGCTCGCGCGCCACGGAGCGCAGCCACAGCCCGTCGAGGCGACCGACGTGCCTGCACCCGATCGATCGCACGACGAGGCACCTGCGGGGCAGGGGCAGCTGTTCGGTTGAACGCCTCCTTGCATCGCCGCTGACCGCACCCCGGCCAGCCCCCAAGAGAGCCTGGGTGTCTCCAGCCCCTTGGCCCCTGCGGTCTCCGCTCAACGTCCTCGCCCCGCGGCAACCTGCTCGTAGCAGCACACCGCTGACGGCCCCCGAATCCACGCGCTCTCCGAGCGACTCTCCGCAGCCCGCCGGCCGATTCCCGGGTTCATCGGCCGGCGGGCGAGGACTGTCGCGAGGGGAGCGCGTGGAGCCGGGGGCCCGTGAACGGCGTGCCCCAACGGACCGATGGCCGCGGGGCTGCGGAGTGTCGCGCGGAGACCGCAGGGGCCAAGGGGCTGGGCACGCGCCAGCGGTTCGAAGGGCTGGCCGGGGCGGGGTCAGCTGTACTTGCGCAGGATGCCCAGGACGATGCCATGGATCCTCACGCGGCGGCGCTCGAGGCGCTGCGGCGCCGTTCCGTCGCCCGATGGCTCCAGGCGCACCGCGTTTCCTTCGCGATAGAAGCGCTTGACCGCCGCCTGCGTGTCGTCGATCAGCGCCAGCACCAACTCGCCGTCGCGCGGCTCGTCACGCTGCTCGAGCACGACGAAGTCACCATCGCGCATGCTCTCCCCCCGCAGCGAGTCGCCGTGCACCAGGAGGACGAAGGCCGCGCCGTGCCCGAGCATGTCCTCGGGCACCGCGACGCTCATCGCATCGGAGGTCGTCTCGACCGGATGGCCGGCGCTGACGCGTCCCAGCAGCGGGACGCGCCGCGCCTTGCCGTCGGTCTGGCTGAGCACCTCGATCGCGCGGCTGCGATTCCACTGCCGGCGGATGACCCCCTTCTCCTCGAGGGCCTTGAGGTGCTTGTGCACAGTCCCAACGGAGGAGAGGTCAAAGTGCGCGGCGATCTCCTCCAGGCTCGGAGCGAATCCCTGCACGGCGATGGTCTTGCGCAGATAGTCCAGGAGCTGCGACTGGCGCTTGGTGAGAAACACAGATGTCCCTTCCGCAATCGGCGAGGCACGGCGGCCGTGCGGCCGTGCACGCAGGGGATACGCGCGCTGCGCGCTCTCCGCGTTGGGTGTGCGGCGCTCCATCGCCGCTTCCGGATGTGGTGCCGGTCATCCTTGGGAGCCCACTGAGCATAGGTGAACAAAAACAGAATGCGCAACCCACTGCTTCGATGCCCCGGGAACAGGCCGGCTGGGCGGGCGATCGGCCCCCGCTGGCCGGCTCAGCGCACCAGCACCATCCGCTGGGCTCCGCCGGCGCTCGTCCGGCCGTCGTCGGCGCGAAAGTGAGCGTAGTAGACACCGCTCGCCGCGTCCGCCCCACGCGCATCGCGGCCATCCCAGCGCAGCGCGTGCTCCCCGGCCGCCCACAGCGCGCCGTCGCTCAAGGTGCACACGGTCCGCCCGGCGGCGTCGACCACGCGCAGCTCGACGCGCGCCGGGCGGCGCAGCGTCAGCGCGAGCACGACCGCCGGATTGAACGGATTGGGGCGCGGCACCGCAAGGGTGGCCCAGGGCAAGAGCGGCGCCGCAACGTCCAGACGGGCCAGCTCCACGCCCTGCGACAGCAACCGGATCGCCACGGCGCCGTCGGGCAGAGACTCACGTCCCAGCAGCAGCGCTTCGCCGCGCAACTCGCGCAACAGCTGCCAGCCCGCAGGACCCGCGGCTCGCCACTGCAGCTCGGCGTGCAGGGCAAGCCCTCGGGGGACGTCCCAGACCACCCACCCCGCGTCGAGGCGAAGCGCCGCCTCGCGCACGGCGGTGCCGGTCGCCGGGTGGAACACGAACCCGTCGCTGCTGCGCACGTGCCCCTGGGGATCCTGGGCGAGCACTCGCCAGGCGATCGTGGGCCCCGGGAAGGCAGCGATCGCCCGCGCGGTGTCCGTCCCAGCCGGCCACAGCGCCAGCGTGTCGGCGAACGCCAGCGAGCTGGCGGCGTGGACCGTGTAGGTCACGGCGCTTTGGGTCTGCAGATCGACGGCGATGTGCCAGCGAAACGTCTCGGGCCCGCCCGCTCCGTGCGCGCTGTCGGCCGGAGCCAGGAGCGAGAACGGCAGCGGCCACTGCGGCGCAGCAACAGTGAAGCACGCGTCGTACGCCTGCAGGATGCCCCAACCCAGGGTGTTGTCCGGCGAGGCGTGCTGGGTGGCCGTTGCGCGCAGCGCGCTGCCCACCTGGACCGGGTTCCACTCCGGATGCGCCTCCAGCAGCAACGCCGCCGCGCCGGCCGCCAGCGGAGTCGCCAGCGACGTGCCGCTGGCGTCACCGTAGCCGCCCGCGGCGCGGGCCCAGCGCGTGGTCACGCCGCGCGCGCACAGGTCGGGCTTGATGCGCCCGTCGGCCGTCGGCCCGCGGCTGCTGAAGTTGGCGATCGCTCCGTCGACATCCACCGCACCGATGGAGAGCACGCTGTCGCCGTCGGCCGGCGTGCCCAGCGACGTCGCCCCCGGACCGGCATTGCCCATGGCGCAGATGGACACCACGCCGAGCGCGACCGCGGCGTCCATCGCGCGCGTCGTCTTTCCCGTGTTGCCGTCGAGCTGGCTAGGCGTGTAACCCGTGCTGTCGTCGAAGGCGCTGTAACTGAGGGAGGCCGTGGCAACGTCGGCACCCAGTGCCTCTCCCCACTCCAGGCCCGCCACGAAATGGTCCTCTTCGCTGCGGACCTCGGCAGGAACGTACTCGGTCTTGGCCAGCAGCACGCTGGCGCCATAGGCGGGCCCGATCAGCTCGCCCAAAGCGTCGCCCGCGACCACCGCCAGCACGCCTGTCCCGTGGTTGTGCTGCCCGGGCACGTCGGCGGCCTCGTCGGCGGTCTGGCCGTCGTTGAAGACGAAGTCGTACTGGGCGCGCACGTCCAGGCGCGTGAACGCCTCGTGCGCGATGCGAAAGCCGGTGTCCAGAACCAGCACCGTCACTCCCCGCCCACTGAGCCCGGCGGCGTGGAGCCGGTCGATCTGGATCTGGGTGAGCTGGGCCGCAGCGAGACCGTAGTCGAGCCCGGCGACGCTCGCTCCCGCCAGTTGCGGCCGGGCCGTCACCGGGAGCTCTTTTGGCAGGCGCGCGCGCAGGCGCGCCACAGGCCGCAGCGCCGCCGCCCCGAAGCGTGCGCGCAGGGCGGCCTGCGCGCCGGGCGTCAGCTCCAGGCTGACGGCGGAGAGCCAACGGCTCACGTGCCGGACGTGCGACGCGTACGGTAGCACCGAGCGCAACGCGGCCGGATCCGGCCCACGGGAGAGCTCTTCGATGCGCCGCGCATCGCCGCGCAGATCGCGCCGGCGCAGCGCCTGCGCGGTGGGCACGGGCGGGTAGGGCAGATCGCGCGGCTCGGGGTCTCCGGGGCGCGCGCGGGGCAGATCGAGCCAGAACGCGCGAGGCGCGGGCGCGTCTGCAGCCGCGGCGCCAACCGTGCGCGCAGGTGAGCGCGCCGCAAAGGACAGCAGCACGACGAACACTAAGAGCAGCGTTGCGGCCGGCAGCCGCCTAGGCGGGGTTGGCCGCATGCTGGAGCCCCCGACGTTCGAGGATCATTCCGAGGGCGCGACGATTGGCCCGCGGCCGATGCAGCGTCCCGGCGGGCACCAGGAACGCGTCGCCTTGGCGCAGGACGTACGACTGGCCGTCCACCTCCATGATTAGCTCCCCCTCGAGCACGTAGATGAACTCGTCGGCCGAGTGGCTGTGCTCGACGTAGGCTCCGTTGTAGGCCACCACGAACACGTGGTAGCCCCCATCGATGGAGCACAGGTCATGGGGACGGAAGGTGCCCTCGAGATTGCGCGCGACGCGCAGGGCGGGGATTTTCGGCATGGTGGGGCGCAGCGTCGCGTCAGGGGCTGCTCCCCAGCGCGCTCAGCTTGTGCTCGGCGATGGCCGCCTCGTCGGTTCCTGGATGTTCGTGGCGGAGCTTGCGGAACGCTTCGATCGCCTGCTCCTGCTCGCCGAGCTCGAGATGGCAGTACCCGGTCTTCAGCAGGCCAGCGGCAAGTATATCACTGCTGGGATACTGCTGCAAAACCTGCATGAAGCGCGTCAGCGCCTCGCGGTACTTGCCCTGCGCGTACCACGTCTCACCCAGCCAGTAGGTGGCGTCGGCGGCGAGCTCGCTCTGCGGAAAGCGCCGCAGCACCTCTTCGAAGCCGTCGCGGGCGAGGGCGTAGCTGCCCCGGGCGAAGTCGCGCGTGGCGGCGTTGTAGACGGTCACCCCCGAAGAGCCTTCCGGGTCCGCCTTGACGATCTCCACGGGGATCGCGCCCGTATCGGACGGAGCGCTGGCAGTGCTTTGGGCCCCCGCCGGGCTTGCGGGGGCCGTGGCGCCCGCGGGGCCCGTGGCGCCCGCGTTCCCCGCCGGCGTCGGTTTGGGCGGGCTGGCGCGAGGCTCGGCCGGCGAGGACGGGGCGCTGCCGGCCGACGCCTGCTGTTTGCCTCCCTTGCTGGCGCCCGCGGGCGCTGCGCCTGCAGGGGAGGCGGGCGGCGAAGGGCTCGTGGCCTGGGGTGCCGGGCGCCCGGGCCCCGCGGGAGTCTGGCCGAGCAGGTCGACCCCCGCGCTCATGCGGCGCAGGAGCGCCTCCTGCTCCTCCGAGCGCGCGGCCAGCTGCTCGAGGGAGCGCTCCAGCGCTCCCAGACGCTGGAGCAGCTCCGCGCGCTTCTCGGTGTCCGTCGCCGCCTCGCTCTGCAACGCCTTGCGCAACTCGGCCACCTGCGAGGCCAGAGCCTGCTGCTGCTGGTCGAGGCGCGCGGTCGTTTGCGCGATCTCGTCGAGCTGCAGCTCCATGCGCCGCATCTGACCGGCGCATCCCGCCAGCAGCGGCAACAGCGCCGCCACCGCGAGCGCTGCGCGCTTGCTGCCCCTGGTCGCCGCGGGCGCTCCCACGGCGCTAGTGTCCCGTGCCTTGCGGCACGAACTGGGCGCGGCGATTCTGCGCCCAGGACGCTTCGTCGTGTCCCGGCGCGAAGGGCCGCGACTTGCCGTAGCTCACGACGTCCAAGTGCCCCGCGTCGACACCCAGGTCGGCGAGATACTGCTTCGCGCTACGCGCCCGCTTCTCCCCCAGCGCCAGGTTGTACTGCACGGTGCCGCGCTCATCGCAGTGCCCCTCGATCATGACGCGCACGCCGGCCATCTCCTTCATGATGCGCCCGTTCTGGGCCAGCGTGCCCCGCGCCTCCTCGCTCAGATCATCCTTGTCGAAGTCGAAGAAGACCGGCTTGAGGCCGAGGTCGGCCGGACGGACCTCCTCCGCCTTGGGCCGCTCGTCGACCACGGGAATGTCGTTCTTGGGCACCTGCACGGGCGCCGGCGGCGCGGCCGGCTGCGTCACCGTCGGGTCGGTCTTGACCGGCTGTTTCTTCGAGCACCCGGCCAGCCCGAAGGCGGCCGCCAGGCCGGCGGCCAACAGCAGTCCCGCCCACATGCGGCGGGTCGCCGCGGCGCCCCTTTTCACACGAACCACGTTTCGGCTCATCGTCTCTCCTTGATCTCGATCCATGGGTTCTTCGCTCCGAGACTCGTCGACCGCTTCCATTGACTGCTTTCATTCGGACCCCAGCACCCGCGCCGTCGCGGCCGGCGGGCCGCCCCAGCTCGGGCCGGTGTCCTCCGCCCGCCCCCAGGTCAAGGGACGGGCCTCGCCCGACTCGACATCGATGACCCAGAGATTGGTGCTCCCCGACCGGTTGCTGCTGACCACAAGGTGCCGCCCGTCGGGCGCCCAGGACGGATCCTCGTTGTCGCGCTCCTGCGGGAAGGTGATCTGGTGCACATCGCTCCCATCGGGCTCCACGCTGAAGACCTGGAACTGGCCCTCCACGCGACTGACGTAGGCGATGCGGTCGCCTTGCGGGGACCACGCTGCGCTGTCGTTGTACCGTCCGTCGAACGTGATCCGGCGCCGATTGGTCCCGTCGCGGTCCATCACGTAGACCTGCGGGCTGCCGGTGCGGTCGCTGGTGAAGGCGATCTGCTGCCCGGTGGGGTCCCAGCACGGGCTGCACTCGATGGAGGGGTCGAAGGTCAGGCGCTGGATGATGTCGCCGTTGGGACGCACCCGATAGATCTCGGCGTTGCCGTCGCGAGAGAGGGTGACCGCCAGCTCAGTGCCGGCGGGCGACCACGCCGCGCCCACATTGAGCCCGTCGAAATCGGCCACACGCGTGCTGCGGCCGGTCGCCGTGTCCAGGACGAGCAAGCGCTGCCGGCCGCGGAAGTAGGACGTGTAGGCGATGCGGGCCAGGTCGGGCGACCAGCGCGGCGTCAAATTGAGGCTGGCATTGCGCGTGACCTGGCGGATGTTCTCACCGTCGTAATCCACCAGGTAGAGCTCGCGCACCTCGCCGCTGCCGCGGCTGAAGAGGACTCGCGTCTGAGCGATCCCTGGCTCCCCGGTGAGCTGCAGCACCACCTCGTCGGCAAAGTGGTGCGCGCTGCGCATGGCATCGGCCAGATCGACGGTGTACCGCTTGCCTGCTTTCTGGATCACGCCGCCGGGCTCCAGCAGCCTTCCCGTCCAGACCATCCGTGCCGGATCGTCCCCTTCCAGCCTCAGGGCGACGACGAACGCCTCGGCGGTCCCCGACGCGTCCCCCGGGTCGCCGGCCGCCGCGCGCCCGCGCGGCGAGGCCACGCCATCGGGGAGCGGCTCGGCGACGGCGATCAGCCCCGTGTAGTGGAGGTCGCGCACGACGCGCTCGGCCAGCTGCCTGGCTCCGTCCCGCGCCCGCGGCTCGCGGCTGTCCACCTCCAGCGGCGCGAGCTGCACGCGCACCTTCTGCAGGGCGCGCCGCTCCACCCCCAGCCGGATCGCGTCGCCCGCCGGCCGGGCCTGCGCGGGCGCGGCCGCGCACAGGAGGCACGCCGCGGCGAGCATCCGCGCCGCGCGCGGGTCGCCGCCGACGTTCTGCCACGGTCGTCTCAACGTCTCTCCTCTGGCGCTGCGCGGCGCGCGATCGCGCGCCGCGCGGGCCATGCCTCGTTCGCGCCGCGCGCGTGCGCTAGGGCCGATACGTGAACGTGAACAGGATGCTCAGCCCGCCGGCGCGGAAACGCATCGGCGGCGGTGGCATCGGGCTCGACTCCGTCACGGCGCGCAGGGCTTCGCGGTCGAACACCGAGAGCTCGCTGCTCTGGACAATCGCCACATCCAACACCTCTCCGCCGGGTCCGATGCGGAAGCCCACGACGGCCTCGGCGAACGTGCGCCCGGACGCGCTCGCCGAGCTGGGCTGCCAGCGCCGGCCGATCTTGGTCTGCACCAGGCCCAGGTATGCGTCGCCGGCGCCCGACTCGCCGCGCGCCATCACACTGCCGGCGCCTCCGACCGGCTGGGCCGCCGGCCCCGTCAGGTCGGCGCTCGCTGTGGCGGCGTCCGGCGCGGGTGCGCCCGGCTGCGCTTGCGCGTCTGGTGCCGGCGCGCTCTCCTGCGTCCCCGCCGGCTGGGGCTGCGGCGGCGGTGCCTGCTCGGCCGGCTTCTGCGCTGCCTCCGCCTTCGTCACCGGCTTCACCGGCCTGACCTCCTTCTTCTTGGGCGCAGGCTCGACGGGCTTGGGTGGGGTGGGCGTGGCGGCCGCGGGCTTGGGCTCGGACGGGGGCGCGGGCACCGCGACGGCCTTGGCCGAGGGCGCGGCGCCGGGCGAGCGGCCCAGCGGCAGGCTTGCCAGGCTCACGCGGATGGTCGTGAGGTCTTCGGGCGGCGGCGGCCGCGAGAGCGCCAGCGATACCGTCGCCAGCAGCGTCAGCGCCAGCGCATGCCCGGCGCAGGAGAAAAGCAGAGAGGTCGCTCTCATAACTGAAGCGTTCGCCCGCGGCGGTCAGCGCTCCTCCTGGGTGTCCACGACCAGGCTGAGACCCTCCACACCCGCGCTCTTCACGCTGCCCATCACGCGCACCACGAAGCCGTAGGGCACTTCCTCGTCGCTGCGCAGGAACACCGGGCGGGGATCGCCGGCGGGATGGATCTCCTTGAGGACGTCGGGAAGCTGCGCCAGCGCCACGGGATCGTTGTCCAGGTAGACGCGGCGTTGCTTGTCGAGGGTGATGATCACGCCCTCCAGCGTCGCCTTCGAGGTCGTGCGCGTGTGCGGAAGGGCGACCTCGATGTTCCCCTGCAGGAAGGGCGCGGTGAGCATGAAGATGATGAGCAACACCAGCATGACGTCCACCAGGGGCGTCACGTTGATCTCGGCCAGGCTGACGTACTGGGAGCGGCTCCCGCGGGGCGCGCCGCCTCGGAACAGCCCCATCATGGGCGCGACCTCCCTTGCTGGAAGGCGGACGGCACGACATCCTCGCGCAGCTCCTCGCGCACCAGCAGATCGGTGAGCAACGAGCCCAGCTGCTGCAGGTCGTTGTCCTGCTGCTTCAGCCGCTGCACGAAATAGTTGTAGGCCACGGCAGCGGGGATGGCGACCGCCAGGCCGGCCACGGTGTTCACCAGCGCCTCGGCGATCCCCGGGCCCACCGCCTGCAGCGACGCCGAGCCCTGGTGGCCGATCTCCAGGAAGCTGATCAGGATGCCGTACACCGTTCCCAAGAGCCCCACGAACGGAGCGATGGACGTGAAGGTGGCCAGCCAGCTCACGCCGCGCTCCAGGCGGGCCATCTCGTCGGCGGCGACGCGGTCCACGCCGCGCGCGAGCATCTCCTCGAAGGTTCGCAGCTTCCCCTCGCCACCGCGCTGCGCGACATAGGGCGGCCAGAACTCCCGGCTGAACCAGGTGAAGGTGACCGCTAGCGGCGAATCGCGGCGCTGCTCCGCCCATCCGGCGAGGCGCCGCATGGCAGCGGCGTCCTCCCGTCCGGCGTGGAATTGCTCCCAGAAGCGGACGTTGCCGCGGGCCGCCTTCGACAGGCGGCGGGCGCGGTCCACCACCAGCGCCCACGAGAGCACCGACATCACGAACAGCACAAGCATGATCACCTTGCCCAGCAAGGTGCTGCCGGAGATCAGCTCGCCCACGTCACCCATCAGCCCGGCCGGCCAAAGATTCGGCATCGGCATCGTGACTCCTCCAGCGCGCGCCTGCACCTCGAGTCGGCTGTGATCCTTCAGCCCCCGGGGCCGGGGGCGCCTTCCGCGACCAAGGCGGTCGCGATCCTGCGCGGGCCCGCCCTCACGGGCGGGGACGGAGACGGCTGGCGGGTGGGGGCCGCTCCGTGGCGACGGCTCTCAGCGATCAGGGGATGCCTGGGCTCCGGCGCGGGACGGGCCACAGGCAAGCGCCCACCCTACACGACCCCGCTGGCGGCCGGTCAAGGGAAACCTTCCCGGCAAACCACTTCCCGGCGGCGCCGGTCCCGCTCGCCCGGCCGGCGGCGCCCGACGCGGCGCTCAGCGCAGCGGAGGATCCGCAAACCGTACGTCGCCGCTGCGTCCCCCCGACTTGGCGCACAACCAGATCGGCCCGATGACCATCCCCCGGTCCGCGGCCTTGAGCATGTCGTAGACACACAGAAGCGCCGCGCTGCAGGCTGTCAAGGCCTCCATCTCGACCCCGGTGCGCCCGTGCAGTCCGACCTCCACCTGCACTTCCAGGACGCGCTGTCGCGGACGGCGGGTCCAACGCACCTCCACGGCTTCCACGGGCAGCTGGTGCGCGAGCGGGATCCACTCCCCCGTCTTCTTGGCGGCCGTCACGGCGGCCACCTGCGCCACGGACAGCGGGTCACCTTTGCCGGTGCCGCCGCGCCCGCGCAGTGCCTTCCAGCCGGCGGTCGAGAGGGACAGGCGTCCGCGCGCCACGGCCCGGCGGGCGGTCGTCTCTTTCGCCGAGACGTCCACCATCCGCGGCCGCCCGCGCACATCGAGATGGGTCAGCGCCCCGCCACCGCCGCGGCGCGCAACGCCCTTGGTCTGCACCATGGAAGATCCTCCGCCGGCGCATCATGCCCGCGAGGGCGGCGCGCGTCCAGGGGTGACGCGGGTCGCGCACGCCCTCGAGCGCAGGCATGACGCGCCCGCCCCGGCGCGCGCGCATTGGGGACGCGAGCCGCGCGGGCGCTCGCGAGCACGGCGGCCGCGTGCCCGGGCCCGGCACGCGCTCGCGCAAGCGCGTGTGGAGCTCAGAAGCTGTAGACGCAGCGCAGGCCCCAGCTGTGCGCGTGCCCCTCGCCCACGATGTCGCGGCTCAAGCTCAGGCCGCCCGCTCCGGTGACCTGCTTCTGATAGCTCTGGATCGAGTAGCGGTATTCCAGCGCGAGGGCGAAGTGGCGCGAGACGAAGCCCTCCAGCCCGCCCCCCACGTCCACCTGCCCACCACGCAGCGAGGCCTCCTCCAGCTGCGTCCCCTGCAGCGCCACCACCACGCCTCCCAGCCCGCCCGCCACGTAGGGCTGCAGGCGGCTGCCTTCGGAGAGGTGGGCGACGGCATCGAGCGTGAGTTGCGCGCAGCCGGCGTCGATCCCGGACTGGTCGGTCCCGTAGCGCGTCCCGAGCAGGGAGAGCTCCAACGCGAAGGCCGTGGAGAACGCGTAGCCGGCCGACACCTGCACGCCGGATCCGATTGGATCGAGGCGCACGCCGGTCACGGGGAGGTTACTGGCGTCGATATGGAGCGCGGCCGCGGCCAGCTGCAGCCCCACGTACCAGCCGGGGCGCGCCGTCGCGCCCCGGGCTTCGGACAGCACCGTGGATTGAGCTGCGGACGTAGTTGAGGACGTAGTTGAGGACGCTTCCGCGGACCGCGTTGCGGACTGCGCCAGCGCGGTCCCCATGGGGACCGCGCTGGCGGCGAGGCAACAGACCAGGGCCCAGGCCGTGGCTTTGCGCAGGCTGGCCTCGACCCTGCTCGCGCAGGGCGCGGCGCGGCGCGCGCGGGTCCGGCTACTGCTGTGCGACGGGTTCGCCATGGCAGAAGTCGACGTCGATCTCGGCACGGTTGCCTCCTTCGGTGATCTCCAGCGTGCCGTGGCCGCAGCCGGCGGCATCGACCTCGAGGTGGCCGCGCACGGTGCGCAGGGCATCGACGGCCGTGAAGTCGAGGAGCCGTCCGCCGTCGGCGAGCACTTCGACGTGGAAGTCGAGGACCGCGCCGCGGTCGTTTTCCACGTGCCCGAGCAGATCGGTGTCGTCAGCATTGGTGCGCAGCGAGACCGCCACGTGGCCATCGCGCCCGTCGTGCGTGCCGGTGAGAAGCCGGCCGCCGGCATCCGGCTGCACCATCAGATGGTCGTGCTCCACGAAGGCGTCGGCCCAGGTCACGTTCGAGTCGAGCTCGAAGCCCGAGCCTTCGGCCAGCGTGCGGCCGCCGATCTGCCGGCGCACGGGGTCCTGGCCCTGCGCGTAGCGCGTGTCGAGGCTGAAGGTGCCAGCGCCTCGGTCGAAGGAGCCGCTGGTGGTCGTGCCATCGCGCTCGGTGGCCGACAGGTCGTAGACCCCAGGCGAACTCTCCTGCAACGTGAGCGCGGCCACCGTGGCGTCGGCGTACTCGATCCGCCGGCTGAGCTCACCCCCGCCGCCGCATGTCCAATCGGCGGTGTCGAGCCAGCTTTGCAGGGCGCTCTCCTGCGCGAACACGATGTGGCGCGACAGGTGTCCTCCGCACGGCGTCTGCCCCTCGGCCACGGGCGAGGACGGAACGAGCGACTCCTCCACGCGCGGGCTCCCGCCGCCATGAGCGGTACCGGTGAAGCGGGTGAGGCGGTCGGCGCGTACGAAGCGATCGTCGCTGGGGTCGGCGAGCTCGTGCACGTCCACCTCCAGCGTGGTCACCACATCGATCAGACGTGGGTGACCCGGCCGCGGCAGCCAGGTGGAGACCACGCTGACGCGGTCGCCCGAGCGCAGCCCACCGCTGTTGCGCTCGTCGACGGCGCGGATGAGTCTCTGCCCGCCGGCGAAGGTCAGCTCGCCGCGGTAGCTCAGCCACACGTCATCGGCGCTGCTCGGCAGGTCCGCGCCGCGGTCCAGCGCGACGGTCTCCTGCGCGCTGCGCAGCAGCGGGTGCGTGGCGGGCCAGGTCGTGACGAGCTCGATGCGCACGACCGGCGCGGGCGCGTCCTGGTACACGGAGATCTCGCTGATGGAGCCGTCGAGATTGTGGGAGATGGCGTGGTAGAGCAGGTCGCCGGGCTGTGGGTCGCGCGCGGGCGCGGCGTCCTTGGCCGCCGCGACTTGCAGCTGCGCCACCTGCGAGCACGCCTGCTGCGTCTGCGCGCTGGCGGACGCCAGCCGCGCGCCAAGGCTGGCTGCGCCTTGCGCGTCTGCTTGCGTGGGCAGCGCGCCGCCCAGCTCGGTGGCCAGCCCGGCGCTCTGCCCGGCGATGCCCTTGGCAAAGCCACCAGTGAGATCGTTGACGAGCTGCTCGGTGGCCAACAGTTCGTCGGCTTTGAGCGCCTGCTGGGCGCGCGCCAAGGCGGCGTCCTGCGAGCCTGCGGAGACAGCGCCGGGGCGGCTCGCGTCGTCGCTGCAGCCGCTGGCCAACAGCGCCAGCGTCAGCGCGGCGGGAACCAGCCCGCGCGGGGGCATTGCGAAGGGAGAGCGTGCGGACATGGTCGAAACCCTCCTGGGTTGAGGCGTTCGGGGCGTCCACCCCCAGACCCGGTGCCTGGGCGTACCCCAGCCCATATTCAAGCGCGAGGCCATGCACACTCCACTTGAGATGATGCCTGAAAGCTATTCCACAAAAATCACTTACATCAATTGAATTGGTCGTGGAACCTGGCCATCCAGGTGTGCCAACACGTCACGGTGTGTCCGCGGGGCCCGGGATGCGCAGGCCCAGTGCCCGGATACGCTTGTGCAGATGGGTGCGCTCCAACCCCAGGTCGGCCGCGGCGCGCGTCACGTTTCCGGCGTGCCGCGCGAGTGCGCCGCGGATCAGATCGCGCTCGAGTGCTTCCTTGGCGTCGCGCAAGGAAAGGTGCGCGTAGCGGCCGTCCCCGGCGGCTGCACATGAAGCGTCGTCGATCAGCGCTTCCCGCAGCTCAGCGGGCAGATCGGGTGGCCCGATCACTTCGCCAGGCGCCAGGATCACCAGCCGCTCGACCAGATTGATCAGCTCGCGCACGTTGCCCGGCCAGGCGTACGCGGCCAGCAGCTTCATCGCCGTGGGGCTCACCGTCCTGCCCGGACGATCGTGGCGCGCCCCGAAGCCCTGCAGGAAGCGCTCGACCAAGAGTGGCACGTCGCCCGCCCGCTCGCGCAGCGATGGCACCCGCAGCGGCACGACGTTGAGCCGGAAGAAGAGGTCCTCGCGGAAGCGACCACGCTCGACCAACGCGCCCAGGTCTTGGTGGGTCGCCGCCAGCACGCGCACGTCGACCTTGAGGGTCTGCGTGCTGCCCACCGGCTCGAGCTCGCCCTCCTGTAGTACGCGCAGCACCTTGGCCTGGGCCCGCAGGCTCATCTCGCCGATCTCATCCAGCAGCAGGGTGCCGCCGTCTGCCGCGGCGAAGCGCCCCTGCCGGTCGGCGACCGCGCCGGTGTACGCGCCCTTCATCGCGCCGAACAGCTCGCCCTCGATGAGCTCGTCGGGGATCGCGGCGCAGTTGACCTTCAAAAACGGCGCGCCGGCGCGGCTGCTGCCGCGGTGGAGCGCCCGCGCCACGAGCTCCTTGCCTGTCCCGCTCTCGCCCAAGATCAGCACGCGCGCGTCGGTCACGGCGACGCGGGCGATCGCCTCGCGCAGTGCCGCCATGGCGGGGCTCTCCCCCAGCAGATCGTCGGCGGGCTGCTGCCGCAGCTCCGCATTCTGTGCCCGCAGGCGGGTGCTCTCGGCGGCGTTGCGCGCCAAGAGCAGGATGCGCTCGCGCGCGAAGGGCTTTTCGAGGAAGTCGAACGCCCCCAGCCGCGTCGCCTCCACGGCACGCTCGACGGTGGCGTGCCCGCTGATCATGACCACCGCAAGCTGCGGGCGCGCCGCGCGCAATGTGCGCAACGCGGCGATGCCGTCCAGCCCGGGCAGCTGCACGTCGAGGAAGACGGCATCGACGTCGTGGCCCTGCACGTGGGCAAGAGCCTCCTCCGCGCTGCCCACGCAGGTGACCGAGAACCCCTCCCCGCGCAGGATCAGCTCGAGGCTGCGGCGGATGTTCAGCTCGTCGTCGACGATGAGGATGCTGGGCGTGTGCGCCTTCACGTGCCCTCCGGGTTGTTGGGTCCGCCGGGCGGCGCCACCGGCCAAGCCGAGGGCGGGGCAGCCGCGGTCGGATGGCCCGGCGCGCCCGCGGCGGGGCGCGGCAGCTGCAGCACGAATCGAGCGCCGCCGGCGGCGCCCGCGGCGGCCGCGATCGAGCCGCCGTGCGCCAGAGCGATCCCCTTCACCAGCGCCAACCCCAGGCCGAGTCCTCCGGCACGCCCGCTGTGGTAGGGCTCGAATACGCGCTCGCGCAACGACGGCGGGATGCCCGGGCCATTGTCCTCGATCTCCACGACCACCCAGTCAGAGTCGGCGCGGCTGCGCAGGATCAACCGCGCGTCCGCGCGGCCGGCCAGCGCGTGGCGGGAGTTGTCGGCCAGGTTCATGAGCAGCTGCCGCAGCAGATCCTCGTCGGCCTCGATCTCGCCCAGGCCCTCCTGCAGGTCGAGGACCGGGGCGAGGTCGCCGTGCAGCGCGGCCAGGTCCTGCAGCAGCGCGTTGAGATCCAGCGCGCGCGGTCGCGGCTCCACCGGCCGGCTGAACTCCCGGAAGCGTGCGACGACGCGCCGCAGGCTGTCCACCTCTTCCACGACGATGCGCGTGCACTCCTGCAGCAGAGCACGGTACTGGGCGTCATCGCCCGCGTAGCGCGCGCGCATCTCCTCCACGGTGAGCTGGATCGGCGTGAGCGGATTCTTCACTTCGTGGGCGAGGGCGCGCGCCATCTCGCGCCACCCGGCCATTGTCTGCAGGTCTGTGAGGCGCCGCCGCTGCGCCGCCAGCGTGCCCACCATGGCATTGAAGCGCTCGGTCAGCCGCCCCACCTCGTCGGGGCGGCCGGCCGGCACCTGCACTGACCAGTCGCCGCCGGCCACGCGGTCCGTCGCTTTGACCAAGCGAGCCAGCGGCGCGGTCACGCCGCGGCTGAGGGCAACCGCGCTGGCCAGCGCCAGCAGCAGCGCCAGACCGTAGATGAGCAACAGCGGCGCGAGGAACCCGCGCAGCACGCGCGCGCGCTGCGCGCGCAACCCGCGCGAGAGCTGCAGTCCGGTGGCGACCTGCGCGGCATCCTGGCGCCAGGCTTCGGGGAGGGCGCGCTCGACCTCGACGCGCCCTCCGCCCGCTACTGGCCAGGCGGCGCGCACGGTTGCCGGAGGAGCTCCCTCCGCGAGCGCGGCCGCAGCCTTGGGAAGATCACCGGCCTGCACGACCAGAGGCTCCACCGGTCCGGCGGCGCCGTCGGGCCAGAACAGCACCACACGCTCCTGCGCGGCGCCCGGCGCTGGCCGCAGCGCGCGCAGTGCAGCGGCGGCGGCAGGCGGTGCAGCGCCGGGCGGCACGCGTGTGGCCCAGGCGCGTGCGACGTCCTGCACCTCCTGCTGGCGGCGTAGCAGATCCTCGCGCACGCCGCGCAGGCCAGCCGACAGGGCAGCGTCCATCTCGTTGCTCAGCGAGAGCGTCAGACCGCGCCCGATCAGGTCGCGCGTGACCAGCGCCGCCGGAACGGCCGGCAGCACCGCGAGGAGCGCCATCACCAGCGCCAGGCGCACGCGGACGCTCACGCCTGCACCGTGCGGTCCGGTCTCACGGCACCTCCCGTAGGTCCGACCAACGGAACGGGGCGCTCTCGCCCGGCGCGCCCCGCGGCTGGCGCTGTGCGCCGCCCAGGAAGCGGCCCAGCAGGCCGCCCACGTTGAGCGCGAACTCGTCGCCGGCCTCCCCACTGCTCTGGCGAACGTAGCGCGAGATCCGCGCCTGGTCGCTGCCGCCCAGCGGCTCGACGGTGATCTCGACCCGCAGCCGGTAACTGCGTGCGGGCTGCAGCCGCGAGAGCGGCAACAGACGAACGCGCGCCGGGTGGGAGCAGGCGGAGTCGGCCGCGGCGAGCGTCGGCAGGGAGAGCTCGCCCTGCGGACCCGACAGCAGATAGAGGCCGGCCCACAGGTCCAGCCGCAGACGCAGCGTGAGCATCACAGTCCCCACGCTGCCGCCACCCTCCTCGCGCACGTCGAAGCGATAGGAGCAGAAACCGGGCAACCCGCTCTCCACCGTGCTCCGTGTGCGGGCGTCGAGCAGATCCGACGCGCCCACCTCGCAGTACAGCCAGCCCCCGCCACGGAAGACCTCGATGCGTTCAACACGCGCGGCGCGCGCGACCGGTACCACGGCTGCCACGGTGAACGCCGCGGCCAAGAGCGCCCGCGCCGACAGCGCCAATGTCTCGGCCAACTTCCCGCGCGCTGCCGCTCTCGCGGGCATCCTAGAACGTGAACCCCAGCGATCCGTGCACCCAGTAGGGATCGCGGGTCGCGGTGTCGGTCAGCGGGATCCCGACGTCCAGCCCGAAGATCTGCACCCAGGGCACGCGCAGCCGGATCCCGTAGCCCGCGCCCAGCGCAGGGTTCGCGGAGTTGCCGTCACGGTCCCAGTGCTGGCCCCAGTCTACGAACACGAGGCCCGTGAGCCGTGGGACCGCCGCCGCGCGGCCGGCCAGCGGGCGGCGCAACTCGGCGGATGCGAGCCAGGTTGCCCGCGCGCCCCGCGGGCCGCTGAGGCTCGCGTCGCGGAATCCGCGCACCGTTCCGATGCCCCCGAACACGAGGCGCTCGTAGTACGGCGCACCCGGGCCGGCCCAAGCGCCGGCGGCGCGCAGCGCCAGCACCGACCGCCGGGGCAACGGCACGAACGCTCGCAGGTCGGCTTCGGCGCGCCCGAAGCCAGCGCCTCCATCGATGACGGACGCGCCAGCGCGGGCCCCCAGCCAGCTGCCCGAGCGCGTGAACGAAGGCGCGTCGCGGTGGTCGGAGGTCAGCTCCAGCCGAGCTCCGACGATCGTCTGGCGCCCACCCACGAGCGGCAGCAGCGTGCTGGCGCCACGCTCCGCGGTGCCGCCATGCTGCTCCAACGTGGTGTCGGGCTTCACGCCCTCGACTCCGCCCCACAGCGTTAGCTGCGAGACCCGCCCCAGGCGGCGCCGCAGGCCCAGCTCCGCGCGGCCGATGGTCAGTTGTTGGCGAAACTCGTCGTTGCCGGCGAACGCGATCCAGGTCTGCGAGCCAGCGAATCCGCGCGCGAGCAGGTCGAACGGGCCACCGCCCAGCCCCTCCCGCGCGAAATCGGCGTAGACCCCGCCGGTGCGCACCCCCAGGCGCAGGCCTGCCCGCAGGTGACCGGCTCCGCCCAGCGGCGCGGTCCAGCGCACGCCCGCCAGATTGAGGTACCAGCCGTCGAGAGGATCGTGGCCGAAGCCGGTTTCCAGGCGCGCGTGCCGGTCGAGCTCGGCCTCGACCACCAGCACGACGCTGCCCGGCTGCCCGCCCGGCGTCGTGTAGATGAAGAGCGAGCGGAAGGCGCCCGAGAGCTCCAGCGCTTCGCGCGCCGACTGCAGCGCGGGCAGGTCGAGCTCCTCGCCGACCCGCAGGGGAAGGAGCCGGCGCACGGTGCGCTCCTGCGCCCCACCGGACGGGTGCACGTCGATGCGCACCAGCTGCAACGCGCGCGCCTGCGCCACGGCCCGTGGTGGCGCGACGGCGTCCGGCTGCGCAAAGGCGCGCGGGGGTGCGACGGCGAGCAGCGGTCCCAGCGCCAGCGCCAAGCCCGCGGCGACCGGCCGCAGGCGCGTGCGGATCGGGTGCGGAAGGCGTGACATGCCCGCCCAGCCCAACAAGAGCCGTGCCGGGCCGGCGAACGGGAGCGGGTAGCGCAAGCGCTTGCGCGGAGCGACCATGGCGGCGCCGCGGGCGCGGGGCCGGGGGCCGGCGGCGTGCCGTGGCGTCACGCTGTGCACGGGCGTCACGCTCGCGGAGCGGCCCGGGCACGCGCCTGCTGCAGCGCAGCCCGGTCGTTGACGTTGAGCAGGGCGCCGCGATCGGGCGCCGTCCACGTGCGGAGGAGCCCCGCGGGCAGTTGCGCGAGCGCGCGCTGCAGGCTGGTCTCCCCTTGCGCCTGCGCGCGCCGCAGGAGGTCGAGCACGGCCGGACGGTAAAGCGCGCACAGCGGCTCCAGTCCGCGCTCGCCTTTGACCACCACCGCCGCCGCGTCGGGCGCCGTCATGGCATAGTCCAGGAGGCCTTGCAGCAGCGCTGCGTCCAGCAGGGGCAGGTCCGCCGCCAAGGCAAGCAGCGGGCAGTCCAGCAGAGGCAGCCAATGCAGCAGCGCGCGCAGCGGGCCCTCACGCGGCGGCGGCTCGTGGAGCAGGGTGGCACCGGGCGCGATTGGAGTATGGCAGTCGCCGGGCGCCACGGGGACGAACACGGGCGCGCCCAGCGCGGCGGCGACGCGCACGCAGCGCGTCAACAGGGGCTCGCCCGCTAGCTGTACCAGGCGCTTGTCGGGCCCCAGGCGCGTGCTGGCGCCGGCGGCCAGGACGAGAATGGCGAGCTCCTGCGCGGGATCGGAGGCCGGAATGCCGGCCACAGCGGGCAAGCTGTCGGTCACCGCCGCCCGTCGTCGAGAACGGGGTGGTCGCGGTAGTAGTCGCGCTCCAGCAACTCGCCGAAATCGCACCGGCCGTCGAAGTCCTCGATGCAGTCGTCCTCGGTCTTCTTGAGGATGCCCTCTCCGACCAGCTCGAACACGATCTCGCCGAAGTCGCGCGAGGTGTGGATGCCCCACGCATTGAGCACGTGCTTGGCCAGGGGGCCGAACTCGCCTTTGGCGAATTCCATGATGCCATCCACCAGCTCAGCACCCGAGACGTGCCGGCGCTCGCCCAGCCCGCGGATCGTGAAGTCGAGGCCGCGCATCACAAAATCATAGGCCTCCAGCCGGTAGCCCCCGCCGCGCGCCAGCCGCTCGATGCGCTGGAGAATCTCCTGCTGCGAAGTGGACTCCTGGCTCATGGCCCTCCGCGGGATCGCCGAAGCGCGACGGTTGGGGATGGAAGGAGGGTGTCGTGCGTCGGTGGGGGATATTCTAAGACCGCCGGCCACCCTGTCAACCTGGCCGCCCTGCCCCGCGTGCCTGCGGGCCGTCGCGGGGCCGCTGGCGAGCCCCGCACTAGCAATCCCGGCTCTGGCCTCAGGCCGCGCGCGGCGGCACTCCGCCATCGAGCAGCTCGTCGTACAGCCGAACGTAGGCGTCGATCACGTGGCGCAGGTCGAAGCGCTCGATGGCCGCGGCGCGAGCCCGCTGCCCCATCGCCATGGCCAGGTCCGGCTCGCGCAGCAGGCGCAGGACGCTGGCCACCTGTCCATCCTCGTCGTGGGGATCGTGCAGGAAGCCGGTGCTCCCGCTCTCGATCACCTCCGGCAACCCGCCGCGGTTGCTGGCGACCACGGGGGTCTGGCAGCTCATAGCCTCCAGCGCCACCAGCCCGAAGCTCTCGTGCTCGCTCGGGAGCAACAGCACGTCGGCCATGGCCAAGATCTCGTGGATGAGCTCCTGGTTGCCCGTGAACACGACGTCGCGGGCCACACCCAGCTGGCGCGCCAGACTCTCGGAGGGGCCGCGCTCCGGCCCGTCCCCCACGATCACCAGCTTGCACGGCACCTGCTGGCGCACGCGGCTGAAGACGCGCAGCACGGTGGGCAGGTTCTTCACCGGCCGCAGGTTGCTCACGTGCATGAGGACCTTCTGTCCGGCGTCGGCGAAGGGGCATTGCGTCTTGAGCTCCGGGCGCGGTGTGAAGGTTTCGGTGTCCACGAAGTTGGGGATCACGCCGATCGGCCGGCGGATGTCGAAGATGCGGCGCGTCTCCACCTCCAGGAAGCGGCTCACGGCCGTCACGGCGTCGCTGCGCTCGATGACGAACTTGGTCAACGCGTAGAAGCTGGGCACCTGTCCCACCAGCGTGATGTCGGTGCCGTGCAGCGTGGTGACGGTAGCGATGCGTCGCGGCAAGAGCATCTGCTGGGCCAGGAAGCTGCTGGCAGCGTGGGGGATGGCGTAGTGGACGTGCAGCAGGTCCAGCTCGTGGTAGCGCGCCACCTCCGTCATCTTGGTCGCCAGCGCCAGGCTGTACGGCGTGTGCGGGAAGGGCGTATAGGTGACGACCTCGACTTCGTGGAAGTAGATGTTCGGCGCGAAGGTCGTGAGCCGCGCCGGGACGGCGTTGCTGATGAAGTGGACCTCGCAACCGCGTTGGGCCAGGTTCACGCCCAGTTCTGTGGCCACGATCCCGCTCCCGCCGATGGTGGCGAAGCTGGTGATGCCGATGCGCAGCGGACGGGCGGCCATCAGCGGACCTCCTGGGGAGACGGGGGACACAGCCAGGCCACCGGGTCGGACACCTGCGGCGTGGACTCGAGCAGGAACCCTTCGGCGTAGGGCGCGCCGACGCGGGCCCCCCAGGCCGCCATGCGCGCCTCCAGACCGTCCAGGTACCCGGCGCGGTTGATGAAGGTCGGCGCGCTGGCCGCGGCCGCGACGAACTGGCTGACGTGGGCCAGGATAGCCGCGCGCCGGCTCGCCATGTGGGCCGTGACGTCCACCAGGAACGTGGGCTCGAGGTCGCGGGTGGCGACGTAGAACATGACGCCCTGCGGCCGGAACGGCGCGCCCGGCGCGGCGTAGGCGTGAACGCCGGCGAAGAACACGGCGCGGCGCGCCAGGCGCGAGGCGGCCTCGTGATCGGGATGGCGGTCGAAGGCGGCGGGCGCGCACAAGAGCCTCGGTCGGGCCAAGCGCAGCAGGCCGACCGCGGCGAGGAGCTGCGCCGCGTCGCGCTCGTCGAGCGCGCCATCGGGCAGCCCCAGCACGATGCGTGGCAAGGTCGCGCCGAGCAGGCGCGCGGCCTCCAGGCTCTCCGCGCGCCGCTGCTGCGGCGTGCCGTTGCTGGCCAGCTCCCCGGCGGTGAGGTCGCAGATCCCCACGCGGTAGCCCAGCGCCGCGAGCCGGGCGGCCGTGCCACCGGCAAACAGCTCCACGTCATCGGGATGGGCTCCCACGAACAGGGCGTCCAGTGGCTGCGCCCACGTCGGGTCCGCCTCCACCCCTCGCGCGCTTCGCTTCACGTCGGCCTTCCTCTCGTTCGCGGCAGCGCCGCGTGCCGGCCCGCCGGCAGTCGCTCTCACGTGCGCGCCACCTGCACCGCGAAGCCGGTCGCCGCCCCGCGCTCCACGGCGTCGGCGTAGGGCGACGCAAGGTCGCTGAGCAGCTGCGTGAAGGCCCCGTCCCACAGCCCCCACCCCATTGCCGCCGCGAAGGCGCGCTCCTGCACCACCCCCCGCAGGCAGAGCCATTCGCCCGCCCAGCGCCAGAAGCCCTCGCGCTGCGCCGCCTGCTCCAGCGCCGCGGCCGCGACCGCGCGCTCGGCCTGCGCGAGCTCCCGGCGCACGCGCTCCAGCGCCTTGGCCACCGTCCTGGTCCGGGCCTGCTCGCCCAGGGTGGCTGCGTACTCGCCCAGCACCGCCGCGAGCCCCGCGCGCGCCTTGTCTGCGGCGTCGCGCCAGCGCGCGGGCATTGCACCCTGCGCGAGCAACTCGCGTGCACCATCGCCCCCCGACAGCAGCAGCGCACGCTCGGCCGCAGCCGGTGGGAGCGTGACGCCGGGTGGCAGCAGCGTGACGTGGGGGCGCAACACCGGGCTGGCCCCGCGCACACCCAGGGCCTCGTACATGGGAGCGATCTGCGCGTGATACGCCAGCTCGGAAGGGCCCAACACCGCGGCCAGGGGCGCCAGCAGCGCGTCCTGCCACAAGGGCCGCAGCAACACCGCGGGCGCCACCGTGTCGCCGGCCTCCAGGGCCGCGAGCGCGCGCTGCGGCTCGAGCTTCTCGCGCAGTCCGTCCTGCACTCGGAAAAGCCCGCTGCGGGTGGCCTTTGGCGCGAGCGGCGCTTCGATTCCAGCGGACACCATCTGCGCGCCGCGCGCGTCCACGGCCGCAGCATGCTCGGCCGCAGCCCGCGCGTGGCGCGCGAACAGCGGGCGGCCCAGCGCGAGCAAGCGCGGTGAGCGGGCGTCGACCACCACCAGCCCGTCGCCGCCGAAGACCGTCAGGTAGAAAGCGGCTGCGCGCTCGCCCAGGTCGCGGGCTGCCTGCGCGGCCTGCAACGCCTGGCTAAGATATCGGCCGTGCGCGCCGCTTTCGAGTTGGGCGAGCGCCCCCCGCTCCACGGGCTCCACGTCGTACGCGGCCAGAGCGCCGATCTGCTGGCCGGCGGCGGCCAGGCCGCGCGGCAGCTCGACACGCAGCGGACCGCGTGCGGGATGCAACAGCCAGATGCCGCGCGCCTCGTCGAAGTCGGAGTCGTCGGCGCCGCACCAGTACACGGGCACCACGGGACGACCGCCGCGCTCCTCCAGGCGACGCGCCAGCGCGATCGCCCCGGCGATCTTGTAGGCAGTGTACAGCGGACCGCCGAGCAGCCCCGGCTGCTGTCCCGCCACGACGCAGGCCGCGCCACCCTCGGCCAGCATCTCGATCGCCGCCAGCGTGCGGGGCGAGGCCGCCAGTCGCGCGTGGCGCTCGCGCAACTCCTGCGCGAAGGCGGCGTCCTGCCAGGCCGGCCCCACCCGGCTGTCCGGCCCCGCCGCCAGCCGACCGGTCGGCGGGCCTGCCGGCGGCCTTGCATCGGAAGCGGTGCGCGGCTCGGCAAGCGCGCTGGCCCGCAGCGGTGGGCCAGCCGGCACCCAGGATACATTCCCGCGCAGCCAGCGCCGTACGTAGTCCGACAGCCCAGGGGTCTCCTCGGCGGTCAGCGCCACGAGCTGGAACGGGGTGGGCGCTTGGGTCATGGGAGTCCGCGGGAGACGGATGCGCCGGCGCTGCGCGGCTCCCGCGTCAGCTTGAGCAGGATGCGCTCGCTGCGCTGCGGATCCAGCGGCGCGCCGTCATAGCCGCCGCGCGCGTCGGCCACGGCGAGCCCGTGCGGCGCGAACATGGCAGCGAACTGTTCGCGCGTGAAGAGCATGACCCGCTCGTCGTAGCGCTCCAGCTCGGCCAGGTCGCCGCGGCGCAGCAGCCGGATCGTCTTGCACACGCGGGGTGGGGCGCTCTCCAGCCAGCGCCGCTCCTCCACGATCCCCGCGTCGGTCTCGCGGCGGCTGAGGGGCACCAGGCCGCGGGCGAGTGGTGGGCCATTGGGCGCGTCGACCACGACCCCACAACGCGCGACCCGCGCCAGCTCGCCGGCCAGGGCGGCGTGCTCGCGCTGTGAGGCGAAGTACCCGAAGCTCGTGAACATGCAGAGGGTCCAGTCGAAGGTGCCGCTGCCAAACGGGATCTCGCGCATGTCGGCGCGCACCAGCGGCGCCGCTACGCTCGCAGCGCGGGCCTCTCGCAGCAGTCTCCAGGACAGATCCAGCCCCACCGGCACCGCGCCGCGCGCCTGCAGCTCGGTCAGGTAGCGACCTGCCCCGCAGCCGACGTCCAGCACGCCGCGTCCCTGCAGCTCCTGCGGCCCGAACAGGAGCGCCATCACGGCCGCGGCCTCGCGACCGTCGCGGTGCGCGTACAGCTCGAGGTACCGCTCGCCGAACGCGGACCTGAACCAATCGCCGCTCAAGAGCCCGCGCCCGCCATGGCCAGCGCCGAGAGGTAGCCCACGACGCGGTCGGTATCGCCGAAGGCCTCGCTGCTGTCGGTGGCGTCGACCACCGTGAAGTGCGCCCCCGCCTGCTGGGCGAGCGCCATGAGCGTCAGCACCGCTCCCGCTCCGCACGCCTCCACCTCCCCGCGGTCCAGCGCGCGCGCCATCGCATCGGGGTCGCCTTCGAGCAGCACCTGCTTGAAGTGCGCATCCAACTGCACGGCCTGGCCGTGATTGTAGTAGTGCGAGAGATCGCTGCTCGCCACGACCAGCAGGCGGCGGTCCTGCGCCAGCCCCGCCAGCGCCTGGGCCACCTTGCGCGCCTGGGAGAGATCGGGCAGCCCGAACGCGACGGCCACCACCGGCACTCCGGGCAGCGCCCGCTGCAGCAGCGGCAGCTGGACCTCGATGGCGTGCTCGCTGAACGTCGCGCCCTTTGCCTGTGGTCCCAGAGCATCCAGCAGCGCGTCGGCCAGCGCGGTGGCACCCGGCACGCGGCCCAGCGGCGTCTCGAAGCCTTCGACCTGGAACACGCGGCAGCCGTGCACCGGCACGCGGTGGCTGGGCGCCAGCACGGCCACGGCGTCCACCGCGGCGCCGCGCAGAGCCCCCACCGCCATTCCGGCAGTGCGGCCGGAGTACACGTAGCCGGCGTGGGGCACCAGCGCCCCGACTGGACGCCCCGCGGGCGCCGCCGGCGCTCGGCTGAGGAAGAGGTCCACCACTTCCTCCAGCGCATCCCGCTCGGCGGGATAGAAGGATCCGTCAAACGCGCTTGCGAGGATCATGATCGCCTGCCTGTGGCAATGGCGCGAGCCGGACCGCCCCATCGCGGAAGATCTGGGTGTCGCCGACGAAGCGGGGGTCCTGCCCCGGGATCCCGGCCATGGCGTGCAGACCGCGCGTCTCAGCGCGATACAGAGCGCAGCGGATCACCAGCGTGCCCAAGAGCGTCACGTTGCCCAGCTCGATGAGGTCCGCGTCGGGCTCGCAGCGGCCGACCCACTCCTGCGCGTCCTTGGACATCTCCTCCATACGCTCCAGCGCGATGCACAGCCGCTCGGTGTCACGCACGATGCCCACGTAATCCCACATCGTGCGCCGTGCCACGTCCCAATCGTGCCGGACGGCGGTGGGCAGCACGCGCGTGGTGCCGGTCGCGGCCGCCGGCGCGCGCCGGGGCGGCACCGCAGGAGGATAGGCCGAGGCCGCCAGCTGCTCCAGCACTCGCCGGCTGGCCGCCTGGGCGAAGTACAGCGCCTCCAAGAGGCTATTGCTCGCCAGACGGTTGGCGCCGTGCAGGCCGGTGCAGGCCGCCTCACCGATCACGAACAGCCCGGGCAGGTCGCTCTCCGCGTGCTCGTTGGTCACCACACCGCCGCACTGGTAGTGCGCTGCGGGAACCACCGGCAACGGCGAGCGGGTCAGGTCGAACCCGAAGCGGCGACAGGTCAGGGCGATGTTGGGGAAGCGCTGCAGCGCGTGCTCGGCTTGGATCATCGTGGTGTCCAGCAACACGTGGTCCTCCCCGCGCTGCTTCATCTCCAGGTCGATGGCGCGGGCCACGATGTCGCGCGGAGCGAGGTCGGCCTGGGGGTGATAGCGCTCCATGAACGCCTCTCCGCCCAGGTTGCGCAGCACCGCGCCCTCGCCGCGCACGGCCTCGCTGATGAGGAAGTTCTTCGCCGCCGGATGGAACAGGCAGGTGGGATGGAACTGCACGAACTCCAGGTTGGCCAGGCGTGCGCCTGCCCGGTAGGCCATCGCCGGTCCGTCGCCGGTGGCGATGTCCGGATTGGAGGTGTAGAGGTACACCTTGCCGCTGCCGCCGGTGGCCAGCACCGTGACGCGCGCCGGGCAAGGCTGCACGACGCCGCGCTGGCGGTCCAGGACGACGCAGCCCACCACGCGCCCGTCGTCGGCTTGCAGCAGCTGGACGGCGAGATGATCCTCCAGCATCTCGATGCGGGGATGGGCGCGCGCCAGATGCAGCAGCGCCGTCTCGAGCTCGCGCCCGGTGAAGTCGCCGGCGTGGACGATGCGGCGCCGGCTGTGGCCACCTTCGCGCCCCAAAACGAAGCGCCCTTCCTCGCTCCGACTGAAGCGGATCCCCTGCTCAGCCAGCTCGGCGATGAGCGAGGGCCCAGCCCGTACCACCCGGCGTACCACATCCTCGTGGCACAGCCCGGCCCCCGCGGTCAGGGTATCCGCGACGTGCAGCTCGAAGGAGTCGTCACTCGCCAGCACCGAGGCGATGCCACCCTGCGCGTAGTTGGTGTTGCTCTCGAAGTCCTGCTTCTTTGTGACCATCCGGACCGACGCGTGCTCGGCTACGGCCAGGGCGAAGCGCAGCCCCGCAATACCGCTGCCGACGATCAGGACGTCCGGTGCGGCAGCATTCGGCGGCATACGACGGGCTCCTCCACGAGCGGCACGCACAGGGTAGAGGAATCTATCGCGGGAGGCGACGGTGCAGACCTCGCGCAGCCGATCTGCGGATTTGCACGATGCACCCCCACCCGCACCCCCCTGGGCAGGCTGCCCCGGGCAGCCGGCACCGGGCCGGGCGAGCGTGCCTCAATCCGTTGCGATGACGACACTTATCGTCTGGGGGGAGGTGGCATACCCCTTGCAGTCGACCCCCGCGCCCAGGAGCCCGTCCTGGTGACGACTTTCCCGGGGTCTGCGCCCAGCGCGCAGCTCCGCGATCAAGGGAGGCTTTCCGTGCGGAAGACTACGCTGATGCTCGCCGTTCTGCTCGTCGCCGTTGCGTTCCTGCCGGCCTGCAACGACGTCGAGCGGGGACGTTCGGTCGTGGAGGTCAGCCAGGTGAACCTGGGGGCGCCGGTGGTGCTGGGCATCCTCAACGCTGGCAGCGACAAGCTCGTGGGCACGCAGGATGACTTCATCCCCCCCGGGGACGTCGTGGTGACCATGCGCAACCGCGCCTACAACCAGTTCATCACCGCGCCCGACGAGGCGCCCTATGGCCAGTTCCACGTGACCCGCGTTCACGTGCACTGGACCGCCGCAGATGCGAGCACGCCCGTGGCACAGCTCGTGCCGTTCGACTACGAGGCGGGCATGGACGTCACCATCCCCAAGGACTCCGACGCCACCTTCAGCGTGCTGCTTTCGAGCTTTTACATGAAGAGCCAGCCGTACTTCTCGGGCCTGGTCGACGGCTCCACCCCGCCGTTCTCGGCGGTGGCGAGCCTCACGTTCTTCGGGCACGACTCGGGCAGCACCAGCGAGGTCGAGGTCCCGGCCAGCGCTCTCTGCGAGTTCATCGGCGTCGTTCTCACCAACTAGCGGTCGGCGGCGCGCGCGGCGCCCCCCACCCGATCCCACGCGGCGGCAGGCTCGATTGCCTGCCGCCGTTTCGTTGGCCCGGCGCGCAGGGCCAGGCCTCCTCGCGTCGTAGCGTGACGCTGCGCGCACACCCCGCTGCCGCGCTCGCGCCGCGCTGCCGCGCTCACAGCCCTGCGGCCTGCGCCACGCGCTCCGCGGGATCCTCGCCCGCCCATTCGATGCGCGCCCGGAGCCGGTACAGCGGCCGCGCGAGCGCGAGCGCCGCCAGTCGCGCGTGGTTCTTCTCGGGGCATACGATGGCCCCGGCCCCCAGAGCATCCGCCAACAGCGTCAGCGCGCGCGCATCGCGCGCCGTGGGCAGCGCGTGGTCGGCCAGGCGCAGGCTGGCGACCGGATCCAGCCCCGCGCGCCGCGCATCGCGCTCGAAACTGCGCGGGCGGGCCAGGCCGCTGGCCAGCACGACCGCGCCCAACTCCCGGCCGCGCGCGAGGGCCAGCTCCACGCCAGCGGGCGACACCAGCGATGCGGGGGCCAGCCGGAAGGGGAAGGCGCGCCCCCCGCACGCCTGCGCCGCCCAACGCGCGTAGGCGTCGTGCTGGACCGCAGTCGGCGGCCAGGGGTCCTCCTCCACCCGGATCAGCACCATCTGTGCGCGGCGCAGGGCGTCGGCACCCTCCCGCGCGGGGCCCGCCGGCAAGGGGCGCGGTGGAATCCGCAGGTCGCGGTCCAGGACGACGACCAGCAACACGGTCGCGACCACGCCGCACTGCAGCGCGTCGTCGAGCAGGACGACCTGCGCGCCGCCCGCTGCCGCCTGGGCGAAGCCACGGCTGCGATCCCCGTCGCGCAGCACCGGCGCACCCAGCTCGCCCTGCAGCCAGTGCGGCTCGTCCCCACCGCGCTGCGCCCCGTAACCGCGCGTGAGTACGGCCACACGCAGGCCGCGTGCCTGCAGCTGCCGCCCCAGCGCGGCGACCAGCGGCGTCTTGCCGCAGCCCCCCACGCGCAGATTGCCGATGCCGATCGACGGCGGAGCGCACGGCAGCGGGCGCGCCGGCGCCAGGCGTCGGCGCAGGCGGGCGGCGCGGGCGTAGAGCGCTCCCAGCGGTGCCAGCCACGCCCCGAACCCGCCCGGTGCGGCGGCGTCGAGCGCGTCGAGCAGCCGGGTCGCCTTTGGCCGGCGGTCAAGTACGACCATGCGAGAGCGTCAGCGGGCCGGAGCTTGTGGGACCCGACGCGGCCAGCGTGCTCGCGGCCGGGGCGACCGCCGATGCGACCGACGCGGCGCTGCGCGGGGAGGCCACGCCTGCCACCGCGGCCACGCGCGCAGGGGCCGCACCCGCCCGCCACCCGCCCAGCGCCAGCGCCAACAGCGCCCCGGCGCGGTCGAGGCCCTCGGGCCCCGGGTCCACCGTGACGGCCGGGCCGACCTGGACCGCCACGCGACTGCCCGGCAGCGGGACCTCGAAGCAGTCCCAGCTTCCCGGCGCGATCCACGACCGATCCAGGTGTGCCCTCAGCGGAACCACGGGCGTTCCGGCGGACTGGGCCAGGCGCAGGACCCCGTCCTGCACCATGGCGCAGGGTCCGCGCGGCCCGTCGACCGCCAGCCCCACGCGGACGCCCTGGGCGAGTGCGCGGAGCACCTGGTGCGCCGCGGTGCGGCCGTCGCGGCTGCTGCTGCCGCGGATGAGCCCGAAACCGCGCGCGCGCAGCACCCGCGCGAGCAGCTCGCCGTCGCGGCTGCGGCTGACAACGATCGAGAGGCCCAACCCCTCCATGGCCCACAGCAGCGGCACGAGCTGACCGTGGCGGCAGGCGAACAGCAGGCCGTCGCCTCCGCGCGCCCGCAGCAGGACCGCGTGGCGGTCGTCGATCTGCAGGGCGACGCTGCGGCGCAGCAGCGCGTAGGCGGCGCGGGCGCCACAGGACAGCAGCGGAGTGGTGAAGGAGGCGGTCATGGACGCTGGCGCGGTCCGTGCGCGGAGCGCGCGCGGAGCACGCGGCGCCGGCAGTATAGGGAGCCGGCGCCCCGCCGCGCAACGTGCCGCGCCCGCGAGGCTGCGGACGGCCGCCCACCTCACAGCCGCTCCTGCGGCAGCGGGAGCGCTGGCGGGCGCTCGTCCTCGCGCGGCCGCAACCGGCCCGCGAGCATCTCCATGGCCATGGCGGCCACCCGCCGGGCGGCGCCGCCACCACCCAGGATCGAGCGCAGCTCGTCGAAGGCCTGTTGCTGGGCGAGGGCCTGCGGGGACGCCGCGTCCAACAACGGCGCGACGGCGCGCGTCAGCGGCGCGGCCGAGAGCCGACCCTGGAGCAGCTCCGGGATGGCGCGCCGGCCCAGGACCAAGTTGACGATCCCGATGTGCTCCACGGTCGCCAGCGCGCGAGCGATGGCGTAGCTCGCGGCGCTCGTGCGGTAGACGATCGCGTGGGGAGTGCGGGCCAGCGCCGCCTCCAGGGTGGCCGTCCCGCTGGTGACGATGGCGGCCTGCGCGCGGCGCAACAGGGGCAGCAGCGGGCCCTGCACCACCTCGGCCTGCGGGCAGCGGGCGCGCAGAGGCGCGAGCCACGCCGCATCGACGCCCAACGCCAGGCTGACCGCGACGCGATCCGTGGTGCCCGTGGCCAGCAGGCTGGCCGCCGCCTCGCCCAGCGCCGGTCCGACGCGCAGCAGCTCCTGGCGTCGGCTGCCCGGGCACAGCAGCAGCCCGCGGCGCGCAGGCGCTGGCGCGGCGAGCTCGGCTGCGTATCGGTCCAGCAGCGGATGCCCCACGTAGCGCGCGTCGATCCCGTGGGCCCGGTAGTACGCCTCCTCGAAGGGGAAGATCACCGCGCAGCTCGCCACGCTACGGCGCAGGCTGCGCAGCCGCCACGCGCCCCACGACCAGGTCTTGGGCGGGATGACGTCCAGCGTGGCGATGCCGTGCCGGGCGAGCCGTCCGGCGAGGGCCACGTGGAACCCGGGGTAGTCCACCGCCACCAGCAGCCTCACGCCCTCGCGCACGGCACGGGCCGCCAGCACGTCACGCAAGCGCCACAGCCGCGGCAGGTGGCGGATCACCTCGGCAAAGCCCATCACGCTCAGCTGGTCGAGAGTGGCCCACAGGGGCACGCCCGCGCTGGCGAGCTGCTCTCCCCCCACACCGGCCAGGCGTACGCCCGGCAAGAGCTCCCGCAAGGCGTTGGCGACCGCCGCGGCATACACGTCGCCGCTGGGCTCGCCGCACGAGATCAGGATCGAGGGACCGGGCTGCCCGCTGCTCACGTCGGACGGGCCGGCGGGCGCCCTAGCGGACGATGCCGCGGGTGCTGCGCGCGAAGAAGTCTGCGAAGATGCGGCCGACCTCGTCCTGGCCCTCGGCCGCGATCACCTGGATCGCCTCCTCCAGACGCAGGCCTTTGCGGTAGATCGCGCGGTAGGCGCGCTTGATGCGCGCGATCTGCTCGTCGTCGAAGCCGCGGCGGCCCAGCCCGATGGAGTTGATGCCCGCCAGGACGGGCGGATTCCCGGCCACCTTCACGAAGGGCGGCACGTCCTGCGGAATGCGGCTGCCGCCACCGATCATGGAATGGGCCCCCACCACGACGAACTGGTGGACGGGCGTGATGCCGCCGATGATGGCGTAGTCATCGACCGACACGTGGCCGGCCAGATTGACCGAGTTGGCCAGGATCACGTGATCGCCCACCACGCAGTTGTGGGCCACGTGGGAGTAGGCCATGAGCAGGCAATGGCTGCCGACGCGGGTCTGCTCCCCTTCGCCGGTGGCGATATTAATGGTGGCGTACTCGCGGACGGTGGTCCCGTCGCCGATCACCACCTCCGAGGCGGCGCCCTCGTACTTGAGGTCCTGGGGGGCGGAGCCGATCACCGCTCCCTGGAAGATGTGGTTGCCCCGGCCGATGCGCACCCGGTTGTCCAGCAGGACGTGGGAACCGATCTCGCTGCCCTCACCGACGTGCACCAGGGGCCCGATGATGGCGTAGGGCCCGACGACCACGCCGCGCCCCAGCCGCGCGGCAGGGTGCACCAGCGCTGTGGAGTGGATCTGGGGCGCCCCGTCCGCGCGAGCCGCCTGCTGGGTGCGTGCCATGGGCTTCCCCGACGTCATGAGCCTAGCGGTTCACCACTGCGGCGATCAGCTCGGCCTCGGCCACGATTTCGCCGTCCACCTTGCCGACGCCGGCCATCTTACACGTATTGCGCTTGAACTTGAGCATCTCCAACTCGAAATACAGCTGATCCCCGGGCACCACCGGCCGGCGGAACTTGGCCCGCTCGATCGAGGAGAAGTAGACCAGCTTGGTCTCGGGCTGCTCGATCATGGTCATGAGCAGCACGCCCCCCATCTGCGCCATCGCCTCGATCACCAGCACCGCGGGCATGATCGGGTGGCCGGGGAAGTGCCCCACGAAGAACGGCTCGTTGATGGTGACGTTCTTGAGGCCCACCACGCGCTTGCCCGGATCCACCTCCAGGATGCGGTCCACTAGCAACATGGGATAGCGATGCGGGAGGATGTCCATGACGGCGCGGATGTCCCAGTGGGTCGGCTTCTTCGCCGGGTACACCCGGTTCACGCCCCCCCGCTCCTGGGCCGCCAGCTTGCGCACGAAATTGACGTTGGTCTCGTGGCCGCTCTTGAGGCTGATCACGTGCCCTTTGATGGGCGTCCCCAAGAGGCTCAGGTCCCCGAGCAGGTCGAGGATCTTGTGCCGGACGAACTCGTCGGGGAAACGCAGGGGCTCCTCGTTGAGGATGCGGTCCTCGTCCACCACCACGGCGTTCTTGAGCGTCCCACCCTGGATCAGGCCCAGGCCGCGCAAGTGGTTCACCTCGCGCTTGAGAGCGAAGGTGCGCGCGGGGGCGATGTCGCGCACGAAGCTCTCCGGATTGATGTCGAAGCTCGCGTACTGCGTGCCGATGATCGGGTTGTCGTACTGGATGGTGAAGCTCACGCGGAAGCCGTCGTATGGGATGGCGGTGACGCCAATCCCCTCCTTCACCCACTGGCAGGGATTGCGGACCACGTAGTAGGGAGCAGGCACTCCCTGGTCGACGATGCCCGTGCCCAGCAGCAGGTCCACGAACGGCTTGGCGCTGCCGTCGACGGGCTCGGGCGGCTCGGGGCCATCCAGCTCCAGGTAACAATTGTCGATGGACAAACCGTAGAGGGTCGCCAGGACGTGCTCCACGGTGTGAATGCGCATCCCGCCGCCGTCGAGGGTCGTGTTGCGCAGGAACGGGGCATTCTCCGGCACCGATTCCACCTGCGCCGGGATCTCGACGCGCTGCCCGTCGCGGCGCAGGACGAATCGGATGCCGGTGTTGGGCGGCGCGGGCACGAAACGCAGGACGCTGGGCTGGCCGGTGTGGATGCCGACCCCCTCGTAGACGGTTGGCTCCCTAAGGGTTCGTTGTTGACGCAGCACGCTGGGCCTTCTCCAGCTCACCGACCCGCTTGCGCAGCTCGGAGATCTCGTCGGCGTAGCGCGCAAGTCGCCCGAAGTGGGCGTTGAGGCGCTTGAACTCCCGGAGATCGCGGGCCGGCGAGCCGAAGGACTCGCCGCCGGCCGGCACATCCTTGCTCACACCGCTCTGGGCGCCGATGCGAGCGTTGTCTCCCACCTCGATGTGGCCGATGATCCCCACCTGACCCGCGAGCATCACGCCGTCGCCCAGGCGGGTGCTCCCGGCGATGCCCACCTGCGCCGAGATGACGCAGTGCTTGCCGATGGTGACGTTGTGGGCGATCTGCACGAGGTTGTCGATCTTGGTCCCGGCCCCGATCACCGTGCGTCCGGTGGTGGCCCGGTCCACGCACGCATTGGCTCCGATCTCCACGTCGTCCTCGAGGATCACGCGGCCGATCTGGGGAATCTTGTGGTACGTGCCGGCCTGCTTGGCGTAACCGAAGCCGTCGCTGCCGATCACCGCGCCAGGATGCACGATCACCCGGTCGCCGAGCTCGCACTCCTCGCGGATCGTGACGTGGGGATAGATGAGACAGCGGGTGCCGATCTTGACCCCACCCAGCAGAACCGTGTGCGCCCCCAGGATCGTGTGGGCCCCTACCGTCGAGCCCGCGCCGATCACCACGTGCGGCCCCACGCGCACTCCCTCGGCCAGGCGCGCGCTCGGGTCGACCACCGCCGCGGGATGGATCCCCGCGGCGAACTGATCGGTGACCGGGCGGCTGAAGACCTCGATCGCCCGTAGGAACGCCAGGTAGGGGTCGGCGGCCCGGATGCAGGGCAGCGTCGTCTCGATGCCCTCGGCCACGATCACCGCCGAGGCCAGGGTCTGCGCGAGGAAGGGCATGTAGCGCGGATTGGCAACGAAGGTCAGGTCACCGGGGCGGGCCTCGCGCACCCCGGCGACGCCACTGATGGGAAGATCCTCCGGCCCCGCCAGACGCCCGCCCACGCGCTCCGCGAGGGATTTCAGTGCAACGCTCATCAGCGACCCTCTCCGCGGCGGTGCGCGCCGGCCCCGCCGCCGCATGCGGGGCGGGCGCCCATCGTGCCCGGGGCGCGCCCCCCTGTCAATGCGCTACTGGCTCTTCTTGTCCGCGGCATCGGGCTTGTTGGGCTTCTCGGACTTCGCCCCTTTCCCCAGGGCGTCCAGCACCCTTGCCGTGAGGTCCACCACCGGATTTAGGTAGACGACGTTGACGCTGGCCATGTCCAAGATGAGCGTATATCCCTCCTGGGCCCCGAGCCGCTCCACGACCGTAGTGATCTGGTCGTTGATGGGTTGGCTGAGCTCCTTGTTGCGCGCCACGGCCTTGCCCTTGGTGGGATCCAGGATCTCGCTCTTGGCGGTGTCGTAGTCCTGGATCTTGTGATCCAGGTCCGCCTGTAGCTCATCGAGCTTCTCCTTGGAGAGCAGGAGCGCCTGGCTGCGGATTTTCTCCTGCAGCCCCACGATCTCCTTCTCCTTGGCGCCGAGATCGTCCTGCCACTGCTTCATCTCCTGCTGAAAGAGCGCCTCGGCGTCCTTGGCCTCCTGGTACTCGGCGAAGATCTTCTGCGAGTCGATGACGCCGATCTTGGTCTCGGCGGCACGCGCCGGGCTCGCCAGAGGTGGGAGCGCGCCGGCCAGCACCCCCGCGGCCAGCAGCGCCGTCGCGGCCCCGGAGAGTCTGCGCTTGGTGGAGGTGTCGTGAGCCATCGCCTTGTCTTTCCTTCCTTGCGAACGGGCCAGCGGATCGCGCGAGCGCTGAGACTTGCCGCCGCGCTCGCGGGCACGGAATGCTGCTAGAAGAACGAGCCGAAATTGAAATGCGCTTCCCACCCGGGCCTGGTGCGGTCGAATCCATACCCGTAGTCCAGCCCAACGCGGCCCAGCATCGGCACCTCGAGGCGGACGCCGAAGCCGGCGCCCTTGCGCAGCCTGGTCAGGTCCGCCTCCCCGAAGTGGTTCCAGGTATCACCCTGGTCCACGAACGCGAGCACGCTGACCGCGCGGGTGATCGGGTAGAGCACCTCCGTGGTGAGCGTGGTGTAGAAGCGCCCACCCACGAAGCTCGGATTGCCCCGCGGCACCACTTCGAGGTCGCGATATCCGCGGAGGGAATAGAGGCGGTTACCGCCCAGGCGGTACTTCTGGTAATCGGGCACGTCCGATGTAGATCCGAAGGCGTGGAGCAGGCCCGTGGAAACGCCCATGTGGAAGACGAACTTGAGCGGCAGGGGCTGGTACCAGTTGTGCTCCAGCAGCGTCTCCTGAAAGCTCAGGTCGCCGCCCAGCGGTCCGCCGGTAAGCTCGAAGCGGAGCATGGTGTTGGTGCCGCTGGTGGGGAAGAACGGGCTGTTGGTGCTGTTGCGGCCCAAGGTCACCATCAGCGCGCTCTCGGTGAGCGGCCAGTTCACTTTGTCCAGGCGCTGGAATTCCACGCCGGTGGCCCCCAGCTCCCGCTCGAGCGCGTCGAGGGTCTGGACGTAGTTCGGGGCGAAGTTGGACAAGCTGGTGCGCGTAAGGCTGTAGCGGATCGTGGCGCGGCTGTAGCGCGTGCCCGGGATGGGCCGGCCCAGGCGCAGGGCGAAGCCGCGGGAGCGCGTGTCGTACACGTCGTTGACGGTGTTGCTGAAGCGATTGAACAGATCGGCGCCCAACAGCGTGGGCGTCCCGCGGAACCAGGGCTCGGTGAAGCTCAGGTCGAGGTAGTTCTGCCGCCGGCCGAACTGCCACGCGAACTGCAGCGCCTGGCCGCGCCCGAAGAGGTTGGGCTCTCCCACCTGCAGGAAGCCCGTGGCCTGGCTCGCCTGGGAGAAGCCCACGCCCATGGTGAACGTGCCGGTCTGCTTCTCCTCCACTTCCATGATCAGGTCGATGTCCCCCTGGGGATTGGCCGTCTTGAAGTCCACGCGCACGTCGTTGAAGTAGCCGAGCTGGAAGACGCGTCGCTGGCTGTCGCGCAGCTCGCTGTTCACGAACAGGTCGCCGGGAACCACCTTGAGCTCGCGCCGGATGACGCCCTCGTGACTCTTGCTGTTGCCGGTGATGACCACGTCGTGGATGTGAGCGGGAACGCCTTCGCGGAACGAGAGCGCCACGTCCACCAGGCCGTCGTGGATATTGCGGGTGGGCTCCACGGTGATGTAGATGTAGCCCGTCTCCCAGTAGAGCGAATGGAGGGCCTGCAAGCAATCCTGGAAGCGCCCCTCGCTGAAGGTCTCGCCGGTCTTGAAGCGGATCTCCTGGGCGATCCGATCGTCGTGGAACACGGTGTTGCCCGACCAGCTCACGTTCCCGACGCGGTACGTGCCACCTTCCTGCACCTGCAGGTGGAGATCGACCTTGTCGGTGCCCTCGATGAAGTCCAGCCGATGCCCCACCACCTGGGCGTCGAGGTAGCCGCGGTTGCGATAGTTGTCCACGAGCTTTTCCAGGTCCTGGTCGAACTCCGCGGGCTTGAACGTAGCGCCGCGCCACCACTTGTCCTGCTTGGTCTTCCAGCCGGTGCGCAGATCGTCCGCGGTCACCTTCTCATTGCCCGTGATGAGGATCTTGCGCACGGTGACCTTCTTGCCCTCCTCGACGCTGATGACCAGCGGATGCGTCCCCGGCGTGCGGATGAGCGTGCTGTCGGTGGCCAGCTTGACGTTGTAGTACCCCTCACCCTGGTACTTCTCCTTGATCTTGAGGAAGGCGCGCGTGAGCTTGGCCGGCGACAGGAACTCGCCCGGGGCGAGCGGCAGTTGCTCGCGCAGGTCGGTCTCCTTGAGCTTCTTGACCCCGGTGAAGCGCACCTCCTGCAGTCTTGGGTACTCGACGAGGTTGAAGATCAGCTCCGTACCGCCGGCGGTGTCGCTCTGGTAGACAAAGGCGTCGGCGAACTTGCCGGTGGCGATCACCTTGCGGAGCGCGCCGGCCACGACCTCGGTGGTAACCGGATCGCCGATCTTCAGCCCGGTCCAGCCCACGACCTGCTCGGGCTGCACCGTGTCGGCGCCCACCACGCGGATGCTGGAGAGGGCCGGCGGCGCGGCGGCGGCGGGCGGGACGGCCACGGCCAGGAGCGCGCACAAGGCGGAGGCGGCCGGCAATGCGCGCAGGCCGGCTCGCAGCCCGGCGGCCGGAAGATGGCGGATCGTCACGTGTAGAGCTGGCATGCACGCAGCCCGCGCAGCGGGATCGATCAGGGGCGGGCCATTTGGCGGTAACGCGTCAGGTCGGTACTGATACCCGTCCCGCCGCGGCGGGTTCCCCTCCCCGCGGCGCCAGGACGGCGCGCCGCCGGAAACCCTGCGGGAAGGTACGCGGGATGCCGTCCTCGGTCAACCCGGGAGCGCCCGCCGGGGAGGCCGCTTCGACCCGACCGGCCACGCCGGGCGGGCCGGGCACCCCCACCGGGACCGCCGACCCACCGCGCGAGCCTCACGCGCTGCTGCCGGCGGGCAGCGGCGGCTGGGGCTGCTCCCCGCGGCTGCCGGGCAGCACCTCGAAGCCCAGCCCCGACGCGGCCACGTCGATGCGCACCTGGTCGCCGCTGCGCACCTCGCCGCGCAGCAGTTTCTCGCTGAGGGGATCCTCCACGTGCTTCTGGAGCGCGCGGCGCAGCGGGCGCGCCCCCTGGTCGGGATCGAAGCCCACGCCTACCAGCCTCTCCTTGGCCTCCGGCGTGTACTCGAAGGCGATGTGGAGGCCCGACATCCGCTCCGTCATCTCCGCCAGCAGGATGTCGAGAATCTTGTGCATGTTGTCCCGCGACAGGGGGTGGAACACGATGGTGTCGTCGATGCGGTTGAGGAACTCGGGGTTGAAGGTCTTCTTCAGGTCCTCGGTGACGTTGGCGCGCATGCGGGTCTCCCGCGCGTCATCCGCGTCGGCGCCGAAGCCCATGGCCTTGCCCATGCCTCCCTTGCGCGTGCCCACGTTGCTGGTCATGATCAGCACGCAGTTCTTGAAGTTCACGTGGCGGCCGAAGCTGTCGGTCAGCACGCCGTCCTCCAATACCTGCAGCAGTAGGTTGAAGACGTCGGGGTGCGCCTTCTCGATCTCGTCCAGCAGAATCACCGAGTACGGCTGGCGCCGGATCTTCTCCGTGAGGATGCCGCCCTCATCGTAGCCGACGTAGCCCGGAGGCGCTCCCAGCAGCCGGCTGATGGAGAACTTCTCCATGTACTCCGACATGTCGATGCGCACGAGGTTGTTGAGGTCGCCGAACAAGAAGCGCGTGAGCTGGCGCGCCACCTCGGTCTTCCCCACCCCGGTGGGACCCAGAAAGATGAACGAGCCGATGGGACGACGCGGATCGCGCAGGCCGGCGCGGTTGCGCCGGATCGCCTTGCTCACCGCCGACACCGCCTCGTTCTGGCCGACGATCACCTTTTGCAGCTCCTCCTCCATGCGCAGCAGCTTCTCGGTCTCGGCCTCCTCCACCTCGGTCACGGGGATGCCAGTCATGTCGGAGATCACGCGGCTGACGTCCTTGACGTCGACCACCGCCTCCGCCTCCTGCTTGCGCTCGGCCCAGCTCTTGCGCATGTCGGCGAGCTTGCGCCGCAGCTCCTTCTCGTCGTCGCGGAACTTGGCCGCCTTCTCGAACTCCTGGCCCTGGATCGCCAGCTCCTTCTCCTTGCTCACCTCTTCGATCCGCTTCTCGAGGTCGCGCAGATCGCCGGGGACGGCCGTGGCGGACAGGCGGGCGCGGCTGCCCGCCTCGTCGATGACGTCGATGGCCTTGTCGGGGAGGCTGCGGCCGCTGATATAGCGCACCGAGAGGAACACGGAGGCGCGGATCGCGGGGTCGGTGTACTTGACGCGGTGGTGCGCCTCGTACTTGTCCCGCAGTCCAAAGATGATCTCGATCGTCTGCTCCTCGGTGGGAGGATTGACGATGATGGGCTGGAAGCGCCGCTCCAGCGCCCCGTCCTTCTCGATGAACTTGCGGTACTCGTCCAGCGTGGTGGCGCCGATGCACTGGATCTCGCCGCGGGCCAGCGCCGGCTTGAACATGTTGCTGGCGTCGATCGCCCCCTCCGCGCCCCCCGCCCCCACGATCGTGTGCAGCTCGTCGATGAAGAGGATGATGTCCTCGCTCTCGCGAATCTCGTTCATGATCGCCTTGAGGCGCTCCTCGAACTGGCCGCGATACTTGGTCCCGGCGACGACGCTGGCCAGGTCCAGGGTGATGATCTCGCGGTTCTGCAGCAGCGCCGGCGCTCGCCCGTCCACGATGCGCGAGGCGAGCCCCTCGGCGATGGCCGTCTTGCCCACGCCCGGCTCACCGATCAGCACCGGGTTGTTCTTCTTGCGCCGAGACAGGATCTGGATCACGCGGTCGATCTCGCGCTCGCGCCCGATGGTGGGGTCGAGCTTGTCCTCGCGGGCCAGTTGGGTGAGGTTGCGGCCGAACTGGTCGAGAACGGGCGTCTCCTTCTTGCGCTTGCTGGCGGCCTCGGGCGTCCCCTTCTGGGCGCCGCCCAGCAGCTTCATGATCTCCTTTTTCACCTTCTCGTGGTCGGCGCCCAGGTCCTTGAGCACGCGGGCGGCGACCCCTTCCCCCTCGCGGATGAGGGCCAGCAGCAGGTGCTCGGTGCCCACGTAGTTGTGGTTGTGCTGGCGCGCCTCGTCGATGGACAGCTCCAGCACGCGCTTGGCCCGCGGAGTGAACGGGATCTCGCCGATGGTCAAGGTTCCGCTCTGCGTGGTGACCATGTCCTCCACGGCCTGCTGGATCTGCTCGAAGTCGATCCCCAGGCGCTGCAGCGCCTGGGCCGCAATCCCCTCCCCCTCCCGGATGATCCCCAGCAAGAGGTGCTCGGTGCCGATGTAGTCGTGCTGCATGCGGCCCGCCTCGTCGCGGGCAAGGAAGAGCACCTTGCGCACCCGTTCGGTGAAGCGGTCGTTCATCGGTCGTCCTTTCTCGGTGCGGACTTGGTCAGCACCTCGCGCACGTACCGGGCGCGCGCCTCGTCGCGCTGCGCCGGATCCATCGTCCGGCCGGCCACGACCTGCAGGTGCGCGCTCTGGATGTTCATCAGGAGGGTGTTGAGGATCGACTCGTCGAGACCGTCGAAGATCGCGAGACTCACGCCCAGCCGCAGGTCGCCCAGCAGCTCGAACGCCTCTTTGGTCTGCAGCAGGCGCCCATGGGTCAGGATGCCGTAGGCGCGCCAGACGCGGTCCTCGATCCGCCGCGGCTCCCGCTCCCACAGGATCGCGCGGGCGTCGCGCTCGCACGCGATCACCTTGCGCGTGTGATGGAGCAGCTCGGCCACGATCTCCTCCTCGGAGTGGCCCAGGGTCACTGAATTGGAGATCTGGAAGAGCGCTCCCATGGCGCCGCTGCCCTCGCCGTAGAAGCCGCGCACGGTATAGTTGAGGCGCCGCAGCCCGTTGAGCACCTTCTCGATGTCGTTGTCAGCACCAGCCCCGGCAGATGCACCAAGATCGACGCCCGCAGCCCTGTCCCCACGTTGGTCGGGCACGCCGTCAGGTAGCCCCACCGCTCGCTGAAGGCGAAGCGCATCTGGAGGTCGAGCTCGGCCACCAGTGACGTGGCGCGCGCCAGCGCCCGGTCCGGAGCCAGCCCCGAGGCAAAGGCCTGCAAGCGGAGGTGGTCCTCCTCGTTGATCATCAGGCCCTCGCCCTCGTCCTGTGAAACGAGCACCGCCCGGCCCAGGACGTTCTTCACCAGGTCGACCGAGATGAGATGGCGTTCCAGCAGGAAGCGCCGCTCGATCTCGTGCAGCTCCTCCATCGTCCACAGGCTGGCGCCGCCCAGGCGCGGCGCGCTGCCGGTGGCCTTCAGGATCTCCGCGCGCAGGACCCGCAGCTCCTGCGCGTCACCTACGTGGGTGAAGCGGTGGCCTTCCAGATTGCGCGCCAGGCGCACCCGGCTGCTGAGCACGATGTCCCGCTCGGGAGCGCCGCCCACCAACCATGGAGCCGGTCGCCGCGCCAGCTCGCTCAAGGTCATCATGGTCGCTTGGCGCCTCCCTGGGCGAGCTCCGTCTCCCGGCGCGCGATCTCGTCCCGCACTCGCGCGGCCTGCTCGTAGTCCTCCCGGCGCACGGCGTCCAGCAGCTCGCGGCGCAGCCGCGCCAGCTCGTGTTGCACGTGCTCCCGGTCCTGCGCGGCTCCTGGCCCGTGGCCACGGTGCTCGGTCGCTCCATGCACGCGCCGCAGCAGCGGCTCGAGATGCTCGCGGAAGGTCTCGTAGCACTGGGGGCAGCCCACCCGCCCGGTGTTGCGCAGGTCGGAGAGCCGCATGCCACAGGCGTCGCATCGCCGCCCCGGGGCGAGGCGTATGGTGGAGGTCTGCTCCACGACGATCGTGCCCAGCACGCCGCTTGCGGCGTCCTCTTGCGCCGACGCCGCCTCCGCCTGCCATGCCAAGAGCCCCCGGGCCTCGGCACAGCCTTGGCAGAACCACTGCACCTTCTTGCTGGCGCCCATGACTTCGGTGTACTGGAGCGTAGCGTTGTCGCCACCGCAGCTGTCGCAGCTCACCGTCCGCTCCCCCCGTTGCGGCCGATCTCGCCCACGGGCAGCAGCCGCCCCTCCTCGAGGTGGAGCCAGCGATCCGCCCTTCGCGCCAGCGACTCGTCGTGCGTGACCACCACCATGCTCACCCGCTCGTCCGTCCGCAGCTCCAGCAGCAGGGCATGCAGCTCGTCTGCGAGCGCGCGGTCCAGGTTCCCTCCCGGCTCGTCGGCGAGCAGGAGCCTGGGCCCGTTCACCAGCGCGCGCGCCACCGCCACGCGCTGCTGCTCTCCCCCCGACAGCTCCCCCGGACGGTGCTCCGACCGGCCGGTGAGGCCGACGCGCGCGAGTAGCCGGGCCGCCCGCTCCCTCCGCTGCGCCACTTCGACGCCCGCGACCAGGGCGGGCATCATCACGTTCTCCAGCGCCGTGAAGTCCGGCAGGAGGTGGTGGAACTGGAACACGAAGCCAAGCTCGCGGTTGCGCAGCCGGCTGCGCTCCCGATCGGCGAGCCGCTGCAGCGCGCGTCCGCCCCAAAGGATAGAGCCCTCGTCGGGCCGGTCAAGGGACCCCAGAAGATTGAGCAGCGTGCTCTTGCCCGATCCACTGGGTCCGGTGACCACCACCAGCTCTCCCGCCTCGACCGCCAGGTCGATCCCGCGCAGGACCTCGATGTGGCGGTGCGGGGTGCGGAATCCCTTCTGGAGGCCCTCCGCGACCAGCCACGGCCCCGCCGCCCGCTCACTCATAGCGGAGCACCTCCACGGGCGTGAACCTGGAGGCAAGCCAACTGGGCAAGAGTGTTGCCAGAAACGACATTCCGAGCGTCACACTGGCCACCAGGCTGAAGTCACCGAGCTTCATGTGAACCGGCAGGGTGTTCACGAAATAGACGTCGCCGGGCAGGGGCAGGCCCACGGCGTCCAGGATTCTGCAAATGCAATAGCCAAACGCGGTTCCAGTCACGACCCCACCCAGACCCAACAGCATCCCCAGCTGCACGAAGATCCCGACCAGGCGCGCTTTCGACACCCCGATCGACATAAGAATTCCGATATCCCGCTGCCGGTCGCGAACCATCATGGTCAGGATCGCGACTACGGAGAAGGAGGCCACCAATGTGATGAGCGAGAGCAGCAGGAACATCATGGTCTTCTCCATGCGGATCCAGTCGAAGAGCTGACTGTTCATGCTGATCCAGTTGTTGGTGAAGTACGGCGGGGCGCCCAGGGAGTCCTCGATGGCCGTCCCCACCTCGGCCGCCCGCATCATCTCGCGGACGCGAGCCCCGATCCCGTCGGCGCCCCCGGGCATCTGGAAGAGGTTCTGCGCCGCCGCCAGGTCGATGTAGCCGAAGGCGCTATCGAAATCGTACATCCCGCTGGAGAGCAGTCCGACGACCTGGAACTCCCGCGACTCGCTCTTGAACTGCCCCAGGCCCCCGCTGCCCCGCGCCACCGTGACCGTGACCACGTCCCCCAGGCCGCCGCGCAGCCCCTCGGCCAGGGCCTGACCCAGCACGATCCCGGGGGTCCCCGCGGGCGCCCCCACCAGCCCCTCGGTGGAGAATCCGTGGAAGGGCGGGTCGATGCTCTTGCTCAGGGGCGTGACCTGCTCCTGCCGCTGCGGGTCGATGCCCCACAGGATGATCCCGCGGTGGCGGGGCTGGCCTGGGAGACGCTCGAGGGTGACCACCCCTTCTTTGCGCAGAAACGGCGAGGCGGCGAGCACGCCGGGAACGCGCAGCGTCCGCGCGACGACCTGGTCGAGATCCTTGAATCCGGAGTACGGCGCGATCACCGTCACCATGGGCATGTTCTCGACGAACTTGAGCTGGATCTGGTCGCGGAAGCCGTTCATCACCGCCAGCGTCACGTTGAGCACCATCACGCCGATGGTGATGCTGAGCACTGCGATGATGGTGATCAGCGAGACGAAGCGGGAGCGGCGGCTGCGCAGGAAGCGGAGAGCGACGGTACTGGTGAAGCCCATGACGTCAGCGGTTGCGACGACGGCGGGTGGGGCGCGGAACGCGCGAGCGCCGGGGCGCGGGCGCCCGGTCAGGCACCGCGCGGGCCGTCCCCCTCCGGCCGCAGCTGGGGGAACAGGAGCACGTCCCGGATCGACGGGGCCCCCGTGAAGAGCATGGCGATGCGGTCTACGCCCATGCCGAGCCCGCCGGTGGGCGGCATCCCGTACTCCAGAGCGCGCAGGTAGTCCTCATCGAGCTGTTGCGCCTCCTCGTCCCCTGCCGCGCGCAGGCGCTGCTGCTCCTCGAAGCGCGCCCGCTGATCGCGCGCATCGTTGAGCTCGCTGAAGGCATTGGCCACCTCGGTGGCAGCCACGAAAGCCTCGAACCGCTCCACTAGGGCCGGGTCATGGCGGTGCCGGCGCGCGAGGGGGCTGAGCTCGACGGGGTAGTCGCACACGAAGGTGGGCTGGATGAGGGCGGGCTGCACGGTGGTGCCGAACACCTCGTCGAGAATCTTGCCGCGCCCCATGCTCTTGTCGACGTGGACGTCCAGGCGGCCAGCGGCTGCGGCGGCCGCGTCGCGGTCGAGCGTGCGGAAGTCGACGCCGGTGCGCTCGCCGATCAGGTCGAAGAAGCCTGCGCGGCGGAAGCCCCCGCCCAGCTCGATGGTGTGCCCGCCGTAGGACAGCCGGCCGGCGGGGGCGAAGCACGCCGCGAGCCGTGCGAACATCCGCGCCACCAGCCCCATGACGTCCTCGTAGTCCCAGTACGCCGCGTAGCACTCCAGCATGGTGAACTCGGGGTTGTGGGTGCGGTCGATGCCCTCGTTGCGGAAGTCCTTCCCGAATTCGAAGACGCGGTCGAAACCACCCACGATGAGCCGCTTGAGGTACAGCTCGTCGGCGATGCGCAGGTAGAGGGTCGCGCCCCCCAGCGCGTTGTGCGTCGTGGTGAACGGGCGCGCGGCGGCGCCGCCGTACAGCGGCTGCAGGATCGGCGTCTCGACCTCCAGGAAACCCTCGTCGATGAGCTGAGCGCGCATCTCCTGGACGACGCGCGTCCGCGCCACGAACAGATCGCGCACCGGCCGGTTCATGATCAGGTCGAGATAGCGCTGACGGTAGCGCACTTCCACGTCCTGCAAGCCGTGCCATTTCTCCGGCAGCGGCCGCAGGCACTTGGCCAGCGCGGTGAAGGCGGTCACGTCCAGGGTCAGCTCGCCGCTGCGCGTGACCATCAGCTTACCTTCGCACCCCAGGAGGTCGCCCACCTCCAGCAGCCCGAAGCGATCGTATCCCTGCTCCCCCACCTGGTCCTGCCGGACGTAGACCTGCAGCCGCCCGTCCTGGTCCTCCAGGTGGGCGAAGGCCGCGCGCCCGTGGCGCCGCAGCGCCATCACGCGCCCCGCGACGCGCAGCGTCGTTGCGGTCTCGAGCAGACGCGCAGCCTCGGCCACCGCCTCCGCCAGGCGGTGGGTCCGCTCGTACCGATACGGGAAGACCGCGGCACCCTGCGCCTCCAGCGCACGGAGCTTGCCGAGCCTCTCCTGGATCAGGCGGTGGGTCTCATCCATGCGTGCATCAGCGGACGGCCGAAAGCCCGGACCTTGGGGACGTGACGATCGCGCCGCACACTATCGGCCGCCGCGCCGCGGTGTCAAGCGGCGCGCCCGGCCATGCGCAGGTACGCCACGATGAACTCGTGCAGTCCGCCGTCCAACACGCGCTGGACATCGCCAGCCTCTAGCTCGGTGCGGTGGTCCTTCACCTTGGTATAGGGCTGCAGTACGTAGCTACGGATCTGGCTGCCGAAGTCGATGCGCAACTTGGACTGCTCCAGCACCGCGTGCTTGGCCCGCTCCTCCTCCATCCTGCGGTGGTACAGCTTGGCGTGGAGCACGCGCATGGCCAGCTCGCGGTTGCGGTGCTGGCTGCGCTCGTTCTGGCACTGCACCACGATGCCGGTCGGGATGTGCGTCATGCGCACGGCGCTGCTGGTCTTGTTCACGTGCTGTCCGCCGGCCCCGCTGGCCCGGAACGTGTCGACGCGCAGGTCGCTGTCGGCGATCTGGATGTCGAAGTCCTGGTCTTCCACCAGCGGGTAGACGAACACCGAGGCGAAGCTGGTGTGGCGGCGGTGCTGGGCGTCGAACGGGCTGATGCGCACCAGGCGGTGTACGCCGCTCTCGCCCTTCAGGTAGCCGTAGGCGTAAGGCTCGCCGATCTCGAGGGTAGCGCTCTTGATGCCCGCCTCCTCACCCGGCTGGACGTCCAGGCCCTCGTGCTTCCACTCTTGCGCCTCGCAGTAACGTGTGTACATGCGCAGGAGCATCTGCGCCCAGTCCTGGCTCTCGGTGCCTCCGGCGCCGGGGTGAATCTCCAGCATGGCGCCCTTCTCGTCGTCGGGCGCGCCCAGCATGAAATTGGTCTCGAGGTGTGCGAGCGTCCGGCCGGCGCGCGCGAGGGCGGCCTGCGCCTCCGCCGCTGCCTCCGCGGCGCCATCCTGCGCCGCCATTTCCGCGAACAGCTGGGCCTCCTCGACCTGCGTGGCGAGCTCGGCCAGCGGAACAGTCCAGCGCTTGACCTGGTTGGCCTGTGCGATGACCTGGCGCGCCGCTTGCGGATCGCCCCAGAAGTCGGGGGCGGCCATCAGCCGCTCGAAACGCTCCCGCTCCACCTGCAGGCGAGCGAGGTCAAAGCCCCTCCTTCAGGTGCTCGGCCCGGCGCACCAGCTCGTCCAGATCCAGGATCTCCTCGCCGTCGCTCACGCCGGGTCCCTCCTGCGGTCGGGGTGCACATCGTCGTCCTGGCGGCCCGCCCACGGCGGGTCGCTGGCGGCCAGCTGCAGACCCAGCAGCCGGTCCACCTCCTGCAGCAGCAGAGCGCGCACCTGGGCGCGCGGCCGGTCGGTCTCGATCACGGCGTCCGCCCGCGCCAAGCTGGCCTTGACCGCCAGGGTGCGGTCGACCCGCTGCCGTGCCTCTTCGGGGGAGAGCCCGTCACGCGCCACGATGCGCCGCACCTGTTCGGTCTTTGGCGCGTCGGTCATCAGGACCGCGTCGCATGGCAGCGGCGGATCGAATTGGAAGTGCAGCGCCGCGTCCACCACGATCAGCTCGGCGGCGCGGCTCTCGCGCAGGCGCTCGATGCGCCGGCGGATCTCGGCCAGCAGGGGAGGGTGCACGATCGAGCCCAGCTCTGCTAAGGCCTGCGGGTCGGCGAAGACGTGGGCGCCGAGCCGGCGCCGGTCGACGGCGCCACGCTCGTCGCGCACACCCTGCCCGAAGCGCTCGCCCAGAGCCTGCGCAACATCGGGTCGCAGCAGCAGCTCGTGCCCGACGCGGTCGGCTTCGATCACGAAGGCGCCACGCTGGGCGAGCCACGCGCAGACGGTGCTCTTGCCCGTGCCGATCGCCCCCGCCACCACCAGCACGCGAGCCTGCGGTCCCCCCCGCGGGCTCACGCGTGCGCCTCCGCCCAGTTGCGCCCAAAGGAGGTCTCCACCAGGAGCGGCACCGACAACGCGAACACTCCTTCCATCTCCTCCTTCACCGCTCGCGCGACGCGCTCGCGCTGACCAGCTTCGACCTCGACGATAAGCTCGTCGTGCACTTGCAGCAACAGATGGGCCGCCAGCCCCTCGCGGGCGATGCGCGCGTCCAGACGGATCATGGCCGCCTTGATCAGGTCGGCGGCCGAGCCCTGGATGGGCGTGTTCACCGCCATGCGCTCGCCGAGGGCCACCTGCTGCGGGCTCTGGCTGGCAAGCTCGGGCAGGCGGCGGCGGCGCCCCAGGATCGTGCGCACCTCGCCTTCGCGGCGCGCCAGCTCCACGGTCTCGTCGATGAAGCGTCGCACGCCCGGCAGCTTGGCGAAGTACCCGTCGATAAACGCTTGCGCGTCGCGCACGGGGATCTCCAACTGCTGCGCCAGCGCCCGCGCCCCCATGCCGTAGAGAATGCCGAAGTTCACGACCTTCGCCTGGCGCCGCATCTGGGGCGTCACGTCGGCGAGCGCCACGCCGTGCACCAGCGCCGCGGTGCGGGCGTGGACGTCCTCGCCGGCGGCGAACGCCGCGCGCAGCGTTTCGTCGCCGGACAGATGCGCCATGAGCCGCAGCTCGATCTGGCTATAGTCGGCCGACAGGAGCAGGTGACCGGGATCGCGTGGGATGAACGCCGCGCGGATGCGGCGCCCCAGCTCGGTCCGCACCGGAATGTTCTGCAGGTTGGGGTCGCTACTGCTCAGACGCCCGGTGGCGGCCACCGCCTGATTGAAGCTGGTGTGCAGGCAGCCGGTCGCCGGGTTGAGCAGTTTGGGCAACGCCTCGGCGTAGGTGGACAGCAGCTTCTGCAGCTGGCGGTACTCCAGCAGCGTCGCCGGCAGGGGATGCTCCTTGGCCAACTTGGTGAGCACGTCCACGTCGGTGGACTGCCCGGTGGCGGTCTTGCGCGCCGACTTCAGCCCGAGCTTCTGGAAGAGGATCACCGAGAGCTGCTTCGCGCTGTTCAGATTGAACTGCTCGCCCGCCTGGGCGTACGCCAGCTCGGTCAGCCGCGCGAGCGCAGCGCGCAGCTCGCGGGACAGCGTCTCCAGCAGCCCCACGTCCAGCTTCACGCCGTGCCGCTCCATGCGGAGCAGCACCTGCGACAGCGGCATCTCCAGATCGTGCATCAGGTGGTCGAGCTGCTCGGTGACGAGCTCGGGGGCGAAGACCGCGTGCAGGCGCAGGGCGTAGTCGGCGTCCTCGCACGCGTAGCGCGTGAGTCGATCCAACGGGACCTGGCGGATGTCGCTCGTGTCCAGGCCGTCGAATAGCGACTTGTAGGGTGTCGCCGGCAGCCTCAGCACCTCGCCGGCCAACAGGTCCAGGCCGTGCTGGCGCCGCTCGGGAGCCAGCAGATGGCTGGCGATCATGGTATCGAACTCCACCCCGGCGAGCGGGGCGCCGTGACCGTGGAGCACGTGCTGGTCGTACTTGAGGTTCTGCCCCACCTTGGGCAGGCGGGCGTCGGCGAGGAAGGGCGCCAGCAGCGAGCGCACCTGCGCCCAGGGCAGGCGCTCGCCAGAGGCTGCGCCGAACAGATCGCCCGGAGCGCCGTGGTCGTCCGCGACCGCCACCGGGATGTACCAAGCGCGCCCGGGCTGCGCCGCCAGTGAGATCCCTACCAGCTCGGCGCGCAGCGGGTCCAGCGCGGTGGTCTCGGTGTCGATGGCCCAGGGCGTGTGCGCCCGCAGCTCCGCGAGCAGTGCGCGCAGCTCGTCCACCGAGCGCACTTGCCGGTAGTCCGGTCCGGCCGCCGCCGCCGCCGGCCCGCTGGCCTGCTGCGCCGGCAGGCGCTCGAGCAAACTGTAGAACTCCAGTGCGCGGCACAGCTGCAGGAACGCCTCGGGGTACCCGCGCGCAAGCCGCGCCGCGGCCACGTCGAGCTGCACGGGTGCGTGCGTGTCGATGGTGAGCAGCCTGCGGGTCAGCGGCAGCTGCTCGCGACTGGCGCGCAGCGCTTCGCGCAGGCGCGGTGTGAGCTCCTGCGCGTGGTCGAGATCCTCCAGCAGCCTGGCCACGCTCTGATGCCGGGCGACGAGCCCGAGCGCCGTCTTCTCGCCCACACCCGGCACGCCCGGGACGTTGTCGCTCTGGTCGCCCATCAGCGTCAGCGCATCCAGGTACTGCGCCGGGCGCAAGCCATAGCGCGCGGTGACCGCGCGCTCGTCGAGGTACTCGTCCTTCCCGCCGCGCGCAGCGGGCCGCAGGATGCCCACGCCCGGGCGCACCAGCGGCACGAAGTCCTTGTCCGCCGAGTAGATCCAGACCTCGTGCGGCGGCGCTAGCTGACGGGCCAGGGTCCCCAGCACGTCGTCGGCCTCGTAACCGGGGAGCTCCACCAGGGGCACGCCGAGCGCCCCCACCAGCTCGCGCACGCGGGGGATCTGCGACGCCAGGTCGACAGGCATGGGGGGACGCTGGGCCTTGTAGGCCGGGAAGAGCTCGTGGCGAAAGGTGGGGCCCTTGGCATCGAGGGCGACGACCAGGGCATCGGCGCCCTCCTCATCCTTGAGATGAGCCAGCGCCTGCGCAAAGCCGAATGGCGCGCTGGTCACCTCACCCTGGCTGGTGGTGAGGGGCCGTCCGGCGAAGGCGAAGTGGCTGCGGTAGAGCAGCGCCGAGCCGTCGACCAGGAAAATCTTCACGCCCCGCCCTCCCCGCGGTAGAGACCGTGGGTCTCGATGTAGGCGAGCACCGCCCTGGGGATCTGCGCTGGGCGCTCGCCCCGGCCCAGGGCGGCGCGCAGCTGCGCGGAGGACACGGCGACCGGCGGCCCCGCCAGCCAGTGTACGGCGACGCCATAGACCGCGAACGGGCGGCTGGCGTCCGGGGCCCCGCGCGGGGCCACCACCGGGGGTGCCAGGCGCACCAGCCACTCAGGCTGTCGCCACGCGGATAACTCGCGCAGCGAGTCCTCGCCCATCACGAAGAAGAACGACGCAGCCGGCTCGCGGCGCCGCAGCTCCAGGACGGTGTCGACCGAGTAGTGGACACCAGGAGTATCGAGCTCCAGCGTGCACAGCTGCAGCCCGGGCTCAGCCTGCAGGGCACGTCGCAGCATCTCCAGGCGGTGGGCGCCCAGCGTCAGCGGGCGGTCCAGCTTGTGGGGAGGCTGGTCGGCCGGCAGCAGCCAGACCGCCTCGAGCGCGAGCTGATCGCGCGCGCGGCGCGCCACGGTGAGGTGGCCCTCGTGCACCGGATCGAAGGACCCGCCCAAGAGCCCGATCCGGCGCGCCGTCACCGCAGGCTCTCCGACCCGGGCCCTCCCCCGCCCGCGCCCGCTTCCTGCCCGAGCTTGTGCATGAGCTCCTTGGCCGCGCCCGCGGTCGGGTGCTGCGGGTAGCGGCTGAGCACCTCCCCCAAGCAGGTGCGCGCCCGCTCGCTGTCGTGCTGGCGCAGAGCGACGCGGCCGCGCAGCAGCAACATGTCGGGGCGCAGCGTGCTCTCCTTGCTCGCCTCCAGCAAATCGTCCAGCACGAGCGCGGCCGCGCCATACTGGCGCAGGCTCCAGTACTGCCGCGCCTGCTCCAGGCGCTTGCGCGCCAGGTGCAACTCAAGCGCGTCGAGCTCCTGTTGAGTCTGCTCGCGGTGGCGGCCGGTGGGGAACTGCGCCAGGTATTTCTGGAAGTGCTCGACCGCTTTCTGCGTCACCTTCTGGTCGAGGCGATAGTTGGGCCGTTGGCGAGCGTACGAGATGCCCTCTAGGAAGAATGCGTCGTCCGCCAGGTCGGTGTTGGGGTAGTCGTTGCGCAGGATCTCGTACTCGACGGCGGACAGCGCGTACTCCTTCGCCTCCATGTAGCATTGGGCCACCAGGAACTGCGCCTGGGCCGCGGAGGGATCCTTGGGGTTGCGCCGGACGAAGAGCTTCAGGTCCTCGATCGCAAGGGTGTAGCGCTTGCCGTGGAACTCGGCCTCTCCGCGCTCGTAGGTTCCCACCGGCAGGTGCTTGCCAGGCGCGCCGCAGGCGCAAAGCGCTAGCAGGGCGACGAGCGCGCCCAGCGCTACGAGCGCCAGCCGCGCCGCCCCCGGCCTCGCGCCGCGGGACGGTCGGGTGCGCCGCGCCGGGAGCAGCCGATGCGGCGGGGTTCCGTTGCCGCGCCGCGCCCTCACGGCGCCGGTCGGATCACTGCGCGCCGGGAACATGGAGCGCCTCGATCCTGCGCTGGGCTTGCTCGGCGACGGTGTCGCTGGGTGCGGACGCGTTCTTCACGATCTCCTCGTACCAGTGCAGGGCATCCGCCGGCCGGCCCGCTGCCTCGTGCGCGCGCGCCGCCAGCACGCGGCCACGCTGGAGCAGCGCCCGGTTCATGCCCGGCGCGAGCTCCTCCTCGGCGAAGCGCAGTGCCGCGGCTGGGTCGGTGGGCAGCGCCGCCTCGGCCTTCTCGAGCAGGGTCGATTGGTAGCGCCAGACGACCCGCCTGCGGAAGAGGCTGCTCGCGGGCCAGTCGCGCCGATAGGACCGGTAGACGTCCAGGGCCTCGTCGTCGCGCCCCAACTGGTCCAGACACTGGCCGTGGCACCAGCGCCATTCCTGGCGGCTGAGCTCGGGGCCGTCGCCCGCCGCGTCGAGCTTGGCGTAGAGAGGCACAGCAGCGCGGTAGTCCTTCGCGGTGTAGAGCTGGCGGGCCACCGTCGGGGTCAGCCCGCCCAAGTCCACGCGGGGGTCGTAGCGGTACGCCTCCAGCATGCGCGCCGTGGCGCGGTTCCCCCACCCTGCCTGCACGTCCCGCAACGCCGCCTGCTGGAGCTCCCGCCCGATCGGCACGGCCAGCGTGCTGTCCGCGGTGACCGCGGACTGGAACGACACGAGCGCCGGCTTGTCGTCCTCGTCGCGCAGCAACCCGACGCCCAGGTAGTAGTCGAGCCCGGCAGAGCGTTCACCCGCACCTTGGTAGCGCTGGACCCGCGCTCGCAGCTCGGCGATCTGGCCGGACTGCAGCAGCGGCTCGAGCTCGGCCCGCCGGTCGGGCGCGCGCTTGCTGCAACCGGCGAGCAGCAACGGCAGCGTCGCGACCGCGGCCAGCCACCACGACGTGCCGGCACGCCTCATCCCGCCTCGCCGGAGCATGCGCTCAGCTCGCTCCCGCGACATAGACGAGGATCACGCCGCCCAGCAGGCCGAGCACCACTCCCCGCTCCACCCAGGGACTGCGTCTCTCCAGCACACTGGACGGCTGCTTCAGCGCGTTGACCACCCACGCGGGCGTATCCGTAGACAGGGCGTCCTTGCGGGAGGCCGGGAACCAGTCCACCGACTGTACGGTGGGATTCCCCGACCAGAGCACGCTCCCCGGCGGCGAGCCCCGCGCCGAACCCGGCGCCAACCCGGCCGCGAGCCCCGCCCACGACCCCCCCGCGGAGCGAGAGGCAAAGCCCTCCCCATCGCCCGACGCATACGTAGAGGCCTTCGCCGAGAGCTGCAGGCTCGCGCGGCGCTCCATCCTCCCCGTGCCCAGCGAGAGGAAGCTGCGCTGCCCCTGGGACAGGGCGAAGTCAGCGCGCGTGAGCGCGAGCTCAACGACGAACGCTGAATCGGGATTCGTGGCGCAAGCGGGGTCCACCACCCACACATCACGCCCGCCTCGCGCCAGGCGTACGGCCAGGGAGTCCTGCAACAGCGGCATGAGCTCGTGGCCAGGCATCGCCCGCAGGCCGATGCGCGCCCCCGGCGCCAATCCCGCGACCTGGGTGGCAACCTGCTCCACCAGGCGCGCCAGCAGCAGATCCTGCAGCTGCCGGTGACTCGGCGCCCGCGACCCGAGATCCCCGGCGGCGGCCGGGGCCGCGGCCGCGAGCGCGGCCGCCAGCAGCAGCACTGTCACGCGCGCGGGCGTTGGCCCCAGCACGAACGCGGGCCTCCACCGATTGCTCACGATGCTCTCCCTCGCTGCCGCCCGCCCGTCGGCGGCGGGGCGCCGTCGCGCCCGTCCCCGCGCGGGCACGCAACGGCGAGCAGGTCGTACGGACCGCAGCCGACCACCTCGACCGCCAGCCGATCTCCCGGTCGCAGCCCTTCGGCGGGAAACCAGAGCCCGCCATCGATGTCGTAGCAGAAGCCGTCCGAGCGGCCGAAGGCGACGGGGCGCCCGTGCCACGCCGCGCGCGGATCCTCCCCCGCCTCGACCGGAACGTCCAGCAAGCCCCCCATGCGGGCGCCACGGTGCACCGCGTCCACGACCACCTCCAGCGTCTTGCCCAGCAGCGCCCGCTTGCGCTCCCGGGCCAGGTCCCACTGCAGGGCCTGCACGCGCGCGGCACGCTCCTCCTTCTCGGCAGGATCGACGTCGTCGTGCAGGACGTAGGCCGGGGTGCCCTGCTCGTGGCTGTAGACGAACGTGGCCAGATGGTCGAACTGGATCTCGGCCAGGAAGTCCAGCAGCTCCACCAGATCGTCCTCGCTCTCACCGGGAAAGCCCACCAGCGCGGTGCTGCGCAGCATGATCGAGGGACGCAACGTGCGCAACCGCGCAACCTGGCGTCGCAAGCGGCCCACGTCGTAGCCGCGGTCCATGCGCTGCAGGACGCTGGCGCTGGCGTGCTGGATGGGGATGTCGAGATAGCTGGCGACCTTTGGCTGCGCGTAGAGCTCGTCGGCCAGTCGGTCGGTGAACAGCGGCGGGAAGGCGTACATGACGCGGATCCAGCGCAGCTCGGGCAGCTGCGCCAGCTCCTGGCAAAGCTGCGGCAGCCGCGGCCGCCCGGGGAGGTCGATGCCCCACGACGACGTATTCTGCGCGATCAGGATCAGCTCGGAGGCGCCGTCCTCCACCCGGCGTTGCGCCTGTGCCAGCAGCGTGGCGAGGGGGCGGCTCCGCTGCCGCCCGCGCAGTGCGGGGATCTTGCAGAAGCTACAGCTCTGGTTGCAGCCCTCGGCGATCTTCAGGTAGGCGACGTGGCGCGGGGTGAGCGCGGCGCGCGCGCCGTTGCCCATGTACGGGGCGAGCTCTGGCAAAGTCGGCAGCGGCGCGGGCGCGCCGGCCCACAGCTCGGCCAGCCGATGGTACTGGCCGACGCCCAGCACGGCATCCACCTCGGGCACCAGGCGCTGTAGGTCGTGCGTGCCACCTTGCACGAAGCAACCCATCACGACGAGCTTGCCGCCGTTCTTCTGGGCCGCCAGCTCACGGATGCGCTCCAGGGACTCCTGCCGCGCGGACGTCAGGAAGCCGCAGGTGTTGACCACCACCAGATCCGCGTCCTGGGGGCGGCCGGCAACGGCGAAACCCTGGCCGAGCAGCAGGCCGAGGGCGTCCTCGCTGTCCACCAGGTTCTTCTCACAGCCCAAGGTGTCCAGATAGACGGTGGGTCTGCCCCTCACGATTGCGCCTCCAGCTCGTCGCGCCCCACCAGGACCTCGCGGGCCTTGCTGCCTTCGAACGGTCCCACCACCCCCTGCTCCTCCAGCATGTCCATCAGGCGGGCGGCGCGCGTATAGCCTACGCGCAAGCGGCGCTGCAGCAAGGAGACCGACCCGATCTGCGACAGGACGACGATGCGCCGGGCCTCCTCCAGCAGGACGTCATCGCCCAGCTCCACGCCGACGCCGCCGGCAAGGGCATCGTCCAGTGGGAGCCGGGCCGGCGTGTCGGCCAGCGCGCGCCAGTGCGCCGCGATGCGCTCGCACTCGTCCAGGGAGAGGTACGCGCCATGGACGCGCACCGGTTGCGCCCAGCCGGCCATGAGGAAGAGCATATCGCCCTTGCCCAACAGCTGCTCGGCGCCGATCGCGTCGAGGATCGTGCGGCTGTCGATTTTGCTGATCACGCGGAAGGCGATGCGGCTGGGAAAGTTGGCCTTGATCACCCCCGTGATCACGTTCACCGATGGGCGCTGCGTGGCCAGCACCAGATGGATGCCCACCGCCCGCGCCATCTGCGCCAGGCGCGCAACGGGCGTCTCGAGCTCCTGGCCCAGCATCATCATGAGGTCGGCCAGCTCGTCGACGATCACCACCACGTAGGGCATGGTCTCCTCGACGCGCACGCCCTGGGCGTCGCGCACCTGCCCCGCGCGCACCTTCTCGTTGTAGTCTTGGATGTTGCGCACGCCGTGCTTGGCCAGGCTCGAGTAGCGCACGCTCATGTGCTCCACCATCCAGCGCAGCGCCTTGAGCGCCTCCTTGGCCTCGGTGATCACCGGATGCAGCAGGTGCGGGATGCCGTTGTAGACCGACAGCTCCAGCATCTTGGGGTCGATCATCAGCAGCCGCACCCGCTCGGGGCCGTTGCGCAGCAGCAGATTGCACACCAGGGCGTTGAGGCAGACACTCTTGCCGCTGCCCGTCGCGCCGGCCACCAGCAGGTGCGGCATGTCGGCCAGGTCGCCGCCGAACGGATTTCCCTCGACGTCCTTGCCCAGAGCGATCGCCAACGGCTTGCGACTCTCGTCGGCCAACAGCGGCGCCATCACCTGCTTGAGCGTGACCATCTGTGGGAACGGATTGGGGATCTCGATCCCCACGGCGGCTTTGCCGGGGATCGGCGCCTCGATGCGGATGCGCACGGCGCGCATCGCCAGCGCCAGATCGTCCTGGCGTGAGGTGATCTGGCTGACCTTCACGCCGGGGGCCGGCTCGAACTCGAAGGTCGTGACCACCGGGCCGGGGCGGATCTCATTGATCTGCCCTTCGATCCCGTAGTTGCTCAGCGTCTCCAACAACAGTCGCGCGTTTTGCTGCAGCACCTCGCGCGTGAAGCCGCGCTCCTCGCGCTGCACGTCGTCGAGCAGACCCAGCGATGGCAGCGGCAGCTTCCCCCTGCGCTGCGGCCGGCGCAGCTGAGGCAGCGATGGGTCCCGCAACAGCTCGGCCGGATCACGGCTGAGGCGGAACTCGGATGTGGCCTCGCCCGCGTTCTCGTCAGCGGCGCCCGCGTCAGCGGCGCCCGCAAGGCCGCCGTCCGTGGGCCGCAGGCCTTCGTCGCGTGTCGCGGAGGCGTCGAACAGCTCCGCCTGGGCCAGACCGGCGGGCGCACCCTGCGCGGCGGCGCGCGCGTGTAGCAGCGGCTCGTCGCTGGGCGCAGGCGCTTGCAGCTGCGGCCCGTCCGCGATTGCACGCACCGGCACTGCCGGTACCGCCGCGATGTCCATCGCCGCCCAGTGCTGCGGCAGGGTGGCCAGCCCGGGCTGCCGCGCCGGGCGTTCCTCCAGCGCCGCAGCGGGCTGTGCGGCGCCGGCTTCCCGTGCAGCCCCCTGGGGCTTGGGTGAGCCGGCCGGCTCGCGGCGCGCGCGCAGGCGCGTCATCAACGCGCGCAGCGGCCGCGCGATCGCCTGCCGCGCGGCGGCGAGTTGCGGCGCGCGCGCCAGGACCCAGCGTACGGCGGCGGCAGCGCCCCGCAGCGTGCCCTGTGCGGCCAGTGCCAGGGCCGCGCGCGCCGCGCGCCCGGCGCGTCGCAACCACTCGCCGTCGAAGGTGACTCGGATCGCTGCGCCCGGAACCTTGCGCAGCACCAGCCAGACCAGCACGCAGGACAGGACGAGGAAGCTGCCCAACGCGCCCGCGACGCCGTGCACCGACCGCTCCGTGAGGCGCCCCACAGCGCCGCCGCTGCTCGGCTGTGCGCCGATGCGGCCCAGGGCCGGATGCGCCAGCAGGCCCACCGCCGCCACGACGCCCAGCAGCAACCGGGCGGGCGGGGCGAGCGCGCGGCGGTTGTTGCGCGCGGCGCGCAGCGGCATCCAGAGAAACGGTGCGGCCGGCAGGAGCCACCGCAGCCAGGGCCCCAGCGCCCACGCCGCGAGCGCCGCCAGCACGCCACCCAGGGGACCGGCCGGCTGCGGGCGCGCCAGGGCATCCAGCGCGAAGGCCTCGCGCAGTGACAGCGGCACGCGTGGGCCGGCGAACCAGCAGGCCACCGCCAGGTAGAGGCCCAAGAGGCCCGTCAGCACGATCGGGCCCAGCAGATGTTGCTTGCGCTTCACGTCGGATGTGAGGGTCGGGTGGCTACCAGCGCGCGAGGGCGGCGCGGAAGGCGGGAACCGCTCCCGGCGCGGAATCCCCTCGCGTCAGCCCGGAGGCGACGGCGATCCCGGCCAGGCCGAGCCCGGCCAGCCGGTCCACGTTCTCCGGTCGGATCCCCCCGATCGCCAGCAGCGGCAGTGTAGAGGCGGCCACTGCGGCGGTCAACGCCGCCGGCCCGACGACCACGCTGTCCGCCCGCGTCGTGGTGGCGAACACCGACCCGAACGCCAGATAGTCCGCCTCGCGGGGTGCGCGCCGGATTTCCTCCAGCGCGTGGGTCGACCAGCCGATCAAGGCGTCGGGCCCCAGCAGCTGGCGGGCGTACCGCACGGGCAGGTCATCCTGGCCCAGGTGCACGCCGTCGGCCCCACCGGCCAGCGCCACGTCGGCGCGGTCGTTGATCAACAGCGGCACACCCAGCGGGCGCAGCCGCGCCAGCAGCTCCTGGGCGCAGGCCAGGAGCGCGCCGGCCTCCCAGCCCTTGGCGCGCAGCTGCACCAGGTCGACGCCCTCGCGGGCGAGCTCCCACGCATGCGCCGCGAGCTGATCGCGCGGCAACAGGCCGGCGTCCACGAGCGCGTAGAGAATCGCAGGCCGCCGCCGCAGCCGCTCTGCGAAAGGGTGCGCCATGGCCTAGGCCTCGGCGGCGCTCATGGCCTGCTTCAGCGCGCTGAGGTTCTCCTCCAGATAGCGCGTGGTGGCCCGACCCTCCACGAAGATGGGGTCCTCGAGCACGCGCAGGTGGAAGGGAATCGAGGTCGGCACGCCCTCGATCACCATCTCGCTGAGCGCGCGGCGCATGCGCGCCAAGGCCTCGGCACGGTCGGCGCCGTGGCAGATGAGCTTGGCCAACAACGAGTCGTAGTGCGGCCCGACCACGTAATCGGCGTAGATGTGCGTGTCCAGCCGCACGCCCGGCCCGCCCGGCGGGTGGAACGTGAGGATCTTCCCCGGGCAGGGGGCGAAGTTGCGCCCGGGGTCCTCGGCGTTGATACGGCACTCGATGGCGTGGCCGCGCAGGCGGACGTCCTTCTGGCGGATCGCCAGCCGCTCCCCCGAGGCGATCTTGATCATCTCCTTCACGATGTCCAGGTCGGTGACCATCTCGGTGACGGGGTGCTCCACCTGGATGCGCGTGTTCATCTCCATGAAGAAGAAGTTGCCGTCCTCGTCCAGCAGGAATTCGATGGTGCCGGCCGATGTGTAGCCCACCGAGCGGGCCAGCTGCACGGCCGCCTCGCCCATACGCGCGCGCAGCCGCTCGTCCACCGCCGGCGACGGAGACTCCTCGATGAGCTTCTGATGGCGCCTCTGCACCGAGCAGTCGCGCTCACCCAGGTGCACGATGGTGCCATGCGTGTCGCCCAAGAGCTGGATCTCGATGTGACGCGGGCGCTCCAGCAGTCGCTCCAGGTAGAGGTCGCCGTTCTTGAAGGCGGCCTCCGCCTCGGCGCGCGCGATGACGATGCCCGAGCGCAACTCCTCCTCGTCGGCGGCGGGGCGCATGCCCTTGCCGCCCCCACCGGCCGCGGCCTTGATCATCACCGGATAGCCCAGGGCCGCGGCCTGCGCGGCGCCGTTATCCGGATCGCGCACCAACCCCGGGCTGCCGGGGATGACGGGGATGCCGGCAGCGACGGCGCTCTGCCGCGCCACGCTCTTGTCCCCCATCTTGCGGATGATCTCCGGCGCCGGACCGATCCACGTGAGGTCGCAACTCACGACGATCTCGGCGAACTCGGCGTTCTCGGCTAGAAACCCGTAGCCCGGATGCACGGCGTCGGCGCCGGTGATCTCGGCTGCGGCGATGATGCGCGGCACGTTGAGATAGCTCTGGGTGCCCAGCGGCCCGCCGATGCAGACCGACTCGTCGGCAAACTTGACGTGGAGCGATTCCGCGTCGGCGGTGGAGTGGACCGCCACGGTGGAGATGCCCAACTCGCGGCACGCGCGCATCACGCGCAGGGCGATCTCACCCCGATTGGCCACGAGCACCTTGTGGACCATTGCAGCGCCTCCGCAAGGGCTGTGCGCGCTGCCGGCGGCGCGCGCCGCACCAAGATGCGCCAACAGCGGTCGGCGGGCAAGAGGCGAGGTCTGTGGACCGAGCTAGAGCTTGACGAACTCGCCCCGCGCCGGCTCCTTGGCCGCCGGCTTCTCGAAGCGGTCCCAGGAGGTGTCGGAGCTGGCGTGGATGCCCTTGATGCGCAGGCTGAACTCGTGGGGATTGGTAGAGGCGCGCAGCGCGTCCTCCAGGCTGATGCGCCCGGCCTTGAACAGCGCCATCAGCGACTGGTCGAAGCTCTGCATCTGGTAGGCGACGTACCCCTCGGTGACGGCGTCGGCGATCATGTGGGTCTTCTCGGGGTCGCGGATGTACTCCTGGATGGTGGTCGTATTGATCATGATCTCCACCGCGGGGACGCGGCCGTTGCCGTGGATCTCACGGATCAGACGCTGGCTGACGATGGCGCGCAGAGTCGTGGAGAGCATGTAGCGGATCTCCTGGTGCTGGTGCGGCGGGAAGAAGCTGATGATGCGGTTGATGGTCTGGGTGGCATCGATGGTGTGGAGCGTGGAGAGCACCAGGTGCCCCGTGTCGGCGGCGGTGAGCGCCGTCTTCATGGTCTCGGCGTCGCGGATCTCGCCGATGAGGATCACGTTGGGGTCCTGGCGCAGGATGTGGCGCAGCGCCTCCAGGAAGCTGCTGGTGTCCGTGCCGACCTCGCGCTGATTGATGATCGACTTCTTGTCCTTGTGGAGGAACTCGATGGGGTCCTCGATGGTGATGATGCTGCTGCAGAGCTCGCTGTTGATGGTGTTGATCATGCCGGCCAAGGTCGTCGACTTGCCAGAGCCGACCGTGCCCGTCACCAGGATCAGCCCGCGGGGCGACAGCGACAGCTCGCGGATGATGGTCGGGGTGTTGAGCTCCTCGAGGGCCTTGATCTCCACAGGCACGTGGCGGAACACCATGGCGAACGAGCCGCGCTGCACGTAGAAGTTTGCGCGGAAGCGGGCTAGCCCGGGCACGCCGAAGGCAAAGTCGACCTCGCGGGTGGTCTCGAACTGCTCTTTCTGGGCCGGCGTCAGGATGTGCTCGCAGACCGCCGTCATGTCGCGCGGCGTGGGCGCGGCGAATTCGAGCGGCTGCAGGCGCCCGTGCACGCGCACCGTGGGGGGCACGCCGACCTTCAAGTGCAGGTCGCTGCCCTGGAACTCGATCATCTGTTGCAAAATGGCTTTGATGTTCATGGGCCGTCCACTCCCCGGCCGCGGGCCGGGTCGCCGCGCTCCCGGCCGTGCCGTATTGTGCCCTGTGGTTCCTCGTCGTCGGGAGCCACGCCCGCCCGGGGAGGTCCCGGACCGCTTGCGTGGGCGAAATGCAAGCGGCGGTCCAAGCCGGACCGCCGCGGGCCCGCGTGCCGTGCTGCGCCGCACGGCGCCGCCGGCGGACCGGCTGCTCAGGCCGCCGTGTCGATCAGGAACAAGGGCTGGCCGAACTCGACGGGCTGGGCGTTCTCCACCAGGACCTCCCGCACCACGCCCGAGATCTCGGCCTCGATCTCGTTCATGAGCTTCATCGCCTCGACGATGCACACCACGTCGCCCTTCTCGACGCGGTCGCCGGCGCGCACGTAGGGCTCGGCGTCGGGCGATGGCGCGCGGTAGAACGTGCCCACCATGGGGCTGGCGATTTCGCGCAGGGTCTCGCTGCCGCGCGCGACAGCGGTGGACGCGGGAGCGGGCGCCGCCGCTTCTGGGGCGGGCGCGGGCGCCGCGGCAGGCGCCGCAGCGGCAGCCACAGGGGGCGCCAAAGGGGATGTGGGCTGTGCTGTGGGCACCACCGTGACGCCGGCTTGGCCCTTGGAGATGCGGATCGTCTCGCCGCGGTTGGAGAGCTCCAGCTCCTGGATGCGACTCTCCTCCACCAGGCGGATCAGCTCGCGGATCTTCTCGAGTTCCATCGTGATCTGAGTAGGGTTTCCCTCAAGCGCGGGCGACGCGTAGATGCGCCACCAGCCCGCGCAGGGCCAGCGGGTAGCTGTCCGCGCCGAACCCCGCGATGACGCCCAGGGCGATGTCGCCCAACAGCGAACTCCGGCGGAACGGCTCCCGCGCCGCGACGTTGGTGCAGTGCACCTCGACGAATGGCAGCCCTACCGCCAGCAGCGCGTCGCGCAGCGCGACGCTGGTGTGGCCGAACCCGCCCGGGTTCACCACGAACCCCGCTGAAGTCGTGCTGCGCTGGATGCAATCGATCAGCTCGCCCTCGTGATTGGACTGGAAGGAGTCGATCTCCACGCCGAGGTCCGCGGCCAGCTGCACGAGCGCCGCGTCGATCTCGGCCAGGCCCACGCGGCCATAGAGATCGGGCTGCCGGCTCCCGAGCAAGTTGAGGTTAGGCCCGTGAAGGACCTGGATGTGCATGCGTGCCCCTCCGCCCGGCGGCGGGCGTCCGGGAGCGCGGAGCCCGTGTCTCGAACCGGCGCGAGGATACGGGACCGGTCAGGAATTGCGAAGCTTCATCTTTTTGAGCCAGGACTGGAAGTGGTCGAAGTTCTCGGGCTCCGTACCATCTGGGTCCGGCCCCGCCGGTGGCGTCACTTGCGACGTGTGCGACGAGTGCGACGGCCACGGTGGCTGCGGTGATGGCGGCGGCTGCGGTGATGGCGGTGGCTGCTCTGGGTGGGATCGGTGCGGCACGCCGAGCGCAGCGTTGGCCCGCGCGGCGGGGTCCTGGCGCAAGGTGTCGCGCGCTGCTCCGTCACGGCGGGCCGCGTCGCGCGCGGGCGCGGCGCGGGGGCGCTCGGGTCCAGTCTCCTCGTCCGCAGGCGTGCGCAGGCGCGTCTCCATGACCTCGAGCGCGTGCAGCTCACCCTCGATGCGCGCGATACGTTCGGCGAGCTCAAAAGCGCGCTGGGGCGAGCGCGCGCTCACGGAGCGGTAGATCTCCAGCGCCTTCGCCTTGAATCCCTGCTCGCAGTAGATGTCCGCCAAGGTGATCGTGGCGATCTCCGTCGCGCTGGGCGAGAGCGCCGCGGGCGCCGGGTCGGGCAGCGGTGGCGGGACGGGCTCGGGCGGCGCCGGAGGCACCGGCTGCGCCCGCTGCGGCGGCGGCGACGAAAGCACGTCGGAGCTGCTCAATGCGGTGAGCACCTCGGGCTTCAGCTTGCCGACCGGCGCGTTCACCGTCGCGGCGTCGGCCGGCGGCGGCGCCTGCGCGGCGCGCGCAGCGGCGAGCTCGGCGCGCAGGCTCGCGACCTGCTCCTGGGCCAGCGCGGACTCGGGGTCCGCCGCGGCGATCTGCTCCCAGAAGCGCAGCGCCTGCGCGCTGTCGCCCTGATCCTGCGCGTCCTGGGCCAGCTGGCGTAGTGCCACGAGGTTCTGGGGATCGATGCCGAGCACCTTCGCGAACGTCTCGCGCGCAGCGTCGAGCTCGCCGCGATCCACATGGACCTTGGCGAGGATCACGTACGCGCTCGAGTAGCGTGGGTGCAGTTGTAGACCCTCGCGGCAAAGGCGCAGCGCTTCCTCGAGACGACCGAGTTTTCGGTACGCGTCCGCCAGCGGCGCGAAGGCGCGTCCTTGCGGATTAGCCTCGTAGCGCTCGATGAGCCGTTGGAGCTCACGCTCGGGCGAGATGCTGCTCACCGGCCTGCTCCTGCCCTGGGAACCCTGTGTGGACGGACCCGACCGGGGCGGCTGGGCGATGACGAATGGGGCGGCGCGCCGGACAGGAATCGGAGGGATCGACCAAGCATCGTCCGCTCGATCCTGTGGCCGAACGTAGCGGAGCCCACCCCGTGCGTCAAGACCATCCTGGCCTCTCCAGCCCGGCTCTTTTTGTCGTAACCAACTGCATTCAAGACACTTGCGGAGTCGCCCCGATCCCGCTCCACGGGCAGGCCCAGCTCCGTCAGCAACGCGCGCACGCGCGACAACGTTCCCGCCGGAGCAAGCCCGCGCCGCTCCGAGATCCAGCTAGCAGCAATCATGCCCAGGGAAATTGCTTCCCCGTGGAGCAGCCGGGGCCGCTGAGTGGCCTCCAGCGCATGCCCGACCGTATGGCCGAAATTCAGCAGAGCTCGGGGCCCCTCCTCGCGCGGATCGCGGGCGACGATGCGCGCCTTGACCGCGTTGGCGCGCCGGAGCACGGCCTCCCATGCCTCCAGATCCACGCCCGCCAGGCGGGGAGCCGTCCGCTCCAGGAGCGCGAACAAGGCACGGTCGGCAATCGCCCCGCACTTGACCACCTCCGCGAGGCCCGCCACCCGGTGTCGCCGCGGCAGCGTGCGCAGCGCCTCCAGCGCCCCGTAGACCCCTACGGGCTGGTGGAAAGCGCCGATCAGGTTTTTGACGCCTGCACCGTTCACGGCGGTCTTGCCACCGATGGCGCTGTCTGCCAGCGCCAGGCTGGTGGTGGCGAGCGGGCACCAAGCGATGCCGCGCAGGTACGTGGCGGCGAACAGGCCAACGGCGTCGCCCACCGTACCGCCGCCCACGGCGATAACCAGCGTCTGGCGGTCGGCTCGGGCATCCAAGGCGGCGCGCGCGAGCGCCGCCAGCGTGCGCAACGACTTCACGCGCTCGCCGCCGTGCACGGCCACCACCCCCGCGCGCTCGCGCCGCGACAGCCCCGCGAGCGCCTGCGGGCAGCGCTGCAGCAGCGTGCGGTCGGCGATCACGAGCCAGCGGCGCTCGCCATGGTCGCGACGCAGCTCGGCCCAGGCCTGCGCGAACGTCGCGCGCAGTCGGACCGGGTAGGGCGGGTCCAGGTTGACGTGTAGATCGCTCACGGCAGCGTGCGGAAGCTCTCGGCCACCGCGATGGCCTCGCGCATCCAGGGATGCTTGTCCATCCCCGGGCAGAAGACCAGGGCATTGATGGCGTACAGGCGCCGGCGTTGCGCATCGTAGACGAAGAACGTGCGGAACGGACCCCCGCCCTCGCCCCCTTCGGATTCCCAGAAGCCCGCAAGCGTGAGCGTCGAGTCGCCGCGGAAATCCGCCCGTGCCCAGGTCAGGCCGCCCGCCTCCTGCAGACGCTCCTGCAGCAGCGCGGCCCCCAGCCGCCGCCGCAGCGCGAGCAGCGCGTCGCGATCCTGGAGGACCGCGGGGTCCGGCGCCGCCGTGTAGAACACCGCGACCGTGCGCGTGGGATCCACCGCCGCAATCTCCACGCCCCCCTCCTGCGGGCCAAGCGTGGAGCGCGTCGGCCGGTAGGCAGCCGGCACGCCGAGCTGGAATCCCCCCTGCCGCTCCATGCGCGCCTCGACCGAGGCGCGGTGTCCCGCCGATAGCAGGCGCACGCGGATGCGCGCGCGACTGCTCCGCTCGAGGTCGTCCCGCAGAGCCGGGGCAGCGCGCTCCACCGCCTGCGCCATGGCGGTCGCGTCCGTGCCCACCAGGAACACCACGTGTTGGTTGCGCGCGTAGACGTCCTCGCGCACGGCACGCTGGAGCCGGCCGTTCGCCAGGCTGGGCAATCGCCTGCCGGCGGTCCAGCGCCGCAGCTCGCGGGAGCCCGCGTCGGTCCCATCCACCAGACCGAGCACGACCACATTCTTGTAGAGGGAGGCTCTGCCGAGCTGCCCGAGGGGCAGCGGATCGACCCGGAAGAGCGGTTCGGGCTGCAGGGAGGTGGCAGCGTCGACCTGCAGGCTGCGCTGCAGCGCCTGCGCGACCGGCGAGAGCGCCGCCGCGTCGAACAGCACGGCGACGTCGGAGTAGGAGCCTGCGGCAACCGGACCGCCGCTGCAGCCGGTGCAGGCCCACAGGAGCAGCGTCAGGGGCAGCGCGGAAGCGCCGCGCGCAACGTCAACGGCGAGGATCCGTGACCGGGAGCGTGTCCGACGCGCTGAGGTTGGAGAGGTCATGGCCCCCCTGCTCCAGCAGGCGCCGGATCTCCGCATCCTCGCGCTGCAGCTCCTGCCGCCGCAGCAGCAGCTGTCTGCGGGCAGTGAGGTTCCCGGGATCCAGGAACGCATCGGTCCGCGCCGCGTCGTCGCGCGCCGGCAGAATGACCTGCCCGCTGCTGACCACCTGCGGCTGGAAGGACGAATCCTCAACGAACCCCGGCAGATCCGCCGACCGGTCGGAGCGCGACTGTGGCCGCGCCGGCGCGGGCCGGGCCTGCTCCGCACGTCCGCCTCCGCCCGGCGCGGGCGATTGCTGCGCGACCCGCGGAGTATCGGAGTTTGTCACCTTGCCCGCCGAAGGGTCAAGGCCGCCGGGCAGCGATGTGCGCCCCAGGATCCACGCGCCGCCCACGAGCACGACCACTGCGGCCACCACCAATGCGCTGGCGCCTACGGGCAGCCAGAAGCGCTGGCGCGGCGGCGATTCGCGGCGGGCCGCTGCCTCGCGCAGGGCCTGCTGGATCTTCAGCTGCACCTTCCACTCGAAATTCACGGCGGGCGCCGCCAGGTGGGAGCGCAGCAGCTCGTGACCTTGCGCGAGCTGCGACTGGTACTGCACGCAGTCCGCGCACGACGCCAGGTGGCGCGCCAGGCCGGCTCGCTCGTACTCGGCGAGCGTCTCGTCCATCGATGTTGAGATGAGCAACCGAACGTCGGAGCACTTCATGATGGCAGCCTCAGGGGTGGGGTCGGGACTCAGACTTCGTCCTCGTCCGCGTTATGTCCGTTCGCCGGCGGCGCCACGGGCAGCCGCTCGCCGAGCATGGGTACGATGATCTGGCGAAAGTGCCCGCGCGCCCGATTGATCCGGCTGCGCACGGTTCCCAGCTTCAGCCCAGTCACCGCCCGGATCTCCTCGTAGCTGAGCTGGTTGACCTCCCGCAGCAGGAACGGGATACGGTACTTCTCGGGAATCCGCGACGACGCCTCGGCCATCACCCGTTCGAGGTCCCGGCCGACGACCTCCTGCTCGGGGTTGGGGGCCGGATCGGCGATCTCGTGGAGCATCTCCTCACCGTCCCGATCGTCGCGGAAGAACAGCGAGAGCAGGGGTGGGGTGCGCCGCGCCTGGCGGAAGCGGTTACGGACCAGATTCGTCGCGATGGTGTACAGCCAGGTGGAGAACCGCGCGATCGTGCGGTACTTGTCCGCGTTCAGATACGCGCGGACGAAGGCGTCCTGGGCGACCTCCTCGGCCACGTCCGGCTGGCCCACCATATGGAGGATGAAGTTGTACAACCGCAGCTTGTAGCGGGTGACCAGGATGTCGTAGCACGCCTTCTCGCCCGCCTGGACCCGGAGCATGAGCTCCTCATCGCTGAGGTCCTCACGGCGCACAGGGCGGCGCTCCGGGTCCAGCGGTGTGATGGGGGTCGAACTGCGCACCTGGACTCCACCTCTTCGGGTTCAGGGCCGGCCGTTTGTACGGCATGGCACGCCGCTGGTTCCCGCTCACGGCCGCCACAGCGGATCGAACAGGGAATCGCCGGGGGCGGGCACGGCCTCGATCTGCCAGCGGACCACCGCCCGCGCCGAGAGCTCCGTGCCTTCCACCGACAGCTCGCCGGGCAGCTGTCCGCAGGCCGTCGCCCGCAGATCGGAGAGCCGCGCGGCCATGCGCCGCACGTGGCCGCCGTGGTCGCGCCAGGCGAGCTCCGTCCAGGCCGGCGGGCCCGCGCCGCCGGGGCGTCCGCGCAGCGCCTTGTCGTCCATCCTTCCCCGCCATTCCTCGCCGCGGAGCTCCCACTGCGACGCCGACGCGCCCGGCAGGAGCCTCCCGAGCGCCAGCCATACGATCTGGGGGAGGCGGAACCCCGTGTCCGCCGTCTCAAGCACGCCGGGCTGCTGCCCCAGCATCGTCAGGCTGCCCGTGCGGCGATCGAGCACCATGGCCACGTCGGGGGTCCAGATCAGCACGTCGTCGCGGGGGCGCCCTTGCAGCTGGTAGCGCAGGTCGGCGCGCAGCCAGCCATCGCTGCGCAGCCAGGCCTCGATGGAAAGCGTCTGCCCCAGGCCCGGCAGCGGGCCGCGCGCCTCGCCCGTCACGCGCACCGCCCGCAGCGTATCGGCGCACGCCAGCCGCGGGGGCCCATCGACGCCGCTTGGGCGCAGATCGAGTGCGGGACGGGCGCATGCTGCCAGCAGCGCCACGGCCAGCCACCGCGGCGCGCCCCGCAGCGCGCGCACGGCGCGGGCCGCCGCCAGCGCGCGGCGCAGCCTACGGACGATCCGGGAGATGGCTGCGGACCTCCTCGACCTTGGACGACAGCCGCGCGCGGTCTGCGCCCACCTTGACGGCGCGCTCGTAGCTGCGCTGGGCGTCTGCCCAGCGACGCAGCGCCGTCAGCGTGTCGCCCAGGTGCTCGAGGATCGTGGGGTCGTCCGCGAGGCGATTGCTGGCATCGATCAGCTTGCCCAGGGCGTCGTCGTAGCGCCCGAGGCGATAGTAGACCCAGCCCAGGCTGTCGAGGTAGGCGCCGTTGTCGGGCTCCTTCTCCAGCGCCTTCTGGACGAGCCCCAGCGCGCGCTCCAGCTCCCAGCCCTGCTCGGCGAGCAGGTAACCGCAGAAGTTGAGGACGTGCGCATCCTCGGGATCGACCTGCACCAGCCGCTCCAGCACATCGGCGGCCGCGCGGTAGTCCTTCTGCGCCTCCAGCGCCACGGCGAGGTCGTAGAGCGCGCCCCTGTCCTTGGGGGCGAGCTCCACGGCCCGGCGCAGGTACACGACCGCGTCGCCCGAACGCCCGCTGCGCCGCAGCAGCGCTCCCAGCAGGTAGTTCTGCCGGAAGCTGGTGGAGTCGGCCAGCCCTCTGGCCTGGTCCAGCATGCTGTCGAAGTCCTGTTTCTCCGGCGCATCGACCTGCGCCTCGCCACCCAACAGTGCGGGGTGGCGGCGGCTGCGCGCCAGCAGCAGGCTCACCAGCGCGTCCCCGCTGCGGGGATCCTGGCGCACGGCGCGGGTCAGCAGCTGCTCGGCCGTCTCGAATTCGCGGCGCTCCAGGGCGATCTCCCCTGCCATGCGCAGCACCAGGGGTCCATCGAACCCGTCGCCGAGCAGACGCTGGGCGACGCCCCAGGCTTCGTCGATGCGGTCGGTGCGCACCAGCAGGTCGGTGAGCAGGAGTTGGCTCTGCCAGCCGAGTTGGCTTGCCTGCTGCAGTGGCATCAGCAGATCGACCGCCTCGCCGTACCGCTCGCGCGCCACGTAGAGCTCCGCCAACGCCAGGCGGTGCACGGTTTGCTGTGGCGTGCGTCGGACCAGGTCCTCCAGCAGCGACAGCGCGTCGTCCTGACGCTCGGTGGTACGGAGCCGCTCCACCAGCAGCTGCGCGGCGTTCTCGCGCGCGGGATCCTCCGCGAGCGCCTGGCGCAGACGCCGCTCGCCCTCCTGCGCATTTCCAGCGCGCAGCTGGAGCGCGCCCAGCTGCTCCAGCAGCAGCCCGTCGTTGGGATGGAGCTCCACGAGCTGCTCGAGCACCGCGGCCGCCTCCGTCAGCTGCCCTTTGGAGACCAGCGCCTGCGCGCGCAGACGCAGCGCGTCTTCGTCCCGCGGGCGGGCGGCCTCCAGTTGCTGCGCCAGCTCCAGGGCGCCGTCGAAGTCGTCCATGGACAGCAGGATCTGACCGCGCTGCAGCGCGAGCGAACCATCGTCGGGATGGGCCAGCTGCAGCCGCGCGAGGAGCGCCAGCGCCACGCGCGGCTGCCCCGCGCGCAGGGCAGACTCGACGGTGCGCTGGCCGACCGCGCGATCGGTGGGGTCCTGCTCGAAGGCGAACTGGTAGTAGGTGAACGCCGCCGCGTGGTCGCCCGCCGCGTCCAGCGCCCCGGCCAGAAGCAGCGCGGTCGGGACGTTTTCGGGAACTCCGCGGGTGAACCGCCGGGCGGCCGCCGAGTCGGCGGGCGCCGCCGCGGCGGCGGTGGTCTCGCCGTGCACCGCAGCGCCCGGCCGGTGCGCGGCGGCTCCCGCGCAGCCGGCCGCGAGCAGAGCCAGCGTGGCCAAGGCTACCAGCGCCAACGCGGCCGCCAGCGCTGCCGCAGGGCACAGCGCGCCGCGCTGGCAGCGGTGCAGGGCCGAGCGGGCCGGGGCATGCCGCGCGCCTCGCATGTCAGGAGCCCTTCCCCGACGCGTCCCTGCCGGTCAGGTCGCAGTCGGTGGGCGGACGGACCAGGATCTGGAGCGCATGGGGCAGCACGTCCGCGATCGCCGCGAGCGTTTGGAGCGCCGCCTGCGGGCTGCCGGGGAGATTGATCACGAGGGTCGCGTTGCGCGTCACGGCCACACCGCGGCCCAGCGCCGCGAGCGGCGTCTGCTGCGCGCAGCGCTGGCGCGCCAGCTCCATCAGCCCGGGGACCTGACGGTGGGCCACGCGCAGGGTCGCCTCGGGGGTCAGATCGCGCGGTGCGAGCCCCGTGCCGCCCGTGGTGACCACCAGGTGGGCGGCGCCGCGGTCGCACAGGTCCGCAAGCAGCCCGGCGACGGGCTCCACGCCGTCGGACACGACGTCCTGGCCCGCGACCGTGAAGCCCAGCTCGCGCAGGCGCTGGGCGAGCGCGGGACCTGACATATCCTCGCGCGCTCGCGCCGCCGCGCGATCACTCACGGTCACGACCCACGCAGTGAGGTCCATGGACTTGGGTCCGGGCAGGGGGGCTGGGGATTGCGGCGGGGAAGCGCAGTCGTTCAAGGCTTGCGCTTGCCGCCACTCATGAGCGCCTCATAGGCGCGGTCCAGGTGCATCAGCTCCTCCTCGCTCGCGCTCCCGCCCGACTGCAGCACCTGGCTGTACTGCTCCTCGAAATAGCGGCACAGGAACACGTTCTTCTGCTCGATCTGCTCCTCAAGATAGCGGATCGCCTGGGCGCGCGCCCTCTGGAAGGTCTCGTCCTCGTCCCGGCCGGTCACGTTGTAGACGTAGTCGCGCAGCAGGCCGCGCCAGTACTCCTCCGTGCGCCCCCCGTTGTCGAAAGCGCAGCCCGGCACGTCGATCAAGAAGCAGTAACCGCGGAAGAAATAGCTGCAGTAGAGCATTCCCTGCAGGAAATGCCTGCGGTGGCAGGTCTCCCCGCAGGCGGTGAACCCACAGGGGAGCGCGCAGATGTCGCACAGCTCCTCGGGCCGCGGCCCGTGGATAAAGTGCGTGTTGACAGGCGGTTTGGTGGGCTTGGTCACGGGCGCTCCCACGGGGTGGAGTTGCCCCGTCGGGGCTGCATGGCCCATGCCAGCGATCCTGTGGCCTACTCCTGGGATGGAGCGAGCGTGTCCGGGAGCTCCTCCAGGCGGGTCAAGGCAGTCTCGGCCGCGCGCTGCTCTGCCTGCTTCTTGCTCGCTCCGGTGCCCACGCCCAGCACCGTGCCCTTGAGGGTGACCTTCACCGTGAAGCGGCGCGCGTGGTCGGGCCCGGTCGTGTAGCTCACCTTGTAGCGGGGCGGGATCTTGTAGCGCGCTTGCAGCTTCTCCTGGAGCAGGCTCTTGTAGTTGCGGCGTGTGCGCTCCTGGATCGTCTCGTTGACGTTGACCAGCACTTGAGTGCGGATCAGCTCCGCCGCGGCCTCCAGTCCCCCGTCGAGGTAGACCGCGCCGATCACGGCCTCCATGGCATCGGCCAGGATCGAGTCGCGCTTGCGTCCGCCGGTGCCCGCTTCGCTGCGCGACAACAGCAGGTACTCCCCCAGCCCCACGCGCAGGGCGATCTTGCTCAGCGTCGATCCGCACACCAGGAGCGACTTGATCTTGGTGAGGTCCCCCTCCTCCTTGTCCAGGAAGCGGCGGTACAGGAATTCGTTGACCACCATCCCCAGGACCGAGTCCCCGAGAAACTCGAGGCGTTCGTTGCTCTCGAGTCGCTCCATGCCGGTGACGTGCACGTGGGAGCGATGGGTGACCGCTTGGCGCAGCAGGTCGGGGTTGCGGAAGCGGTAGCCCAGCTTCGACTCGAGCGCCGTCTGGCCGGGCATCGTCTGCGGCGGCCGGCGGCCGGGGCGGAGCAAACCAGAGAGGAAGCGTGGCAGCCAGCCGAGGCCGACACCCGGAAGCCTGCGTGCGGACATCGGCTGGCTCCCGCTCGTCATGCCACCTCCGGAACCGCAACCAAGCGGTGGGCTCAGGGCGTGAAGTGTCGGAGGACCAAAGACACGTTGTGTCCACCGAAGCCGAAGCTGTTGCTCAGGGCGACGTCGACCGGCAGGTCGGCCGCGCGGTTGGCGATGAAGTCCAGGTCACAGTCGGGATCGGGCTCGAACTGGTTGATCGTCGGCGGGACCTTGCCGTGCTGGATCGCCAGGGCGCAGATCACCGTCTCGAGCCCGCCGGCGGCGCCCAGCAGGTGTCCGGTCATGGATTTCGTGGACCCCACCTTGAGACGGTGCGCGTGCTCGCCGAACACCGCCTTGATGGCCTGCACCTCGCCCTTGTCGTTGAGCGGGGTAGAGGTGCCGTGGGCGTTGATGTACTGGACCTGCGCGGGCTCGACGCTGGCCATCTCCAGCGCCATGCGCATGGCGCGGATTGCGCCCTCCCCATCCGCGCACGGTGCGGTGATGTGATACGCGTCGGCGGTCATCCCGAAGCCTGCGACCTCGGCCAGGATATGCGCGCCGCGCGCGACCGCGCTCTCGGCCGCCTCCAGGACGACGATGCCGGCCCCCTCGCCGATCACGAACCCGTCACGCCCCTTGTCGAACGGGCGGCTGGCGGTCGCGGGGTCGTCATTGCGCGCGGAGAGCGCCTTCATGCTGGCGAAGCCGGCGATCGCCATGGGCGTGATCGTAGCCTCCGTCCCACCGCACACCACGGCGTCGGCGACGCCGCTGGCGATGAGCAGCGCCGCATCGGCCACGGCGTTGGCCCCCGAGGCGCAGGCCGACACGGTGCAGTAGTTGGGCCCTTTGAGCCCATGGCGGATGGACACCAGCCCGCCGGCCATGTCGCCGATCATCATCGGGATGAAGAACGGGCTCACGCGCGATGGTCCGCGCTCCAGCAGCACCCGATGCTGCTCCTCGTAGATGACCATGCCGCCGATGCCGCTGCCGATGATGACCCCGATCCGGTCGGGCGCATCCAGCGGCAGCTCACTGGTGCGGATCGCCTCCTCGGCCGCCACGACGGCGAACTGGGTGAAGCGATCCATCTTGCGGGCCTCCTTCACGTCGACGTGGCGCGAAGGATCCCAGTCCTTGACCTCGCAGGCGAAGCGGGTGCGATACCCCTCGGTGTCGAAGAGGGTGATGGCGCTCGCGCCCGAGCGGCCCTCCAACAGGGCCGCCCAAGTGTCGGGCACGGTGTGCCCGAGCGGTGAGACGACACCGCAGCCCGTGATGACGACGCGTCGACCGAACACGCCCGACGTCCTCGGCAAGGGCTAGGCTTTCGACTTCTCGTCCAGGCGGCCCTTCAAGTAGGAGACCGCCTCGCCGACGGTGCGCATCTTCTCGGCGTCCTCGTCGGGGATGTCGATCTCGAACTTGTCCTCGAAATCCATCACCAGCTCCACCTGGTCGAGGGAATCCGCGCCCAGATCGTCGATGAACGACGCCTCGGGCGTGATCTGCTCGGCGTTCACGCCGAGCTTGTCCTCGATGATCTTCTTGACCTCGGCTTCGATCGACACGATTACAACCTCCGCTGCGTTTGCGGGCTCCCCGCGCAGGCTGCCTTGCCCGCTGCCGCACGGTCGGCGGCGGAGCCACAGTTCGCCGGCTCCGCAGGCGCCGGTCAGCCCATCACCATACCGCCATCACAGTTGATGACCTGCCCCGTGAGATAGGCGGCGTCCTCTCCGAGCAGGAATGAAACCACGCCCGCCACGTCGTCGCCCGTGCCCAATCGTCGGAGGGGGATCCGCTCCGTCAGCTCCTTGATCGCGCTCTCGGGCAACCCGCGCGTCATCGCCGTGTCGATCAACCCGGGGGCGACGGCATTCACCGTCACCGCGCGCCCGGCTAGCTCGCGCGCCACCGACATGGTCAGCCCGATCAGGCCAGCCTTGCTCGCCGCGTAGTTGGCCTGGCCCGCGTTGCCGGTCTGCCCAATCACCGACGTTACGTTGACGATCCGTCCTCCCCGCGCGCGCATCATGATCGGCGCTACGGCGCGGATGAAATTGAACGCACCATCGAGATTCGTCCGCAGGACCTCACGCCACTGCTCGTGCGTCATGCGTACCAGCAGCGCGTCGCGCGCAACGCCGGCGTTGTTCACCAGCGCGTCGACCCGCCCAAAGCGCGCGAGGACCATCTCGACGGTCTGGCCCGCCGCCTGCGGGTCGCCCACATCGCAGGCATAGACCTCGACGGTTCCCTGGGCAGCCGGGAGACTGTGGGCCACCTCGGCCAGCGCGTCTGCGCGGCGCGCCACCAGCGCGAGGCCCCACCCCTCCCGTGCCAGGCGGGCCGCGATGGCGGAGCCGATCCCCTGGCTCGCCCCGGTCACGATGGCGAGCCTGCCGCCCGGCATCCCTGGCACCCTGTAACCTTCTAACCCGTTGAAGTCATTGCAGCTGAAGCGACCGCCCGGGCGGCCCCCCCGCTGCGCCCATTGTTACCGCCTGCCCCCAAGGGTGGCAAGCACTTTTTCCACCCCTTCGACGTCGGAAGTGCTATGGAATCGGGCAGTTCGGTAGCTGCGGGCCCCTAGGTTCGCCAGCACGTTGCCCGGCCCCACCTCCACGAAGTCCTCGACTCCGTCCTCGATCATGCGCCCCACAGACTCGTGCCAGCGGACCGGCGCCACCAGCTGCTGCACGAATCCGGAGCGCAGCTCCAAGGCCTCCAGCACCGGTCGGGCGGAGACGTTCGCCACGACCGGGGCGGTGGCATCTCTCAGCGGGACCGGCTGCAGTAGGGCGGCGAACTCCGCCTGCACCACCGCCATGAGTGGGGAATGGAATGCCCCGCTCACAGGAAGCGGCATGACTCTGCGCGCCCCGGCCGCCTTGAGCGGCTCCGCCGCGCACTCGATCGCCGTCACGTCGCCGGAGATCACAACCTGGTCGGAACTGTTGTGATTGGCCACGACGACGACCCCCACCCCCTGCTCGCTCACGCGCGCGCAGACCTCCGCGATGCGGCCGGCATCCAATCCGAGCACCGCCGCCATCGTCCCGGGCGCGCGCTGGCCTGCTTCCCACATGAGCTCTCCACGGCGGCGGACGATGCGCAGAGCATCCTGCGGGGTCAACGCCTCCACTACAGCCGCGGCGCTGAACTCACCCAGGCTGTGGCCCGCCACCAGCGCGGGGCTCAGCGCGCCGCGCTCGCGCAACACGGCGGCCACGGCCAGGCTGTGCAGCAGGATCGCCGGTTGCGCGTTGCGTGTCTGCGTCAGCTCGTCCATCGGGCCGTCGAAGCAGAGCCGCGCCAGGTCGAAGCCCAGCACGCGGGCGACGCCGCGGAACACGGCGTCGGCCTCTGGGTAGTGTGCGCACAGGTCCACCCCCATGCCGACCCGTTGGCTGCCCTGGCCGGGGAACAGGAAGCCGATCTTGCCGGCGCTCACGAGGGAGCCCCCTCGCGCGCCGGACGCGGCGGGCTTTCCGCGGGTGCGAGCGCCCCTTCGCGCTCCAGCTCCTCGTGGATCCGCTCGTCGATCCGGTCGCGCACCGCGCGCAGCGCCACATGCACGCCGTTGGAGACGGCGTGAGTACTGCTGCTGCCGTGGCAGATTACCGTCACCCGCTGGCAGCCCAGCAGTGGCGCACCGCCGTACTCGGCGTAGTCGAAGCGCCGGCGCCAGCGGCGCAGCGCGCGACGCAGGAACCAGAGGCCCGCCCGCGACGTGAAGTCCTTGCGCGACGCGCCGTGGATTCCCTCTTCCCAGAAGGGAACGAAGCCTTCGATCATCTTGAGCACGACGTTGCCCACGAACCCGTCGGTGACCACGACATCGGCGGCACCCTCGAACAGGTCGCGCCCCTCGAGGTTGCCGATGAATCCCGGCGTGTGCTCGGCCAGGAGCTTGTGCGCCTCCTGCGAGAGCTCGTTGCCCTTGCTGGGCTCCTCGCCGATGTTGAGCAGGCCGACCCGGGGCAAGGACTTGCCGAGCACCGATTGCGCGTAGATGCGCCCCATGGCCGCGTACTGGAGCAGGTGCAGCGGCTTGCAGTCCGAGTTCGCGCCGACGTCGATCAAGAGCCCCGTACCGCGCCGCGTGGGAAACACCGAAGCGATCCCGGGGCGGGCCACGCCGGGCAGACGCCCGACCAAGAGCAGCGCGCCCGCCACGACTGCGCCCGTACTGCCCGCCGAGACGAACGCGTCGACCTTCCCGTCCTTCATCATCTGGCACCCCACGACGATGCTCGAGTCCGGCTTGCGCCGAATCGCCGTCGCGGGCGCCTCACACATGTCGATGTTCTGGGGGGCGTGGACCAGCTCGACGTCGCCGGGCCGGGCGCCGCAGCTAGCGAGCGCGGCCTCGACCCGCGGCTGGTCTCCGATCAGGACGATCCGCGCGCGGCCCGCCACCTGGCGCGCGGCGGACAGCGCGCCAGGGACGACCACGGCGGGACCGTGGTCCCCGCCCATGGCGTCCACTGCGATGCGGGATGGGGACCGCGCGTCCACGGCCGGGACACTCTACTCGGAGGGCTCGACGACCATCCGGTCTCCATAGTACCCGCACGACGCACACACCCGGTGGGGCTTGCGCGGCGCGCCGCAGCGCGAGCACTTGTCGAGATTGGGCGTGGTCAGCTTCCAGTGGGTCCGGCGCTTGCGCTTGCGGGCCTTGCCGGTGCGTCGCTTCGGTACTGCCATGACTCCTCCAGCCAGATCGTGCGAGTTCGTGCGCCGTCTCAGGGCGCGTGTCTGCGCAAGCGCGCGAGATCGTCCCACGGGTCGTCCGGCGGGTGCGCCGCGCAGGAGCAGGGACCGGCGTTGAGGTCCTTGCCGCAGCGCGAGCACAGCCCCTTGCAGTCCTCGCGGCAGAGCGCCCGCTGTGGCTCCGCCAGGACCACCGCCTCGGCCAGCTGCGCGTCCAACCGGACGACGCCACCGGGCGCGGCGACCATCCACGCGTCCTCCGCCGCGAGCCGCAGCTCGGTGGTGGAAGGATGGCGCAGGATCAGCACCTCGACCTCGGCCGTGAAGCGCTGTCGGAACTCGTCGGTGCAGCGATCGCAGGCGGCCGTGCGCTCCGCCTCGAAGCTGCCGCGCAGCAGCACCTGCTGCTCCATCGCGTCCACGGCGAGCGTGCCGCGAACCCGCGCCTCATACGCCTGCAGCCCCTGGCTGATCGTCAGGCTCGAGTCGAGCTCGACCGCGGATCGCCCCGGGGGCAGCCGGTCCAGATGGAGTTCCACGTGCAGCCAGGATCGCTTGAAGGTAGCAGGTGGCACGGGCCTGTCAATCGGCCTCGCCGAATACGATCGACAGCTCCCGCCCAGCGTTCTCCGCGGAGTCCGAGGCATGCACCGCGTTCTCCTGGATGCTGGTTCCGTACAGAAAGCGGATCGTACCGCAGGCGGCCTCGCTGGGGTTGGTGCTTCCCACCAGCTCCCGCAGTCGCTTGACGGCATCCGCGCGCCGCAGGTGCACCCCTACCACCGTGCCGCCGCTGATGTACCGCACCAGGTCGGGGAAGAACGGCCGCTCGCGGTGCACAGCGTAGAATCGCTCGGCCTGGGGCCGGGCGAGCGTCAGGGAGCGGAGCGCGACGATCTGGAAGCCATTGCGCTCCGCCAGCTCCAGGATGGCGCCGGTCCGACCCGCCGCCACCGCCTCGGGCTTCACCATCAGATACGTGTCCTGCATGCGCCTCTTCTCCCCGTGGCCGCGCCGCGGCATGACCGCGTCGCGGTGCGCAGCTGCTCGCGACTCCTAGCGCCGCTCCCGCAGCGCCAGCCCCGCCGGCTCGTAGCGCTTGGCCAAGAGCGGCACGATGTCGCTGGGCTTGTCCGCCACCGCGACACCGGCCTTCTGGAACGCGGCGATCTTGCTCTCGGCCGTCCCCTTGCCGCCGCTCACGATGGCGCCGGCGTGGCCCATGCGCTTCCCGGGGGGCGCCGTGCGCCCCGCGATGAACGCCACCACGGGCTTGCGGATCTTCTGCTCGATGAGATGCGCTGCCCGCTCCTCGTCGTCGCCGCCGATCTCGCCGATCAGCACGATCGCCTCCGTCTGCGGGTCGGTCTGGAAGCCCTCCAGACAATCCATGAAATCGGTCCCGATGATCGGGTCCCCGCCGATGCCGATGCAGGTGCTCTGTCCCAGCCCGGCCCGGGTGAGCTGGTCGACGACCTCGTAGGTGAGCGTGCCGCTGCGGCTGACGAGGCCCACGTGACCCTCGCGGTGGATCTGCGCTGGCATGATGCCCACCTTGCACCGCCCTGGGCTGATCACGCCGGGGCAGTTGGGCCCGATCAAGCGCGCGCCACGCTCCTTGACCCAAGCATAGACCACGGCCATGTCCTTCACCGGAACGCCCTCGGAGATGCACACCACCAGCTCAACGCCAGCGTCGACGGCCTCCATGATCGCGTCGGCGGCGAACGCAGCGGGCACGTAGATCACGCTGGTGTTGCAGCCGGTGGCCGAACGCGCGTCGGCCACGGTGTGGAACACGGGGATGCCCTCGTGCACGGTGCCGCCCTTGCCCGGCGTGACGCCCGCCACCACCTGGGTGCCGTACTGGCGCATCTGCGCGGTGTGGAAGCTCCCGTCGCGCCCGGTGATCCCCTGGACGACCAGCCGCGTGTCGCGATCGACGAAGATGCTCATCGCGCCCCTCCCGTCGCCAGCTCGAGCGCCTTCTTGACCGCCTCGTCCATGGTCACGGCCGTCACCAGCTTGCTCCCCTTGAGCAGCTCGCGCGCCTTCTCCTCGTTGGTGCCCGTCAGGCGCACCACGATCGGGACCGGCACCGTCATCATCTCGGTGGCCTTCAGCAGCCCGGCCGCCACGTCGTCGCAGCGGGTGATACCGCCGAAGATGTTGAACAGGATGCTGCGCACGCCCTTGTCGCGCAGGATGATGCGCATGGCGGTGACCACCTTGTCGGGGTTGCTGCTGCCGCCGATGTCGAGGAAGTTGGCCGGCATCCCGCCGAAGTGCTGCACCAAGTCCATGGTGGCCATGGCCAGTCCCGCGCCGTTGACGATGCACCCCACGTTGCCCGCGAGCTTGACGAACGACAGCCCGGCCTCGCGCGCCTCGACCTCGCTGGGATCCTCGGCGGAGAGGTCGCGCATCTGCTCGATCTCGGGCTGCCGGTAGAGGCCGTTGTCGTCGATGTTGAGCTTCGCGTCGACCGACCAGGTCTTGCCGTCCTTCGCCTTCACGAACGGATTGATCTCCACCAGGCTCGCGTCCACCGCGATGAAGATCCGGTAGAGCGTGAGCAGTGCCTTGCTCATGCCCGCCACCACCGCCGGATCGTCGCTGACGCGATAGGCCAGGCGCCGCGCCTGATAGGCCTGCGCTCCAAAGCGCGGATCGATGGACAGCGTGTGGATCTGCTCCGGCGTCTTAGCGGCAACCTCCTCGATGTCGATGCCGCCGGCCGCCGAAGCGATGAACATGGGCCGCTTGCTGCCGCGATCCATCAGCAGCCCGAGGTAGAACTCCTGGGCAATGTCCACGGCGCTGGTGACCAGCACCTTCTGGACGGTCAGTCCCTTGATGTCCATCCCCAGGATGGCGGCGGCGTGCTTCTGCGCCTCCGCCGGGTTGGCCGCCAGCTTGACTCCGCCCGCCTTACCGCGCCCACCCACGTGGACCTGCGCCTTCACCACCACGCGCCCGCCGATCTCGCGGGCGATCGTCGCGGCCTCCTGCGGCGTCGCAGCCACGCGTCCCGGCGGCACGGCGAGACCGTAGGCCGCAAAGATCTCCTTGGCCTGGTACTCGTGCACCTTCAACGCAGTCCCCCTCTCACCGCATTCCCCCTCTGCTCAGCGGGAGGCGGCCGGCGATCCCGCGCCGGGGCCGGGGTCGCGCCCGCCCCGCGCTGTCCGTGGGCCACGCAGCCTCCCCACCAGCGCCGTGGTGCTGACCCCCTCGATCATGGGCAGCCGCACCACACGTCCTCCCCACGCTGCAACCTCGCTGCTGCCGACGATCTGCTCCGGTGTGTATTGACCACCCTTGGCCAGGACATCGGGACGAACCGTGAGGATGGTCGCAAGCGAACTCAAGTCCGTGAAGATAGTTACCGCGCTGACCGGACGCAACGCCTGAAGCAGCAGTGCGCGCGCCGGCTCCGCGAGCACCGGTCGCCCCTCCCCTTTGAGCTGCCGCACGCTGGCGTCGGAGTTGATCGCCACCAGCAGGACGTCGCCCAACTCGGCGGCGGCCAGCAGCGATCGCACGTGACCCTCGTGCAGCAGGTCGAAACAGCCATTGGTGAACACGATGGTGCGCCCGGCGTCGCGCTGCGCCTGCGCCCAACGCTCCAGCTGCTCGGGAGCGATCAGCGGTGCGAGCGCGGGCCGCTCCAGCGGATGGGGGCCAGCCGTCACGTCGGGTGTCCCTGGCGCTCCTGCCAGGCCGTCACGATCTGGTGCGGCCGGACGACCGCGGTGCCCAGCTCGCGCACCACCAGGCCAGCCGCCAGGTTGGAGAGGCGCGCGGCCAGGGCGGGCGCGGCGCCCGCCGCCAGCAAGGTGGTGAACACCGCGATCACGGTGTCGCCGGCGCCGGTGACGTCGTAGACCTCGGTGGCCTCCGTGGGCAGCGGCGTGACCTGTCCGTCCGCACCGAAGAGGATCATGCCATGCTCGCCCCGCGTCAGGAGCAGCAGGTCGCTCTCCAGACGCTCCTTGAGCGCCTGCCCCACGCGCACTGCGTCAACCTCGCCCTCGATGGTGGCATGGGCGGCCATGGCCGCCTCGCGCTCGTTGGGCGTGAGCGCGGTCACGGCGCGATAGAGGTCGAAGTCCGACTGCTTGGGGTCGACCACGACGATGGTGCCCTGGGCGTGGAGCTCGCGCAGCCGGTCCATGAGCGCGCGCGACACGACCCCCTTGCCATAATCGGAGACGATGATGGCCGCGAAGGGCCCGCGCTCCTGCAGGTCCTGCAGCAGGCGCTGCTGGTCGAGCGGCGACAGGGGCGCCTTGGTCTCGCGGTCAATGCGCACCACCTGTTGGTGGCCAGCCAGGATGCGCGTCTTGAGGGTCGTGACGCGGTCGGCACAGGCGAACACGCCCGCATCGTCGATCCCCCGCACGACGAGCATCTCGCGCAAGCGCGTGGCCGTCTCGTCGCACCCCACCGCCGAGAACAGCACGGCGTTGGCGCCCAGTGCGGCCACGTTGGCGGCGACGTTGGCGGCGCCACCCAGGCGCTCCTCCTCCTGGCGGACGTGCACGACCGGCACCGGCGCCTCGGGCGAAATGCGATCGACGCGGCCGTGGACGAAGCGGTCGAGCATGCCGTCGCCGATCACGGCGACGGGCAGCGCCTGGCTGCGCTGCAGAAGAGCGACGAGCGGATCCTCGCGCTCGGGGGCGTGCGCATTCGACATGGTGACGTGCGGACCGATGGCCACGGTCGGGAAGGGGAGCTCGACCCCGACGCAGAACGAGCCCCAGGCGGGGCTGCGGTGCGCGAGAGTAGTCGGCCCGCGGCGCGGCTGTCAACGGCCGCAGCGCCGCTGGGCGCCCGCCTTGCCGGGGACCGGCGCGCACGCTACCGTTTCCGCGCGTCCCTGCCCGCTGCCGCGCCCGCCCTCCGCGCGCAGCCCCCACCCGGACCCGGGAGCCGCCATGAATCAGGCCATTCCGCCGCTGACGCAAATCAAGGTCGACATCGACACCAAGGACGTCGAGGGCATCTACTCCAACCTCGCCTTCCTCCATCTGAGCCCCAGCGAGTTCATCCTGGACTTCGCGCGTCTGATGCCCGGCCCGCCGCGCGCCAAAGTGCACAGCCGGATCATCCTCACGCCCCAGGCGGCCAAGGCCGTCATGCGCCTGCTCCAGGAGAACGTCCGCAAGTACGAGGCCGAGCAGGGCGAGATCCGCCTGCCGGGCAGCGCCATGCAAGCCCCCATCGGCTTCCAGCCCGCCTCCGACGCGCCCAGCAGCGAACCGGCCGCGAGCTAGGAGCCGCCGCCGGCGCCGCGCAGGTCGCTCGGGGCTGGGCCGGCAGACTCCTGCGGCGGGCGCGTCTTCCAGCGCCGGTGCACCCAGAAATAGTGCTCCGGGTAGCGGCGCACCCACTCCTCCATGGTGCGCACGTACTCCTGCGTGAGCCGGTGGATCTCCTCCTGCTCGGGGCGGCTCGTGTCGGGATGGAGCGGGTCGATGATCGCGGCGTGATGCGTGCCGTCGGGATTGCGGCGGATGTACCCCGCGACGATGGGTACGCGGGCGTGGTAGGCGAAGTAGGCCGGCCCCTTGTACGTGGAGGCAGGCCGTCCGAGGAAATCGACGAACACTCCGTGGCGGCGCGCGTCCTGGTCGGGCAGGATTCCCACCAGGTGCCCGCGCTGCAGGGCGCGCAGCACGTGACGCGCGACCTGGGGCCCCTGCTTGATGATCTCGATGCCGCCGCGAGCGCGCAGCAGATTCTGCATGCGGCTTGCCAGCGGGTTGCTCTGCTCCTTCACCAGAAACGTCGTGGGATAGCCGCGAGCCACGAAGGCCGCACCGAACAGCTCCCAGTTGCCGAAGTGCCCGGTCACGAGCATGGCGCCGCGCCCACTGGCGCGGATGGCGTCGAGCGCCTCCAGGTTGTCGATGCGCACCTCACGCAGCAGCTCGTCGCGCGTCAGGGAGTACAGGCTGCTGAACTCCAGCAGCGACCCGCCCAGCTGCTCGTAGCTGCGCCGGCCCAGCGCGACGAGCTCCCGCTCGCTTTGCTGGTGGCCGAACACGAAGCGCAGGTTCTCCATGGTGACGTCACGGCGGATGCGCAGCAGGTCGAAGCAGATGCGCCCCACCAGCGACCCGACCCGCACGAATGCGCGCCGCGGCAGGATGCGTGACAGCAGGAAGACCGTGTAGAGGCCCGCGTACTCCACGCGGTGCTTGAACGTCGGCGTGCGGCTCATAGCACCAGTCGCGCCACGGGGCTCAGGCGCATCTCCACGGCCCCGTCGCGACACACCTCCCGGCAGCCCAGGCAGAAGACGCAGCCGGAGAGGTCGATGCGGGCCTTGCCAGAGGCCTGTGCGATCGTGCCCGTGGGGCACATCTCCACGCAGGCTCCGCACCCGGTGCAGGCTGCGGGGTGCACGCGCGGGCGCGCCCACAACAACGACGTCGCGGCGCGCGCCAGCCCGGCCGGGATCCGCGCGAGCCAGCGGTTGTCCGGCAAGCGCACGTCGGCCAGACGGTGATCGGCCAGCGCCGGCCCGCGCACCGTGATCTGTGCCAGGCGCGCCTCGCCCAGGCCACGCGCCGCCGCCAGGCGCGTGGTGTCCACGCGCTCGGGGGACAACCCGATCAGCCAGCTAGCCACCGCGTCGACGGCCACCGCGTCGGCGCTGGCCAAGAGCCAGCCGAAGCGCCGCGCCGGACCGCTGGCCGGGCCGGGTCCCTCCATCCCCACGATCCCGTCGAGGATCGTCAGCCGCGGGCGCACGCGCGCATAGAGCGCGACCAGCATGCGAGCGAACGCATCGGGGTGCGGGTGGAGCTTGTGGAACTCCGCCTTGGCCAGCCCGGGAATGTGTCCGAACACCTTCTTCACGCCGCCCGTGTACAGCGTGAGCGCGTGGGTCTTGAGCTTCGGGAGGCTGATCACCACGTCGGACGCGCGTAGTGCTGCGTTGAGCAGGAAGGCATGACCATCCACCTGCTCGACCGCTCCACCCAGCGCCTCGAAGCTCACCAGCTCGTGGCGATGCTCGCGCGCGAGATCCAGGTGCCCCGATCTCCGCCACACGCGCTCCACGCCCTTCAGCGCGCCCGCAGGCGAGTCCCCGATCCATACGCGGCCGCCGACCTCGCGCGCCAGGTCGGCGACGGCCATGGTCAGCGCCGGGTGGGTCGTCACCGCGCGATCGGGTCCACGTGCGGCCAGGAAATTGGGGTTGATCAGCACGCGGTCCCCCGGGCGAACGAAGGCCGCCATTCCTCCCAGCTCGCCCAGCACGGCCGCGAGCGCCGCGCGCAAGTCGCGCGCCTCGTAGCTGACGGCGGTGCGCCACGCCACGGTGGCGCCGCTGTGTACGGTCGGCGCCGCCGGGGCGGGCGCGGCCGGAGTCGGCGCGGCGTTCTGGAGCGAACGGATCATGGCGGGTGCAGGAGCCTTCAGCGGCACCGGGGACGGGAACGTCGATCTGGCGACGTTAGGAGGCGCCCCGGCGCCGCCGCAAGCCCTTTCCCGACGCGCCTCAGGAGCGCCGGCGGGGCGCCGCCTGCGCTCGCGGGGGGGACGCCGCTCGCGACCTGGTGCCCGCTCGCGATGGCGCGCCTGCCGGCGGCGCCACGTAGCGGCCGCCCGCGGTGCGCCGCGCCTCCCCCTGCAGCTCGAGATCCGTGAGCGCCACGAGCGTGCGTGCGAGCGTCCAGCCCAGACGCTGGGCGATCTCCTCGGGCGTGCGCGGAGTGGCGTCGAGCGAGAGCGGCGCGCCCGCTCCCGGAGGCGGCAGCGGCAGCCCCAGCGCGTCGAGCACGTCGGCCGCGTCGCGCACCGGAGTCGCCCCATTGTGCAGCAGCTCCAGGCAGCCGGCCGCGTGCGGGCAGTCCACCGGCCCCGGCACCACCATCACCTCGCGCCCCAACTGCAGGGCGAAGTCCACCGTGGAGAGCGCCCCACTGCTCTCGCCGGCCTCCACCACCACCAGGGCGCGCGCCACGGCGGCGATCAGGCGATTGCGCGCCAGGAACTGCCACTTGCGCGGCGGCGCGCCGGGCTCGTACTCGCTCACCAGGCACCCGGAGCGCGCCACCTCCTCCTGCAGCTCGAGGTGACCCGCCGGGTAGACCACGTCGACGCCGGTCCCCAGCACCGCGATGGGGCGGCCTGCGGCGGCCAGACAGCCACGGTGGGCGGCGCCGTCCACGCCGTAGGCGAGCCCGCTGGCGACGCACACGCCGGCGCGCGCCAGCCCGGCGCCGATGCGCTCGGCGGCGAGGCGACCGCGCTCCGTGCCGCGGCGGCATCCGACCACGCCCACGCAGCGCTCATCGTGCAGCGCCGCGACATCGCCGCGCACGAACAGCGCTGCGGGCGGGTCGCGCAGCTGCAGGCAGCCGCGCGGGAAATCGGGATCGGTGGGGACCAGCACCTGCGCGCCACAGGCGCGGGCGGACTCGCGCACGCGCGCGGCCCACTGGCGCCGGTCGCGCAGGCCGCCGTGCGCCTCGAGAACTTGCGTGACCTCCGGCGGATCGGGGCGCCCCGTGAGGCGGGCCTGCACCATGGACGCGCGCAGCGCCACGGGGAGCAGCAGCCCCTCCAGCCATGCCAGACGCTCGGACATCGATTCCTCCGCAACGGGAGGCAGGACGCAAGGGAGACGTTCACGGGAGGTGGAAGAACGCGCGTGGGCGCGCGGGCGCGCCGCCGGCGACGCGTGCGTCGGCGCAGCAGCGGCCGGCGCGGCAGGCGACGCCGCTCAGGCTTGCTGGCGCCGGGCGGCGAAAGCCGCCTTGATGGCACTACGCAGCGCCGGCAGGCCAGCGCCGGTGACGCAGCTGATGGGCAACGCGATCTCCCCTGGGATCACTGGCAGCGGGTCCTCAGCAGGCCAGAGGTCGATCTTGTTGAGGCAGACCAGCCGGGGTGCTGCGACCAAGGACTGGGTGTACGTCTCCACCTCGCGGCAAAGCGCGCGGTAGCGGCCGGCGGGCTCGTCGGTGACGTCGAGCACGAAGATCAGCAGTCGCGTGCGCTCGATGTGGCGCAGGAAGGCGTGGCCCAGCCCCTTGCCCTCGCTGGCTCCCTCGATCAGGCCGGGGATGTCGGCCATCGTGCAGCTCATGTAGTCGCCCAGGTCGACGATGCCGAGGTTGGGCGTGAGCGTGGTGAACGGATAGTCGGCGATCTTCGGGCGCGCGCTGGTCAGGCGCGACAGGAGCGTGCTCTTGCCCGCGTTGGGGAAGCCCACCAGCCCGACGTCGGCGAGCAGCTTCAGCTCCAGCCGCAGCCGGCGCCGCTCGCCGGGGCGGCCGGCGTCGGCGCGGCGTGGCGCCTGGTTGCTGGGCGAGCGGAAACGGTAGTTGCCGCGTCCGCCGATCCCGCCCCGCGCCACCGCCAGCCGAGTGCCGCTCTCCACCAGATCCCCCAGCTGCTCGCCCGTGGCGTCGTCGTACACCAGTGTGCCCTGGGGGACCTTGAGCACGGTGTCCGCGCCACCCCGGCCGGTGCGGTTGGACCCCTCGCCCGCCGCCCCGTCCTGCGCGTGGTAGCGCCGGCGGTAGCGGTAGTCGAGCAGCGTGCCGACGTTCGCGTCGGCCACCAGCACGATCGAGCCGCCGGCACCACCGTCGCCCCCGTCGGGTCCGCCGAACGGGACGTACGCCTCGCGCCGGAAGCTGATGCAGCCCCGGCCGCCGTTGCCGGCCTCCAGCACGATGATGACCTGATCGACGAAACGCATGGCGACCCCAGGGGAGGGCGTGTGTTTCCGTGTGGGAGGCAGCGGCGCTGCGGGCGGGGGGCGCCTGCGTGCCACCGGCGCGCAGGCGCATGGGTCAAGCAAGAGTTACATGCGGGCGAGCTTCTCGGCCACCGCCTCGGCCACGCGCATGGTGCTCGCGGCGGTTGGGTCGTCGCGGTCGGGCTTCATGTCGTAGGTGACGTCCTTGCCCTGCGCGATCACCGCGGCGATAGCAGCCTCCAGCCGCCGGCCGGCGTCCGCCTCGCCGAGGTGGTGCAGCATCATCACGCCCGAGAGCATCATGGCCAGCGGGTTGACCTTGTTCTGGCCCTTGTACTTGGGCGCGCTGCCGTGGGTCGCCTCGAACACCGCGTAGGTGTCCCCGAGGTTGGCGCCGGGCGCCACGCCCAGGCCACCGACCAGCCCAGCGCACAGGTCGCTGAGGATGTCGCCGTAGAGGTTGGGGAGCACCAGGACGTCGTACAGCTCGGGCTTCTGCACCAGCTGCATGCACATGTTGTCGACGATGCGGTCTTCGAACTCGATGTCGGGATTGCGGGCCGCCACCTGCCGGCTGACGTCTAGCCACAGGCCATCGGTGTATTTCATGATGTTGGCCTTGTGGACGCTGGTGATTTTCTTGCGCCCGTGCTTGCGAGCGTAGTCGAAGGCGTACTGCACGATGCGCCAGGTCCCCTCGATGCTGATGGGCTTGATGCTGATCCCGGAGTCGGGGCGGACGTGATGGCGGGTCTTCTGCTCGATCCAGGCCAGCAGCTCCTGCGTTTCGGGCTTGCCCTGTTCGAACTCGATGCCGGCGTACAGGTCCTCGTGGTTCTCGCGGATGATCACCAGATCCACGTTCTCGTAGCGGCTGCGCACACCCTGGTAGCTCTTGCACGGCCGCACGCAGGCGAAGAGGTCGAGTTCCATGCGCATCGCCACGTTCACGCTGCGAAACCCCGTGCCCACCGGGGTCGTGATCGGCCCCTTGATCCCCACCTTGGTGCGCCGCACCGACTCCAGCACGTCATCGGGCAACGGCGTACCTCTCGCCTCGAACACGTCCGCGCCGGCGTCGTGCTCGTCCCACGCGAACCGCACGCCGGTCGCCTCCAGCGCGTGGACGACCGCGCGGGTGATCTCCGGGCCGGTTCCGTCGCCGGGGATCAGGGTCACGACATGCTTCACGGCCGTTTCCTTTCGCGGGCGCACCTTGGTCGTCATGATCGCTATCAGCCTCCTCCGATTTCGCTGCGCGGCGACCGGCGGGCCACCGCCGGCGCCCTTGGATCGGGTGCCGCTCGGGGCGCGCCGGCCGCCGACCGTGGGTCTCAGGCCGGGGCGGGTGCGGCGGTGAGACGCTTGGGCCCCGCCGCCGCGATTTCCCGCGGGCACCCCACCGCCATCAGCTTGAAGTTGTCGATGAAACGCGCCGCCAGCGCGTCGTACTTGCGGAAATACTCCTCGCGGCTCCCCCAGGTGTTGGCCGGGTCGAGGATGTCCGCCGGGACGCCCTCGCAGCTCGCGGGCACATCAAAGCCGAACACCGGGTCCGAACGGTAGCGCACGCTGCGCAGCGCCCCCGAGAGTGCCGCGTTCAGCAGCCGGCGCGTGTGCTGGATGCTGATGCGCTTGCCGACGCCAAACGATCCACCGGTCCAGCCGGTGTTCACGAGCCAGCACTGCGCTCCGTGCTCGACCAGCTTGCGTTTGAGCAGCTCGGCGTAGCGGTACGGGTGGTGGACCATGAACGGACCGCCGAAGCAGGCGCTGAAGGTGATCTCCGGCTCGATCCCCAGGCCGATCTCCGTGCCGGCGATCTTGCTGGTGTACCCCGAGATGAAATGGTAGATGGCCTGCTCGGGGCTCAGGCGCGCGATGGGCGGCATGACGCCCGATGCGTCGCAGGTCAGGAAGATCACGTTCTGGGGGTGACCGGCCCGCTTGCTGGCAAGCGCGTTGTCGATGTAGTCGAGCGGGTAGGCGCCCCGCGTATTCTCGGTCAGCGACGCGTCGTTGAGGTCCAGGATGCGCGAGACGGGATCGTACACCACGTTCTCCAGGATGGTGCCGAAGCGGCGCGTACAGGCATGGATCTGGGGCTCGGCGTCGGGCGACAGGCGGATGACCTTGGCGTAGCAGCCGTCCTCGAAGTTGAACACGCCGCGGTCGCCCCAGCCGTGCTCATCATCGCCGATCAGGCGGCGCTGCGGGTCGGCGCTGAGCGTGGTCTTGCCCGTTCCCGACAGGCCGAAGAAGATGGCCACATCGCCCTCCTTGCCCACGTTGGCCGAGCAGTGCATCGAGAGCACGCCCTCCAGGGGCAGGAGGTAATTGAGGACGGTGAAGATGGTCTTCTTGATCTCTCCGGCGTAGCCGGTGCCTCCGATCAGGGCCAGCTTCTCCCGGAAATTGAGCACGATGAAGGTCTCGCTGCGGGTCCCGTCCGCCATGGGCGAGGCCTGGAAGCCGGGCGCGCAGATGATGGTGAAGTCCGGTACGTGGCGCCGCTGGGCCTCCAGCGTCCCGTTCTTGAGGAACATCGTGCGCGCGAACAGGCTGTGCCAGGCCTTCTGGGTGACGACGCGGACCGCCAGCCGGCGCTCCGGGTCGGCGCCCGCCCAGACGTCCTGCACGAACACATCGCGGCCCTGTAGGTAGCCCACGAGCCGCGCGTGCAGAGTGCTGAAGCTCTCGGGGTTGAACGGCCGGTTGTACTGCCCCCACCAGACGTGCTCCTCCGTCGTCTGCTCGCGCACCACGAACTTGTCGGCGGCAGCGCGGGCGGTGTGCTTGCCGGTGTCCACGACCAGCGGCCCCAGGTGGCAGATCTGGGCCTCCGAGCGGTGGATCGCCTCTTCGTAGAGGGCGGGAGCGGGCAGATTCCAGTAGATGCGGCGGAGGTTGGACAGGCCGTGGTGCTCCAGTCCAAAAACGCTTGCGCACGCGCCCGCTTCGCGTACGGCCGGCGACTGGACGTCGATATAGATGTTCATGCCCAGTCCCTCACCAGCTTGCGGTCGCCCAGGAACAGCTCGTTGGGAGCCTCCGGATCCAGCGCCCACTTGATGCGCTCGATCCCGTCCATGATCTCCTTGATGGTCCCGCAGTAGCTCAGGCGCAGGTGGCCCTCCATGCCGAACTCCTTGCCTGGCACGGTCACGACGCGCACGCGTGCCAGCAGCAGCTCGGCCAGCTTCTGGCTGTCCTTCATATAGGCACTGAAGTCCGGGAAGCAGTAGAACGTCCCGTCGGGCCGCGTCACCTTGACCCCCGGCAAGGTCCTCAGTCGCTCCAGCATGACATTGCGGTTGTTCTCCAGCGTGAGCCGCAGCGTCTCAATGCCGGTCTGGAACCCCGACAATGCTCCCACCGCCGCCCACTGCGACGGCGTGGCCGGGCCCGAGGTCTGGTGGGACTGGATGTTGGCCATGGCCGCGCCGACCTCGCGGTTGACGATGGCCCAGCCGATCCGGAAGCCCGTCATCGCGTACATCTTCGATACACCCTGGATCACCACCAGCTTACTGCTCTCGAGGGGGTCCTTGGCGTAGGCATAGGGATTCGGGGCGGTCTGGCCGTCGAAGACCAGGCGGTTGTACAGGTCATCCATGATCAGGTAGAGGCCCTTCTTCTCGCAGAAGGCCACCATCTCCGCCAGGAAGTCGCGCGCGTACATCAGACCGCTGGGGTTGTTGGGGCTGTTGAGCACGATCGCCTTGGTGTACGAGCCGACCCGCTCGGCGATGTCCTTCACCGTCGGCTGGAACGTGCCGTCCTCGGGCGTCACCGCCACCGGGACGCCGCCCGCGAGCTTGACCATCTCCGGGTAACTCACCCAGTACGGCGCGGGGAATACCACCTCGTCCTTGGGCTCCAGGATCGTGTGGAGCAGGACCATGATGGCCTGCTTGGCGCCGCTGCTGACGATCACGTTTTCGGCGGCCACCTGCTTGTCGTAGTTCTCCTCGGTGTAGCGGATGACGGCCTTCTTGAGGGCGGGCAGACCATCGGCGGGCGCGTAACGGACCTCGCCGGAGTTGAGCTGGCTGGCGCAGTTCACGATGGCGTCGAATGGCGCCTTGCTCTTGGGCTCCCCGGCGCCCAGGTGGATGACCGCCTCTCCCTTCTCGCGCAGGCGGGCCGCGATCTCGTTGAGCTTGAGGGTGGGCGATTCCTTGATGGACTTGGCGAGCTGACTGACGCTCATGGCAGGCTCCTCACCCCGGGGACGAAGGGCGACACGGCGCGCCGCAGCAAGGCCGCGCGGCCGGGACAAAGTAAGGGCCACCCGGAACGGGGGTCAACGCTCCCGTCCGCCCGTCCGGGGGCGGTCACGCGCGGCCGCTCTCCTCGCCGGCGCGGCAGAAGAGCGCGGCGATCGCCGCGGTGTTGACGATGTCGGCCGCTTTGCAGCCGCGGCTGAGGTCGAACACCGGGCGGGCCAGCCCCTGGAGGATGGGCCCCAGGGCTGCGAACCCGCCCAACCGCTGGGCCAGCTTGTATCCAATATTGGCGGCGCCCAGGTCGGGGAAAAGGAGAACCTCCGCGAATCCTCCCACCGGGCTGTCGGGGCACTTTCCGGCGGCCACGGAGGGCACCAGCGCGGCATCCAGCTGCAGCTCGCCATCGGCCACGAGCCCCCGCGCCCGCAGACGGCGCGCCACCTCGGCCATGCGGCGGGCGGCAGGATGATCGGCACTGCCCTTGGTCGAGAACGAGAGGCAGGCGATCCTCGGTTGCCGACCGACCACGGCCCGGTAGGTCGCGGCCGACGCCACCCCGATCGAGACCAGCTGGTCGTCGTCGGGCTGCGGAACGACCGCTGAGTCGGCGAACAAGAGCGGCCGCTCGATGCCATGCCCCGGCGGGGGCACCATGAGGAAGGAGCCGCTGACCACGGTGACCCCCGGCGCCAGTCCGACGTGGAACAGCGCGGCGCGCAGCACGTCGGCGGTGGGATGGGCCGCACCGCCCACCATTGCGTCGGCCTCCCCCGCGGCCACCAGCCCCGCCCCCAGCTGCAACGGCTCGCGCGCCAACACCTTGGCCTCGCCTTGGGTCAGACCCTTGGCGCGGCGGCGCTCGAACAGGCGCGCGGCGACGGCGTCGGCGCGCGGATCCTGCGCGGCATCGATGAGGGTGAAGGCTTCCGGGTCGGCCCCCTGCTCGGCCAGCCGCCGGCGCAGGCGCGCCGGGGCGCCCATCAACAGCACCGGACGGGCCATCCCGAGCGCATGCAAGGCCACGGCAGCGTCCAGCACGCGCGGGTCCTCACCCTCAGGGAGCACCAGGCGCATCGGATCCTGCGCCGCGCGCTGGCGCAGCTGCGCGGTGAAGCCGCTCTCCTCCCGCAGCATTTCCAGGAGCTCTGGGCCGGTCAATGCGTGCGGTCCTTCCCGTCCAGCAGCCCTGGGCCGGTCACCGCGAGCCGTCTGTGCCCCGCAGGCGTGAAAGACGGCGCTCGACCCCGGGCGGCACCAGGTCCGCCACGTCGCCGCCGTGGTGGTGGATGTCCTTGATGAGCGTACTGCTGACGCTGAGGTACTCCGCGCTGGGCATGAGGAAGATCACGTCGAAGCGCTCGCTCAGACGGCGATTCATCAACGCCATCATGTACTCGAACTCGAAATCCTGGAACAGCCGGACCCCGCGCACCACCACGTCCACGCCCAAGCGCTCGAACTCGTGGGCCAAGAGGCCGGCGAACGAGACCACCTCCACCGCCGGGCGGCTGGCGATCACCTCGCGGATCATCTCCAGGCGCTCCTGCACGGAAAACAGCGTGCCCTTGGCCGCGCTGTCGGCGACGCCGACGATCACGCGGTCGAACAGGCGCGCCGCGCGGTCGATGACGTCGACGTGCCCGTTGGTGAGGGGATCGAAGGTGCCGGGGTAGAGGGCGGTCTTCATGGGCTCTCGCAGACGGTGACGGAGCGGGTGGCGCTGGGGAGAACGGTGATGGAACTGACCGCGATCACGGGGAGCCCCTCGCCAGCAGGGTGAACGCGCCCAGCCCGTGGCGGCGCGTCGTGAGCTGGACTGCCGGGCCGGCGATCCAGGCGGGCACGGCCGCCCGCGCGGAGTGCTCGAGGGCGCAGGCTGCGACGGCGCCCGATTCTACCAGCGCCGCGAGGATCGGCAACAGCCGACCCAGCTCCGCGTCGTCGTAGGGCGGATCCAGCAGCACCAGGTCGGGACGCTCGGTCTCGTCCAGCACACCGTCCTGCAGCTTGCGCAGCCAGCGGCGGGCGTCGCCCCGGCGGATGGTGGCGGCCGCGGGCGGTATCCCCAGCGCTCGCAAGTTCTCCCGGATTGCTCCGACGCAGCGCGCGTCGAGCTCCACAAAGGTGCACCGGTGCGCTCCGCGGCTGAGCGCCTCGATGCCCAGCGCGCCGCAGCCCGCGAACAGGTCGGCCACCGCCGCTCCGGGCACCAGCTCGCCCAACGCAGAGAACAGGGCCTCCTTCAGCTTGCCGCTGCTGGGTCGGGTGCGGGTCTGGGGCGGCAGGCGCAGCGGGCGGCCGCGCAGCACTCCCCCGGTCACGCGCATCACGGCGCGTCCTCACGCACCATCGCGCGCAGCGTCGACTGGATCGACCTTGCCAGCTGCGCGGGCGGGTGCTGATCGGCGTGCAGGTGGAGGTGTGCCGCCGCCGCGTAGTCCTGCCGCCGGACGCGGTGCAGCTGCGCGAGCCGTGCCCAGCCGAGGTGCTCCACCAACGGACGGCGCCGCGCCCCCTGCTCCTGCAGGCGCTCGCGGGCGATCTCGAAGCGCACGTCCAGCCAGACCACCGTGGACGCCCGTCGCATGGCCGCGCGGTTGTCCGGGTCCGCCACCGCGCCGCCGCCGGTGGCCAGCACCGCGAGAGGCTCCCCCAGCGCGCGCAGCAGCACGGTGCGCTCCAGCGCGCGGAAGGTAGCTTCCCCCTGCTGTGCGAACAGTGTGGGAATGTCGCGGCCGGCCTCCGCCTCCACCCGATCGTCCAGATCGACGAAGGGCAAGGCGAGCCGGCGCGCCAGCTCCCGCCCCACCGTGCTCTTGCCCGCCCCCATGAACCCCACCAGCGTGACGCGCAGCACGCTCAAGGGGAGGCCCTGCGCATGCGCTCCCGCAGCGCGGCACGGTAGCCGTCCAGCGCGGCGCGCACGCGCGCCAGCGTGTCGCCGCCGAACATCTCCAGCACGGCGTCGGCCAAGACCAGCATGACCGCCGCTTCCCCTGCCACCCCGGCCGCCGGCACCGCGCACACGTCGCTGCGCTCGAAGGCGGCCTTCTCCGGCAGGCCGGTCGCCATGTCCACCGAGGCCAGCGGTTTGCGCAGGGTCGAGATCGGCTTCATTGCGCCGCGGCACACCAGCGGCTCGCCGGTGGTCATCCCGCCCTCCAGGCCGCCGGCCCGGTTGCTGGCCCGGCGCGGCACGTCGTCGAGCTGCGGCACGATCTCATCGTGCACCGCGCTGCCCGTGCGCCGGGCATTGTCGAACGCGGGACCCAGCTCACAACCCTTCACCGCGGGGATGGAGACCAGGGCCTGCGCCAATCGCCCGTCCAGCTTGCGGTCGGGCGCCATGCAGCTGCCCAGGCCCGGCGGCAGGCCGGTCGCCACCACCTCGAACACGCCGCCCACCGTGTCACCCTCCTGGGCGGCCTGCTCGACCACCGCGCGCATGCGCTCGTAGCCGGCGGCGCACCGCAGGTCGTTGGCCTCGGCGTGCGCGCGGATCTCCTCCAGGGAGAGGCCGTCCAGATCCGCCTCGGCCGGGCCGATGGAGCGCACGTGGCTGAAGCAGCCGATCCCCAGCGCGTCGAGGAAGGCGCGCACGACCTCGCCGGCGGCCACCCGCGCGGCGGTCTCGCGGGCGCTTGCGCGCTCCAGCACGTCGCGGGCGTCGGCGCGATCGTACTTGAGCATCCCCACCAGGTCGGCGTGGCCTGGGCGCGGACGCGTGATGCGGCGCGCGCGGTCCTGCGCCGGTGGCCCGAAGGGCGCGAGCGTCTCCGCCCAGTGCACGTGGTCCTTGTTCTCGAGCACCAGCGTGATGGGGCTGCCCAAGGTCTCGCCGAAGCGCACGCCGGAGAGGAAACGAGCGGCGTCGCGCTCGATCTGCATGCGCGCGCCGCGGCCGAACCCCACCTGGCGGCGGGCGAGCCCGCGCGCCACCGCCTCGGGGTCGATGGGCACACCGGCCGGCAACCCGTCCAGAATGGCGGTGAGCTGGGGTCCGTGGGACTCGCCGGCGGTGAGCAGGCGCAGCACATGACCTCCTGGAGCCGGACAGCGGCGGGAGCGCGAAAGCCGTGCGGCTAGGCTACCCGAAGGCGAGCCGGCCGGCCAGCGCGGCGCCGCTGGCCGTGGTTTCCCGCGCAGCCGGGCGCAACGAGAACGCCGGGACGTTGTACCGCCCCGGCGCTCTCCCCCTGCCACCCACTCGAGGCAGGCGTCGATCCGATGCTGCTACTTGCCCGTCGAGCCCAGCGACTGATGCGGCACCGCGTCGAGCTTCTTCTTCAGCTCAAGCTCGCGCGTCGTCATGATCTTGGTGTTGGCGTCCACGATCGTCGGCGTCAAGAACACGATTAGCTCGCGCTGCTCGTCGTTCTTGCTCACGCCGCGGAACAGCGCCCCCAGCAGCGGCAGATCCTTCAGCACCGGGACGCCCGTGGTCAGCGTGCTGGTGACGCCGCGGATCAGCCCGCCGATCACCGCCGTCTCGTTGTTGTTCACCAGCACCCGCGTGTCGGCCTCGCTGGTGTTGATGATCACGCCGCCTTGGACCGTCGCCTGGCTGCTGAGATCGCTCACTTCGGGATGGATATCCAGGGTGATCTGGCGATCGCTGTTGATGTGCGGCGTCACGGTCAGCCGGATCCCGATGGTGGTGAGCTTGACGATGGCATTCCCGGCCACGTCCTGCTGGATCAGGGGGATCTTCTGACCGACGAGGATGCTGGCCTCGCGGTTGTCGGTGGTCGTGATGCGCGGGTTGCTGATGATGTCGGCTTTGTTGTCCTTGGCCATCGCCTGCAAGATGGCCCGGATCTCGCCGATGTTTTGCACGGTGCCCGCCCGCACCTGGCCCACTGCGTCGGAGATGGGCGCGGTGACCGAGGCGTCGCCGGCCACGTTCAGGCCCGCCGGCTTGGCGTTGAAGATACCCCACTGCACGCCCAGCTCGGAGCTCTTGCGCGCGTCGATGTCCACCAGCAACGCGTTGATGTGCACCTGCGGCGTCTGGGAGTCGAGGCTGCGGGCCAGCGTGGTCAGCGTCTCGACCTTGGCCGGGATGTCGGTGACGATCAGGCTGTTGGTGCGTTTGTCGATCTCGACCGAGCCGCGCGTGGTGAGCATGCTCTTGACCGCGCCCCTGACCTCCTCGGCATTGGCGAAGTCGATGCGCACGACGCGGGTCTCGAGGGCCTCCAGCTGGTCGGTCTTGGCCATGGCCGCCTTGGCCTCGAGCTGCTCGTTGCGCAGGTCGGCGATGGTGTCGACGCGGATGACGCCGTACTCCTCGACGTAGTCGAAGCCTTGGGCCTTGAGAATCACCGAGAGCGCTTCGCGCCAGGGCACGTCCTTGATGGCCACCGTGACCTGCCCCTGGACGCGGGGCGACGTGATGATGTTGCGGCCGGAGAAGTCGGCGATGCTGCGCAGCACCGTGCGGAGGTCCGAGTTCTGCACGTTCATGCTGATCGTGCGCGCCAGGCTGGCCTCGTCCTGTTGGCCCACCGGCTGCGCGACTCGCGCCTGCCCCGCGGCGTCCTGCCAGTGGTCCGCGCCGGCGGCGGAGCCGTCGCCCACCGGCGTGTAGATCACCTGGTCCTCCGGGACCGCGGGATCTCCCGCCGTGGCGACGGCCGCGCTGGCGGCCAGCAGCAGCACGAGAGCGACGCCCGACAGACCGACCTTGTAGGTGAACGCCTTCATCGCTTGCTACCCTCTCGGCTTCTTGTTGGGCTCCCGCACCTCAAGCTTGAGGATGACGCGGGAAGTGATGCCGTAGAGCGTGACGGAGGCCACCACGCTCTTCTCGTTGATCGCCTCGATCCGGCCGTTCCGTACCCGATCGCCCACGCGCAGGATGAACCCGTTGCCGAAGCCATCCTCGATCAGGGCGAACCGCTCGTTGGAGCCCCACATGATCCCCACCAGCTTGGCGGCGCCGACGTCCACGATGTCGGGATTGCCGGCGGGCTCGTACTCGCCCGTCACCAGCGCCCGGCAAAGGTCGGGACGACCGTAGGACTGATAGAAGTACTCGTTGGTGCGGATCCCGCGGATACGGGTCTGCGCCTCGTCGCTGGGGGTCTGCACCTGCGGTTGGATGCTCGTTCCCGGATCCGCGTCCTCGTCCGCCACGGCGGGCGCGGCGTCGGCGCCGGTGGCCAGCGGCTCGACAGCCGTTGCCGCGGCCGCGCGAGTCGGCGCGTGCTCCGCGTCAGCGGCGGGGGCGTGGATCTTCGCGTGGGCCGCCACCCCGGCAGACTCGGCCGGCTGCTCGTTCGCGGCTTCGGCCGGCGCTCCATTCGTCGCCGGGGGCGACGTTTCGACTTCAGCCTGGGCGGCCGTCTCGTTGACAGCCTGGGCGGGGGCCTCGCCGGCGACCGCGGCCGGCGTCTCGTTGACGGCCTGGGCGGCCGTCTCGTCCCCAGCCTGGGCAGTCGACTCATCCGCTGCCGGCGTCGCCGTCTCGCCGGCCGTCTGCGCCGAATCCAGGGCGGCCGCGTCATTGCTGACAACGGAAGCCGAGTCCGAAGTCGCCGCGTCCTCGCGGGCGACAGCAGCAGGTTCCTGAGCAGGTGTGTCGTCGCTGGCGACCGGAGCCGATTCCTGCGCCGCTTCCGGCGCGGCCGCTTGTGCCGCCGCGTCTGCGGCGGCGGCCTGCTCGCTCGAAGTTGCCGCGGCAGCCTCCGCCGCCTTCAGCGGCGAGATGGCCGCGCTGTCCGGAGCAGTGCTCTGCTCCGGCTGGGGCTGCGCCGCGTCATCGGCGGCGCCCGCCGCGCCGGCCACAGCTGCGAACAACAGCAGGCCGGCCAGCATCGTCCTCCACGCCATCCTACTTCCCTCCTTCGAGCTTGGCCTGGTTCTTCGACCGGGCCGTGTCCAGCTTCTCCTTCACGCTGTCGGTGATGCGTCCCAGGCGCTTGGACGTGCTATCCAGCTCCTTCTTGGACGCATCGCCCGTCACCGCGGCCGGTTGGTCGGGCACGGTGTAGGCGACGATGCGCATGGAGGCCTCGACGGTGTGGTGGACGTCCTTGCCGCCCTGTTTCTCGGGCTTGACACTCTCCAGCTTCATGTCGCGGACGTTCACGATGCGGTTGAGATTGGCGATCTGGCCGAGGAACGTGCCCACCTGGTGGTAGCCCCCCTCCACCTCGATGAAGATGGGGTTCTCCGTGTAGAAGTCGCGCACCAGCGGGGACTCGGGCTGGAACTTCACCCACTCCAGGCCCGACTGCTGCCCGGCGGCGGAGATCGTCCGCAGCAGATCGCTCATCTCGTTCTCGGTGGGCAGCAGCGACTGGGCGACCATCCACTGGCGGTGGAGGTAGTCGTACTCGCGCTCCAGCTTCGGGAGGTTACCGACGGTGAGCCGGGCGCGCTCGAGGTCGCGCGAGACGGCCTCGTAGTCCTTCTGCAGATCCTCGATCGCGTGCTTGCGGGGCTGGTAAGTGAAGCCCAGGAGGTTGCTCCCGAAGTATACGTACAGCACCAGCGCACCCAGCACCGTGGTGAAGAGGATCCGTTGCAACTTGGGGTTCTGCAGGTCCATGTCGTTGTGCCCTTCCGGATCCGGCCCCCGCCGCTAGTTGCCGGCGGCGACTTCCACCGCCGTGTTGCCCACGTGCGCCGTGGCGCTGAACTTGATGACCCGGACGTCCTTGATGAAGCCTCGCTCCAGGACGTCGAGGTCGACGCTCTTGTAGCTCTCGCTCTGGGCCAGGTCGCGCATGAAGTCGGCGACCGTGAAGTTGCTGAAGGTGATCCCCTCGATCTTGATCGTGTTGGGGCCCTTCTCCTCCAAGAGGGTGAGCCAGGTGTTGTCGGGGAACTTGCGCGCCATCTCGCTGAGCAGGTGGACGCGGTAGTAGCGGTCCTTGTCCAAGGTCGTAATGGCGTCGAGCCGGCGGTCGACCTGCTCGCGCTCGGCGGTGAGCTGGCGGATGCGGGCGATCTGCGGAGCCAGCTTCTGTGTCTCCTCCTTCGCCGCGGCCAGGTCGTTCTGGAGCCGTTGGTAGGTGCGCAGCTGTTGGAAGTACATCACCCCACAGACGGCCACCACGGCCATCGCCACGAACATCGGCACGAACGCGCCGATGGCCGGCACCTGGAGCTGTCGGCCCTTGGGGGCCTCTTCCTTGGCGAGCAGGTTGACGCGGATCATTGCTTGTCCCCCCTCGCCCGCAGCGCCAGACCGCACGAGACCGCCAGCAAAGGACTCAAGCGGTCCACGTTCTGGTTGGCGAACACCTCGGGGTCGTACTGCATCCCGGACAGCGGGTGCCCCACCTCGACCTCGAAGCCCTCGCGCTCGGCCAGGGCCGACTTGAGGCCCGGGAAGCGCGCTCCGCCGCCCGACAGCACGATGCGATCGATCGCCTCGGCGTCACCGGACGTGCGCAGGTAGCTGAGGCTGCGGTCGATCCCGGTGGAGAGGTCCTGGGCGACGACCTTGACGATCTGCAGCAGCCGCTCGGGTCCCTGGATCTGGTCCGACTCCGGGTTGGCCACGATCTGCCGTGCCTCATCGAAGCCGACACCGAACTCCTTCTGGCACTCCTCGACGAGCTTGTTGGTACCCACGTTCAGGTCGCGCGTGAAGTACGGGATGCCCGACTGCACGACGCACAGACTGGTGACGTCGGCGCCGATGTTGAGCAGCCCGACGACCTCTTCGCTCGTGCCGCCGTGGACGTTCTCCCAAGCGTTTTGCACCGCGAACGCGTCGACGTCGATCACCACCGGCTGCAGGTCCGCCTCGCGGATCAGCTCGGCGTGGCCGTGGATCGTCTCCTTCTTGGCGGCCACCAGCAGGATCTCCATCTGGTTGGCTCCCACGTCATCCTTGAGGATCTGGAAATCCAGACAGATGTCGTCGATGTCGAAGGGCACGTGCTGCTCGGCCTCCCAGAAGATCGCTTCCTCCGCGTCCGCCGCGGCCATCTTGTCCATGATGATCTTCTTGACGATAACCGAGCGCCCGCCGACCGCGCTCACGACCTGCTTGTCCTGGATGCGGGCACGGTCGAGACATTCGCGGATGGCCTCGACGACCATCTGGCGGTCCATGATCTCGCCCTCCACAATCGCCTCGGGGAGCAGCTCGACCATGGCAAAGTTGGTGATGACGGGGGTACCCCCCGAGTGATCGACGCGCAGGCACTTGATGATGTTGGAGCCGATGTCCAGCGCCACCGTCGCCTTGCTGCGCTTCCTCATGGACCACATGCCGGGTTGCAGACCTCCGGTTGCCAGGAACGACTTGCGGCGCCGGATCGGGTCGCTCAAGCCGCGCCTGGGACGCGTCGGGATCGTCGGGTCGAGGGAGCCCGCGTTGGTTGCGCGAGATTCCCAAGGCGCCGGGAGGCAAGCCCTATGCCAAAGGTCCGCGGCGCCCTATGCCATAACAGCCTGTCGTTGAACCAGTTGCAGCTTGGAGGCCCCACGGGCCCCAGCGCGCGGGCGCCCGGTCGGCCGTCCTGCGAGAAACATTGCAGCCTGCACGGAGCAAAGCGCCGTCAGAGGGCGAGCGCGGGAAGCAGCGGAAACGTCCGGAGTGGGGAGTTTGACCAGACCGGTCTAGCGCGCCAACCCGGCCGCCGCCGCGTACCAGCGCACGAGCTCGCGTCCGAGGAAGACCACGACGAACGCGGCCACCGACAGGAAGGTGCCGAAGGCCACCTTGGCCTGGCCGCCCCGGCGCAGCACCGCCGTCCCGTAGATGGCGCCCAGCAGCGCGCCCAGGAAGATCGTCAGCAGCGCGCCGGTGGCGCCCAGGAACGCGCCCACCGCGCCCATGAGCTTCACGTCGCCGCCGCCCATCGCCTCGACCTTGCGCGCCTTCTCCCACACGAGCCCCACCACCAGCAGCAGCCCGCCTCCGACCACAGCGCCCAGCAACGCGCGCCAGAGCCCTGGCCCGCACAGCGGTGCCAGCAGCAGCCCGACGGCCAGCAGGCCGAGGCTGAGCGGATCGGGGATGATCATGTGCTCCCAGTCAATGAGCGCGATGGCGGTAAGGCAGCAGAGCAGCGTGAAGGCCGACGCTGCGTGCGCGGTGGCGCCAAAGCGCAGCACGCACAAGACGGCCAGCGCGGCCGTGAAGGCCTCCACCAGAGGATAGCGCAAGGAGATCGGCGCACGGCAGCGGCGGCACCGCCCGCGCAGCAGGAGCCACGACACCACGGGCAGGTTGTCCCATGGCGCGATGCGCGCCTGGCAGGAGGGACAGCGGCTGGGCGGCGTCACCACCGACTGGCGGCGGGGCAGCCGGAAGACAACGACGTTGAGAAAGCTGCCGATGCACGCCCCGAAGCAGGCCGCCCACGCCGCCATCAGCCACGGGTGGGACGGCAGCGAATCAAGTCCCGGCATCGCGAGTCGTCCTCGTGATGGCGCGCTTGCGCTTGGCCCACTCCGGCACGGGCGCGTCTCCACGGATGGTCGCCTGCAGCTGCGCCACGTAGTCGAGGGCTCGCTGCCGCAGGCTCTCGTTCTGGGTCGTCTCCGCGATCGCCTGCCAGAGCAAGAGGCTCACCTGCAGATCGCCAGCGCGGCCGGCTACGAACGCGGCGAAGCGCCTGGGGAAGTCCGGCGCACCGGGCACCTGGGCCGCGCGCTCGAACCACACGCAGGCCGCCGCGTCGTCCATGCGCACGACGTACTCCACGAACCCGGCTTCGAAGGGCAGCCACCAGCTGCGCGGGTTGCGCGACATGCCCTCCTGCAAGAGCGCGATCGCTTGGTCGGGGCGCTGCATGTCCTCGGCCAGCACCATGCCGGCGAAGCGGTACGCCTCCTCGAAGTGGGGATCGAGTGCGATCACGCAGTCCACCATGTGGCGGAAGAACTCGAGGCCGTGCTGCCGCAGGCGCCACTCGCCGTAGTACTGCATGGTCTGGAACCACAACACGTCGGCGACGACGTCGTCGTATCCGATCGAGACGTGTTTCAGGAACTCGGGGCTGGGCAGACTGATGGCCCCCTGCACGCGCCCCTTGGGCTTGGCGTCCGCCGCCACCCGCCCAGCGAGCATCGCCGAGCCGGCCAGAACGCCCAGCGCGAGCAGTCGAGCGGACAGCCGGCGAAGTTCCGCCCCGCGGCTCACCGGAACTCCCTGCGCCGGAACAGGATCGCCGCCAGCCCGAGCAGCGAGGCCGAGTAGAGCGCCCCGTACAGCAGGCTCCACAGGACGTGGAGCGCCTCCACCGGGAGTCCGTGGACGGCCGCGTTGCGGATATTGAACAACTCCAGGTCGGGCAGCAACCGGCGCAGGACCAGCGCCCCGCGCTCCACGCCACCGTTGCCCGTCGCGCCGGCGAAGGTCTCCAGGTCGCGCAGCGTGTGCCCGGCGATGAACACGCCCAGGGTAAACAGGCTGGTGAGCAGGGACCCGGTGAAGCTGCTGAAGAACATGGCGACGGAAGTCACCACGACCATCTCGGCCATGGAGAGCAGGATCGAGACGAGGAAGGCGGACCGAAACGGCGTGCGCGTGAGGAGCACGGCCACCAGGAAAAGCGCCGTCATGGCACCCATCATCACGGCGATCGTCCAGAGCAGCCCCAGCGACTTCCCGATCAGGAACTCCAGGCGGGAGATCGGCTTGCTCAGGATGGTCGTGATCGTGCGCTTGTCGATCTCCTTGTGCACCATTCCGCTGCCCACCAGCAGGATGACGATGAGCGAGAACGCCGTCATCGCCCCCAGGCCGATGTCGGCGACGATCTTGGTCTGCGCCCCGATGGTGAGTGGGCTCATGACGACCGTGCTGAGCAGCAGCACCAGCCCGAACACGCCCACCAGGCTGAAGACCTTGTCGCGAACCGCTTCGCGGAACGTGCTGCGCGCGATGACCAGAATGCTCAAGAGATCACCTTTTCCTGCCGGCCGGCGTTGCGGACTTCCTGCTCGGGTCGGGCGGTGCCCACCCGTGGCGTGATGGCCGGCGCGGTGGGGCCCGTCACCGGTCGCGCCGGGGCGGGGCTCTGGCTGGCGCGCGCCGCGGCGTAGGCCTCCGCCAGGAAGATCTCCTCGAGGGTCTGACGCTGCGGGACGACGCCCAACAGCTGGCCACCTCCGGTACGGACCGCGGCGAGGACCAGGGAGAGCTGCGTCTCCTCCTCGAGCTCGATGCGCACCACGTAGCCGTCGCGGTACACGGTGAACCCGCGCGCAGCCAGCGCGGCCATGGCGTCCCCCTGCAGGCCGCGGCACTGGACCTCCAGCTTGCGCGCCGCGGCGGGCAGCTCCTGCAGGCGAACGATGCGCCGCAGATTGCCGCCGCTGAGGATCGCAGCGCGATCGGCGATGGCCTCCACGTCGTAGAGGATGTGGCTGCTCATGAACAGAGTCTTTCCGCGCTGCTTGAGCTCGCCCAGGATGGTGCGGATCTGATGGCGGCCCACGGGGTCGAGGCCGCTCATGGGCTCGTCGAGGATCAGCAGGTCGGGATCGTTGATCAAGGCCTGCGCCAGGCCGATGCGCTGCAGCATCCCCTTGGAGTAGGTGCGCAGTCGCTGGCCGGCAGCGTCGGTCATCCCCACCAGCGCGAGCACCTCGTCCATGCGCGCGCCCACCTGGGGCCGGGGCAGCCGGTGCAGGTCGGCCGCGAGCTGCAGCAGCTCGCGCCCGGACAGATGGTCGTAGAAGTACGGGTTCTCGGGCAGGTAGCCCACGCGGCGCAGCGCAGCGCGGTTGCCCGCCGGCGCGCCAAACATGCGGACCTCACCGGAATCGATACGCACCAGACCCAGCAGCGCCTTGATCGTGGTGCTTTTTCCGGCGCCGTTGTGCCCCAGGCAGGCGAAGGTCTCACCGGCCTCGACCTCGAAGTTGATCCCGTCGAGGGCGACCTTGCGGCGCATGGCGAAGCCGCTGCGGTAGCTCTTGCAGACGTCGTGTAGGGCGCAGACGACCAAGGCCCCCCCTCCTGGCTGGATTCCAGCCACCACTGCGCGCGGGCCGACGGCGATTGCTGCAGTTCTGGAGATCCGCGCGGGCGCGCCGGGGAAGCTGCAGAATCGGTGCCAGCGCAGTCGCCGGCGGTTGCGGCGACCAAGGCCGGGTTGCCCGCTCCCTGTGGGCAAACGCAGGGGCCGCGCGGACGTCCCGCGCGGCCCCCATCTCCGCTCGAATCGGCGGATGCTCAGGCGGCGATTACTGGCCGCTGGTCAGCGTGATCACGAGCGCGGTCTTGCCGAAACCCGTGATGGTGTAGCCGACGTTGACACCGTTCTGCTGGATCGGCACGTAGCCGCTCTCCCCGGGGTTTCCGGCAGCAGCGTCGACGGGCTCGGTCGCAGCCTTGGTGAAGGGGTTGGTCAGCAGCACCTGGCCCGGCAGCGCAGGCGTGAAGCCTGCGACGTTGGCCGAGTAGACGCCGTCGTTGGTCACGCTGAAGTCTTCAGCCGCCAGCTGGGCGGTATGGCAGTTGGACTTCACCGACGCCTCCTTGGCGCGGTCCTGCATGCTGATGAAGTTCGGGATCGCGATGGCGGCGAGAATGCCGATGATCACGACGACGATCATGAGCTCGATCAGCGTGAAACCCTTGGTGTTCCTCAACACGATGATGGCCTCCTCGTTTGAACCAGACCGACTCCGCGGGTGCAGGGCCGGAGGTCGTGGGTGACTTGCGGTGGTGAGCGGGAGAGCAGGGGCCGTGCCAGGGGGGATCGTTTTTCCCACTACCAGGATCTGATTGTCTGACAGGCGTTTAGGAGCGCGAACCGGCGCAGGGCGCCCCACGGGGGGTGGCCGCAGGCTAGCCGGCGTTGCAGGGTGCGCGGCGAAACGCTCATTCTGCTGCGCCGTCCCCACCTCCCCACGCCCGCACCGATCACACGTGGACCGGCTGGGACGCTTGGGCAGCCTCGGCGGCCGCGGCGGCTTCTTCCTCGAAGTGGCTGGGATCGGGCGGCTCCAGGCCGTAGCCCTTGATCTTGCGGTAGAGAGTGCTGGGGTTGATCCCGAGGATCTCCGCCGCCTTCTTCTTGTGCCAGCTGGTTTCCTCCAGCACCTGGATCATGTAGCGCTTCTCCAGCTCCTCGAGGGTGATGCCGCGCTCGGTGATGCGCAGCGTGGTGCCCTGCGTCTCGGCGCGCGTGAGCTTCTCGGGCAGGTCGTTGGAGGTGATTCCGTCGCCGGACTCCTGCAGGATCACGGCTCGCTCGATCACGTTCTCCAGCTCGCGCACGTTGCCTGGCCAGGAGTAGCCCTGCAGGATCGTCATCGCCTCGTCGTTGATGGCCGCCTTCAGGATGCCGTCGTAGCCGGGCTTGTAGCGCTTGAGGAAGTGGTCCACCAACAGCGGGATGTCCTCCGTGCGGTCGTTCAGCGGCGGCAGCATCACGGGGATCACGTTGAGGCGGTAGTAGAGATCCGCGCGGAAATTGCCGAGGGCCACCTCCTTCTCGAGGTCGCGGTTGGTGGCCGCGATGATGCGGGTGTCGACCTTGAGCGGCTTGGTGCCGCCCACCGGGATGATCTCCCGCTCCTGCAGCACGCGCAGCAGCTTCACCTGGATCGCCGCGCTGGTCTCGCCGATCTCGTCCAGCAGGAAGGTCCCGGCGCAGGCCACCTTGAACAGCCCGTCCTTGTCGCGGATGGCGCCGGTGAAACTGCCCTTCACGTGGCCGAACAGCTCGCTCTCCAAGAGGCCCTCCGGGAGCGCGCCGCAGTTGATGGTCACGAACGGGCCGTTGGCCCGGTGGCTCTGGTTGTGGATGGAGCGGGCGATCAGCTCCTTGCCCGTGCCGCTCGCGCCGTAGATCAGGATCGTGGCATCGGTGGCGCTCACCTTCTCCACCAGGCGGAAGACGCGTTCGATCTGCTCCGACTTGCCGATCATGTGCTGCGTCTTGCGCGACTTGGACAGCTCGCGCTTGAGCTCCACGTTCTCGGTCTTGACCTTGCGCACCTCCAGCGCGTTGCGCACGACCATCTTGATCTCGTCATTCTTGGCGTGCTTGACCAGGTAGTGGAACGCGCCCTTGTTCACCGCCTCGATGGCCGTCTTCTGGCTGGCGTAGGCCGTCATGATGATGACCGGCACCGTGGGATCGATCGCCTTGATCCCGGAGAGCACCTGGATGCCGTCCATCTTGGGCATCTGGATGTCGGTGATGACGACGTCAAACCCCTCCCGCTGCATTTCGCGCAGCGCATCCGCGCCGGCGGTCACCGCCTTCACGGCGAAGCCCTCCTTGCGCAGCATGATGGAGAGGAACTGGCACATGCTCTCCTCGTCGTCGACGATCAGGATCTTGCCCTCGCTCATCGTGGTCGGTCCTTTCCCGGCTGTCAGCTCGTTCTCACGACGCGCTCATCGAGTGCCTTGGCGCTCTTGTCCAGCGTGCCACCCTCCCAGACCCCCACCAGCGGCAGGTGGACGGCGAACTCGGCGCCGCGCCCGTCGAGGTTGCGGGCCACGATGCTCCCGCGGTGGCTGTGCACGATGCGGTTGGCCATGGGCAGCCCCAGCCCCGTGCCTGCGGGCTTGGTGGTGAAGAAGGGGTCGAAGATGCGGTCCAGGATCTCCTCGTCGATCCCCGGGCCGTCATCCAGGAACCGCACCACGGCTTGGGGTGGCCGCTCCTGCGGCCGGGCGTCCACCACCACGGTCAGCGTTCCCTCGCCCTCCATGGCCTGGAACGCGTTGATGGCGATATTGAGGAAGACCTGCTTCATCTGCTCCTCGTCGATCTCCACGACCAGGTCGGCCGGCAGGTCCAGTACCTGCACGCGCAGGTTGGGCCCGAAGTCGTCGCGGCTGCGCAGCAGCCGCAGCAGGTCGTCCAGCAGGTCGGCCAGGCGGCAATTGCGCGTCTGGATGGGGCGCAGGCGCGCGTAGTCGAGGTAGTCCTCGATGATGCGGTTGAGGCGCTCGCTCTCGCGCAGGATGAGCTGCATCAGGCGCGCATTCTCCCCCTCCACCTGCAGCTCGCAAGCGAGCACCTCCACCGAGCCGCGGATGCTGGCCAGCGGATTGCGGATCTCGTGGGCGATCTCCGCGGACAGCTCCCCCATCGCCGCCAGCCGGTCGCTCACGCGCACGCGCTCGCGCATGCGCAGCACGTCGGTGAGGTCCTGGAAGACCGCGATCACGCCCTGGCGGGGCGAGTCCGGCCCGTACTGCTGGCTGATGCTCACGCCGATGGGGACCACCCGGGTGTCGCGGCGCATGATATTCAGCTCGACGCGCGCGGCAGACAGCCGATCGCGCAGCGCGTCACCGAGGTGGCTGGTGAACACGGGCATGATGGGACCCAGCGTCTCCTGGATCGGCCGCCCCACCAGCTCACGCGCGGTCACCCCCAGGATCTGCTCGGCCGCGGGATTGACCCGCTGCACGCGCCCCTCCTGGTCCAGGGTGAGCACCCCGCTGCTCATGTTGTCGAGGATGCGCTGCGTCTCGTGCAGCAGGTCCTCCATCTCGCCCTGCTTGACGTGCAACTGCTCGGCTTTGCTCTGGATGCGGCTGGCGAGCCCCCCGGCCAGGAAACCGGTCAGCACCAGCAGCGCCACCAGGAAGTGGATCTCCAGGAACGCGCTGCCACTCACCGCCGTGCCGCGGTAGTTGATGTCGGGTGTGTGGATGCGCCCCGAGGCGGCCAACAGCGCGTAGCCCACGATGGCCACCGCCGTCAGCAACGCCGTGGTGATCGCCCCGCGCTGCTGCAGGTGGAACGCGGCGATCAGGATCGGGATGAAGTAGAGCAGCGCGAACTTGCTGCTCACCCCGCCCGTGAAGTGCACGCAGGCGGAGATGACCGCCACGTCCAGGCCGATTTCCAGCGACTGCACCACGCGCAGCGGCACTCCGCGCCGGGCCAGCAAGTAGCCCAGCGTCAGCCCCACGTACTCCACGGCCAGGCACCCGTACAGCGCCCGCTGGTGCACCCCTTCGGCGGCCAGCGACAGGAGCACGATGCCGGCCCCCATCACCAGGGTGACGACCACCAGGCGCAGAAAGAGCCACTGACCGAGGGAGACTTCCCTGCGCATCGTCACGTTGCGGTTCCCCCCAGAGCGGCGGGCGCGGCGCAAAGCACCGGCACCGGTCGCGCCGTCCTCGTCGTGGTGCCGGGCTCAGCCCCCCAGCACGTTCGCCAGCTTGAACATTGGCAGATACATCGCCACCAGCATCCCGCCGACCAGGATGCCCATTAGCACGATCATGACGGGCTCGATCACGGCCGTGAGCTGCTCCACGGCGGTGTCGACCTCCGAATCGTAGAAGTCGGCGATCTTCTGGAGCATTTCGTCCAAGGCGCCGGTCTGCTCGCCGACCGCGATCATCTGCACCACCATGGGCGGGAAGACGTCGCACTGGCGCAGCGGCTCGCTAATCGTTTGGCCCTGGCTGATGGAGTTGCGCGTGGAGGCGATCGCCTCCTGGATGATGACGTTGCCCGCAGTCCGCGACGTGATGTCCAGACCCTGCAGGATCGGGACGCCGGAGCCCACCAAGGTACCCAGGGTGCGCGTGAAGCGCGCGACGGCACTCTTGCGCAGCACGTTCCCCAGCACGGGGATGCGCAGGCTCAGCGCGTCGATCCGCCGCCGCCCGCGTGGCGACTTGTAGAAGGCGCGGAAGGCCACTGCCCCCCCGATGATCGCGAGCCCCAGCACCCACCAACAGCGGCGCAGGAAGATGCTGATCCCCATCACGATGCGCGTCGGCATGGGCAACGTCCCGCCGAAATCGGAGAACATCTTGGCGAACACCGGAATCACGAACATCAGCATGAAGGTCGTGGCGCCGAGGGCTACCAACGCCACGATCGTCGGGTAGGTCATGGCGCTCTTGACCTTGCGCTGCAGCGCGTCGGCCTTCTCCAGGTAGGTGGCCAGACGGGCAAAGATCACGTCGAGGATACCGCCCGTCTCCCCCGCATCCACCATGTTGACGTAGAGATCGCTGAAGACGGTCTTATGCCGGCCCAGGCCGCCGGCCAGGGTGTTGCCGCCCTCGACGTCCAGCATCACGGCGGTGATGGCCTTGCGGAAGTGCTCGTTCTCGGTCTGCTTGCTCAGGATGTCCAGGCACTGCACCAGGGGCAGCCCGGCATTGACCATGGTAGCAAACTGCCGGGTGAAGACCGACAGATCGCGCACCTTCACGCCGCGCTTGATGGGCAGCGCGAAACTGATGTCCTTGGCCTTCTCGCGCACCGTGCCGACCAGGATCTTCCGCTTGCGCAGGTAGTTGACCACGTCCTGCTTGTCGTCGGCCTCGTACTCGCCGCTCAAGGCCTCGCCCTGGGGGGTGCGTCCCTTCCAGACAAACGTCGTCGCCACGTGCATACCTCCGGAGGTCTAGACCTCGACAGCTTCGCCGATCATCTTCAGCAGTTCTTGATGGTCGCTGCTGCGGTTGAGCGCCTCTTCGTAGCCGATGAGCCGGTTGACGTAGGCTTGATAGAGTGCCTGGTTCATGGTCTGCATGCCGTGCTTCTGGCCGGCCTGCATCACGCCGTAGATTTGATGGACCTTGTTGTCACGGATCAGTGCCTTGATGGCCGGCGTGCAGACCATTACCTCGGCGCACATCACCCGCCCCTTGCCCTTGGAGCGCGGGACGAGCTGCTGGGTCATGACCCCCTCCAGCACGAAGGCGAGCTGAGCTCGCACCTGTGTCTGCTGGCTGGCCGGGAACACGTCCACGATGCGGTTGATCGACTCGAAGGTGTTGTTGGTGTGCAGCGTGGCCAGGCACAAGTGCCCCGTCTCGGCGATGGTCAAGGCGGCGGCCATCGTCTCGTAGTCGCGCATCTCACCCACCAAGATCACGTCCGGGTCCTGGCGCAGCACGTACTTCAGGGCGTTCCCGAAGGTGTCGGTGTCGCTCTTGATCTCGCGCTGGTTGACGATGCTCTTCTTGTGGTGGTGCACGTACTCGATGGGGTCCTCGATGGTGATGACGTGGCAGCTGCGCGTGGTGTTGATGTGGTCGACGACGCTGGCCAGGGTCGTGGACTTGCCCGAGCCCGTGGGCCCGGTCACCAGCACCAGGCCGCGGGGCAGATCGGCAAAGCGCCGCACCACCGTCGGCAGCCCCAGCTGGTCGAAGGTCAGGATCTGGTACGGGATCTGGCGCACGGCCATCGACGTCACTCCACGCTGCAGGAAGACGTTGGCGCGGAAGCGGCTGACCCCCTGTACGCCGAAAGACAGATCCAGCTCCTTGGTGTTCTCGAAGGTCTTCTTCTGCTCGTCGTTGAGGACCGAGTAGGCAAGCGCCCGCGTGTCGTCGGGGCTGAGCATCTCGAAGTTGCTGCTCTCGATCCGCCCGTCGACGCGGAACATCGGCGGCAGGCCAGCCGTCAGGTGCAGGTCGCTGGCCCCGCGCTTGACCATCTCCTCCAGGAGCTCGCGCAGACTGATCATCGTTTCTCCTGCTTAGACGTTGTCTGCGGTCTCGCGCAGCACTTCTTCGATCGTGGTGATACCGCGCTCGATGTTGCGGATGCCGTCCATGCGTAGCGTCAGCATCCCGTCCTCGAGGGAGCCCTGGCGGATCTCGGTCGTGTTGCCGCGGTCGAGGATGATCTCGCGGATCCTCGGGGTGATGGGCATCACCTCGTAGAGGCCCTGGCGCCCCTTGTAGCCCGTGCCGCCGCACTCGCCGCAGCCGCGCCCCTCGCAGACGCCGGCTGCCGGATCGATCTGCAACTCGGCGAGCACCTCGGGGGGCACGTCCACGCGGGTCTTGCACTCGGTGCAGATCCGGCGCACCAGGCGTTGCGCCATGATCAAGTTGGTGGAGGTCGCCACCAGGAATGGCTCGATACCCATGTCGATCATGCGGTTGATCGTGGACGGGGCATCGTTGGTGTGCAGCGTGGAGAGCACCAGGTGCCCGGTGAGAGCGGCCTTGGTGGCGATGGAGCCGGTCTCCAGATCACGGATCTCTCCCACCATGACGATGTTGGGATCCTGGCGCAGGAAGGCCTTCAGCGCCGCCGCGAACGACAGCCCCACCTCGTCCCGCACCTGCACCTGATTGATCCCGTCGAGGTTGTACTCGACGGGGTCTTCGGCGGTCATGATGTTCACCTCGGCCGTGTTCAGGCGATGCAGGCACGAGTACAGGGTCGTCGTCTTCCCGGATCCGGTGGGCCCGGTCACCAGCACCATCCCGTACGGCGAGGCGATGGCCTTCAATACGTTCTTGATGGCCTTCGCCTCCATCCCGAACCCCTCCAGGTCGAAGTGGAGGTTGCCCTTGTCCAGGATTCGCATCACGACCTTCTCTCCATAGATGCACGGCAGAGTCGAGACGCGCAGGTCGACCTTCTTGTCGCCGAGCTTGATCTTGATGCGCCCATCCTGGGGGATGCGCCGCTCGGCGATATCGAGCTCGGACATGATCTTCAGGCGCGAGATGATCGCCGCCTTCATCTTGAACGGCGGGGTCATCATCTCCTGCAGGACCCCGTCGATGCGGTAGCGCACCCGGATGCTCTTCTCGTAGCACTCGACGTGGATGTCGCTGGCGCCGCGCTTGACCGCATCGGTGATCAGCGAGTTCACCAGCTTGACGACGGGCGCGTTCTGGCTCTCCGCCGACAGCGCCCCGACGTCCTCTTCCTCGGTCGACTCGACGATCTCGATGTCCTCCTCGAGACCCTCGAGCACCTGCTTGAGGCTGTCGGCCGAGTCGTAGTAGCGATCGATGGCGTGCTTGATGTCGGCTTCGGTGCACACCACCGGCTGCACCTCGAGGCCGGTGATGAACTTGATGTCGTCGATGGCGAAGATGTTCGCGGGATTCGCCATCGCCACGGTCAGGATGCGTCCCTGGCGGCGCAGGGGAATCACCTGGAAGCGCGTGGCGACGTCGGCTGGGATCAGCGACGTGACCTCCGGCTCCACGTCCGTGTCGCTCAGGCGGACGACGGGCAGGTTGTACATCCGGCCCAGGAAGTCGGCGTAGGCCGCCTCGGACATCGCCCCCGTCTTCACGAGGTTGATGCCCAGCGAGCCGCCCTCCTTCTTCTGGAGCTCGAGAGCCTTCTGCAACTGCTCCTGGTTGACCAGATTGGCCTCCAGGAGCTTGCCGGCGATCTTGTCCTTCAAAGCGTACCCCTAGCGCGGAGAGCTTGCAGAGCGAGCGATCGTAGGGGGGATTGCACGGCGCCCGTGGCAGGCTGCAATTTGTATGCCCCCCTCCGCGCGCGCTCCCTCTCGCGGCGCGCGTCCACAGTCCGTTGCAAACGAACGCGGTTGGGATCCCCCCCGGCCGCGTCCGCCAGCCCCGCCCGCCCTGCCGCTGCAACTTGCAAGCGGCACGCCCGTAGCGTGCTCCTCAGCGGAAATCCAGCAGCGGGGCCAGGCGCGCCAACGTCGAAGCCCCAATCCCCTTCACGCGCCGCAGGTCCTGCGGCGACGTGAACCCGCCAAGGCTGTCTCGCATCGCCACGATGCGCGCGGCCAGCGTGGGGCCGATGCGCGGCAGCCGCTCGAGGTCGCGAGCCGTCGCCCGATTGATGGCCAGCCGTGCCTGCGCCGTGATCGGCGGCAGGTCGGCAACCGTTTCCCCCTGGAGGGTGTCGCCCTCTGCCGCACGGAACTTGAGCGAATCCTCGGAAGCGTTACTCCCCAGGCCGAAGGGATGGACGATGGGGTCCTGGCGCAGCCAGGCCGGCGGCCGGGAGGCCAGCCGGTCTCCCGCCCAGCCAAGCCCGCAGAGGAGCAGCAACACGACCGCGCGGCGCACGGCCGTAGCGAACATTTCGCGCATGGCAGCCTGGAGGCGAGCGGGTGGGAGGCCCGGTGGTTCAGGTCGAAGGGCCGGCCACGCGTTCCTGCGCGATGGCCGGTACAGCCGGCTCGATCGACGAGCGGCGCCAGAGGCTCAATTGAAGAACGGCCAGGCCAGTCCCCACACCAGCTCGCGGGACCGTCCTCGCGTACCGGCGACCTCCTGCTGCACGGCATCCGTGAGGTTCCAGAGCGCCAGGTAGAGCTCGGCATCGCGCAGCTGCAGCGCGAAGCGCAGGTCGTGACGCGTGACGTCGGGCGCCAGGATGTCGTACGGGGCCAGGCGATCGTCGTAGCGCGGCCCCAGGTGCCGGAACTCGTAGATGACGCTGAAGCGATCGTGCGGGCCCAGCAGCACGTGCCACCAGCGCAGCTGCACGGTGACCGCCTCGCGCGGCCAACCTGCGCCACGGTCGAGCGCGTGGTGCAGACCGCCCAGAACGCGGTGCCCCCACACCCGCCCGGCGAGCCCGTGGCGCGCTGTGCCCAGGTTGAGCTCCGCATCGCCGACGACCTGGTCGATGCGCAGCGTGAGCCCGCCCACCGTATGCGCCGTGCGCTCGGTGTCGGTCCCCGGATCCGGCTGCCACCCGATGCCGTCACCGAGCCAGTGGCGCTCCAGACCGGCCTGGGTCCGCAGCCGGCCCAGCCGCAGCCCAGCGCGCGCCGCCCAGGCGTCCTGCCGCTCGAGCGGGAGCGTGCGTCCGGCCCCCCCGCGCGTGACGGTGAAGGGCACGGCCGACGGCAGGTCGAAGCTCACGAACCCGTCGGTCTCCAGCAGCGTTGGTGTACGCAGGGCGCGCCGCAGCGTGGTCTGCAGCGTCAGGCGCCGCGCGGGCGCGTAGGTCAGCGTGGCGCCGCCCTCGCCTCCGAAGCGGTCGGACGCCTGCTCCGCGTAGAGGACATCCCCGGACAGTTGCGCCTGCCAGCACGACGATACGTGCCGCGTTACGCCAGCGCCCGCGTGCCCCACATATGCGGGATCGGAGACCACCCGCAGGGCGGAGTCCGCGGCCGTGAAGCGCGCGGTCTGGCGCTCGATCCCCACCGACAGGCAGAGCCCGTCGCCCGCCGTGCTGCGTGTCAGTTGGAGGCCCTGGCGCGAGGCGTCGCGAATCTCGCCGTGGACGAAATCCTGGTCGTGCCAGTCGAGGTGGTAGCCGCGCGCCTGCCAGAATGCGTCGCCGCGCAGCACATCCAGGGCCAGCGCAACGTCCCCGGTCCAGCGCTCGGTGGTCCCGTTCGAGCGCGCCGTTGCCGTGTCGAAGCGCCGCCCGCGCCCGAACAGCACGCCCGCCCGCCACTGCGCGCCACGCAGGTCGAAGCCCGCTCGAAAGCGGCGCATCTTGGCCCTGCCGAGCACGTCCGTCGCGGCGCCGGGAAACAGCAGGAAATCGATGCCGTCCTCGGCCTTCCACTCCTCGTATTCCAGCCGCAGCGACTTTGGCGCGTCGGGTGTCGTCAGGGCGAGCGACCGCAGGTAGGTCTGCCCCTGCTGCTTGGCGAAGTGCGTGCGCACCACCGTCTGGCCGATGGCGCCCGGATCGGAGAGCAGGCGCACGGCACTGGGCGCGCCGGGGACCGGCGCCGGCGTGGCGCGCGCCGGCTGCTCGCCGCGCACGTCTCCCAGCCCCGCCGCGCTGCGGTCCCACAGCGCGGGGTCGAGATCGGCCGGGCTGCGGGAGGGAACGCCGTCGAGCAGGATCTCGGGCGCGGGCAGGTCCACCGGGGAGAGGCTCAGGAATGCCGGCGCACCCCGGTCTCCCGCGATGCGCACGACGGCGTGCGGAAGATCCTCCAGCACGTCTGCGAGGGTGGCCGGACGATGCGCTTCCAGGTCGCCGGCATGCATGTCCGCCGCCGCAACCCAGGGCGGGCGCGCGCGCGCGGGCAACGGAAAAGCCTCGGGTTGTGCGGTGCCAGCGCCGTGGGCGGTATCCGCGGCCGCCGCCGCGGGTTTCGTGGCCGCCGCATCGCCCGGCGGGGGCACGCCGGCCGTCGGCCCGCCGGGCGGGGGCGCGAGGCGGGGCAACGAGTCCGGCGTGGTGTTCGCTGCGGAGAGGGGCGGCTGCGCAGCGGTCGAGCCAGCGTCCGGCGCGCTCGCCGCACGCGCCACGGCCGCGCAGCTCATGGCCGCGGCTGTGCACGTCCAAGCGGCGGCCAGCGCCACCGCGCAGTGGAGCAAGAGCGTGGGTCGCGCGGGAAGGACGGTGCGGTCGCCTGGATGGGTCGATTTCAACGCGGGCTGCACCGGGAGGCAGGGCGACTGCGGCAGCGTAACGCAGAGCCAGCGGTGCGGCAAGCCGCCAAGCGCGTGGTGCGGTCGCCCAGCGAGCGGCGACCCGCGCGCCGCGGTCAGGCGCGCCGCGGCGGAGCGCCTAACGCGGGACCTGCAGGCGCGTGAGCCGCTTCTGGACATCGAGGAAGCCGGCGTCCAGCGCCGCGACCCGCCCGTAGTAGTCCAGGGCCTCGTCGAAGCGCCCCAGCTCCTCCAGACAGTTCCCGACCTCGTAGAGCAGCCCGAGGTAGAAACGCGCCGGTAGCCCCGCGACGCGCAGCCCTTCGCGGTAGGTGGCCAGCGCGTCGTCCAGGCGCCCCATCCGCCTCAGGCAGACTCCCTTCATCTCCAGCGCCTTCAACCGGCCGTCGTCGCCCGCGGCGGCCAGATCGAAGGCCGCGATCGCCTGCTCGTAGAGCGCCATGTCCATGTACACCAGGCCCAGGTCGTACTGCCCCTTGTAATCGTCGGGAGCGACCTCCGAGCCGACCTGGCCCTGCAGGTCCCGCACGATGGCATGGACCTGTTGCTGGTCGGTGTGGTTGAGATCGAGCCCGCGATCACCGTCGGCCAGGATCTCGTCGAGCAGGTTGAAGCCGCCACCCTCCGGCCGGGGGGTCCCGGCAGCCGGGGCTGGCGCGCGCTGCGGCGACGCGGTCTCCGCGGCGCTGGACGGCGCCCCCTGTCGCGCTGCGGTGCCCACCTGATGCACAAGCTCTTGGGTGAGCTGGACGGAGGGCGTGGGTGCAGCGCCGGACTCGTCGCGCGTATCGAGATCCAGCTCGAAATTGAGGTCGTGCCCCGCGATCTCCGGCACGGAGCGGCTGGAGGCCGTGGGCGCGTCGGCCGCGCCCGGCGGCGGCGCGTGAGTCGCCACGTGCGCGTGCGCTGTTGCGGGCGCCGGCGCCGGCGCAGAGATGTGGGCGCCCCCCGCGCCACGGGTGGGCGCGTAGGCCGCCGGTTGAGCAACTGCAGGACCGGACGCATACGCCGGGGCCGGCGCGTGGGCCGGCGCCGCAGCGGGCGTCGCACCGCCCTCGTGGCGCCCGTGGGCGGCGGCGGGCAGGTCGGCGTATTCGGGGATCGAGTCCAGACGCGCGACCAGCTCCCGCGCCCGCGCGATGTAGTGCTCGGCCACGCCGCTCTCGCCCGAGGCGTGGGCGAGCCTGGCCTTGCAGATCAGGATGCGGGCGCGCTCCTCCGCCAGCCCCCATTTCTGGTAGATCTCCTCCAGCTTGCTGAGGATCTGGAGGTCGTCGGGCATGTTCTCGATGAGCAACGCGCAGCGGTCCAGGAAGACGTCACGGTCCCTCTCCTGGATCCCGTCGGCGCGCTCCAGGAACTCCAGGAAGCTGGCGGAGGCCTCCGTGTCCAGGCCCTGGCGGCGGCGGATGTCGGCCAGGCCCCAGTGGCTGTCCAGCCGGTCTGGATCGAAGCGCAGGATCTTCTTGTGGACGGCGACCGCGTTGTTGGTCAGGCCGACGGCCATGTAGAGCTCGATGGCCTTCTCGAAGTTCTCCACCGCGCTAGGCACGTTGCCCATCTTCACGAAGATGTCGCCCAACTCGTTGCGATATCCAGGGTTGCTTCCGTCCAGGCCGCAGATTCGCTCGTAGAGCTTCGTCGCCCCCTCGAAGTGACGGGCGCGGATTGCTTCCGTGGCCTCGCGCCGGAGTTCCGTGATCTTGCTCACGCGGTCTCCTGCAGCGGATGCGACCCCGAGATGCCCAGCTGATTCGGCTCGTCCAACGCGAGCGGACCTCTCCCCCTGGACGCTGCGTTCTGCCCGCCGCCCGGCGCGGCGGTCGCGCGACGTGCAACGCAAGGCCGTCGGGGAGTGTGGAATACCCCCGACCGGCTTCCTCCCGCGGGGCCAGCGCGACCATTCTTGGACGCGCGGGGCGCATTCGGGACGGATGATCCCGCGGGTCTCATAGCAAGTCCTCTACCAGCCAGTTTCGGGTGCGCGGCGGCGCCTCCCGGAGGGGGCAGGCATTCTTTTCCCACCCTCCGCGCAGAGCGGGATCGGCCGCGTGAGGAGCGGACGTCAGGTGGCCGCGCGCCCGACGATGCGGCCGTCGAGAACGACCGTGTCGATCTCGTCCTGGCCCAGGTGCTGGATCAGCTCCTCCACGCTCGCGCAGCGTAGCACGACCAGGTCGCAGCGCTTGCCCGGGGTCAGGCTGCCCACGGCGCCGGCGCGCCCCACGGCCCAGGCGGCGTTGAGGGTGCCCATCACCAGGGCCTCGGCCGGCGAGAGATGCATGCGGGTGCATGCGATGGCCATCACCAGTGGCAACGACTCGCAGTAGCAGCTCCCCGGGTTGAAGTCGGTGGCCAGTGCCAGCGCCACGCCCGCCCCGATCATTTCGCGGGCGGGCGCCCACGTGTCCAGGCCCAGGCTGAAGATGGTCCCGGGCAGGAGCACGCCCACCGTGCGGCTGCGCGCGAGGGCCAGGATGCCCGCGGGTGAGACGCGCCCCAGATGGTCCGCGCTGTCGGCGCCCAGCTCCGCGGCGAGCTCGGCGCCCCCGCTGCCGGCGAGCTCGTCGGCGTGCACACATCCACGCAAGCCCAGCTCGCGCGCGGCGAGCAGGATCGCGCGGCTCTGCTGCGGCGTGAACACCCCCGGCTCGCAGAAGACGTCCACGCGCTCGGCCAGCCCTTCGTGCGCGACCTGGGGCAAGATGCTGGAGCACACCAGCTGCACGTAGCCTTCGCGATCGTGCTGCCATTCGTCGGGGAACTCGTGGGCGGCCAGACAGGTGGCCACCACGCGGGGCAGGCCGCGCTCGGCCGTCACCGCGCGCAGCGCCCGCAGCGCCTTCAGCTCCTGCTCGAGGTCAAGCCCGTAACCGCTTTTCACTTCAATAGTTGTCGTGCCGTACCGCAACGCGCTGCGCAAGCGCGCGCGGGTCAGCGCGCGCAAGCGGCTCTCGGGCAGGGCGCGGAAGTCGCGGACGCTGGCGCGGATCCCTCCGCCGGCCTGGGCGATCGACGGGTAGCTTTCGCCGGCCAGGCGACGCGCGAACTCCGCGGCGCGGGGCTGCGCGAACAGTGCGTGGGTGTGGGCGTCCACCAGCCCCGGCACCACGGCCTTGCCGGAGCAGTCGATGCGCACGCCGCCGGGCAAGAGCCGAGCGCTCGCCAGCACGTCGGCGGCGGCACCGGCGGCCACGATCTCGCCGCGCAGCGCCGCGACCGCGCCGCCGCCCACGAGCCCCACGTCACCCAGGGTGTCGCCGCGGCGCGGTCCCGCGTCGTCACCGGCGCGGTGCACGGTGTAGAGCGCGTCGATGTCGTCCAGCAAGAGGTCGGCGGGCAAACGCTGGCTCATCGCGGGGCGCGTGACGGCATCGGGAAGTGCAGGCCCTTCCCCTGCGCAAAGCGGCACGCTTCGTCGTAGCCGGCATCGTAGTGGCGCGCCACGCCCATGAGCGGATCGGTCGTGAGCACCCGCTGCAGGCGCAGCGCGGCCTGCGGCGTCCCATCGGCCACGATCACCTGGCCGGCGTGGATCGAGAGCCCCATTCCCACGCCGCCGCCGTGATGCACCGACACCCAGCTCGCTCCGTTCACCGCGTTGATCAGCGCGTTGAGGATGGGCCAGTCGGCTACCGCATCACTGCCGTCGAGCATCCCCTCGGTCTCGCGGTAGGGGCTGGCCACCGAGCCGCTGTCGAGGTGGTCGCGCCCGATCACGATCGGGGCGTTCACCTTGCCCGTACGCACCAGCTCGTTGAAGCCGAGCCCTGCTCGCGCCCGCTGCCCGTAGCCCAGCCAGCAGATCCGCGCGGGCAACCCCTGGAAGGCCACCTGGCGCGCGGCCAGCTCGATCCAGCGGCGCAGGTGCGGCTCCTCGCTGCCAAACATCTCCAGGATCATGGCGTCGGTGGCCGCGATGTCGGCAGCATCCCCACTCAGGGCCACCCAGCGGAACGGGCCCTTGCCCTCGCAGAACAGCGGCCGGATGTACGCTGGAACGAACCCGGGGTAGGCGAACGCGTCAGCGAACCCGGCGTCGCGCGCCATGCCACGCAGGTTGTTTCCGTAGTCGAACACCGTGCTGCCCGCGCGCAAGAGCCCCACCATGGCCTCACAATGCTCGCGCATGGCGCGCATGGCCTCCTGCGTGGAGCGCGCAGGGTCGTCCTGGCGCAGCCGCAGCGCCTGGTCGAGCGTCATGCGATTGGGGACGTAGCCGTGCAGCGGGTCGTGGGCGCTGGTCTGGTCGGTGACGACGTCGATGGCCTCACCGCGGCGAAGCAGCTGCGGCAGGATGTCGGCGGCGTTGCCCAGCAGGCCCACCGAGTACGGTCGCTGCTGGGCGCAGGCCTGGCGACAGCGGCGCAGCGCCTCGTCGAGGTCCGTGCACGAGTCCATCAAGTAACGGGTCTGCAGCCGGCGCTCGATCCGATGCGGGTCTACCTCCACGCACAGGCAGACCCCCTCGTTCATGGTCACCGCCAGCGGCTGAGCGCCACCCATTCCGCCCAGGCCGGCTGTCACCACCAGCCTGCCCCGCAGGTCTTCCCACCCCTGCTTGCGCGCCAGAGCCGCGAGGGTCTCGTAGGTGCCTTGCAGGATTCCCTGGGTGCCGATGTAGATCCAGCTGCCGGCCGTCATCTGCCCGTACATCATGAGGCCCTGCCGGTCGAGGGCGTCGAAGTGCTCCCAGGTGGCCCAGCGCGGCACGAGCAGGCTGTTGGCCAATAGCACCCGCGGCGCGTCGGGATGGCTCGGCATGACCGCCACGGGCTTGCCGCTCTGCACCAGCAGCGTGTGCTCGTCGTCGAGCTGCCGCAGCTCGTGCAGGATGGCGTGAAACGCCTCCCAGCTGCGCGCCGCCTTGCCCCGCCCGCCGTACACCACCAGCTCGTCGGGCCGTTCGGCCACGTCGGGGTCGAGGTTGTTCTGGATCATCCGGTAGGCCGCTTCCTGCACCCAACCCCTGCAGGTGAGCGCCCCGCCACGCGGCGCGCGGACCGGCTGCGCCTTCGCCATGGTCGCCTCCTGGGTCAGGCAGCGGCGCGCGAGCGCGCGGACGCCGCGGGACCTACGGCGGCGCCGGGGCGCGCCGCCTGCTTCCGAGTCCGGAAGATAGCCCCTCACCCCGACCGTGGACAGGCCCAGGTGCGAGCTTGGAGGAGACACAAAGACGTGGTGCTGCTATACTTTTATTGCTGCTCGGTCGCTGACTCCCACCCCACGTGCTCGTAGCAGCGCCAACCCCCGACGCCGGATCGAACCACCCCCCAGCAGCTCATGCGAGCTGCCAGGTATGCATTCCAGCGCGCAGGGGCAAGCGCTGCCGGAGCACGGCACGCTTGCGCACGCTCGCCAACGCGGGCGACATCGCAGGGTGCGCAGCGCGCGGCGCCGCGAGCGCCGGCTGCTGGCCGCGCTCCTTGCGTCGCTGCTCGCTGCCGCATGCCAGCAAACGCCCGGACAGAATGTGCCGGCAGGAGCGCCGGCGCGCGCGGCCGCTCTCGACGGCCGCAGCAACCTCTTGCTGATCACGGTGGATACCGTACGGCCGGATTACCTGCAGTGCTACGGCCGCGCCGGCGCGCACACCCCCGCCTCCAACCTGCTGGCCGCCCACGGCGTGGTCTTTGAGAACGCCTTCACTCCGTACCCGCTCACGTTGCCGGCGCACGCGAGCATGTTGACCGGCCGTGCGCCCTTCGAGCACGGGCTGCGCAACAATGCGCCGCCCGATGGCCCCGACAGCCTGGAGACGGTGGCGGTGATCCTCAAGCGACACGGCTACGCCACCGCCGCCGTGGTGAGCACGTTCATCCTCGACCACCGGTTTGGCCTCGCCCGCGGGTTCGATCAATACGACGACGACCTGCGGGCCACGGCCGGCGCGGAGAGCGGCCGGCGCGTGCAACGGCGTGCGGCCGAGACCACCGACTTGGCGCTGGCCGCCCTGGCCGCGCTAGGCGAGGAACCGTTCCTGCTGTGGGTGCACTACTTCGACGCCCACGCTCCCTACGATCCGCCGCCGCCGTACGTAGGGCAGGGCTACGCCGGCGAGATCGCCACGATGGAGGACGGGATCGTCCGCCTGCTGCGCGGCTTGCAAGAGCGCGGGCTGTGGGAGCGCACGGGCATCGTCCTGGCGGGCGATCACGGCGAGGCATTCGGCGAGCATGGCGAGCAGCAGCACGGCTTCTTCGTCTACGACACGACCCTGCGGGTGCCGCTGCTCCTCAAGCCTCCGGGGCACGACGCGGCGGCGCAGCGCGTGGCGGAGCCGGCCTGCCTGATCGACATCGCGCCCACCTTGCTGGCATGGGCGGGAGCGAGCGAGCGGCCCGCGGGCCCCTGCGTGGAGCTGCTGGAGCTGGCGCGGGGCGCGCGGGCCCCGGCCCGGGCGCTCTACGCCGAATCCCTCGTGCCGTTCTTCAACCACGGCGCGGCGCCCTTGGCCTGCATCCGCAGCGGCGGATGGAAGTACATCACGGCGCCCGAACCCGAGCTCTACGCGCTCGAGCAGGATCCGCAGGAGGCCGTCAACCAGCTGTCCCTGCAACCTGCGCGGTCGGCTCAGTTGCGCGCGCTGCTGGACGCGCTGCACGCCCTGGACCACGTGCCCCCCGCGATCGCTTCACCGTCGGGCCGGATGGATGCGCAGATGCGCGAAGGGCTGGCCGCACTGGGCTATGTATCACCGGGCGAGATCGACGGCGGGTCCGTCCGCAGCGATCCCAAGCGGGTGCTGCGGGCGCTGCGCTGCATCGAGGATGGGGACCGGGCGCTGGGGCGCTTGGACTACGATCAGGCGCAAGACGCCTACCGCCAGGCGCTCGAGTCGGACCCCCGCAACTGGAAGGCCACGTGGAAGCTGGGCGACCTGTTGATCGACACGGGTGACCTGCGCGGGGCGGAACGGGTCTACCGCGCGGCACTGGGCCGCGACGCGAGCAATTTGAACGTCGACCTGCGCCTGGCGGGCGTGGTCTACGACCTCGGGCGGCCCGACGAGGCCCTCGCGCTGTGCGACAGCGTGCTGTCGCACCGGCCCGGCCACCTGGAGGCACGTACGATGCGCGCGGTGGCCCTCTGCTCGCTGGGCCAGCGGAGGCAGGCCCGCGTCGACCTCGAGGCCGTGCTGCGGGACGATCCGCAGAATCAGCTCGCCCGGATGTGGCTGCACCGGTTGTTCGACGCGGACAGCACTGAGTGACCAAGCCTAGGCCGGCGCCGCGGCGAGCTCAGGCCCGCCCGGCCCGGCTGCGGGCCGGCGCGGGCGCAGCGGCGCGCAGGAAGCGCACGACGCGGTCGCCCATTTCCGCGAGCGTCGGCACCAGCTCGCAGGTGCGGGGCAACGACTGCAGGAACGTGACGCCGTAGGCCCGTGCCTGCAGCCGCTGGTCCAGCAGCAGCACCACGCCGCGGTCCTCGCGCGAGCGCAATAGCCGCCCGATCCCCTGCTTGAGGCGCAGCACCGCATCCACCAGCGCCACCTCCTGGAACGGATCGCGCCCCAGCCGGCGCGCTCGCTCGTAGCGTCCCTCCGTGAGCGGCTCGGTCGGCACGCCGAAGGGCAGCCTGGGCACGACCAGGACCTCCAGCTCGCGTCCCGGGAAGTCCACCCCCTCCCAGAAGCTGCCCGTGGCCAGCAGGACCGCTGCTTCCGCGCGGCGGAAGCGCTCGGCCAGCCGGGCACCGTCGACGCCGGGCGTCTGCACCAGGAGCTCGGGCGCGAGCGGGCCCTCCGGCATGCGGAACAGATCGTCATCCTGCAGCGCGAGCTGCTCGGCCAGCTCCAGGGCCACCTTCTCGATCAGCTGGTAGCTGGTGGAGAGCACGAGCGTCTTGGTGGGCACGCGGCGGGCGATGCGCGCGACCACGCGGGCGATCGCCGCCGGAAACTCCGCGTCGTCGGGACCCGGCAGCTCCGGCGTGGTCAGCACCAACGCCTGCTCGTCGTAGTGGAACGGGCTGCGCGCCACCAGGCTGTCGGTGAAGCGTGACACCTTGGTGAAGCCGACGGCCTCGGCAAACGCCGTGAAGTCGTCGCCCACGGCCAGGGTCGCGCTGGTCATGACCACCGTGCGGTAATACGCGTCCCACAGCGCGGCCAGCGGCTGCTCCACGGTCAAGGGCGCGGCCACCACTGCGATCAGCCCGCGCTCTCCGCCCCACTCGACCCAATACACCCAGTCCTGATCGGCGGCGGCCAGGCAGAAGCGCACCGCGGCCGTGAGCTCGCGGTGCAGCTGCAGCAGCGAGGCCAGGCCGTCGCGCTCCTCGTCGACCGCGGCCGCCAGCTCGGCCAACGCGCCACTCGTATCGAGGACCTCGGCGAGGGCGACATCCAGGCGGTCGGCCGCTTCCAGCAGGCGCTGCGTCTCGACGCGCACCGGGCCGAACGCCTCGTCGCCGTCGTGGTAGCGGTGCCGCCCCGCTCGCGCGTGGCCTGCCCCCAGGCGGGCGACGCAGCTGGACTCCACGGCGGAGAACCAGCTGGCGAACGCGTTCTGGAAGACGTCGAGCGCCCGGTCGCACGCCGCCGCCCGCTCCTGCACGCGTGCGGCCAGCGCCGTCTCGTGGGCGGACTCGGCGAGGCCGGCCAGCACTTCGCGCATTGCGCCCGGACGGTGCCGCTCGCCGGCGAGGTTGCGGTAGATCTCCTGCCGCTCGCGGGCAACCCAGTGGCTGAGCGCCCGCGTGGCCACCTCGGGGAGCTCGTGACCCTCGTCCACGATCAGGATCCGCGAGGGACCCAGGATCGATTGGGCGCTCTTGAGGTCCATCATGAGCAGCGAGTGGTTGACCACCACGACGTCGGCCTCCTTGGCCTTGCGGCGGGCTTCCACCACGAAGCAGCCCGGGTCGCGGTGACAGATGTGTGGCGAGCAGGGCTCCAGCGAGTCGAAGAGCGGCGCCCAATGCTCCTCGAAGAACGGGTGCTCGGCCAGCTCGACGCGGCGCCCCTGGCGGCTTTGGCGGTGCCACAGCGCCAGCGCCAGCTGCGCGTGCGCCTCGTCGCGACTGCCGGCGTGGTGCAACAGCGCCCGGCGCAGCTGGCGCGTGCAGAGATAGTTGCTGCGGCCCAGCAGCAGGCGGATGCGCCCGGGGTAGCCCAGGCGTGCCAGCAAGGGCAAATCCTCCTCGACCAGCTGGTGCTGGAGGGCCTTGGTGTAGGTGCTGACGATCGTGCGCTCGCTGTTGCGGGCCGCGTGCAGCAGGGCGGCGACCAGGTAGGCCGCGGACTTGCCGATGCCGGTGCCGGCCTCGACCATCAGGTGCTCGCGGCGGTCGAGCGCACGGCCAGCGCGCTGCGCCATCTCGATCTGCCCCTCGCGCACCTCGAAGCGCTCACCCAACAGCCGCGCGAGGCCGCCACTCTCGCCCAGGATCTCCTCGACGTTGCGCGCGGTCCAGGCCGCCCAGGCCGCCGCGTCGGGCGGGGGTACTTGGGGCGCGGGCTCGAGGAAGAAGCCCGGCAGATGCTGCCACACCGGCGCCGCGGTGCGCGGGCCGCTCTGCTGCGCCCGTGCGGGTGCTTGCACGTGCAGCAACGCTGCCAGCAGCGGATCGTGCTCCTGCAGCGCCGCGAGCCGAGCGCGGCGGAAGCGCTCGTCCTGCTCCGACCACCACGCCAGCAGCGCGGCCAGCAGGTCGGCCCACACGCAGAGCTCGCCCTCCATGTCGACGCGGTTGTCGATGGCGCGCGCCTGTTGCAGGCGCACAGCGCCGAGCATGACGGAGGCCGGCCACAGCGTCGCGAGGATGGCCTCCAGCGAGGCGTCGCGGTCGGCGGACGTCTCCGCCTCCACGGGTGGCTCGGTCAGCCACAGCCGCAGGTTGCCCTCAGGCAGCGGCTCGCCGGTCTCCACGAAGCAGGTCTCACCGCCGGGATCGAGGGGCACCAGCACGGTCACTCCGGCGCGCCGCGCGACCGTGGCGGCCAGCAGCACCGGTGCAGGACCGTCCTGCGGCAAGAGCGCGCTCACGACCCCGCCTCCTGCAACGCGCGCAGGAAGCGCTCCTCGTCCCAGACCTCCACGCCCAGCTCGCGCGCCTTGTCCAGCTTGCTGCCGGCCTGCTCGCCCGCGATGACGAGATCGGTCTTCTTGCTGACGCTGACGGCGATCGTTCCGCCCATCGCCTCGATGCGCTGCCTGGCCGCGCGGCGCTCCAGCTTCGAGAGCGTGCCCGTGAGGACGATCGTCTTGCCGGCGAACGGCGTCGCACCGGGCACCACGACGGGCTTGGGCGCGCGCGTGGTGGCGAGCAGGCCGAGCTCCTGCAGCTCGTCCAACACAGGCGTGCGGCGGTCGAGCTCCTCGCGCACGCTGGCGGCGACCACGGGGCCGACCTCCTCCACCGCTTCCAGTTGCTCCAAGCCCGCCGCCCGCAGCGCGGTGAAGCTGCCGAAATGCGCGGCGAGCTGGCGCGCGGCGGCGATCCCGACGTGGCGCATGCCCAGCGCGAAGATCTGGTTTTCCAGCGGGCGCTGCCGCGAGGCCTCCACGCGCCGCACCAGATTGTCGGCGCTCTTCTCGCCCCAGCCGGGAAGCTGCGCCAGCGGCTCGCGACGCAGCCGGTAGAGGTCGGGGATGCCCCGCAGCAGCCCCTGCTGCAGGAAGAGATCGACCCAGCGCTCGCCCAGCCCCTCGATGTCCATGGCGTCGCGTGCGGCCCAGTGCAGGATGCGCCCGCGCTGCTGCGCGGGGCAATCCGGGTTGACGCAGCGGATGGCGACTTCGCCCTCGCGGCGCACGAGCGCGCTGCCGCAGCTGGGACACTCGGCGGGCAGGTGGTAGGGCCGCGCGCCCTTCGACCGTCGCGCGGCGACGACCTCCACCACCTTGGGAATGACATCGCCCCCTTTCTCGATGATCACGGTGTCGCCTTCGCGCACGTCCTTGCGGTCCACCTCGTCCTGGTTGTGCAACGTGGCGCGCGCGACGGTCGTCCCGGCCAGCTCCACCGCTCGCAGGTTCGCCACCGGCGTGACCACGCCCGTGCGGCCCACGGAGGCCGCGATCGACTCCACGACCGTTACGGCTTGCTCGGGGGCGAACTTGAACGCGATGGCGTAGCGCGGGCTCTTGCTGGTCGCGCCCAGCTCGTCCCAGACCGTCGTGTCGTCGAGCTTCACCACGGCGCCGTCGATCTGGAACGGCAAGCCGTCGCGGGCGGCCTCCAGCTCGTCGAGCGCCGCGAAGAGCTCCGGCAGGTCGGCGACGCGGCGGCGGCGGTCGCACACGGGAAAGCCCAGCTCGGCCAGGGCGTCCAACACGGCCCAGTGCGAGCGCAGGGCGGCCGGGCCCGGCACGGCGATGCTGTACGCCCAGAAGCGCAGCGGCCGGCGCGCCACCTCGGAGGTGTCCAGCGTCTTGAGCGTGCCCGCCGTCGCGTTGCGCGGATTGGCGAAGGCGACGAGCCCTCCCTCCTCGCGAGCGGCGTTGAAGCGCTGGAACTCCGCGACGGGCATGTAGACCTCGCCGCGCATCTCGTGGAAGTCGGCGGGCCCGCACAGCACGCGCAGCCGGCGGGCGTCGACCGTCTTGGGGATGTCGGACACGGTGCGCAGGTTTTCGGTCACGACGTCGCCGCGGCGGCCGTCGCCGCGGGTCAATCCCACATCGAGCGCGCCGCCCACGTAGCGCAGCGCCGCCGCCACCCCGTCGATCTTGGGCTCCATGACGTAGGCGTGTGGCTCGTGACCCAAGAGCCGCGTCAGCCGGGTGTGGAAGGCCTCGACCTCGGCCCGCTCGTAGGTGTTCGAGAGCGAGATCATGGGCACGCTGTGGAACAGGCTGGGGAAGCCCTCGGTGAGGTCGCTGCCGACCGTCTCGGTGGGCGATGTCTCCTCGCGCAGCTGCGGATATCGCTCCTGCAGAAGGGCGAGCTCGGCCACTAGCGCGTCGTAGGCCGCGTCGCTGATCCGCGGCGTGGCCCGCTTGTAGTACAGCTCGTTGTGGCGACGGATCTCGCCCGCCAGCTCCTGCGCGCGAAGGCGGACGTCGTCGGGAACGGGGGTCGGCGGGGTCAACGGATCACCTGCACGGGAGGCCGGGACGTGGGGAGCGCGGGCAGTAGGATGCCACAGGAGCCGGTCATCGGCCAGTCGCGCGGCCGGCCGGCCGCCGCGTCAGCGCGTCCTCGACCACATGAGCAGGATCAAGAGGCCTACGCCCGCCAGGACGAGCAGCGCGCGCAGCGGCGCCGGCAGCTGGCCGAAGGCGCCACCGACTCCCGTTCTGCGCATGGGCGGGACGCCCGCCGTGACCGCCTCCCGCGCCGCCACGAGCGCCTCCAGCATCTCCTGGGCTTCGGCGTAGCGCTGCGCCGGATCGAGACTGATCGCCCGGTCGATCACCGACGTGAACACCTCCGGCAGCTCCGGGCGCAGCTGACCCAGCCGCGTGGACTCGCCCCTGGCGTGCGCCTCGCGCAACTGGCGGACCATGGGACCCTTCACCGGGAAATTGCCCGTCACGCAATTGAAGAGCAAGACGCCCAGCGAGTAGATGTCCGTGCACGGTGAAGGCTCCCCGCCGCACAGCAGCTCGGGCGCCATGTATTGCGGCGCGCCGGACAACGCGATCTCCCGGTCGGTGCGCCCCGGCCCGCCCTGCGGCGCGGTGCTGACGTCCATGAGCACCGCGCGCCCCTGCGGCTGCAGCATGACGTTGCGTGTCTTGACGTCCTTGTGCACCAGCCCCGCCGCGTGCACGGCCGTCAGCGCCGAGCACGCGTCGATGCCCACCTGCAGCGTCCCCATCACGCCGAGCGACCCCTTGTCGCGCAGCTGCTCGGCGAGGCTGCGCCCCTCGACCACCTCCATGAGCAGGCCCACGCGGCCCTGATGCTCCTCGACGCCCAGCACGGGCAGCAGACACGGATGCACAAGCCCGGCCAGCCGTGGACCCAACGCTCGTGCAGCCTCGGCGCGGGCCTGCGCGAGCTGGCTCCCGGCGACCGACGCGCTGCGCAACAGCTTGAGCACGACCACGCGGTCGGCGCGCGAGTCATGCGCGAACCACACCACCCCAGCCGGACCCTCCCCGATCTCCTCCACCAGCGAGAACGGGCCCCAGCGCTTGAGGCCCTTCTCATCGGCGGAGGCGGTGTGCGCCGACCCCTCCCGGCGCTGGCGCGCGGCGGCGCGGCGGGTGCGCAGCTTCGCTTCGAACTCTGGGTCCAGCGCGATATAGGCGGGCTCGTCGCCGAGCGCGGGAGGGTCGGCCCCCGGGTCGGCTGCCGCCGGCGGCTGCGAGATGCGCGGGCTCGGCTGGTCGTCCTGCACGGCCGACCTCAGGAGTACGCCTCGACGGGCGGGCAGGTGCAGACCAGATTGCGGTCGCCGTGCACGTTGTCGATGCGCCCCACCGATGGCCAGAACTTGCGTTCGCGCAGCCACGGCGCGGGAAACGCCGCCTGCTCCCGGGTGTAGGGGTGATTCCAGTCGTTGGCGGTGACGGCCGCGATGGTGTGCGGCGCATTCTTCAGCGGGTTGTCGTGGCGGTCGCCGTGGCCCTCCTCGATCGCGCGGATCTCGTCACGAATGGCGATCAGGGCGTCGCACAGGCGGTCGAGCTCCTCCTTGGACTCGCTCTCGGTGGGCTCGATCATGAGGGTTCCGGCCACCGGGAACGACATGGTGGGCGCGTGGAAGCCGTAATCCATGAGCCGCTTCGCGATGTCATCCACGCTGACGTCGGCGCTCGCCTTGAAGTGGCGGCAATCCAGGATGAACTCGTGGGCCACCCGCCCGCGTGCGCCGCTGTAGAGGACGGGATACTGCGCCGACAGTCGCTTGGCCATGTAGTTGGCGTTGAGGATCGCGACTTCGGTGGCGCGCCGCAACCCCGCCGCACCCATCAGCGCGATGTACATCCATGGGATCGGCAGGATGCTGGGGCTGCCGTAGGGCGCCGCGGCCACGGGGCCGATCGCCTGCTCGCTGCGCCGCTCCAGCAGCGGGTGCCCCGGCAAAAACGGCGCCAGGTGTTTCGCAACGCCGATCGGGCCCATGCCGGGCCCGCCGCCACCGTGGGGGATGCAGAAGGTCTTGTGCAGATTGAGGTGACAGACGTCGGCGCCGAAGTCGGCTGGCCGGCACAGCCCCACCTGGGCGTTCATGTTGGCGCCGTCCATGTACACCTGCCCGCCGTGCGCGTGGACGACCTCGCACATCTCGCGGATCCCCTCTTCGAACACGCCGTGGGTGGAAGGGTAGGTGATCATGAGCGCGCCGAGGCGCTCGTGGTGCTCGGCGGCCTTGGCGCGCAGGTCGTCCAGGTCCACGTTACCGCGCTCGTCGCAGGCCACGACCACCACGCAAAAGCCCGCCATCACCGCGCTCGCGGGATTGGTCCCATGCGCCGAAACGGGGATCAGGCAGACAGTGCGGCGCTCCTGGCCGCGATGTTGGTGGTACGCGCGGATCACCAGCAGCCCCGTGTACTCCCCTTGCGAGCCCGCATTGGGCTGGAGCGAGATGGCCGGGAACCCCGTGATCTCCGCGAGCCAGCGCTCCAGCTGCTCGTACAGCTGTGCGTAGCCGCGCTGCTGCTGCGCCGGCGCGAACGGATGGATCTGCGCGAAGTGCGGCCAGGTCACCGGCAGCATCTCGGCGGTCGCGTTGAGCTTCATGGTGCACGAGCCCAGCGGGATCATCGAGTGCGCCAGCGACAGGTCCTTGGCCTGCAGCCGCGTGATGTAGCGCAGCATCTCGTGCTCGGAGCGGTAGCGGTGGAAGACGGGGTGGGTGAGGAAATCGCTCTGGCGCGCGAGCGGCGCCGGGTAGGCCAGCGAGCCTTGCGCCTGCGCGGCAAGCTCCTCGAGCGAGAAACCCAGACGCCCCTGCGCAGCGAAGCACGTCAGCAGATCGCCGACGTCGCGCAGCGTGGTGGTCTCATCCAGGCTGATCCCGAGCGCGCCGTCCGCGTCCCGCCGCAGGTTCATGCCCAGGTTGAGAGCTCGATTGTAAGTAGTTGCTGTATCAATGTTTAGTGGATCGATCCGCAGCGTATCGAACTGCGGTCCCTGCCCCAGGTCGAAGCCCAGCCGGCGCAACCCAGCGGCCAGCGTTTCCGTCAGCGCGTGCACCCGGCGCGCGATCGCGCGCAGGCCCTGCGGCCCGTGGTAGACGGCGTACATGGAGGCCATGATCGCCAGCAGCACCTGCGCCGTGCAGATGTTGCTGGTGGCCTTGTCACGGCGGATATGCTGCTCGCGCGTCTGCAGCGCCATGCGGAGCGCCGGCCGGCCCGCTGTGTCCAGCGAGACGCCGATCAGCCGCCCGGGCAACTGCCGCTTGTGCTCGTCGCGCGTGGACAGGAACGCCGCGTGCGGGCCCCCCGCGCCCATCGGCACGCCGAAGCGCTGGCTGCTGCCCACCGCGACATCTGCGCCGAACTCCCCGGGTGGGCGCAGCAGCGTCAGCGCCAACAGATCGGTGGCCACCACCAGCAGCGTGCCGGCGGAGTGGGCGCGCTGGGCCAGCGCCGCGTGATCGGCGATGCGCCCGTGGGTATCCGGGTACTGCACGAGCACGCCGGCGTAGCGCTTGCTCGCCAGGTCGACCGTCGCGCAGTCACCCACCTCCAGCTCGATGCCCAAGGGCAGCGCCCGCGTGCGCACGACCGCGATCGTCTGCGGGTGGCAATCGCGCGAGACGAAGAACGCGGCGCGCTCGTCCCTGCACGCCGCCACACACATGTGCATGGCCTCGGCGGCGGCGGTTCCCTCGTCCAGCAGCGAGGCGTTGGCCAGCGGCAGCCCCGTCAGGTCGGCCACCATGGTCTGGAAGTTCAGCAGCGCCTCCAGCCGCCCCTGCGAGATCTCGGCCTGGTAGGGCGTGTACTGCGTGTACCAGCCGGGGTTCTCCAGGATCGTGCGCTGGATCACCGGCGGAACGATGCAGCCGAAGTAGCCCATTCCGAGGAACGATCGCGCGATGGTGTTCTGGCCAGCCAAGGCGCGCAGCTCGGCCAACAGCTCGTGCTCGCCGCGCGGCGCGCCCAGCGCCAGCGGCTCGCGGCGCAGGATGCTGCTCGGCACGGTGTCGGCGATCAGCCGATCGAGGGAGTCGTAGCCCAGCAGCGCGAGCATTGCGTCGATATCCGCGTCGCGGGGGCCGACGTGCCGGTGCAGGAAGGTGTCCGTTGGGCCCAGCAGCGTGTCGTGCTGGGCGGGTGCTTCCTCGTTGGTAGCTCGAACCATGGGAGAACGATCCTCACGGAAATGGACTGCGCGGGCAGCGGTCACGGGGGACCCGAACGAGCCCGAGGAACGCGGCGTCGCCATGCGGCGCCTGGCCGATGGGTGCCGTGCCGCCACGGGGCTGCCCATAGTAACGGACATTCCAGGCCCCGGGCCAAGGCGAACTTGCGCACCGCAGAGCACGGCCAAAGTCTACGTGCAATGCCCTTTCCCGACGCTCAGAAGTCCTGGGTCAGCGCGATGTGTGCCTTACCCGTATCGAAGCTGACGCTGCCGCTGAAACCCACGCTCAGGTCGATGCGACCCGCGCGGCTGGTCACGCGCATGCCCAGGCCGAACCCATGCAGCCAGCGGTCGCGGGTGAAGAGCCCCGCCGGGACTGCGTCGGCCGTCTCGCGCACCCACCCCAGGTCGTAGAACGCATACCCCTGGCTGCCCCGTACGGCGCCGACCACCAGCTCGCCCCCCCCGTACGCCACGCGCTCGCCGTGGAACTGCTCCTCGCGATAGCCGCGCACGGTCGTGGCTCCTCCCACATACCATTGCTCGCTGGGCGGCAGCGGTAGCCGCTCCCCCGCCGTCGACTGCCACGTGCCGCGCGCCTCGAGCGCCCAGCGCGCCGCCAGCGCGTAGCCCAGCGAGGCGCGAGCGTCGACCATCGTCTGCGACTCGCTGAACGCGCTGGTGGGCGCGCTGGGATCCAACGGTGCGGAGCTGGCGCTCTCACGCACGCGTGCCCCCTCCAAGCGCGTGGACAGCGATCCGTAGGCGCCGCCGGCGGGGCCGCGGCGGCCGGTAAGCCCCACCAGAGCGTTGAGGCGCTGGCGCGAGCGCGTGCGGGCTCCAGCCCCCTCGAAGGTCGTGCGGTCCGCACCCGCTCCCAACTCCAGGTTGAGACGCCCCGTCCAGGGCAGGCGCAGACCCAGGTCTCCCAGCACGGTGTCGAAGACGTTCTGCTGGTGACGCTGCCCGATCGCCATGCGCAGGTCCAGGGGCATTCCCAAGAGCAGCGGCTCCAGATACGAGATGTCCAGCCGACGGCGGCCCGCAGCATTGTCGAGCCAGCTGGTGCGCAGCTGGCGGGCGGTGCCAAAGAGATCCAGCAGGGCGAGGTCGACCGAGCCGGTGAGCTTGGTGCCGGCCTGCTGCGCCTCGCGCACGAGCCCCAAAGCCGCGGAGACGCGCCCCGTGGTGGGCGCCTGCTGCACGCGCACGCGCAGATCCACCTGCGCGCCGGCGCCGTCGTGCGCGACGGGCGCAATCTCATCGACGGCGACGACCACCTCGCGCGCGAGGAGCCGTCCGGCCGCAGCCTCAAGCATGGACTCGCGGAAGCGCCCGCCCGGCTTGATCCCCGTCATGCGCTGCAGCACATCCGGGCGGGTGTGTGTGGCTCCCAGCACCGTGACGCTCGAGACCGCGGCCGAGGGTCCGCAGTACAGCCAGAGCGTGAGCGACACCGCCCCGGCGCGCTCGTCGCTGGCCAGATCGCGGATCGACACGTTGGCGAACGGATGTCCGCGCTCGGCCAGCGCACGCAAGCCGCGGGCGAGCTGCTCGGCCCAGCGGCCTGGACGAAAGTCCACGCCCGCCATGAGCTCGGCGCCGCGGACGAAGTCGCGCGCAAGCAGGCTGTCGGCGCCTTCGACGTGCAGCGCGGCGATCCGCGCGCGGGGGCCCGGCTCCAGGCGCAGCGTGTCTCCCTGCGCCGCAACGCCGACGCGCGCCCAGAGATAACCCGCCTCCCGCAGCCCGGCGTAGACCGCGCGGGCCGCGTCCTCAGAGGAGGCCGCGCGGGCGAGACTCCCCGCCGGCTGCGCGGACAGAGCCTGCTTGGCGATCGCGACCGCCTCGGGCGGTCCCAGCAAGTGCGCGATCCACTGCGTAGGCCGCGCCAAGGCCGCCTGAGGCGATGCCAGAGGCGCCGGCGTGGTGGTCGCGCCCGGCGTCGACGTCGCGAGCGGGGCGGCCTCCGCCCCTGGGGTGGTTGCTGCGGGCGCCATGGCAGCCACGAGAGACGGCGCGAGCAGCGCCGCGCAGAGGCCCAACCCCGCACTCAGGGCAACGGCGAGCGGGCCGACCGCGCCCACGCCGGCGCGGCCCGCGGCGACCCGCTGGCGCCGGGCGCGCAACGGTGGTGTGCGGCGCGGCGTTGGCGCGGCGGCCGTGGGTCCGCACAGGGGCACGCTAAGGCGGTGCATCGAACCTCTCCTCAGAAACGCGCCCGCGTCTCGACGGCGAGATCGTGGCGCAGCGGGCGCTGTGGCTCGTCGCGGACCTGGTAGCGCAGGCTGACGGTGATCAGTCCGCTGCCGCCCCACTGCGCGAGCAGGCTGGCGCGGCGAGACGGCCCCGGCCGATCGAAGAAGTACGGCCGCGGCTGCCCGTTGCCACCGCCCTCGTTGACGCTGGCCAGGCGCAGCTCGGCGGTCCATCGCCCATGCAGCAGATCGGTCGTGCCACCGGGAACCACCTCGAGCACGGTCTGGTGGAGCGCGCTGGCGTCGTCGGCGCGCCGCGTCGCGCGCAGCTCCAGGCTGGTGCGGGCGCGGGGCGTCGGCCGATAGCGCGTGGTCAGCCCGGCGGTGCGGTCGAGGACGTGGTAGCCCTGCGCCAGCGGATCGCCCACGATCCCCGTGTCGCGCGTGCGCAGCTCGTCGCCGGCGTCCAGGCGCAGCGACCAGCCGCGCGCCACCTCGCTCTCCAGCCGCGCGTTGCGCAGGCGGTGATCGGACGACTCGGGCGCGTTGGCGTAGCGGCGATCGAGCCGAACGCTGGTGTCGTAGATCAGCCCCAACTCCGCGTTGCGCAGCGACCGGAGCAGCACGAGCTCCTGGCGGAGGCGCTGCTCGCCGAAGATGGTGGTCCCCGCGTTACGCAGCACGCGCGGCCGCAGCAGCAATACGTCGCCTACATTGCCGCTGGTATTGCGCTCCTGCACCTGGAACAGCGTGTGGCTGGACAGCCCGCCCAGCACGCGCGCGGGCGGCGTGACGTCGAGCTTGGTGATGAGCTCGACGTCGGTCGCAGCCACGAGACTGTCCGATGGGAGGAAGACGACGTTGTAGTCTCCCTGCCGCTTGCCCACCGGGTTGCCCTCGGCGTCGTAGTCGCCCTGCTTCTCGCCCACGAAGACGATCTGCCGTTGCAGCGCGCGCGAGCGGTCGGTGCCCGCGCGGTACTCCAGATCGGCGCCGACCGAGGCATCGGACGGACGGCGTGAGGCGGTCAGTCGCCCCAGTCGCGTGGTCTCGCGCTGTCCGCCGGGCAGTCGCGCGTCGCGCCAGGTCCCCTCCAGCGTGATGCGCCCGGGCTGCGCGCCTCCGGTGAGGTCGCCGCGCCACTCGCGCACGTCGCCGGCGAACCGCCAGATCGCGCCCTCGGCGCCCAGGCTGTCCGCCAGCCGCCGCCGGAACTCGCCGCCGGCCGCCAGCGTCGCCTGCGCGCGCGTGCGCACGCCGGCCGCCCACTCGTCGAAGCGGTAGCCGCGCCGCTGGTTTGCGGGGCCGTCGGTGAAGTGCTGGTCCTTCCAGCGCAGGTGCGGGACCACAGGTGACGCCTCCCACGACAGCTGCGCGGCCCGGTCGCGCCGGAAGCTGTCGGGCTGGTCGGGACGCGACGCCGTCGTGAAGGAGAGCGCTTCGCTGAGCCCGAGCGGGCCCAGCAGCCTCCCCTGCGCCTCGTGGGCGATGCGTGCGCCGTCGTAGTTCCCGCTGCGGTGCAGCCGCTCCAGCGAGAGCGACCCGGTACGCTGCGGCGCCCGTGCCTCCAGCTGCAGCTGCTCGTGTCCCTCGCGCGTCAGGCGCGTCTCGCCTTGCAGATTCCACGGCTCGTAGAAGAAGGGACCCCGAACGCGGCCAGTCTCGTAGAAGCGCCCGCCGATGGCCTCCGCCAGGGCGCTGGCGCGCACCCCCGTCCCCTCGCGCCCGCCCCACAGCCAGGGCGTGGCGCCCGCCGCCCGCCATGCCAGGTCGTCGTTGTTGCCGTCGCCGACGGGGCTGATCACGTTCTCATCGCGCTCGGTGGCGTTGAGCTCCAGGCGTGCCCACGAGCCGTGCCCCTGGTCGCCCACGTCCAGCGACGCCACCGCCGCGCGCGTGCGCGCTGGCAGCGGTAGCCTCCGGCCGACCACGTAGTCGCCCTGCGCGGCCCCAACGTGCTTGAACTCGCGCACGCCGGTCTCGCTGAGGCGGTCGAGGATGTAGTCGCCCTGCCCCGTGCCCACGCGCAGGAACGCGACACTGTAATGCCCGCCGATCGCCCCGACGAAGACGAAGATCGTGTCGCCCGGAGCCGTTGCGAGCTTGTCGTATTGCCCGGTGGAGTCGGTGGCGGCGGTCACACCGTTGCCCACGGCGAGCGCCGGGTCATCGCCCGCCGCCGTCAGCCGCGCGCGGTCCTGCTCGCTCAGCTCCCCCTGGCTCGGGCGGTCGGGGTCGTCGCCCTCGCTGAGCCAGCCCAGGCGCAGGCGCGCGATTCCCAAGCGCACCGAGTCGGCGATCGCCGCCACCACCTGGCGGGAGTAGCCCGTACGGCTGGTCTCGAAATCGATGGCGATGAGGCTTTCGGGGCCGATCGGGCGGCGCTCGGTGAAGCTGATCGTCCCCCGCACGTAGTCGATGCTGTAGTCGTTGGTCTCACCGCGGCGCATCAGCTCGCCTGCGACCCACACGCGCTCGCTGCCGGCAATGATGAAGCTCTCGTCCTGGCGTTGCGGATCGAGGAGCTCGTAGGGGCCCTGGACGCCTTCACGGCCGCGCAGCTCCACCTGCGCGCGCGTTCCGCGCGGCGACCCGCCCAGGAGCGCCGCGCTGCCGCGCCCGCTGCGGCCGCGCAGGGCCAGCCCCTGGAGCTTGCGCTGGTACGGCAGGAATGCCCCCAACGGTTGGTCGATCGCGAAATCGCCCAGCAGCGCTCCGCCGCGGCGCCCGTACAGCTCGATGCGCACCTGGTCGAGGTCCCTGAGCTCCTCGGTGTTGCCCTCAGGCGTGATGGGAAGGTTCTGGTCGCTGATCTCCGCGCGCAGCCAGATTCCCTCGGCGATCCGCCCGGTCGCCGACAGCTGCAGCGCCTGGTCCACGGTGGCATCGCGGTTGGTGCCGCCCTGGACCGACACGGTCTTGCTGCCGCGCACGACCAGGTCGTCCTGCTCGGGTCCCGCGCCGGCCGGCGGCTGCGCCCGCGCGCTCTCGCCGCGCGCGCCCGGCACGGCGGCGGACGGCTGCACCGTAGCCAGGGCCGGCTGTCGCGGCCGCGGCTCGTGAAGGCGTGCCTCGTGCGCCGCGCTGGCTTGGTCGTAGTGATAGCGCACCACGAGCACCTCGCCGCCGGAAGCGGGCTGGGGCAGCGCGAGCAGGCCGCGCGAGCGGTCCAGGACGACGTCGACCCCCTCCTTCAACTCAACGCCGCTCAGCTTGATCGTGATGGGATCACGCAGGAATGGATGGCTGAGGTCGATGCGGAACTGACCGGGCACGAGCACCAGGCTGTCGCGGGCCGCGGCGAGCTGCGCGCTGTCGAGCCAGCGCACCGCCGGCGTTGCGACGGGCGCGGCAACGCGCGGGGGCGCTGCCGCCGTGGAATCGGTTGGCGCGGCGGGCGGCGCAGATGCCGAGGTCGTGGAGTCGGCGGGAGCGGCGACCGCTGCGGGTGCCGAACTGGCCGAGTCGGCGCCCGCGGCGGCGCTGCCGGCCGCCCTTGCCGCCACGACGTCGCCGTCGGCCGACCGAGCGTCGCAGCACGGCGCGACCGCCAGCGCGCAGGCCGTGGCCGTGGTGGCGATTCCAGCAACCAGCGGGAGCCGGAGCAACGCGCTCTCCCGGCTCAGGGGAATGCGATGTCGTAGACCAGCAGCGCGCTACGGCCGGCGTCGACGACGTACAGACGGTCGTTGGCTCCGACCGCGCAGTCGACGGGCCGCTGCATGTGGTCCGGCGCGAACTCGTCCCCCCCGACGGTCATCAACGGGTAGAGGTCCGGTGCCAGCACGAATACCTTCCCCGTTCCGGTGTCGGTCACGTAGACGTTGCCGAAGCGATCGGTGTCCAGCCCCGAAGGGGCGATCAGGAGCGCGTCGGGCGCGTCCACGCCCGGCGTGGCCGCCAGCGGCTGCCCGGTACGATCGAAAGCCTGCACGCGCCGGTTGCCGCGATCGCTCACGTACAGGACGCCGCCGGAGCCGAAGGCCACGCCGCGCGGCTCCTTGAACTGACCCGGGAAGCTCCCGTACTCGCCCACGACCGTCTCCAGCTGCAGGAACGAGCTGGTCACGAGCACCCGGTGCCCGTCCTCGTCGGCCACGGCCACGCGCCCATCGCGGTCGATGGCCAGCGCCGAAGGCCGCACGGTCTCGAAGCCGGAAATCGTCGAGAGGTCCAAGAAGACGTCGCGGTACGCGCCGCGCGCCTCGTAGCGCAGGATCGTGCGCCGGTTCGCGTCCAGCACGTAGAACAGGAAGCCGTGGACGGCCACATCCAGCGGAGCCAGCCCTCCGCCGAACGGATCGTCGGCGGTGGCCACGTATTCGCCCTGCTTGTCGAACACGTGCAGGCGTCCGCCCCCATAGTCCGCCAGGAAGAACTCACCGCCGGGAAGCACCGCGACCGCCGCCGGGCGCACTAGGGGCGCCCATGCCTCGGTCTTACGGTTCTCGTAGATGGCCGAGAACACGATCGAGCGGGGAGCCGGCGCGTCCAGGGCCGCCACCCCGCGCACGGGGGGCGGCAGCGGCGAGGGCCCGCACCCCGGAAGGAGCGCGGCCAGCGCGGCGGCCAGGAGGATGCAGGCCGGGCGGCGCGGCATCCGCCCTCCTAGAACTGGCGCTGCAGCGAGAGGGTCGCGGAGCTCCCGCGCAAGGACGGCTTGACCGTGAACTTCAGATCCATACCCGCCACCGACGTCTCCATGCGAGTCTTCTGCGCCACCCCGCTGCGGACCGCGTCGACGAAGGCCGCGGCGTGGTTGACCAGCGCCAGCAGTGTGACCAGCTTCGCGTTGTCGAAGGCGGAATTGCTGTCCTTGCGCTGCCCCTGGTAGTTGTCGAAGACGCGCTCGTTCTGCCAACGCCAACCATCCTGGGCCGGGAGTGCGGGGCCGGGCGGCTCCACGCCCGCGCGCAGCGCGCGCCGCACCTGCTCGTTGTACTCGTCGCTGCTGCGATAGCTCGCCACCGCGCGCCAGTAGTCGTCGTTGCGATCGGTCCCCTGCACGCCGGCGAACTGCACGGCGTAGTCCTCGTAGGCGTTGCGGCGCGAGTGCCCCTGTACGTCGAACACCAGGTAGCTCGTCCACACCGCCGCCTCGATCCCCGCGAAGATCGCCCCGCGCGTGGTGTGCCCCGAGCGGAACTGCCCCAAGCCGGGCACCAGGAGCGACAGGAAGCCGTTCTGGAGCCGCTGCGACTTGTCGCTGGACAGCGCGGCGGTGGGCTCCATCGCCGCCTCCATGCGATCCACTTCCAGGGCGCTGGCGCGGCGCAACAGGATCTCCATGCGCAGATCCCCCTCGGGCTCGGGCGGCGCTGGGGCGCCGTCACCCGCGGTCAACGGCAGCGTTTGCGCGCGGGCGGCGTGCGGTACCGCTGGCGGTACGGCGGTCAGGGACGCAACCAGCAGCGGCAAGGCGAGACCCCTGGCACGCGGGCGGGAGACCCGGAGCATGGCGAAGAGTCGTCGCATCAGTAGGTCAACCTCACTCCCAGGCGCGTCTCGGTCAAGCCGCGTGGGTCCAGGACCAACGAAACCTGTGGGCCGCCCGAGCCCGCGCCGGTCGCGAGCGCCGCGCCGGCGGATCCGCCCGTAGCCTCTGACGGGGCCTTGTTCTTGTAGTGGCCGCCGATGAACCCCTCGAGGTACGCCACGTCCAGCACGCTCAGCACGCGGGTGATCACGTTCAAGGTAAGGAACTTGTCGCGATTGGAGAAGGCATGGTTGCTGTCGCCGCGCATGTTCACGTAGGTCGTTCGATTGGGCGTGCTGAAGTCGGGGTTGGCGGTATCCAGGGGTGCGCCTCCAAAGCGATAGTAGCCATCATCCCAACCCCAGTAGAACACGTCCCATTTCCCCAGGTTCTCGTACCACTCGCGCGCATCCTTCTCCTTGCTGACATAGAGCGGGACTTGCTCCTTGGTCGTGCCCTGCCCGTAGACCCCGCCGAAGTAGTTGTGCAATTCGCCGGAGTTGAGCGCCGATTCCCACCAGAACTCGCTCCAGTGCGCGTCGGCGAACTGCTTGTAATCGTCCTCGATGTTCTTACCCTTGTCGGAGTAGTGCTTGACCGCGAACCAGCTCGCCGCGTCTACGGCGATGAAGGCATAGCCGCGCTTATGACCGGTGATCGCCTCGCCCAGGCCGGGCAGCACGGCCGAGGCCGCAATCGGCCACCAGCGGTGCGGGGCGCGGGCAGCCTCGGTTTCCAGATCGGCGGGCGGCGCCGGCGGCGTCTCGGTCTGCAGCGCAACGGCAATCTGCTCCCGCGTCAGCAGCAGCCGGGCGCTGCCGCGGCGCCCAGCAGACGCGCTTTGCAGCAAATCCTTCTGCCACGGCGCTTGAGCCGGCGAAGCCTCGTGCTCTGCGCGCGCGGGCTTTGGACCGAGCAGCGCGCCGGCCTGGAGCATGACCTGTAGGGCGATCCCACCCACCAGGGCAACGCGACGTCGACTCATGCGCCCTTCTCCTTTGCTGCGCCGCGCCCGCTACGGGCGCCGTCGCGCTCCCACCCAGAGGCCGGCGGAGCGCCGAAGCCACGCGGCCAGCGCGCGCTCAGCGCTCCACATAGAACGTCAACAGCTCGGACGCCGGTCCGGCCGGCCCCACGTAGTCCAGGCGGCAGATGTAGGGTCCCGGCACCAGCGGCCGCGCGCCCCACGCCAGCTCGCTGGTGATCCCCGCAGCCGCCGGGCCGCTCGCCTGCAGCACCTGCTGGCCCTCGAGATCGTAGACCGTCACGTGCGCGGTCTGGTCCGCCCCGCTGTAGAAGCGCACCCGCGCCGTGGTTCCGTGCACGGGATTGGGGATCACGTGCGGGCGGAAATCCTCCTGCGCGATCAGTCCGGCGTCCGGGCGCACGACGCCCGCAGGGCCGCCGCGCGCCGTGCGCGCAAGGCCGGCACCCCGCCCCAACCACTCCGCAGAGCGCTCCACAGCCGGGGCCGGCGCGGGCAGCTCCACGGCCGCGAGGCGCGCGCTGCGGCTGCGATGCGCCGTGTCCGGCGCACCCGCACCATGCAGCGTATCGCCGAGGGCCTCGTACAGGAAAAGCGCGCGCTGCGGCGTGGCACCTGCGGCCAACGTGAAGTCGGCCACCAGCGGCGCGCTGGCCCCGCCCGCCGATGCGAGCTTCGGGTAGCCCGGCGTCGGATGCCCGTCGTGCTCCAGGGCATACAGCAGGCCGTACCGCGAGAGGAAGACGATCTCGGCGATCCCATCGCCGTCGACATCGGCCACCAGCGGCGTGCTCGCGGCAGCGTCCACCTGGTCCTCGCGCAGGAAGTGAAGCTCGCGCACGCGCTGCGGAAAACCCGTGCGGTCCAGACCGTCCGCGTTGAGCACGGCGATGTAGCCAGCGGTGGCAATCACCAGCTCGAGCTTCCCGTCACCGTCCACGTCGCCTAGCGCCGGCTCGCCCACCACTGGGTCCGCCAGGCGCCGCGCGAAGCGACGCACCGACCACTGTCCGGCTTGAACACGCTGGGCCAGCCACACGCCGCCGCTGGCCGAGACCACGGCGACCCGATCCGGTCCTTGAGGCTGCGGCCAGGCCAGCACCCAGAACGCCCCCTGGTCCTCCCCCTCGACCTGATTGGGCAGGGCCAGTCCCTCCCCACCGGGGAGTGGTTGGCCCGAGATCTGTGTGAGATGCAGCGCGCCGCCGGCGACGTACGCCAGGTCATCGGCGATGCCGTTGTCGCCCAGGTCGGCGGCGCACGGAGCGCTGCGCAGTCGCACCGATGCGCCGAGCTGGAAGTTGGGCGACCAGCCCTCGTCGTTGCCGTCGGCGCCCATGACGTAGATGGCACTCGCGCTGGTGTCGGCGCCCACCAAGAACGTCTGCGGCAGCGCGGGCACGAGCACCGGGCCGTGCGACAGTGGATGGCCGAAGTCCGCGGGGAAGGTCGGGAGGATCTCCCGCAACGCGCCCGACACCGGGCCCTGCCGCGAGAACGCGTGCACCTGGCCACTGCGCAGCATCACCACCAGGGCGTCGGTGGTGTCCTGCCCGGAGTTGCGAAGGAGGCTGGCGGAAGCGGGCGGCCCGGCCAGGGGCGCCCCCAGATCGGGGAGCACGCGCGGCGAAGCGCCGAAGCGCGGCCGACCGTCCATGCCGTAGCAGTACAGACCGAAGAGGCCGGTACTGTCGGCGGCCTGCGCCGCGACGATCACTGCCGGCCCGGCGTCGAACTCGAAGAACCCGACGCTCTCCGCCTGCCCCTTGAGCGGCACCGCCGCGCCGCCGGCCCCGGCGACGTCGGGCAACACGGCCGGGAAGCCGTCGCCGCCATTGACGAGCGAGCCGGGCACCTGGGCGAACAAGACCATCAGCGGCGCGGTGGCCGAGACGTTTTTCACCAGCGCGTCCGTCGCCAGCCCGAACGTGCTAGCGGTGCTGGGGAGCGTGGTCGCGGAGATCTCGGTGGCGGTGGCGGGATATGTGATGGTCGTGTTCGAATCTACCGGCACCACCGTCAGCGCGCGGAACGCGTCGTTCTCGCTGCCCAAGAAGCCGCGCGTCGTGAAGTCGAAGACGCCGATGTCCTGGATGCCGTCCGCCTCGATTAGCTCCAGACCCAGGTCATCGCGTGTGCGCTGCACGGTATTGGTGGCGATGCGCGCGTCGATGCGGTCCTGGCGCACGCGCCACAAGAGCATCCCGCCCGGCCACGGCATGAAGAAGTCGTACTCGTGCGTATTGATCGTGATGCGCGGGTCCTGCTGGACCACGCGGCCCAGGTAGATCACGACGCCCGTCGCCGGATCCTGGATCAGGCCCCAATCAGGCCCGGCGAGGGCCGGGATGTGCCGGTTCTCCAGCAGGAAGAACTCGTTGGGACTGACATCCAGGAGCGCCGACTTCGACTCCGTTGCTTGCAGCTGTTGGGACTCGGTGCTGCGCAGGAGGATCTTGCGCAGCTTGCTCCCCACGCGCACCGGCTCGGTCCAGCCCAGGAACCACTTGCACCAGATGCTGATGCTGGGCGGGAGCAGCCCGACGACGATCTCGGGATCGCTGTGCCCCTCCACGGCGACCGCCGCGGCCAGATTCGTTCCATTGTCCATCAGGTCCCAGTAGCCCACGACCGGCAATCCCTCGGTCGTGCTGTAGAGGTCCGGGAGCCCGAGGCCGTGGCCGAACTCGTGGTACAGGGCCGCGGCGATGCTGCCGGTCAGACCATCCTGGCTGGTGCTCTCGGGAACGATGCTGCACTCGGTGACCGTTCCCGGTTCCCCGCTGCGGCTGTCGTGGGACGTCAGCGTCACGGAGTCCTCGTCGCCCAGCTGCACGAAAAAGGTAGGGATATCGTTGGGCGAGTAGTCGGGCTGGCCCGGCTCCCACACCAGGTTGCTTTGCCAGCTGCCACCGGCGTGAGCGAACACGATGTACGTGTTGGGATCGTCGAAGTCGTAATCGGCGAGGTTCGCCGCGCCATCGGCCTGCGTCCCCGCGTCGGCAGCGAGGATCATGTCCTTGACCAGCTTGACGAGGCTGTCCAGCGTCCAGAAGCCGCCCGAACCCGGACCGTAGTCGGCGATGTCGCTCAGCTTATAGGAGTCGCAGTCCCCCTCGGGCAGCACCCGCGTCTGCATCACGAGCCTGCCGTTGCTCATCGAGCTCCAGTACTCGGCGAGGCCTTGCAAATGCGCTTCGAAGAACGCCTTGTTGTGGGGCGGAGGATCGAAGATCGCAGTGCTGTCGGGCTGGCATTGGAAGTTGCCGTCCTGCGTGACGCTGGTCAATGAACCGCTGCGGTCGGTATTGAACGCGATGCGGATCAACAGCACGTGCAACGTATCGACGGGCGCGCCTGCGGCCAGCACTGCCGCCGGTGCGTTTCCGCCCTGCGCGGCAGCGAGCGCCCGGCGCGCCTGCCGCTGGTGCAACCTCTGCATACCCTTGCGCGAGATCCCGTGCGGGCCCAGCGCGCGATCGGCGCGCTGCTCCGCCTCCAGCCGCAGCCGCAGCAGCTCAACCTGGTGATCGCTCAGCGCGAGCCAGCGCGGCGCCGCCGCAGGCGTCTGCTTCTCCTGCGCGGCGTTGGCCGCCCCCCGCTGCGCAGGGCCCTCGCTTGGAAGGAGGCGCAGCACCGGCACCCGTGCCCGACCGTCCTGCGCCGCAGGCGTCGCCGCCCGGGCCACGGTCAAGGGGAGCGCCATCCCCCACAGGAGAAGGCATAGGCCTCCGGCGCTGCGCCGCATCTGCCCCAAAGCGATTCCTCCGCGGACCGCGTCCGCTCGCATCGTGCCCATCACCGTGCTGCGCTCAGCACGCCGCACGCGCCACCCCGTCCATCCACCGCCTCCTGCGGCCGCCACCTTTGCCGAGTCCGCGCGCCGCGCCCGCCCGTCGCTTCCGCTCGCCGATCAGAAATCGAACGAGAGGCTGAAACGATGCACGCGGTCGAGATCCTTCGCCTGGGGCACCGACGCGTAGTCGAAGCTGAGCCCCGTCCCCACCCACCGCTTCAGGTTCACGCCGCCACCGGCGGTGAAACTCCGGATGTCGCCCTCCGGGTCGCTCTTGTACCCGGCGCGCACGAACAGGCTACCCTGGTAACCCCACTCCAGCCCTCCGCCCAGCACCTTCGTCTTGTCGTCCTTCACCAGGCTGATGTAGTAGTCCGCCACGCCGGTGACCGACGTCAGGTCGCTGTGGAACGGGGTGTAGGAGATCCCGCCGCGCAATGTGCGGGGCATGGGATCGGACTGGTCGGCGTCGATGAACGTGATGTTCGGTCCCACGTTCGTCACGGTCAGCCCGGCCGCCATGTTCGGCATCACTTTGTAGCAGGCCCCCAGGTCGACGGCCCAGGTGGAGCCCGAGCCCGATCCGTTGTCCTTGGTCGCCCAATCCGGCGCCAGATTGTCACGGAAGTACTTGACGCCAAGCCCCAAGCCCAGCTGCGGCGTGAGCTTGGCGCCGTAGGCCAGGCCGATGGCGAACTGGTTGGAGTTGAACGTCCCCTTCTGGTTGGAGCTCTCGTCCGTGGCGATCTGCTCGCCCTGGTTCAGGTACGTGAGGTACGCCCCGACCTCACCCCACCCCTCCAGGTGTTGGCCGTACCCGATGAAGTACAGGTTCACGTCGCTGGCGAGCCCGGCCGCCAGCGGCGAGGTCATGAAGTGCAGCCCCCGACGGGAGCCATTGTCGGAGGCGAAGGCGAACGCGCCGAGGTTCCACCACATGGCGGTCATGTCGGTGGAGGCGGCGGTGCCGGCCTCGCCCAGCGCGTTGTAGCGCGCGCCGATGGGAAAGGTGAGCGAGATGCCGCCGGCCTGACTCACGGCGCGGGCCTCGCCCGTCAGCGCTCCTGCCACCGCGGTGGCGAGCAGCGCGATCACGAACATGCGTCTCACGGTCTTGTCCTCCTGTGTTCCACTCTGAACTTGGCGCTCGTTCTCCATGATGGACTCCGTTGCTTGCGCCGCCGTTTCCGTACGGGCGACGCTCGTGTTCGACCTCCCTGCGCGCTAGCGCATCCGGACCACCCGGCCGCTGCTGGTCAGCGTCGGCTCCGGCGCCGCCGAGGACGTCGCCGCCCTGAGGCTGGCCCGCACCGTGTAGAGGTAAACACCGTTGGCGATCTCGTCCCCCAAAGCGTCGCGTCCGTCCCAGCCGATCACGATCTGCCCGGGCGAGAGGACCTCCTCGCGCAGCGTGCGCACCGGGGTCCCATCCAGGGCAAAGATGCGCAGCTCCACGGTGGTGAGGTCCGTGGCCGGCCCCTCCATCACGAAGCGGGTCGATTCGGCGAAGGGGTTGGGAAAGGGCAGCATGGTGATCTGGGGCTCGCCCCCCACCTGGACCACCGTGAAAGCAAGCGTGGCTGTCCCGACGTTTCCCACCATGTCGCTGGCGCGCAGCGTGGCGGTATGCTTGCCCGCTGTGATGTCCTGCGGCAGCGTGAAGCGCAGGCTGCCCCGGTCGAATCGCCCGTCGTCGAGGGCGAACGCGCTGGTCACGTCGGTGGCGATGTCGCTGCTGTCGATCTCCAGGGTGATGGCGCTGGCCGGCGAGCGGGCCTGCACGTTGATGCCGCTGGGATCGTCCAGCCCGGCGGTCATCACCGCGCCGGGGAGCACCGCCCCGTCCTTGCCCGCATTCTCGAACGCCAGGGTGATGCGCGGACCGGCTGCATCCTGGCTCTGGCTGGTCACGCGCCGGGCGGGCATCGGCTCCTTCAGCGCCACGACCTGCTCGTTCCCGGACTCGGCCAGCAGGCGCAGCCGCCCGTCGGTGCCGAACGCCATCGCAGTGGGAACCAGCAGCTCGGCCGTCACCTTGCCGGCCGTGACCGTGCCGGTGCCGTGGAAGATGGCGGCCCCGTCGATGGCGTAGTCGATGCGCGCCCCCGGCACCGGACAGCTCGACATGAGGTAGCCGGAATGATCGCGCGCCGCGCGCACCTCCAGGTCGTAACGCCCGGTGAAGTCCGTGCGCGGCGCGCCGCCCTGCTGCACCTGCGCCTCCACCTGCAGCAGATGCCCCGAATCCAACGTGGCCAAGAGCGAGTCGGTGAGCGCGAGCTGCGCACTGGGCGACTCCAGCCGCATGGCCGGATCGCCCAGCAGCACGTACTTTTGCCCGTTGTGCTGGTTGAGGCTGCTGGATCCCGCGGAGGAGATCTTGGCCAAAAGCAGCGCCAGCCCGACGGGGACGCTGCGCCCCGCGATCGCGCCGGGGAACAAGAGCGGGTAGAACGCGTTGGTGAGCGTCTCGTTGGGGCCGACGTAGGTGACCTGCGTGGCGGCGATCGTGCCGATGGCGCCGCCGCCGTCGGACAGTACGAGCTTCTCGGACATGCTCTTGACGGCGTTGTCATCGAAGATCGAGACATCGCACGAGAAGGCGAGGAACAGCGGGCGGCGCCCGGCGTTGGTGAGCGCTGTTACGTCCTCGATGCGGAACACGGCCTCGTCGGCCATCTGCTCCGGTGAGCCGTGGCCGATGTAGTGGACGATCAGCTGCCCCTCTGACCACGCGTTGCGCATCGCCGCCCGGGCGGTGGGTTTCGCCCGCGTGCCGGGGACGACCGGGAAGTTGGTCAAGTAGAGCTTCGACACGTCCAGCTCCTGCGGCAGCAGCGGCGGCCGGACGCCGCGGCCCTCCGCGATGAGCTCTGCCTCGGTGATGTGGTAGTCCTCGCAGGAGCAGTTGTCGAACGCCAGGCAGACGTCGTCATCGGCCACCATCAGCACGCTGTTGCGCCACGCTCCTGCCGCCGGGGCGGTCTCGTAGGCGACGATGCGGTCGACCATCGCGCGCGCCTCGGCCAGGTTGGCCGCCGGCAGCCGTCCGGTCGCAACCTCGGGTAGGTCGATGAACCACTCGAAATTCGTCTGGGCGGGGGGATGGTCGTCCATGCAGCCCAGCCAGTCGTCGGCGGCGTAGGGCCGGTTCTGCACGTAGCCCTGGAAGAACGAGGACGGCCACAGCGTCTGGATGAAGGTCGGACAGCGGTCGATCTCCGATCCGGACGGATCGCGCGCCGCGCGGTTGCGGTAGTCCCGGCTGCCGTCGCCCAGGAACGCCGCGTACAGCAAGCGGCGGGACGGGTCCCCCGGGTCGGGATGCTCGTAGACGAACTTCAGGAAGTTGCGGATCGCCGCCGGCTCCTTCACGCCGTGGCCGAAGTTGTCATAGACGTCCTGCAGGTCCACGGCGGTGGCCCGCGGCGTGCTCAGCGCCAGCCCCTGGCGGCCGGAAAGGCTCTGCCGGCGCAGTTGCGCCAGGTCCTCCGCCGCCGGCATCAGTTCGGCCGGCGCGAGGGCGAGGTAGTCAACCCCGCCCACGGCGGCGATCTCGCTGCGCAGCAGGCGCGGGCGGCGCACCCGCATGCGGTCGGGGCGCCGCACGGCCCCCGCCACCACCGCCACGAAGTCCCGCCGTTCCAAGGGCGTCAGATCCAGCTCCATCTGCAGCACGGACCCGCCGCTGATCACGTCGCCATCGAGCACGCGCTTGGGGCGGTGCGGGTCAGTGGTGTCCAGGACGTAACGTGTGGTGGGCCAGGCCGACACGTTGCCGATCAGGAAACGCGCGCGCTCGGGCTGCGCGGCCTCGTCCGCGAAGACCACCCACGCCAGCTCGCCCGCGCGCAGGGTGAGGCCTCGCCGGTAGGTCACCGAGAAAAAGTCCATCTTCAGCTGGGTGGGGTAGAGCGTCGACCCCGGCGGCCCGGCGTAGGCCGTCGTGTTCTTCACCCACAGCGTGTCCAAGCCCTCGTGGGCATGGTAGCCGCCGAAGTACATGCGGAACGGCGGGTTGCGCAGGAGGCTGTTCTGATCCTCGAGGCTCCACGCTGCCGTCCCCAACGGCCCTGCGCGGGTGTGGTACTGCGCGCTGAACGGCGGGGTAACGTACCCCCGAGGCGGCGTGGGCGGCTCCGCGAACGGCTCGGTGTAGAGCCAGCCCGTGCTGTCGGGGATCACGGTGTCGGGAGCGAAGGCGAAACCGAGCTCCTGGTTGGTCGCGATGCGCGGCTCCCACAGCCAGTTGTCGCGCACCTCGCCAAAGGCCGGCGTGAGGTTGCGCTCCACGTGCAGCCGCTCGCGGTGCGAGAGCACGTCGCGCGTGGCCGAGCCCACGCTCGAGCCATCCAGCAGCTGCATGCGCAGCGGCGCGGCGGTGAACGTGCCCGGCGCGCTGCCTTGCACGTCCCAGGTCAGCCAGTACGCCAAGCGGTCAGAGAACTCGTGCTCGAGGTGGTCGCGCAAGCCCGCGGTCGGATCGTAGCGGTCACTCCACTCCTCCGGGCCCGGCGCATAGAAGAGCACGCGGTCGCCCGCGTGCAGCAGGGGGCCCGACGCCTCCACCAGCAGTGCGCGCTCCACGAGCTCGTAGCCGTCGGTCCAGCTGCCGCGTGGGTCCTCGGGCAGCTCCGGCTGGTAGGGCGTGGGCGCTGCGAGCAAACGGAAGCTCGCCGGGTCGATCAGGTCGGCATTGCCGGCGAGCAGGTCGAGATCGGCGTACGTCACCGCGTAGACGCCCGTGCGGACCACTTCCACGCGCAGCCAGCGATCGCTGCGGGCGAACGTGTCGTTGATCGCCGCGGGGGCGGCCGGCGCCGGGGCCCGGCGCTCGCCTTGCTCCTGCACGAAGTGGCGCGCCGCCGCGGGATTGATCACGGCGTCCGCGGGCCACTGCGCCGCGGGCTCGCCGGGCGGCGCCCCTGCGGCACCCAGGCCGAGGCGGGTGGCGCGCCCAGCGGACGGCGGGTGGTCGATCTGCACCACCAGCTCGCGCACGACGAGCGGCACTGCGCCCTGGGGTCGGTGCAGCGCGTGCACGTCCACGTTGACGATCCACACGCCGCGGAAGCGGCGCGGCGGCGAGATGGAGAATGGCGCGCTGGCCAGCGGCTGGACGCCGGGGCGGCGATCGTCGTCGCTCATGGCGAACGCGGCGCCCCACTCGTCGACGACCTCGGCCGTCGCGGGCTCGGTCTGCAGGGAGACCGCGCGCGCGGTCACGCCGTGCGCTCCGGGCACGGCCACCGCGAACGACGTGCTCCAATCGGGGATGCTGTCCGCGGGCCAGCTCGCGCGCACGACGGTACGCAGGTCGCTCTGCTCGAGCACCTGCAGTTGAGCTGGCACGTAGCGCTGCAACGCCTGCGTCACGGCAGGGCCAAGCGCCAGCAGCGCCAGCGCGAGCAACGCAATGCTTCCCTGCGACCTGGGTTGGGCCGGCACGATCGTTCCTGCTCGCGAGCTCGACAGCGCTGCGCCGGGGGTTCCGGCGTCAGCCACCAGACCGGATCAAGCTCCCCCCTCGAGCCCTTCCAGCGGAATCCCCTCGCCAATCAGCATGATCGGGATCCCCTCCCGCACGGGGTAGAGGATGGCACCGTCCTCGCGTACCAGACCCTCAGCGATGGGCTCCGTGACAGGCTGGCCGTCACGGTTGACCACCGCGCCCTCGGCAACGCGGGCGTTGAGCCGCGCCAGCAGCGCGGCATCCGCCTCCCGCACGGGGGCTTTGGTCTCGGGGCATGCAAGGATCTCGAGCAGCTCTCTGCTGATCACGGGATCTCCTCGCCTGATCGGGGCGTTCGAGCGTGGATCTTGAACAACGGTCAAGTGATCACCACCCCGGGGCTTGCGCCACGGGGCCGCGAGAGGAGGGGAGACGAAGGACGGGTGAGCCCCGCGTGGGGCTCTGCCTCCCCTATATCGTGCGATGGTTGGCAAAGAAGAGGATACCCGCCACGGGGCCTTCCCGTCAACCTCCGGGGCGGGTGCCCGCCGCGCGTCCCGGCGCACAAGCGGACCGCGGCCGGCGATGGCAGGAAGCCGGGCGCTACTCCTGGGTCACCACGCCCATCTTGAGGAACTTCTGCAGCCGGGCCTCGAGCAAGCGCTCCGGGGGCATCGCTCCCAGCTCGTCGACGGCGGCGACCAGCGTCTCGCGCATGGTGTGGGCCATGGCCTCCGGGTCGCGGTGGGCTCCCCCCAGCGGCTCGGGGAGCACGCCGTCGACGACGCCCTGGCCGTAGACCTCCTGGGCGGTGATGCGCATGGCACTGGCCGCCTGGGGAGCCTTGGCGCGGTCCTTCCAGAGGATGGCGGCGCAGCCCTCGGGACTGATCACCGAGTAGATGCTGTTCTCCAGCATGAAGACGCGGTCACCGACGGCCAGCGCGAGGGCGCCGCCGCTGCCCCCCTCACCCGTGATGAAGACGACGATGGGTACGGGCATCCGCGCCATCTCGCGCAGATTGCGCGCGATCGCCTCGGCCTGGCCGCGCTCCTCGGCGCCGATCCCGGGATACGCGCCCGCCGTGTCGATGAACGTCACGATGGGTCGGCCGAATCGGGCGGCGAGCTGCATCAGGCGCAGCGCCTTGCGGTAGCCCTCCGGATGAGGCATGCCGAAGTTGCGATAGAGGTTGCTCTTGGTATCGCGCCCCTTCTGATGGCCGATCACCATGAAGGGTCGGCCGTCGAGGGTGGCCATCCCCGCCACGATGGACGGGTCGTCGCGGAAGTTGCGATCTCCGTGCAGCTCGATGAACCGCTCGAAGATCAACTGCAGGTAATCCAGCGTGTAGGGCCGCCGCGGGTGCCGCGCGAGCTGGACCCGCTGCCACGGGTCGAGCGAGCTGAAGATCTGTTTGCCCAGCTTGCGGACGCGCTGCCGCAGCTGCTCGATCTCCTCGGAAACGTCCAGGTCGCTGTCGCTGGCCGACTCCTGGAGTGCCCGGATGCGCTCCTCCAGCTCGACGATGGGACGCTCGAACTCCAGGAAGTTGCCGTTGCGCCTTGGATCGGCCACGCGCTGACCTCACGCAGGATTGCTCCCGCGGGCTGTCCCTGGGCGGGAGAACGGACGACGCCAGTGCCGAACAGGGCTAGCTAAACGCGGTCCCCGGGCGCTGTCAATCGCGCCGGGGATGCCACGCCACGGTGGCCAGCCGTCAGCCACCCGCCGCGAACGACGCCGCGGCGCGGCGGGGACCGGCCCCTCCCGCGGGCCGGAAGAGGGTTTGTGGCCCCCGAACGGACACCCTCACCGCGGCTACACCCAATAAGGATATCAGTCGAAGGAGAAAATTTGGTGAAGGTCGTACTGACGCTCGGGTCGCGGCCAGCTGGGCCTCGAACGAGCCATCCTTGACGTTGAGCCGCAGTGGGCAGCTCCCCGCGGACTCCGCGACGGCGCGCAACAAGCTGTCCGTGAGGGTGCAGCCGAGCTTGGCCGGCAGCTCGACGTGCACCTCGGAGATCAGCTCCAGGCAGGCCTGCTCCACCGTGAGCGCCCGCTCCAGGACCAACTTGAGGTCGTCCCCCTCGCGCACGCTTGTCCGGCCGGCCACGACCAGGATGGCGTCCGGCTGCAGCAGCGACCGGTGCGCCTCGTATGCCTGGGAGAAGCAGATGAGCTCGCAGGAGCCACGGAAGTCCTCCAGCGTCACGAAGGCCATCAACTGGCCGCCCCGGCGGGTGGTGACGGCCTTGAGCGCCGTCACCACGCCGCACACGAGCACCGCAGCGTCGTCGCCCAAGGCGAGCAGGTCCTGCGTGCTCACCGGCGCGAGCCAGTCCATCACCGTGCGGTGTTGGTCGAGCGGATGCCCCGTCAGATAGAAACCGATCAGCTCCTTTTCCTTGGCGAGGCGCTCAGCATCGCTCCAGGGTGGCACCTCGGGCAGCACGCCGCGGCGGCCTTCTTGCGGCTCCGCCTCGCCGAACAGGCTGCTCTGGCCGCGGCTGCGGTCGCGGAAGCGCCGCTGCGCGCGGGCCATCGCCAGGTCCAGCGCCGCCAGCTTCTGCTCGCGCCGGCCTGGCAGCGAGTCCAGGGCGCCGCCCAGGATCAGGCTCTCCACGACGCGGCGGTTGACGCGGGTGACGTCGACCTCCTCGCAGAACTCGTAGAGGTCGACGAAGCCGCGCCCCAGGCGCTCGCGCGCGTGCACGATGGCCTCGATGGCAGACACCCCCACGTTCTTCACGGCGCCCAGACCGAAGCGGATCGTCCCTCCCACCACGCGGAAATCCGCCGTGCAGGTGTTCACGTCCGGCGGCAGGATCTCGATGTTGCGGCTGCGCGCCTCGTCCAGCAGGGTCACCACGCGCGAAGAGCTCTGCATCTCGCTGGTGAGGGTCGCGGCCAGGAACGCCGCAGGGTGGTGCGCCTTGAGCCAGGCCGTCTGCGCCGAGAGCACAGCATAGCTGGCGCTGTGGCTCTTGTTGAAGCCGTAGCCGGCGAAAAACGCCATCAGGTCGAAGAGCTGCCGTGCGGTGGAGCGCCCCAGCCCGCGCGCCACGGCGCCGTCGACGAAGCGCGCCGCCATCTCGGCCATCGCCTCGGGCTTCTTCTTGCCCATGGCCTTGCGCAGCAGGTCGGCCTCCCCCATGGAGAAGCCAGCCAGCTCGCTGGCGATGCGCATCACCTGCTCCTGGTAGAGGATGACGCCGTAGGTCTCCTCCAGGATGGGCGCCAGACGCGGCTCCAGGTAGGTGATCTCCTTGCGGCCGTGTTTGCGCTCGATGAAGTCGTCCACCATGCCGCTGCCCAGCGGCCCCGGACGGTACAGGGCGTTGACGGCAGTGATGTCCTCGAAGGTGCTGGGCTTGAGCTTGCGCAGCACCTCCTGCATGCCGCTGGACTCGAGCTGGAACACGCCGACCGTCTCGCCGCGCGATAGCATGGCGAACACGTCGGGGTCCGACAGCGGGATGTCGCGCGGCGCGAGGCTCTCGCCCCCGCCGTCGCGGATGAACGCCAGCGCCTTGTCGATGACGGTCAACGTGCGCAGGCCCAGGAAGTCCATCTTCAGCAGGCCGACCTCCTCGACCATCTTCATATCCCACTGCGTCGTGATCTCGTCCTTGCTGGACTTGTAGAGTGGGACGTGGGCGGTGAGGTCGCCGGGGGCGATCAGGATGCCGGCGGCATGGATGGAGGCGTGGCGGCTGAGACCCTCCAGCTCCAACGCGGTGCGGATCAGGCGGTCGTAGCGCGGATCCTCCTCGCGTACGGCGCGCAGCTCGGCCACGCTCTCCAGCGCCGCGGGGAGCGTGATCCCCAGCTGGTCGGGCACCAGCTTGGCGATGCGGTCCACCTCGCCGTAGGAAAGCCCCAGCGCGCGGCCTACGTCGCGCAGCACGCCGCGGGCCAGCATGGTGCCGAAGGTGATGATCTGGCAGACGGTCTCTTTACCGTACTTGCGGATGACGTACTCGATGATCTCGGCACGGCGCTCGAAGCAGAAGTCGATGTCGATGTCGGGCATGCTGACGCGCTGCGGGTTGAGGAAGCGCTCGAACAGGAGACCGTGCGCCAGCGGATCGATGTCGGTGATCCCAAGCGCGTAGCACACCAGCGATCCGGCAGCGCTGCCGCGCCCCGGCCCCACCGGGATTCCGCGCTCGCGGGCCGCGCGCACGAAGTCGCTCACGATGAGGAAGTAACCGGCGAACCCCGTGGTCTCGATGACCTGGAGCTCGTAGCGCAGGCGCTCCTCGATGCGCGCGTCGATCTGCGTGTAGCGCCCGCGCACGCCCTCGGCGGCGAGCTTCGCCAGGTAATCGTCGGGCCGCTGGAACCCCTCCGGCAGCGGGAAGCGCGGCAGCAGCAGCTTGCCCAGCGGCAGCTCGACGTCGCAGCGCTGGGCGATCTCCAACGTGTTGGCGAGAGCGTCGGGAAACCCGGCGAACAGCGCCTGCATCTCGGCGGGCGTCTTGAGCCAGTTCTGGTCGCTGTCGTAGCGCCAGCGGGTGGGGTCGTCGACCGTCTTGGCGGTCTGGATCGCCAGCAGCACGTCGTGGGCCGCGGCCTGCTCCCGCGAGAGGTAGTGGGCGTCATTGGTGGCCACCAGGCGCGCGCCCGCTTCGCGAGCGAGGTCCTGCGCCAGGGCACGCACGCGCTCCTCCTTGACCAGCCCGTGGTTCTGGATCTCCAGAAAGTAACCGTCGCGCCCGAAGATCTCCAGGTACTCGCCCAGCGCCCTGCGCGCGGCGGGCAGGTCGTCCTCCGCAAGCGCGTACGCCACCTCGCCCTGCAGGCAGCTGCCGGTGGCAATCAGGCCCTCGCGGTACTGCTGCAGCAGCTTCTTGTCCAGGCGAGGCTTGTAGTAGAACCCCTCCAGATAGGCGATCGACGAGAGCTTGACGAGATTGCGCCAGCCTTGCAGCGTCTCGGCGAGCAGGATCAGGTGGTGGATGGGGCCGGCCTTGTCGGGAGACTTCTCGCGGTGATCGCGCGCGAGGTAGGCCTCCATCCCCAGGATCGGGCGGATGCCTTCCTTGCGGCACGCCTGGTAGAACTCCACGGCACCGAACAGATTGCCGTGGTCGGTGAGCGCGACCGCGGGCATCTGCAGCTGCGCGACACGGCGCGCGAGGTCGCCAACCTTCATCGCGCCGTCGAGCAGGCTGTAGTCGCTATGGTTGTGAAGGTGGACGAAGCTCTCGTCCGGCTTGGAAATCATGGGGTCCCGTTGAGGAAGGGCTCCCGCGCGTCGCTCGCGCCGCGGGGCTGCCAGGCGGCGCCAGACTACCCAATGGGGGAAGGCGCTACAAGAGCCCCCGGGCAAGCGCGATTGTGGGGCGGTTCCAGAGCGTTTTTCGCAACGGCGGCGATCGCTCGACCGGTGCGGCGCCGGCCCCGGGCCCGGGCGGCACCGGCGCGGCCGGAGCGTGGAGCGCTGCGAACACGGCGGACACGGCAGACACGGTGGGCACGACGGTAACGACGGACACAGCGCACGCGGCGCGCGCGGCGGTGACCTCGGCCTAACGGGGCGGTGCGAGCGTGAAGCGCAGCTCGGCCTGGCTCTGATTGCCCACGCGGTCGGTGGCAACCACGCGCGCGACGTGGGCGCCGCGGCCCGGATCGCGATAGAACTCGAAGTGCAAGCGCCTGCCCTCCGGGTCCCAGCGCGCGGGGAAGGGCTTGCCGTCCACGGTCGCCGCGATCCCAGCCGCAGCGAGCCCCGTTCCCTCGTCGGACAGTGGCAGCTCCAACGCCGGCCAGGGCGCAAGCGTCACTCCCTGGGGAGAGCGCGCCGTACGCGACGCGATCGCGGGTCCGCCGCTGTGCAGGGTCTTGCCGGCGAGCTGCCAACGCCCCAGCAGCGGCGGCTCATCGTCCAGCAGCGCGGCCACGATACCGGTGGCCTCCAGCGGGGCGCACAGGCGCGCCTCACGCGCCGGCCCGGTCTTCCATGAGGCGCCCAGCCAGGTCCACTGTCCGTCGCTGCCGCGCAGCAGGAGGCCAGCGCGGGGATTGCGCGCGTCCACGGCGGGCACGCGCACGCTGACCTCCAGCGACCCGGCGAACATCGCGCCGGCGCCCACGATCTCCACGGCGGGGGCGATCCGCCGCGCGCCGGAGGGCAACAGCAGCCGCGCGGGTGCCGCCACGAGCTGCAGCCAGCCGCCTTCGTACAGCGCATGGCCCGTGGAGTCGCGCAACGCCCACCCGGCGACCGCGTCCGCCAGCGCGCCGAAGCGCTTGCCAGCCACGCCGAGCATGACGGTGGCGGCCACCAGGGGCTGGCCGCTGGCGCGATCCAGGAGCACCACGTGCGTTGGGCCGCTGCGCAGGCGGCGCCCCTCCACCGCAGCGACGAGTCCCACGCCGCCGCGCAACAGCGTCGCCGGCGGGCTGAACGCCTCGGCGCCCGCAGGCTCGATGCGCAGCTGCGCGCGGTCCGGGCCTGCCTCCCCGGCTGGCGTGGCGGTCGTGGGCGGCGTGCGCACCAAGGCCGCGTCCGCTGCCACAGCCTGCACCTCCAGCACGTCCTCCTGCGGGCTGATCAGCAGCGTCCACCCGCGGCGCCCCGCAACGTCCGCGGCGCCGACACCACGACCTGCGTGGTCGCCCGACTCGCCGGGGACGCCGCGCCGGCCGTCGGGCGCTGGCGCAGGCACAGGTGGACGGGCGAGGATCCGCACGCCGACGGAGTCGCGGTTGCCCGCGGCATCCCAGGCGACGACGCTCAAGCGGTGCGCTCGCCCGTCGGCGGGCAGCACGATCGATGCCCCCGCCACGGTCTCATGGCGGTACGGAAGCGTGTTGCCGTCGCGCTTGTACAAACGGAGCCACTGGCGGCGGCGCCCGCCGGCGCTCTCGTCGAGCTCCGTGCGCAACTGGATCGACATGGCGAAGCTGCACGCGCGCTGCTGCAGCTCGTAGGCGAGCGCTCCGTCGAGGCACAGGCGGACGCCCAGCGGCATCACGAGTTGGCCGAAGGGTCCGGTTTGATCGCCCAGGTCGGCCTGCACGCCGAGCCGGCCCGCCGCCTCCACGGAGTCGCCGGGCGCCAGCTCGACCGCGCGTGCTGCGCCCTCGATGCGGGCGTCCTCGGCCAGGGCGACCAGCCGCAGGCGGCGCACCCGCGGCGACGTACGGTCAGGCACCGGGAAGCCGTTGAGCAACGGGTTGAGGGCGACCTCCTGTGCATCGCGCACCTCGAAGTGCAGATGGGGAGCCCCGACTCCGGTGTCGCCGCTGAGGGCAATCCGCTCCCCGCGCTGCACGGGCAGCCGGCCGGAAGGAAACGAGAGGTCCTGTTCGTAGGCGCCGCTGCCCCATTGCGCGGCCGTCATCTCGCGCTGGAGCGCGTCGGCAAGCTCGCTGAGGTGGGCGAACACGTAGGTGCGCCCCCCGGCCGTCGTCAGGTAGATGGCCTTGCCGTAGCCCGTGGGCGAGGCCCGCAGGCGCGAGACCCAGCCTCTCTCGGGGGCGACCACCGGGATGCCGGTGCGTCCGCCAGTACGCAGATCGATTCCGGCGTGATAGCGTCCAGTCCGCGGCTCCATGAACGAGGCGCTCAGCGCCCGGATCGGGTAGTCCAGCGGCCACTGCAGCGGCGGCGAATCGGCGGCGCGCTCTGCCGAAGCTGCGGCCGCAGTCCCGGCCCGCGCGGCCGCCACGGCCGCGGTTTCGGCCCGGCCGGTCGTCGCCGGCCCGCACGCTGGCGCCGCAGGCAATGCGGCCGCCACGGCCGCGGCCAGGGCAATCGGCAGGGCCGCCCTGGCCGCCCAGGGCCTCCGCGCGCCCAGCTTGCCAGCGCCGCGCAACATCCGTAGAGTAGTTGGTCCTGCCGATAGCAGGTCCGTCGCGGCCGTCGCCGGTCGGTCGCAGTCGCAAGCCGCGGGAGAGTGGTCGGTCATGATGCAGCTGCTGCGCAACAGGGTGAAGCTGGTCTACTGGGTCGTGATCACGGCCTTCATAGCCTTCGCCTTCCTGGTCTGGGGCGTCGGCTTCGAGAAGGGGCGCGGCCAGAAGGAGCACACTACGGTTGCGTCGATCGACGGCGTCGACGTCGCGATGGATACGTGGCGCGAGCGGGTCCGGGTGCTCACCGAGCAGATGCAGCAGCAACGCGGCGAGCAGCAGGAGCCCCTCTCCGACAACCAGCTCATCCACGTGCGGCAGCAGGCGTTCGACGACCTGGTCACCGAGACGCTGCTCGACCAGCAGGTCAAGAAGATGAAGATCACGGTGACCGACGCCGAGATCGCCGACGTTCTGCGCAATGACCCTCCCCCCTACCTGCTGGCCCTCTACCGCGACGACAAGGGCAACATCGACTACGACGCCTACAACCGCGACCTGCAGGAATCTTCGCCCCGCTGGCGCCAGGCGCTGGAGTACCTGCGCCAGACCCTGCCGCTGCAGAAGCTGGAGCAGCACATCACCGACCAGGCCGTGGTCGGCGAGGCGGAGCTGCGCGAGGCCTTCGCCGAGCAGAGCGTGAAGGCCGTCGCCGAGTACGTGACGAAGCCCTACGCGGACGTGCCGGTGCCCGACGGCCAGATCCAGGACGACCAGATCTCCGCCTACTATAACCAGCACAAGGAAGAGTACAACCAGCCTGCGCGCGCCGCGGTGAAACTGGTGACGCTCCCGGCGCAACCGAGCGCCGAGGACGACGCCGACGTACTGTCGGTCATCTCGGACATCCGCAAGGAGCTGGTCGAGAAACGCACGACCTTCGCCGATGCCGCCACGACCTACAGCGAGGATCCCAGCGCCAAGAGCGGAGGCGATCTGGGCTTCTTCGACCGCGAGAAGATGGTGGCGCCGTTCACCGATGCGGCCTTCAAGCTTCCGGTCGGCCAGATCTCCGAGCCGGTGCGCACCCAGTTCGGATACCACCTGATCCTGGTGACCGACGAGAAGCTCGACACCGCCAAGACTGTCAAGAAAGGCGCCGCAGCCGAGCGCAGCGAGGTGCGGGCCAGCCACATCTTGCTGAAGGTGCGCCCCAGCCAGACGACCTTGGTCAGCCTGCGCGAGAAGGCCGACGCCTGCCTCACCGACGCCGCGACCATGGGGCTGGACGAGGCAGCCAAGAAGCTAGGGCTGACCGTGACTGTCACCCCACCCTTCCAGGACTCGTTCAATATCCCCGGTGTGCCCAACTCGCTGCCCGGGACGCGCTTCGCGTTCTCCAACCCGGTGGGGACGATGTCGCCGGTCTACCAGAACGACGACATGGTCTACTTCTTCCAGGTGGGCGAGCGGCTGCCGGCTGGCGTGCGCTCGCTGGAAGAGGTCAAACCCATGATCACCGCCGAGATCCAGCGCGACCAGCGCGCCGAGCAGGCCGCCGCCGCGCTGAACGCAACTTGGGCCAAGCTGAAGGAGGGCAGGACGCTGGAGCTGGTTGCCAAGGAGACGGGCCTGACCTACGGCAGGACCGACACGTTCACCTATCGCCAGCAGATCAAGGACATCGGCTTCGCCAGCCCGTTCGCCAAGGCCGCCCTCAGCCTGGAGCCGGGCCAGACCATCAGCGACGTTCGCACGCCGCGCGGCACCTACATCGTGAAGCTCCTGTGGAAGAGCGCCTTCGACGAGGAGGCCTTCAAGAAGAAGCGTTCCGAGCTGTCGCAATCGCTGTTGTTCAGCCGCCAGCGGCAGATGCTGGACCAGTGGCTCAAGCAGCTCAAAGAAAGCGCCAAGATCGTCGACAACCGGACGCCCGATCTGCTGTAGGCGCGCGCTCGCCGCCGGCGTTGCAGCGCACGCAAGCGCTGCGCGGCGCGCAACGCGTCACACCGGGCTCAGCGCAGGGGCGCGGCTGCGTTGCGCTCCCTCACCGCCGCCCCCGGCGCCACGAGTAACGCCGCCGTCCAGGCCCGCTGCTCCACGAACGCCTCCTCGCGCACCGGGCAGGGGTGTACCGTGCACAGGTGGCAGCACTCCGGGGAGCAGGGGTCGATGTGCACCATCACCTCGCCATCGGCACCCAGCTCGCGCAGGATCACCGCTTCGACCTCCTTCTCGCAGGTGTGCGATTGCGAGATGGCGAAGTAGCGAGGCAGCGTGAGGTGGCAGTCCATGTGCAAGAAGCGCCCCGAGCGCCAGGCGCGCAGCTGATGGATGTCGATCCACTCGGGCCGGCGCGAGCGCTGCAAACTGTCGGCGATGCGCGAGAGCAGGTGCTCGTCGGCCTCGTCCATGAGGCGCCCCACCGACTCGCGCACGAGCTTGCCACCTGAGGCCAGGATCTGCAGGGCCACCAGGCAGGCCACCAGCGGGTCGACCCAGTTCCAGTGGGTCAGCCAGACCAGCAGCAGCCCGGCCACCACCCCCCCGCTGGTGATCGTGTCGGTCAGCACATGGCGCCCATCGGCGGACAGCGCGCGGCTGCCCAGCTTGCGCCCGGCACGCACCAGAAAGAGCCCGAGGACGCCGTTGACAGCGCCCGCACCGAACACGATTGCAAGTCCCACGTCCAGCTGCGCCAGCTCGGCGGGGTGCAGCAGGCGAGGGATGGACATCCGCAGGATCGCCACCGCCGCGAGCACGATCAGCGCGCCCTCGACACCCGCCGAGAAATCCTCGGCCTTGCCGTGGCCGTAGGGGTGGTCCCGGTCGGCCGGCCGCGCGCTCACCGAGAGGCTGAACAAAAGCAGCGCCGCCGCGGCGATGTTGAGAATCGACTCCAGGGCATCCGACAGCACGGCGGCCGAGCCGGTGGCCACGTACGCCCAGAACTTCGCCCCGCATAGCACGATGCCGATGAGCAGCGATGCGATCGCCACGTTGCGCCGCGCGCGCGCGGCGGCGCGGGCTTGGGGCGTCTCCACGGGCCTGGCCTCTTTTCCGCGCAGCCTGGCGCGCGCCTACTTACGTCCCGGTCGATCGCGCAGCAGGCGGCGCTCGATCCGCCCCAGCCGGTGCAGGAGCGGACTGGTCGCCTCGGGGTCGCCGCTCGCACGCAACTCGTGCACCGAGGCCAGCCGCAGCGCCTCCTGTACCACGGCGCGCGCGGCGGCGAAGTCGCGGCACACGTGCTCCTGGATCTTCGCGATCTCCACCAGCGGCGCGGTCGACGACGGCGCCATCTGGCGCAGACGCGCGAGCGCCGCCAGCGCCGCGTCCACGTTTCCCAGCTTGCGATGGCAGCGCGCCAGGTGTGTCAGAGCGCGCTCCGCGAGCACGCAGTCGTCAGCGCCGGCTACCTCCCCCAGCAGGCGCGCCGCGTCCGTGAGCTCCCCGCGCGCAAGCAGCAGCCGGGCCACGGCCAGGTGCGCCTGCGGCGGCAGCGCCCGCGTGTGGGGCGCTCCAAGGTAGGCGGCGGCCACCACGCCGGAAAGGGCGAGCAGGCTCTCGACGTCGCGGCGGTTGTGGTCGGCGATGGGACCCAGCCCCCGGTCGGTGCCATCGGCCAGATAGGCCTGATAGATCAGCGGCGCCTCGCGACCAGGGATGTCGTCGGCATCGCGCGGGCTCCCCAGGAACTCGCGCTCCACGGTGGGCAGCCGCGCGTCGGGCATCCAGCCGACGCCCAGCCGGCGCACCGGGTGCAGCAGATCCAGATGCGGCAGCGCGAGCCAGTCCTCATCGAGGCGATGGATGCGCATGCGCGCGCGCAGCCGCGGCAGGTCGAAGGAGCGCCCGTTGTAGGTGACCAGCGCGCGCGCCGATTGCAGGTCCTCGCCCAGTGCCGCCAGCATCGCGCGCTCGCCCGCGGGCTCGGGAAGGAAGTACTGGATGCGCCGTGCGCCGGCCTCGTCCCACAGGATCACCGCCGCGAGGAAAACGATCGTCCCCACACCACCGGAGAGCCCCGTGGTCTCGGTGTCGAGTACCGCCCAGGGACCGGCGTCGTGCGCCGGGCAGGCCTGGCCGCTGGCCAGGGCGAAGGCGCGGGTGGGGACGACGATCGACGGCGGGCCCGGCCACAGCGGGGGGCCGACGTCCTCCTCGATGCGAAGGTAGCCGCAGGGCGCGCGTCCCACCCAGTGGGCGCCGCGCGCCAGCAGCGCCTCCAGCGGGCGGCCGCCGCCGGCTTGGCGCGCCGCGCTGCTCACGACCGCGGCGTCCGGCGGCCTTGAGCGATCGAACTGCGCCAGACGCGCCCGCAGGTCCACGCGCCATCACCCCCGGGGTGCCTACGCCTGCGCGGCGGACGCCGGCGTCGCGACGGCCGTCTGCGCTGCGCGCGGCGCGGAGGAGGTCGCCCGCTGGGCGTGGGCCCCGCCGAGGATGAGGAGTGCAAGCGCGCTGGTCTTGGCGTGGTGGCCGGCCGCCAGCACGCTGCCCACGCAGCTCGGGCAGCCCTCGGTGCAGGCGCAGCGCGTAAGCCGGTCGGCGGCCGCTTCCAGCAGCAGCTCGTGCCGGTCGAACAGCCGGCGGCTGAAGCCCACCCCGCCTGGGTAGGTGTCGTAGATGAACACCGTGGGACGGTCGGTGATCGGCGACTTGATCATGGGGACGCTGCGGATGTCAGCCGGGTCGGACATGATATAGAAGGGCGCCACCTGCCCCAGCAGCGTCGCCAGCCCCTTCAGGCCATCCCCCAGCTCCAGCCCCTGCTGCCGCAGCGCGCCCTCCAGCGCCAGATCGAGCTCCCACCAGTAGCTGGTGGTGTGGTGCTCCAGCTCCGGCAGATGGATGGGCCCCGCCCCGAGGTTCTCGTGGGTGCCGAGCTTGATCTTCTTGAACATCGTGGCCTTGGTGATCAGCCCGATCTCGCCATGGGCCTTGGCGCCCGCGGCCACCGCACGGCGGTCCTCCACCTGCAGGGCGTGGATCTCGGTCTTCAGCTGCGCGTCGGTGTAGTAGTCGACATTCACCGCGCGCACGAAGGCCTGCTTGCGCTCCCAATCGAGGCGGTCGACGTGGTACTGGCGTCCCTCGTGGAGGTAGATCGCGTCATCGTGCAGCAGCAGCTGCGCACTCAAGAGGTCCGTTTCGCCGATCACGGTATTCTGCCGCGTGGTGTCCACGATCACCACGTTTTCGATGCTGGCGCTGCGCAGGCTCACGTCCTCGGCGGGATAGGTGTCGGCGATCCAGTGCCACTTGTCGCCGCTGCGCGTGATGACGCGCTGCCCCTGCAGGTACTCGAGCACTTCCTGCGTGGTGGAGACGCCGAACAGCTCCTCGACGGTGAACGGCAGCTCGAACGCCGCGCACTTGATGTGCGAGAGCAAGATGGCCAGGTTGTCGGGGTCGACGATCGCAAGCTCGGGGCTGCTGGACAGGAAGAACTCCGGGTGCTCGATGATGTACTGGTCCAGGGGCGCGGAACTGGCCACCAGCACCGCCACGCTCACGCCGCGGCGCCGCCCGGCGCGCCCCGACTGCTGCCAGGTGCTGGCGATGGTCCCGGGGTAGCCGGCCATGATGCACACGTCGAGCTGCCCGATGTCGATCCCCAGCTCCAGCGCGTTGGTCGAGGCCACCGCACTCACCGACCCATCGCGCAGCCCCTGCTCGATGGCGCGCCGTTCGTTGGGCAGGTAGCCGCCGCGGTAGCCGCGGGCGCGGGAGGCGGGCTTCTTCAGCCGCGTAAGCGCCCGCTTCAGGTAGGTGAGCAACAGCTCCACCCGCAGGCGGCTGCGCCCGAAGACGATCACCTGGACCTCGGTGGAAAGGAAGTCGGCGGCCAGCCGGGCCGACTCCTTGATCACCGACCGACGGATCCCCAGCTCGGCGTTGACCACCGGCGGGTTGTAGAAGATCAGGTGCTTGGTCGCCGATGGCGCGCCATTGTCGTCCACCAGCTCCGCGTCGCGGCCCAGCAGCGCGCGCGCGTGTTCGACCGGGTTGGCGATGGTGGCGCTGCTGCACAGGAAGATCGGATCGCTGCCATAGAACGCGCAGAGCCGGCGCAGCCGCCGCAGCACGTTGGCCAGGTGGCTGCCGAAGACGCCGCGGTACTGGTGGATCTCGTCGATGACCACATAACGCAGGTTCTCGAACAGCTTCATCCAGGCCGTGTGGTGCGGCAGGATCCCCTGGTGGAGCATGTCGGGATTGGTCACCACGATGTGCCCCGCCTCACGGATCGTGCGCCGCGCCGCCGCCGGCGTATCGCCGTCGAAGGTGTAGGTCTTGATGTCGGCGCCCGTGGCGTGCACCAGCCCGTGCAACTCCTGCAGCTGATCCTGGCTGAGCGCCTTGGTGGGAAAGAGATAGAGCGCGCGCGCCTCTGGTTCCTGCAGGCAACGCTGCAGCACCGGCAGGTTGTAGCACAGCGTCTTGCCGCTGGCCGTGGGGGTCACGACCACGGTGCTGCGCCCCTGCCGGGCGTGGGCCCAGGCGGTGGCCTGATGGGTGTAGAGCTGCTGGATGCCGCGCGAGCGCAGCGCGTCACGCAGCCGCAGGTCGAGGTCTGCGGGCAGCGGCACCGTGCGCGCGGGCCGCGCGGGGAGCACGTGCCATAGGGTGACGTTGCGGCAAAACTCCGGCGAGGAGCGCAGCCGATCGAGGAGCTGCTCGAGGTTCACGGGCTCTCCTCATCATGATCCCCGCCCCGGGATCCGCTCTCTTGCGGGGCGCGGCAGGCCGACCCGACCCGCGTGCGGCCCGGCGGGCCCCCGGACTACGGGTTGGGCGGATTGGGTGGACCGGGCGGACCCGGCGGGCTGGGCGGGGCCGGCGGGCTGGCCTTCCCCGGGTCGATCCGGCGCGCCTCCTGCACCTCGGATTGGACGTCGTTCTGCAGCTCCCGGGTCGCGGCCTTGAACTTGCGGATCGACTTGCCCAGCGCCTCTGCGATCTCGGGGAGCTTCTGCGGCCCGAAGAAGATGATGACCACGCCGAAGATCAGCATCGCCTCCGGCCACCCGATGTTGGGCAGGAAGGCGAGCGGAAGCATCGAAGCCGGAAGCATGGAAGCCTGCTTTCCCCTCCTGGAGCGCGCTAGCGGAACCACCGCAATAGCTGCGCCACCAGGAAGATACCGATCACGCTCATGAGGTTCACGTGCACGTAGAACCCAAGCGTGAGATGGAACACGATCAGATTGATCGGCATCGGGCCGAACCCGAACTCCTCGTACTGCACGAAGAGCTGATGGGCCGTGCTGCCGTTGCGCAGGAACAGCCCGATGGCCTGGCTCAGCACACTGCCCACGACGATCCCCAGGAAGAACGTCAGGGTCAAGAACGCCACGGACCGGCGGGACAGCGCTCGACCTCCTGTCGCGGGCTCAGCGGGTTCGCTGAAGCCCGGGGCAAGATAGCATGGGGAGGCCGAGTCCGGAAGGTCGGGAAGGTCCGCCCGCAGCCGGCCCCGGCCGCCGGGCCCCCGGTGCGCCGGGGGCGGCGGAGCGCGGGGCGCGCGAGCCCCCTCGCGTGGTTGGGGGAGCGGCCCGGGCGACACCGCCACGGCCGCGCGGCGCGGCGAACAGCCGCAGCCGCGGGGCATCCTGGCCGAGGATCAGGGTGAGATCGGCGGGCCGGCGCGCCGGTCTGCTCCAGGACGACCAGCCGCGGTCCGACGCGCTCACCCAGCCGGCGCGCCGGCCAGGGGTCGCCGGGGTGGACCACGAGCACGGTGCGCGCGCAGTCGCGCCGCGGCCCGTCACCCGTGGACACCACATCCTGACCCAGCGCGCGCAGCGCCGCCGCCGCCCGCGCGGCGAGCACCTCGCTCCCACAGCCGTCGAGCACCTCCACAGTCATACGCGCGCTCGGCGCCGCGGGCGGCTTGTGCAGCGCGGCCCGGGCCAAAGACGCTCCGCAGGCCAGGACCAGTCCCGCACCCAGCCAGCGGAATCGTCTCACGCCACGCTCCGCTGGCCGGATTGCGTCTGCCGCCGCCTCACGGAGCACGTTCCGGGGCGCCCGGCGTTCGCTCCCGGTTCACGGTGCGCTTCCCTGCGCGAAGAGCGGCTGCAGCCGGCGGTAGGTCTCGGGGAGGGTCTCGGGCAGCACGCGCGTATCGCCCACGACCGTGACGAAATTGGTATCGCCGCCCCAGCGTGGGAGCATGTGCCAGTGGACGTGGCCGTGGACGCCGGCGCCGGCGGAGCGGCCCAGGTTGAGACCGATGTTCATCCCCTGGGGATTGTACGCCGCGCGCAGCGCCGCCTCCGCACGGCGCAACAGCGCGGGATACGCGCGCTGCTCGTCGAGCGTCAGCTCGTCCAGGCTGCCGGCATGGCGGCGTGTGACCACCATCAGGTGCCCCGTGGTGTAGGGATACTTGTTGAGCACGACGAACCAATGGGCCTCGCGTGCCAGGATGCCCGCCTCCTCGTCGCCCTGCTGCTGGATGCGGCAGAGGATGCAGCCCGACGGTGTGTCGAGGCTGGTCACGTACTCCCGCCGCCACGGGGTGTACAGCCTATCCACGCGACATCACCTCCAGGTCGCGCTCGGCGCGCCGCAGGTCGTCCAGGGTATTGATCCCCTGCACCTCCCGCTCGTCGGCGCAGACCGCCCCCTCGACCGTGCGCCCATCGGCGACCAGCAATCCGATCACGTCGGTGAGGTAGTACTCACCTTGGGCGTTGCGGCGGTCGATGCGCGCCAGGTACGGCCACAAGAGCTCGTTGCGGAAGCAGTAGGTCCCCGTGTTGTACTCGCGCACGGCGCGCTGCTGCGGCGTGGCGTCCTTGTGCTCGACGATCCCTACGACGTGGCCGGCGCCGTCGCGCAGGATGCGTCCGTAGCCCGCGGGATCGCTGGCGATGGCGGTCAGCACCGTGGCCGCGCAGCCGCTGTCGCGCGTGCGCCCCACCAGGTCCCGCACCGTTTGCGCGCGCAGCAGAGGCACGTCCCCGCACAGCACCGCGACCATCCCCTCGCGCCCGCGCAGCATCGGCTCGGCCTGCTGCACCGCATGGCCGGTCCCCAGGCGCTCCGCCTGCAGCGCCGTCGCGACCCCGTAGGGCGCGCAGACCGCGCGCACGCGCTCGGCCTGGTGGCCGACGATCACCACCGTCTCGGCGGCGCCGAGCTCCGCCAGCGAGTCGAGCACATACGCCAGCATCGGTCGCTGCCTCAGCGGATGCAGCACCTTCGCCAGATCGCTGTTCATGCGCGTTCCCTGGCCCGCAGCCAGGACGACGGCGCTCAGCCTCTCCATCCCACCCTCGCACCGGCGCGCGGCGGCGCCAGGGCCGTGTCCTCCAGCAACGGCGCCTCCGCGACGCCGTCGTCGCGCACCTCCAGGCAGAGGTTGTCGATGAGCCTGGCGCTGCCCACGTGCGCCGCCACCGCCAGCAGCATCCGTCCGCGCGCCGCGGCCGGATGCGCGAGATCGGGCACCGTGCACAGCTCGGCGTAGTCGAAGCGCAGGTGCGTGCCAAGCGCGTGGCGCATCGCCTCTTCAACGCGCGCGACGCTACGCTCGCCGCCCTCCAATGCGCGCTGGCCAGCGCGCAACGCCCCGTGCAACCGCAGCGCCTCGACCCGGTCGGACGGCGACAGGTATCGGTTGCGGCTGCTGAGCGCCAGACCGTCGGCGTCGCGCACCGTCGGCGCGATCACGATGCGCACGGGCAGGCGCAGGTCGCGCGTCATCCGGTGGAGGATCAGTCCCTGTTGCGCGTCCTTCTGGCCGAAGACGGCGATGTCGGGTTGGACCAGGCCGAACAGCTTCGCCACCACCGTCGTCACGCCACGGAAGTGCCCCGGGCGGAACGCGCCGCACAGCGGCGCCGCGAGCCCCACGACCTCCACCCAGGTGGAGTCGCCAGCGCCGTACATCCGCTCCGCCGTGGGCGCGAACACTGCGACCACGTCCAGGGGTGCCAGCAGCTCCAGGTCGCGCCGCAGGTCGCGCGGGTAGCTCTGGAAATCCTCCCCCGGGCCGAATTGGGTGGGATTGACGAAGATGGAGACCACGACCGCCCCCAGCGTCGCGCCGAGGCGGACCAGGCTCAGGTGTCCATCGTGCAAGTCGCCCATGGTGGGCACCAGGACCACTGGTCGCGCCGCCGCCCTCAGCTCGCGGACCTGCGCGCGCAGCGCCGCCTCGTCCTCGATCGCGCTCAGGCGCCGCGGCTGCTCCACCTCACGGCCTCCCGGCGCTCTTCTTCACCTTCCCGCGCCCGCCGGGCGCGCCGTAGCTCTGCTCGAGCGTGGGAAAGGTGCCCTGGCGTACCTCTTCGGCGTAGCGCTGGACGGCCTCGGTGATGGCATCGCCCAGGCGTGCGTACTGCTTGACGAACTTCGGCACGAAGTCATCCGAGAAGCCCAGCAGGTCCTGGAAGACCAGCACCTGCCCGTCGCAGTGCGGGCCCGCGCCGATACCGATGGTCGGGATCGCGGCCTGCGCGGTGATCTGCCGGGCGAGCTCCCATGGGATGCACTCCAGCACCAGCGCGCTGGCCCCGGCCTCCTCCACTTCGCGGGCCTGCACCAGAAGGCGCGCGGCGGACTGCTCGTCCTTGCCCTGCACGCGGTAGCCGCTGAAGGCGTGCACCGACTGCGGCGTCAACCCCAGGTGCCCCCACACCGGGATGTCGGCGCGGACCACCGTCTCGATGCACGCGAGGCGCTCGCCCGCCCCCTCGATCTTCACCGCCTCGGCGCCCCCCTCCTGCACCAGGCGGATGGAGGCGTCCAGCGCTGCGGCCGCGCCACGCTGGAAAGTGCCAAAGGGCAGGTCGGCCACGACCAGCCCCGCCGGGCGCGCCCGCGTGACGCACGCGGTGTGGTAGATCATGTGCTCGACGGTCACCGGCAGCGTGCTGCCGTGCCCCTGGATCACGTTGCCCAGGCTGTCCCCCACCAGCAGCACGTCCACGCCGGCTTGGTCCAGCAGGCGCGCGGCTGACCAGTCGTAGGCCGTCACCACCACAATGCGTTTGCCCTGCGTCTTCATGGCCAGCAGATCGGCACGGGTCACCTTCGCCATCCTCTATTCCTTCCAGGAGGGGACGTAGTACTGGGTGCCGGAGAAGGGCAGGACGATCCGCTGCAACAAGTCCTCGTAGTGGCTCCGGTTGCGCACGAAATCGAGCTCGTTGCTGTTGACGATCAACAGCGGCGTATCGCGGTAGTGGAAGAAGAAGAAGTTGTACGCCTCGTTGAGCGTCTGGATATAGGCCTCCTCGATCTCCCGCTCGAAGCTGCGGCCGCGCAGGCGGATGCGCGTCAGGAGGACGTCGGTGCTGGCCTGCAGGTAGATGACCAGATCGGGGCGCGGGATGCGCTCCTCGAGCACGCCGGCCAGGCGCTCGTACAGGCGGAGCTCGTCGTCGGCGAGGTTGATGTTAGCAAAGATGCGATCCTTGGCAAACAGGTAGTCCGAGACGACGCGCTCCTGGAACAGGTCCATCTGCGCCAGAGTCTGCTGCTGTTGGAAACGGCTGAGCAAAAAGAAGATCTGCGTGACGAAGGCGTAGGCGACGCGGTCCTTGTAGAAGCGCGGGAGGAACGGGTTCTCCTCGACCACCTCCAGATTGGCGCGCGCGCCCAGCGACTCGGACAACAACCGGCAAAGGCTGGTCTTGCCGACGCCGATCACGCCCTCCACGACCGTATAGCGCCAGGGACAGGTCACGGCGGTCATCCGAAGGCCTCCTGCCACCATCCGGCACCGGCAACGCACTCCACGCGCTGGCGGGCGATGTCGGGCAGCGACAACAGCTCGCCGACCGCGCGCTCGACTCCGGGCAACCACAGGTCGGGCTCGAGCTCGCAGAGCGGCTCCAGCACGAAGCGGCGCTCGTGCACCCGCGGGTGTGGCACGGTCAACTCGGCGGTCGAGACGCAATGGCGGCCGTAGAGCAGCACGTCCACGTCCAGGGAGCGCGCGATCATGTGCGTATCCGGCGGGCGACCTGCCCTGCGCTGCAGATCCTGGGCCTGCAGGAGCAGCTCGAGCGGGGCCAGCCCGGTCAACAGACGCACGCAGGCGTTCAGGTAGGGCGGCTGGCTGCCCGGTCCCTGGAATGCGGTCTCGTACAGACTGCTGACACCTGCCAGCCGGGTCGCCGGCCACTGCCCCATCTGCTGGATCGCGTGCGCGAGCTGGCGCTGGCGGTCGCCGAGATTGCCGCCCAGGCCCAGGAACGCGGTCGTCGCCGTGCCGGCGCGGACACGCGCCGGGGAGGTCACCCGGCTGCCCGGGACCGCCTTGGCCGGGCGGCTCGTGCGGCGCATGCGAGGGTCCATGGCGGCCCTACCCTAGCAGGGGGTTGGGGCATTTCCAAGGGCGCGCGGCCCGCCCGGCCGCGGTCAGCGCCCTTCCAGCAGCTCCCGCGCGATGATCAGCCGCTGGATCTGGCTCGTGCCCTCGTAGATCTGGAACACCTTGGCGTCGCGCATGAGCTTCTCGACCGGGTACTCGCGGCTGTAGCCGTAGCCGCCGTAGATCTGCACGGCGTCGGTCGCCACGCGCATCGCCATGTCGGCGGCGAAGGCCTTCGCGAACGCGGCCTGCTTGCTGTTGCGCCTGCCCGAGTCGATGGTCCAGCCGGCCAGCCAGGTTAGCAGGCGCGCCGCCTCGATGTCCTTGGCCATGTCCGCCAGCATGAAGGCCACGGCCTGGTGCTGCGCGATGGGCTTGCCGAAAGCGACGCGCTCCTGCGCGTACTGCAGGCTGTGGTCCAGGCCTGCTTGCGCCAACCCCACGGCCATGGCCGCCACGGTCGGGCGGGTGTGGTCGAAGGCCTTCATCGCCGCGATCCAGCCCGCGCCCTCCTCGCCCACCCGGTCGCGCGCCGGCACCACCACGTCGGTGAAGGTGACCGCGCGTGTGTCGGAGCAGCGCTGCCCCATGTTCTGCTCCTTCTTGCCCACCTCGACTCCCGGCGCGGTGCGCGGCACGACGAAGCCGCTCATGCCCTTGTGCCCCTTGGCGCGGTCGGTCATGGCCAGCACGAAGTACCAGTCGGCCACCGCGCCGTTGGTGATCCACATCTTGCTGCCGTTGAGCACGTAGTCTTCGCCCCTGCGCATCGCGGTGGTGGCGAGCGCGGCCACGTCGCTGCCCGCCCCCGGCTCGGTGACGCAGTAGGCCGCCAGCCGCGGCTCCTCGGTCATGGGCGCGAGCCAACGGCGCTTGAGATCGTCGCTGCCCGCCACGATCAGCGGTGCCTCCGCCAGCGTGTTGGCCTCCATGGCGGTGGCCATGCCGCAGCAGCCCCAACCCAGCTGCTCGACGATCAGGCAGCCGTCCAGGGTCCCCAGGCCGAGCCCGCCGTACTGCGGCGGGATGTGCGTGTTCAAGAGCCCGATCGCCCAGGCCTGGCGCACGATGTCCATGGGGTATTCGCCGGTCTGGTCGTGATGGGCGGAGCGCGGCCGCATCTCGCGCAGGGCGAACTCGCGAGCGGTCTGGCGCAGCTGCTCCTGCTCCGTGGAAAGCTGGAAGTCGATCATGGCGGCCTCCCTCAGTTGGGTGACCGCAGCACGCTGCGGATGCGCTTGATGCCCACCACCAGCGAGGCGGGTCCCAGCTCGCCTTCGGGAATGCGCTCGAGGTCCTGGAAGGCCTGCGCACCCCGCCCCAGCGCCGCCAGCTTCTCGGCCCCCTGTCCGTCGGCGTTCGCCAGCTTCAGCACCAGGTCGCCGAGCAGATCGAGCAGCTCTCGCCGCAGCGACCGTTGTGCCATCGCCTCGTAGGCTTGGCTGGCCTTGCGCCGGTCCAGGCGCTCGACTGTGCCCAGGATGCCGCAGGCCCGCCCCAGGGCGAAGTAGTCCTGCGCCACGCGGCGCGCGGGCCGGTCCATGGCGTCGGCCAGGTCGATGGCCGTAAGCCCATACGGCAGGAAGCGCACCGCGGCTAGCCGCAGCGCCAGCGAGGACGGGACCGCGCTGCGCTCGAAGGCCGCGGCCTGCTCGCGGGCCGCCTGGGCACTGACCTCGTCCAACGAGTCGGCGAACGTCGCCCCCAACGCTTTCAGCTTGCGCGCGTACGAGGACGGCTCGCGCAGCGTCTCGCGCACGCGCTGGGGCGTCCAGCGCTCCAGCAGGTGGAGCGCGCCCTGACGCAGCGCCGACTCCACCGTCAGCAACGCCTCGTACTGCACCGCGGCCGGCGCCTGCGTAGCCAGCGCCAGGATCTGCTCCTTCATGCCCCAGGCGTCGGCAGCCTGCGCCAGGAGCGTATAGGCCTCCACGCATTGGCGGGGCGTAACCGCCGCCTCTGCGGCCAGGTCGCTGAAGAACGTGGCACCGGTGTGATCGATGATGCGGTTGGTGAGAAGCGTGATGGCGATCTCGCGGGCGAGGCGGTGTTGGTCGATGCTGGCGGCGAAGCGGGACCGCAGCCGCGCCAGAAAGTAGGCGTGCAGATAGGTGCGCAACGCCGCGGGGTCGATGGACGCGTCGCCCACCAGGTCATCGTAGATCATCATCTTCACATAGCTGCCCAGAATGGCGAGCTCGGGGCGCGTGAGGCCCTCCCGGTCGCGAATGCGCTGCTCGACCTCCTTGCTGCCGGGCAGCCCGATGTCGCCACGCTTGACGCCGAAACGGCGGCAGACATCCTCCATCAGGCGCTCGAAGGGCTCAAGATCCTCGCGGCTGCGGCGCTCGTCGAGGCTGAGCATGAGAGCCTGGCTGGCGTTGGCGGCCAGCACGTCCTGCGCCACCTGCTCCTGCATCTCGCGCAGCAGCTTGTTGCGTGCCGCGGGGGTGAGTTGGCCGCTGCTCACCAGTGGCTGGAACAGCACCTTCAGGTTGACCTCGTGGTCGCTGGTGTTGACGCCGCCAGCGTTGTCGATGAAGTCCGTGTTGAGCCGGCCGCCGGCCCGCGCGTACTCCACCCGCGCCGCCTGGGTGAGACCCAGGTTGCCACCCTCGCCCACCACCCTCGCGCGCAGCTGCGAGGCGTCGATGCGCAGCGCGTCATTGGCGGGGTCGCGGGCGGCGAGGTCGTCCTGCGCGGTCGCCTTCACGTAGGTCCCGATCCCACCGTTGTAGAGCAGGTCCGCCGGGAGCTGCAGCAGGGCGTGGATCAGCTCCGCGCTGGACATGCTCGGGCGGTCGGTCGAGAGCAGCTTGCGCACCTGCGGCGAGAGGGGGATCGACTTCGAGGCGCGCTCGAATACGCCGCCACCCTTGCTGATCGTGCTCGCGTCGTACGCGTCCCAGCCCCCGTACTTTGCCTGGAACAGGCGCCGGCGCTCCGCGGGGGCGGCCACCGGGTCGGGGTCGGGGTCGAGGAAGATATGCTGGTGGTTGAACGCGGCCACGAGCTTGATCGTGTCGTGCTCGATCATCCCGTTGCCGAACACGTCGCCGCCCAGGTCGCCGATCCCCACCACGCTGAAGGGTTTGCCCCAGTCGATGCCCAGCTCGCGGAAGAGGTGGCGGATGCAGACCCAGGCGCCGCGGGCGGTGATGCCCATGGCCTTGTGGTCGTAGCCGTTGCTGCCGCCGCTGGCGAATGCATCGCCGAGCCAGAACTGGCGCTCCGCGCTGATGGCGTTGGCCGTGTCGCTCAGGTGCGCGGTACCCTTGTCGGCGGCCACGACCAGGTAGGGGTCGAAGTCGTCGTAGCAGACCACCTCGGGCGGCGGTACGGTCTGCCCGCCGGCGATATTGTCGGTGATGTCCAGCAGCCCGCGGACGAAGATCTGGTACATCTCGTCGGCGTGGGCGCGGCGTTGTGCAACGTCCACGGGCGGGCGCTTGAGGACGAAGCCGCCCTTGGCGCCCACCGGGACGATCACCACGTTCTTGACCATCTGGGTCGTCATCAGCCCCAGGATCTCGGTGCGGTAGTCGTCGGGCCGGTCGCTCCAGCGCAACCCACCGCGGGCGATGCGCCCGCCTCGCAGGTGGACGCCCTCCACTTTCGCGCTGTGGACGTAGATCTCGCGCCAGGGGCGCGGCTCGGGCATGGCGGCCACCTTCGCGCAGTCGAGCTTGTGGCTGATGTAGTGCTCGACGAGATCGGTGCGGAAGTAGTTGGTGCGCAGCGTGGCGTCGATCAGGTTTGCGAAGGTGCGCAGGATGCGGTCGTCGTTGAAGCTCTCCACCCCGTCGATCTGCTCGTAGACCCGCTCGCGCAGCTCCTGGCAGCGCGGCTCCCGCGCTGGGTCGGGGCGACTGGGGATCGCGCCGTGGGTCTGCGGGCCGAAGCGGGCCTCGAACCACTCCGCCAGGTTGCGCGCGATGGGCGCGTAGCGCACCAGCGTCGACCAGATGATGCCCGGCGTGAACATGCTGCCAAGCTGCTTGCTGTAGCCCTGGTAGCTGCGCAGCAGGTCGACCTGCTTCCAACACAGGCGCGCCGGCAACAGCACGCGGTTGAGGCGGTCGCTGGGGACGACCCCGTCGAACACCGCCGCCAGCGCCCCCAGGAAATCACCGCGCTGCGTCTGCAGGTCCAGGGCCCGGCCGTCCTGGTTGGCGAAGCGGAAGGTGTCCATGTAGAGCACGTCGCCGCCCGGGAGCTCGACGTGGTTGACGAAGCTATTGATCACCTGCAGCCCGAAGTCGTCCAAGATGGGCAGTACGTCGGTCAGATAGAGGTTGCGCGACTCGTAGATGCGCAACTTGACCGTGCCCTGCTGCTTGTCTTCCGCATCGGTGTAGAGCTCGAACTCCAGCCCCTTGTGACGGCGGACCTTCTCCAGCAGCAGGCAGTCGCGCACGGCCTGCTCGGGCGGCGTCGAGACCTGGTAACGTGGGCTGAAGGCGCTCTGGTAGGTGCGGTACAGCGCGAGCGCGACGTCACGGGCGAGCGAGTGGCCCAGCGCCTCGCGGAACCGGTCCTGCCAACTGCTGGCCATCTCGGCCAGGGTGGATTCCAGCGCGGCGTGATCCAGGGCCGGGAAGGCGGCGCTGCTGGTCACGTAAAAATGGAGGACGGCCACGCCATAGTTGCTGATGAACACGCGGTGGTCGCAGTAATTGGCTTGCAGCCGCTCCTCCAGGAAGCGCTGGATGCGGATGCGAAGCGCGTCGTTGAAGTTCTCGTTGGGGAGCACGACGAACAGATACGCCTGGCGCATGTCCGGGTTGAGGGAGAGCTGGACCTCCAGGCGCCGGGAGCGCTCCGCCGCGATCGCTCCCCGCACCAGCCGCGCGATGTCCTCGATCCCTGCCGTGAACAGGTACTCCGCCGGCAGCGCCTCGAAGGAATTGACCAGCGACTTGTAATTGTACGAGCCGCGCACCACCTCCTCGGCGGCCACCAGCTCGTCCAGCTTGCGCCGCAGGATGGGCACGCTGCCGCCGCGGGCGTGGATGGCGCGGTAGGTGAACAGGCCGTGCAGCGCCAGGCAGCCCGCGGGCTGGCCGGCCGCGTCGAAGCGGCGCACCAGGACCTCATCGATCTTCCCCGGCCGGTGCAGGACCGCATCCTCGACCGTCTTGTGGATCGATACGTAGCGCTCCCCGCCGGCTGGCTTGAGGAATGCGCGGACCTCGGGATAGGACTGGGCGAATGGATCGCGCTTGAAGCGGGTGGTCCCCAGGCGCGACTCCACCTCCTGATCGCCCGAGCGCCCCACGCGCGTGGCGCCCATGAAGACGAAGTTGTCCTCCGCCAGCCAGCGCAGGAAGGCGAGCGCCTCGCGGATGGTGTCGCGGTCGTGCGGGCGCAGGCTGTCCAGCTGCTCGTACTGCTGGATCACATCGCGCACCTCGTGGACCATGCGCTGGAAGTCCAGCACGACCGCCCGGGCCTGGATCAGGCAGTCGGTGAGCTCGCTGCGCAGCTTCTCCCGGCGCTCCTCCTGGGCGATCGGGCCGAGCTCGAAGACCGTAATGCTCTCCAGCGTCTGGCCCGCCTCCGCCGTGCCGCCGATCTCCACCAGCCGGCCCGCCTTGGTGCGGGCCACCGGCACGATGGCGTTGAGCTGGTGGAGGACGTCCAGGCCCAGGCGCTGGAACGCCAGGCGCACGGTGTCCACGATGAACGGCTGGTCGGTCATGCAGGTGCTGGCCAGGATCGCCGGCGCGCTCGTGCCGTCCGGCTCGCTGGCCGGTGCCACGCGCACGAGCACCTCGCCCTCGACGCGCTTCTCGATGAAGGCCAGCACCGTCTCGATCTCGGGTAGCAGCAGCTGCGCGGGATGGTCGAGCAGGAAGCGCTCGTCGGCGTGCTTCACCAGCGCCAGAGCCAGCTGCTCGAGCAGTTTGCGCTGCGCCCCGCGCGCGCCGGGTCGGTAATCGGCCAGGCGGCGCTCGAACTCGGTGACCAGGTCGTGGGCGTAAACGGTAGCCTTCATGGGCTCCTCCAGGCGCCCGCCGCGTGGCGCGAGGACTCAGAACAGCGATTGCTGCGCCCGGTGCGAGCGCGTGATCCAATCCAGGCGCAGGCTCAGCTCGGCCCCGCCCGAAGCACGCACGGCGATCAAGAGCGTCTCCCCAGGGCGGCGCACGTAGCCGCGCGGCCAGAGCTCGATGATCTGCTCGCCCTTCTCGGGTGGCCGGTACACCACGGTGACGCTGGTTCCGCGCTGCAGCGCGTCGTCCAAGGGTTGCAGATCCTCGGGCAGCCACATGCGCAGGCGCCCCGGTGAGCCGAAGGCCAAGGCCGGCGCGGTAGCCCGGATCAGGTCTCCCAGGGTTGCGTCCTGCGATCCTCCGGCCGCCGCGTAGTGCCGCTCCAGCAGCAGCCGGAAGCAGCGGGCGAGCGTGCGCGCGTCGGCCAGCGCGCGGTGGTACGTCTGCGCATGGCAGCCCAGGGCGCGCGACAGGGTCTCGAGCTTGTGGTTCGGCAGATCGGGGCGCACCCGCCGCGAGATCTCCACGGTGTCCAGCACCGGGCAGAAGGGCAGCTGCACGCCGTGGCGCGCCGCCTCGTAGGTCAAAAAGCCCACGTCGAACTCGGCGTTATGGGCGAGCAGCACGCTCCCGCCCGCCCAGTCCTTGAACTGCGCGAGCACGTGGCCGGCGTCGGGCTTGCCCCGCACGTCCTCGTCGCGCAGGCGGTTGACGCGTGCGGCCTCCGGGGGGATCGGCCGGCCGGGGTCCACGAGCTGGTCGAATGCGTCGTGCGCTTCCCCGTCGCCCTGGAGCGTGAAGCGCTCCGCCGAGAGCTCCACGATACGGTCGCTCGCGGCAGCGAGGCCGGTCGTCTCCGCGTCGAAGGCGATGAAGCTCAGCTCGTGCAGCCGGGCGTCCGCGCGCGGTTGCGCCACGTGATCTCCTCTTCGATGGACGGGAAAGGGGCGTTCGGTGAAGCGGGCGCCAGTATAGGGGCGCGCCCAGGGCTCGACAACACGCGACGCGGCCTGGGCCCCTACCCGGCGCGCGGGGGGACCTCCGACGAGGCGTCCCCCTCGCCACCCGGTGAGTCCCCCACCGCGCGGTCCACCGGGACCCCCGGCGCGGGATCCGGGGAATCCGCGAGCGCGCGGTCCGGCGGCTCCGCCTGCGGGACCTCCGCTTCATCGCCCTCCTGCTCGGCCGGGTAGACGGCGTACACGCGCTCGCCCTCGAGCACGGGCGTGGCCAGTTGGAGATCCTGCAGGATCGTCAGATCGGCAGCGTCGCGGCGCGCGTCGCCCAGCAGCTCCGCGAAGCAGACGAGCTTCACGTCGGGGTGCTCCCAAAGACGGGAGACGATGGCGAACATCCCATCGATGTCGCGATAGCTGCCGAAACCCGTGAGGAACGGGACGACCAGACCGGCGGGCGGCTTGCCGGCCAAGAGGCCATCTCCGGCGACGAACATGTGGAGCACGTCCTCGCGCGTCACGCGGCGCAGCTCCTCGCCGGTCACGGGGGACGGCTCCCGCGCCCCAGCGATGACCCGCGGGCCCCAGATCCGTCCGGTGGCCGCCACGTTGGCGACCAGGAAGGCGACGTGGACGGTCGCGGGCCAGACCGCAGCCGCGCCGTCGTGCCGCAGCGGTGTCCCGGTGGCGGCGTGCGCCTCCACCAGCACCACATCGGGCTGGAGGTCCGCACGCAGCGCCTCGATCGCGTCCGGCGCGAGGCCCTGCCATCGCCCCTCCGCCAACTGCGCCCCGCCGGCGAAGAGAGCACCCTCCGACCGCAGCAGCGCGCGCGCCCGTTTGGCGGGCGTTCCCGCGGGCGCCTGTGCCACGCCGGCGGGAGCAGGGTGGGGCACGGTCTGGGACCACAGCACGGTCCGCCCCTCGCCGCGATAGTGGCGCAGGAGACGGCGCAGCAGCTCGCTCTTGCCGCCCGCTCCGGCAACGGCAAGGACGCATCCTCCACCCTGAGGAAGCGCGCGGGTCCACGGGCTCAGGAATTGGTAACGATCGTGCACGTGGCACAGGATACGGGCGGGAGGCCATCGCTCCAAGCCACCCCGGCGCAGCGGGGCGTGGTACACTCAAGAATGGGGGGACGGGATCCGGAGGGCTCTATGCCGTCCCGTCAGCCGGCCGCTCGCGCCCGTATCGTCCGCAATCCTCGGCTCGTCCAGAGCGCGGACAACATCCGCCGCGCGGGCGACGCCTGCTCTGCACGCCTCGCCCACTGTGCCCCCCTGCTGGCGGGTTTCGCCGCCTGCCTGCTCAGCTGCGCGGTCACGGCGCTCGCGTCCGCGGACGACGCGCTCCTTCTCCCACTGCCGCTAGCCGCGCCATCGGCTGCATTCGTGCGCCCTGCGCCTTGGGGAGCCGGTCCACGGTTGCTGGGTCTCACCGCCCCGCCAGCGCCGCCGGCGCTCAGCGCGCGCCCAGCGGCGCGCTTTCAGACCGGTCAGCCGATGCGATCGCCCGGGCCCGGCACGCCCAGCGGCGTCTACGTGGACGTCCTGTGTGACGTCTTCCTGCCCGGGAAATCGTTGCCGAGGCAGTGGATGTCCACCTCGACGATCGCGCGGCTCACAGCAGATGGCTATAACTACGTCTACGGCTACGATCCACTGGCGCAGAGCTACGACATGCTGGTGAGCGGGTACGCCACCAGCGACGGCATCCTCGCCCAGGAAACCGTCGGGGTCGCGGCGGCGCCGATCCCGGCACCGATCACCGCTTCGAACATCCGCGGCGTCGAGTTCTGGTTCGCGGTGAGCGAGGCGAATCTGTTCCCGTTCGAGCGCGTCGGGTTCACCGACCTCACCGACGTGACCGCGCCGCCCAACGCGATGCTGACGGCACCGCAGATGCAAGCGCTGTTCGACGACGCGCGTGGGTTCACGGGCCAGGTGTACTACCTCGACCATGTGCCGGTCGGCGCTCACGCCCTGGATCTGGGCGCTCTGGCCGTGCAAGACCTGGCCGCGCGCGTGCAGACGCCCGGTTGGTTCGGTGTGGGGATGGCCGCCGACGGCTGGGACCTCTCGGGCAGCCTCGGTGAGCTGGTGGAATGGCGCGTGCTGGGCGGCGGCAACGTGTCGCAGGGCGTGCACCCCTTCTTCCGCCTCTATTACAACGCCCCTCCCGACTCGTTCCCGCTGATGGCGCCGTCCAATGGCGAGCAGCTCTCCACTTCGTTGCCGGTGTTGCGCTGGGCCGCCGCCACCGATCCCAACGGCGACACCCCCGTCACCTACACCGCCCGGCTGGGCAGCACGCCCGATCTGGCCTCCGCTTTCGAGCGCAACGTCGGCAGCGCGACCCAGGCCACCGTGCCGTTCGCCCTGATCCCGGGCACCTATACCTGGGAGGTTGTCGCGCGCGATCCCAGCGGGGAGTCGCGGACCAGCGAGCGCTGGAGCTTCAAGCTGCTGCCGGTGGTGGCGGCGCCGCCCGCGCTGCAAGAGAGCTCGCTGGCGCTCGCGGCCTCCCCCAACCCCTTCAACCCGCGCACCGAGCTGCAGTACGCCCTGCCCCAAGCAGGAGCGGTAGCGCTGTGGATCGCCGATGCGCGCGGCCGGCGCGTCGCCAGCCTGCTGGCGCAGGACCAAACAGCCGGAGCGCACAGGGTGCGGTGGGATGGCAACGACGCTGCGGGCAGCGCTTGCGCGAGCGGCGTGTACTTCGCGGTGCTGCAGACACCGTCGGGGACGGCGCACGCGCGGCTGGCGTTGGTACGTTGACCACGCCGGCCGGCGCGCGCCGGCTATCGGATGTATCCCAGCGACCGCAGCAGCTCCTCGTCGGCGCCGCTCATGCGAACGGTCTTGCCGGTGAAGCGCGCGGCCAGCAGCTCGTCGGCCCGGTGGCGCGTCCAGATCCACTCGATCCAGCGGTCGACGCGCTGCGGCTCCTGTTCCAGCAGTTCCGGACCATCGCCTTGATCCTCCCCCACGTGCCGCAGCGACGTGAAGTGCGGGCCCTGCGCTTCCCACGTATAGAGCATCCGCCAGCCGTCCTCGGTGGTCACGGCGTACAGAGGCCCGCTGCGCGAGAACGCTGCCCTGCGCGGGGTGGGATCCGCCGCGCGCAGGTCGTGGCCTTCGCTCACGCTCCCGGCGGCGAGCCCGGCCGCCGCCAGCAAGGTCGGCGCCACGTCGACCGTCTCCACCAGGTCCTCACGCACGCGCCCGGCCTCGCGGCCCTGCGGCCAGTGCAGCAGGAAGGGGATGTGCAGGGTGGCCTCCATGAGCTCCTCATGCATGAAGTGGCCGCGCTCGCCCAGCGCCTCCCCGTGGTCGGCCAACACGATCACCAGCGCGGACTCGAGGCGGCCCGCGGACTGCAGCGCGGCCAACAGCTCGCCGATGGCGGCATCGGTGCCCGCAACGCCGGCGTTGTAGAGCTGCGGCAGCGCGCGGCGCAGCGAGTCGGGCAGCGTCACCTGGCCCTCGTTCACCTTGCGCAGGCGCTCGCTGGCCCCGTCGTCGTCGGTCCAGACCGCGAATGCCCGGAGCACCTCCGGCGGCACGCCCTTCAGGCGCTCGGGCGGAGCTTCGTAGGGCAACGCGCCGGTATCGCTGTGGGGATCGTACAGGTGCAGGAACAGGAACGCCGGCCGGTCGTCCGCGAGCAGCCAGCGGACCGCGCGACGGCAGCGCTGGGCCGCGGCCTCGCCGCTCACCTCATACCGGTCGAAGCCCGCTGCGTAGCCGAAGCGCGGATCGAGCAGGAAGCAGTCGAACACGCTGCCGCGCGTGCGGTAGCCGGCATCGCGCAGGCGCTCGGCCAAAGTCCATACCGCCGGTGACAGCGACCGCCCGAAGTCCAGCCCGTGCGCGTCAGGATCCAGTCCGGTGAGCATGCTCATGTGGCTGGTGAGCGTCCACGGCTCCTGGGCGTAGGCGCGGGTGAAGCGCACGGCGCGCCGGCTGAGCGAGTCGAGGGCAGGGGTCAGCCCGGCGGAGGAGCCGTAGCACCCCAGTCGGTCGGCGCGCGTGGCGTCCATGCTGATCAAGATCAGGTCGGGCCCCGCGGGCCGCAGCCGGCCGGCGGTGACGGGCAGCGCGCGCGCGAGCAGCTGCGCTGCCAGAAGCGCTATGCCGGTCAAGCGCAGCCAGTGCGGGCCGCGCGTGGCGCGCAGCCGCGCCGCCGGCCGGCGCAAGAGCACGTACGCTGCCACCGCCAGAGCCGCGGCCGACCCCGTGATCGCGCCGTTGTGCAGCAATGCCGGACCGTCCACGAGCGCACGCGGGACGTGCATGCCCAGCAACGCTTGCCGCTCCTTCCACAGCGGCGCGATGTCGTAACGATTGTAGAGGAATCCGCGGTGCACCCACAGGGCAAAGGCGGCGGCGATCGCCCAACCCCAGGCGAGCGCCCGCGCGGGCCGCTCGCAGCGCCTCGCCCACAGCCAGGGCAACAGCACCAGCGCCCCCAGCAAGACCACCCCCATGAGCGAGCCGCCGCAATCGGCGCGCAGCGTGGCCAGCGCGTTGGGCGAGGGCGGCCACAGCCGGTATCCCTGCTGCCTGGCAAGCACGACCGTGCGCCCCAGCGTCCACGCCCCGGCCAGCACGCCCAGCACACCTGCCGCGAGGCCCCACGACGGCGGGGGTAGCGCCTGCGGCCCCGCGTTCCCCCGCGGCGCGGGCTGCACGGCTCCTGGGGGCTGCGGCGGTCGGGACGGGCCGTCCGCGCTTCCGTCGTGACTGCTCACGGCGTTCGTCCTCTCGCCACCGTCACGCCGCTCACGACCGGCGCGCCGCGCGCCTGCGCCTTGTCCCGCGTTCGCACGCGCCGGACCGACCGCCGTTGAGGGGTGCTCCTCGCCATGCTAGCGTGGGAGGCCGTGTCCCGTGCGGCATGCCCGCCGCAGCGGCGCTCCCCCACGCGCTGGAGCCGCTCCATGTCCGCCCTTACCGTCGAGCTCCTGCTGGCCGCCAATCGCGTGCTGCCCCGCCCCGCACTGCCGGGGCGCGCCGATGCGGCATCCTACGCCCGATGGGAGTTCGACACCAGCGAGCCGCTGTTGCGGCTGTGGCGCAAGGCGGGCGGCCGTCCGGCGCGGCGGGTGCTCGATCTGGGCTGCGGCCTGGGCGGCAAGACGCATCGTCTGTCCCAGGAGGCCGGGCCCGGCGTGCAGCTGGTGGCCCTGGACCTCGCGCTGGACCACCTGCGCAAGGCCGCCGTCTACCACGCGCAGGTCGGCCTGGCCGGTCTGCCCAAGGTAGCGGGTGACGCGGTGCGGCTGCCGTTTCGCAGCGGCGCGTTCGACCGCATCGTCACAACCGATACGCTCGAGCACTTCCCGCAGCCGCGGGCGGCGCTGGCCGAGATGCGCCGTTGCGTGGCCGAGGACGGCCGTTTGCTGCTGTTGTTCAACCCGTGGGGCTCTCCGCGCGGGAGCCACCTCGCCGACCTGCTGCGCCTTCCGTGGTGTCAGCTGCTGTTCTCGCGCGCGACCCTGTGTGAGGCGACGCTGCAGGCTGCGCGGCGCCAGGCCGCCCGCACCACCGATCCACGCGAAGCCGAGGATGTGGTGCGCTTCGGGCAGGAGCTGGCCGGGCACTTCGCGCAGCAGGTCCACCCGACGCGGATCGCCGATTTCCGCGGCTGGCTGGCGCAGGATGGTCTGTTCACGCTGGAGTCCGAGCTGCACGTCGGGCCGGGGCCACTGCGCGCGGCGGGCTGGCTGCACCGGCGCGCGTTCGAGGAGTGGCTCACGGCGAGCTACGGCGCGGTGCTGCGCCCGCGCTGAACCCTGCCCTGCCGCGCTAGCGCGGGTCCTCGCGCTCCGCGGCCTGGAAGAGCACCAGCTCGAGGCGCCCGATCAGACGCTTCGCGTCGAAGAACGCGGTCACGCGCGCCTGCGCCGCAGCCCCCATGCGCTCGGTCAGGCGCGGGTCGTCCCAGAGGGTCGTGATGGCGGTGCGCAGCGCCTGTGGGTCGCGCGCCGGGACCAGCAGGCCCGTCTCTCCCGCCACGTGAACGGAGGCGACGCCGCCCGACGCGCGGCTGGCGATTACGGGCCGGCCGCAGGCCATGGCCTCCAGCTGCACGATCCCGAAGGCCTCGCTGGACGCAGTGCTGGGGAGCACCAGCGCCGTGCACGCGTGGTAGAGCGCACGCAGCTCCTCGTCGGACAGGTCACCCAGGAAGGTCACCTGCCCCTGCAGGCCCAACGCGGCCGTGAGCGCCTCCCAGCGCGTCCGCATCGGCCCGTCTCCGGCCACGGCCAGCGGCACGTCCGTGCCCCGCAGCGCCTGCAGCAGCACGGGCAGCCCCTTGTAATACACATGGCGGCCGACGAAGAGCAGGAAGCGCTCGCCCAGAAGCTCGTGCCAGCGCGCGACGGGCCCCGCGGGCGCCTCACGCAGCCACTGCACGTCCACGCCCAGTGGCACCACTGCGCAGCGGGCGCGGAACGGGGCGAGGGCGCGGCTGCCGTCGCGCAGCGCCTCGCTGGTCACCACGATGCGCGCGGCACGCCACAGCAGGAGCCGCAGCCAGGGCGACCACAGCCGGGCGAGCGCCCGCTGCCGCACGATGTCGCTGTGGTAGCTGATGACCAACGGGCGCGAGCCGCACAACAGCAGCCAGGCGCTCGCGACTGCCGGATTGGGGAGGTGCAGGTGCACGACATCGGGCTGGAAGCGCCGGCGTGCCCGCCACAGCGCCAGGCCCAGACTGGGGCAGAGCGGGACCGAGGCCAGCGTGCCCCACTGCCGCAGGCGCCAGAGCGTAGCGCCGTCGCGTTGCTCGTCGCCATGGGCGGGACCGCCGGAGGCCACCACGGCCAGCACCTGATGACCGCGCGCGGCGAGGCCGCGGCACGCTTCCTTCAGGGCCGTCTCCATGCCGCCCCGTGCCGGCGGGTAGAACTTCCCCAACTCCAGGACGCGCATGCCGGCGCCAGTGTACGCGAGGGCTCCCTCCCCGTCGCGGCGAAATGCGGGACGGTCTGCAGCGGGGAGCCGCTAGGTGGGGGGCCCCGGCTCTCCCCTTGACACCCGACCGCCGCCCTGCCCTATGCTGTCCTGTCGGTCGGCCGACCTGTCCGCCAACGCGCAAACCCCCAGGGAGCCATGTCCGCCAAGACCCAAGCCGCCCGCGCCAAGAGCGAGGACGTCGATCTGTTCCAGAAGTGCTACCAGTTCACCCGCGCGGCCCAGGCTCGGGCGGTAGGGCTGTACCCGTACTTCATCCCGATCTCCGGGAGCGAGGGCACCGAGGTCCGGATCGACGGCAAGCGTCTGATCATGATCGGCTCCAACAACTACATGGGGCTGACCCACGACCCGCGCGTGCTGGAGGCGGCCGAGCGCGCCGCCCGGCGCTACGGCACCGGGTGCACCGGCAGCCGCTTCCTCAACGGCACCCTCGACCTGCACGAGAAGCTGGAGGCGGCGCTCGCCCGCTTCGTGAAGCGTGAGGCGGCGCTGGTGTTCAGCACCGGCTACCAGGCGAACCTGGGAACGATCTCGTGCCTGGTGGGCAAGGAGGAGCACGTCCTGCTCGACAAGCTGGACCATGCCAGCATCGTCGACGGGGCGCGCATGTCGGGTGGGAAGGTCGTCCGCTACCGCCACAACGACATGGACGACCTGACGGCGCAGCTGCTGAAGATCGGCGCCGACCATCCGGTGCTGATCGCCGTCGACGGCATGTTCTCCATGGAGGGAGACATGTGCCGGCTGCCCGAGCTGGTCAAGGCAGCCAAGCCGTTCCGCGCGCGCATCATGGTCGACGAGGCCCACTCCCTGGGCGTCTGCGGTCTGACCGGCGCCGGAGTGGTGGAGCACTTCGAGCGGATCGGCCAGGTGGACCTGGTGATGGGCACCTTCTCCAAGTCGTTCGCCTCGATCGGCGGGTTCATCGCCGGCGAGGCGCCTGTCATCGATTTCATCAAGCACCACGCCCGCAGCATGATGTTCTCGGCGTCGATGCCGCCGTACGCCGTGGCTACGGTGGGCAAGTGCCTGGAGATCATCCAGAACGAGCCGGAGCGCCGCGAGCGGCTGTGGGCGATCGCACGGCGCATGAAGCGGGAGCTCGCCGCGCTGGGCTTCAACACGGGCCACAGCGAGACGCCCGTGATCCCGATCATCATCGGCGACTCGCACCTCACCTTCCGCGTCTGGCGCGAGCTGTTCGACGCCGGGGTGTTCACCAACCCGGTGATCGCGCCGGCGGTCCCGGAGCGCGGGGCGCTGCTGCGCACCTCGTACATGGCGACCCACACCGACGACCAGCTGGACGAGGTGCTCTCGATCTTTGAGGTCGTGGGCAAGCGCATGGGCCTGATCGGATGACGTTGCGGACCGTCCCGGTCCGCGGCCGAGCGGACCTGGAGCGCTTCATCGATCTGCCGTGGAAGGTCTACGCCGGCGACCCGCACTGGGTCCCGCCGCTGCGGCTGGACGTGCGCAAGCTCCTCACCCCGGGCCAGCACCCGTTCCACGAGCACGCCGTGGTGCAGCCCTTCCTGGCGCTGCGCGACGAGCGCGTGGTGGGCCGCATCGTCGCGCACGTCAATCACGCCCACAACGAGTTCTACAAGGACGCGCTGGGCTTCTTCGGGCTGTTCGAGTGCCTGGACGACCCGGAGGCGGCCGCTGCGCTGTTCGACACCGCCTTTGCCTGGCTGCGCGAGCGCGGCCGCGACCGGGCACAGGGCCCCATGGATCTCTCCACCAACGAGGTGTGCGGCCTGCTGATCGGCGGCGAGCCCGGCCCGCCCACGATCATGATGCCCCACAACCCGCTGCGCTACGCGCAGCTCTACGAGCGCGCCGGGCTCACCAAGGCCAAGGATCTGGTGGCCCTCTATCAGGACGACCTGCGCCTGCCCGAGCGCATGGTGCGCTACGCCGAGGCGCTCCGGCAGCGGTTCGGCGTGCGCATCCGGCGCATCGACATGAAGCGCTTCAACGCCGAGATCGAGCTCATCCTGAGCCTCTACAACCGCAGCTGGGAGCGCAACTGGGGCTTCGTACCCATGACCGCTGCCGAGGTCCGCCACATGGCCAGCGAGCTCAAGTACGCCGTGAACCCGGCGGTCGTGCTGTTCCTGGAGCGGATCGCTGACGGGGAGCCGGTCGGCTTTGGCCTCGCCCTGCCCGACATGAACCAGGCCGTCCGGCACGCCAACGGCCGCCTGCTCCCCTTTGGGCTGCTCAAGATTCTGTGGCACAAGCGGCACATCGACTGCGCGCGCGTGCTGGCGCTGGCCATCGTGCCCGAGTGGCGCGGCAAGGGGCTCGATTCGCTCTTGACCCTCGAGCTCTACCGCAACGGCGCCGCGAGCGGCTACCGTCGCGGCGAGTACTCGTGGATCCTGGAGGACAACCACACTATGCGCACACCGTTGGAGCGGGCGGGAGCGCGCGTCTACCGCACCTACCGGATCTACGAGAAGCTCTTGTGACTCTCCCCGCGCTCCCCGCCGCGAGACGGCCGCGAGCCGGACGACCACGGCCCGCCCACCCGTGGAGTGGCCGGCTGCAGCTGAGCGGGCCGCCGCAGCCGCGGCCGTTCCCATGCTGAGCCTGGTCACCGGCGGCAGCGGCTTTGTCGGCAGCCACCTGGCCGAGCGCTTGAGCCAGGGCGGCGCGCGCGTGCGCTTCCTGATGCGCGGCAGCAGCGACGTGCGGCTGTTGCAGCGGCTGCCCGGCGCCGAGCTCTTCCCCCTCGATCTGCTCCAGGCCGCCCCCGACCACTTGGCCCAGGCGCTGGAGGGTGTGTCGGTGGTCTACCACCTCGCGGCCCTGGTGCGCGCGCGCAACGCGCAGGAGTACCGCCGCGCCAACGTCGAGGCGACGATCGCGCTGTATCGCGCGTTCGGCCAGGCGGCCGGGGGCGGTGGACGCTTCGTCTTCTGCTCGAGCCTCGCGGCCGCCGGGCCCGCCCGCGACGGCGCGCCGGTGACCGAGTGCAGTGAGCCCCGGCCGATCAGCGCCTACGGGCGCAGCAAGCTGGAGGCCGAGCAGCTGTTGGCTGCCAGTGCCGGTCCGCCCGTCACCTGCCTGCGCCCGCCCGCCGTCTACGGGCCGCGCGATCGGGCGATCCTGCCGCTGTTCAAGCTCGCCGCCGCCGGCTGGCGGGTGTGCCTGGGCTCGCCGCAGCGACGCTTCAGCTTGATCCACGCCGGCGACCTGGCCGCGGCGCTGGAGCAGTCCGCCGCGGCGCCGGCCGGCGTGGGCACGTTCTGCGTGGAGGACGGTGCGCCGCATGCCTGGGGGGAAATCGTCGACCTCATGGCGCGCGGCTGCGGACGCCGCGGCGTGCGCGTGGTGATTCCCGACGCCGCCGTGCACGCCGCCGCGGCGGCGGCGGAGGCGGTCGCACGGCTCACCGGCCGGCCCGCCCTGCTCACGCGCGAGAAGGCCCGCGACCTCACCACGCCCGACTGGATCTGCAGCAGCGCGGCTGCGCGCGAGCGCTTCGGCTTCGCGCCACGCTGGGACATCGCCGACGGCCTGCGCGAGACGTGCGCGTGGTACCGCGCCAGCGGCTGGCTGTGACGCCGCGCGGAACCCGTCCGGTCGAGACGGTGCTGGCGACCTATCTGCTGGCTACGGCCGCGTTGCTGCTGGCGCGCCACAACGTCCCGCACTGGGCGTTGCTGCTCGGGCTCCACGTGGCCGTCGCCGCGGGGCTCTTGCGCCTGGCGCGCATCGCGCTGCCGATCGCGCTGGAGCCCGTTCGCCGCCTGCTGCCGCTCGCCGCCGGCCCGCTGTTCTACAAAGAGGTCGCCGTCCTCAACGATTTGATCTTCCCTCAGCGCTACTTCGACGCGTCCGTGATGCGCTGGGAGATCGCCCTGTTCGGCACGCAGCTGGCGCAGCACCTGCGCGACATCCTGCCGCGCGGCCTGCTTTCGGAGTACCTGCACCTGGCCTACTTCTCGTACTACGCGATTCCGGTGATCTTGTGGATCTGCCTGGCGGCCCGCCGTCGCTTCGACGCCCTCGACGAGTACCTTACCGTGCTGGGTTTCACGTTCGTGACGTGTCTGGCGTGGTTCATTGCGTTTCCAGTGGCCGGCCCCTACTACACCCTGACACCCCCGCAGCCCGGGGCGATGGGCCACGTCTTCCCCCAGCTGGTGCACGCCATGGTGCGCGCCGGGTCCTCCCAGGGCACCGCCTTCCCCAGCAGCCACGTTGCGGTGTCCGGCTGTGTGTTGGTGATGGCGGCGCGCTGGGACGGGCGAGCGTTCGCCGTGCTGTGCGCGCTGATGCCCGCGCTCGCGGTGGGCGCGGTCTACGGCGGGTTCCATTACGGGATCGACGCGCTGGCGGGCGCGCTGTGGTGCGCGCTGTGCGTGGCCGTGGGGCTGCACGTGCACCGCGCGCTGCGCGCCGACCGGCTGGACGCCCCGCCGGACGCGCCGCGCGTCAGCTCGCGGCCGGCGGAGCCGGCACCGCTGCGACGACGCCGCGGGGCAGGCCCCAGCTGAGGACAACCCAGGCCAGCGCGCCGCACAACAGCGCGGTGGACAGCGCACCCAAGTGCGTCATCAGCGCCCCACCCATCGTTCCTCCAAGGAACGACCCCGAGAACTCGAACACGTGGAACAAACCCGCGGCGGTGCCCCGAGCGCGCACGGGCACGAGGTGACTCACCAGTGCGGGCATGGAGGGCTGTGCGACAGCGACGGCAGCCACGGCGAACGCCAGCGCCGCCACCAACGCGGCCAGGCTGGTCGCGCTGCGCGCCAGGCACAACTGGCACGCAGCCAGCGCCACGCCCCCCAGCAGCACTGCCTCGCGCAACCGCCCGCGCCGCTCGGCAGCCCGGCCGGAAACGACGACCAGCACCAGCCCCAGCACGACGATGGGAGCGTACACGCGTCCGTGCTGGCTGAGGGGCAGATGGCGCGCCATGAGCTGCGGCACGATCACGAACAGCGACGTGAGCGCCACGTGCAGGATGAAGATCCCGAGATTCAAGCGCATGAGCGCGCCCTGCCACAGCAGACCCTTCAAGTCCTGGGAGCGCCACTCCTCGCCTGGCTCCGCCTCCCGCGCGTCGCTCGCCCGGGGAACGGCCACGATCACCCCGACGGCTCCCACGAGCGAGAGCGCTGCGGTCACCTGGAACAACACGGGGACGCCCACGGCGGAGGCGGCCGTGGGGCCCAACACCAGCCCGCACGCCCAGGAGGCTCCGACTGCGAAGGCGAGCGCCGACATGGCCTGGGCGCGCACCTGCGGGCGCGTGAGGTCACAGAGCAGCGCCACGATCGTTGCGGCGATGGCGCCGGCGCCCTGCGTCGCCCGCGCGAGCACCATGCCCCAGGCGGTGGTGGCGCGCGCGCCGAGGAAGCTGCCCACCGCAAACACGATCAGGCCCCCCACCAGGACGCGCCGGCGCCCGAAGCGGTCGCTCCACGCGCCGAATGGGACTTGGAACACCGCTTGGCTCAGCCCGTAGGCGCCCATGCTCAAGCCGATCAGCAGCGGTGTGGCCCCGCGCAACGTCGGCACGTACAGGCTCATCGCGGGCAGCAGCAGGAACATCCCGAGCATGCGCAGAGCGTAGAGGGAAGCCAGGCCCAGCACGGCCGCGCGCTCGCCGGATGTGAAGTGGAAATCGTGCGCAAAGCGCTGGCTCATGGGCTCCACCGCGGGCCGGCCCCGCCGGGGCCCGGCCCGTCCCACTTGCGGAGCAGCCGGGCGCGGCGCGGCGGGAACATGGAGTCGAAGACCCCTCTGCTGCGAGCGCGCCGCCCTGGCGGTGGCTACGCGCTCTTGGCTTCCTGGATCGCCGCGATCAGCGCTGGGACGATCTCGTGGACGTCGCCCACGATGCCGTAGGTGGCCTCCTGGAAGATCGCGGCGTTGGCATCCTTGTTGATCGCCACGATGCACTGCGCGCCGCGCATCCCGACCAGGTGCTGGATCGCCCCAGAGATCCCCAGCGCGATGTAGAGCTTGGGGGCCACGACCTGCCCGGAGGAGCCGATCTGACGCTCGTGCTCGACCCACTCGGCATCGCACGGCGGCCGGCTGGCGCCCACGGCCGCGCTGCTGCCCAGCGCGCTGGCCAGATCGAAGACGATCTTGAACTTCTCCTTGCCCCCCACGCCGCGCCCACCGGCCACGATCACCTCGGCCTTGGTGAGATCGACCTCACCCTTCTGTCCGGGCTGTACGCTCACCACCGTACGCGGGCGCACCCGGGCAAGGTCCACCGTCTCGCTCACGACCGTCCCGGCCGCGGCCTGCGGCTTGCGGGCGGGGAACGCGCCCTGCTGCAGGCTCGCGAGCCACGGGCCGTCACCCTCGACAGTGCAGCGCGCGTTCAGCTTGCCGTTGATCACCTTGCGCGTGAACACCGGCCGGACGCCGTCCACGTCGATGCCGGTGCAGTCGGGGACCAGGGCCGCGTCGAGGGCGGCCGCCAGGCGCGGGAAGAACTCGATCGCCTGGTAGCTGTGCCCGGTGATCACCAGTGCCGGCGTGTGGCGCTGCACGAGCTGATGCAGTGCGGCGACGTAGCCCTCGGGCGTATAGGCGGCCAGGGCGCCATCCTCCACCAGCAGGACCTGCGCGCACCCCCAAGTGGCGAGCTCCTGGGCCACCGATTGCGTCCCCGGCCCCAGCACGACGCCCACGACCGTCGCCGACATCCGCGGCGCGAGGTCGAGGGCGCAGCAGGCCGCCTCCTTGGAGATGCCCTTCAATGCGCCGTCACGGTGCTCGGCAATCACAAGAATCGTGCGTGCCATCAGCTGTGCCTCCGCAGTTCGCGCGTGCCTCCGGATCGGTGCTCCTTGCGGCCAGCGCCTACAGAACCTTGGCCTCGGTCTTGAGCTTCTCCACGAGCGCCCGCGCCACCGTCGCCGCGTCGCCCTCGAGGATCTGGGCCTTGCTGGAGCGCAGCGGGACCGCCAGCTGCTCCATGCGCACCTTGGGCGCGAGCTGCGCGTCGCTCAGCCCCAGCTCGGCCGGCGTGACCTTCCTCTGCGGCTTGGCCCCCGCCCCCATGATCCCCTTCAGCGAGGCGTAGCGGACCTCGTGGATCCCGCTCTGCACACCCAACACCGCGGGCAGCGGCACCTCGAGGGTCTCGAGCAGGTTGTTGTCCAGCTCGTGGACGACGCGCAGGGAGTTCGCGCTGGCGGGCTCCAGCGAGAGCACGATCTGCACGTGATGCATCCCGAGATGCTCGGCCAGCGCCGGACCCACGGCGTTGTAGCCCAGGTCGTCCGATTGCTGCCCGGTGAGGACGACGTCGAAACCCTCGCCCTTGACCGCCGCCGCGATCACGCGAGCGATGGTTACGGCGTCGGCTTTGGCGCATGCGCCAGTCTGGACGTGGATCGCCCGGTCGGCCCCCATGGCCAGGGCCTCCTTGATGCCCTTGCCGGAGCGCTCGTCGCCCACCGAGAGCACGACCACCTCGCCGCCGGCCCGCTCCTTGAGGCGCAGGGCGGCCTCCACGCCGTAGCGGTCGCACTCGCTGATCACGAACGTGAGCCCGTCCTCCTGGATCCAGCGACCGTCCGCGGCGATGCGCAGCCGGGCCTCCTTCTCCGGGACCTGCTTGATGCAGCTGAGGATCTTCATCGCCGTCGCTCCTTGCGGTGGCTCGTGGAGACCTGGTCGGGCCCAGGTTCCGCTGACTTTGCCCGGTGCGCCGGGATTCGTCCAGCGCAACAGCGACGGCGCTGTCCGGCACCGCGTTAAAGGCCGCATCCGGCCGCGCCGTTGCGCACTGTGCCCCTCCTCCCCTAGGCTGTGCGCGCGCCCAGGCCCGCCGCACCGGCGGCCGGCGCGCCCCCAGGAGGACCGGCATGGTCTACGACCAGTTCAAGCAGCAGCTCCCCGACGTCGATCCGCAGGAGACCGCCGAGTGGATCGAGGCCCTCGACTCCGTGGTGGAGACCGAGGGCACCGGGCGCGCGCAGTTCCTCTTGTACAAGGTCCTCAAGCGCGCGCGCATGCTGCACGTGGGATTGCCGCAGACGGTCACCACGCGCTACATCAATACGATCAGCCCGGAGCAGGAGCCGCCGTTCCCCGGCGACGAGGGGCTGGAGCGGCGGATCCGCCGCCTGATCCGTTGGAACGCCGCCGTGATGGTCACCCGCGCCAACACGCGCTACCCCGGCCTGGGCGGCCACCTATCGTCGTACGCCTCCGCCGCGAGCCTGTACGAGGTGGGCTTCAACCACTTCTTCCGGGGCAAGGACGGCGACCAGGTCGGCGACCAGATCTACTACCAGGGGCACGCGGCTCCAGGGATCTACGCGCGCGCCTACCTGGAGGGCCGCCTGACCGAGGAGCGACTCGACCACTTCCGGCGCGAGGCGGAAGGATGTGGTCTCCCAAGCTACCCGCACCCGCGCCTCATGCCCGATTTCTGGGAGTTCCCCACGGTCTCCATGGGCCTGGGCCCCATCAACGCCATCTACCAGGCGCGCTTCAATCGCTACCTGCAGGCGCGTGGGATCGCCGACACCACCGGCTCCCGCGTGTGGGCGTTCCTGGGCGACGGCGAGAGCGACGAGCCCGAGGCGCTGGGCGCCCTCACGCTGGCCACGCGCGAGGGGCTATCGAACCTCATCTTCGTCGTGAACTGCAACTTGCAGCGCCTCGACGGCCCGGTGCGCGGCAACGGCAAGATCATCCAGGAACTGGAGTCCGTCTTCCGGGGCGCCGGCTGGAACGTCATCAAGGTGATCTGGGGCAGCGCGTGGGACCCATTGCTCGCCCGCGACGTGGACGGGATCCTGGTCCAGCACATGAACGACACCGTCGACGGCAACTTCCAGCGCTACCAGACCGAGAGCGGCGCGAAGATCCGCGCGGAGTTCTTCGGGCCCGACCCGCGCCTGCAGGCGCTGGCCGCCGACCTGACCGACGAGCAGATCGAGCGCCTGCGCCTGGGCGGGCACGATTACCGCAAGCTCTACGCCGCCTACAAGGCCGCCACCGAGACGCAGGGCGTGCCGACCGTGATCCTGGCCAAGACCGTAAAGGGCTGGACGCTGGGTGAGGGGTTCGAGGGCAAGAACATGGCCCATCAGATGAAGAAGCTCAGCGAGCAGGAGCTGCGCACCTTCCGCGACCGCCTCGAGCTGCCGATCGCGGATGCCAAGTTGAAGGAGGCGCCCTACTACCACCCGGGGCCGCGCAGCGAGGAGGTCCAGTACCTGCTCGAGCGGCGGCGCGCCCTGGGAGGCTGCCTGCCCAAGCGCGTGGTGGTCCCGGCCGCGGTGGCGGTTCCGCCCGATGACCTCTACGCGGAATTCCGCAAGGGCACGGCCGGGTCGGTGCCGGTGTCGACCACCATGGGGTTCGTGCGACTGCTGCGCAAACTGCTCAAATATCCGCAGTTCGGCCCGCGCGTCGTGCCGATCATCCCCGACGAGGCGCGCACCTTTGGCATGGAGTCACTGTTCCGGGAGTTCCGGATCTACGCCGCGCAGGGCCAGAAGTACACGCCGGTGGACGCGGGAGTGCTGCTGAGCTACTCCGAGGCGCAGGACGGCCAGATCCTCGAGGAAGGGATCACCGAGGCCGGCTCGATGGCCTCGGTGACCGCGGCCGGAACGACCTACTCGACGCACCGCCAGCCCATGGTGCCGTTCTTCATTTTCTACTCCATGTTCGGGTTCCAGCGCGTGGGCGACCTGATCTGGGCGTTCGCCGACGCGCGCGGGCGCGGCTTCCTCCTGGGAGCCACGGCCGGGCGCACCACGCTCTCCGGAGAAGGCCTGCAGCACCAGGACGGGCACAGCCTGCTGCTCGCCTCCACCGTGCCGTCGTGCCTGGCGTACGATCCGGCCTTCGCCTACGAGACGGCAACTATCGTGCAGGACGGGCTGCGGCGCATGATCGAAGGCGGCGAGGACGTCTTCTACTACCTGACGCTCTACAACGAGAACTACGAGCAGCCCGCCATGCCGGAGGGGGTGCAGGAGGGGATCGTCAAGGGACTGTACCGTTACCGGCACTCACCCCACGCGTCGCGCCGGCGGGCACACCTGCTGGCCAGCGGCCCCATGGTGCTCGAGGCGCTGCGCGCCCAGGAGATGCTGGCGCGCGACTACGACGTCTCGGCGGACGTGTGGAGCGTTACGAGCTACGTGCAGCTGCGCCGCGAGGCTCTGGAGTGCGAGCGGCACAACCGTCTCGACCCCGCGGCGATCGCGCAGGTGCCCTACGTCACACGGTGCGTGCGCGAGGACGGCGCGGTTTACGTTGCGTCCAGCGATTTCGTGAAGACCGTCCCCGATCTGATCGCGCGCTGGGTGCCGGGCGACTACACGGTGCTGGGCACCGACGGGTTCGGGCGCAGCGATACCCGCGAGGCGCTGCGCCGTCTGTTCGAGATCGACGCCGCACACATCGTCGTGGCAACGCTCGCGGCACTGGCACGGCAGTCCCGCCTGGATGTGAAGGTCGCCCGCGACGCCGCGCGCAAGCTGCTGCGCGGCGAGCAGCCCAACGACGCCGTGGCGGTCTGAGAACGGCGGGGAGCCGTCAGCGGCCGCCGCAGGGGGTCCGGCCCTGGGCGCGGGCCGCTTCCCAGCGCTCGCGCATGGTCCGCCCCATCGCGAGGAACGAGCGCGGGGCGGGAAAGGCGAACGCATCGCCGGTCAGGTCGAAGACCCCCGATCGCCCCTGATGCCCGGGGTTGTAGCCGAAGGCCACGCCGAATCGATGCCCACCCTGGCGCAGCAGCAGCACGCCGCTGACGTCCACGTCGTCGGCCTTGTCCCCCATCAGCCAATCGAACAGGGCGTCCACGTCCGCCCGGAGCGACCCGTCCACCAGCCCGAACAGGTGCACGTCCTGCGCAGTGACGTCCACGAGCCCGGCGCCGCCGGGCACGCGGAACGTCACGTCTCCCAGCGCGCACTCCCGCAGCACGACCACGCTCGACGCGCGCAAGCTGCCCGGATGGTAGCCGAGGATGGAGTACGGCACCCCGAGCTCGACTGGGCGCCCGAAATCGATGCGGATCGTGGATCCCGCCTCGCCGGCCACTGGCTCGCGCTCGAGGGAGCGGATGCGCCGGTAGGGCAGGCGTGACCCTCCGTGTGCGCTGGCGATGGAGTCGAGCACGGTTCGTTCGATGCGGCCGAAGGCGCCGGCGTCGAGCAGGCCGGCCAGCAGCGCGAAGACAGGGTCCTTCACGTCGCGCGCGAGGGTAGGTGTGACGGCGACCGCTTGTCCGTCGGCATCGAGACGCCAGAAGACGGCGGACGCCCGCGACGCGGGCGCGGCCGTATCCGCGGCGGTCGGCTGACCAGAAACGCGGAGCGCGCTCCCTGGCGCCGGCACCTCCGCCAACGCCAGTCCTCCACTCGCCAGGCCGAGGTCAATGCTGAAGGCCGCGCCAAGGGCCGCGGCCAACGCCATCCAGGCAGCCGCGTCCGTGGCACGGGGCGGCAATGCCCGGATCAAGCAGGCAGCGCCGACAGCAGCTCGTCGTTGGTGGGGTACTTCGCCATCATCTTGAGCAGGCCTTCCATCGCGCGGTCGGGGGACATGCTGGCCAGAACCCGGCGCATCTTGTGGATCTGCTCCACCTGGTGCGGCGCGAAGAGCTTCTCCTCCTTGCGCGTCCCGGTCTTGCCGATGTCCACGGCGGGGAAGATCCGCTTCTCGAACAGTTGGCGCGACAGCACGATCTCGGTGTTCCCGGTGCCTTTGAACTCCTGGAAGATCACCTCGTCCATGCGCGATCCCGTGTCGATGAGGGCCGTGCCCAGGATGGTGAGACTGCCGCCCTCCTCGAGCTTGCGCGCAGCCCCGAACAGCCGGCGCGGCATCTGCATCGTGTTGGCGTCGAGCCCGCCCGAGAGCGTGCGGCCCGAGTCGCCCTGCACCGTGTTGTAGGCGCGGGCGAGCCGGGTGATGGAGTCCAGCAACATCACCACGTCCTTCCCCTGACCGACGGGCGTGACGATCCGCTCCAGCGCGTTCTCGGTGGTGGCCACGTGCTGCTGCGCGGTCTGGTCGCTCGAGGCCGCGATGACCTCGGCATGGCTGGAGCGCCGGAAGTGCGTCACCTCCTCGGGCCGCTCGTTCACCAGGAGCGCGAACACCAGCACGTCGGGGTGGTTCTCGGCGAGCGACTTGCAGATCTCCAGCAGCAGCGTCGTCTTGCCCGCCTTGGGAGGCGCCACGATCAGGCAGCGCTGGCCGCGCCCGAGCGGCGCGAGCAGATCGATCACGCGCGTGGTGAAGTTCCCGTCCTTGCGCTCGAGGGTCCACCGCTCGTGGGGATCGATGCTGGTGCCGCGCTGTAGCTCCTCGAACAGGCGCCGCAGCGCCTCCTCGCGCGGACGCCCGTAGCCGCGCGCGGCGCCTTGTTGCCTGGGTCGGCCGCCGTTGGCGCGCTGCCCCGGCCGCCCGCCACCGGGGCGTCCGCCCGAGCCCGGCTGGCCCGGTCCGCGGCGCGTCAGCGGACGGCCGGCGGGACGCTGTCCCTGTTTGTGGGGATGGCCAGGGTTGAACGGGCGCGACCGTTGGTCGCCCTGCCCGCCCGGAGGACCGGCGGAGTTGGGATTGTTGGGAGGTCCCGGCTGCTGGTTGTCGGGCCGACGCTCCGTCCCGGGGCGATCGGTCCCTTGAGGATGTGAGTTGGCGGGGCCGCCGCTGGTGTTGCCGCGGCCGCCCTGGGCCAGTGCGTGCGCGCTCGACGTCCTACGGCGCCGACGTCGTCCGCGTTCGGTTTTCTCGGTCGTCATGGATCCCCATTGGCAGGGTGGAACCGTACTCGGAGCCGGATCGTCCCGCAGTTCGCCGCCGGACGTTGGCACCAGCGTGGGTCTGGCAAGGAAGCATCGGGAGCCCTGCGCCGGGGCCACTCCCCCGTCGCCGGCGGCCTCTGTCCTGTGGGCCTGCACACTCCCGAGGAGCTGCCTCCGCTCCGCGCCCTCTGCGCCCGCAGCGCAGGATTTCGATACTGAGTATAGCGCGGAATTCGCGAGACACGGTCGAATCGGAGAGGCCGCGGCCTGCAGCCAGGGCCTCTCGCACACCAGTACGTCTACTCCAAGACGTGCCCGGGTGCAATCACTTCGTTGCGCACGGGAAGCCGATTTCCTTGCCTGCGGCCCAGGCGTGGGGCGCGCCGACTCACTGTTGCGTTCGGCGGCGATCTGCCCGATGTTCCCCCCTCGTCCTTCCCCGCGGTGGAGCAATGACCCAACCGACCGACCCGCCGTCGCCAGAGCAGAAGCCCGGATTCATGCAGATGCTGCAGGGGCTCTGGCGCACCTCCCGCGGCTATTTGCTGGTGAACTGGGTCAACTTCGGCGACGGCATCGCCTACTTCGGCTTCCTGGCACTCATGACGCTGTTCTTGCGCGTCAACGCCGGGTTCTCCACGCAGATCTCCAGCATCGCGGTGAGCTTCTTCACGGGCGGCGTCACGATCTTCATGGCGCTGGGCGGGGGAACCGTCTCTGACCGGTTGGGCGCACGCCGGGCGTTGTCCGTCTCGCTGGCGGTCGTGCTGGTCGGACGCGTCCTATTCACCCTCAGCCCACAGGCCGGCGGTCACGGGATGGTCGCGGCGCTGGCCGCGTTCGCGATCTTGGTGATGGCCTTCGGCGAGGGCGTGATCCAGCCGGCGCTGTATGCCGGTGTGAAGGAGTACACCGCCCCGGGCACGGCCACGATGGGGTACGCCTTCCTGTACTCGATCATGAATCTGGGCATCGTGGCCGGTGAGCTGCTCTCTCCCCTGGTGCGCGAGTTCTGGGCGCGGCACTTCGAGGGGCTGGACGTGCAGCAGCATCCTTCGGCGGGAATCGCCGGGTCGTTCTGGCTGTTCACCGCTTTCACCGGCGTGCTGCTGCTGAGCAACGTCCTGCTGTTCACGCGCAAAGTCGAGCGGCGCGACCGCGTGGTCGTGCCGCAGCCCGAGTCCAAGGCCGCGGGCGGCTGGGCGCAGCGCCTTCGCTCGTTGCCGATCCTCGACGGACGGTTCCTGTTCTTCATCTTCGTGCTGCTGCCGGTCCGGACGCTGTTCGCGCACCAGTGGCTGACGCTTCCGGATTACGTGACGCGGGCGTTCCCGGCCGAGGTCGGCGCCCGCTGGGAGTGGATCAACGGGCTCAACCCGCTGGTGATCGTGATCGGCGTGCCCGTGATCGCGGCCCTGACCCGCCGCCGGCACGTCATTGACATGATGATCGTGGGCACGCTCATCTCGGCGGTATCGAGCTTCCTGCTGGTGACGGGCCCCAATCTGACCTTGCTGTTGATCTATGTAGTGGTCTTCTCGCTGGGCGAGGCGGCGTGGTCTTCGCGCTTCCTGGAGTACGTGGCCGATCTCGCGCCGGCCAACCGTGTGGGGATCTACATGGGGGTGGCGGGGATCCCATGGTTCTTGGCCAAGATGATCACCGGCCTGTACGCGGGCACGATGGTGGAGCACTTCATCCCGCAGCAGGGGGTCCAGCACACGAGCGTGCTCTGGCTGATCCACGGCTCGATCGCCATGCTGAGCCCCGTGGGCCTGATCGTGGCGCGGCGCTGGTTGCTCAAGCGCGAGGCCGCCGGCCGCGCAGCGACCGCGGCCTAGGCGCGCGCGGCGCCCTCAGCGCGGGGCACCGTCGCAGCAAGTCCGAGCTTCGCCCCAAGCGCGGCCAGGACCGTGACCTGCGCGGCAGGCAACGGCAGCGCGCCCGTGTTGATCACAAGATCGTAGTCCCCCAGGTCATCCAGATCGCGGTGGAGGATGTTGCGCACGAGGGCGGCCTGGCTCGCATCGGCGGCTTCGATCCAGCGCGCCGCAGCGCGGTCGTCGCAGCCGCGCTCCCGGGCGACGTGGTGGATGCGCTGCGCAAGCGGGGCGATCACGCGCACGCGCAGCCCGAACTCCGGCGGCAGGATCAGATGCGCCCCGCGCCCCAGCAGCACGACGTCGCCGCGCGCGCCGGCGGCCGAGACGGTCGCGACCAGGTTCGTCAGGTACTGGCGGTGCCCCGGGTAGGTATGGTCGAGGGCGAGCTGGATCGCCTCGTGGAGGGCGTCGTGGGGCCCCTCCTCGAGGCGCCGCAGCGCCTTGGGCTCCACGCGCGCCCGCTCGGCCATCTTCTCCAGGAGCGTGCGGTCGTACAGCTCCCAACGCAGCTGTTGCGCAAGACCGTGCGCCAGCTCCGCCCCACCGGAGCCGTGCTGGCGCGACACGGTGAGATACGGGCCTGGCTGCTTGGCCAGCTGCGCGCTGCCCTGCGAGCGGCTGCGCTGCTCGGCGTGCCAGAGCGTGATCTGCCGCGCGACGATCTGCTGGATGTGGGGGATCTCGATGCGGATCGTCATGATGGATGCCTCCCGCAGGAACGAGTGGGCAGGCGCCACTATCAATCATATCCCAGGAGCGCGTACCCTCCAGGGCAATCTCGCCTGCGGGGGCGCGGTCCTGCGGACATGGGCCGCCCACTGTCTGCGGTGCGCGCGGCGCAGTCCCGCGTCGCGCACGTGCGCCGGGCAGACGAGCCGAGCCGGGATGAACCAACCGCCGATGAAGGCGCTACAAACCGATGATCCGCAGGTTCGCCGTGCCGCGCGGGCGCACTTGCGCCGGGCGGACCCCGTGCTCGCCACGCTGATCGGTCCGCGCGACCTGTGCCCCGGCCGCCGCCGCGGCCGCTTGGCTGCGCTGGTGCGCTCGATCGTGGGCCAGCAGCTGGGGCTGAAGGCAGCCGCCACCATCCACGGGCGCCTGGTGGAGCGCCTGGCCGGCCAGCTTACGCCGCAGGCGTTGCTCGCCCTCGACGACGCCACCTTCCGCGCGGCGGGCATCTCCCGCCAGAAGACGGCCGCGCTCCGCGACTTGGCACGCAGGGCCGACACGGGCGCCCTGCGGCTGGCGGGGCTGCACCGCCGCGACGACGCGGCGGTCGTGGAGCACCTCGTCCAGGTGCGCGGCATCGGGCAGTGGACCGCCGAAATGTTCCTGATCTTCGTGCTGGCGCGCCCCGACGTGCTCAGCGTCGGCGATCTCGGGCTGCAGACCGCCGTCCAGCGGGCCTATGGCTTGCGCGCGCGGCCCAAGCCCGCAGCCTTGCAGGCGCTCGCCGAGCCTTGGCGCCCCTACCGCAGCGTCGCCTCGTGGTACCTGTGGGCGAGCCTGGGGGGATGGGGAGTGTGAGCTGCGCCGGTCGGGGTGGAAACGCCTCGTGCGAGCCGCTCAGTTGAATGTGACCGTGTGCGTGTGCGCGCTCGTGGAGGTCGAGGTGACCGCCACCTGCGTCCCTCCGGCGATGTTCTGCACCTGCTGCGCGGTCAACGTGGCGCTGTGGGTGTGCCCGGCGGATCCGGACTGGAGCGTCAGGTTCACCTGGTTTCCGGCCACCAGCTCGGCTTGCGTCACGCAGTCGACGGGATGCGTGTGCCCGGCGGCGGGGGAGACGGTTCCGTTCTTCGCGCAATCGGGCGGATTGGGCCCGGTCCCGCCCTTGTCCTCGCTGCACCCGCTCACTTTGATGCTCACCGCCGCCCAGGTGGCGACCAGTCCGGCGTTGGCCAGGAAGGTCCTTCGGTCCATCGCATGCCTCGCACGGGGGAGAGGATCCTGGAGAAGGGAGCAACCGCGACCCCTACACTAGTATGCCAGGCGACCGTGGACGTAAAGGGCTGCCTGCGCCAAGACCGCGCCCTGCGCTCCGTCTTCCGGTGCTCCCGTCCGCGGCGGGTTCGTGCTACCCTCTCTCCCGTCGCGGTCGCGGCGCTCGCCGCGCGACCGCTTGCGCAACGCTCTCTCGCCCAGGATCCGTCATGCACGCTCTGCCGATCCGCGACTCGCGGGCGCGCCCGCGCGCGCGCTGCCGCGCGCGCTCCCGCGCGCGTCCCAACACCGGCGGCGCCGGCACGGCGCTGCGGCGAGCCCTGACCGCAGCGGCATTCGCGACCGCGGCGGGCCGATGGGCGGCACCGGCGGTCGCCCAGAGCCCACCAGGCCCGGCCCCGTTGGCCAACCCCTCCCCCTTGGCCGCGGCCTACCAGCCGGCCGTCGAGCGTATCACGCACGAGGCCCTCGGCTCCCGCGCGGCCTACGAGCGCCTCGCGATCCTCTGCGACCACTTCGGCAATCGCCTGAGCGGCACGCCGCAGCTGGAGGCGGCCATCGCCTGGGCGGCCGCCGAGCTGCGCGCGGATGGCCTTGCGAACGTGCGACTGGAGCCGGTCATGGTCCCCGTGTGGGTGCGTGGCGAGGAGCGGGCGTTCACGCTGGAGCCGGCCCGCCACAAGCTCTCCATCCTGGGGCTAGGCGGCAGTGTGGGGACACCGCCGGGGGGCATCACGGCCGCGCTGGTCGTCGTGGGTAGCTTCGCCGAGGCCGACTCGCTGGGGCGGTTGGGCAGATTACGGGAGAAGATCGTCCTCTACGACGTGCCCTTCACGAGCTACGGCGAGACCGTGCGCTACCGCGGCGGCGGCCCTTCCAACGCCGCCAAGCACGGCGCGGTGGCGGCGCTGGTGCGCTCGGTCGGACCGATCAGCTACGACACTCCCCACACCGGCGCGCTGCGCTACGCACCGGACGTGCCGAGCATCCCCGCGGCGGCGGTCACCATCGAGAACGCCACCATGCTGCGCCGGATGCAGCAGCGCGGCGACGCGATCCAGGTGCACCTGGAGATGGACGCCCACATGCTGCCCGACGCTCCCTCGGCCAACCTGTTGGGTGAGATCGTGGGCCGCGAGCTGCCGCAGGAGATCGTGGTGATCGGCGGCCACATCGATTCGTGGGACGTCGGGCAGGGTGCGCAGGACGACGGCGTGGGCTGCATCCTCTCCATGGCCGCAGCGCAGCTCATCAAGCGCCTGGACCTCAAGCCGCGCCGTACGATCCGGGTCGTGCTCTTCACCAACGAGGAGAACGGCCTGCGGGGCGGCAACGCGTACCGCGACGCCCATCGCGCCGAGCTGCGCAACCACGTCGCCATGCTCGAGACCGATTCGGGGAATGGGCCCGTGTTGGGCTTCCGGCTGCACCTGCCGCCGCTGGGAGCCCCGCCGACGAATGACGGGAAGGCAGAAACGCCGCCGGCGGCGGCCGGCCCGCCGCAGCCGGCCCCGGGTTCGCCGCAGCCGGCCCCTGGTGCCGCGGCCACGCCCGAGGACCCCCCGGTGGCTGCGGCAAAGCAGCGTGCTCTGGACTTGCTGGCGGAGGTGGGGCAGCTGCTCGCGCCGCTGGGAGCCACCACGATGCACCTGGCAGGGTCGGGCGCCGATGTCGGCCCCAGCGTCGAGGCGGGCGGTGTGGGGATCGGCGTGGAGCACGACATCGCCCACTACTTCGACGTGCACCACACGTGGGCCGACACCTTCGACAAGGTCGACGCCGGCGAGCTGGCGCACAACGTGGCGTGCGTGACCGCCCTGGCGTACGTGCTGGCGGACATGCCGGGGCGCCTGCTCGTGGCGCCTGCGCCGCCGCCCCCGGCCCGCTGACAGCGGCGCGCCGGCGCTCGCGACCGGCCGCGCAGGGCCAAGCACCTCCCGCGGACGCGTCGCTCGCCGTGCTCGTGTCTCCCGATGTCACAGAATCGGATTTGACCGCACGCCGCGCGTTGCGCTGCGTGGAGGCGCGCAGCCATGCGCTCGCCAGCAGCGTGGAGAGCATCCCTCCCAGTCTCGCCCGTCCACCTCGGCGCCGGAGGCTGCGCGCAGAGCAACCGCTTCATCCTGAAGGGAGACCGCCATGTCCGACCTCCTGAGCGTGACCGACGAGCGCACCGGCAAGACCTACCGGCTGCCCATCACCAACGGGACCATCCGCGCGATCGATCTGCGCAAGATCAGGACCGATGACGAGGACTTCGGCCTGATGAGCTACGACCCGGCCTTCATGAACACCGCCAGCTGTGAGAGCCGCATCACATTCATCGACGGTGACAAGGGGATCCTGCGCTACCGCGGCTATCCCATCGAGCAGCTGGCGGCGCGGTGCAGCTACCTGGAGGTGGCGTGGCTGCTGTTGCACGGCGAGCTCCCCACGCCCGAGGAGCTGCGCGAGTGGACCTGGAACGTCACCCACCACAGCATGCTCCACGAGAATGCCAAGAAGCTCATGGACGGCTTCCACCACGACGCCCACCCCATGGGCATGTTGGTGAGCACCGTGGCCGCGCTCTCCACGTTCTACCCAGATGCGAAGAACATCCTGGACGCGCCGTCCCGGCAGTTGCAGACCTGGCGCCTGATCGGCAAGCTGCCGACGATCGCGGCCTACGCGTACCGCCACCGGCTCGGGCTGCCCTACGTGTACCCCGACAACGACCTGAGCTACACCGGCAACTTCCTGAGCATGATGTTCAAGATGGCCGAGCTGAAGTACGTGCCCAATCCGGTGCTAGAGCACGCGCTGGACGTGCTGTTCATTCTCCACGCGGACCACGAGCAGAACTGCAGCACCAACGCCATGCGCAGCATCGGCAGCTCCCAGGCCGACCCCTTCGCCGCCACGGCCGGCGCTGCGGCGGCGCTGTACGGGCCGCTGCACGGCGGGGCCAACGAGCAGGTGCTGGTCATGCTCCACGAGATTGGGAGCAAGGACCGCGTGCCGGACTTCATCAAGCGGGTGAAGGCTGGCGAGGGGAGGCTGATGGGCTTCGGGCACCGCGTGTACAAGAACTACGACCCGCGCGCGAAGATCATCAAGCAGATCGCCGACCAGGTGTTCGAGGCCACCGGGCGCAATGCCCTGCTGGACATCGCAGTCGAGCTGGAGCGCATCGCGCTGCAGGACGAGTATTTCGTGCAGCGCAAGCTCTATCCCAACGTGGACTTCTACTCGGGGATCATCTACCAGGCGATGGGCTTCCCCACCGATGCGTTCACGGTGCTGTTCGCCATCGCGCGCACCAGCGGGTGGATCGCCCAGTGGCAGGAGCTGCTCCAGGACCCCGAGCAGAAGATCGCGCGGCCGCGGCAGGTGTACCTGGGGTCGCCGCGACGCGAGCTGCAGCGCGGAGAACGGCACGCCACCGCTTGACGGCCCCTCCGGGACGCCGGGGCCCACGGGTCCCGGCGTGCCGGGTCGGATCGAGTCCTCCCCCCCGGGCGTTCCATCCCCGGATCGCTGCCGCCGTACGTAGGAACACCGGTCCGTGGCTGTGGGCGCGCGTGGGACGCGGGCGCGCCGGCAGGGGTCTTTACACCCCCGGACGGCTCCAGCTACACTTGCAGAGCCTGATCGGGCCAGACGACAGGACGTACCGGCTCCCCTCGCTGCTCCGGGAGGTACCCCACCTCCACGAAGCACGAGGAATGCAAGGTCCGAGCGCCGGCTGAACTTCCGCCGCGCGCCCCCGGCAGGGCGCGCGTACGGGGGCCCCCGTCCGACTCCTGTTCTCGTCCCGAGACCGCGTGCAGGCCCGGCGCCGCCGGGCCGTTGCGGGGAGTGCGCGCGGCAGGCAGCACGGACGCCCACCTTCCAGGAGGCCACATCAGGATGAAGTCCTTCGCTGCTCTCGCTTCCGGTCTCGTCCTGCTTGCCGCTGCCGGTGGCGCCGCGGCGGCGGCCCGTCCGCCGAGCGGCCCCCCCCCCTCGGCCCACGCCCGTCCCGAGCTGAGTCTCTACGATCCGGCTGCAGTGCTCCACGGCGGCAGTTCCGATCTCGCCAAGACACCCGCCGACAGTTTCAACATCTACGGCGGCGTCCGGTCCGACGGGAGCCACAGCCGCCTGCCCGAGGGGCAGTTCAACACGCTCAACTGGTTCCCCCAGCTGCAGGGCTGGAACAGCGTGGACCTCACGGAGGTCCCCGCCCACTGGCACGTCTCCACGTTCAATGCCGCCATCCTGGATGCGGGCGTTACCCACAACCACGCGATGTTCGACGGCGTGGAGACCGGCACATCGGGCTTCACCACTGCTCCGGGCTATGGCAACAACTGGAACGACCAGCTCGACTGGTACGGTCAGGCCAATCCGGCGATCAACACCACCACACGGTTGACCTTCGATTTCAACCACGACACCGAGCCCGGCTACGACTTCTTTCGCGTCCAGTTCGACTCGGCGGGCACCATGGTCACCCTGGCTGAGTTCACCGCCAGCAACAAGAACGGTGCCGGACAGTTCATCACGCCGGTGCACTTCGACGGCAGCGTACTCTTCCGCCCCAACATGTACGTGGGCACCACGTCGAAGTTCGTGCACGAGCGCCTGCGTGTGACCAGCGACGGAGCGTGGTCGGACGAGGACGGCCTCTGGCCCACCAGCGGGGCGGCCCAGGTGGACAACGTCCAGGTGCGTTTCAATGGCGCCCTCGTGCTGCAGCACGGCGACGGAACGGCCAGCTTCGAGCCCCTGGGTGGCGGGGTCTTCGACACCGAGTCGTGGTCCCCGGTGGCAGCCGACTTCGCCGGAGACTTCGGCAAGCTCTTCCCCCAGCTGGCGGCCATCGATCCCTGCCGCATCGATTTGACGCCGCAGATCGGCTTCATCGACGACGGCACGCCGCCGCGCAACGCTCCCACCCGTTCCACCGGAGGGTCGACCTCGCCCACCTGGGGCTACGGCGTGGAGGGCGGCTGGGTGGTCAACTACACGGGGGGCCTCACGCTGGGCGCGCAGGGGATCAACAACGAGTACTGGTCGCCCGAGATCGTCTGGAACGATCCCACCACCACCGCAGACGACGCCCTCACGGGCGGCGCCTTCGCGCGCTGGAACGTCTGGCAGCACCTGCCGCTGCTCAACGGCATGTTCTGGGTGTGGCACGTGCGCAGCTACCCCGACCCCACCGGCACGTGGACATCGTGGCAAGACCGCAACTTCGTCTACTACGGCGGCGGCGTCGCCCTCTACGCCACCGTCCAGGCCGACGTCTCGGATCTGCTGGTCAACAATCCGCAGAAGGTCCAGCTCGCGCTGGGTACGGTGGACCTCGCCGATCTCTTCGGGTACCCGGGCAACGACGCCACGCCGTCCCCCACCTTCGACAACGTCAGCTTCTGGAAGTACGCGGCCACCGGCCCCGCCTTCACCACACGCGAGATCGACCTGTTCAACGACGCATTCGCCACCGGCGGCGGGTTCAACTACAAGCGAAACCCGGCCGACCTCTCCGTGCGCATGGACATGGCGCGCGACATCAGCACCGGCACGGCCAACGCGCCGGGCGACTCCATCATCGTGGACGTGGTCGCTACCGTGCCCGGCACCACGCTGGCGGGCCCGGGGCCCGGTGGGCGGCCCGTCATGCGTTGGATCCTGGACGCCAACCCGGCGTTCAATGCCGTGCGTTCGCTCCCCCCCGGTGCCGTTGCGGCGGGTGTGAGCGCGCGCGGCTTCAGCCAATGGCGGGGCACGGCAAATGGCGACTCGGCGCGGACCGCCGGAGGCTCTGCGATTGCCCATCGCTTCTTCTTCGACGTGCCCAATGACGGGCCGGCGCTGCGCCCCTACCAGACCAACGAGCCCAAGCTGTTCTTCCCCGGCGACATCGTCCGCTACTACATCGAGGCCCGGGACAGCGGGGCGCACAGCTCGACGCTGCCGGCGGACACCGTGGGGTTCGCGCGTGGAGTGGCCTACAACCGCGTCTTCACGATCCGCGCGCTGCCGACCCTACGCGTGACGATCGCGGGGCACGACACCACCGTCACCCAGCCGCGCATCCTGGTGGTGAACGACTTCGGTCACCGCGGCGGCGAGGACGAGTGGCTGCAGGCGTTCGGCCAGAATGGCCTCGTGGAGGGGGTGGACTTCGACACCTACACGGTGCAGGGGCCGAGCTCGCTGGTCAGCAACGGTATCGGCTCGGCCGGCGCCCACGGCGCCAACGCGCAGCAGCTGCAGGGTTACTCCAGCGTGCTGTACGACTGCGGAAACCTCTCCAACGGGCTGATCAGCAATGGGTCCAACGCCAACGGCAATGACAAGGGCGACGACGCGGGCACCCTCACCGGTTGGCGCTCGCAGGCGGCCGATCGTTTCGCCGCGTACTTCGGCGACAACATCGGCGCAGGCCTGGTCAGCCAGGGCGGGACGTCGCTCACGTTCCTGGCGAACGCCATGGGCGTGACCTACGTCGCCGACGACGTACGCCTGGAGATCGGCGACCAGACGGCCCCGCTCGCCAAGCCGACGGGCCAGGGTTCGACCGTCGGTCTGTTCTCGCAGGTGTACGTGGCCTACGGCGGCTGCTTGTCGATCAACCAGTTCGACAGCATGCGGCCGGCCGCCGGAACCGGCGCGGTCAGGGCCCACGAGTTCCTCAGCCGCAGCGGCGTCCCCGGGCAGTACGGCCCCGCCGCGAGCGTCTACTACGCACGCACCGACACCCTGGCCGGGACGCCCCGCCGCCGCGTGGCCCTGACCTTCCCGTACGGGTTCCTGTACGTGCAGGACATCATCCCCAAGGCGCCCGGGGGTGCGTCGGGACGGGCGAAGCTGCTGGCGGAGATCCTGCGGGCGTTCGGGCTCCCGATCAACAACGGCGGCGCGGTCGCGACCGATCCGGTGCCCGTGCGGCGGCTGGTGGTGGAGCAGAACCATCCCAACCCGTTCAATCCCGCCACGACCATCCGCTTCAGCGCGCCCGCCCGTGGCCACGCCCGCGTGACGATCTACAACCTGCGGGGTGAGGCCGTGGCCACGTTGCTGGACGGCACGGTGGAGGCGGGCGAGCAGACAGTGACTTGGCGCGGAGTGGACGGGCGGGGCCGGCCTGTGGCCAGCGGCGTGTACCTCTACGAAGTCGACGGCTTCGGCCAGAGCGCGGTCCGCAAGATGGCCCTGATCCGCTGAGCGCGCGCGCGGCCGGGGAAACGCATCGCTCGTGCGGGGGGACACAACGACGCCGGGGCTGGCAGGTGCCGGCCCCGGCTCGTTTCAGTGCTGGCGGGCCCGCGCCGGGCCCCCGAACAGGGCGGCTGCCGAGGGCGCGCCGCCGGGCGCCGCCTGCAGCGCCGCAGCCGCCCGCACGGAGTCTGCAGGCGCAGAGGCGGGCGGCGGAGGCGCTGCGGCGATCTCGTAATCACCCAGCATCGCCAGCTCGCGATGGGACGGCACCTCGCCGCGCCAGGCCCGCTCCACCTTCCCATCGCGCAGCCACACCGCGGTGGGGATCTCGGGAGCCACCAGGCGGAACTCGGTCTCCGAGAGCACGTGGATGGGATACGTCGGCCGAAACGCCGCGATGAAATCCTGCACGTCCTGCGGCCCGCTGGAGGTGACCGCGATCACCGGCAGCGCGGGCAGGCGGTCGGCGATCATCTGCACCCCGCCGGCGTAGCTCCAGCAGTGGCTGCAGTCGGCGCCGAACAAGAACACCAGTCCCTGCTTGGGCAGCGTGACCGGCGGGTCCGCGCGCGACAGCAGAGCCAGATCTTGAGACGTGATCCTGGGCGGATCGGAGGTTTTCTGCGCCGGGCTGCCCGCCAGGAAACCCGCCGCGGAGATGCAGAGCACCCCCCACGCCATGGCGTGGCGGAAGCCAGCGTTGCCCACCGCCGCGTCGCGGCCCCAGCGCAGCACCACAAGGGTCAGCGCCAGCAGCACCACGTTCTTGACGAGCGAGATCTGCGGCGTGGCCTCGAGCAGCTTGCCGAAGCAGCCGCAGTCCCGGATCCCCAGCTTGATGGCGTAGACCAGGATTCCGGAGAACAGCACCAGCAGCACGAGGTTCGCCCAGGCGGCGAAGCGCCGGAAGATGCCCGTGATCAGCAGGAAGCCCACGGCGATCTCGCCGCCCACCAGGCCGGTGCCCAGCAAGACAGAGAGGTGTCCGGGCGTGAGCCGGTAGCTCGTGATCGACTCCACGAACGTCGTCGGGGAGGCCAGCTTGGCCAGCCCGGCCACGATCATGGTGAGCCCGACGAGCGCCGCGGCGAGGGTCGCCAGCCGCGCGCGCCCCACCGCAGGCGCCGCAGCGTTCCCGGTGGTGGGCGCGGCATGAGGATCGGTTGGATGCGAGGAGTTCATGGCCCCTAAGTTCTCCCGGATCGCTGGATTGTCAAGTCAACGGCCTGTAAACGGAGTGTAAATGGCCGTCCTCGACCGGTGGCTGGAGGGGTTCGTGCGCGGGGAAGCGCGCCGGCCGCGCGCGCATCCCCCGCCTTGGGCCAGGTCGGGCCCGCTCTCCCCAACCCGTCCCAGATGCACTATCTTTGGCGGCCAGCGAGCCGATCGCGTGCGAACCACGAGACGACGACAAGGAGCGGAAGCGTATGGCGGATTCCAGGACGGCCACCCAGCCGGGGGCGGGTGCCGCCAGCAGCGCCGAGATCATGGCGCTGACCGACCAGTACAGCGCCCACAACTACCACCCGCTGCCCGTGGTGATCGCCCACGCCGAGGGCGTGTGGGTCACGGACCCCGAGGGGCGCCGCTACATGGACTTCCTGTCGTCGTACTCCGCCGTGAATCAGGGGCATCGGCACCCGAAGATCATCGCTGCGCTCAAGGCGCAGGCCGACCGCGTTACCCTCACCAGCCGCGCGTTCTACAACGATCGCCTGGGGGAGTTCCTCGAGAAGCTGTGCGCGTACACCGGCTTCGACCTCGCACTGCCCATGAACACCGGGGCGGAGGCGGTCGAGACGGCGATGAAGCTCGCGCGCCTGTGGGGGCACAAGGTGAAGGGGGTGCCCGATGGCAAGCAGGAGATCGTCGTCTGCGCCGAGAACTTCCACGGCCGGACCATCACGGTCGTCTCCTTCTCCACCGATCCGGTGGCCCACGACGGCTTCGGGCCGTTCACGCCCGGGTTCAGCATCATCCCGTACGACGACCCCGCCGCACTGGAGAAGGCGATCACGCCCAACACCGTCGCGTTCCTGGTGGAGCCGATCCAGGGCGAGGCCGGCGTGAACGTCCCGCGGCCCGGCTATCTGCGCGCGGTGCGCGAGATCTGCACCCGGCACGAGATCCTGATGATCGCTGACGAGGTGCAGACCGGCTTCTGCCGGACGGGCCGCAAGTTCGCCTGCGATCACGAGCAGGTGCGGCCCGACGCGATGGCGCTGGGCAAGGCGCTGGGCGGTGGCGTGCTGCCGGTCTCGGCGGTGGTCGCCGACCACGACGTGCTCGGCGTCTTCACCCCCGGAAGCCACGGCTCGACCTTCGGAGGCAACCCCCTGGCCTGCGCCGTCGGCCTCGCGGCGCTGGAGGTGCTGGAGGACGAGCGCCTCGACGCCCGCGCGCAGGAGCTGGGTGAGATCCTGCGGGCCGCGCTGGGGAAGATCTGCTGCAAGAAGCTCGTGCAGATTCGCGGGAAGGGCCTGCTCAACGCCGCGGTGTTCGAGCCGGGGTTTCAGGCCTGGAACGTCTGCTTGACGCTCAAGGACAATGGCCTCTTGGCCAAGCAGACCCACGGCAACATCATCCGTTTCGCGCCGCCGCTGATCATCTCGCGCAAGGAGCTCGATCAGGCGGCGGAGATCATCACCAGGGTGTTCGAGGCGATCGCCTGAGGAGCGCTGGGCGCCCGCAGCGCCAGAGACTGCGCGCCAGAGCTCACCACGGCTGGCAAGCACGCGCCAGCAAGCTCCCCAGTGTAGAAAGGGCCGCGCCCCCTCGAGCGCGGCCCCTTCCGTTCCACGGGCTGTCGTCGCCGTACGCGGGCGGGGCTTGAGCCGCCCACGGCCACCCGCCACGGGCGCGTGCCGCAGGCGCACCATGGGCGCGCGCGATCGCCCGGACGGACGTACGGCGCGCTCCTACATCATCCCGCCCATACCGCCCATGCCGCCCATACCGCCACCGGGCATGCCGCCGGCAGAAGCCTTCTCGTCCTCCGGCTCATCCACGACGCAGCATTCGGTCGTGAGGATCAGCGAGGCGATGCTCGCGGCGTTCTGCACGGCGTAGCGGGTGACCTTGGCGGGATCGACGATCCCCGCCTTGATCATGTCCTCGTACTCGCCAGTGGCGGCGTTGAAGCCGATGTTCAGCTTCTCGTTGCGCAGCCGCTCCACCACGATCGAGCCCTCCGCGCCAGCGTTGCTGGCGATGATACGGACCGGCTCCTCCAGGGCGCGCTTGACGATCTCCGCGCCGACTGCCTCCTCGCCCTCGAGCTTGAGCACGTCGACGACCTTTTGGGCGCGCAAGAGCGTCACGCCGCCGCCGGGCACGATCCCTTCCTCGACCGCCGCGCGGGTGGCAGCCAGGGCGTCCTCGACGCGCGCCTTCTTCTCCTTCATCTCGGTCTCGGTGGCCGCGCCCACGTTGATCACGGCAACACCGCCGGCCAGCTTGGCCAGGCGCTCCTGCAGCTTCTCCTTGTCGTAGTCGGAGGTCGTCTCCTCGATCTGGACGCGGATCTGCCCTTCGCGCGCCTTGATATCGGCCTTCTTGCCGGCGCCCTCGACGATCGTGGTGTTGTCCTTGTCGATCACGATGCGGCGGGCCCTGCCCAGGTCAGCGGTGGTGGTGTTCTCGAGCTTGAGACCCGCCTCCTCGCTCATCAGGCGGCCGCCGGTGATGACCGCGATGTCCTCCAGCATGGCCTTGCGGCGATCGCCGAAGCCCGGAGCCTTGACCGCGACGGCCTGCAGCGTGCCGCGCAGCTTGTTGACGACGAGCGTGGCCAGCGCCTCTCCCTCCACGTCCTCGGCGATGACCAGCAACGGCGAGCCCAGCTGCGCGACCTTCTCCAGGACCGGGAGCATGTCCTTCATCCCGCTGATCTTCTTGTCATGGATGAGGATGTAGGGGCTCTCCATGACGACCTCCATCCGCTCGGGATCGGTCACGAAGTACGGGGAGAGGTAACCCCGGTCGAACTGCATCCCCTCCTTGACCTCGAAGGTGGTCTCCATGGACTTGGCTTCCTCGACGGTGATCACGCCATCCTTGCCCACGGCCTGCATCGAGTCGGCGATGATGTTGCCGATCTCGGGGTCGTTGTTGGCGCTGATGGTCGCGACCGCGGCGATCTGGTCGCGCTCCTTGACCGGCTTGGCCTGCCTCTTAACCTCGGCCACGACGGCCTCGACGGCCTTCTGGATGCCGCGCTTGACGAACATGGGGTTCGCGCCGGCGGTGATCTGACGCAGCCCCTCGTGGATCATCATCTGCGCGAGCACGGTCGCGGTGGTCGTGCCGTCGCCAGCCACGTCTTGCGTCTTGGTGGCGACTTCCTTCACGAGCTGGGCGCCCATGTTCTGGTAGGGGTCCTTCAGCTCGATCTCCTTCGCGATGGTCACCCCGTCGTTGGTGATGGTGGGGCTCCCGAATTTCTTGTCGAGCACGACGTTCCGGCCGCGGGGGCCGAGCGTCACCTTGACGGCGTTGGCCAAGGCGTCGACGCCCTTCTTCAGCTCCTCCCGGGCCGCCGTGTCGAATGCGATCATCTTCGGCATGGGTCACTTTCTCCTTGGTACGTCTGCGCTTCGTGCGTCTTCGCTTTTTCGAATCGTCGGCTCGCGGTGCAATCGCGCCGCGAGCGGGCGCCGGCCGGGTGGTCTAGAGCACCGCGAGGATGTCGTCGGCGCGGAGGATCAGGTACTCCTTGTCCTCGAACGTGATCTCGGTCCCGGAGTACTTGCCGAAGAGCACGAGATCGCCCTTCTTCACGTCGAGCGGGATGCGCTCCCCCTTCTCGATCTTGCCCGGTCCCACCGCGATCACCTTGCCCTTCTGGGGCTTCTCCTTGGCCGTGTCGGGAATGATGATCCCGCCCTTCTTGGACTCCGCATCGAGGGCCTCGATGATCACCCGATCGCCGAGCGGCTTGATGTTCACCGCCATGAACGTCTCCTCCTGTGGAACTGGATCCTGCCTGCAAGGAACGACTGTGCGGCAGCGGCTGGCGATCGCGCGATGCGGCGTCCGGCGCTGCCCCGTGAAAGTCGGTTGGGGCGCGGGGCCCCACGTAGCGGCGCACAATGTAAGACCCGTGCCGGATTCTGGCAACCGGACGATTCGACTGCCAATGGAACTCCGCAAGCAATTGCCAAAAAATCACATATGGGTGCGTTCACCCGTGGTTTGCGGTTAAGTTGCGTTTGGATCGACGGCGTGGAAGTAAAGCGCCGCGGCACCCTCGAGTGTCAATTCTGGCAGAACTCTGGACGAAATTGACAGGTGGGAGGCAGCCATCCCGGCCAATCCGCCCGTCAGCAGCACGGCCATCCTCGGGTATTGCTGGAGCAATTCGACCACCACGTGCTCGACACCGCCGATCCCCTGGTGCCAGCTACCGTATCGGACGGCCTCGGCGGAATCGCGGCCGACCCAGCCCTGCGCGGGCTCGAACGGAACTTCGGGCAGCAGCGCACCGGCGCGCAACAGCGCTTGGTGCGCCGTGACCAGTCCCGGGGCGATCAGGCCGCCGGCGAAGGTCCCCTCCACCAGCAGATCAAAAGTGTTGGCGGTCCCCAGGTCGACCACCAGGGCGCTGCGGTGTCCGCGCGCGATCGCCGCGGCGATGTTGCAGAAGCGGTCGGCACCCACGCTTTCGGGGCACTCGATCGACACCCGGTACGGCTTGCGGGTGGCCGCGTCCACCACCATGGCGGGGCGGCCCTGCGCCGCAGGGTCCCGCTCCCAGCGCTGCAACCAGAGCGTCGTGAGCGGCGGGACCACGGAGGCCAGCGCCAGCCCCGCGATCAGCGGATCGGCCGCGAGCCGCTCCGCGCACCAGCGCAGGGCCTCATCGAGCAACTCCGCGCGCCCGGCCGAAGTCGGCGCGGGCGGGGAGGGTGGCTGCAGACGCGCGCGCGCGCGGACCGTAGCGCCGTCCACCACGGCGCACGCGATCTTGGTGTTGCCGATGTCGACCGCCAGCACCTTCACGGCGCTCCGACCTCCGACAGATGCACCTCGCCAGCCAGCAGCTGCCGCACGCTGCCGTCGGGCAGGCGCACCGCCAGACGGCCCTCCGTATCGACCCCTTGGGCCGTCGCGGTGTAGGCGCGCTCGCCCTCCACGACGCGTACGCGCCGGCCGTCCAACAGCGATCGCTCGCTCCAGGACTCCCGAAACGGTGCGAAGCCCTCGCGCAGGAACCGGTCGTACGCCGGCTCCAGCCGGTTGACGATCGCGGCGAGCAGGCCCAGCGCCTCGACGTCGTGGCCCTCCTGCGCAAGGCTGGTGGCTGCCACGGGTAGCCCCGGCGGCCAGCCGCCCGGCGGCGTCCGCAGATTGATCCCCAGCCCGATCACGACGGCGCCCTCGGGCACGCGGCGTCCCTCCAGCAGCACTCCGCCCAGCTTGCGCGCGCCGATCCACAGGTCGTTGGGCCATTTCAGCAGCGGGCGGCAATCGGCCAGCGCTCCGGCAGCCTGCGCCGCGATCAGCGCCACGACCGCGGAGAACGCGGGCATGCGCTCGAGCGTGGTGTCCGGCCGCACGAGCAGCGATGCGTAGAGCCCCGCGCCGGCGGGACTGTGCCAGGAGCGCCCCTGGCGCCCGCGGCCGCGCGACTGGGCGGCGGCGACGCACACGGCGCCATGGGGTGCACCTTCCGCGGCCCAGCTCCACAGCTCCTCGTTGGTGCTGCCCACGATGTCGTACGCGTGCACCGCGCGCCCCAGCGCCCGCGTCGACAGACCGGGGAGGACGGCGGGCGATGCGGGCTCGGCGTTCATCGGGCCACCACGCTCTCCCAGTCGAGACCCACGTCCAGCGCGGGCGCCGAATGCGTCAGCGCGCCGACCGACACCATGTCGACGCCCGCAGCCGCGATCCGCGCGACGTTCTGCAGGGTCACCCCGCCGGAGGCCTCCAACGGGACGCGCCGCGGCGCCGCGTCGCGCAGCGCCACGGCGCGCGCCAGCTGCTCGGGCGTGAAGTTGTCCAGGAGAATGCGGTCGACGGGCAGCGCGAGGGTCTGCTGCAGAGCCGCCAGGTCGTCCACCTCCACCACCAGGGGCAACTCCGCGAAGCGCGCGCGCGCGGCACGCACCGCGTCGGGGACCGACATGCCCGCGGCGCGGTGGTTGTCCTTGATGAGGATGCCGTCGGAGAGGCCCATCCGGTGGTTGCGCCCGCCGCCACAGCGCACGGCGTACTTCTGCAGGATGCGGCCGCCGGGCCAGGTCTTGCGGGTGTCCAGCACGCAGCAGCGCGGGCCGGCCGCCACGGTGAACTGCCGCGTGAGCGTCGCGACGCCCGCGAGCAGGCCGACCAGATTCAGGAAGGTGCGCTCGCCGGCGAGGATCACGCGCGTGGGGCCCTCGATCAGCGCGAGGGCGTCCAGCGGCCGCACCGTTGCGCCGTCTTGGGTGTGCAGCTCCACGCGGTATTCGCCCGCGGAAAGCGCCAGCGCCTCCAGCGTGAGCGCCACGCAGTGCAGCCCCGCGATCACCCCCGCCTGGCGCGCGCGCAGCACCGCGCGGCCGCGCGCGCCGGAGGGGACGCACAGCTCGCTGGTGCGGTCTGCCCGGGCCCCGTCCTCCTCGAGGGCGGTGGCGATCACCCGCATGGCGGCCACCCGTTCGCGCGGGCCGAAATCCTGGGACGGGTCCGGGGCCGCAGAGGTCACCGTCATCTCCTCCTGCCCGCCTTGCGCGCCCGTCCGCGCAGCAGGGGCCGGGCCTTGGGCCGGATGCTGCTGGCGCGCTCGCGCTCCTTCGCCACGCTGACCGGGCCCTCCAGCTCGTGCAGCAGGCGGACCTCCTCGACCCGGTCGCGCAGCACCGCCGCGGTCTCGAAATCGAGGGCGCGCGCGGCGGCCATCATCTCCTCGGTCAGGCGCTCCACCAGCTCCAGCGGCGTGAGCTGCTCGGGGTGCTCCAACAGCTCCGTACGGTGGCGGGCGGGGGTGTCGCCCTCCTGTGCCACGCGGGCCGCCGCCTCGCCCGCCGCTCGCGTCGCGGCCAGGATCTCGTCGCGCGTCTTCTGGATGCTGCGCGGCGTGATCCCGTGCTCCGCGTTGTAGCGCTCCTGCTTCTCGCGGCGGCGGCTGGTCTCGTCCATGGCCCGGCGCATGCTGCCGGTCACCGTGTCCGCGTAGAGCACGACGTGGCCATCGATATTGCGCGCGGCGCGCCCGGCGGTTTGGATCAGGCTGCGCTCGCTGCGCAGGAATCCTTCCTTGTCCGCGTCCAGGATCGCCACCAACCCCACCTCGGGCAGGTCGAGCCCCTCGCGCAGCAGGTTGATCCCCACCAGCACGTCGAACTCGCCCAAGCGCAGTCCGCGCAGGATCTGCACGCGGTCCAGCGCGGCGATGTCGCTGTGCAGGTACTGGACGCGGATCCCGGCGTTGCGCAAGTAATCGGTGAGGTCCTCGGCCATACGCTTGGTCAGCGTCGTGACCAGCACGCGCTGCTGCAGCGCCGTGGTCTGGCGGATCTGCTCCATCAGATCGTCGATCTGCCCCTCGACCGGGCGCACCTCGATCCGCGGGTCGGTGAGGCCGGTGGGACGGATGAGCTGCTCCACGATCACGCCGGCCGACTTGCGCAGCTCGTACTCAGCGGGCGTGGCGCTGACGAAGACGGTCGGCGGCATGAGCGCCTCGAACTCCTCGAAGGTGAGCGGGCGGTTGTCCAGGGCGCTGGGCAGGCGGAAGCCGTGCTCCACCAGGACCTGTTTGCGCGAGCGGTCGCCGTTGAACATCCCTCCCACCTGCGGGACAGTCACGTGGCTCTCGTCGACCAGCAGCAGCCACTGATCGGGAAAGTAGTCCAGCAGGCAGGCGGGGCGCAGCCCCGGCGCGCGGCCGTCGAAGTAGCGGCTGTAGTTCTCGATCCCCGAGCAGTACCCTAGCTCGAGCATCATCTCCATGTCGTAGCGCGTGCGGCTCTCCAGACGCTGCGCCTCCAGCAGCCGGCCCTGCGCCTCGAACGCGCTGACGCGCTCCTCGAGGTCGAGGGAGATCTGGTGCACGATCTCCTGCAGCCGCTCCCGCTCGGTCACGAACAGGGTGGCCGGATAGATCGCCACGTCGTCCAACCGTGCTTTCACCTTGCCCGTGATCGAATCGACCTGGGCGATCGAGTCGATCTCGTCGCCGAACAACTCGACGCGCACGATGTCCTCGTCGTAGGCGGGCTTGATCTCCACCACGTCGCCGCGCACGCGGAAGGAGCCGCGGCCGAACGCGACGTCATTGCGCGAGTACATGATGTCCACCAGCGCCGCCAGGAGCTGGTCGCGGGGGAAATTCGCCCCCCGCCGCAACCCCACCACCTGCTTGCGGAAGTTTTCGGGATTGCCCAGGCCGTAGATGCACGACACGCTGGCCACCACGATCACGTCGTGGCGCGCTAGCAGCGAGCTGGTGGTGCGCAGCCGCAGGCGGTCGATCTCGTCGTTGATGCTGGCGTCTTTCTCGATGTAGGTGTTCGTCGAGGGGACGAAGGCCTCCGGCTGATAGTAGTCGTAGTAGCTGATGAAGTACTCGACGGCGTTGTCGGGGAAGAACGACTTGAACTCGCCGTAGAGCTGCGCGGCCAGCGTCTTGTTGTGGCTGAGCACCAGCGTGGGGATGTCGAGCTCGGCGATCACATTGGCCAGCGTAAAGGTCTTGCCGCTGCCCGTGACGCCCAGCAGCGTCTGGCAGCGACGCCCGCTGCGATAACCCTCCACGAGCTGCCGGATGGCCTCGGGCTGGTCCCCGGTGGGCTCGAAGGGTCGGTGGATGCGAAACCCGCCCATGGCGGCTCCCCTAGCGCGGCGGCGCGGCCGGCACCGGAGCTGGCGGCGGCAGCCGCCACGCTGTTGCGTCTTGCGGCGGAGTCTGCCGTGCGCCGTCCAGCCAGACCTCCACCGCGCCGGGATCGGGCAGGTGCAGCGTGAACGATTCGTGCGCCGCGAGCTTCCAGCTCTGGCCGGCCTCCAACGTTCGCGACTGCGCAGCCGCGTCGTCCACGGCCACGACCGCGTCGATGGGAGCGGTCGCGCGCAGCTCCAGGAACAGCAATTTCACGGCCCCGGGAGTCACGCCGGGGCGCACGATGCTGCCCAGACAGCCGCCGCGCGGCTGGACGACGACCTCCTGCGGGGACGAGCCGGACGGCGGCCCTGGCCGCTGCCCGCCGCGCGGCCCCGGAGGAATGATCGGCGCCGCGGAGCCCGGGACGGGCGGGGCGCCGGGGAGCGCACTCGCTGGCGCCGAGCTGTCCGCCGACGCGGCAGCGTCTTGCGCCATGTCCTGCGCGCGTCCGCTGGCGACGGAGTCCGCGCCCCCGGTCGCGGTTGGCGGCGAGGTCGGGGCCACCGACCCTGTCGCTCCGGCTGGGCCGCGGGCCAGGCCGGCCGGTCCTCCGGCGGTGCCGGGAGGGGACCCCCTGTGCTCGGTGTCCTTGCCAACCCCGCCGGGCTGCGCACCCAGGCTGTCCCCCCCTGTGCCGGTGCTCCCGGACCGCTCGCCCGACGTGCTGGATCGTGCGCCCACGCTGCCAGACGGCCTGGGCAGCCCGTCGGACGGCGTCGCCACCTCGCCCAGCGAGGCGCCGGCCGGCGAGCCCGCGCGCGCCGGGGCCGCCCTCGAGGGCTCACGCTGTCCAGTCTCGCTGCCAGCGGACGGTTGCTTTCCGCGGCGTCCAAGCCACACGCCGACGAGCACCGCGAGCGCGACCGCGGCGACGAGGGCGAGCCAGCGCCAGGACGGCAGCCCGCGTCCGGCGCTCGGACGGACGACACGCACCTGCTCGATCCGCCAGGTCGAGCCGCGCGGTCCGCCCGCGCCCGCAGTCCCACCGGCAGCGGCGAGCTGCTCCTCCAGCTTGCCGACCAGCCCATCGGCGTCCAGGCCCAGCTCGCGGGCAAGCGTCCGTATGAAGTTCCGGGCGTAGACCGGGGTCCCCAGCGGCGCTGGGTCGTCGCTCTCCAGCGCCTCGATCATGCGTGGGCTGATCCGGGTGCTCGAGGAGAGCTGCTCGATACTGAGCGAGCGGGAGGTGCGCGCCTCGCGGAGGATCTCCCCGAGGCTGCGGTCGTCGGTGCGTCCGTCCTCGCTCATGCGCGGCTCCCGTGAGACGCCGACCGTCCCTACTCCAGGACGGCGATCTGATCCTGGAGCTTCGCGAGGGTCCCTTCCAGGTCCGTCGCGATCTCCTCCTGTTGCTGGACGACCGCGCGGGGCGCCTTCGCGAGGAAGCCGGCATTGGACAGCTTCGCACGGATTGCGGAGAGCCGCCGCTCCACCCGCTCGCGCTCCTTGAGCAGCCGGTCCCGCTGCCGGGCCAGGTCCACCAGGCCATCCACGGGCAGGTACACCTCCACACCCTCCACCACGGCCGCCACCGCGCGGGATGGCCGGCTCCCGGCGGGCCCGATCTCGACCCTCTCCATCTTCGCCAGCAGCTCCACGTGAGCGCGGATGGCGCCCAGCTCGGCCAAGCGGGCCGGCTCGGCGCGAAGCACCAGCGTGCCTCGGCGTCCCGGCGCAACGCCGAAGTCGCTGCGCAGGCTGCGCGCCGCCGCGACCAACGCGCGGGCCAGATCGAAGCGAGTGGCCTCGCGCCCCAGCGGCTGCCAGGCCGGTGCGCCGCAGCGGCGCGCCTGCGCGAAGCGCGGCAGCGGCGCGATCATGCAGAATCCGGCGGTGGCCGGATGCTGCTCCCAGAGCTCCTCGGTGAGGTACGGCAGAAACGGATGGAGCAGACGCAGCAGTACCCCGTGGGCCAACAGCGCGGTCAACAGCGCGGTGTTGCGCGCCGCCGCGTCCGCGCCGGACAGTCGCGGCTTGATCGTCTCCAGATACCAGTCACAGTAGTCGTGCCAGAAGCAGTCGTAGAGCACGAGCGCCGCGTCGTTCAGACGCCGCGTGGCCACCGCCTCCTCCAGGCGCGACGCCGCGGCGGCCACTCGGACCAGGATCCAGCGGTCCTCCAGCGCCAGCGGAGCCCGCTCACCCGTGGGCGGCAGAGCGCCGAAGGCGCGGCGGTAGAGCTCGGTCCACGCGGCGGCCTCGTCGTCGTCGGGGAGGCCCTCGGAGAGCTCCGGCTCCATGAGCTGTGGCTGCGCCGCGGGGAACGCCAGCCCACACTCCGCCAGCGCCGAGAACAAGAGCCGGCTCGCGTTCCAGATCTTGTTGCAGAAGTTGCGCCCGGTCTCGACGCTCTCCGCGCCGAAGTTCATGTCCTGCCCCGCGGGCGCCTGCATCAGCAGCGTGAAGCGCAGCGCGTCGGCGCCGGATTGATCCATGAGGTCGATGGGGTCGGGGCTGTTGCCCAGCGACTTGCTCATCTTGCGCCCCTGGGGATCGCGCACGATCCCCGTGAACAGGATCTCACGGAAGGGTGGCTCGCCGAGGAACTCGTAGCTGGCCATCATCATGCGCGCAACCCAGAAGAAGATGATCTCATGCCCGGTCACCAACACCGAGGTCGGGTGGTAGCGCTGCAGGTCCGCGGTGGCCTGTGGCCAGCCCAGGGGGCTGAACGTCCACAGCCACGAGCTGAACCAGGTGTCGAGCACGTCCTGGTCCTGCTCCAGGACTAGGCCGCCGCAGGCCGTGCAGCGCACCGGCGCCTGCGTCTGGACGGTGAGCTCGTGGCACGTGGCACAGGTCCAGACCGGGATGCGATGACCCCACCACAGCTGGCGGCTGATGCACCAGTCCTTGATGTTGCGCATCCAGTTGAAATAGACGCCGACCCAGCGCTCGGGAACGATGCGGACCGCGCCCTCCTCCACGGCGCGCAGCGCCGGCTTGGCCAGCTCGTCCATGCGCAGGAACCACTGCCGCGAGATGTAGGGCTCGATGATCGTCCCCGTGCGGTCGTGGTAGCCCACGTTGTGCACGTGGGGCTCGACCTTGTCCAGCAACCCCTGCGCCTGCAGGTCGGCCACCACCTGCTTGCGCGCGGCGAAGCGGTCGAGTCCGCGGTAGGGCTGCGGCACGCTGTCGTTCAGGGTGCCGTCGGGGTTGAGGATGTTCACGAAGGGCAGGCCGTGCCGCTTGCCGATCTCGTAGTCGTTGGGATCGTGGGCTGGCGTCACCTTGACGCAGCCGCTGCCGAACTCGGGGTCGACGTGCTCGTCGAGCACGATGGGCAACCGGCGGCCCACCAGCGGCAGGATCGCGGCCCGACCGCGCAGCGGCGCCGTCCGGGCGTGCGCGGGGTGGATGGCGATGGCGGTGTCCCCGAGCATCGTCTCGGGCCGGGTCGTGGCCACGACCAGGTGGCCGCCGCCCTCCAGCGGATACCGGATGTGCCAGAGGCTGCCCTGGACCTCTCGGTGCTCCACCTCTTCGTCGCTCACCGCGCTCTGCTGCGCCACCGACCAGTTGACCATGTAGTCGCCGCGGTAGATCAACCCCTTGCGGTAGAGGCGGACGAAGGCCTCGGCCACGGCGCGGCTGCGCGGCTCGTCGAGGGTGAACGCCTCGCGCGTCCAGTCGAGGCTGCAACCGAAGCGTTTGAGCTGCTCGACGATCCGGTCGTGGTGCCGGTTGTTCCAGTCCCAGGCGCGCGCCAGGAACCCCTCCCGGCCGAGCTGCTGCTTGGTCGTTCCCTCCTCCGCCAGGACCTGCACGACCCTCTGCTCGGTGGCGATGCTCGCGTGATCGGTCCCGGGGAGCCACAGCGTCGGCCGGCCGCTCATGCGCCCGTAGCGGATCAGGCAGTCCTGGACGCTGTTCCCCAGACAGTGGCCGATGTGCAGCGTCCCGGTGACATTGGGCGGTGGCAGCACGATGACGAAGGGCTCGCCGTCCCGGCCCGCCTCCGGACGGAACAGGCCAGCCTCCTCCCAGCGGCGGTACCACTTCTGCTCCAGGCCGCCCGGGTTGTACTGCTTGTCCATGGCTTGCATGGCGGGCCGGGCGCTCCTTCCGGCCGACGTCGCGGCGGGGTGGCAAACGGGCGGAGGGCGTACGCTAGCACGCGCGCTCGCGGAGAAGCAACCCAGGCCAAGGCGTGGCACCAGGCGGGGCGTGGCCGCACCGTCATTGCGCGGCCAGCGCGCGCCTACTTCTTCACGAGCAGGCGCACGAGCGCAGTCACGGCTTTGGTGCGAAAGCCGGGCAGCTCGTAGCGCGCCTGCGCCGGCGTGCGCCGGCCGGTTGCGTACGACGCGTCCCCCCTCCAGAGCGGCTGTCCGCGCCGCAGATCGACCAGCTCCCCCCACAGCACGCCCTTCACGACGGTGTAGGGCACCGTCCCGCCGTCGAGCGGCCAGGGGACCTGATGGATGTCGGGGATAAGGATCTGCGACCCGCGCTCGTCCTGCTCGTCCAGCCAGGTGAGCAGCAGTTGGTCGCAGCCGAGCCAGGCGCGCAGGTCCTGGTATCGCTGCTGCGCCACCGGCTCGCCCCCAGCGCGCATGCGCTGGACGGCAGCCAGCAGCGACGCCGGAGTGGGATTGGCCGCCGCCCGGGTTTGCACGTCCTCGGGCAGGACGAGCCGGGCGCCGCCGAGCTCAACCATGGACTCGAGCTGGAGCTGGCGTGACAGCTCCTGGCTGATCGCGCTTGCGACGGAGCCGGCGTCCGACCGGGGGCCCGGCACGAAGCAGGGCGCGATCACCATCCCCTGCCGGAGCGCCTCGGGCAGGGAGGGAGCACGCTCGGCAACGCGAGTCTCGATCTCCGCTCCCCCCCCACATCCAGCGAGCGCCGCCGTCCACGCGATCGCGCGCAGCACCCGGGCGAGCGGGGCCACCGCCCGCTCGATCGCAGGCAACGCCCGGCGGGCCCAGGCGCGCAGCAGCCCATCCGGCCGCCGCGCCCCGGTCTGCGGAGTCGCGTCTTCGCCGCACGCAGGTCGCATCTCCAGAGGGGCGGCCGCAAGGGCGCTCCCACACCTCCCTGATCCGATTCCCGCGCCGCCGGCCACGGAGCACCGCGGCGCAAAGCAACGCTGTGCCACCGCGGCCCCCGTGTCAACGACGGCCCGCAAACCATGGGCCGCGTCGGATTTCCTTGGATTCCCGGCAATTGGCCGCTTCCCTCGCTTGCGCGCGGTTTGGTATACTGCCCGTGGTATCGGAGTCCCCGTCGCGGCACTGCTGGTCCGGACCTGCGCGGTGCTCGTTCTCGCTGATGGGGTGCAGCTCGCCTCGTTGGCGCGTCACCTCGTCGACAACGGGGGTCAATCCCCCGTCGCGCGCGCATCGTTGCCTTCGGATCGGTCGTGAGCCATGGGGCACCGCGGGCACCCGTCCCACGGTACGTCCTTCCACCCTCGGCTGCACACCTTGGCTGCACCCAGAAAGGGGGCGTTCGTAGATGAGAACTTGGTTAACGACCATCGCGCTGTTCTCACTCGCTGTCCTCATGGCCATCTCCCAGGGCAACCCTGCCTCGGCGGCCTTCTCCCGGACGGAGATCGAGCAGATCAACCAGAGCTATCGCGCGCAGGGCTTCGTTCTCGACTGGGATCTTACTCGGGGCCTGCCGCGCAAGATGGTCAACGCGACCTTCCGCCCGCCGCAATTCACGCGCATCGCGGGCTCCCCCGAGCAGCTCGCCGATGCGTTCCTGATCAGCCATGCGGCGACCCTGTTCGGCCGCACCGATGTGGCGGTCGGCGGCGCCCAGGTGACCAGCGGCAATCAGATGGAGCTGCGCACCATGCGCGTCGTGGAGAGCCTCTCGGGCTTCCAGGTGTGGAAGCTGCAGTACGTGGACGGGCTGCCGGTCGATGACGCCTGGGTCCAGACGAACCTGGACAAGCAGGGCCGGATCCTGTCCGTGTTGAGCAAGTTCCAGCCGACGATCAACATCCCCGACCCCGCGCCTGCGCTCTCCGGCAGCCTTGCCATCGACGCCGCGCGCGCCTCCATCGACCGACCCGGCGCCGAGCGCGTCGCGCCCACGGCCGAGCTGGTCATCTGGGCCGACGGAGCCTCGGGGGTCCTGGCGTACAAGACGATGATCCCCCTGTGGTCCCCGTACGGGGACTGGGAGAGCATCGTCTCGGCCCAGACGGGCCAGGTGATCTTCACGCAGGATCGGATGATCTACCGCAAGGGACCCAACCACGAGCGCATCGACATCGCGCCGCCGCCCACTCAGGCGCACGTCGAGGGCCAGGCGCCCGCGCCGCGAGCTGGCGTCACGGTCACCGGCAGCGGCATGGTGATGCCGGCCAACCCGCTGAACGGCCACCCGGAGCGTTACGCGCTGCGCGACGGCGACAACGTGGACCCCTTTCGCGAGACCAAGAGCCTGTTCCGGCTCGACGGGTCGGGGTTCCTGAAGGGCTCCTACTGCTGGGCTGACAACACGGACGTTCCCCCGGGAGCCAACGAGCCCAGCGAGATATTCAACTACTCGGTGCTCACCCTGAACGGGCACTTCGAGGAAGTGAACATCTACTGGCACATCGACGCCTTCCAGGACTACATCCAGACCTCGCTGGGCATCCCCAACGCCAACAACCGGCAGACCAAGGCGCATGCCCACCAAGGAGAGGATGACAACAGCTCGTACAGCCCAGCAACGAAGGAGATCCGCTACGGAGACGGCGGGGTGGACGACTCCGAGGACGGCGAGGTCGTTCTCCACGAGTACGGCCACGCCATCCACGACAACATCGTTCCGGGCTTCGGCGGCGGTGAGACGGGAGCGATCTCCGAGGGCTTCGGCGATTACTGCGCCGGCACCTTTGGCGACAACGCTCTCATTGCCGAGTGGGACGCCACGAGCTACAACCCCGGTCCTCCCCCCAACCTGCGCCGGATCGACGGAACCAAGCACTACCCGGAGGATCTCGATGGCGAGGTCCACGACGACGGTGAGATCATCAGCGCCGCCTGGTGGCAGCTCCACAACATGGTAGGCAAGCAGGTCGCCGACCAGCTCATCATCGAGAGCTTCTTCCTCACCGGCACCAGCTCGACCATGCCCGATTTCGCCGACGCGACGGTCCAGGTGGACATGGCGCTGTTCGGCGGAGCCCACCTGGGCGCGATCTACTCCAGCTACGGCAGCCGCGGCATCGGGCCGGCCTACCTGCTGGAGATCACCCACGCGCCGCTGGGGGACACCGAGAACCGGACCGGCCCCTACGCGGTAAACGTGACGATCGCCCACACCTCGCCCATCACGGGCGCCAACGCGGTGCAAATGCACTGGAAGCTCGCCAGCGACCCGTCGTTCACCGACGTGACGATGTCAGCGTCGGGCCCGGATGCCTGGACGGCCGACATCCCCGGCCCGGGTGTCGATGCGACGATCCAGTACTACCTTAACGCGACCGATGACCAGTCGGTCGGCGCCTCGCTGCCGGCCACCGCGCCTGGAACCGTGTTCAGCTTCAACGTCGGCACCGACCTGGTGCCGCCGACGATCGCGCACACGCCGCTCAACAACCAGCCGACGATCCGGTGGCCCTCCACCGTGCGCGCGGCGGTCACGGACAACCTCGGCGTGGCGGCGGTGAGCGTCAGCTGGAGCCTCAACAGCGTGTTGCAGGCCGGATTCGCGCTGGTGCACACCAGCGGAAACAACTGGGAGGCCCACTTCCCGGCTGTCTCGGTGGTCGCCGGCGACGCGATCGACTACACGATCACGGCCGTCGACGGCTCCTCGGCCGCCAACTACGCCTACCATGGACCGCACAGCTTCCAGATCATCAACGCGCTGGGCGTGGTGCTGATCCTCGACGACGACCACTCGGCCAAGGCGGGCGGCGAGAAGCTCATGCCCGACAAGACGACGGTCGTCCAGACGCAGGACCGGGCCGAGAACGAGAAGGGTCTGGGCGCGGGCGCGATGGCCGCCGTCCTGACCAACGCCGGCTACGTCGTCACGGTCGAGGAGTCCAACGGCAGCGACCCGTCAACCTGGAGCAGCTACGACGTCGTCATCAGCAGCTCCGGGCGCGACAATTCTCCGCTGGCCAATGCCGCCTACCGGACGGCGCTGGTCAACTACGTCCAGGCGGGCCACAAGCTGTTCGTGGAGGGTGGCGAGGTCGGATTCGACTCGACCTTCTCGCCATTCTATCCCGAGATCGCAGACAACGTGATCCACGCCTTCGATTGGGACACCGACAACGCAGGGCCGCTGGTGGGCAGCCCGGGGCAGGCGGGACATCCGATCCGCAACATCCCCAACCCGCTGTCGGCGTCGATCCCGGTCACGTATGCCGCCAACTTCGGCGACGAGGACGCGACCGTGCCCAATCCCGAGGCCTACCTCGTGTACGGTACGACGAGCTTCCCCGCGGATGCCGGCGTGCTGGTGTACGACAACAACAACGCTCCGGGCAGCGCGCAGATCGTGTACCTGGCGGCGGCGTACGTGCAGATCACCGACCCATCGCTGGCCGGAAAGCTGCTGGAGAACATCGTCGCCTACCTGCTGGCCGACGAGGGCTCGGCCGCGAGCTCCATCAGCGGGCAGGTGGTGCTGCAGAACTCCGTGGACTTCTCCGGCAGCGTCGTGACGGCGCACCCCGGCGGCGCAACCGCCACGACGGGCGCCAACGGCCAGTACGCGCTGAACGGACTGTTCCCCGGGACCTACACCCTGGAGGTCCAGGGCCCTGCGGGCTGGGAGTCCACCAGCCGCACGCTGACCATCGGCACCGGGGCCACGACCGACGTCAACTTCGAGCTGCGCCCGGTGACGCAGGTCACGATCTGCAACTCGACCCCGATCAACATTCCCGACAACAACCCCACGGGGATCGTCAGCACGTTGCTGGTGGGCACCGGCGGCGGGATCTCCGACGTACACTGCGCGGTGAACATCACGCACACTTGGAAGGGTGACCTGACCATCGACCTGGTGAGCCCCAACGGCACGAGCGTCCGGCTGCACAACCGCACGGGCGGCAGCACCGACAACGTCATCACCAGCTACGACGATCTCACGCTTCCGGATGGGCCCGGCGTGATGAACGACTTCAACGGCGGCGAGGCCTCGGGCACGTGGCAGTTGAAGGTCGCCGACCGCGCTGGCCAGGATGTGGGCACGCTGAATAACTGGTGCGTCACGCTGCTCGTCACCCAGCAGGGCTCGGTGCCCACGCTGGCCGGCGCGCTGCGCGCCCAGGTCGCCGATGGCGGCGTCCGGGTCTCGTGGACCACCTACAGCAGCGAGGGCGTGACGGGCTTCAACGTCCTGCGGCAGGTCGGTGCCTCGAGCTTCACCACGGTGAACTCCGAGATGTTGCACCCCAAGCAGGGTGAGATGAGCTTCGTCGACGCAGTGGACGGGATCGCGATGGGTACCAGCCTGACCTACCGCCTCGAGGCGGTGCTGGTCGGCGGCAGCAAGGAGATCGTGGGCGAGGACGTGCGCGTGCAATACGCGCCGCAGCTGCCGGCGGTCTTCGCGTTGCACCAGAACGAGCCCAACCCGTTCAATCCCAAGACCACCATCCGCTTCGCGTTGCCGGCGACGGGCTACACGACGCTGCGGGTCTACGATTCGGCCGGTCGCCTGGTGACCACCCTGGTCAGCCAGGTGATGGGCGCGGGCGTGCACCCCGTCGTGTGGGGCGGCACCGACGACCGTGGCCAGACGGTGGCCAGCGGAACCTACTTCTATCAGGTGCGCAGCGGTCGCTACATCGACACCAAGCGCATGGAGCTGATCAAGTAGACAAGGCGATCCGGGTGCTCCCGCCCCGCGGGAGCACCTGGCCTTGCGGGCCGGGGGGCGGATGCTCCCCGGCCTTGCTTTCAACTTGAGGATGGCCTGCCATTGGCGCCTGTCGTTACAATGGGAGCGAGCGGCGCCGATCTGGCGCCGCGCCAGGCGTCCTTCAGCCTGCCAGGAGTCCGGCTGCGATGAAGCGTCTGTTCGCACTCGCCGTTCTGCTCCTCCCCTGCGCGTCGGCGGCAACCGGCACGGCGGCCGCGCCGCGGACGATCTACTGGACGTCGGCTCCCGTGCCGCGCGGGCTCGACCGCGTGACCGTGCGCAGCCTGTCCGTTGGCAACTTGCTGGTCCCGCAGGAGGGGCGCGAGGCGATCGCGAGTCCGGGCGTGGAGGCTGTCGAGGTGCCCGCGGGCGCAGAGGCGTTCGTGGTACAGCTGCCACACGGCGCGGATGACCTGCCGGTGCTCTCGGCCGCGGCCACGGTGCTACGCGTGGAAGGCACGTATGCGCTGATCGCGGCGGACGCCCAGCAGGCGGCCAACCCACTGCTGGAGGCGTACCACAAGGAGCGCCTGATCTACCTCCCGCCCGTGCGGCCGGCCAGGACCCCTTCCAGTTGGCGCAAGGGCGGCGGCGCAACCGCCTCCCCCACCGCGGTCGATCCGCAGCTGAAGCAGAACATCGTCAACTCGGTCAACGTGGCGAAGTTCTCCCAATACGTGCGCGAGCTCTCGGGCGATCTGGTCTTCTGGCTCAACGGCCAGCTCAAGTCGACCAACAACCGCAACACCTACCGGCCGGGAAACCTCGTCGCCGCCGACTATCTCCAGGACCGCCTGCAGGCCATGGGTTACCCGGTCATCCGGCAGCCGTTCGTGGTGGGCGGCAGCCCGACGCAGAACATCATCGCAGTCAAGACGGGCGTCGTGTACCCCGACGAGATCATCGTGCTCGGCGGCCACTACGATTCGATCAGTGGCAACACCGCGCTGCGCGCCCCCGGCGCTGAGGACAACGGCACGGGCACCGCCGCCGTGATGCACCTGGCGGAGATCTTCGCCCCCTACCGGACCGAGCGCACCATCCACTTCGTCTGCTTCAGCGGCGAGGAGCAGGGTCTGTGGGGCAGCGAATACTACGTAACGCAACTGGCCGCCAACGGGTGGAACGTCACCAACTCGATGATCATGGACATGATCAGCGCGTGGCAGAGCAACTTCGCAGTGATCATCGAGGGCGAGCACGCCTGGGAGCCGCTGATGAGCCTCTTCCAGGGCAACCTCACCCAATGGTCCGGAATCGGCTACCGCAAGGACTACGCGAGCTGGGGCAGCGACCACGTGCCGTTCCAGCAGGCAGGCATCCCTTGCTTCTTGGCGATCGACATGGACTACGGGAGCTACCCCTGGTACCACGACATCGACGACAAGTGGAGTTCGCAATGTGTCGAGCAGGGGCGCGCGTGCATCGATCCGTCGCTGGGGCTGGCAATCATGAAGGGCATGATCGCGTCGCTGGCGGATCTGGCCGTGCCGATCGACCGGTCGACGCCGGCCCCGCCTGTGCCCCCGGCCGCCCGCCTCGCCCTCGAGCAAAACGTCCCCAACCCGTTCAACCCGAGCACGGTGATTGCGTTCGAGCTGGCCGCGCCGGGTGGCGTGCGCCTGGACGTCTACGACGCGGCGGGGCGCCTGGTCCGCCGCCTGGTGGACGAGCAGCGGCCGTCCGGAGCGGGCCGCGTGCGGTGGAACGGCCAGGACGATGTCGGGCGCGCGGTCGCCTCCGGTCTGTACCACTATCGGCTGATCACTGCTGACGGCGTGCTGAGCCGCAGGATGGTCCTCGCGCGCTAAGCGGAGAGTCCGCCACGCACGGCCCGGGCGCGCGGCCGCGGCGCGGGCCGCACACCACCATGGGCCAACGCCGGGTACCGCCCTCTTCCACCACGCGGCGTCGGCTGCTGCTGGCGATCGCGCCCCTGCTGCTGATCCTGGAGATCCCCGGCGCGATCGAGCTGTGGAACCGCCCCTTCCACGGCATGAACCTCAACAACGACACCGTCCAGACGGTCGACGTGCCGAGCCCGGCTGCCTCCGCGGGCGTGCGCGCGGGGGACGTGCTGCTGTCGCTCGACGGGCGCCCCACGCTCCACGACGCCGCGTTCCGTGCTGCGCTGTTCGGCGCCCGCGCCGGCCGGTCGGTGGCGCTGGAGATCGGCCGCGACGGCACTGCGGTCACGCTGACGCTGACGCTGGCGCAGAAGCCGTTGGGGCGCCGCGTCCTGGACTTCTTTCAGAGCGCGATCGGGCTCTGCTTCCTGTTCCTGGGCTTCGTGACCTATCTGCGGCGCCACGACGCCCTCGGCCGGCATTTCTATGCGTGCTGCCTGCTCTTCGCCTACCAGCTGCTCGACCTGCCGACGTTCCCCTGGACCTGGCTCATGCTAGCGATCTTCACCGTGCGCGATGTGCTCGCGCTGTTCCTGTCGGCCGAGCTCCTGCGCTTTTGCCTCATTTTCCCCGAAGGAGTCGAGGAGCGGCGCCCTGAGCTGCGTCGGCGCCGCTGGCTGATGCTGCCGCCGCTGCTGGTGGCTCCCCTGCACATCTGGGCCAATTTCAGCGTGGCGCGCCCGGCCACCAGCCCGCTCGTGCGTGTCGTGGGCCTGGCCACCGCCGTCTTGTTCGCGGGTTACGTCGTGGCGGCCCTGATCGTGTTCACGCGAAAGGTCCTGCGCCGAGAGCCGTGGGTGCTGTGGACCAAGCTACGCCTGGCGGCCCTGGGACTCGCGGTGGGGGCGCTGCCCATCGCCCTGGCTGCGGTGGCGCGGCAAGTCTGGCCGGCGGCGCCCGTGCCACTGGAGAAGGTGGCGGTGCTGCTGCTGCCGCTGGTGCCCGCGAGCTTCTCCGTGGCGCTGCTGCGGACGCGCGCCATCGACCTCAGCGACCTCCTGCGCCAGGGGCTCATCACATTGGCCCTCACGCTTCTGCTCGTGCCGCCTGCGGCGGCCTTCCTGATGGTGGCGGGCCCGCTGCTCAGCGGCGCCGGGCGCGGCCTGGGATACCTGCTCACCGTGCTCGCGGTCTTCGCGCTGAGCGTCAGCGCCGTGCCGGCGCGGCGTCGCATCGGTACCGCCATCGACCACCTGCTCTATCCCGAGCAGCAGACCCAGCGCGCTCGCGCCCAGAGCCTCGCGGCAGCCCTCAACCAACAGCGCGACCCCCAGCAGCTCGCGCAGCTCTTGTGCGCCGATCTCCTCTCCCTGTTCCACGGCAGCAGCGCCGCGCTCTACGCCTGCGACGCGGAGGCCATGCAGCTCCAGGCCCAGTCTGGCACGGTGTCCGAGCGGCCCCACCCCGTCCGCGTGGCCCGCGAGGCGAGCCTGCTGGCCGAGGTGTTCCGCTCTTCCGAGATGATACTGGTGGAGCCCATGCTCACCGGCCCGCGCCCCGTGCACCTGGACGAGGAGAGCCGCAAGCTCCTGGCCACTGGCTGTGCCCTGCTGTGTCCCCTGGCGGCGGGCGGCCGGCCCGTGGGACTGCTGGCCATGGGGCCGCCGCGCGGCGGCGGCATGTTCGGCACCTTCGAGCTGCACGAGATCCGCATGCTCGCCGGCCACACGGCCGCCGCCCTGGAGAACGCCATCCTGCACCGCGAGGACCTAGCGCGCGAGCGGCTGGCCGCTGAGATGGCGCTGGCTCGCGAGATCCAGGCGCATCTGATGCCGGCCAGCGATCTCGCGGCGGGGCCGTTCACCGTCAGCGGCAAGATGATCAGCTCGGCACAGGTGGGTGGAGACGTCTTCGACCACTTCACGCTCGGCGACGGGCGCGTGGTGATGGCGGTGGCCGACGCCTCCGGCAAGGGCGTGCCGGCCAGCCTGTTGATGAGCAGCATGCGTCCAGCAATCCGCGAGGCGATGCAGCCAGGCTCGACCCTCGTGCAGGCGGTGGCGCGGCTCAATCGCCACGTGCACGCCATGACCAGCGAGCGCCACTTCATCGCCTTGTTCCTGGCAGCGCTCGAGCCGACGACGCACGTGATGACCTACGTGGTCGCCGGGCTCGACCCTCCACTGTGGGTGCGCGCGCGTCTGGGACGCGTGGAGCAGCTCACGCGCGGAGGGCCCGTCCTTGGAATCGATCTGACCGCAGGGTTCCGCGAAGGGGTGATTCGGCTTCTGCCCGGCGACGTGCTGCTTGCGTATACCGACGGCATGATCGACCAGGAGAACGCCACCGGCGAGCCGTTCGGAACAGCGCGGCTGTCGGCCTGGACGCGGCGGCTGAAGGATCTTCCGGCGGCCGAGATCCGGGCCGGCCTGTTTGCGGCCGTGGAGGAGTTCGGCCCCGGCCCCGCCGCCGATGACAAGACGTTGCTGGTCTTGAAGTTCGACGCCCCAGCCCAGGCGGGCACGGAAGCTGCTGAGGCAAGCGCAGGGGCATGAGAGGAAGTGCCCTCTGGCACGTCCTGGCCTTTGGTCTCGCCAAGCCTCAGGAGGCTTTGACCATGGATCCTGGGACCCTGATCGCCGCGCTCGTGTTGGGCGTGGACATCTTCTGGTGGTTGAGGAAGTGAAATGACCGAACATCAAAGCGAGAGCACCGACATCAGCTCTCTTTGAAGCCCCGTCGTGCAGGATGCAAAGCGCGACGGGGCTTTTCCTTGTCCTGCAACGTCCCTCGACGTCCTCGGCGTGCCGCGCACTCACCCAAGGGGCCCCAGCGGCCAGCGCCGCAGCAGCGTGCCGATGAAGCGCCCGTAGAGGCCCGCCGCCTGCAGCAGCCCCAGCGCGATCAGGCCCGCCGCCGCCAGGCCAGGCGCGCGCAGCGCGCGCAGCGATCGCCCCAACGTCCCCCCTGCCACCACCGCCACCACCGCCAGCGCGATTGCGGTCCCGAAATGATCCACGGTGATGACGGACCGCAGTGCCGGCGGCTCTACTCCGCCCGCCAGCACGGCCGGCCCACCCACGGTCAAGCGCAGCGCGAGGGTCGGCCCCAGATACGGCGGCCTCGCCCACGCCAGCAAACTGCCCAGGAGCGTGCAGACGGGCGCCATCGCGACCCCGCGCAACCGCGTCACGGGGCGGGCGGGTGTCGGGGCTGGCCTGCGCGTGCGCGGCGGCGCGAGCCACAGCCCCGCCGCGATCCAGAGCGCGCCGGAGAGTGACCAGCTGGCGCGGCTTCCCCAATGCAGAGGCGCGCCGCACGCCAGCGCGCCGATTACGTAGCCGGCGCACAGCGCGGCGCCGCAGCCGGCCAGGGCCCGCAGCCCCGCGCGGGCTTCCACTGCGGCGCCCAGCAGCAGGGTGCACGCGGCCGCCGGCGCCGCCGCCGGCGTGAGCGCAGCGGCGAGCCCTGCGGCCAGCTGCACAACGGAATCTGGCGCGCTCACGGCCGTTGCGCCCTACTCGAGAGCACGCTTCTCCTGCCGGCGGTCCGCCTCGAAGATCCGCATGGGCGAGCCCGGCGTGTAGCCGAGGATCTCCTCGATCCCGTCGCCGTCGATGTCCAGCAGCTCGATGTTCTGGCCGAAGGCATCGGTACGCCATTTCGGCTCACCCGTGACCGCGTCGAGAACCGTCCCGGTATTGAGCACGATCTCCAGCGTCGCGTCCGAGTCCACGTTGCCCACCTCGATCTCGGTCGCCTGGTAGGTGGTGGTGGAGCGGAACTCCCGATTGAAGCGGCTGCCGTCGATGTAGTCGAGGTAGCCGTCCCCCAGGATCACCAACTCGTAGGCCGGATCGTTGTCCACGTTGGCGATGGTGAAGGCAGTGATCTCGTCGTAGTCCTCCGGAAGGTTCTCCCAGTGCAGGTTGAGCTGGTCGTCGAATATGTAGAGCCGCCCGCCCGTGAGGCGCGCGACGATCTCGACGCGCCCGTCGCCGTCGAGGTCCTCGGTGCGCACCTCCAGCACCGCGCCGTCCAGTGGACGGCTGCGGGCCAGCTCGTGGGCGTCGCGTCCGGTGAGCTGCACGACATGCACGAAGCCGAAGCGGTCCCCGTACACCAGGCGCTGGCCGCGTTCGCCGGAGACGACCGGGAGCAGGGCGACCGAGCGCACGCGGAAGGCTGCCCGGTCGAGGGCCAGCACTTGCCAGTAGTCCAGATCCTCCTGCGCCAGCGCTCGTGCGGGCGCCAGCACTGCACTCAGCAGCAGCGCGGCCACAAGCGGCGCGGCGGCATGCCACAACGACAGCGCGGCGCGCGGGGCCGCCCTCCTACGCACCGGGTGGACGGACGGGGGTGCCGCCGGCTCTCCGGCCGCCGCCTGGGGCATCGGGCCTTGGCGCGCGGCGGGGTTGCGCGGGGGCACGTTCAGGAATCGGCATCGCATGGCACAAGCTCCTTCGTTCGAACGACGATCGGGGCGACGGAGTCTTTCAGGCGCCGCACTCCTCCAGGCGCACACGCCGCTCTAGTCGGTGCGAGCGGACGCACGCCTCGGCCATGCGCACGGCCTCCACGCCGTCGCGCAGGGGGATCGGCACCTCGATCTCGCGGCGCGCCACCCGGACGAACTCCTGCAGGATGCGCGGCAAGGTGGGCAGATCGCCGGGCGATGATACGAGCTCCAGCTCGCGGCCGCGCACGCGCGTAATCGTACCGCGCCCGTAGTCCACCAGTAGCTGCGCTTGCGTTCCGACAACCTCCAGCGTGCCGCTGCGCGTGGTGGAGAACTTGCTGACCTCGGTGCCCGCCAGGATCTGCGACGCCTCGTACTCGAAGCAGGCGTCGAACGCGTTCTCGAGGACCGCACCCTCGACGGCCAGCATGCGGCACGTCACCGCGTCGGGGGTGGATCCGAGCAGCCAGCGCAGCAGATCGAAGAGGTGCACGCCGGTCAGCAGCACCGACCCGCCGCCGGCCACCGCGGCGTCCTCTTGCCAGGCGAGGCCGCTGGGCTCCAGGCGCTGTTGGAGGCGCAGGCGATGGACCGCTCCGAGGTTTGAGCTCAGCGTACGAGCGAGCTGAAGCGTCGCGTTGTAGCGCAGGGTGTGCGCGACCATGGCGATCGCTTCGGGGAAGGTTGCGGTGCGCGCGAGGATCGCCTCCGCCGCCGCCAGCGACTCCGCCAGCGGCTTCTCCACCAACACGGGCTTCCCCGCAGCCAGCGCCAGCTCCAGCTCGCGCGCATGGCACGCAGGTGGCGTGGCGATGATGACGGCGTCCACGTCGCGGCGGTCGAGCAGCGCTTCCAGCTCCCGCTCGGCCATGACGCCGTAATTGGCCGCCAGACGCTGCGCCTGGGCCGCGTCGCGGCGCCATAGCGCCACCGCCGTCGCCCCCGGCACATCGGCGAGGACGTGGCGCAGGTAGCGCTCGCCATGGCGGCCGCAGCCGATCAGTCCGAAACGGAGCATGCGCAGGACCCGGGGTGGCTGACGCCCGGCTGGCGCGCGGCAGGGGCGGCCGCGCCGGAACGGGCAGTTTAACACCTGGCGGCTGCGCCTCCCAGTCCCCGCCGCGCAGGGGGGCCGTGTTGCCCGTTCCCGCTCCCGGCCCCGCCACGGCGATGTTATAGTGCGGCGGATGCGCCCGCCGCACGGGAGGCCCCAGGAGGAACGCGGTTGAAGGTCGTCTTCGCCCACAAGTTCTTCTACCGCGTCGGCGGCACCGAGCAGTACCTCGAGGACCTGACGGCGATCCTGCAGTCGCACGGACATGAGACGATTCCGTTCTCGCTGAAGAGCCCCAAGAACCCACCCACGCCCTATGAGACCTACTTCCTCGAGCCGCTGGACTATCGCGACCCCTCGCGGCTGCACCACCTGCGCCAGGCCAGCCGGATCCTGGGACGCACGCTCTACTCCTTCGAGGCCAAACGCCAGCTCGACCGTCTGATCAAAGACCTGCGCCCCGACCTCGCCCACCTGCAGCTGATCGATCATCACATCTCGCCGTCGATCCTCCACACGCTGCGCAAGCACCGCATCCCGGTGGTGCAGAGCGTCAGCAATTACAAGCACGTCTGCGCGAGCTACCGGCTGTACCTGTTCGACCGCCAAGAGACCTGCCAGCGCTGCCTCTACGGCAATCACTACCACGCAGTGCTCACCCGCTGTTTGAAGGGCAGCTTGGCGGCCAGCGCGCTGGCCGCGTTCGAGATGTACCTGCACGCGGCCATGCGCATCTACCACCTGGTCGACCGCTTCATCGTGCCCAACCGCTTCATGGAGGAGAAGCTGGTCGGTGCCGGCTACCCGGCGCGCAAGGTGGCCCGGCTCTTGAATCCACTGGAGCTCCATCGGTACGCTCCGACCTGGGAGACGGGCGACTTCCTGCTCTACTTCGGGCGCATCGACCCGGAGAAGGGCGTGGGCTCGCTGGTGCGCGCCATGGAGCGCTTTCCGCGCCTGCGTCTGGTGGTGGTGGGCCACGGGCTGGACTTCGACGCGGTACGCGCCCTGGCCGTCAACCTGCGCCTGTCCAACGTGGAATTCACAGGCCCCCTGTGGGGGGACGACCTGATGCCCTACCTCGCCCGCGCGAGGGCCGTGGTGGTCCCGTCGCTCTGGTACGAGATCTCGCCCATGGTCGTCTATCAGGCCTACGCCATGGGCAAGCCGGTGATCGGCGCCGACCTGGGCGGGATCCCGGACCTGGTCACCCCCGAGACCGGCCGCCTGTTCGCGCCGGGGGACGTCCAGCAGCTGGGCGACTGCATCGAGCAGGTCGCGCTGGACGACCGGGTGGTGCAGCGCATGGGCCGCGCAGCCCGGGCGTGGGCCGAGCAGAACCTCGACCCACAGCGCTACTACGAGCGGCTGATGGACGTGTACGCGCAGGCGCGGGAGGAGAGCCGGCGATGAGAGGGCAGCGCACACCACGATGTAGCAGCGACGAAACCGCGGTAGGAAGAGGGAGGCAGCGGCGATGAGAGCGCTGGTGCTGGGCGGAAACGGCTTCATCGGCAGCCACCTGGTAGACGCGCTCCTGCACGACGGCGCGAGCGTCACCGTGCTCGACCGCGAGATGGAACGCTACCGCGCACCGCTGCCGGGCGTGCGCTACGTGGCCGGCGAGCTGGGCAACACGGGCCTGCTGCGCGCGCTGTTGCCGGGCGTCGACGTGGCGTTCCACCTGGCCAGCACCACGCTGCCGGCCACCTCCAACGACGCGCCTGTGTTTGACGTGCAGAGCAACTTGGTGGACACGCTGCGCCTGCTGGAGACGTGCGCCGGCTGCGCGGTGGGCAAGGTCGTGTTCCTCTCCTCGGGCGGCACGGTCTACGGCCAGGTGGACGCCGCGCCCGTCGCCGAGGACCACGCCACCACCCCCATCTGCTCCTACGGCATCGTGAAGCTGGCGATCGAGCACTACCTGCGCTTGTTCCACCGCACGGCAGGACTGCGCTACGCCGTGTTGCGCCCCTCCAACCCGTTCGGCCCCCGCCAGAACCCCGAGGGCAACCAGGGAGCGGTCGCCGTCTTCCTGGGCCGCATTGCCCGCGGCGAGCCCGTCACGATCTGGGGCGATGGTGAGATCGTGCGCGACTATTTCCATGTGAGCGATCTGGCCCGCGCGATCGTGCTGGCCGCGCGCTCGCCCAAGGCGGAGCTCACCCTCAACGTCGGCTCGGGTGCGGGACTCTCCCTCAACCAGCTCGTGGCGCGCCTGGGGCAGCTGACGGGAAAGCCCGTGACCGTCGTCCGCGAGCCGGCCCGTCCCCTCGACGTGCCGCGGCTGGTGCTGGACACGCACCGCGCACGCACCGAGCTGGGCTGGGCGCCCAGCGTACCGCTGGACGCCGGCCTGGCGCAGACCTGGGAGTGGGTGAGCCAGGAGTGGCCGTCCCGCTGAGGCCGCCGCCATCCGATCCCGGCGGCGACGCGGCCAGCGACCCCGATCGCTACCTGTCGGTGGTGGACGGAGCCCCCGCCGAGCTGCGGTTGAGGGGCTCGCGGTTCCTGGGTCAGGCGCTGCGCGCCGACGACCAGGCGCAGGCCCAGGCAGCACTGCTCGCGCAGCGCAAGGCGCGCTTCGACGCCACCCACCACTGCTGGGCGCTGCGGCTGGGCCCGCCGGAGCGACCGCTGGAGCGCGGCGACGACGGGGGCGAGCCGTCGGGCACGGCCGGCGTGCCCATCCTGGGAGCGCTGCAGCGCGCGCAGATCTACGATTGCTGCTTGGTCGTTACCCGCTGGTACGGAGGGACCAAGCTCGGCATGGGCGGTCTTGCCCGCGCCTACGCGGAGGCGGCGGCTCAGGCGTTGGCCGCTGCACCGCGGCGCACCGTCTGGCGCACGGCCGAGCTGGGCGTCGCGTGCAGCTACGACGACCTGGGGGCGGTGGAGGCAACCCTCGCCCGGGCCGGCGATGCCGTGCGCGAAGTGAGCCGCGCCTTCGAGCCCCACCTGCAACTGCGCGTCACCGTGCTGCGCAGCCGCGCGGAGCCGCTGCAGGCAGCCCTGCGCGAGGCGACCGGCGCCCGCGCCGCGCTCAGCCTTTCGCGCCGCGGACCTCCTGAGGATACATCGCCGCCACGAACTCCTCGTAACCGTTGAACATGCGCGTTGGGACGTGGTCGCCTGAGCCGATGAGCTGCTCCTTGGCCTGGCTCCAGCGCGGATGCGGGACGTTGGGGTTCACGTTGCTCAAGAACGAGTACTCGTCGGGGGCCAGGTCGTTCCAGAACGTGCGTGGCTGCTCGGCCACGAACTCGATCTTCACGAACGACTTCGGATTCTTGTAGCCGTACTTCCAGGGCACGATCACGCGCAGCGGCGCCCCATGCTGGTTGGGCAGCGGATGTCCGTAGATGCCTGTGGTCACCATGGCCAGCTCGTGCATCGCCTCGTCCATGCGCAGCGCCTCGTAGTAGGGCCACGGGTACCAGGTCTGCGTCTTCTGCCCCACCGCCTCCGCGGGCCGCAGGAACGACGTGAAGCGCACGAATCTCGCCTGGCTGGTGGGCTGCACCTGCTCGATGAGCTTGCGCAGCGGAAACCCGGTCCACGGCACGGTCATCGCCCAGGCCTCGACGCACCGGAAGCGGTAGACGCGCTCTTCCAGCGGCATGGACCGGATGAGCTGCTCGACGTCGAGCTTGCCCGGCTTGCTCACGAGGCCAGCGACCTCGACGGTCCATGGCCAGGCATGGAACTCCTTTGCCAGCTCCCAGACGCGCCCCTTGTCGGTGGTGAACTCGTAGAAGTTGTTGTGAGCGGCCGCGACCTTCTCCTCGCTCAGCGCGCGGTCGACGGTGTAGCGCTGGTTGCGCGCCGCCGGATAGCGGTCGGCGGTGGGCAACTTCGCGAAGTCGGGCAGCTGCGCCTGCGCATCACGGGGGCGCGGCTTGCCCACACCCGCGATCAGGGTGGCTCCCCCCAGTGCGGTCAGGCCGGCCAGGGCCAGGAATGCGCGCCGGCTCCGGTAGGCCGATTCGGGAGTGACCTCGCGCTCGGGGACCTCCCAACCCCTCTTGCGGTGAACGTGCATGGTGGAAGCCGCCTCCTGGGGGAACTGCGGGGGAAATCAACGTGGACAGCCCGTCTCCCGCTACCATAATTGCCGGGGCCGGACCGCCGCCACCGACACGCCCGCGCTCGAGTGCACCATCCTACGACACACCGCCATGGGAGCGTACGCCTTGTCAACGATGGGTGCCTGCCACCGGTTCCCGGACCTCCTCCGTTGCGCCGTGCGCAACGCCGCCCGGCGACTGGACCCCCGGCGGCCCGCGCTGCGGGGGACTGCGCGCGGGCACGCGGCCTTGCGGCGGCCGACCCAGGGACAGCACGGCCCGGAGCCGCCCGTCCTGCGGCCGCCCTCGACCGTGGTGCTCCTGTCGGTGTTGTTCGTGCTGTTGCCCGCGCGGGGGCCGGCCGGCGCGCCAGCGGCGGGCATCCGCCCCGCGGACGCGCCAACGGCGGGCGCGGGTGAGAGCGGCGAGTTTCGCCTTCCCAACGGCCTGCGCGTGCGCCTCATGCCCGACGCTGGCAGCGGGCTGGTCGCGTGCAATGTCTTCGTCGGCGCGGGCTCGACACGCGAAGAGGACCGCTATGCCGGCAGCAGCCACTTCCTGGAGCACCTGCTCTTCAACGGCACGACCACCCGAACCCAGGAGCAGCTCTACGCCGGAGCCGACCGCATCGGCGCCTACAACAACGCCACGACGCGCCAGGAGTTCACCCATTTCATGATGGTGGCGCCTAGCGAGCACCTGGACGAGGCGTTGCAGCTGCAGTCGGACATGCTGCTGCGGAGCACGCTGCCGCCGCAGAAATTCGAGAAGGAGCGCGGCATCGTCCTGGAGGAGATGAGCAAGGACCGCGACGATCCCGCCACGCGCGCCGAGGCGGTGCTGGACAGCGCGCTGTATGGCGGCACGCCGTTCGCACGTCCGGTGCTGGGCACCGTGGAGACCATCGAGGGCCTGCCGCGCGAAGCGGTCTGGGAGTACTACCGGCGCCAGTACGTGCCCGGCAACATGCTGCTCCTGCTCATGGGCGAGTTCGATGCCCAGGCCGCCCGCAAGCTCATCGCGGAGCGCTTCGCCGGCGACGGGGGCGCCGCCGGCGGCGCTGGCGCGCGCGCGGCGATGCTCTTCGAGCCCGCGCTGGCCCTGCCGCACGCGAGCGCCCTGCACCTGCGGGCGCTGTCCGGCGAGCAGATGCACGTGCGGATCGCGATCCCGCTGCCGCCGCCGGGCGCGGCGGGGCACAGCGAGCTGGCGCTGTTGGCCTTCGTGCTGGGCGGCGGCGAGAGCAGCCGCCTGCAGCGGGCGCTCGCCCGCGAGCCGCGGCTGGCGGTGCCCGACCTCTCTTGCGGGCTGGTACACCGGGCAGGCGCCACGCTGCTGGACGTCCGCGCCGCGTTCGACCCGCAGGTGGCCTACGAGCAGGTCGTGGAGCGGCTGTGCGGCGAGCTGGCGGGCCTGGCGACGCAGCCGGTGACCGAGCAGGAGCTCAAGGCAGCGCGCACGCGCGCCCTCAGCGAGGAGATCTCCCAGATCGAGCAGCTCCACTACTACGCGATCCTGCAGGGCGACCGCATCTGGCGGGCACCCGCGGGCTTCGAGCGGGAGCATCTGCAAGCGATCGAGCGGGCGACGCCGGCGGCGCTGCTGGCGGTGGCCAAGGAGCAGCTCGCCCGGCCGGCGGTGCAGGTCTGCGTGGCTGGACCGGGTCTGGCCGCCCAGGACCGGCCGGTGGAGCCGGCGGAGGTCGGCTACACAGCCACGGCGTCGCCGGCGGCCGGCGCGGCGCCGCCCGGCTCAGCCGCCACGGCGGAGGCGGCGTCCGCCGCAGCAGCAGCCTCGGCGGCCGCCGCCATCGACCCGGCGTGGCCGCCCGCCCTGGAGCAGGACGAGCCCCCCAGCGTCACGGTACTGGAGAACGGTCTCACACTCATCCACAGCGCGTCATCGAGCGCGCGCATGTTCGCCCTGCATCTGCTGGTGCGCGACCGCAGCGGGCGCGAGCTGGCCGGCAAGGAGGGAATCGCCGACTTGCTGCACCGCATGCTGCCGCGCGGGGCGGGCCCCTACGACCGCGCCGCCTTCGCCCAGCAGCTCGACGCCATGGCCGCCGAGCTCAAGGTGGTCGACAGCCCCCAGATCCCCTACGACGATTACTACACGACGCCCTTGTACTCGTTCGTGCGCCTGTCCTGCATCGATGGCTACTACCGCGACGCGATCCGCCTGCTGGGTCTGATGGTGACGCAGCCGCGGCTCGACGCGACAGAGCTGGACGATGCGCGGCAGGAGTTGCTGTCGATCCTGCGCCGCGAGGCGGGCCAAACCAGCGCCGCGGCGCGCGACGAGCTGGCGGCGCTGCTCTATCCCGGGCATCCCCTCGTCCATCGCGTGCTGGGCACCGTAGAGAGCGTGTCGGGCATCGACCGCGCAGCGCTGCAGGCGTTCGCGCGGGAGTATCTGGCGCCATCGGGCATGGTGCTGGCGGTGGTGGGCAACGTCCCCAAGCAGGAGGTGCTCGCGCGCGTGCGCGCGGCGTTTCCCCCCATCGCCGGATCGGGCAGCGACCCCCACCCGGTCACGGTCGCCGCAGCGCTGCACGAGCTGGGGCCGCTCCCGCTCACATCGGCGTCGCAGCGCGAAGAACTGCAGATCGGTGGCGAGCAGGCCTGGGTGCGCATGGGCCGCGTGGTCGAGGTCGATCCGTCCGACCGCTGGGCGCTGCAGGTCGCGGCGATGATCGCCTCGGGGAGGATGGCCCAGGACCTGCGCGAGACGCGCGGGCTGGCCTACTCGCTGGGGATCTCGCTCGATCCGTTGGGAAGCCGTGCAGCGATCGTCGCGCGCATGGGCACACGGCAGCAGAACCTCGCCGAGGCCGAGGCCGGCGTGCGCTCGTACCTGACGTCCGGGCAATTGGCAGTGACCGCTGATGAGATCGCGACCGCGGTGAACAGCCACCTTGGCCGCATGCGCATGCGCCGTGTGACGCGGATCGGCCAGGCGTTCACGCTCAGCGAAGATGTGGCGCTGGGCGAAGGACTGGACGGGGCGCGGCAGGAGGCGAACGGTCTGCGCGCAGTGACCGCGCAGGACGTCGAGCGGGTGGCAAAGCGCTACCTCGGGCAGGGACCGCTCATAACAGTGATCGCACGCTGAAGGCCGACGTGACCCACCCGCGCTCTACTTCCGCTCCACGAGCGTGACCTTCACCGTTTTGCGCTCTTGCCCGCGCAAGAAGACCACCTCCACCTCGTCGCCCGGGGCGTAGCGCTTCATGGCATCGGAGTAGTCCGTCAGAGTGTCGACGGGCGTGCCGCCGAACTCCACGAGAATGTCGCCAGCCTCCAGTCCGGCCTGCTCGGCGGGGCTTCCCGGCAAGACTCCCGCGAGTAGCACGCCCCCGGATTCGCGCTGGAAATCGGGAATCGACCCGAAGCTGACGCGCCGGCGACTCGCTCCCGTTGCGCCTTTGGTCTGCGCCTCTGCGGCCGCGTGCGCCGCGGCCTTTGCCGCGCCCTCGGGCACGAAGCTCAGCGGACGGTCACGGTCGGCGAGGTAGCGCGCCAGCTCGGTGGTGAACTCCGCGATCTTCGCAAGTCCCTCCACATCGATCTTGTCCGGCGTATCGCTGGGCCGGTGGTAGTCCGGGTTGGCGCCGGTGAACAGCTGCACGGCCGGAACGCCCTTGGCCAGAAACGACAGGTCGTCGCTGCCCATCGAGCTGCGCAAGATGAGCTGCAGGTCGAACCGGAAGCCGACGTTGACGCCTTTGACGACATTCTCCAGCTCGGCGGCGGTGCCCACTCCGAACACCGTGAGTCGGTCGTGGGTCAGTCGGCCGACGGTGTCGAGGTTGATCATCGCGATCGCCTCGTTGAGCGGCCGCACGGGGTGCTCGGCGTAGTACTGGCTGCCCAGGCGCCCCTGCTCCTCGCCACCGAACAGCACGAGCACGATGTCGTGCAGGTGATTGGTCGAGCCTTGCCGCGCTACCTCCAGCAGCGCGGCGGCGCCGGAGGCGTTGTCGTCCGCGCCGGGATACAGCTCCCCCGCGTTGGGGTCGCCAGGCTGGCCGATGCCCAGATGATCGTAGTGCGCTCCGACCAGTACGTGCGCCTTGTCCGCGTAGTGCCCCGCTCCGCGCGAGATCGCGACCAGGTTGATCACGGTGTCTCCCGCCACCGAAACGAACGTCTGGCGGTAACCATCCGTACCCGCGGGCGCGGGCGCCGACGTCCGCAGCCGTGTCTCCAGGTGCGCGATCGCCCTGCGCAGCCCGCTGCTCCCCGCTCCCCTCCCCTCCATCGCCGGCGATGCCAGCGTCTGCACTTCCACCCGCAGGATCTGGACGGAGAGCGGGGCGGCTGGCGGAGCCGGCAGAACCTGCGCAGGCGGTAAAGCCTGTGGATCAGGGGCGGCGCTCGCGGCCGCGTTGCAGAGCGCTACCGACAGCGCCGCGCCCAGCGCCGGGCGTCGCCACGCGCGATGGCGCCGGGACCGGTGCCGCGTACGCACGGGAGTGCAGGTCGAGTGGTGCACGAGATCCTCCGTTGTCCGGTGTGACGTTCGCACGCTCCGCGCTAGCGTCCGCCGGGCGGCGCGCCAGCCGACCTGGACGCGACGTTCAGCCGCAGCGGCGATGCGAGCACGGTCCACACGCCCTTGTCGGTGTTCTGCTCGCCGTTGAACACCAGGTAGCTGTACTTGCCATAGTGCGGGAGCTTGCGGCCGAGCGTGGCGACGACGTCGGGACCCGCTGGCAGGACGACGGTCCAGGCGAGCCGAGCATCCTGGGGGTCGCGCACCGTGGCCACCACGCTGGCCCCCGCAGCGCGGCCCTGCTGCCGCAACCTCCCCAGCGCGTCGCCGTACAGCCGCGCGCCCAGCTCGAGCGCGCGATCAGCCAACGCGCCCGGCCCCAGCAGGTAGAGCGCGCGGCCGGACCGCCCCGCGTCGGTGACCTCCTGCTCGTCCACAACCTTCATGTTCTGGTTCGCCGACCATTCCTTGCCCAGCGCGCGCAGGGCGGCGGCCAGCGGCGCGGGCGCCCGGCTGCCGATGATCGCCAAGGTCGAGTCCGCCCCCAGCGTCTGGCTCAGCGCCGGCGGGATCTCCTCGCGATAGAGACGCCGGAACACGTCGTACTCGGGATCGACTGTCACCTGCGTGGCGGCTCTCGCCAGCCGCAGCTCGACGGATGCTCCGGTCAGGGTGGCGACCAGCGTCGTCTCGGCCGCCGCCCCCACGCGGGCGGTCCCGGCTGCGCCCCCCGCGAGCGTGAAGCGCACCGGCACCTGCAGGTCGTAGAACGGCTCCACCTGGCGCAGCCGCACGATGCACTCGTCGGCCCCCTGCGAGCCCAGCTCGGCAGAGAGCTGCGCGGCCCCCGGCCGGCCGATCCACGCCTCGAACCAGTCCGCCAGCTTCTGCCCGCTCGCTCGCTCGAAGCTCGCCACGAGGTCGTCCCAGCTCGCCGCGCGGAATCTGAAGTCGGTGTACAAGCGCCGCAGCCCCGCATCGAACGCCGCGTCGCCCAGTTTGCGGCGGAGCATATGGAAGACCATCATCGTCTTGCCGTAGCCGATGGCCTGGGTGCTGAAGCTCTCCCGCTCGCGGAACTCGCGCAGCGGGAAGTCGCGGCCGCCGCCAACCGCGTAGTCGAGATACCCCTGCAGTTGCGTCAGCCGGTACTCGCGCGCGGGCGCCGGGCCTTCGCGCTCCTTGTAGAGATAATCGGCCTGGTAGGTCGTCAGGCCCTCGCACCAGTTGCCCTGCTGGTAGTCCACGAACACGCCATTGCCCCACCAGTTGTGCAGGATCTCGTGTCCGAAGCTGGTGTGAACGATGAACGGCAGCCGGATCACCTTGTCGCCGAGCAGCGTGAACGACGGCATGCCGTAGCCGCTCTGCCACCAGTTCTCCACCAGCGCGAACTTGGCGAAGGGGTACGTCCCGATCCGTCCCTGGTAGAGATCGAGGTACTCAGCGGCCGCCTTCAAATAGCTCTGGCAGAGGTCCGCGGGGGTGTCGGCATAGGTAAAGGTATACAGCGTGACCGGGCCGTGGGGATCCTGACGCACGATGTAGGGCCCGGCCACCAGGTAGACCTCCACCATGGGGGCAGGCTCGTTCCACACGCTGTACGTCAGCGCCTCACCGTCTTTGCCATGGCCGGTGCGCCGCCCCTGGCTGACCGTCTCCCAACCCGGCGGCGCGCGCGTGGTCAGCGTGAACGTGAACGGGTCCTCGCCGCTCCAGGGGACCCAGAAGCTCTTCGCCTCCAGGTACACGCCGCGCTCGGTGATCAGGCCGCGCGTGGTCTCGAAGCCGGGCGCATACGCGACCTTGGGTGCCTTGAGGCTATCGAGGATCGCACCCGCATAGCGCAGGGTCAGTACGGGGTGCTTTGACCACCCGTCCGGCGGCGCCGCGACCTCGAGCTCGTGCGCGAGATCGTACTCGGCGAGCTGTTCGTAGTCGGGCTTGGCCCAGAAATGGCGCGGATCGAAGCCGTCGCGCACCGCAACGCTCACCGGCTTTCCGTCCAGGTCTGCGCGCGTCAGGCACAGGCTGCGGTGCAGCAGCACGCGCAGCGGCGCCCGGCGGTCGCGCGGGGGCGACATGAGGACGGTGTCGATCACCGACAACGAGGACGTCGACGGATCCAGACGCGCGTCGATGGCGTGGTGCAGGATGGGCCATCCGGGTCCAGCCGCCCGGGCCACGGGCGGCCGGGTGCCGCATAGAACGATGCCTGCAGCGATCAGCAGCGCGCACGCGCGCGTCGATGGGGGCTTGCGCGCGCGCCAAAGACCGTTGCCTGCGGAAGGCCGTTGCCTCGGATGCATTCCCCACCTCCCGGGTCGTCACCGAGACGATGCCCCCGGCGGCGGCGGCTGTCCAGCCCGACGCGCCGGCGGCCGTGCGGCCCAGCGCACGCACCGTGAGCCCGGGGCGTGGGGGCCGGCGCCGGTCGTCGCCGCGAACCAGGCGCGACCGGCTCAGTGGGAGGCGGGTTTGGGATCGACGCGGACGATCTGCTCTTCCTCGTAATGGGCCTTGGGCCCGTCCGCGGTGTTCATCGGCAGCTCGTAGGCGCGCTTGGCGTGCTCGTAGATCAGGTCACCGGTGTCCGGGTCGATGACCCGCACCACGTTCCCCGTGAGCACGATGTTGCTGCGCGTCGCCTGCTGGTCCTTCAGGCGGTCGATGGCGCGCGCGGGCTTGCCGACGAGCTTGGCCACGGCGGCCGCGGTGGTATCGTAGTCGTACTCCACCTTGTAGCCACGCCGGCCGTTGAGCTCGGTCCAGCCTCCGAAACGCATCACGCCCCTGACCAGCAGCTGGGCCGATCCCACCGTTATGGCCTCCGTCACCACCCACTGGTCACCGGTCGCCACGCGCGCGCCGATCAGGTCGGCGAGCGGCTTGTTCCACTGGGCGATCTCCATGCGCTCCATCGAGTCGGCGCTGTAGGATTTCGCCAGGCGGTTGTACATCTCGGGCGGGAGGTTCTTCTCGTACTTGCGCTCTAGCTCGCGGAAACCCTCGATGCGCTCCGCGACCCCCGTGGCGTTCAGGTGGACCTTGAGCGTGTGCCCGAGGTTCTGCTTCATCGCGGGGTTGGTCATCTCTTCGCCGTTGAGCGACATCTCGCCCTCGAAGGGCGTCTGCTGCACGATCCAGCCGAGGTCGGGCTGGCGCTGGTAACGCAGCTCGATCCGCACCGTGGTCTGCTGCTCGCGGCGGTCGCCGGGCACCGTGGGATCGGGAGAGACACGCCGGTCGCTGAGGTCCCGGATCCAGACCGAGGCGTCCTTGGGCGCGAAGCGGAAGCGCACCGACTCGGGCTCCGCGGCCTGCGGCGCGGGCGTGGACGCGGCGGCGGTCGCAGGCTCGGCCCCCAAAGCTGCGGCGCCGCGAACAGCGGCGCCGAGGATCGCGCACGCCACGATGGCGTACGGGGGGCTGCCGCAGGCAATCATCGACCGTCTGAATCCCCATCCATGCATCGAGCTCTCCCTGGACGAGTCCCGCATCGCGGTGCTCCGGATTCCGCCCACCAGGGCGGGTGCGCGCGCCGCTTTGCGGGCGGCGGGGATGGCGGGCACGAGCTCCATGATAGTCGAAAGCTGGGACGGGCGCCGACCTGTGGCGCGACTCGGCGGGCGCGCCAACGCCGGCAGCGCGCGGGTGGGCGCGTGCGCGGCGGCCGCGTCCGGGCCATCGCGTGGGCGCCCACCGGCGAAGCGTCAGCGCGCCAGCGGCACGAGCACCTGGCTCAGCGCGCGGCGCTGATCCGGGAGCACGCATCCGCCCAACAGCGCGTCGGCGGACCAGCGTCCGAACACCAGGTCGGTGAGCCGCCCCCCCACCTGCTGGCACGGCAGGTCGACCAACCGCGGTGGGCCCAACGGCACCTCGGCGGTCGCGTCGTCGCCCAGCCCCCACTCCGCGTGCGCCAGGAGCACCGGCTCCGCCACCGTCATCGCCTCCTGGCAGGAAAGCTCCGCCGCGGACCAGACGATCTCGCAGGCCAGGGCGCCGGCAGCGTCGAGCAGCGTGCACTCGCCCGTGGCCCGCGTGAGGTGCGTGGCGAAGCGCAGCAGGGTCTCCATGCGCTCGAGCCCCACCGCTGGGACGCGCGCCTGCGCCGGCAGCAGCCCTCCACGCGGGCCAAGATCGCCCCGGCGCACGGGGATGAACCAGACCGGCAGCAGCACCAGACGGCCGACGTCGGGCAACGGGAGGCGGGGCCGCGCGATCACGCGCGGGACCTCCACCATCGACGGGGCGCGTCCCGTTGCCTGCGCGTCCACCGGCACGGTGCTCGTCCGATGGCACGCGTCGCACACGAAGATCCGCCGCCCGGCAGCCGTTGGTAGCGCGGCTCCGCAAGCGGGGCAGGTCAACGACAACAGATCCACGGCGCTCCTCTCCACGAGCCCAGGCGATCCGATGGACACGGCCTCACGCGGCGCGCATCTACGGTGCCAGCTCGCCGACCTGGGCCGATCCGGCGCCCAGCTCCTCGCTCAGCCACCCGCCCAGCCCGACGCGACCACGTGTGCTACCGCGCGCGCGCAGCCGCAGCAGCACCCACGCCAGGAACCCCGACACCGCCAGTGCAGGATGCACCCCCATCAGGAAGCCGGCCAACGCCGCGGCCAGCAGCCACGCTGCGGTGCGGTCGGGGGTGCGCAGCGGCCGTGTGCCCGCGAGCAGACGCCCGCGCAGCGCGTCGATGCACGCCACGTGCAGCACGCCCGCGCTGCGGTAGCTGACCCGGTAGATGGGGTAGTAGATGAGCGACGCCTGCGCCCGCAGCAGGTCCAGTCGCTGGCGGACGTCCAGCGCTCCGCGCGGGACCACGCGGGCGCAATGGTAGAGGCGCAGCGCCCGTTTGGCCGCGCTGAGCGGATGGACCACGGCGCATGCGATCTCGTCCCCACGCAACCGGTCGAGGTCGAGCGGTCGCAGCTGCAGGGTCGCGACGCGATCGGCAATGCCCGCCAGCCCGAAGTCGCGCGCGTCGCACGCGGGGCTCGACCAGGTCACGTCGCGCGCGACGACCTCCTCGACCCGGTCCTCGGGCGGCAGCTCCGACTTGGCTGGAGCCTGCTCCGCTGCGAGGCCCGGCGCGTGCGGCGGGCGCTCGCGGCGGACGCGGTAGCGCTGCCAGCCGACCAACTTTCCCTGCAGCTCCCAGAACGGGAGATAGAACAGCTGCACGCTCTCGATCGCATAGCCGTGGACACCGCGCGCCGACAACAGCGCCGCCACAGCGCTCGCCGCCCGGCGCCGTCCGATGCGCCCCGCGGGGACGTGGGCCGCCACGCCCGAATCGCTGCGGCGCAGGCACTCGTAGCCGCAATACGAGCAGCGCAGCCGCGCCGGATCGCCGTCCACGGTTGCGAGCCCCCCGCCGCAACGCGGGCAGCCCAGGCCTAGCGCACGGACGGCCCTGGCCGCCTGACCGCCGCCCTCCGCCTGCGGCGCGCTCACAGGCTCCTTCGGCCGGCACGCGAGGCCAGGAGCCCCGCACCGAGCAAGCACCCGCCGGCCGCCGCACGCCAGGCCGGATCGTGCACCGCCACTCCGGCGAGCAGCGAGAGCGTCAGGAAGGCCGCGAGGAACTGCACGCGTCGACCGTCCACCGGCGGCTGGAGGGCCGCGTCGGGCAGCGGCTCCAGCAGCACGCGCTCGGCCCCCGCCAGGTAGAACCCGCGCACCGTGGCCCCGGAGGTCTCCACGGTGAGTGGCGCCACCGACAGCCACACCAACCGCGCAGCCTCGATGGGCGCCTCGGGCTCCTCGAACGCGGCGCGCGCGGCCGCCAGAGCGTGCGGCAGATCGACGCCAGGTTGCGGCAGCGGCTCCAGACCGGCTGCGCGCGGATCGCCGCGCTGGACCAGCGGCGCCGCCGGCAGCCGCAGCAGGCGAGCGCCGGGCAGCGCATCCGCGGGCGCGGGCAGCACGTGCTCCTCACCCGCCCGCGAGACGATCTGCCACATGGCCACGCTGCGCGGCGGTTCGACATGGATGCGGAATCGGCGCGCGCCGGCCAGCAGCAGCGCGCGACGCGCCTGGTCCTGCGCGGCGACGGGCGATGCGATCAGGGGGACGACGAGCTCCTCGACCCCCGGGCTGCCCGAGACCTCGGCCAGCCCCTGGCAGTAGTCGCAGGTGAAGCGCGTGAGCGAAGCGGCGATGCGATGGGGCGCGCCGCAGCGCGGACAGCAGACCAGCACCGCCACGGAGGATCAACCTCCCGGCGTGCTCGCCGGTCCGGAGGGTCCCCGCCCCGGGGAGGGCGGCTTGTGCTCCGCAGGCCCGGCCGCGTGCGGCCCGGCCGGCGCGGCACAGGCGGGACAGAACCGCGCTCCCGGCGGAAGGACCGCCGCACAGTCGACGCAGCGCGCCGGCGCTGTGGTGCTTGCGGCCGCGGCTGCCGACGCGTCGAGGCGGCCGCCGCAGGCGCTGCAGTAGCGCCCTGCGAGCACTCTCGCTCCACACGCTCCGCATCCCACAAGTCCGGTCGCGCCCACGCCCTGGGCGACCATGCCGGGCACCAGCAGTCCCAGCCCCAGCCCCACGCTCGCGTCCAGCGCCGCGCCGGTCGTGCCGCCGCCGGGCGAGCCCGCCCCGGCGCCGCCGGGCAGTTTCCCGATCGCGCGTGCGAGCTGGTACTGCATGTAGGTGGGCATGTCCTTCACCAGGGCGAGGCTGCCCTGGGAGTCGACCATCGCCTGGACCTCCTCGGGGGGGGTGATCGAGGTGACGTAGAGATCGCTGAGATGCAGGCCGTGCTTCTCGAAGTCGCCGGCGAGCCGGCCCAGCAGCGCGTGCCCCAGCTCGTCGTAGATCGCTGGCAGGTCCAGCACGCTGGTCAGCGTCTCGCCGATGTAGTCATTGAGTCGGGCCACGATCACGTCGCGCAGGAACTCCGTGGCATCGCTCGTGGCATAGGTGCCGCGCGTGCCCACCATCGCGTGGATGAAGCGCTCGGCGTCGGCCACGGCGAACGTGATCTGCCCGTGAGCGCGCAGCCGCACGTGCCCGAGCTGCTGGTCCTTGAAAATGACCGGCTCCCGCGTGCCCCACTTGAGGTTGGTGAACGTCTTGCGATTGACGAAGTAGACTTCGCAACGGAACGGGCTCTTGAACCCCCAGGGCAGGCTGAGGGCGGCCGTCAACAGCGGGAGGTTCTTCGAGTTCAGGGTGGCGCGCCCGGCCCGGAATCGGTCGTGGGCCTTGCCGCCACAGAAGAAGATCGCCTCCTGGCTCTCCCGGACGATGAGCTGGGCGCCGAGCTTGATGTCGGCCGAGCCCTCCGGCGGCAGGCGGTGGACCATCTCCTCGCCTGTCTCGTCGAACCACTCCAGGATCTCAAGGAATGCCGACATCGCTCCTCCCAGGGGCGTGCTGCTTCGCATCGTGTCCGCGGAGGGTGGACGAGGGCGGATCACGGCGCAGGGTATCCGGCGACGGAGGCTGCAAGCCATGTGCCGCGGCCGGGCGCGCGCTGGAGGGCCCGGGCAGGCCGAGCTGGGCAACCGGAGGCGGGCCTTACCGGGAGCAGGCCGCTGGTCGCCGGCGGCAGGCGCTCACGGCGCGCCGAGCAGGACGATCGCGGAAGCGGAGAATGGCCAGACCCGCCAGGAGCGCAGGTCCGGGTTCTCGATCGAGTTGAAACGGATCTCCTGGGTCACGGCCGCGGAGTCGTCGGGAGCGGCGGTGAGCAGGAAGCCCCAAAAGCACGCGGTGAAGTCGAGCGTCAGGCTGCCGGCACCGCCCGGGACACCCAGGAATCCGACGTTCTTCTGCCCCGCGGCCGCCAGCAGATTGCAGTGGTGCACGGTCGCCACGGCGGCGTCGCGCAGCACCAGGCTGGTCGAGCCACTGGTGTCGAGATTGCAGGAGTCGATGTCCGCGCTGGCGGTCGCCGCCGCGGGAACCAGCGAGACGGCGGAGGCGCCGCTGCGCTTGATCGTGCACTCGCGCAACGTAAGCTGGGCGTCGCCCACGAAGACGCCAGGTCCGAAGGACTGATCGACCAGCGCGCGGCGTACCGTGACCGATGAGCCGTCGTTGAACTGCAGCCCCGTCCCGCACTGCACGATGCGGCAGCCGTAGACGCTCAGCGTGCCGTTGCCCCGGTGCTCCACGCCCAGGTCACCGCGCTCCACGCGGACGTAGGCCAGGGTGCCTGCACCACCCGGCACGAACTGGATTCCCTTGTGCAGGGTCTGCCCCACGGCGGGGGGGGTGGCGCCCTTGAACACGATCTGTTGTGCCACCAGCGGTCCGCCCACCGCCACAAGTGTCCCCGCCACCCGCAGGCCGACCTTCTGGAGGGTGACCCCCACGAAGTACCTGCGCAGCAGCACCACCACACCCGGCTCGACGGTCAGCGTTTGCCCCGCCGGCACCACGACGTCGGAGGTGAACACGTAGGGGCTGTGCGCCGCACTCCATGCGCCGCCCGCGGCGAGCGTTCCGCCCACCGCAGTGCCGATGGTGATCGAGGCGTTGCTCGTGGCGCTGAGCGCGCCGTCGGAGGCCGTCACGACGATGACGTCGACCCCGCTGCCGCCGCTGCCCGCCGTCCACGTCGTGGCCGCCCCGCTGGTCGTCGACAGCGTCCCGCCCGTGCTGGTGGTCAGGCTCCAGACGTAGGTCACGGTGTCGCCATCGGGATCCAGCGAAAGCGCGGTGAGGGCGACCTGCTCACCGGCGATCATCGCGAGCTGGGCGTAAACGGTGACCGTGGGCACGGCCGGGGCGCGGTTGGCGGGCGGGTTCGGCGGCTGCGTGGGACCGGAGTCGCCACCACCGCAACCGGCCAGGGCGCAGACGAGCGCAAGCCGGAGCACGGCGGCTGCGGCGGCGCCAGCGCTGCCCGCCACGCCGATCCTAGGATGTGCACGCATCGTCAACCTGCCCGGTGGGTGGGAACACGCCGCGGCGTGGCGCCCGGCTCCGGGCGAAGCTACGCAGTGCCCGGGTGGAAGGTCAAGCTGGGGCGAGCAGATGGCGGGCGTGGCGCAGCAGTCGGGGGCTGGCGCGCAGCAGGCGCAGGAAGAAGCTCCCGGCATCCATGTCGTCGATCCGCCGCTCGTGGAAGGCCTCCCGGCAGGCGGCGACGAGCTGCCCTTTCTCCTGGTCGTCGAGCCGGTCGAACACGCGGCGGATCCGCGCCATCACCGCTAGACGCGGGTGCTGGCGGAAGTACTCCTGCCCAGCGCGTGCGAGCCGGCGAGCGGAGAGATCTCCCTGCGCGAGCGCGGTTGCCAGCGTCTCGGCCGCCAGGCGGGCGCTCGCCATGGCCTCGGCGATTCCGGCGGCGCTGAGCGGATCGGCGGCGCGCAGCGCATCGCCGGCCGACAGCACGCCCTGGGTGGCCGTCGCAGCGTCGCGCAGCAGGACAGGGATACCGCCTGTGATGTAACCACTTATTTTTCCAACGTTTTGGAATCGAAGTCTGCGAAACTCCTTCAGAAAGGCCGTGGCGGTGCGGCCGGCCGCCGAGGGCCGGGTCGCGATGATCCCCACCCCGACGTTTGCCTCACTCGGCGCCCGCGGGAACACCCACGCGTATCCCCCAGGCGCGATCCCGTCGCCGATCCAGAACTCCAGCGTGCCGACCTCGATGTCCACGCCGGTCATCCTGTACTGCGCGCTGGAGAGAACCTCGGCGACTGAGAGCCGGGTGTCGATCCCCGCCAGCCGGCCGACGGCGCCGGCGATGCCATCGGCGGCCAGCACGGCGGCGCAGGTCACCCGCGCGACGCCCGCGGGGGTGCGTAGGACGACGCCGCGCAGCGTCCCATCGCGGTCGCGCTCGAGGGCGGCGACCTCGTGCTGCAGCCGTCCATCGGCGCCTGCGGCGACGGCCAGCTCGAAGACGCGTCGCATGAGGCGGTCGCGGTGCAGCACGTAGCCCACACCCGGCCACAGCAGCCGAGCTCGCTCGCCGCCCGGGCCCACCAGCAGTCCGGCGTCCACGGGCGCCGCGATCAGATCGGGCGTGAGCAACCCGAACGGGGCGATGCTCCGCGCGCTGACCGCCTCCGCGCAGTAGTTCAGCGCCCCGGGATCGGCCTTGCGTTCGGCCAGCAGTACGCGCAGGCCGCGCTGGGCGAGGACGCGGGCGGCGGTCGCCCCCGCCAACCCACCTCCAGCCACGACGACGTCGAATATCTCAGGGATCTCAGGCACGGCCGCGCTCGCGGGGTGCCGCGGGCGGCGCCGGAGACCCGCCCCCCGCCGTCGGCTGCGGATGCAGCACGAGCGCCGAGGCCGGGCACACCGCCAGGCAGCTGCGGTCGTCGCCGCAGCGATGCGCCGTCCAAACCAGACGGTCACCCTCCATGAGCAGGGCCAGGGTGGGGCAGACGGCGATGCAGGCGTCGCAGACGCGGCAGAGCCGGTGAAGCACCTCGATCATGCGCCACGCTCCGGCCAGGAGGTTCCCCTCGCGGCGCCCGCGGCCGCGGTCACGGTCAGGCGTCCCACCGCGGGGGCAGGCGTAGGATCTCCACGACGGTTCCCGCCTCGAAGTGCTCGAGGAGATCCGGCAGCAGCGCAAGCGCGCCGCTGCGGGCCAGCGATACGAAGTCCCCCGAGCCATGATGCTCGGTGGGCCGGGCCAGTGGCAGTCCCGGTGCAGGCGGCGCGTGAAGGGATACGGGGAACAGCCAGGGACGTGTTCCCTTGCGGCGCATGGGGCGCTCCAGTGCCGCGTAGGCGGGCGGCGGAGCCAGCGTGATCTCCCCCATCCGCCGGCGCAGGCCGGCCGAGTACACCGCCACCAGCGTCGCGAACACCGCCACGGGGTTGCCCGGCAGCGCGAAGACGACGCCTCCGGCGTGCACGCCGAAGGCGGCGGGATGCCCCGGACGCAGGTGCAGCGCGCCGAAGCGCAGCTCGACGCCGCAGGCCGCGAGCGCAGCTCTCACGTAGTCCTTCTGGCCTGCACTCACGCCTCCGCTGACGACGACCAGCTCGAAGCGCCGCAGCGCGTCCCGCAGCGCGTCGGTCACCGCGCCCGCCTGGTCGCGCACGACACCCAGGTCGGCGCAGGGGACGCCGAAGTCGGCGAGCACCGCCCGCACGCAGGCATTGTTCGACTCGCGGATCTGCCCCGGTCCCGGCACTGCTCCAACCGGGACCAGCTCGTCCCCCGTGGAGAGCACCGCCGCCCGCGGCGGCTCCACCACGCGCACCACGGCGTGGCCGGTCGAAGCCAGCGCCTGCACGTGGTGGCTGTAGAGGCGCGTCCCCGCGCGCAGCACAACCTCTCCAACGTCGAGGTCCTCGCCGCGCGCGGCGACGGCGGTCCCGGGGTCCACGGCAGCATGGATCTCTGCCCAATCGTCGCGGAAACCGCTGGTGTCCTCGACGCGCACCACCGCGTCTGCACCGTCGGGCAGCGCCGCGCCCGTCATGGCACGCACGGCCTCCCGCGCGTCGAGAACGCGGGCCAGCGGCACGCCGGCCGCCGCCTCGCCAACGATCCGCAGACGCACCGGCGTCGCCGGAGTTGCGCCGCGTACGTCCGCCGCACGCACGGCGTAACCGTCCATGGTCACCCGCGGGTACGGAGGCAGCGGGATGTCGCTGGTCACGTCTGCGGCGAGCACCAGGCCCAGCGCGTCCGCGAGCGGCCGGTTTCCCACCGGGCCGGCCGGCCAGGCGTCCCACAGGACCCTGCGGGCCTGCTCCAGCTTCAGCGCCGTCATGGGCCGCATCGTACCACAGCGACCCAACAGAACGCCGCTGCGGCCGCGCGGAGCGGGCGCTGCGTGGCACGCCCGGCGAGGGGCGGGCTGCGGCGCGGCCACGGCCGCCCGGCCTGCGGCGCGTCGCTGGGCACGCCCGAAGGCGGGGCTCAAGGATCGCACGGGGATGGACGAAACCTTACGGGAAGCCGTGGGGAAGGACCCGCACACCCTCTTCGGGGGACCAGCACACGCCGATGATGCTCCGCAGCCCCAACGACCGGGCCCTCGATCACGACAGCCTCGAAACCCCGCCGGCCTCGCCGCAACGGCAGGTCGCGGCGCTGCGCCCACTGGCCAATGGCGCCGGCGTGCTCGTCGCCCGCAGTCTTTCCCGCCTGCTGGACCGTCCCCTGCGCGTCACCAGCTGCCGGGTGGTGGTGGCCGAGCCGTTGGGAATGCTGCGCGACGTCGAGCCCGACTCCACCGGCCCGTTCGGGGTGCGCGTGCCGCTGCGTGGTGACGTCCCGGGCTGGATCGCGGTCCAGATCCCGCGCGCCCGCCTCGGCGAGGTCCAGGAGGACCTGGTGCGCGGCCTGGCGCTCCCAGCACCCCTGCGCGATCAAATCCTCGACTCGGCCCTCCTCGAGATGGGCGCCATCGCGGCCGGCTCGTTCACAACGGTGATGAGCGGAGTTCTACAACTCGATGTGAATCCGATGGTTCCGCAGCTCGGACTGGAGCGCCCCGCCAGCCCCGCGGCCGGAGCTGGCGCGGGCAATCAGGCCCCAGCCGAGGTGCTGCTCGTCCACGTGCAGCTTGCCGACCTGCAAGGTGGCCCGCTGTGCAACCTGCTGCTCGTGCCCGATGTCCCCGGCCTGCGCCGGATGGTCGCGATCCTGGAGGAGGGTTGAGCGTGGCCCGGGTGCTGATCGTCGACGACTCGACCTTCTCAAGGCTGCGCCTGCGCGCGATGCTCGAGTCGGTCGGCGCCGAGGTGATCGGCGAGGCCGAGAGCGGTGACGCAGGCGTGGCGCTCTGCGCCCAGCTCGGCCCTGACCTCGTGACCATGGACTGCGATCTGCCCGGATTGTCGGGGATCGAGGCCACCCGCCGCATCGTCGCTTCCGACCCTCAGGCGCGCGTGCTCATGATCAGCGCGCTGGCGCACCGCCAAGTCGTCCTGGATGCGATGCGGGCCGGGGCGCGCGACTTCCTCACCAAGCCGGTCGACCCCGCGCAGCTGCGCGCCTCGCTCGAACGCGTCCTGGGGGACGTGTAGCGAACGCGTGGCAGACGCTCAGGCGTGCGCTGCCGCAAGCAGGGGCCGCAGGAAGGCGATCGCACGCGCCACGACGTCTTCGGGCTCGCTCGCGGTGCCGATGGCATCGAGCAGAGCGCTCCCCACCACGGCGCCGTCGGCGAAGCGCGCGACGCCGGCCACGTCCTCCGGACGCGCGATACCAAAGCCCACGGCGACGGGGACATCGCTCACCGCGCGCAGTCGCTGCACGGTTTGCTGCGCCGCGGGATCCAATCGCCCGCGGGCGCCGGTGACGCCCAGCGTCGACACGCAGTAGACGAAGCCGGTACTGGCGGCCGCCGCCGCTTCGACGCGGGCGCGGTCGCTGGTCGCTGCGATCAGGAAGCACGTCTCGATGCGCGCGGCGCGCGCGATCGCCAGCCACTCCCCCGCCTCCTCCGGCACCAGATCGGTCACGAGTGCCGCGGACACGCCCGCGGCGCGCAGGGCTGGCGGCAGGCCAAGCAGCCCGTGGGCGAGCAGCGGATTGAGGTAGCTGAACAGGATGCGGGGGCAGCCGGGAGCGCGCCCGTGCAGGGAGGCCAGCACCGCGCGCAGCGTGACGCCCTGGCGCAGTGCGGCGTCGATGGTGCGCTGGATGGTCGGACCGTCGGCTACCGGATCGCTGAACGGGACGCCCAACTCAATGGCGTCCACCCCGAGCTCCTCGAGCGCCGCCATCAGCGCCAGGCTCGCCGGGAGCGTCGGATACCCCATCGTGAGGTACGGAATCAGGGCGCACCGGCCACGCGCGCGAGCGGCGAGCAGGGCCTCCCGCGCCGAGCGAACCGCTGGGTCGCTATGCGCGTCCCGCGGCGGGTCCGTCGCATCGGGCATGGAATCCGTAGGTGGCTGGGGGGAGCGGTCAGCCGGCCAGCGCGCGCGCCCGGCGGAAGCTGTCGCGCGCCTGTTCCTTCATCGCCAAGCCATCGTAGGCCATCCCGAGCTGGTAGTGCACGCGCCCGTCGTCCTCCAGCTGGCGCGCGGCCTTGGTCAGCTCGTCGGCCGCCTCCCGGTAGTGGCCGAGCTTGTTGAGCGCCATCCCCAGGTAGAGGCGCGCCCGGGCATGCTCCGGGTCGTGGCGCAGCGCCTCGCGGAACGACGACACGGCGTCTTGCGTCATCCCCCGCCGGAAGCGGCACTGCCCGAGGAGGTAGTGCGCCTGCGCGTGCGCGGGATCGTGGTGGAGCGCCTCCGCGAGCAGCCCCTCGGCCGCCAGCAGGTTGCCCTGGCGCAGGCGCACCACGGCGAGGTTGAAGCTGGGCTCGAAACCGGGGGCCAGCTCGGCGCAGCGTTGGAGGGCCTTGACGGCCTCTTCGTAGCGGCCCAGCTCGCCGTACAGCGCGCCCAGATTGAGATGCGCCGCGGGCTCGCGCGGCGCGAGCTGGATCGCGCGCCGGAACGCGGCAATCGCCTCGGTCGCGCGACCCTGCAGGTCCAGGACCACGCCCAGATTCGTGTGGACGCGCGCCTCCTCGAAGCGCTCGCGCAGGACGCGCCGCAGCAACCCCTCGGCCTCGTCGAGGCGCCGCTGCTTCATGCGGATGAGCGCCAGACGGTAGGCCGCATCGGCATCCGCCGGGGCCGCTTCGAGCTGCGACGACAACGCCGCTGCGGTGTCCTCCAGCTCGGCGCGCTGCTCCGGCGCACGCGCCTGCCGCAGCGTCGCCATCTGCGCGGCCGTTTCCTTCGTCCGTGTTGCCATCGGTTGCATGTGTTACGCCGCCACGTGGGGCGGAAGGAGTGGCGGCGGCGCGAACGTATGCGCTGGCGTGACGGCTGTCAACGCACAGACACACGGAATGCAGCGCGCCGGGCGCACGCCGCGCGCGCAGGGGTCAGTGGGCGACCTTGAGGTTGAGGACGATGCGGATCGTCTTGCCGTCGGCCAGCGCGTCGGCGTCGAGCGTGATCGGCACCTCGATGATCTTGGCGTTCGCGAGGCGGCTGGCGAAGCCGAACTGTGACGTCTCCGACGCCCTCTCCGCGGCGGCCTTCGATGCCGCGGCGTCGCTGCTCAGCTTGCGGGGATCGGTGATGAGCTCCAAGTGGACCTCGGGAGGGGGCGGCTGCGACCCCGCCACGCCGGCCGCCATGGCCGGCGCGGCCGCCGCCGCCGGTGCCACCGGTGCCGTCGGCGCTCCCTGGGGACGCACCGGCGGCGGAGCTGCTGCGGGACGTGCGGTCGCGGCATCGGCCGCCCCGGCCACGTCCTTGCCGTCCAGGCTCACCATCCGCCCGTAGCTGCTGCCGTAGGTGAGGGGATCGTCGCCGTGCGCAGGGCCCGTCTGCGCCCCCTCGACGGTCGGGGGGGCGGAAGTCTCGCGGGGCCTCTGGCCATCCATGGGCGAGAGCACATTGTCGACCAGGTCGGAGACGAGCTTCTGCTCGGGTCCCTCCGCCTGCGGCGTCGCAGCCGGCCTGCGCGGCGTGCCCGTGTGGAGCGCGGGCGCGGCGGGCGGGCGCTGGCTGGGTGGCGCGGCTGCCGGCCGTGGCCCGGAGGGAGCCGAGGGTGGGCTGCTCCGTGGCCCTGCGGCAGCGCCTTGGACCGTAGCGCGCGGACCCGAGGGAGGCGAGTGCACCGGGCCGCGCAGTCCGGGCCCGGCCGCCGGCGCCGCGCTGCGCGGTCCCGCGGGTACCGCCGCAGCGGGCACCGGTCCCAGAGGCCCGGACGGGGAAGCCGAGGCCCGCAGTGGAGACGCCGCGCCGGCGGTCCCGGGGCGGACCGCGCCCAGGATCGCGTCCAGCACGGCTCCGTCGCTCTGGGCGGGCTCGTGCGCCCCCGCGCGCGGGGCGACCGCCACGGGCTCGTGCACCTCCGGAGGCGCGTCGAGCTGCTGCAAGCGCGCGGCGATGTCGGCGCCGAAGAGGGAGGTTTCCTCCTCGCGCTCGGGCGGCCTGGACTGCGTCGCCCCCTCCTCCCCCGTGGTCAGGCGGCGGTAGATCATCTTGCTGATGCGATGCAGCGTCTCGTAGACCCCCTCGCCGGTGAGGGCGGACGCCTCGAAGCTCGGGACTGCGCGCGGGTTGAGCTGCCCTTCCATCTCCTCGACCGGATCGCAGTTGGGTAGATCGCGCTTGTTCCACTGCATCACGAGCGGCAGCGTCTCCAGGTCGAGACCGATCTCCTCGAGATTCTCGCGGAGGTTCTGCAGGCTGTCGCGGTTGTCCTGCATGCGACCCTGTTCGCTGTCGGCGACGAACACCACTCCATCGACGCCCTTGAGGACCATCTTGCGGGTGGCGTTGTAGTAGACCTGCCCGGGGACGGTGTAGAGCATGAAGCGGGTCTTGAATCCGTCGATCAGGCCCAGCTCCAGGGGCAGGAAGTCGAAGAAGATCGTGCGGTCGGTCTGCGTGCGCAGGGAGATCATCTTGCCCGAGTACTCGAGCGGGATCTTGGAGTAGATCCACTCCAGATTGGTGGTCTTCCCGCTGAGCGCCGGACCGTAGTAGACGATCTTGGCGTTGATCTCCTTGCCGCTGTAGTTGTAGACGACCATCGGGCCTCACTCAGCAGAAGAACGTCTGGTTCGGGGAGTCCTGTCGGTGCAGCGAAACGCAATCTCCATGCCACCCGCGGCGTTGCGCCACGCGGCCCCCCTAGCTGGGGTTCACCCCCCATCTCCGGTCCCGGCGAGAGCCGGCGGCTCTCCGTAGCCGACCCTTCCCGGCCGGTCGGCGCCCCCCGAGGCGTGCCCGCGCAGCCCCACGCCCACCCCACCCCAATCGGGCACCTGGCTTGCAAGGGCTGGTCAGGCTTGCCGGGGCCAGCCGCGCGCTGCGGCGTCCGCGGCGGGGCGTCCGGCCCCATCCACCGGGGGGATCCATGGTCAGCAACACCGACAAGATCCTGACCGAGATGTTCGCGCGGCTGCTGAACATCAAGGTCAGCCCTCCGGTCGTGAAGAAGCTCACCTATGTGATCGACGGCGTGATCACCAAGGTCCAGGGCTCCCTGGACCTCGAGACGGTCCAAGGCCAGAACACATTCCGAGCACTCATCTGCTCGATGGTCGTCCACGGCTGGGGCCTGGGCATGCACCCCGACAACAACCCCGCCCAGAACCAGGACGGGCGCGACGTGGAGGTCCAGGTCTGCAAGGACATCCTCGTGCCCGTGAGCAGCCTGCAGTCCCTGCGCTACATCAAGAAGGACAAGTACGGACGGGTGAAGAAGGCTCTCTTCGAGCCCGACCAGAACGCGCGCATCCGCAGCCACATCGACAGCATCCTGTCGGAGATCAGCCGTACGAAGTGGGGCGAGGGCGAGGAGCCCCGGGGCGAGAAGCGCACCGAGAGCGGGGACGGCGAGAGTGTCGAGGGCGGCGAGGGCGGCGAGACGGGCGAGGAGTCCTAGCGGCGCGGTCCGGCCTCCAGCAGCGGGGCCAGTCGCTTGCGCAGCACGATCCGCCGGCCACCCTCCTCGTACCGGACCTCATCCACGAGCGACTCCATCAGGAACAGCCCACGTCCGCCGCCACGCATCCGATTCTCGGGGGCGAGCGGCGACGGCACTGCGTCGCGAGCGAAGCCCTCTCCCTGGTCTTCCACCTGCAGCGTGAACCCTTCGGCGTCGAGCTCCAGGCGCAGATGGACGACCTTGGCCGGATCCCAGCCGTTGCCATGCCCCATCGCGTTGGTCACGGCTTCGTCGATCACCAGCGGCAGATCGCCGCGCACCATCTGCAAGGGATAGCTCAGACTGTCGAAGCGCTCGCACAAGAGCTGGATGACCCCCGGCAGAAGCTCCCTGCGCGTGGGAAGCGTGAGCTCGTGGAGCTCACGCCGCCCGTGCACGACACTGCCGGGGAAGAGCGCCGAGAGGTAGGCGAGATCGCGGAATGCGCTGAGCGCTCCCAGCACAGGCCAGGGTGGGCGCAGCACGGTGCACGCCCCTTCCCAGACCAACTCGCGCTCCTCCTCGGCCGAAACCGAGCGTGTGGCGATCGCCACGCGGGCCTGTGGGCTGGCGTCCAGCACGCGTGCGTGCCAGCCGCAGTGCAGCTGCGCCCGCGTGGCCGCCGCAATCATCACCCGCGCTGGGGACGGGTCATCGCCCGCGAGCGCGGCGCCCAGCGCCTCCAGATCGGAGTGCTCGCGCCACTGCACGCCGGCAAAGCCTTGGGCCTGGCGCAGCTCGTCGGCTAGACCGCGGTCCAGCGCGACGAGGTGCACGACGCATGGCGCCCGATTGCTGCGCATCGCACGGCCTCGTCCGCTGGCAGCCGGATCTCAGAAGATCGGCTGACCGTTGGCAAGGATCTCGTTGAGGGCCTCGCGGAAGTGGTTGGTGCTGTTGGCCACCTCGGGCGTGACCTTCTCCTTGTAGAGCTCCCAGGATTTCTTGATATCGTGTCCCAGGGCTTGCACCAGCGTGCCGCCGGCCAGCGCCTTATCGCGCTTCTCACGGTTGTAGGCCAGGATGTCGCTCACCAACGCCCGGGCCAGGCGGCGCGCCTTCTCCTGCTCCTGCCGCACGCGCGGGTCGACCGGCTCCTGGGGCTGCGCCTGGGGTGCCGGGCGGTCGAGGTCGACTTCGACGAAGCGGGCTGCGACTGGCTCGGCGGCGCGCGCAGGCCCACCCGGTGCGGAAGCCGGCGGGGCTGCGGGACGCGCGGCGCCGATCATGGGACCGCTGGAACGCTCGATCTCCAGGTCCAGGTCGGGCATCGTCTGCGTCGAGGCCGAGGGCGCCGCGGGGCCGCGTGACGGCGCGGCCGCGGGGGCCGACCCGGAGGCCGGCCGCGCCGAACGGGTGCCCAGATCGATGTCGCGGTAACCGTACCCAGGGGGCGCCGCCGACGCGACGCTCGCGGCCGCGGGCCGCGCAGGCGCGCTCGTGGACGCCTGCGGCCGCACCGGTACCTGCGCCGTCTCGGCCGCCGCGGCGCGCGGACGCACCTCGGCCGGCCCCGGCGCGGGCTGCGCGTCACGCCGCTGCGTGCCGTCAACCGCGAAGATCGAAGCGCACTGCACGCAGCGGACGCGGATCCGCTGCTGCGGCACGCGGGCGGGATCGAGGCGATAGCGGGTCTTGCATTCTGCACACTGGACGATCATTGCCTCTCCTGGTTGCATCGGGCAGAAGGTTCCCGGCCGCCAGCCTTGCCGCCGCCTGCCAGCGGCGGGCGGGGCCGGGGCGGACGAGCTGCAAGGATCAAGCCAAGGCCGCCCTCGTGAGGACGTCTGGGGAGCGCTCCGCCCGCCGCCAGGCGGTCACAGCGAGGCCAGCTCTCCGCTGACGCGCTCGCGCGTCTGCTCATTCCAGCCGCTGAGCACCAACAGCGCCTCTTCGTAGCTCTCGGCCGTCCGCGTGACCAGCTCGTCCATCTCGGCCAGCGGCAGGCCGGTCATCTCCCAGGCCTGGGGCAGGATCGGCGGAATCCTGGTGTTGCCGTCCTCGCCCAGCCGCAGCCCGCAGGCGATGCTGTTCGCGACGTGCACGGCGGCCACGAAGTCGCCGTGGCCGTCGGCGCAGCGCGGGTCGTGGTGCCAGGCGACCGCCTCCAGGTAGCGGCCCGGCAGGTTCCAGTGCTTGCAGAGCATGCGCCCGATGCGCGCGTGGTTGACCCCCAGGAGCTTGTTCTCGACCTCGATCATCTGCAGTCCACTCGCCTTCACCTCGCCCAGGATCTGGTCCATCTCCTGGGGGAAGTGCTCGAGCAAGACGATCTTCCCGATGTCGTGGATGAGGCCGCCGACGAAGTACTCCTCTTCCCCTTCGAGACCGCGCAGGCGGGCGATCGACTGGGCGGCAGATGCGGCGCCCAGGCTGTGCTTCCAGAACTCATTGACGTCGAAGGACGCCAGATGCCGCCCTTCCTTGAACAGGTCCATGACCGAAGTGGCGAGGATGAGATCGCGCAGGGAGCGCATGCCCACCAGGCTCACCGCCCGCGTGACGGTCTCGATCTTCTCCTGGAAGCCGTAGTGCACCGAGTTCACCAGGCGCAGCAGCTTGACCGTGATGACCTGGTCCTGGGAGATCACCGCCGCGATTTCGGCGGCGGAGGTCTTCGGGTTGCGCATCAGATCGCTGACGCGCTTGTAGATGATGGGCAAGGTCGGCAGGTCGTTCACCTGGCGCAGGACCTTCTGGATGCGGTCTCTCACGAGATCTCCTTCTCCGCCCCGATCAACCCCTGCCGGCGCAGCACGGCCCGCAGCAGCGCCTCCATCACCGGGTTGCCCCGCGTGTCGCCGAAGCGCTCGGCCTGCGCCAGGATCAGCCGGCGCGTCTGCGCGAGTTCGCGCGGGGCGAGCGGGGCGCCGGACTCGCTCACGACGCCGCGCTCCGCAGCGGTGCCCGGCGCGGTGGCGGCGTCGGTCGACGTCGCCCCGCCGGTCGCCGTGGCAGCGCCGGTTGCGGTGCGGTGTGCCGCTGCGTCACCGCGCAGGACGAGCACGACGACGCCACGCCCGGCCAGCACCTCCAGATGATTGCGGGTGAGGGCCGTGCCCTCGGCCAGCAAGACCTGCCCGCCCGGCAACGTCACGGGCTCCGCCAGGACGTCTGCGGGCCGCGCCAGATGCAGGGGAACTTTCTTCATGGGACCTACCTCGAAGGAAAGGACTTCGACGGCAATCCGTGCCGACTCGACCGGGGTTGCGGCCCGCGGCAGCGCGATCACCGGAATCGCCCGGCATCGGCCGGGCCGCTCGCACGGAGCGTGCCGGGCCTACCCCGCTGCGCTCCAGAATGGGGAGGCACCGACCAGGGCTTGCAGCCAGGCCGCCAGCGTCGCGTGCTCGGGCCGCCGCAGGGCGGGGTCGCGCTCCAGGACGGAATCGACCAGCTCCCGGGCCCGGGCCACCAGGTCGGCGTGCTCCAGCGGGCGCAGGAAGCGCAGCGGCGTCTCGCCGTGCTGGCGGACTCCTTGCAGGTCGCCCATGCCCCGGGACTGCAAATCGAGCTCGGCGAGCGCAAACCCATCGTGGATCGCGCCCAGCTGGGCTAGGCGCCGGCGCGCCGACGGGCCCGCCTCCTCGCCGCAAACCAGCACGCACTCCCCGGGGCGGGCGCCGCGGCCAACACGCCCGCGCAGCTGGTGGAGCTGTGCCAAGCCGAAGCGCTCGGCATGGTGCACGACCATGAGGGTGGCCATGGCGACGTCGAGCCCCACCTCGACGACGGTCGTTGCCACCAGCACGTCGAGCTCTCCGCGCGCGAATGCCGCGCTCACGGCCTCCTTCTGCCGGGCTGGCAGCTGTCCGTGGAGCAGCCCGACGCGCATCCCGCGCAGGGGACCGCGCACCAGTTCCGCGTGCGACGCCAGCACGCTGGCGACGTCGCTGCTCTCCGTCGCACGGATGACGGGGAAGACCAGGTAGCACTGCTCGCCGCGCGCGGCTCGCTCGGCGACCTGCGTATAGATGCCGGGTAGCTCGGTGGGCGACGCCACCTGGGTGCGCACCGGAGCGCGCCCCGGCGGCAGCTCGTCCAGCACGGAGAGATCGAGGTCGCCGTACAGCGTCAGCGCGAGGCTGCGTGGGATCGGAGTGGCGGACATCACCAGCAGGTGCGCCCCCCAACCACCCAGCTGGGCGCGATGCAGCACGCCGAAGCGGTGCTGCTCGTCGATCACGGCCAGCCCCAGGCGGGCGAAGCGCACCTCGTCCTGCAGCAGCGCGTGCGTCCCGAACACGATCGAGAGCGATCCGTCGCGCAGCCCTGCCCGCAGTGCCGGGCGCTGCGCTCCGGGGGTCGATGATGTCAACAGCGCTCCGCGGATGCCCAGTGCCTGCAGCGCCGGCAGGTGGCGCTGGGCGTGCTGGTGCGCGAGCACCGCGGTGGGCGCCATGAAGGCCGCCTGCGCCCCCGACTCGGCAAGCCAAAGCATCGCGATGAGGGCAACCAGGGTCTTGCCGCTGCCCACGTCGCCCTGCAGCATGCGGTGCATCGCCACCGGCGAAGCCAGGTCGCGGCGGATCTCCGCGAGCGCGCGGCGCTGCGCGCGGGTGAGCGCGTACGGCAGCCCCTCGACGAAGCGCCGCGACAGATCCGACAGCGGAGGCAGCACCACGGTGGCCGGCCTGCGCAGCAGCCCGCGCCGCCGGATGCCCAGCGACAACTGGAGAGCCACCGCCTCCTCGAACGCCAGGCGGCGCTGCGCCGCGACCGCCTCCTCCTCACGATCGGGCCGGTGCAGGGCCAGCAGTGCAGTGCGCCGTGAGGGCAACCCGGCCTCGCGCAGCCAGTCCTGCGGCAGAGGATCTGTGACCAGTGGCAGCGCCAGCGGCAGCACCGCAAAGACCAACTTGCGCAGCGTGCCCTGGCGCAGGCCCGCGGTCAGCGGGTAGACCGGCAACAACCGCCCCGCCGGCTCCTGCAGCGCCTCCTCCTCCCCCTCCAGCTGGGGGTTGAGCATCTGCAGGCGTCCGGCGAAACGACCGACCTCCCCGCTCACCACCACGACGTCGCCGACGTGGAGCCGCCGGGCCATCCAGGCGGCGTTGAACCACGTGAGCAGCAGAGTGCCGCCGCCATCGCCGACGACGGCCAGCACGCGCGTGGGCCCCGGCCGGCGGCGGCTCAGCTGCACGTCGAGCACGGTCCCGCGCGCGAGACAGCGCTGGCCCTCCCGCACCGCGGCGATCGGCGCGAGCGCGCCGCGCTGCAGATAGTGAATGGGAACCAGGCAGAGCAGCTCCTCGACGGTATCGACACCGAGGCGGCGCAACTGCTGGGCGCGCACCGGCCCGACGCCCTTGAGGAAGCGTACGGGAGTGGCCAGGGTCAGAGCTTGGGGTTGCATGGCAGTGGCGCCGCGCCGCGCGCCGTCCGTGTGGCGCTGGGCTTGGCGCCGAAGCACGCACCGCCCGGCGGGCGCTCCGCGCCCGGCGCTACTGGACGCGCTTGAAAATGTAGAAGCCGTTGCGGCCCGGCAGCGGCGCGGTTATCGCTCCCACTTCCAGCCGGGAGACGGCGGCCTTGAAATCGTCGTGCATGGCCGCGGGGTCGACGAATCCCACGTCGATGCCAGTCATGCTGGCGATCTTGCTCTGCGCTTGCGCCAGCCGGTAGAAGTCGTCCCCGGCGCGGGCGCGCTGCGCGATCTGCTCGGCCTGCTCGCGCGTCTCGACCATCATCTGGAGCAGATGCACCTCTCCCTTGGCGCGTGCCTGCGACTGCTGCGCCATGCGCGTCTGCAGCTCGACCAGCACCTTGCTGATGCGCTCCTTCTCGGCGACGTCGTCGATGCGCTGCAGGTAGTCGTGGTAGTGCTGCTGGGCCTCGTCGTAGTGGTACTGCGCAGCGGCGATGCGCGCCAGGTGCAGGTGTGGCCCGGCCAGCTTGCTGTCCAGGCGCGCCGCCAGACCGAGCTGCTCGCGCGCGTCGGTCACCGCCCCGCGATTGATCAGCAGGATGCCCAGGTTGAGGTGCGCGTTGGCCACCGCCGGCGCCATGGCGATCGACTTGCGCAGCGCCTGCTCGGCGTCGGCGGGGCGATCGAGCTGGACTAACGCGTTGGCGAGGTTGAAGTAGAGATCACCATTGTCGGGGTCCAGCTCGATGGCCTTGCGGAAGGCGGTCTCGGCCTCGGCCGTCTTGCCGGCGATGAACTGGATGTTGCCCAGCCCCACCCACGCCCGCGCGTTGGGGGTCGCTGCGTTGGAGGCGCGGTACTCCGCGGCCGCCTCGTCCCCCTTGCCCTCGGCGAACGCCGCCTCGCCCAGCCAGGCGTGCACGGTCGAGGCGTCGGCACCATTGTCGAGGGCGGCGCGCAGGTGGGTACGCGCTTCGTCCCGCTCACCCGCCCCAACCAGGATGCGACCCAGGTCGAGCCGGTAGGCCGGGTTCTTCGGGTCGAGCTGCACGAGCTGCCGCAGCAGCCCCACGGCCTTCGTCCAGTCTTGCCGCCCCAGGCAGAGCGAGGCCAGCGATTCCAGGATCGGGCGGTTGTCGGGGAAACGGCGGACGCCCTCCTCCAGCGTGGCCACCCCGGTCTCCGCGGCGCCGGAGGCCAGCTCCGCCTGGCCCAGCAGTAGGGTCGCGTCGGGTTCGTCCGGTGCCAGGGCACGCGCTGTGCGCGCGGCCTCGAGCGCGCCGGGCGCTTGCCCAAGCTGCAACCGAACGAAGGCGATGCGCACCCATAGCTGTGACTCTTCCCCATGCAGCTGGGCCTGCGCGAGGTACTGGGCGTTGGCCTGCTCCAGCTTGCCCAGCGACAGGAGGCTGTCCCCCGCTGCCATCCAGGGGATGGAGCCATCTTTGTTGCCCGGTCGGGCCAGCGGCTGCCCGCAGGCGATGGAGCACGCCAGGCAGAGGAACGCCCCTGTCCACACCCCTGCCAGCACCCCCGCCAGCGACGTGGTGCGGCGCCCGTTCGCGAGCCCGGTGGTACGGTTCTTGCGGCTCAATGCGGCACCTGAGCGCTGTGGCAGCGCCCTCCGGGGCGCACGTGGCGCGCGCACATCATGGTCCACCGGGGATCGGGCCCGGCCCCCCGGATGGCGAGTCTTGCAGTGATCGTGGGGAGCCATGGAAGCGTCGGATGGAAAGGCCCACATCCTCGTGATCGAGGACGAGCCGATGATCCAGAGCCTGCTGAAGATACAGCTGGAGAAGCTCGGATACCGCGTCTCCGTGGCCAACGAAGGCCAGAGTGGATTCAAGATCGCCCAGGAAAGCCCTCCGGACCTCATGCTGCTGGACCTCATGATGCCGGAGCTGGACGGCTTCCAAGTGCTTAAGCGCGTGAAGGCCATCTCCCGACTGGCGCGCATCCCGGTGGTCATCCTCACCGCCAGCCACGACGACCACCATCGCCGCAAGAGCCTCTCGCACCTGGCCGACGCCTTTCTCACCAAGCCCTACCGTCCCGAGGAGCTCGCGGCGACGATCCAGCAGTTGCTCGGCACGCGCCAGGGCTCGCCGACGCGGCAGTCATAGTCTAGGGTTCCAGCCGCGGCGCGTCCAACAGCGCGCCGTTGCGGGGGCCGCCGTAGCCGCCGAACCGGCGTGGCCGGCGCCTCCCCTTCGGTCTGCACTCGTGGACCGCGGCGGTGCCGCAGGACGAGGTCCCCGTGCTCAGGACACGGCAGAGGCTCGGGAAGTACCGCATCGATCGGCGGCTGGGCGAGGGCGGCTTCGGGCACGTGTACCGCGCCTACGACACCGTCGAGGGGATCAAGGTCGCGCTCAAGGTTCCCCATGCCTACCAGGCGACGCCCAGGATCCTGGAGGACTTCCGTCGCGAGGTGCGCCTCAGCGCCTCCCTCGACCATCCCAACATCCTGCCCATCAAGTACGCCGGGTTCGTCGAGGATCACTTCGTCATCGTCTACCCGGCCGGCGAGCGCACGCTCGCCGATCGCCTGCGCAGCCGCCTCTCGCTCAAGGCGGCGCTCGGCTACGGCGGGCAGATGCTGGAGGCGCTGGCCCACGCGCACGCCCGCCATGTGATCCACTGCGACGTCAAGCCGGAGAACTTCATCCTGTTCGGCGGAGACCGGCTGCGCCTGACCGACTTCGGAATCGCCAAGCTCGCCCGCGGCACGCTCACGGCGTCGGGTAGCGGCACGGTGGGCTACCTCTCGCCGGAGCAGGCGCTCGGCAAGCCGTCGTTCCGCTCCGACGTCTTCTCGGCCGGGCTGCTCCTGTACCGGATGCTGTCCAGCGAACTGCCGGAATGGCCGTTCGCGTGGCCGCCTCCGGGCTACGCGCGCCTGCGGCCCCGCGTGCATCCAGACCTGCTGGCGTTCCTGCGCCGCGCCATGGAGGTGGACCAGCGCAAGCGCTTCGCCGACGCCACGCAGATGCTCGCCGCCTTCCGCCGCGTGCAGCGCCACGCTCTCAAGCCCGCCGTGCCGCGCCGCCGGCGCGCTCAGCCCGCGGCGAGCGCGCACTGGAAGGTGATCCGCGTGCAGCAGTTCCTTCGCCTCTACGCCCGCCGGCTGGAGATCCGCGGCCGGTGCGGGCGCTGCGCCGGGCCGCTGGGCGAGCGCATGCAGGCGTGCCCGTGGTGTGGAGCGGAGCAGCGCTCCTATCGCGGCCCGTCGCGCTATCCGCGCCGCTGCCCGCGCTGCCGCCGCGGTGTGAAGCTGGACTGGAGGTTCTGCTCGTGGTGCTACGGCTCGGCCATCGGGCCGGTCGCCGCGCAGGCGTACCGAGACGCGCGCTATGTCGCGCGTTGCGGCAACCGGGCCTGCCGCCGCCGGGTCCAGATGCCGTTCATGCGTTACTGCCCCTGGTGCCATCGCAAGCCACGCCGTGCCTGGCCCATCGAGGGCAGCACGCACCGCTGCCCGCGCTGCCGCTGGGGTGTCCTCCCCGACTTCTGGGCCTTCTGCCCCTGGTGCGCCCGGGCGCTGCGGGAGGCATGAGGCCCCATGGCGCTCCCGTTGCTCGAGCCGCTGTTGTGCTGCGAGCAGGACCTCCTGCAGCTGCACGCCGGTGCGCTCGCCCAGGGAGCCGTCGCGCTGTATACGGCGAAGTCGCCGCTGCGCACCGACGCCAGCGAGGACGCCTGCGCCGCCATCCCGCTCGACTCGCAGCGTGCCGTGCTCGCCGTGGCCGATGGCGTGGGCGGGCTCCCCTGCGCCGCGGAGGCCGCGCGCCTGGCGCTCACCGCGCTCGCGCACGCCGTGGTGCGCGCGGTAAAGGAGCACGGCGCGCTGCGCGAGGCGATCCTCGAGGGCTTCGACGGGGCGAACCGTGCCGTGACCGCTCTGGGGGTCGGAGCCGCCACGACGCTGGCCGTTGCCGAGATCCGCGGGCGCGTCGCGCGCAGCTACCACGTGGGGGACAGCGGAGTACTGGTCACCGGGGCGCGGGGCAAGCTCAAGCTGCAGACGCTCTCCCACTCCCCGGTCGGCTACGCGGTGGAGTCGGGGCTGCTCGACGCCCGCGCGGCGATGCAGCACGAGGATCGCCACTTGATCTCCAACATGGTCGGCTCGGCCTCGATGCGCGTCGAGATGGGGCCGCTGCTGGAGCTCGCCCCGCGCGACACGCTGCTCATCGCCAGCGACGGGTTGCTGGACAATCTGCACCTCCATGAGATCGTCGAGCGCATGCGCAAGGGGACGTTGGACGAGGCCGCGCAGGCGCTGGCGGAGGCGTGCCAGCGGCGGATGCTGCAGGCGACCGACGGAGAGCCCAGCAAGCCCGACGACGTGACGATCGTGCTCTACCGGCCGCGTCCGGCGTCGTAAGGCGTGCGCTACGCGCCACCCGGGGCGGCGCTTGGGCCCCAGGCCGGCCCTCCCGCGCTCAGATGCTGCCGCGCACCTGCGGCTGACGCATGCGCCAGAGCACCCCGTCATAGTCGAAGTGCATGAGAGATTGATAGATTCCCCAGAAGAAGATCCAGCGCGCAGCCGGCGTCCCCGCCAACACGATGGGAGGGTGGTGCGCAAAGACGTACTGCCCGTAATAACGCAACCACACGTAGCCCCCGCCCGTGACCGCCAGCAGCACTGCGTAGAAGAGCCACGGTCGCCGCAGCAGCCGCGCCATCGCCGTGACCTGGGTCGTCGCGCCGGCGTAGCGACGGCGCTGGAAGGCCCACACGAAGACCATGTACTCCACGGCGTGGCTGAATGCGTACGCCAAGTAGACCTTCAGGGGATTGCACACCAGGAAGCTCGCGGCCAAGAGGGTCATCGCCGCCGCCATCGACAGGCGCGCCGGGTGGCGCAGGCCGAAGGTGCGGCGCTCGTGGCGCAGGAACACCAGCAGCGATGCGGCGACGCAGGCGATGGAGGGCAAGAGCAACAGCGGCCGCAGGCGCGCGAGCGTGTCCACCAGCGGAAGCAGGTAGGCGTCCACCGCCCGGGCGTGCTCCACCAGCAGGTCTCGGTGCGCGGGCCCGAGGTAGACGAAATACAGCGGCATCCAGCCCAGGATGAGCCACCGGTCGACCCAGCCTGGGACCCCCGGCCCAGCGCCGCGCGCCTTCGCGTTGTACAGGCGCAGGATGCCGTACTTCTGCATGTAGACATGCCACAGGTTCCACAGCGCCGCCGCAAACGCGACGGCACCGATCGCGGCGCGCCCGCCCGGCGTGCGCCAGAGCGGCGGGCTGGCCAAGAGCGCCGCTACCATGAGCACCGGCGCCACGATGAAGCGCAACCGGCGTTGCACGAAGACCTGCCGGTCGAGGTAGACGTAGGGCAGGCTGAAGTGCCGGTGGGCGAAGGTCACGGTCATGATGGCTGCGTACAGCAGCACGTAATCGCCCGGCTGCTGCCCCCCGCCCAGGAGCAACGGCAGCAGCACCCACAGCCAGCTGAAGTGGTACGCCACGACGTCGATCAGGGGCGTCACGTGCCAGAGCGCCGCACCGCGCTCGGCGCGCGGCAGCCGCAGCAGACGCGACAGCGCGCCCGGCACCGTGGCCAGGGCCTCAGCCATGATCGGCGGCGACGCGCAGCTGCACGCCCAGTACGGGACCGGCGAGCGGCTGTGCGCGGCGCTCGTGGAGCTCCTGCAGGCAGAGGACGTCCCCGCCGCGGTCCCCCAGCTCGCGCAGAGCGGCCACCGCGGCCAGGCCCGCCTCGAGGGTGGTGAGGAAAGGAATCCCAGCGGCGACGCAGGCACGGCGAATCGCCTCGTCGTCGCGGCGGGCCCGCGGGCCGAGCGGGGTGCTCAACACCAGCTGCAGCTGCCGGGCGAGGATGCGCTCGACCACGTTGGGCGAGCCGCCGCCGGCCCGCGCCAGAACCTCGAGCGAAAACCCGTGCTCGCGCAGGAACTGCGCCGTGCCCTCGGTGGCGAAGAGCGAGAAGCCCAGCGCGCGCAGGCGTGTGGCCACGGGCACGAGCCCCATGCGGTCCTGCTCCCGCACCGAGAGGCAAGCTGCCCCCGATCGTGGCAGCGGCTCGCCGATGCCAGCGTAGGCCTTCGCGAAGGCGGGACCGAAGCGGAACGCCGCGCCCATGGACTCCCCGGTGCTGCGCATCTCGGGGCCGGGGTAGACGTCGGAACCCGGGAATTTGTGGTAGGGGAAGGCGCAGGCCTTCACGCTCACGTGGCGCGGCGGCGGCTCCTCCGTCACCTCCAGCTCCGCCAGGGTCTTGCCCGCCATGAGCAGCGCCGCCAGCCCGGCCACCGGCCGGCCGGTGGCGCGGCTGACGAAGGGGATCGTGCGGCTGCTGCGCGGATTCGCCTCCAAGACGTAGACGCGATCCTCCTGGACGGCGAATTGCACGTTCATCGGACCCACCACGCGCAGCGTGAGCGCCAACCGCCGCGCGGCATCGGCCATCGCCTCGAGCACATGCTTCTGCACGCCCAGCGGGGGCAGGATGCAGGCGCTGTCGCCGCTGTGGATGCCGGCGTGCTCGATGTGCTGCATCACGCCGCAGATCACGGCCTGCCGGCCATCGCACAGGAGGTCCACATCGAACTCCAGCGCCTCCTCCAGAAAGCGGTCGATGAGCAGCGGACGGCCCGGGCCGAACTCAACGCGGGAGGCGACGCCCTGCGGCCCCTCGCCGGTCATGCCCGCCAGCGCTGCGCGCAGGTCATCCTCGTTGTCGCAGATGGTCATCGCGCGTCCCCCCAGCACGTAGCTGGGGCGCACCAGCACCGGGTAACCGATGCGCGCCGCATGCTGCAGCGCCTGCACCGGATCCGTTGCCATCGCGCCCTCGGGCAGGCGCAGCCCGAGCTTTACGACCAGCTCGTAGAATTTCTCGCGGTCCTCGGCGATGTCGATGGACGCGGCCGGAGTCCCCCAGATGGGAACGCCTTCCCGTTCCAGCGCCCGCGCCAGCGAGAGCGGAGTCTGTCCCCCGAGCGTGACGATCACACCGTCGGGCCGCTCGCGGTGGAGGATCTCCATCACGTCCTCGAAGGTGAGCGGCTCGAAATACAGGCGGTCGGCGACGTCGTAATCGGTGCTGACGGTCTCGGGGTTGCAGTTGACCATGATGGTCTCGATCCCCTGCTGCTTGAGAGCCAAGGCGGCCTCCACGCAGCAGGTGTCGAACTCGATCCCCTGGCCGATGCGGTTGGGTCCGCTACCGAGGATGACGACCTTGCGCCGGTCCGTGCGCGGCGCCTCGTCCTCGTCCTCGTAGCAGGAGTACAGGTACGGCGTGTGGGCCTCGAACTCGGCCGCACAGGTGTCGACGGCCTTGTAGACCGGCCGCACGCCCTGGGCGCGGCGGTGTTCGGCCAGCGTCCGCTCGTCGACTCCACACAGCGCGGCGAGCTGCCGGTCGGAGAAGCCCAGCCGCTTGGCCTCGCGCAACTCTGCGCGCGACGGCAGCCCGCCACGAGTGGCGCAGCGCCGGCGCAGCTCCTCTTCGGCCTCCACCATCGCGCGGATGCCGTTCAGGAACCACGGATCGATCGCCGTCAGCGCGTAGAGCTCCTCGGTCGTGAGACCGGCACGGTAGCCGTCGCGCAGGACGCGGATGCGGTCGGGGCGCGCCTGGCGCAGCGCCTCCCGCACCGCGGCGGGATCGCGCAGCTGCGGGTCAAGACCCAGCCCGCTGCCGCCGTCCTCCAGCGCGCGCAGCCCCTTGCCCAGCGCCTCGGCGAAGGTGCGGCCGATGGCCATCGTCTCGCCCACGCTCTTCATCTGCGTCGTGAGCGTGTCGTCGGCGCCCGGGAACTTCTCGAAGGCGAAGCGCGGCACCTTCACCACCACATAATCCAGCGCCGGCTCGAAGCTGGCAGGAGTCACCTGCGTGATGTCATTGCGCAGCTCGTCGAGCGTGTAACCCACGGCGAGGCGGGCAGCGATTTTGGCGATGGGGAAGCCGGTGGCTTTGCTGGCCAGGGCGCTGCTGCGGCTGACGCGCGGGTTCACTTCGATCACGCGCCGCTTACCGTCGCGCGGGTCCACGGCGAACTGGATGTTGCAGCCACCGGTCTCGATTCCCAAGGCGCGGATGGCCTTCAGCGCGTCGTCGCGCATGGCCTGGTACTCGACGTCGCTGAGGGTCTGCACCGGAGCGACAGTGATGCTGTCGCCGGTGTGGATGCCCATGGGGTCGAGGTTCTCGATCCCGCACACGATCACGGCGTTGTCCGCCCGGTCGCGCATCACCTCCAGCTCGAACTCCTTCCAGCCCAGCAGCGACTCCTCCACCAGCACCTGCCCGGCGGGGCTCTGGTCCAGCGCCCAGCGCACCGCGCGGTCGAGCTCCTCGAAGCTGCGCGCCACGGCGCCGCCGGAGCCGCCCAGCGTGAACGACGGGCGCAGCACCAGCGGGAAACCGATCGCGCGGGCCACCGCGCGCGCCTGCTCGGCGCTGCGCGCGAAGCCCCCGCGCGGGGTGGCGATCCCGATGCCCCGCATCGTCTGCTCGAAGAGCTGGCGATCCTCCGCCATGCGGATCGTCTCGACGCGCGCGCCCAGCAGCTCGACCGAGTAGCGCTCCAGCACCCCGCTCTCGGCCAGGCGCACGGCCAGGTTGAGCGCCGTTTGCCCGCCCATGGTGGCCAAGAGCGCCTGCGGCCGCTCGCGCTCGATCACGCGCTCGACGGTGGCGGGCAGCAGGGGCTCGACGTAGGTGCGGTCCGCCAGGCGTGGGTCGGTCATCACGCTGGCCGGGTTGTTGTTGACCAACACCACGCGGTAGCCCTCGGCCTTGAGCGCGCGCACGGCCTGGGTCCCCGAGTAGTCGAACTCGCAGGCCTGTCCGATCACGATCGGCCCGGAGCCCAGCAGCAGGATGGTGTGGAGATCGTCCCGGCGCGGCATGGATCAGCGCTCCCAGGGGCGTGGGTGCGCCAGCCGGGCCAGGAACTCGTCCATCAGCGGTACGGCATCGTGGGGGCCGGGCGCGGCTTCCGGGTGGTACTGGACCGCATACGCGCGCAGCTCATCGCTGGCGATTCCCTCGACGGTGCCGTCGAACAGGCTGCGGTGCGTCACGCGCATCGAGGTGCCCGACAGCGAGGCGGCGTCGACGGAGAATCCGTGATTCTGGCTCGTGATGGACACCTGACCGGTGCGCTCGTCGCGCACGGGGTGGTTGGCTCCATGATGCCCGAAGGGGAGCTTGTAGGTGCGAGCGCCCGCGGCCAGCGCCAGGATCTGGTGTCCGAGGCAGATGCCGAAGATGGGGAGTCTGCCGAGCAGCGCGCGCGTGGCCGCGACCGCCGAGCTGCAGGCCGCCGGATCGCCGGGCCCGTTGGACAGCAACACCCCATCGGGGCGCGTATCGAGCACCTGCTCGGCGCTGGCGGAGGCCGGAAGCAGCGTGACCCTGCAGCCGGCGGCGACGAAGTGGGCCAGGATGCTGCGCTTGGCGCCAAAGTGCAGCGCGGCCAGGCATAAGCGCGGCGGGCCGGCGGTGGGCTCGAGGACCTCCGGTGCGCTGAGGGTGACGCGGGTGGTGAGCTCGCTGCCTTCCATCAGCGGGATCGCGCGCGCGCGCTCCATCAGCGCGGCGCCGAATCCCTGCTCGTCCGCCGGCGAGGCGGCGACTGCGGGCGGCAGCAGCGCCAGCACGCCGCGCAGCGCGCCGCGCGTGCGCAGCCGTCGGGTGATCATGCGCGTGTCTACCCCTTCCACGGCCAGCACCCCCGCCTCCTCCAGCACCTGCTCCAGCCGCGCAGAGCGCCGCGCACCGCTGCGGGATCGACAGAGCTCGCGCACCACCAGGCCCGCCACCTGGACGCGCGATGACTCACCGTCGCCGTCGGGCATGCCGTAGTTGCCGGCGTGGGGGTAGGTCAAGAGCACGATCTGACCGCAGTAGCTGGGATCGGTGAGGATCTCGGGGTATCCGGTCATCCCGGTGTGGAAGACGACCTCGCCCACGCCCTCGCCGCGCAGGCAGCCGAAGGCGGCGCCGCGGGCGATCGTGCCGTCCTCCAGAGCCAGCAGCGCGGGCGGTCCCGACGGCAGCAGGGTCACGGGCGCCTCCCGGCACGCCCCGACGCGCGGCCGCGCGCCCGAGAGTCTGCGCACGAAAACGCCCGCCCCACACGGGACGGGCGCAGCGCGCAGGCCTGCTTCTTCCGGGGGACAAGCTGCGGGCCAGCCAATCCTGCCTCCTGCAACCGGGCCGCGACGGCAGAGAGGAGTGGCCCCAGGGCCCCCTCACAAGATCGGCGTGACATTACCCACGGCGCGCGCCGCTGTCAAGGCGCAGCCGCGCAGTCCGCAAGCCGCGGCTCCGCCCGCCACGGTCACGTCGTGTCGGCAGCCTCCAGTCGCCACCGCGCTCACGCGCGCCGGATGTCGGGCGGTCGCCCCATCAGCCGTAGCGTGACCACGCGCACCAACCGGATGAGTGGATAGAGCAGGCGGACCAGTCCCGGCACGCGAACCACCACCCGCGCCAGCCGGTCCAGCGGGCGCAGCGGCGATGTCATCGCATCCAGCATCACGATGGCGGCGGCGCCGTGGTAGAGACGGCCGTCCACCTCCAGGATCATGCCGCGGTCGATGTCGTAGCCGCGGGCCGCGTACTGCTCGACCAGCCCCGGCTGCTGCCGAGCATCCAGCAGCGTGAGCCCGTAGCGGTCGCGCAGCCGCACCCAGGCCCCATAGCGGCTGCAGAAGGGGCAATCGCCGTCGTACAGCAGGAGGGCTCGCGACGCCTGGGACGCCGGCGTTGGGCTGGTCATGCGCGTCCTTTGCTGCTGCCTCGGACTTGCGGCCGGCGCGGCGGAGAAGCCCCAAGCCCGCGCCAGGCCCCAGCTCGTGGCGGGTGTGAAGTGAATAGAAAGGCGAAGACCGTCGTGGCGGCAAGCCGCGCCCGGGCACGCTTGGACCGCCGCGGGCGCAGCCGCCGACCACGCGCGTAACCCGGTGCCAGCCCCAAGCGTACGATGGCGGGGCTGTGACCGATCGCGTGCGCCAGCCCGGACAGTTGGCGCTAGGTGACCGCGCCATGGCTTGTTAGCGTTGCCCGTCGCATCCCTCTGGTCCGCGTGACGCCACGCGCGGGCGCTGCCAGGAGATCCTCCACCATGACGTATCGCGCACCGACCCTGCTCGCCCTGTTGCTCCCGGCGATGCTCGCCGCGGCTCTCCCCGCTCGGCGCATGGCGCTCGCGGCCGCGCCCTCCCCGACCTCTGGCGATACGCGCCTGATGCGCTTCCCGGACCTCTCCCGCGACCGGGTCGTCTTCACCTACGCGGGGGACCTGTGGACCATCCCGCGCGAGGGTGGCGAGGCGCGCAGGCTCACGGCGCACCCCGGCGACGAGCTGTTCCCGAAGTTCTCGCCGGACGGGCGTTGGATCGCCTTCAGCGGCGAGTACGACGGCAACGTCGACGTGTACGTCATCCCCGCCGAGGGCGGAGAGCCTCGGCGGCTGACCTGGCATCCCGCCGCCGACCTCGTGCTCGACTGGAAGCCCGACGGCAAGCAGATCCTATTCCGCTCCACGCGCATCAGCTTCACGGAGCGGGTCCAGCGCCTATTCGAAGTCGGCATCGACGGCGGTCTGGAACGGCCGTTGCCGCTGCCCTCGGGCGGGCTGGCCAGCTACTCGCCCGACGGCGGCAAACTCGCCTACAACCCCTCCTCCGCCGAATTCCGCACCTGGAAGCGTTACCGGGGCGGCTTCACCACGGCCATTGGCATCTACGACCTCCGCCAGAACAGCTACGAGGAGATCCCGCGCGACAACTCCAACGACATGTTTCCGATGTGGTCGGGCAACGCGATCTACTTCGACTCCGACCGCGACGGGATCATGAATCTGTACCGCTACGACCTGGGCGACCGCAGCATCCGCCAGTTGACCCACGCCAGGGAGTACGACGTGAAGTGGCCGTCGCTGGGCGACGGTGCCATCGTCTACGAGGAGGGCGGCTGGCTGAACCTCCTCGATCTGGCCAGCGAGCAGAGCAAGCGTCTGCCGGTCCACGTCGACAGCGATAAGGTGATGGCGCGCCCCGAGCTGCGCAGTGTGTCGAGCTTCATCACCGCCGCCAGCCTCTCCCCCGGCGGAAAGCGCGTACTGATCGGCGCGCGCGGAGACGTGTTCACGGTGCCCGTGGAGCATGGCAGCGTGCGCAACCTGACCCAGAGCCCTGGGGTGCACGAGCTCAATCCCACCTGGTCACCCGACGGCGAGCAGATCGCCTATCTCTCCGACCGCAGCGGCGAGTACGAGCTGTACGTGCGCCCGCAGAAGGGCGGCGACGAGACGCGCATCACGCTCGACGGCGGCGTCTACCGCTACGGGCCCCTCTGGTCGCCCGATAGCAAGAAGCTCTTGTTCTGGGACAAGACGCTGCGCCTGTGGTACGTGGACCTCGACCGGCGGACGCCGATCGAGATCGACCGCGAAGACTACCAGGACTTCGATGGTGGCGCCTGGTCCCCCGACAGCCGCTGGATCGCCTACACCAAGACCACCGCCGGCCAGACCCACGCGCTCTATCTCTACTCGCTGGAGAAGCGCGAGGTGACGCAGGTCAGCAGCGGCTTCTACGACGACCGCGCTCCGGCGTTCGCGCCCGACGGCAAGGTGCTCTACTTCATCTCGAGTCGGTACTTCCACCCGGCCGGCGACCGCTTCGACTGGCACTTCGGCTACTTCGATACCGACGGGATCTTCGCGATCACGCTGCTGAAGGACGGGCCCAGCCCGTTCGGCCCGCGCAGCGACGAGGAGGGCCAGAAGGACGACGAGGACGGCGGCAAGGACGGCAAGGGCGGGAAGGACACGAAGGACGCCAAGCAGGATGCCACGAAAGACACCAAGATAAAGGACGCCAAGGGAGGCGGCAGCGACGACGACCAGGGCGGCAAGAAAGAAGCTGTCGAGCCGGTCAAGGTCGACCTGGCAGGGCTGGGCGAGCGCATCGTGCCGGTGCCCGTCCCGCCCGGAAACTACTCGCTGCTGGGGCCATGCAAGGGAAAGCTGTTCTACCGCTCCACGCCGGTGCAGGCCCAGCAGCTTGGCCTGGACGAGCCCGACGATTCGCCCAGCACGCTGCACGTCTTCGATCTGAAGAAGCGCGAGGACAAGGTCGTCCTCGCCAGCATCACCCGATACGCTCTGGACAAGGAAGGCAGCAAGGTCCTCTACGTGGCCGGCCAGAAGTACGGAGTCGTGGACGCCGCCGATGGACAGAGTGTCGGCAAGGGCGCCGTCGACGTCTCCGGCCTGCAGACCTGGGTCGATCCGCAGCAGGAGTGGAAGCAGCTGTTCCACGAGGCCTTGCGCATCGAGCGGGACTTCTACTGGGATCCGGCCATGAAGGGCTTGGACTGGAAGAAGATCGGCGACCGCTACGAGCAGCTGCTGCCCTACGTCGCACACCGCGGCGATCTCAACTATCTGATCGGTGAGCTGATCGGCGAGCTTTCGACCTCGCACACCTACGTCAGTGGTGGCGATCTGCCAAAGCCCAAGCGCGTCAACGTCGGGCTGCTCGGCGTGGACTTCGAGGAGAGCGCGGGCTACTACCGCTTCGCGAAGATCTACAGCGGACAGAGCTGGAGCCCCCGCGCGCGGGCGCCGTTGGGCGAGCCGGGCCTGAAGGTTGCTGCGGGCAACTACCTGATCGCGGTCAACGGCCAGAGCGTGCGCGCTCCGGCGAACCCGTACTCGTTCTTCCAGGGCCTCGCCGACCAGGTGGTCACGCTCAAGCTCAACGACAAGCCCTCCACCGACGGGGCATGGGAGATTGTCGTTCAGACGCTGGGCAGCGAGACCCGCATGCGCTACCTCGACTGGGTCGAGGCCAACCGGCGCAAGGTGGCACAGGCCACCGGTGGCCGTGCCGGATACATGCACGTGCCCAACACGTTTACCGAGGGGCTGATCATGTTCGACCAGTACCTGTCGGCGCAGTTCGACAAGGACGGGCTGGTGATCGACGAGCGCTACAATTCCGGCGGCGCGATCCCCGATTTCTACACCGAGAAGCTCGGGCGGCGGCTGCTCGCGTTGCTGGCGCCCCGTGAGGGCAAGGACCAGCCCTGGCCGCCCACGGCCGTGTTCGGGCCAAAGGTGATGCTGGCCAATGAGTACGCGGGCTCCGGGGGCGACTGCTTCCCGTGGTTCTTCCAGAAGCAGAAGATCGGCCCGGTGGTCGGCGCGCGCACCTGGGGCGGGCTGGTGGGCATCAGCCGCAACATCCCCATGATGGATGGCGGAGTCGTCACCGCGCCCGAGACCGCGTTCTGGACGCCCGACGGCGGTGGCCAGTGGATCGTGGAGAACAAGGGGGTCGATCCCGACTATCCGGTGCCCCAGCGGCCCGATCTGGTTGTGAGCGGTCACGACCCGCAGCTGGAGAAGGCGATCGAGCTGGTCAACCAGGGGCTCGCGCAGACTCCCAAGCGGCCGCAGCGCCCGGCGTACCCCAAGCAGCGGTAGCTCGGCCCGGCGCGCCGCCGCGGCGCTACGTTGCGGCGCAGCGCCGCCACGGCCTACAGGGGCGACGCCGGACGGACCTTCGCGCTCAGGCGCGCTGCTCGCGCACCAGACGCCCGGGCGCCGGCGCCGCCAGGATCTGCCGCAGCATCGCCGGCTCCACGGGCTTGGTCAGATGGCTCTCGAAGCCGGCCGCGACGATCTGCTCGGCAGTCCCCTCGTCGCCGAAGCCGGTGAGCGCCAGCAGGCGCGCGCCGGCGGTGCTCGTCTCGCGGCGCAGCTCGCGCGCCACCGCGTAGCCGTCCAGGCCGGGCAGGCCGATGTCGCAGATGACGATATCGGGAGAGAAGGCCCGCGCTGCGTCCAGGCCCGAGTGCCCGTCGTAGGCAACGCGCACCGCGTGACCGTACAGCTCCAGCAGCTCGCGTAGCCCATCGGCGGAGTCGCGGTGGTCGTCGATCACCAGCACGCGCCGCGGGGGCGCCTGCCCGACCTCCGCCAACCGCCCCGCGGGCAGCGCAGCCTCCGCACGCAGGGGGAAGTGCAGCGTCACCGCGCAGCCACGTCCGCGCCCCTCGCTGCGCAGCTGCACGCCACCGCCATGGGCCTCCACCAGCCCCTTCACGATGGAGAGTCCCAGCCCCAGGCCCCCGGTGCGGCGCTGCTGCGCCTCGCTGGTCTGCACGAAGGCCTCGAAGACGCGGGCCAGCTGCTCGGGCTCGATGCCGCATCCGGTATCCGCCACCGTCACGAATGCCTGGAGCGCCGGCTCGTCGGTGAACACGCGCAGGGCGATGCGTCCGCCGGGATCGGTGAAGTTGATGGAGTTGGACACGAGGTTGTCGAGCACCTGGGCAAACCGCAGCGGATCGATGTCGGCCCACACGGGCGACTTCGGCACCTCGCACTCCAGCAGCAGGCCCGCCGATTCCACGCGCGGTTGGGCGAGCTCGTACGCCTCCCTCACCAGATGGCAGAGGTCGCAGCGCTCCAGACGCAGGGTGAGCTTGCCGCTGGCGATGCGGGAAACCTCCAGGAGATCGTCGATGATGCGCGCCAGACGCGCCACCTGGCGTCCGAGGATGGCGCGCATCCGCTCCTGCGTGGCGCTGTCGCCCGGGCGCAGCGACTGGATCTCGAGGGCGTTGCTGATCGACCCCAAAGGGTTGCGCAGCTCGTGCCCGAGCGTGTGGATGTAGATGTCCTTCGCCTCGCTGGCGGCGGTCGCCTCCGCGTTGGCCCGGCGCTCGGCCTCGTACAGACGGGCGTTGTCCATGGCGATGGCCGCTTGCGCTGCCAGGGCGGTGACGATCTCCTCCTCGCGCTGCGTGAAGACCCCCGCGCGTGGGTGCCCCAGCAGCAGCACTCCGGACACCGCGCCTGAACGCGACACGATGGGAGCGGCCAGGTAGCTCACCATCGGCTCGACGTGGTCGTCGCGGGCGCCAGCGCCGGTGTGGGCGCCACCGTCCCTGCGCTCGGGAGCGCCACCGTCGCCCCCGGGAGCGGCACCGCGGTAGCGCGGATCCTCGCGCAGGTCGGCGCGCCGCACGATTTCCTGCCCCACCAGCGTCGCGCGCAGCAGTGACGTCCCCATCACCTGGGCCAGCAGGCCCTTTGCGGCGCCGTCGCCCGGCGGCGAGAGGGTGTGCTCCGGAACCGCCCCGACGCTCCCCGGAGGCGAGCTGCACGCGAACGCCACGCAACCGGCACCGGTGAGGTCGCGCGCGGCGTCGGTCACCGCTTGCAGCAGTTTGTGGACATCGAGCTCGGCGGACATCTGGCGGCTGATGGTCTGGGTGCGGCGCAGCGCATCTTCGCTGCGGCGGCGCTCGGCGACCTCGCCGCGCAGCGTGCTCATGGACTCCTCGAGCTCGGTGGTGCGCTCGCGCACGGCGATCTCGAAATACTGGGCGCGCAGCGTGGCCATTTCGCCAATGCGCACGGCGAGCGTCAGCAGGAACGCAAGCAGCAGGCTGGCCCCCAGCGCCACGTCAGGCAGGGGCGTGTTGAGCGCCGCAGCCAGCTCCGGCCGCGGCGTTACGGCGATCGACCAGGGGATCGTCCCAGGCAGGTCGACGCGCGCGCGCTCCTGCCACGGGCTGGCATCCCGGCCGTCCGGCTCGTCGCTGCGGAAGACTTCGTTCCCCTGGCAGAGGACGACCAGCGCGTAGCCCGGCGCCACGTTCTCCGCGATGGGCGCGAATGCGCCCTGGGTGGAGAAGACACCGGACATATATGCGTTGATGCGTCCGCTCGAGACCACCGGCACCAGCACGCGGAACGCGAGCCCGCCGTCCTCGAACGGAAAGGGGCCGGCGATGATGGGCTCGAAGGTGCGGCGTGCCTCGCGCAGCGCCTGCAGGCGCAGGCTGTCGGACTCGGCGGTCGCCGCCAGCGCGCGCGGTGTGTCCTGCATCGCGGCCAGCACTCTCGACACGTAGGCCGGGTCGATCCACTCGATCGTCTCGAAGCCGCGGATCGGACCGAAGCTGAGCCGGGCGTCGGTCTGCCAATCCTCGCGCGAGTGCCAGCCTACCTTGTCGCCGTGGCGGCCCAGGCTCGTCAGGGCGTCGGCAATGAACTGCATGCGATCCTTGAGCTCACCGCCCACGCCCTGCGCCGTGGCGTGCACCAGCCCCCGCGCGTGGGCCACTTCCCGCGCCTGCAGCCCCTGCCAAACGAGGACGCCGGCCACCGCAGCGATCGCCCCCACCATGGCGGACTTCCACCACCCGCTGTGCCGCCCGGCGCGCCAGTCCGTCAGCAGGGAGAAGGCCACCATCCCGCCGCCCTGCACCAGGAAGCCGAACCCCACCAGCAGCGGGAGGCGCGTCTGCGCATCCCAGCCAAACGCGCGGGGCAGCCCCACGGCGTAGCCGAAGCACGTAACGGCCCCCACCACCAGGATGGTCGAGCCCAGCAGCGCTCCCATGAAGCCGCGCTGGCGCACGGTGAAGAACGCGAGCCCCGACAGGGCGAACGTGACCGCCATCGTGACCGCAAGCCCCTCGGGCGGCGAGATCGACGCCGGCCTCTGCCCGAAGAGGATCGCGTCGACCCCCAGGCCGATTCCCATCAGGCACTGGCCCAGCAGCAGCAGCGAGTAGAGAGAGAGCAGCCCGGCCAGGATGGCGGTCAGAAGCCGCACGCCGCGGTGCAGCGCCAGCAGACATCCGCCGGCGAGCACGAATCCCACCGCCGTCTTGGCCGGCAGCAGCGCCAGCTCGGGCGGCAGCCGCAGCCATGCCAGAGCATCGAGCTCCCAGCCGGTCAGCAGAGCGATCCCGAGCAATCCGGACGTCGCCCCGGCGACGGCGGGGAGGGCGGCAATGGCGCCCGGTTGGGAGGTGCGGCGTGCGATGGCGGACATCATGGGGGGAGGACCGCGGGTGTCCTCCAGACGTTGCGGAACCTCGGTGCGAGGCACAGCGCGGCGGCGGCGTCAGGAGCGAGACCGCTGCGCGGACTCGATCCCTGGCGGGGCGTCCAGGCGCGGCGCCATCGTACGGGCACGCGGGAGCCACGGTCAACGGGGGCGGCGGGCCGGGAGCAGCCCGCCCGGCGCGCTTTGGCCGGGAGACGCCACCCGGGCCCGCACGTACTTTGCTCCGGGAGTGTCCGATCGCGTACGATACCGGCGGGGGTACAGCGTGCGCATCGAGGACTGGAGCGTTTGCCTTCGGGCGGCCTGCAGCGTGACCGGAGCTGCCATCGTGCTGATCCGGCCGGACGGGAGCCTGGCGTTCGCCAGCGCCGCGGCGCAGGCGCTGCTCGAAGCGGGCGGAGAGCACGGCCCCGCGCGGCTCCCGACCGAGCTGCGCGCCGCCTTGGCGCCGCCCGCGGCCGACGGAGGGTCGCGCCTGGCGCCGGTCGTGTCCGTCGCCGTGGTGATGGCGGAGGAGGGCGACTGCCAGCTCGTGCGGCTTGGGCCTGCACCCGCGCAGCCGGGCGGGCGCATCCCGCAGGGGGGACCCGGCGAGCAGGCCGGTCGAGCTGTAGACGAACGCGAGCGGGCCCTGGTGCACGACCTGGGGGGGGCGTTGAATGCCATGGTGCTGCAGATCGATCTGCTACGGCACGGCCTGGAAGAAGCCGCGGCCCCAGGCGGCCACGCGCAGCGCTCGCCCACGCAGCTCGAGCGGCTGGACGCGCTGCAGCGGGAGCTCCAGCGCGCGTGCGGATTCCTGGAGGCGCTGCGGGCGCTGCCGCAGGCCGCGCGGGCGCGAGAAGGGTGACGCGATGGACGGCTCGATGCCGACAGCGCTCTTGGTCGACGACGAGCGCGCCAGCCTCGATGCCCTCGCCGAATGGGTGCGGCGCGAGGAGTTCACGGTGCGCACCGCCGAGACCCTGGCGCAGGCCAAGGCGGCGTTGGAGCGGGGACATCCCGACCTGCTGCTGGTCGACCTGCAGCTGCCCGACGGCAGCGGGCTCGAGCTGCTGGCCGAGGTGGGTGACGACGAGACCACCGAGATCGTGGTCGTCACCGGTCACGCGACGATCGACTCCGCCGTCGATGCCATGCGCGGCGGCGCGATCGACTACCTGACCAAGCCCCTGGACCTGCGGCGCCTGAAACGCATCCTGGCCAACGTGCGTGCCACCCTCGAGCTGCGCCAGCAGGTCGGATCGTTGCGGGAGGAGCTGCGCAGCCTTGGCCGGTTTGGGCACATCGTGGGCCTTTCGCCTGCGATGCAGCACGTGTACGACCTCATCGAAAAGGTCGCACCGACACAGGCCTCGGTCGTGGTGCTGGGCGAGACGGGCACGGGCAAGGAGCTGGTCGCCCAGACCATCCACCAGCTCAGCCGCCGGTCCAAGGAGGCCTTCGTCCCCATCAACTGCGGCGCGGTGCCGCCGCAGCTCATCGAGTCGGAGCTGTTCGGACACGAGCGCGGCAGCTTTACGGGCGCCGAGCGTACGCACCGCGGCATCTTCGAGCGCGCGCATCGCGGAACGCTGTTCCTCGACGAGGTCACCGAGATGCCGCCTGATCTGCAGGTGAAGTTGCTGCGGGCCCTGGAGACCGGACGGATCGTCCGAGTCGGCGGCGACGCGCCGTTCCCCACCGACGTACGGGTGATCGCGGCCTCCAACCGCAACCCCGAGCGAGCGGTGGCCGACGGCAGGCTGCGCTCGGACCTGCTCTATCGCTTGATGGTCTTCCCCATCGAGCTCCCGCCCCTGCACGAGCGGGGCAACGACGTGGAGCTGCTGGCGGAGCACTTCCTGGATCGGCTCAACCGCGGCGCGGCGGTGGCGAAGACCCTGAACCCGCGAGCGCTCGCGGCGCTGCGGCAGCACTCGTGGCCGGGCAACGTCCGCGAGCTGAAGAACGTCGTCGAGCGGGCCTTCATCATGGCCGCGGACGAGATCGACCTCCCGTGCCTGCCGTTCCGTCAGCCGGTCGCGCTGCGCTCCGAGGGCGACACGCTGCGCATCCCGGTGGGCAGCAGCATCGCCGAGGCGGAGAAGCGTCTGATCCTGGCCACCCTCGATCAGTGCGCAGGGGACAAGGAGAAGGCTGCCGCGATCCTCGGGGTCAGTCTCAAGACCCTCTACAACCGGCTGCATGGCTATGGAGAGGACGGGGCGTACGTGCGGCGCGCCGGCCGCGCCACCCGCATGGGAGAGGCCTGACGCTGCGCCGCCGGGCCGTGGCCGGCAGCCGCGCCACCGCGGCGGCGCGCATCTCAGCGAGAGATCGAGGGGAGGCTGCATATCAATGACGAGCCTCCCCCCATCGGCCGCAGGAGGTAGACGCCGTGGGGCGTGCGGACCAACGGTCGCGCACGGCACTCGCCACGGCTCTCCCGCGGAGCCCGGAATCTGCCAAGCACGGTCAGCGAGCTTCGCACGCAACCCCTCGCTGCCGGAGCGCGCTCGATGGCGCACCCGATTCCGGGCGAATCGAATCCTCAGGGAATCTGACGCCTGATCCTCGCAGCGGCCTGCGCGCGGACGGGGAGGGCCATCGCAGCAAGTCCGCCCGCAAGCGTCGCCCCCAGCAACCGAGCAGGCGTCATGCCGAGCAGCCCTCCTTGATCCGTCCGCGGCGCAGCGCGGGGTCGTCCGCCGAGGCGATGCCTCAAGCCGGGCGAGAGCCGACGCAAATCCAGGGACCGACGCAGGGGCCGGCCGCCATGGCCTTGTTCCACGGCAAGCGTGGTGCCAAGTCGGAAGCCCCCCGCGTCGACGCATCCCAAACGCAGCCACGGCTTGAAGATCGCGGGTCCCCGCGCGCGCGTGGCCTCGAACATCCGAGGCGGATGTTTGTAGAGTTTACGAACGTGAGTCGGACATTCTTACAAGACGGCGCGCCGCAGATCGGCGGAGCACGCTGCCCCACCTCTCCCCCACGCGTACTGCGAGAACGAGATAGCCGGCGCGAGCGCTCGCCAGCCGCCGGCGGCACGTTCCCTGCTGTGACAAAAGATCTGCTGTCCCGGAGTGGAGGATTCGACGTGCGTGCCTGGTCCTTGAGTGTCATCACCGTCGCTGCGATCGCTGCCGTGCTGGGCTTTGGCGGGTTTCCGGCCTTGGTAGCGATTCCGGCACGGGTCCTCTTCTTCAGCGCGGCCGTCGTGTTGTACTTCACGGCGTTCGCTGCGCTCATCCAGCGCGTCCAGCCGCGCGTGTATTGAAGGCTCCGGCGGCTCCACCCGATCTCAAGGGGGCCCGCAACGCGCGGGTGCTGCGGAACCGCGGCTTGGATGGGGATTCCTCCCGCCCTGGGCCTGCGCCAGTGGGTCCAGGGCTGGGAGAGCTGGCGGGCGGTCGTTCCCAGGCGCCGCGCCCGCGCTGGCGGGCACAGCGCTCGCGGGCGCCGGACCCGCAGAGCGCTTCGTCGGGCCACCCGGGCCCGGCCGGACTCCAGATGAGCTTGACGCGGTTGCCCGCGATGCCCCGCGTGCACAAACGCACCGGCGGCCAGATGCCGTGCGCGCGCGAGTCGGGCTCCTACAACCGCCGAACGAACAGCGAGATGGCCATCGCCACGCCGATCCCCACCACCACGCGTCGGACCGCCGTGCGGCCGACGCGCCGCGCGAGCGCCGCGCCGGTCAGCCCACCACCGATCGCGGCGACGGCCATCATGAGCCCTTCGGTCCAGAGCACGGCGCCGCAGACGGCGAAGTAGACGGCGGCGACGCCATTGATCAACAGCGCCAGGAAGTTCTTCAGACCATTCATCTGGTGGATGTCGGTGAGCCCGAGCAGCCCCAGCGCGGCCAGCATCAGGATCCCGATGCCCGCGCCAAAGTAGCCCCCATACACGCCGACCAGGAACTGGAAGCAGGCACCCGTGAGCCAGAACGCTGGGCTGCGCTCGTGGCCCGCGAAGCGGGTCACGACGCGCGCTACCGGCTCGTTGGCGGCCACCAACAGCGTGGCGACGAGGATCAGCCACGGCACGAGCGCGGAGAAGGTCGAAGGGCTGGTGCGCAGCAGCAGCACCGCGCCCGTGATGCCCCCCAGCAGCGAGGGCCCCATGAGCCACAGCGCGTATCGACGGCTCCCGGCCACTTCGCGGCGGTAGCCCCACAACGCCGCGAGCGACCCCGGCCACAGCGCGATGGTGTTCGTAGCGTTGGCGAGCAGCGGGTCGCGGCCGGTCCAGACGAGCGCCGGAAAGGAGATCAGCGTCCCGCCGCCGGCGACGGAGTTGACCATCCCCGCGGCGAAGGCGGCGCCGACGATCACGATGCCATGCAAGGGCGTCATGGGCCGGCACTCGCGGGCGGCAGCTCCACGCGCCGCACCCTACTTCGGCCGCGTGCTTCTGGTCGGGTTCACGCCGGACGGTCCACACGCTCGCGGCGACGGCCTGCCAACCGCTCCGCCGCGTGGGGCGAAGCGCTCAGCGCGCGGCGGCAGCACCGCTTTGGCCCCCGCCGTCCGCGCGCCGCGTTGCGCTGCAAGAAACCTACCTCCCACCGCGCCGCTGGCGCGCTTTCGGCCGCGCGGGCTTCGCTCGCGCTCCCGCGGGCGCCGGCCCGTCGCGGTCGAGGATCGCCTGGAGCATCGGGTGCCGGCCACGCTCGCTCGCACGGCGCGGCCTGCCCGCGCTCTGCTGCGCGCGGGGCCGCTGACCGCCGCGCCCGCCGCGCGCGCCCGCCAGCCGATCGCGCAGCGGGACCTCCAGGCGCCCTTCCGGCCTCTGCGTGTAATCGAACCCTGGCTGCGTGACACGCGGCAGGCGCCGCCCGAGCGCGCCCTCGATCGAGCGCAGGTCCGGCTCCTCGTCCGGAGACACGAAGGTGATGGCGTCCCCGGTCGCCTCCGCACGGGCGGTGCGGCCGACGCGATGGATGTACGCATCGGGGTCGGCCGGGACGTCGAAGTTGACCACGTGCCCGAGCTCCTCGATATCGATCCCGCGGGCGACGATGTCGGTAGCCACCAGTACCCGGTGGCGTCCAGCCTTGAAGCCGGCGAGCGCCGCCGTGCGCTGGCTCTGGCTCCGGTTGCCGTGGATGCGCGCGGTCTCGACGCCGTGTCGCTCGAGGTACTCGGCCAGCCGGTTGGCGCGGTGCTTGGTGCGGGTGAACACGATGGCGTCGGCAATCACGTCGCGCTCGAGGAGGTCCAGCAGCAGCGCCGACTTCAGCTCGCGGGGCACCGGGTAGACCGCGTGCGTGATACCGACGGCGGGGGTGGACTTCCGCTCGATGTTGATCGTCACGGGATCCTTGAGCATCTCCCGCGCGAGGCCCAGGATCTCGCGGGGCATGGTCGCGCAGAAGAAGAGCGTCTGCCGCTTCGCGGGGAGCTGACGCAGGATGCGCCGGATGTCCGGCAGGAAGCCCATGTCGAGCATCCGGTCGGCCTCGTCGAGGACCAGCACCTCCAGTCCGGAGAGGCGCGCGTAGGGACGGCGCAGATGGTCGAGCAGCCGTCCGGGTGTGGCGACCAGCACGTCCACGCCGCTGCGGAAGGCGTGCTCCTGCGGCGCCATTCCCACTCCGCCGAACACGCTCGCCCCCGTGATCGGCGTGTGGACCGCCAGCTCCTCCAGATGTGCGTGGATCTGTGCGGCCAGCTCGCGCGTGGGGGTCAGGACCAAGGCGCGCGTCACTCCACGCGGCTTGCGCATCAGCCGATGCAGGATCGGCAGCACGAATGCGGCCGTCTTCCCGCTGCCGGTCATCGCGCTGGCCAGGATGTCGCGACCTTCCGCGGCGGGCGGGATCGCCTGCTCCTGGATCGGGGTCGGCCGGGAAAAGCCCAGCTCCTTGACGCCCCGCAGAAGGTCCGCGTGGAGTGGAAAACGTGAGAACGGCATGCCGTCGTCCTTTCTGGCCAGGACCTGCATGGCGCGCGCCGGCGCGCCGGAAGACCGACGGATCCCGCGCTACGCGCGCGCCGGGTGCAGATCCGCAGCCGAGGGCGAAGGCGCGGCCGCGGCCGGCGGCTCCGGCGGCAAGAGCGGCTGCAGCCAGCGCCGCGGCCGCTGCGTACGCGCCGCGAACCCCAGAGGCGCCAACAGCGCGAGACGCTCCTCGATGGGCGCCGCGCGCACGGCGTCCCCCGCCTCACGCGCCGCGTACAGCGCCTGCAGCTCCAGGCTCGGATCGAGGTTCCACGCGCCGCCGTCGCGGTGCTTCTCCCAGACCTCCACCGCCTCGCGCGCCCGCCCGGCAGCGCGCAGAAGCGAGATGCGCAGCTCGACGGCGCCGGCCAGCCCCGGCCAGCGCTCCAGCAGCACTTCGACGCGGCCCAGCGCGAGCTGCACCTGCCCTCCCGCCGCCAACAGGCGTGCCGACTCGAGCTCCAGCGCCGGCTGCTCGTGGGCGGCACCCTGCTCGCTACCCAGCGCGCGCAGGGCGTCGTCCAACTCGCCCCTGCCCGCCAGCACTCGTGCTCGCGCCAGGGCCGCCGCGGGTCCGCCCGGCCCCTCCGGCAGGCGGGCCAAGAAGCGACGCGCTCGCTCGCGGTCACCATGCTCCAGCGCGAGCGCCACGCCGTCCAGCACCACGTCTTCGTGGACGTCGTGTTCCAGCAGCTTGGCGAACAGCTCCAGCGCCCCCGCAACGTCGCCCGCGAGCCCGCGCGCGCACGCCTGCAGGTGGCGCGCCGCGGGTGGCGCGTCGGCCTGTGTGGCCTGGTGGCGGAGCAGGGCCGCGCAGCTCGCGCCGTCGCCCAACAGGAACGAGCACACCGCCAGCCCGTAGTCGGTGAACGGCGACGGCAGGCCCTCCTGCTTCGCGCGACCGAATGCCACGCGCGCCCAGGCGATCTCCCCGCGCAGCAGGTGCACTGCCCCCAGCAGCGCCCAGGCATCAGCGAAGCGCGGGTTAACGTCGACGGCCACCTCCAGCTCAGCGCGCGCGGCATCGAACTGGCGCTGCGCGAACAGCACCAGCGCGTGCTTCAGGCGCAGATCTGCGTACTCTGGGAAGCGCTCCACCAGCGCCGCGAACGCCTCGCGGCTCTCGCGGAACCGCCCGGCGGCGTAGAGCTCCTCCGCCTGCTCGACTCCGCTGGGCTCCTGCGGCGCCTCGAACAGCAGGCTCCACAGCCGCTCGAAGCAGGGGGGCTGTGGGCCGCAACCCAGCGCGCTGGAGAGCGCCTGCGCTTGCTCGTGCGCCAGGTGCAGCGCCCGCTCCAGCTCCTCGTTCGCGAGCTCCGCGTCGCCACGTTCCCGCAACACGAGCGACAGCAGCACGTGCGCCCTCAGGAAACCGGGATTCAGCCGCAACGCGCTCTGGGCCGCGTGGCAGGCCAGGTCGAGCTCGTGCAGCCGCAAGTGGGCGGCCGCCTTGTGGAAGTGCACGTCGGGGTAGCCTGGTTGCTCGGCAACGGCGGCGTCGAGCAGCCCGAGCGCGTCGCGGTAACGCCCTTGTGCCAGCCGCTGCTCTCCCAGCCGCGCCCAGGCGCCCGCGCGGTAGAAGCGCGCGAGCGCCGTGTAGGGATCGGTCTGGTCGTGGAGCTCCGCCAGCGCCACGTCGAAGGCGGCGACGGCGTCCTCCCACGAGCCGGCGTTGTAGAGGTGGATCGCGCGCTCGTAGGAGCGCTTGGCATGCTTGCCGAACAGGCGGAGGACCATCGCACCCGTCCCGCGTCAGTCGAGCGTGCGCCGGATGAACGTGGGGATGTCGAGGTCGTCCTGCGGCACCGGCCGGCGCGGCGCGGCCGTCGGCACGCCCAGTCCGGTGTCGCTCAGCAGGCGCGCCAGCGGATCGGCGGCCGGCTGCTCGTCCGCCGGCAGCACGCGCTCCAGCCGGTCGGCGTGCGCCGCGCGGTCCCCACGCTCCACACGATCCAAGTGCTCGGTGCGGTCGGTGCGGTCGGCAAAGTCGGTGCGCTCAGCGCGCTCGCCGCGGTCCGCCCGCTCCCCCGAGGCGACGCGCTCGGACACCAGCGCGTCGCCCAACGCCCGGATGGGCTCCACCCTGGACGCCGCCCGTTGCCGCAGCATCCCCGCTTCGGCCACCATCGCTGCGGCCGGGCGGGCGGCGAGATCGGCGGGGCGGATGACGCGCGCGGTCTCCTCGCGGGAGGTGCCGAAGCCCGTGGCGATGACGGTCACGCGCAGCTCGTCGCCCGCCCGCGGATCGACCACCGCGCCGAAGATGATGTTGGCATCGGCGCCCACCGCCTCCTGCACGATGGAGACGGCCTCGCTCACCTCGTGCAGAGTCATGTCTTGGTTGCCGGTGATGTTCACAAGCACGCCCTTGGCGCCGCGCACGTCCACGTCCTCCAGGAGCGGGCTGGCGATCGCGGCGTGGGCGGCTTGGGTCGCCCGCTTCTCGCCCTTGGCGGTTCCGGCGCCCATGATGGCGTCGCCCATCCCTGCCATGATGCTGCGCACATCGGCGAAGTCGAGATTGACCAGCCCAGGGACGGTGATCAGGTCGCTGATGCCCTTGGTGGCATGGTAGAGCACCGTGTCGGCGACGCGGAACGCGTCCAGCAGTGGCGTGTTCGCCGGGACGACCTTCAGCAGCCGGTCGTTGGGGATGGCGATGAGCGTGTCGACTTCGCTCTTGAGCTGCTGGAGCCCGTCGGCGGCCTGCGCGCCGCGGCGCCGGCCCTCGAAGATGAACGGCGTGGTCACGATGCCCACGACCAACGAGCCCAGCTCGCGCGCGATGCGCGCGACGGTCGGTGCGGCGCCGGTGCCCGTGCCGCCGCCCATGCCCGCCGTCACGAAAACCATATCAGCGCCCGCCAACGCCTCCGCCACGGCGGCGTGGTCCTCCTCCACTGCCTTGGCGCCCACGCGCGGATCGCCCCCCGAGCCCAGCCCGCGCGTGACCTTCCCACCGATCTGCACCTTGGTCGTCGCAACGCTCTCGCGCAGGGCCTGGGCGTCGGTGTTGATGGCCACGAACTCGACTCCCGGTAGCCCCGAGGAGACCATGCCGTTCACTGCGTTGCCCCCGGCCCCACCGACGCCCACCACGCGAATCTGGGCCTGCACGGTGAATTCCTCTTCGAACTGGAACATCATCCCCTTGCCCTCCCGGTCGGAGCTTGAAGTGTGCCGGCCACCGCGTGGTGGCCGGTTGGGGCCGCCGGCTCGCGGGGTCGCCGGCATCACGTGATCCTCTCGAACCAGCGCTTCACGTTGCGCACCAGTCCGCCGCCGACCGCCTCATGCGCCTTGCCCGGCGCCGCCCGGTCGCAGTCGACGGTGAACTTGACGAGCCCCACGGCCGTGGCCCAGCTGTCGGGTTCGTCTCCCTGGTCGTCGCGGGCCACGCGCCGCTCGACGGCGCGCAGCGAGAACACCTGCTCGACCAGCTCGGCCGTAGCAGCCAGCCGCGCGCCGCCTCCGGTCAGGATCACTCCCGACTGAAGCGTGGGGCGCATCACGCCCCACTGCAGGCCTTGGCCGACCATCTCCAGGATCTCCTGCTGCCGCGCCTCGCAGATCGCCGCGATCTCCGCGCGCAGCTCCGGGGGCGGCGCGTCGCCGCGCACCGGGCCGGTGATGGCTCGGCAGCGCAGCGCGACGCCAAAGGCTCGCTTCGAGCGCTCGGCAACGTCGAGATCGACGCTGAGGCCATAGGCCAGATCCCGCGTGACGAAATTGCCGCCGAGGGGTACCACGCCACTCTGGCGCAGGCGACCCCTCTTGAACAACGCATAGTGCGTCACCTCGCCGCCGATGTCGATGAGAAGACAGCCGTTTTCCCGCTCCGCATCGGTCACAACGGCCCAACTGGTGGCGCACGCTCCGAAGACCAGCAGGTCCGGCTTGGTGCCGGCCATCTGGAGCGCGCGATCCAGCGATCCGACCGCCGCCTGCGAGCCGGTCACCACGTGGGCGTCCAGCTCCAGTCGCGAGCCGATCATCCCCAGCGGGTTGGTCAGGCCGCGCTGCGCGTCGAGGGTGTACTCCACGGGCAGGCAGTGCAGGATCACTTGATCGAAGGGGATCCCCATGGACTGCGCCCGCATCTGTGCCACTTCGAGGTGGCGGGCGCGTACCTTGCCGCCATTCTCCAACGGGATGCAACTGTGCGCGGAGAGACTGCGCACGTGGTCTCCGTTGACCGACACCGCGAGGAAATCGGGCGGGATCTCCGCCTCGCGGCGGGCGCGCTCCAGCACGCGGGCAATGGCATCCGCCGCCGCGGGCAGGTCGGAGATGTTGCTGCGGGTGAGCCCTTGTGCCGGGAGGGAGGCGTGGCCGAGAACGGTCACGCCTCCTCTCCCGTCCGGCTCGGCTACCACAGCTCGAAACCGTGTGCTTCCCAAATCGATGGCTGCCAGGACCGGAATGTCCTCCACCATGCTCAACCTCCGGCGCGGATGCTCGGGTGACCGTCCTGCGCGATCGGACGACCCTGCGCGGCCGCCCGCCGCGCATCGGAGACGGCGCGTCGTCCGGCGGGCGCGTGGCCGGCGGTCTTGCGCGCTGCCGGCGAGACCGCTGCGCCGTCGGCGCCCGCGTCCGCGCCAGTGCTGTCGGGCGGCGCTTGCAGGACGATCTGGCGCTCGAACCGCAAGTCGATCCGATCGCCGGGACCTGGCCGCAGATGCTCGGCCGCCGCCCCGAAGGCGCGCAGGCGCTTCTCGAAGCCCTCTCGCCCGAGCACCAGCAGGGCTCCTCCGCCGGTCACCAGCTCCACCCCCCCCTGGGCGTCGAGATCGACGCGGCGCAGCCCCTCCGGCCAGATCCACGGCACCCGGTCCAGGGCCGCGCAGAGACGCCGCACCGCCTCCGACGCTTCCCTGGTCAGCGGTCCATCCGGTGCCACGCGTGGGGCGGCGAGCTCCGGAAGGGACCCCAGTTGCAAGCCATCGCGCGGCGGGAGCCACGCGCCCGCGGCATCCACGGACCCCTGCCCCGCGGCGAGCACGAAGATGGGCTGAGCCTCCTCGAGTGCGACGTGCAGGCGATCGGGCAGGCGCCGCCCGATCTTCACGCCGGCGATCCACGGGTCGCGGCGCAGGGCTTCCTCCAGAGCGTCCACGTCCACGGCCAGCAGCGGCATGCCAAACGCCCGGCCCAGCTCCCGGCGCAGCACCGCGGAGTCGGTCACCTGGGCGCCGACCACCTCGACCTCCCGCACGCGCAACCCGCTTCCCGTGAGCCAGCCCAGCCCGGCCAGCGCCACCACCGCGGTGGCCGACGCCAGCACGAGCCCGCCGGGGGGGCGCGCCGAGCTCCAGTCTGGTCCCCGGCCCTTCACCGCACGCCGGGCGCGCCCACCCCCTGACACCGTCGTGCCGTCCCCCATCGACGCGGTCGACCAGGGCGGCAACGCGCGCGCGGGCGCTGTGAGGTGCCCGCTGTCTCCGCGCAGCGACCGCACCCACGCGGCGCCAGCGCGGGCAAAGATCCCCTGGTGGCGGCGGGTCGCTCGCCTGGCGTTCACGATCCGCTCCCCGCGCGCTCCTCCAGCGCGGCCACCAGCCGGTCCGCCAGGCGCGTGATGTCCCCGGCGCCCTGCGTCAGCCAGAGATCGCCGGGCCGCGCCTCCTGTTTCGCCCACTGCAGCGCCTCGTCAAGGTCGCGCAGCGAGTGGACGTCCACGCCGTGCACCTGCCGCAGCCGGGCGCTGATCAACTCGCTGCTCACCCCCACGATCTCCGGCTCGCTAGCCGCGTAGACCGGCAGCAGCCCGACACGGTCGGCGGCCGCGAGCACGTCGGCGAACTCCTCGTGGTGATCGCGCGTGCGCGTGTAGCGGTGGGGCTGGAAGATGACCACCAGCCGGCGCGGGAACGCCTCGCGCAGCGCCTGCAGCGTCACCCGCAGCTCCGTGGGGTGGTGGCCGTAGTCGTCGACCACCATCACCCCGCCCGCCTCGCCCTTGATCTCCAGGCGGCGCCCGACGCCGGCGAAGCCGGCCAGGGCAAGGGCGATGGCGTCGTAGGCGAGGCCGACCTCCAGGCCGCAGGCCACCGCAGCGGCGGCGTTGAGGGCGTTGTGGCGCCCGAACAGCGGGATGTGGCAGGGCCCCAGCTCCCGGCCGCCGTGCCACATGCGCAGCTCCATCCCGCGGGCGTCGGCGCGCTCCACGGCCACGCGCAGGTCGCAGGCCTCGTGGGTACCGTACGTGAACGCCGGCCAGCGCAGGCGCGGCAGCAGGCGCGTGAGCTGTGCGTCGTCGGCGCAGGCGATCACCTTGCCATAGAAGGGCACGCGATTCATGAAATCCACGAACGCCGTGCGGATCGCGTCCATGTCCTTGTAGTGATCGAGGTGCTCGCGATCGACGTTGGTGACGATGGCGATGGTGGGTGTCAGGCGCAGGAACGTGCCGTCGCTCTCGTCCGCCTCCGCCACCAGGTAGTGGCCCTGGCCCAGCACCGCGGCCGTGCCCAGGGCCAGCAGGCGTCCGCCCACGATCACGGTGGGATCCAGGCCACCGCCGCGAAGCGCCGTGGCCACCAGGCTGGTGGTGGTCGTCTTCCCGTGCGCGCCGGCGATGGCGATGCCGTGCTTGAGGCGCATGAGCTCGGCCAGCATCTCGGCACGGCGGATCACCGGGATTCCGCGACGCTGGGCCTCGAGCAGCTCGGGGTTGTCCTTGGTCACGGCCGAGCTGTAGACGACCACGTCCGCCTCGCCCACATTGCCGGCGGCATGGCCCTCGCGGATCGAGGCACCCAGCTCCCGCAGCCGGCGCGACATCACGTTTTCCTTGAGGTCGCTGCCGCTCACCTCGAAGCCCAGGTGGAGCAGAACCTCTGCGATGCCGCTCATACCGATCCCGCCCACGCCCACGAAGTGCACGCGACGGGTGTGCCGGAACGCGCCCGCGCGCTCCCCCGGCTTGACGAACAGTCCGCGGTCGGTCCAGGTCATCGCGTCCTCTGCGTCGTGTTGCGGGTGGCGCGCTCGGCCAACGCCGCCGCCAGTTGCTGTGCGCCATCCTGCTCGCCGGCAAGCTGTCGTGCGCGGTGAGCCATCTGCTCCAGCACTGCCGGGTCGCCCTCCAACTGCTGCAGCAGCTCCGCCAGGGCCGTCCCATCCATCTGCGCGTCGGGCACGACGCGCGCCGCTCCGGCGGCAGCCACGGCCTGCGCGTTGCGGGTCTGGTGATCGTCGGTGGCGTGGGGGAACGGCACGAGGATCGCCGGCTTGCCCAGGGCCGCCAGCTCGGCCAGCGTCAGCGCCCCCGCGCGGCACACCACGAGGTCGGCGATGCGGTAGGCCTGGTCCATGCGGTCGATGTACGCAAGCACGCAGGCACGTGACGGCGCGCCGGGCGGTGCTCCGGCGGCGCCGGACTGCGCGGCGCCGACGGCCCGGCGGACGGCGTCGGCCTCCTCCCCGCCCGTTTGCGCCAGCAATTGCCAGCGCGTCGCCTGCGCGATGCGCGGCCATCCTTCGCGCACAGCACGATTGAGACTGCGGGCGCCGCGGCTCCCGCCGAACACGAGCACCGTGGGCACGCCGGGATGCAGCCCGAAGGCCGTGTAGTCCTGTGCGGTCGAAGGCTGTCCCGCGCTGCGCAGGATGCTCGAGCGCACCGGGTTGGGCAGGCGCTCCACGGCGTGCGCACGAGCGAACGCGCCGCGCGCCTCTTCGAAGGCGACGTAGATGCGCTCGGCGAAGCGCGCCAGCACGCGATTGGTGGAGCCGGGGACCGCGTTCTGCTCCTGGATCCACACCGGGCGGCGCAATGCCGCCGCGGCAACGGCCGGAGCCGCGCTGGCATACCCGCCAGTCGCCAGCACGACGTCCGGCCGCGTCCGCAGAATCAACACGATCGATCCCACCAGCCCAGCGGCGAAGGTGACGCAGAAGCGCACCGCGCCCAACACGCCACCGCCGCGCAGGCCCGCTGCGGGCAGGCGCGTGAGCGGGAAGCCGGCCGCTGGCACCAGCCGCCCCTCGATGCCGCGCCGGCCCCCCACGAAGTGGATGCGTGCCTGCGGGCAGCGCGCCGACAGCGCCTCGGCCACGGCCAGCGCCGGGTAGACGTGCCCGCCCGTCCCACCGGCTGCGAACAGGAAGCTGCCGATCACGCTCGCCACCCCCGCCAGCGGTCGGTCGGCGCGCTGCGTTGCCGCACGCTGCGGCCGACGTTGAGCAGCACGCCGACGCCCGCCAGGTTGGAGACCATGGCGGAGCCGCCATAGCTCAAGAACGGCAGCGGTAGTCCCGTCACCGGGATCAGCGCGACCGCCACGGCGAGGTTCAAGGTCGCATAGCAGAGGATCATGCACGTCAGCGAGAGGGCCACCAGATAGCCCAGCCCGTCGGGCGCGCGCAGCGCGATCTTCATGGCGCGCGCCGTCCACAGCCCCAGCACCAGCACGAGGCCACAGGTGCCCACAAAGCCCAGCTCTTCGCCCAGGATGGCGAAGATGAAGTCGGTGTGGCCGGCGGGCAGAAACAGGTACTTCATGGTGCTCATGCCCGGGCCCACCCCCAGCAGCCCGCCGCTGCCCAGCGCGGTGAGGCCCTGGATCGACTGGTAGGCCAACTCACCCTGACCGGTGCCCGTCAGCAGCAGCGAGAGCCAGACCTCCACGCGGTCGTGGAGCTTGTCCACGTGCAGGTAGCCGAGCCAGCACAACAGCGCGCCGCCCGCGGCCAGCGTGAACACGTAACTTCGCTTCACGCCGGCCAGCCAGAACACCGCCAGCGTCATGATCGACAGCGCCATGGCGCTGCCGAAGTTCGGCTGCAGCGCGAGCAACATCAGGACGACCGCCGGCACGGCGAGCAGCTTCACGAATCCCCAACGCAGCTGGGTCGTGCTCTCCGGATGGTGGTCGATCCACCAGGGCAGGCTCAGCGCCAGACTGAGCTTCACCAGCTCGACGGGCTGGACGACGACACCGAACAGCGAGATCCAGCGCGGGATGCCGTGGGCCTGCTTGACGGAGGCGCTGCCCACCACGGTCACCGCCAACAGCGCGAGCGCCACGGGCAGCGTGTAGAGCGCGATGCGGCACGAGGTGCGGTAGGGCACGCAGGCCGCCACGAGCATAAGCACGATTCCCAGTACGGCGCGCAGCGTGTGCCGCGCGGCGATGCTGAACTCGGCCCCACCTGCCAGCGTCGCCCGGTAGGTGCTCGAGCAGTAGACCATCACCACGCCCACGCCGACCAGCAGCAGGGTGATGAACAGCAACCGGCGGTCGGGGAAGCCCCCCATGCGGATCATGCCGCCCCTCCCGCGCGCTCGCGCACCCAGGCGGCGAACACGTCGCCGCGGTGCTCGTAGTTGCGGAACTCGTCGAAGCTGGCGCAAGCCGGCGACAACAGCACGACATCCCCGGCTCGCGCGATCTCCGCCGCGCGGGCGAGCGCCGCCAGCATTCCGGCGTGCTGCTCGATCGCCACGCTGCCGGACAGCGCGCGCGCGATCGCCGGTCCCTCCTCGCCGTAGCACAGCGCCAGTTTGACCGGGGCCATGAGGCCGCGCAGCGGCCGGTAGTCCTCCCCCTTGCCCCGACCGCCCAGCAGCAGCACGACTGGGTCGGTCAGGCCCGCGAGGGCGGCGCAGGCGGCGTGCACGTTGGTCGCCTTGCTGTCGTCGACGTAACGCACGCCGGCGATCGTGCCAGCCAGCTGCGCGCGATGCGGCAACCCGCGGAACCGCCGCAGCGCGGCGGCCTCGGCCTCCACGGGTAGCGCGAAGGGCGTGCACGCGGCGAGGGCAGCCAGCACGTTGAGCAGGTTGTGGCCGCCCAGCAGCGGGAGCTCGGCGGCGGGCAGCACGGGCGTCGTACGCCCGCCCGCCTGCAACGCCGCGCGGCCTTCCACCAGACTGGCGCCTTCCTGCCCGGCTGGCAGCGGTCGCGCGGCGAAGCGCAGCGGCCGCGCGGGGCAGCCGCGGCTCCATTCCTCCCCGCGCGGGTCGCCGGCGGGGAAGACGAAGCAGTCGTCGGCGCGCACGTTGCGCAGCATGTTGCGCTTGGCTGCCGCATAGGTGTCGACATCGGGATAGCGGTCGAGATGATCCGGCGCGACGTTCAGCAGCACGGAGACCTTCGGCCGCAGGTGGACGATGCGCTCGAGCTGGAAACTGCTGGCTTCCAGCACTACCACGTGGTCACGGGTGGCCTGCGCGACCACGGCGCACGCGGCCAGCCCGATGTTGCCCGCCAAGAGCGACGGGCGTCCCGCACCCTGCAGCAGCGCGTGGATCAGGCTCACGGTGGTGCTCTTGCCGTTGGTGCCGGTGACCAGCACGATGGGCGCCGTGATGCGCCGCGCTGCCAGCTCCAGCTCGGCGAGCACGGGCAGTCCCCGCTCGTGCGCCGCGACGACCAGCGGGTGCGTCGGCGGAACGCCCGGGCTGAGGATCACGGCGTCGGCTACAGCCAGCGGCGCGACCGCACCTGCCGCGATGCGCCGCGGGGCCGTCGCCGGCGCGTGGGGGTCGGCGTCGGGGGCCAGCCCCACCGACCATTGGCGCGCCCGCCGCTGCAACGCCCGCGCGTCGGGCGGCAGCCGCTCCAGCGCCTGGTCGTCGAACAGAAGCACCTCGGCACCCTCAGCCAGCAGCAGCTCGGCAGCGGCCACGCCGCTGCGGCCCAACCCAATGACGGCGACCGCGAGCCCTTTCCAGCTCCGGTCCGCGCTGAGCGGGTCGCCGTGCATCGTCGCCTCCCTCATCGCAGCTTCAGCGTCGAGACGCTCAGGAGCGCGAGCAGGATGCCCACGACCCAGAAACGGATGACGACCTTGGTCTCCGACCAGCCGATCAACTCGAAGTGGTGGTGCAGCGGCGCCATCTTGAAGATGCGTTTGCCGCGCAGCCGGAAGCTCAGCACCTGCAGGAACCAGGACAGCGCCTCCGCCACGAACACGCCGCCGATGACGACCAGCAGCAGCTCCTGCTTGATCAGGAGCGCCACGGAGGCCAGCGCGCCGCCCAGGGCCATCGATCCCGTGTCGCCCATGAACAGCTCGGCCGGGTGGGCGTTGAACCAGAGGAAACCCAGCGCGGCTCCCAGCAGCGCCAGACAATACACCGTGAGCTCTCCGGCGCCGCGCAGGTGCAGGATGTTCAGATAGTTGGCGAAGATGGAGTTGCCGCTGGCGTAGGCGAATCCGGCCAGCGCAAGGAACGCGACGGCGACCAGGCCGATGGCCAGCCCGTCGAGACCATCGGCCAGGTTGACCGCATTGCCGGTCCCGGCGAACACGAGGATGGCGAAGGGGATATAGAGCGAGCCGAAGTCGAGGTAGACATTTTTGAGGAACGGGATCGAGGTGCGCGTAGCGATCCCGGCGTACTCGGGCTCGTGGATCATCCACCAGCCCAGCCACAGACCGAAGGCGGCCTGCAGCAGCAGCTTCCAGCGGCCGCGCAGGCCCGTCTTCTTCTTGCGCGAGAGCTTGAGGTAGTCGTCCACCCAGCCGAGAAAGCCCATGTACACCGTCGCGAGCATCGCCACCAGCACCAGACGGTTGCCGAGATTGCCCCACAGCAGCATCGGCAGCAGCACGGCAGCCAGGATCAGCAGCCCGCCCATGGTGGGCGTGCCAGCCTTGGCCTGGTGGTGCTTGGGGCCCTCCGCGCGAATGGTCTCGCCGATCTGCAGCTCCCGCAGACGGCGAATGGTCCACCCGCCGAAGAAGAAGCAGATGAGCAGCGCGGTGATGGTTGCGTACGCCGCGCGAAACGTGATGTAGCGAAAGACATTGAAGGGATGCCACAGCACCACCAGTTGGTCGACGAGGCTGTAGAACACGGTCCTACCCCTTCTCCCCTGCCAGCGTATCGAGCAGCGCAGCGATCGCGGTCTCCAACCCCACGCTGCGGCTGCCCTTGAAGAGCAGCACGTCCCCGTGGGCGCTGGTGGCAGCGACCAGCCGCCCCACGGACACGAGATCCTCCTGCGCCTTCCCGCTGCCCAGGCCCGGCGGCGTGTACAGGTCGTCCTCCCCGCAGGCGAGCGTCATCTCCGGGCCCACCGGCACGATGCGATCGATGCCCAGCGACCGGGCCTCCCGAATGACCTGCTGGTGCAGCGCGAGGGACTGCGGGCCCAGCTCGGCCATCGAGCCCAGCACGGCCACGCGCCGTCCGCGCGCCGGCATCGCGGCGAGGCTGCGCAGCGCCGCACGCATGCTCGCCGGATTGGCGTTGTAGCAGTCGTCCAGGATCGTACGTCCGGCCGCGTGCAGCAGCGTCGAGCGGTGGGGCGACAGCGGCGTGGCGCAGACGCGCTGCAGTGCTTCCTTCGGTGGCACGCCCAGCTCGCCGGCCAGAGCACACGCCGCGGCGGCGTTGGCTCCATTGGCCTCGCCAAACATCCTCAAGACGCCGCGGTAGCCGTTGATGGAGATGCGTAGACCGTCCGCGCGCTGCTCGCACTCCTCCAGCCGTACGTGGGCGCCCGGATTGCGCCCGAATACGACGACGCGGCTCGCGCGGCAGCGCCGCCGCAGCGCCTCGATGCTCGGGTCGTCGCCATTGAGCACCGCCGCGCCGTTCTGGGGCAGCGCTTCGACCAGCTCCCCCTTCGCCGCGAGCACGCCCTCCACACCGCCGAAGCTCTCCAGGTGCGCCGCGCCCACGTTGGTGATGCAGCCGATATGCGGGCGCGCCATGGCGGCGAGCCGGCCGATCTCCCCCGGGCGGGTGGCGCCCATCTCCAGCACGAGGATCTCCTCGTCGCCATGCTGCTGGAGCACCGCCAGAGGCAGCCCCCAGCCGCTGTTGAGATTCCCCGGATTGGCGCCCACCCGGCGCGCGCCCCCCAGCGCCGCCCGCAGCATGTCCTTGGTCGTGGTCTTGCCGTTGCTGCCGGTGATGCCCACCACGGTGGGATGGAAGCGGGCGAGGTAGCCCCCCGCCAGGGCCGCCAGCGCCCCTCTTCCATCGGCCACCAGGAACACGGGCGCGCGCGCTCCCTCCACCGCGGGGAAGGAACCCTCCACCAGCGCGCCCGCGGCACCGGCCGCAACTGCGGGACCGACGAACCGGCCACCGTGCATGTGCTCACCTTGCACGCCCACGAAGAGATCACCCGCCGACACGTTGCGGCTGTCGATGCTGGCGCCGCTGAACACGACCTGGGCAAGCTCGTCGGGGCGCTGCCACGGCGAGCCGTCGGCGCGCGTCACGCGATGCCGCTGGCTCGCCTCCGCAAGCCAATGCACGACCTCCAGCCCGCTCAGGCTCATGCCGCCCCTCCCTGCCGGTCGCGTCGCACCGCGGCGGCTGCGCCGCCCGCGGCGCGCCCGCGCAGGCTCGCCCAGCCTGCGCGGGCCGCGGCGCGATCGTCCCAGGGCAGCTTCTGGCTTCCAACGATCTGGTACGTCTCGTGCCCCTTGCCGGCGACCAGCACCACGTCCTGGGGGGAGGCCTCGGCCAGCGCGGCGGCGATCGCCTCGCCGCGGTCGGGGATGGTGCGCGCGCGGTCGAGGGCTCCGGCAGCGATGAAGCCGCGCTCGGCGTCCTGGAAGATGCGCTGCGGATCCTCGGTGCGCGGGTTGTCCAGGGTGAGGATCGCGAGGTCGGCAGCGGCAGCCGCCGCTTCGGCCATCAGGGGCCGCTTGCCGCGATCGCGGTCGCCGCCGCATCCGAAGACCAGCAGCAAACGACCGCGCGTGAGAGCGCGCGCGGCGGCCAGCGCCTTCGCCATGCCATCGGGCGTGTGCGCATAGTCCACCAGAACGAGCGGTCCGCCCTCCAGCGCGACGGGCTCCATGCGCCCCGCGACGACGCGGGCGGCCTCCAGTCCGGCCGCGATCGCCTCGGGGGACAGTCCGAGGGCGTGCGCGATCCCGGCGCACAGCAGCAGGTTCTCCGCGTTGTAGGGCCCCAGCAGCCTGCAGCGCGCCTCCACCTCGCGTCCGGCGAGGTCCAGGCGCAGCTGCGTGCCCTCCCGGTCGTAGCGCGCGTGGAGGAGACGCACCGTCGCCCCGCCGCGGCGCCCCACTGTCACAGCATCCTTGGGCCAGGCCGCACCGCCCAGGATGGGATCGTCGCCGTTGACCACCACGCGGCCGGGAGGCTTGCGCCGGCGTGGCCCCGCGAGCCGATCGAGCAGCCTGAGCTTGGCCGCCAAGTAGGCGTCAGGACTGGCGTGGTAGTCGAGGTGCTCGCGCGTGACGTTGCTGAACGCGGCCACATCCACCTCGCAGCGGCCCAGTCGCTCCTGATCGAGCGCGTGGCTGCTGGCCTCGAACGCACAAGCGGAGAGCCCTACGTCGCGCATCTCCGCCAGCAACGCGAAGAAGGCCACGGCGTCGGGGGTCGTGAGCGCGGCCCGCAGCGACTGAGCGCCAGTCTCGTAGGCGATCGTGCCAATGAGCCCGCAACGCCGGCCAGCGCTCTCGAGCACGTCGCGCACCAGATGCGTGGTGGTCGTCTTTCCGTTGGTCCCCGTGACCGCGACCAGCGTCAGCGCGGAATCGGGCTGGCCGTGGAAGGCGCGCGCCAGATCGCCCAGCGCGCGCCGCGGCTCGTGCACCGCGTAGCACGCGGCGGCAGGCGCCTGCGGCAGCGCGACGCGCTCGCCTTCCTGCACGATCACCGCGGCCGCACCCCGGGCCAGCGCGTCGGGCACGAAGGCGTGCCCGTTGGCGATCGTGCCGCGGATCGCCACGAAGCACTCCCCGGGCTGGACCTGTCGGCTGTCGCTGGTGATGCCGGTCAGCTCGGCGTCCGCCGGCCCCGCCGCGTGCCGGCACTCGATGCCCGTCAGCAGGGTAGACAGCGCGCGCTGCGTCCTCACGGCTGGCCCTCCCTCCGCCAGGCCACCTGGACCAGCGCGCCTTGGGCGAGGCGCGCACCCGGCCTCGGAAGCTGGCTGATCGCGCGCAGCATGCTGCCCTGCGGCAGCGGCTCGACGCGCAGCCCCTGCGCTTGGGCCAGCGCCAGCACCTCCGGCGCGCTGTGGCCACGCAGGTCGGGCACGATTCGCTCGGCGACCGCAGGCGCCGGCTGCGGCCTGGATGGCTCGGCGGGCGGGACCCCCTCGGCATCCAGCCATTCGGTGCTCGCGAACACCTTGGAGATCACGCGGGCGTAGCACGGGGCGGCGGTCGTCCCGCCCCACCGCAGGGGCACGCGTGGGCGGTGCACCACGATGGCGCACAGCATGCGCGGGTCGTCGACCGGCGTGAAGCCCACGAAGCTCGCCGTGTAGGCGCCATCGAGGTAGCCGTGAGGACCGCTCATCTGGGCAGTGCCGGTCTTGCCGCCGATGGACAACCCCTCGACGCGCGCGGTGTGTCCGGTGCCGTAGTCGTCCTCGACCACGCCATGGCAGAGGGCGCGCAGCGTGGCGATTACCTCGGGGGAAACGATGCGCTCGCGGACGACTGCGGTCGGCAGCGGCCGGGGGCGGCCCTGCTCGTCGACGAACGCCGCGATCAGGCGGGGCGTGCGCAGCGTTCCGTCGGTGATCAGCGCCGCGTAGCCGGCCGCCAGCTGCAGCATCGTCAGCGAGATCTCCTGCCCGATCGCAAGCGTCGGCAGCGAGCGCTTGGACCACTGGCGCAGCGGAGTGAGCAGGCCGTTGCTCTCGCCCGGCAGCCCGCTCCCCGTGCGGACCCCCAGGCCGAAGCGCTTCAGATCGGCGTGGAAGTCCTCGGGGCGCAGCAGGATCGCCGCCTTGGCCGCGATGATGTTGCTGCTCACCTCGAAGGCGTGGCGCACCGAGATCACACCCACCGGATGCACGTCGTGGATGCGGAAGCCGCCGAAGTCGGCGACCCCCTTGCCGGTGACCGGATCGCGCTCGCCATTGAAGAACTGGCCCGTGTCGCACAGCGCGCGCGAGAGCAGCGATGCGTACGTGAACATCTTGAACGTGCTGCCCGGCTCGAACGCGTCCTCCGCCGCCGGATTGCGCCACTGGAACCCGGGCAGCGGTCGCTCGTCGCGGTCGGGTAGGCCCGGAGCGGAGGCCATCGCCAGGATCTCCCCTGTCCAGGGCTCCAGCACGATGCCCAGCGCCTGCTCGGCGCCGGACTCCGCGAGCGCCAGCTCCAGCTCCTCCTCGAGGATCATCTGGACACGGTAGTCTAGCGTGAGTACGACGTCGGTGCCGTTGACGGGCGGCAGCAGGGTGGTCTTGATGAGGGGGCGCCCGTAGCCGCCGTCGAAGCGGGCGAGCTCGCGGCCCGGCTTCCCGGCCAGCACGGCGTCGCACATCAGCTCCACGCCCGCGTCCCCCCGCCCGCCCTGGTTCACCCGTCCCAGGACCTGTCCGGCCAACCGGCCCATCGGGTAGGTGCGATGCTGGACCAGCTCCAGGGAAAGCCCCTGCACGCGCCGCAGGCTATCGATGGCGATCGGGGAGAGTGCCGCCTCCCGGCTGACGTAGGTGTGGCCGTCGTGGCCCTCCAGCTTCGCGCGCAGCTGCTCCTGCGACAGGTGCAACGCGGCCGACAGCTCCGCCAGCTTGCGCGGATCAAGCCACGCCTTTGGATCGGTCACGCCGACCTTGGCGCGCAGATCGGTGATCGCCAGCGGATAGCTCTGCCGGTCCAGGAGCGCGCCGCGTCGCGGCGTGACCTCCCGCTCCGCGCTACTGAGCCGGACGCCGTGCTGCTGCCATACGCGGTGCTCGCCGATCTGCAATACCGCCAGCCGGCCGACCAGCGCCGCCAGGCCCAGGCTCACGGCCACGGCGAACCCACGGAAGCGGCGGCGCGGATAGCGGTCGATCACGGCGCGATCTCCCCGGCGACCGCCTCCTTGATGCGCCCGTAACTCCGCAGCGTCTCCACGATCCGATCGAGCACCTGCTGCGACCGCGGCGGCGCCACAGGAGCGGGCGCCACGTGCAGGGCGATGACCTCTTTCGGCTGGGCCGCCACGTCGACCATCCCCAGCTCCAACCGCGCGCGGGTCACGATCCGCTCACGAGAGGTCTGCTCCAGCCACTCCGTGCGCAGGCGGCGCAGCTCGTCCGCCTGGTAGGACCGTTGCTGCAGCAGCCGCGTCTGCCGCCGCTGTGCCTGCTCCACCTCGTTGGCGCCCCAGGACATGGCGAACAGCACCGCGATGCCCGCGGCCAGCAGCACGGCAGGAAGCACCGCGCGGCGGGTACGCTGGCGGCGGCGCTGCTTGGCCTGCTCTCGCGCGCGGCGGTCCAGCTGCAGGTTCATGGGATCCGCTCCCCCGCCCGCAGCCTCGCCGAGCGTGCCCGCGGGTTGCGGTGGATCTCGTCGGCCCCGGGACGCACCGGACGCCGCGTCAACACGCGCAGGCGCGGCGCGCGCGCCTGCGGGGCCGGCAGGTGGCGGCTGCCCTCTACCTTGCCGCTCTCCAGCGACAGCAGCCGCTTCACCCGCCGGTCCTCGAGACTGTGGTAAGACACCGCGACGAAGCGCCCGCCCGCCCTGAGCCGGTCGGCCACCTGCCCCAGGGCAGAATCGAGCTGCTCCAGCTCGCCGTTCACCATGATGCGCAGTGCCTGGAACACACGCGCCAGCTCCGGCTCCGGCCGCTCCCCCCGCGGCAGGCAGGCCTCCACCGCCGCGCGGGCGTGCGCCGTCGTGCGCAGCTGCCCTGCTCGCGCCCGGCCGGTCAGCTCCCGCGCGATGCGCGCGGCGCGGCGCACCTCGCCCAGATCACGCAACCAGCCCTCGACCACCGGGCGCTCGGACGCGGACAACAGCTCCCAGGCCGGGCGCCCTGTGCTGCGGTCGAAGCGCAGATCGAGCGGGCCCTCGAGCCGGAACGCGAAGCCACGCTGCGGATCGTCGAGCTGGTCGCTGGACATCCCCAGGTCCATGCAGATGCCGTCGACGGCGGGCACACGCAGCAAGTCGAGCGTCTCGCCGAAGCGCGCGAAGTCCTGCTGGAGCGCGTTGAAGGCCGCCCCATGCGCGTGCAGGCGCGCGCGGGCGCGCTCCAGGGCAGCGGCGTCACGATCGAGCGCAATCACGCGGCACCCCCTCTCCAGCAGCGCGGAGGAGTAGCCCCCTCCACCCAGCGTCAGATCCAACAGCACCTTCTCCGGGCCGGGTCGCAGCAGCTCGAGCGCTTCCTGCAGCAGAACCGGCTGGTGCCGCGTGTCCACGCCGTATCAGTGGACCGGCGCGCTCCAGGCCTCCAGTCGGCCGCGCGCGGTCCCCGAGGTCTGCCCGGCCACGGCGCGAAGCGCCCGCTGGGCGGACTGGAAATCGGGCAGCACCGGGAGCCCTTCGGTGCCGCATGCGAGGTTCAGGAGTGCGACGAGATACGGCGACGGACGGACCCACACAGTGACGGCGGCGATTTGCCGCCAGGCGCGCTCGCGATCCAGCAGCTCGGCGGCGACCGACAGCGGGATATGCGCGAGCGCGGAGGCATCCAGCAGCACGAAGGTGGTTGCGTCGCTGCGGCAGGCGCGCCGCACGGCCAGGTCGAGCTGGTCGAGGCTGGCGCGCGAGAGCACGCCCGTGAGCTTCACATGGATCGCTCCGGCGCTGCCGTGCGCCAGGAGGAAACCGCCCCACGGGCCCCCGGCAACCGGACGGCCGGCCAACGGCGCGACGGTGGGGGGATTCGACCGGGGATCTCGCATTGGCCTCGCCTCTGCGGCCGCGCGCCGGCTCAGTAGAGGATGTCCTCTACGTCGGACGCGTCGACCGTGTGCTGCTTCTCGTAGTCGAAGAATCGATCGGGGTTCCAGAGCTCGATCACGCGGTCAACGCCCAGCGCGATCACGTCGCGCTCGATCTCGGCCGCCTCGAGCAGTCCTTGCGGGATGGTCATCCGCCCCTTCTCATCGAGCGGTGCGGAATCGCCCTGGCCGAAGATGCCGCGGCGCCAGGCGCGCAGCGTGTCCCGCTTGACGGCGGGGCCAGGCTGGGCACGCCGCATCCGGTCCTGCCATTCGGGGTTCGGCAGCACCTCGATGTACTGCTCGGGGCCCACCAGCAGCACGACCTCCTCCGTAGAGCCATCGGGAAGTGCACGCCGGAAGGCCGACGGAAGGGTCAGGCGGCCCTTCTCGTCGATCTTCAGCCGGTAGCGGCCGAAGAAGTAGCAGGACGCGACCCCATGGGCGGGAGCGGGCTCGGGCTCGGTCATCGCTACGGACCTTTATCGACTTAACTTGTTTTTTTAAACCAAGTTATACTTAATTTCCCTCTTAGGACCACTAAAGCCCTCTAAGGACCTGCAGTTTCCATGGCGTGGGTGTGGCTGTAAAGCGGAAAGCCCCCCTGCGTGTCAGGTAGCGCGAGAAAATTGGGGATAACTTCGAGGAGGTGAGCGCGGCGCGGGCGGGCGCGCGCGGCGCCGGTCAGTGCGCCGGCTCGAGGCGATACAGCGTGTAGGCGATGGGCCCCGGGCGCGAGAGGCCGCGGTTGGCCACCGTTTCGTGCAGCACCGGAACGGCGCGCCGGTTCCCCAGCGGCGCCGCCACCAGCGCGTCCGGCGCGGCGGACCAATCCACCAGGTAGTCGGCGCGGCCAAGTTGCAGAAACAGCCCGCGCTCGACGATCTCGCGGTCGTCGACCTGGTCACGCAGCTGCTCCATGCGCGGGTCCACCAGCCCCCCGAGGTCGAGGATCGTCCGGTCGCTCCGGTATCCCACCAGCCCGATGTCGTAGATGGCCACCACGGCGTCGGGCGGCGTGTTGGTGCGCAGCCAGCGTGCGATGCCACCCAGCCCCTGCTCCCAGCTGCGCGAGAACGCCGCCGCGCTGGGCGCAACGATCGCGAGCGTGAGCGTCAGCCCAGCGGCGGCCTGCGCGGCCCACAGCGCGGCCAGCCCCCTCCCCCACCGGTGGCCACCGGCCCGCGCACGCCGCCGTGCCGCCGCGCCACTCAGCAGTACGATCGCCGGCAGCACGATCTCGAGGTAACGGCTCACGACCTGCACGTCACGCACGAGGTAGCCCGCCGGCAGCAGCACGATCCACACGAGCAGCAGCGGCTGCAGCCAGCTCTGTGCGGCCAGCGTCCGCCAGCGGCGCGGGAGCGCGGCCAGCTCAGGGAGCAGCATGGCGCAGGGCAACAGCGCCGCCGTTCCCAGCAGCTTCGCCAGAACCCACGCGTTGCCCGCAAGGCGCGCCGGCTGCAGCCCCAGTGGCGTCGACTTCGCCTGCACGGTCAGCGGCCAGATGCGGCCAAGCTGCGGCAGCGCGTAGGCCGACCAGACCGCCATCGGCAGCAGCAGCCCGATCCAGAAGCCGGGCCGGCGGCGCGCGGCGGGAGTGGCCAGCGCGGCCGCGCCGGTCAACGCGGCCAGCACGACCAGCTCAGGGCGCACCAGCGGTGCGCACCCCAGCGTCCAGCCCAACGCCGTCCAGCGTACCTGCGCGGCCGGCCGCAGCGCGCAGTGCATCGCGGCCACCACCACCAGCGCAGCCAGTCCGGTCTCGAGCCCCGATCCCGACCAGCGCACGAGCCACGGCTCGGTCGCAGCCACGGCGATGACCAAAAGCGTCCAGGTCCGGTCGCGTAGCTGCGCGGCGGCCACCCGCGCAAGCGTCACCACCGCCACCCCACCCGCGATCCAGCCTAGCGCCTTGAGCACCCAGAACGGCTCCAGCCCCAGCCGCGCGCCGGCGGCGCCCAGAGCCGCCCACAGCGGGCTGGTGGCCGCGTGCACGGGGTGGCCGGGATTGAACGCCAGCTCGCCGTGGCGGGCGAGATTGCGCGCGAAGCGCGCGTAGATGAACGTGTCGTCGGTGATATAGCGGAAGTAGAGCGGGGCCTGCGCCGCATACGCCGCCAGCGCGAGCAAACCCGCCGCGCGCGGGCGCAATCCGACGTCGCCCGTGGGCGGCCCACCGCGTCCGGCCGCGCCCGTCACCACGCCGCGCCTGCCGGGCGCCGCCGCAGCAGCCGCAGCGGCGCCGGCTCGTCCACCAGCAGCCAGCGCACGACCGGGCGCGCGCCGAGCAGGCGCTTGTACTCGGCCACGCCGGAGAGCCCCAGGCTGCTGCCCAGATTGATCCTGCGCAGGCCGCGCGCGGCGGCCCAGCGCGCCTCTTCCTTGATCAGCAGCGCAGAGGGAAAGACATCGTCGGCACGTGCGGTCGTGCCGATCCAGGCGAACAGCTCGTCGCCCATGCGCAGGCAGAGGTGCGCGCCCAGCAGCTCGTCACCGCGCCGGGCGGCGAACAGGACGGCGTCCTGCTCCTCGGCCAGCACCGCCGCCAGGAATGGAAGCGGCTCGGCCGCGACCCCCCAGCGTCGCGCCATTGCGCGATAGAGCGGCGCGAAACGCACCAGCAGGTCCGGGTCACGGCTGGCTTCCACGCGCAGCCCGCGCCGTTCGCTGCGGTTGCACTCGTTGCGGCGGTTCTTGGGGAAGACGTCGCTCCAGAAGCGCTCGAAGCCGTCCACGAGGTCGAGGCATCCCGACTCGATGGCGGCCAGCCGGCCCGCCCCCCCTCGCGGGGGCTCGGAAGAGCGCCACACCAGCTCGCGCCGCAGGACACGCGCGCCACCCGCGCGTAGGAAGGCTGCCAAGAGCAGCGCCTCGGCCTGCGGCACATCCGCGCGGACCACCGGCCCACCGTAGGTGCCCCCGATGCCGCTGGCCAGCGCGCAGAGCCAAAGCCGCCGCACCCGCACCAGGGGCAGACCACCGCACAGCCTGCCGCGCGCGTCGCGCGCCTCCAGCCAGTGGGCCGAGCAGCGGGCGTGGTGCCGCGCGTACCGCAGCGTCCAGTGCGGGCGCTGGAACAGATGGGAGCGCGGGTCGCCGGCGAGCAGCTCGTCCCACTCGCCCAAATCCACGGCATCGAGCTGCCGCAGCTGCAGCGCTTGCGCCAGCGTGGCTTGCGGCGCCGACGGCCGCTGCCGCCCATCGCTCAAGGGCTGCCCCCGTCGCCGTCCTCGTGGTCGGGGATGAGCGCCGCCAGCCGTGCGCGGATCGCCGCGCGCTCGCCCCGCAGCGCCAGCGAGCGCAGCTCCGCCACCGCGGCACGGGGGTCGAAGCCGCTGGGGATCGCCGGCCTCGCCACCAGGATCTGGGGGTGCGGGCCGGGACGTGTGGGCTCGGTGTCGGCGAGGTAGGTCTCCTGCAACTTCTCACCCGGGCGCAGCCCGGTCTCCACGATCTCGATGCCGTCCTCCTGACCCAGGCCCGCCAGGGCGATGAGGTTCTGGGCCAGCTCGTAGATGTTGATCGCCTCGCCCATGTCCAGTACGAACACCTCGCCGCCCTCACCTCCGGCCATGGCCTGGATCACCAGCATCGCCGCCTCCCGGATGGTCATGAAGTAGCGCGTGGCGGCGCGGTCGGTCACCGTCAGCGGGCCGCCCCGGCGCAGTTGGCGCTGGAACAGCGGCACGACGCTGCCGCGGCTGCCCATGACGTTGCCGAAGCGCACCGACATGTAGCGCGCGGAGCTCTCGCGTGCCGCCGCCTCCACCAGGAACTCGGCGACGCGCTTGCTGGAGCCCATCACGCTGCGCGGACGCACCGCCTTGTCGGTGGACAACATGACGAAACGCTGGGCCCCCACGCGCTGCGTGAACTCCAGCAGGTTGGCGGTGCCCAGGATGTTGACCAGCACCGCCTCCTCCGGGTAGAGCTCCATGTACGGGACGTGCTTGTGGGCAGCCGCGTGCAGGATCACGTCGGGGCGCAGGTCACGGGCGAGCACGCCCAGGCGCGCCTCGTCCCGCACATCGGCCAGCACGACGCGTGCGTCGCGGTAGCCCAGGCCATCGCGGAGCTCCTCCTCGATCTCGAAGAGGCTGTTCTCGCCACGGCCCAGCAGCCACAGGCATCCCGGCTGGAATCCCACGAGGATGCGGCACAGCTCGCTGCCGATGGAGCCGCCGGCCCCGGTGACGAGCACGTCGCGCCCCTGCACGGCGTCGCGGATGGGGCCCTCCACCAGATCGACCGTCTGGCGGCCCAGCAGGTCCTCGGGCGAGACCTCGCGCACCTGCTCGAAGTGGACGGCACCCTTGATGATGTCGCGCAGCCCCGGGACGATGCGCACCGGCAGGTGAGCGCGCTGGGCCTGGGTGAGCAGACGCCGGATGACGTGGCCGGGAGCCGAGGGAATGGCGATGACGATCTCGTCGACGCGCTCGCGGCGGGCGAGCGCGGCCACTTCGGCCGTGGTACCCAGCACCGGAATGCCGCCGACGCTGCTCCCGGCCAGCGCCGGGTCGTCGTCCAGGAACCCGGCAACGTCGCGCTGGTAGTCGCTCTCGCGCGCCAGCTCCTCGGCGATCATGCGCGCGGCCTCGCCGGCGCCCACGATCAGAACCTTGCGTCCTCTGGGCACGGTGCGGCCGCCCTCCAGCTCAGCGCTCGATGGCCAGCGTGAGTTGGGAGCGCCGGCCCTCGTGATCGAGCACTACGAGGTAGAGGCCGCTGGCCACCGGGCGTGTGTCGTAGGTGAAGTCGCTGGTGGCGATGCGCGCGTCCCAGACCAGATCGCCGGCGCGCACGTCGACCGGCTCGGGCAAGAGCTTCACGCCCGCCAGCGTGTAGATCTGGACCTGACAGGTGCCCTCGAATCCTCCCAGGCGCACACCGGCCTGGCCCGCGCGCAGCGGATTGGGATAGAGGTAGATCGCAGGCGCGGCGGCAGGGGCGGGCGTGATCGCCGCCACGTCCAGCACTGCGAACCCCGTCTGCGTTCCGATCAGCAGGTGGTCGCGCGGCGCGTCGTACCCCAGCGCGAAGACGTTCGCGCCCGGCAGGGGGCTGATGACCTCCGGCGAGTAGAGCTGGCCGTCGAAGGCGGGCAGGGTCGTGAAGGCGTCGACGGCGAGATCCTGCTGGCTGCCCGTCACGCGGTTGAGCCCCGCCGCTGTCGCCACCCACAGCGCGCCGAAGTGGTCGAATTGCATCGCCGCCACGTTCGCCGACAACAGACCCGGTCCGAACAGGCGCTCGCCGAACTGGTCCAGGCCGATCAGCAGCGTGTCCGGGCGGACGTACTGGATATGGAGGAGTCCCTCGTCGGAGCTCCCGATCCACAGCGTGTTGTCCGGCGCGATGGCGATGGCGCGCGGGCTGCGCAGCGCGACTCCGGAGATGAGCGACCCCTGCAGGCGCGCCTGCCCGATCAGGTCCCAGCGCACCGGATTGACCGCAGTCTGCGCGAGCGTCTCATCGCCGGCCGGTCCGTCGGTGTCCCAACGCTGGACCCCCTGGCCGTCCACCGCGATCCACGCGATGCCGCCGGGGCCGAAGGTGACCCCGCGCACCGACTCGCCGACGAGCTGGCTGTTCTGCAGGCGCAGCTGCATCCAGGAGGTCGCCGGCACCGGGTCGGACGGATCGAGCAGGATGTCGATCCCCCTGTCGAGGGTGCTCGTCGGGGAGCCGCCGCCGTCGCTGAGGAACCACAGCCGGCCCACGGGATCCTGCGCCACGACCACCACGCGGCGCGTGCGGATTCCGCTGTTCTGGTCGGTGTAGCTCTCGTAGACCGCCTCGCGCGGATCATCGCTCGCGTGCGGGACCACGCGCGTGACGCAGTCGGGCAGGGTACTGACCCACAGCGAGCCGTCGCGGGCGCGCAGCACAGAGATCTTGGTGCGGGCGGTGCACCAGCCCACGCCTGCCACCGCCGCGTCGAGATTGTAGGCGACCGCGCTGCCCTCGGGTCGCAGATGGGTGACGCCTGCGCGGCTGGCCTCGGTGGCCATCCAGGCTCCGCCGGCGCCGTCGGACGCGACGGCGGCGCTGCCCCGGGTGCTGGCGCCGAACATGCGCCGCAGGACCGCGCTGGCACCTTCGTCTGCCCGCAGGAACACTGACCGCGGATCCTGAGCGATCGCCTGCGCATCGCGCTGCGTCCCGCCCAGCCAGAGCTGGCCGTCGGGCGCGGCCCCGGCGCACAGCAGCTCGCGATCCACGCTCGCCACCGATGCCACCTGCCAGGCCGCACTCCGCGGGGGGAGCTGATACACGCGCTGGGCGCCGGACACGGGGAACGAGAGGGCAACCACGGTGCTGTCCGAGAGCGCCAGGTTGCGGATCCCCTCGGCAAGGCCGGCGGCGGCCGGCACCCAGCTCTGCGCCGCGTCGTCGAACCAGTGCACGCCCAGGTCGGTGGCGACGAACACGCCGCGTGGCCCGGCCACGATGTCGTAGATGAAGACCCGCCCCAGGCCCTGATCACGCGTCGTGAAGACATTGCTGGCGAACTCGCTCACACCGGCCACCGTGCCGAACCAGGCACGTCCGCCCCAGGCGGCCACTGCGCGCACGCCGTCGGCGACCAGGCCATCGCCCACGGTGTAGGTGGCCTCCGGCAGCCCGCCCACGATGCGCCCGGCGCCTTGATCCGTGCCGTAGAAGACCACGTCGCCGTCGGCGGCGAGCGTAGTCACCTTCGGCTGCAGCAGGCTCGTGATGCGCCGCACGGCGAAGGAGGCGTCCAGACGGACGATCCCTCCGCCATTGGTGGCGATCCACAGCCGGCCCTGGGCATCGGTCGCGACATCGAGCAGCCCGTTGACCGTCAGGCCCTCGCGGGTCGTGAGCACCTCGACCGCGAACGTGGCCGGGTCGAGCAGCAGCAATCCGCCCACCTTGTCCGCGCCGGCGAGCCGCCCGTTCCAGGGGACCAGTTGCTGGATCTCCTCGGCGGGCAGGAATACCGACCAGGCGGACGGGTCGTGCAGGCCCGCTGCCTGCGCTGCGCCGGTCGTAACCCCGCGCAGCGCTGGGGGCGCCGGCAGCGCCACGAGCACCACCAGCGCGAGCAGCGCCGGCAGCGCGAGCGACGTCAGCACGGTGATGTGTCGGCTCATGAGCGCGCTCGCGTGGAAACGGGCACCGGATGCCAGCGGTCGCGGCTCCCCATGAGCCGCCAGAACCCCGACAGGAAGAGATCGAGGTCGAGGGTCAAGGACCAGCGCTCGAGGTACTCCAGGTCGTCTGCGATCAGCTGCCCCAGGGCTGCCCCCCGGGGTGCCTGCTGCCAGAAGCCCGTCAGCCCGGGCTTCACCGCGAACCGTAGCAACTGGATCGGACCGAGCTCCTCCTCGACGCCGGCGGGCAGGGGGCAGGGCCCCACCAAGCTCAAGCGCCCGGCGAGCACCTGCACGAACAGGGGAAGCTGGACGATTCCCCAGAGCGGAGCGCCGCTGCGCCGCAGCACCAGCTCGCGCCAGCGCAGGCGCTGCCGGCGGTGGCCCAGACGCTGCTGCGCGCCGAGCGCGACCAGCCGCAGCGGCCATCCCAACGTGCAGCATACCACGAAGCCGGGCAGCGACAACAGGCACAGCAGCGCTCCCAGGGGCCGGTCCAGGAGCGCCTTGAGCCATGCCCCTTCGCCGCAGGCGGCCGGTGGGCGGACGCTCCACCAGGTGAGCCCGTGGCGCCGCCGAGCGGTGTCCGGCCCGGCGGCGGCCGCGGCCCATGGTTGTTGAAGCAGCACGACCGCTCCCCCGGCGGCCAGCTCGCGCACCGCCGCCTCCATCCGCTCGTGGGGGGCGTCCTGTGCGTCCACGAGCACCTCGCCCGCGCGATAGCGCTCCGCGATCTCGCCCGCCTCCTCCACAGCGCCCAGGCGGCGCAGGCCCGCCGGGACGTCACCGTCGGTCGTGACCGCCCCGGCCACGACCAGCCCGGACCCCGACGACTGCGCCAGCGTGCGGGCGAGCTGCGCGGCTCGCACCGGGCTGCCCAGCAGCAGGGCCCGCGTTACACCCGGCGCGCCGCCTGCGCCGCCCAGCACGCGCTCGCGCAGCAGCCGCGCCAGCTGCAGACCCAGAGTGTACACGGGGAACAGCAGCAGGATCACCGCGCGGCTGAACGTGCGCGTGTGGGAGACGAAGGTCCCCGACATGACCAGCAACGTCACCAGCAGCGCGGTGCGCCCGGCCGTGAGCCACTGCGTCATGCGCCGCGCCGCGCCGCGCTGCCGGTAGCGCCCCAGGAGCGGCAGCGTCACCAGCGCCACCAGGTTGGTGAACAGCAGCAGCGGCACGTAGTCGGCGAGGTCGAAGAGTGGCTCGGGGAACAGCGGATCGACCGCCCGCCGCGCGTAGAACGCGCCCAGGAACGACGCGTTCAGCAGCAGGATGTCCGCCACGACCGCCGTCAGCGTCTCCCAGCCGGGGCGCAGGTGCTTGGTCACGTACACCAGCGCGCCCCACTTGTCGTAGAAGCTCAGGAAGCTGCGCAGATGGTAGAGCAGCGTCTTGCCGACCCGCCCGCTGCTGCGCCGGTACTGGTGCACGAACGCCGCGCTTGGGAAGTAGTGGACCTCGTAGCCCGCAGCCCACATGCGGTAGCACCAGTCGACGTCCTCGAAATAGAGGAAGAAGCGCCCGTCCATGGGCCCGACACGCTCGACGGCGTCGCGGCGCGCCATCATCCAGGCGCCCATCACCCAGTCCACGGGCCGTGGTGCGTCCAGGTCGTCGTCGAGCATCAGGTGCGCGCGCAGCGCCGGGTGGGCCGGCCACAGCCGCCCGAGCGGCGTGCGCCGCAACAGGATGGTGGTGAGCGTATAGAAGCGCCGCGCGCTCCGCTGGACCGACCCATCGGCGTTGAGCAGGCGCGCGCCCAGGAGCCCCACTTCGGGGTGCGCGTTCAGGTAGGCCAGCGCGCTGTCGACACCCCCCTCGCTCAGCTCGACATCGGGGTTGATCACCAAGAAGGCGCGCCCGGAGGCGGCGGCGATGCCGGCGTTGACCGCCCGCGCGTAGCCCACGTTGCGCCCCATGGAGATGACGCGGGCCTGCGGTGCGCGCGCCGCGAGCCGCTCGGCGACGCCATCGCCAGGAGCGTTGTCCAGCACGAGGATCTCGTGCGCAGCGGAGACCGGATGGCGCTCCAGGCTGTCGAAGAAGCGCTCCAGCGGCTCTGCGCTGTGATAGTTGACCAGGATCAGCGTGAGCTCTGTCATGGTGCAGCGCCGCCGGCCGGCCGCCCGTCTAGCGTCCTCCGAGCACCCGTAGGCGCCACACCATCCACGCCGCCTCCCAGACGATGCGCTGCGACATTTTGCTCATGCCCACGACGCGATCGGTGAAGATGATGGGGATCTCCTTGATCCGGAACCCACGTTTCCAGGCGTGATAGTTCAGCTCGATCTGGAAGGAGTAGCCGTCGCTGCGCACGCGCTCGAGCGGAATCCCCTCCAGCGTCCGGCGCCGGAAGCACTTGAATCCGCCCGTGCAGTCTTTGAGCGGCAGTCCGGTCACGAGGCTGGCGTAGAGGTTGGCCGCGACCGACAGGATCAAGCGTGACAGCGGCCAGTTGATGACCGTGACGCCGTGCAGGTAGCGGCTGCCCACGATCAGGTCGGCCTCCTGCACCGCCTCGAGGAACTTCGGCAACGACGCCGGGTCGTGGGAGAAGTCGGCGTCCATCTCGAAGACGAACTCCGCGTCGGTCTGCTCAAGGGCGTAGCGGAAACCGGCGATGTAGGCCGAGCCCAGCCCGCGCTTGGCAGGCCGGTGCAGGCAGCGGACGCGGGGCTCGTGCGCGGCGAGGGCGTCGACCGCCGGGCCGGTGCCGTCGGGGCTGTTGTCGTCGACGACCAGCACGCACAGATCGCGATCCTGGGCCAGCACCTGCGGGATGAGCCGCACGATGTTCTCGCGCTCGTTGTAGGTCGGGATGACGACCAGTGCCTTCATGCAATCCTCCGCAGCATCCAGCGGCCCGGCCTCACGCCGCGGCGGCCGGACGCCGCCAGGCGCTGACGGCGCCTACCGCCAGGCCCAGCATGGTCACGGCACCGGCGGAGAGGCTGATCCAGGTGCCCACATGGAAGCTGCGAGCCGTGAACTGGAAGCGCACCACGTGGCTACCGGCGGGCAGCGCCACCGCGCGCAGCGCGTAGTCGGCGCGCAGTACGGGGGCGGGGTGTCCGTCCACGGTGGCGCTCCAGTCCGGATAGTAGATGTCGGCCGTGACCAGCACCGCGGGCGCGGGTGCCTGCGCTTCGTACTCCACCCAGTTGTAACCTTCCGCGCGCACGCGCGCGGCCGCCGGTTCGGGCAAGGGCGCGGCTGCAGGCTGCGGCGCCGGATCGGGCGGCTGTGCGAGGATTACCGTGCGCGCGGGGTCGAAGCCCGGTGCCAGCACGCGGTTCAGCACGCTGGGCGCGGGCTCGCTGGCGGGCGTACCGCGCGCCGGGTCCTCCAGCTCGAACGCTCTCACCAGCCATCCACGGGGGCGGGCCGAGCGGTTGCGGTAGACCACGCCATCGTCGCCCGCGTAGACCGGCTCACGCTGCAGCGACATGCCGTGCGCCTCTAGGGCGTCCAGCCATTCCGGCGGCAGCGGCTGGTCGAACACGACGAACTCCGCCGCCAGCAGGTTGGCCAGCTCCACGCGCGGCTCGCGGTCGTAGAGGCGCGCGCGGATGTCCTCGTAGGCTTTCAACTTCGCTGGGTGGTAGCCCCCCAGGCTCACGATCTGCTGCGCTGCCAGGCTGTTGTCCGCCGCCAGGCGCCCCCCCGGCCACACGCGCGGGCGCGGCCCCTGCTGCTTGAGCCAGCGGGTCAAGGCACTGCCCTCTACCGCCGCACGCAGTGTGTTCGGCTCCTGCACCACCGCAGGGCTGGGTACGACGACCACCTGGCTGCCCTGGCGCGCCAGACCGGGCAGCGTGCGCTCGGGGTGGACGATGGGACGTCCCACGGCGAAGTAGTCCAGGAAGAGCCCGAGCGCGATGGCGCCGCTGGCCCAGGCCGCGGGGAGGCGGCGGCGGCCGAGCGCGACGCAGCAGCCGACGCTGGCCAGGATCAGCAGCCCCAGGCGCACCGCGTCGCGCCGCGCCAGGTCGGCGGCAAAGGCCAGGACGGCCGACGGCAGCTCGGGCCGCGCCCGCTGCCAAACCGCCATCGAGTTGGTGCGCAGCGCATCGGCGCCGATGGTGCCCAGCAGCAGCAGCACAGCGCCGCAGAGCGCAACGACCACGGCGCTGGGCGGCGAGAGCCACCGTGGGCGCGGCACCTGCTCGTCGGCGAGCCGGCGCGCGATGGCGTCCAGCCCCGTCGCCGCCAGCAGCAGCAACGTCCACTGCTGCAGGATTAGGATCATCACCGGCACGCGGAACTTCTTGAAGCCCGGCAGCGCGCGAAACATCAGGTCGTACAGCAGGCTGTGCTTGCCCATCGCCACGAGCGTGGCCAGCCCCGCCACCGCCAGCAACCACCAGCACCAGCGGTCGCGGCGCAGCAGCAGCGCCGCCAGCGCCAGAGCGAGCACCGGCGCGCCCACGTAGTTGGGGTAGTCCGTAAAGGGCATGCCGCCGGCGTAGCTCCCGCGCCCATAGCCTTTGGCCGTGGGCCACCAGAACGTGTCCAGCTCGGAGGGCGGCAGGCTCCAGGCCGTGGCGTAATCGTAGGTGGTCCCACCGCCCTGACTGCCCGCGCCGCGGATGGAATGCGCCTGGTACTCCCACACTGGCAGGTAGATCACCGCGGCCGCGGCCAGCGCCAGCAGACACGCACAGGCCAGCATGGCGGCGCGCTGCAGCGCCGTCCGCCGCGCGGCGGGAGCGCGCAGCATGGGCCACAGCAGGATCGCCGTCCACAACCCGCCGGCGAGCGCGGTGTAGTAGACGATCTGCACATGCCCGCGCAGCAACTGCATGGCCAGCGACGCCGCCAGCCCGAAGGCGAACAACCAGCGCCCGCGGCGCAGCACCCCCTCCAGGCACCACAGCGTGAGCGGCAGCCAGGCGAACGTCCCCACCTTGGTGCCGTGCCCGTAGGCGCACCACGCCTGGACCTGCGGGATCGCCACCACCAGGGCCCCGGCGGCGGCCGACGCCGGCAGCGACAGGCCACGCCAGCGAGCGTAGGCGGCGGTGAAGAACCCCGCGAGCAGCAGGTGAACGAGCAGCCAGGTCATGGGGGGGGCGTGCAGATGCGCGTCGAGCCATGCCAACGGCAGCTGCAGCGGGTAGACGTTGGGCGTGTAGCTGAGGCTGGCGAACGACGGCATGCCGGCGAACACGAAGGGATTCCACAGCGGGTACTCGCCAGCGGCACGCGCCGCGTCGCCCACCACCTTGAAGGCCTCCGCGGCCTGCGCGTCGCTGCTTGTGTAGATCTTGCCGCGCAACGCGATGTCGGAGTGCACGACCACAACGGCGAACCAGACCACTGCCAGCAGCAAGAGGAGCTCCGCCGCACCGCGCCGCCTGCCCAGCATCATGCCCCCCTCGAGGAACCCGGCCTGCCCGCCCGCCGCGGCTCCGCGTGCGCGGTGCGCCAGCTGCCCGCCGATGCTACCACACGCTCCTGCAGCGGTCGCCGGCGGCCTGCGGCCCGTGCGGCCCGCCGGGCGCTGCCGGCCACCTGGCCCATTCCGGGCCTGCTCGGTCAGCGCTTCGTCCGGTGCGCCACGCGCTCAGTCTGCGACAGGATGTTGCTGCCCACCGCCCACCCCATCGCGCCACGCCTCCGCTTGCGCTAGGGCCGAGCGGGGGCTCCCGCGCAGGAGCAGCCATCCGGCGAGCAGCGCCTCGCGCAGTACCAGCGCGGGGGCCGCCGTGGGCCACTGCCAGGGCCGTGCGTGGCGCGCCAGCAGCCGCCAGGCGGCGCGGCTCTTGTGGTAGACCTTGAACGCGGACGCGTGCCCGCCCACCGAAGCGCTGACCTTGTGGTACACGACGGCCTGCGGCACGTAGGCGATGCGCGCGCCGCGCGCGCGCGCCCGCAGGCAGAAGTCAGCGTCCTCGCCGTAGATATAGAAGCCGTCGTCCAGGCCTCCCAGCGCGCTCCACAGCTGCGCGCGCACGGCGAGCGCGCAGCCCGTCACCCAGTCGGTAGGACCCGCGGGATCACGCCCGCTGGTGGTCCGCGCCCGCAGCGCGCGGTGGCGCCAGAGCCCCAGCCACAGGTTGGCCTCCCCTCCCCCGTACCAGATGCGGTCGGGCCGGGCGGAGTAGCAGATGCGCGGGCCGGCGATCTGCAGCGCTGGATCGGCGGCGAATGCGCTGCCCAGCGCGCGCAGCATCCCCGGATCGACCGTAGTGTCGTTGTTGAGCAGCAGCACCACGTCGGCCCCCTGCGCGAGGAGCGCCTGCGCGCCGGCGTTGTTGCCGCCTGCGAAGCGCAGATTGGCCGGCAGGCGGAGGACGCGCACGTTCGGGTAGTGGGCCTCGACCCAGTCGGCACTGCCATCGCGGCTCGCATTGTCCGCCACAAGCGCGATCCGGTCGGCATAATCGCAGGCGAGGAGGCTGGGCAGGCACTCGCGCAGGTGCGCGAGGCCGTTCCAGTTGAGGACCACGACCCCGATGCGCGGCAGCGCGGACGCCATCGCGGTCGCTAGTCCTCGTCGAGCAGCTGGTAGTGTGCCGCCGTGTCCCGCGAGGCTACCAGCAGCTCGGCCAACAGCCCCAGGCTCACGAACTGCACGGCCAACAGCAGCAGCGCGATGCCCAAGAGCATCAGGGGGCGCAGGCGCAGGCCGTGGCCCCCGAGCCAGATGGCGAGGAAATAGACGCAGATCCCGCCCCCCACCAACGCGAACAGCGCGGACAGGCGCCCGAAGAAGTGCAAGGGCGAGGTGCCCCGTCTCGCCAGGAACATGACCGTCATCAGATCGAACAGTCCGTTGAGGAAGCGCGCCCGGCCGAACTTGGTGGTGCCGTAGCGGCGCGCGTGGTGCGCCACCTTCTCCTCGGTCACGCGGAAGCCCTGCAGGTGCGCCAGCGCCGGCAGGTAGCGATGGAGCTCGCCGTAGACGACCAGCGACTGCGTGACCTCACGGCGGTAGGCCTTCAAGCCACAGTTGAAATCGTGCAGGCGCAAACCGCAAGCCACACCCGTGACGAAGTTGAACAGCTTGCTGGTGGAGGTCTTGACCAGCGGATCCTTGCGGTGGTGCTTCCACCCGCTCACCAGGTCGTAGCCTTCCGCCAGCCGCTCCACCAGCTTGGGAATCTCGCCGGGCTCGTCTTGGAGGTCGGCGTCGATGGTGACGACCACGCTGCCACGCGCGTGCTTGAACCCCACGGCCAGCGCCGCGGACTTGCCGTAGTTGCGCCGGAAGCTCAGCAGCCGCAGCTGCGCGTGGCGCCGCTGCAACTCGCGCGCCACCTCGCGCGTGGCGTCGGTGCTGCCGTCGTTGATCACCAGGATCTCCGTGCGCGCGGTGAGCGGAGCGGTCGCGGCTGCGATCCGCTCCACCAGCTCCGGCAGGCTCTCCGCCTCGTTGTACGCCGGCACGAGCACGGTGAGGTCGGCCAGCGCCCCCGCCCGGAACAGCGCCGCAACTGCGGACGCGCGCGCCGGGACCAGGCCGGCCGTGCCGGGCGCAGCGCTCACGGGCGCGCCCTGCGGGTGGCGGAGTCCCCGGGCTGGGCGGCCGCATCGGCGGCCGCCTCGGCCGCCACCCAGCGCGCCTGGGCGTCGAGCCCCTCGCGCAGCTCGACGGCTGCGGCGAAGCCGATCGCCACGCGGGCGAGCGTGCCGTCGGCGTAGGTGTGCATCACGTCGCCGGCGATGGGCTCGCCGTGCGCGATCGTGATCGAGCGCGCCAGGCCGTGCGCCACGGCGCTCTCCCGCAGCACCGCGAGCGCGTCGAGCAGGCCGACGCGGGCGCCCCCGCCGATGTTGTAGACGCCGTAGGGAGCGCGATCGTCGGCTGCGAGCAGGTTGGCGCGTACTGCGTCGGACACGTAGGTGAAGTCGCGCGTCTGGTGGCCGTCGCCGTAGACCACCCACGGCTGCCCGCGCCGGGCGGCGTCCAGGAACTTGCGGAACGCCATGTCGGGGCGCTGCCGCGGTCCGTAAACGGTGAAATAGCGCAGGCTGCTGCAGGGCAAGCCGAAGTTGGCCGCGTAGAGCGCGCACAGATGCTCGGCGGCGAGCTTGGTCACACCGTAGGGGCTGAACGGCCGCTTCTCGGAATCCTCGGCCACCGGATAGCGCGTCTGGTTGCCGTAGACTGAGCTGCTGCTGCTGTAGACCACCCGCTGCAGCGCTCCACCGGCGCGGCGCACCTCCACGCAGGCCTCCAACAGCCGCTGCGTCGCGCGCACGTTGGAGCGCAAGTAGACGTCGAACTCGTTCCCCCACGAGGCGCGCACGCCCGCCTGCGCGGCGAGATGGAAGCAGATCTCCCGGCCGGCAAGCAGAGGCCGCAGCTCGAGCGCATTCAGGTCGCCCTCCACCAGGCGGAAGCGTGCGTGGGCCACGGCGCCGAGCAGATTGCGCCGCTTGAGGGCGGGATCGTAGTAATCGCTGAAGCAGTCCACGCCCAGCACGTCATGGCCGCCCGCCAGCAGCGCGTCGGTGAGCGTGCTGCCCAGGAACCCCGCGCAGCCGGTGACCAGCACGGCGCGCGGAGGGCCCCGCCAGGCTGCCGGCAGCTCGAGGGGCAGCTGGTCCAAGGTCACGGGGTTCCTCCCGGCGCTCCACCCGGCGTCGTACCCGGGGCGCCGGCCGGTGGCATCGCCGGCAATAACAGGGCGGAATCGCCGGCGGCGCCGCCGGCGCGCATGGCCCGGAAGCGCTCCAGCTCGGCGGCAGCATCGCGATTCCCAGTGCGCGCAACCCACTCGGCGAGCACACGCTCCGCCTCGTCGTCCTCGCCGCGCGCGCGATGGACGCGGAACAGGAGCTGGGCGCTGATCGAATCGTCGGGCAGGCGCTGCTGCACCTTGCGCGCCCAGTCCAGCGCGAGATCTTTCTCGCCCAGCGCGGCCAGGCCGTCGCCGATGTCGAAGGCCAGCTGGTCGAGCGCCCGCCCATCGGTGAGCGTGCTCAGGTAGCGCTCCCCGACCTGCACCACCTTGGCCGTGTTGTGCAGCTGCAGGTACACCAGAGGCAGCATCTCCACCACCACCTGGAAGCCGGGATCCATGTGGTAGGCGGCTTCCAGCGCGGTCGCCGCCTCCGCGTAGTCCTGCTTGCCCACCTCCTCGTAGGCAGCGCGGCAGAGGGCCGCGGGGTAGTTGCGCAGCAGATGCGCGGTGTTGGAGTCGCGATACACGGTGGTGTCGGTCTCTCCCTGGGCGTTGAGCACGCTGCGCAGGTCGTAGACCTGGGTGAGGTTGTGCACGATCGCCTCGCTGTCCACCGCTGGCGCCGGGGGCTTCTCCTCGTTCTTGTGGGTGTGGTCGAAGCGGTAGACGAGTCCCTCCATGCGCAGATAGGGAAGGAAGTCCGCGATGGCGTCGTCGGGGATGGTCACGGCGAAGTAGATCGCGCGCTTGGGCCCCGCCAGGTTCGTGCGCAGGATATGCCACACCGCCATGTCGCGCACGTAGAGCACCTTGTTGTCGGGCAGACGCTGCGCCAGCAGGTAGGTCTGGAAGGCGTGCTCGAAGTCGCGATGAGTGATGGTGGCCGTGCCGTTGATCTGGTCGTCGCTCCACGCGATGGGGACCTTGGGCGCATAGTCGCGCAGCTGCAGGATGTACCACGGCAGATTCACCAGGCTGAGGTTGACCACCCGCACGTCGGTACGGAAGTGCTCGACCTCCTGCAGGTACCAGAGCGGAAAGGTATCGTTGTCGCCGTTGGTGAACAGGATGGCGTCCTGCGGCAGGCCCATCAGCATGTTGTAGCCGTAATTGCGCGCGATCACGTCGTGGCTGCGGTCGTGCTCGAACCACTTGGGGTGGTGGGCCCTGGCCATCAGTACCGGCAGGAGCGGCAGGATCAAGAGCAGCGTGCCCACGGCGATCGTGAGCAGCCGCTGCAGCGCGCGGCCGCGCAGCACAAGCCACAACAGGCGCAGCAGACCGCCCGCGCCCAGCCCGATGAACATCGCCAGGAACTGGTAGGCGCCGAAGAAGAAATAATCGCGGTCACGCACCTCCTCACTGGTGAAATTCAGGAAGAGGATCAGGCCGACGGAGTTCACCAGCAGGTTGGTGAAGATCGACGTGAACAGCCGCGCGTGGCCGCGGGCCTGGCACCACAGGCCGTAGAGCCATAAGGCCAGCGGAAGGAAGCTGTCCAGGAAGCCGTGGCGCGGCATGAAGGTGAACTGCTGCAAATAGCCGATCACCCGCTGCCCGGCCATCTGGTTCGCCTTCCAGAGCACGCTGCCCCAAAACTGCCCGAACTGCCACCACAGCGGCGCCTCCCGCACGAACATCGAGCGCGGCGGGTACTGCTCGCGGCGCAGGACCGACAACAGCGTCTGGAAGCTGGTGGGGTCGGTTTCGTTGATCATCGGGTCGTGGTGCGCTCGGATGAGCATGAACAGGTGGGTGGAGAGCCCTAGGGTGAACAGCCCGATGCCCGCCAGCGCGAACCCGCGGCGGCGGACCATCCGCCCCACCGCCAGCGACAGCGAGCCCAGCCCGAGTAACCAGGTCGTCCCCACCAGCACCGGGTGGGAGCCCAGGGTCGAGACCACGAACGCCGTCATGAACGCCGACACGATCCACAGATCGATGCTGCGCAGCGCCTTGCGGTCGGCCAGCACGACCAGCACGACCACGCCGGGAAACACCAGAATCGATCCCAAGTGGAAACCGATCGACAGGCCCATGATGTAGACGATGAGCAGCATGAGCGTGTGGGAGGAGTCCTTCTCCCGCACGTCGTACCAGCGCAGCGCGAGGTAGCTGGTGATGGCCAGCGTGAACGCCGCCATGGCGTAGACCTCGGCCTCGATGGCGTTGTCCCAGAAGGTGAAGCTGAAGGCCAGGAAGCAGGCGCCGATGGCCGCGCCCAGCCGCACAACCCAGGTCGGGCTGGGCTGCTCGCGCTCTTCCGCCCAGCTGCGCTGCAGGCGCACGCCGGCGAGGTACGAGAACATGACCGCCAGCGCGCCGAAGAAGCTGCTCATAAGGTTGATCTTCTTGGCCACCGCGAAGCCCAGCGGCAGCAGCGAGAAGACCCTCCCCGCGAGCACGTACAGGGGTGTTCCGGGCTGGTGGGGGATCCCCAGCCGGTAGGCGGTCGCGGTGAACTCCCCGCAGTCCCAGAAGGCGATGGAGGGGGAAGTCGTGGCGGCGTAGACGAAGAGTGCCAGCAGGAACAGTCCGGTGGCGACCCAGGCGTTGCGGTCCAGCAACCTCTGCATGAGAACGGCGGCCTTCCCTGTGAGCGCTCGGGGTCGCGTGGGGAGGGTCCCCCCGTGGTCGAGGCGGAACGTTAGCACAGGCCGCGCGGCCGCGCGACGTGGACCTCGGACCCCGCTGAGCGTGCAACACCGCCTGGCGCCGCCGGTTCCACCGCAGGCCCTGGACGGCCGCGGCTAGGCCGCGGCGGGCGCTCGCCCCTGCCCGCGCAGCAGCCGCAGCGCCAGCAGCACCCCGCCAATCAGGCTGAGGGCGACCTGCACCAGGTAGGTGGCCAGCTGCATCGCCACCGCCTCGGCCGGACCCAGCCCCAGGGCCGGCATCGTGCGCGCGGCGGCCAGCTCGCGCAGCCCCAGGCCGTTGAAGGTGATCGGCAACGTCGTCACCACACCCAGCACCGGGACGACCACGTACAGCCCCAGCACACGCGCGGGCGGCAGCGCCATTCCCATCGCGGCGGCCACCGCCAGGTGGGTCAGCACGCGCGTGGCCTGCACCACGAGGGACAAGAGCAGGAGCCGCAGCAGCAGCGCCGGAGCCATGCGGAATGTGCGCAGCTCGTCGGTCACGCGGGCGACGCGGCCGGCGAGACGCTGCAGGCCAACGCGCCGCAGCGCGCGCACGACGACGCCGGCCATGCGGCGCGAGAGCAGAGCGAGGAGCAACGCCACCAGAGGCAGACAGGCGGCCCACAGCACGCCCCACGGCAGCCCCGCGGGAGCGCGCCCCCCCAGCGCGGCGGCAGCGACGAACGCTAGCGCCATCAGCGCGACGAGCCCCAGGAGGCGGTCCAAGAGCGTGCCCGCCAGCGCGCGGGCCAGGCCGCCCGGTCCGTCGGCCAGCGCCACGTCCACGACCTTGACCGCGTCGCCGCCCACGTTGCTCAGCATGAAGTTGTTCAGGAAGGTCCCGATCCAATAGAGCGACAGCAGCCGCCGCGCGGGCAGGCACACGCCGCTGTGACGCAGGATCAGGATCCACTGCAACGCTCCCAGCATGGTGCTGACAGCCAGCACCGCGAGCGCCGGCCAGAGCCGCGCCGGGTGCAGCGTATCCAGCCGCGCCGCCGCTCCGTGCAGGGTATGCAGCAGCCACGCCAGGAGCGCCGCGGACAGCGCCGCGCGCAACACGATGGAAAGCCAGGCCCGTCGCTTCGGCCGGGCACGCGGGCGGATGGAGTCGGCGGCCGGAGCGCTCACCGTGCCTCTTCCACGCAGAGCTGCAGGAGCTCTTCGGTGCGCTGGGCGGCCGTCTCCCAGCTGAAGCTGCGCGCCCAGCGCACCGCGTTCTGGGAGCAGGCGCGCCAGCGGGGCGGATCGCCGAGCAGGTCGAGCGCCTTGGCGGCAAAGTCCGCGGGATCGCCGTAGCGGGCCAGCAGCCCCGTCTCGCCATCGCGCACCGAGTCCAGCAGGCCGGGCCGCCGGCTGGCGACCACCGGGACTCCGCACTCGTTGGCCTCGATCACGGTCAGCCCCCACCCCTCCTTCGGGCTGGGGTTGAGGCACAGATGGCAGCGGTACAGCAGGTCCACGACCTGCGGGCGCGGGAGCCAGCCGTGGAAGCGCACCCGCTCGGCGAGCCCCAGCCGGTGCGCCACGCGGCGCAGGCGTGGCAGGTCGGGGCCGTTGCCCACGATCTCCAGCGTGACATCCGGCAGCGGTTCCTGCAGCAGGGCGAGCGCGCGCAACGCCACGTCCACGCTCTTGTATCGGCGCAGGCGTCCCAGATGCACCAAGGTCGGTGCCGCGTTGCGCGGGGGCGGCGGGTCGCGCACGTAGGCGTCGTGATCCATGCCGCAGTGGATGACCGAGATGCGCTCCGGACGGACACCGCGCCGCGCCAGGTCCAAGGCGGTGCTGTCGCTGATCACCAGGAAGCGGCAGCGGCGGTACACGAGCGCGATCGGCTGCTCGAACACCGCCACGTAGGTCGCGGTCAGCGGGCCCGTCTCGCGGTAGACCGTTCTCCCGAACAGGTGGGGGACCAGGGCGAGCACGGGCAGCCGCGTGTGCAGCGGAGTGAAGAACGGGATCTTGTTGATGTCATCGATGACGATATCGTAGCGACGCCGCCGCAGCTCGTCGCGCAGGAGCCCTGGGAGCACGAGATTGGCCAGCTTCCACGGGCCGCGCCGACGGTAGCGGATGCCGTCGGGCGCCACCTCCTCGGGCGCCGCGCCCGGGTAGGCGCACGCCAGCCAGGTGACGGCGTGCCCGCGCGCGGCCAGCCGACGCAGGATCTCATGGAGGTGGACCTCCGCGCCCCCGGCCATGGGATCACCGCGGTCGCGCCAGTTCACTGCAAGGATCCTCAGGAGCCGCTCCCTGCGCGGACGCGCGCAGATCCGGCGCCCGCCGCGCGAGCGTCCGCCGCCGTATTGCGCGCGCCCGCAGCCGATGCGGGCGCGCTCGCGACCTTGCGCCCGATGCAGCCGATCACGATGGTGGTGTACAGGGAGACCCGCCGCGCCGAGAACCAGCGCCGCCAGGCGGCGCCCAGCTCCGCCAGCAGGGGGATCCCCCGGGGATACATGGGGAGGCGCGTGCCGGCGGTCGTGAGCAGCACTTTGCGCAACGCTCGGTACCACAGGCCCGGGACCATCCAGTCGCCGTAGCTGCGCACCGGCGCCAGCCCCGCCTCGCGCAGCAGCCCCTCCAGCTCGCCGATGCTGAACTCGGTCTCCCAGCCGGCGAACCACTTGTCCACGAGCATGAGCGCGTGCTTGCCCAGCGTGTAGTAGTGCCAGCGCTGCGGCACGTCGACCAGCAGCAGCCCCCCGTCGCGCAGGACGCGCACGTTCTCGCGCAGCATGGGGCGCGGATCGCGGAAGTGCTCCAGCAGCCCCTGGTGGAAGACCAAGTCGAAGGTGCCGTCGGGAAACGGCAGGCGAAGCCCGTCGCCGCCCACTACGGCGACGCCGGCCCCGGTGGCCGTGGCGGTGGCCTGGATCAGGCGCAGGCTCTGCGGGGCGTAGTCGAGCGTCACCACGCTCGCGCCCGCCGCGGCCAGCGCGAGGCTGTCGCGCCCCGTGCCCGCCCCGACCTCCAGGATGCGCAGCCCGCGCGGGTTCACGACGCCGAAGATCTCCCGCAGGATGCGGCCGTCGTTGCCGTAGACGTCGGCCAGCGAGAGCTCGCCGGCCTCCGTCCAGAACCGCTCCCAGTGCTCTTTCCGGGACTGCCGCATCGTGCGATTCTACCCGCGGTGGGACGGGACCGGCAACGCGCCGGCGCGCCGCAGGGTCAACCGGCCGCCTCGCGCCGCAGGCGGTCCAGGACGCCGTTGACGAAGCGTGCGGCGTCCTCCGTGCCGAAGGTGCGAGCCAGCTCCAGGGCCTCGTTGAGGGCGACGGCGGGGGGCGTCTGCGGAACGTAGAGCAGCTCGGCCAGCGCCATGCGCAGGATGCACCGCTCCACCACCCCGACGCGGCTGGGGTCCCAGCCGATCAGGCTCGCGTCGATGCGAGCGTCCAGCTCGGTGCGGTGCTGCCCGACCTCTGCCGTGAGCAGCCGCGCGTACTCGAGGGAGTCGGGGCCGGGCTTGCGGCGCTCCGCCTGGTCGTCGACGGCCTGCGCCACGGAGCCGCCGCCCACCTCCGCCGCGTAGAGCGCCTGCAACGCCAACTCCCTTGCCTTGCGCCGGCGTCCCACGCCGGGTCAGCGCCCCTGCGGCAGCTGCCGCAGCAGGTCGACCATCTCCAAGGCGGCCGTCGCGGCATCGTGGCCCTTGTTGCCCGCCTTGGTGCCGGCGCGCTCCATGGCCTGCTCGAGCGAATCGGTGGTCAGCACTCCGAAGATCACCGGCACGCCGCTGTCCCGCGCTGCCTCAGCGCAGCCGTTGCTCACCAGGCGGCAGACGTGGTCGAAGTGCGGGGTGGCTCCGCGGATCACGGCGCCCAGGGCCACGATGGCGGCGAAGCGCCCGGTCTGCGCCAGCCGCCGCGCCAGCAGCGGGATCTCGATGGCGCCGGGCACCCACACGATCTCCACGTGGTCGTCGGCGACGCCGTGACGGCGCAAGCCATCCAGGGCGCCGGCCAGCAGCTGATCGCTGAACAAGCTGTTGAAGCGGGAGACGACCAGGGCGAAACGCGCATCGGTCGGACCGAGGCGGCCTTCGTAGGTCTTGGGCATCAGGATCCTTTCGGGTCGAGGTCCTCGAGCAGATGGCCCAACTTGTCGCGCTTGGCAACGAGGTAGCGCAGGTTGACCGGGTTGGCAGGCATCTCGATCGGCACGCGCTCCACCACTTCCAGCCCGTAGGCCGACAGCCCGACGATCTTCTTGGGGTTGTTCGTCAGCAGCCGCATCTTGCGCACGCCGAGATCCACCAGGATCTGGGCCCCGATCCCGTAGTAGCGCAGATCGGGCGGGAAGCCCAGCTTCTGATTGGCCTCCACCGTGTCGTGGCCCTCGTCCTGCAGCGCGTAGGCGCGCAGTTTGTTGAGCAGGCCGATCCCGCGACCCTCCTGGCGCATATAGAGGAAGACCCCGCGCCTTGCGGCGGCGATCTGGGCCAGCGCGGCGTCTCGCTGCTCCCCGCAGTCGCAGCGCAGGCTCCCGAACACGTCGCCGGTCAGGCATTCCGAGTGCACGCGCACCAGGATCGCGTCCCCGCCGGCCAGATCGCCCATCACCAGCGCTGTGTGCTGCCCGTTGTCCACGGTATCGCTGTAGAGGTGCAGCGCGAACTGGCCGTAGGCGGTCGGCAGCTGCACCCGCTGCTCCAGGTGCACGAGCTTCTCGTGGCGCCGCCGGTGCTCGATCAGATCGGCGATGCTGATGATGGGCAGGTCGAACTCCTGGGCCATGCGCAGCAGCCGCGGCAGACGCGCCATGCTGCCGTCATCGTCGAGGATCTCGCACAGCACGCCGGCCGGATGCCGGCCCGCCAAGCGCGAGAGGTCTACCGCGGCCTCGGTGTGTCCCGCCCTCTGCAGCACGCCGCCCGGCCGCGCGCGCAGCGGAAAGATGTGTCCCGGACGGGCGAAGTCCTCGGGACGCGCGGCGGGATCCATGAACTGCTTGATCGTCTCCGCACGGTCCTTGGTCGAGATCCCCGTGGTGGTGTGCCGCACGGCGTCGATGCTCACGGCGAAGGCCGTTCCCAGGCGCGAGGTATTGCGCAGAACCATCGGGTGGAGGTCCAGCTGCTCCAGGCGCTCGGGAGTGGCCGCCAGGCAGACCAGCCCGCGGGCCTGCCGGGCGAGGAAATTGATCGCCTCGGGGGTGGCATGTTCCGCCGCCAGGATCAGGTCCCCCTCGTTCTCGCGGTCTTCGTCGTCGACCACGATCACGAACCCGCCGTCCTTGATCTGCTCGATGGCGGTCTCGATGGAGTCGAGCTGGCCTATGGTCCGGTGCCGGCGCCGCGCCTCGCTCATGACCCGCTCCGCTGCGGCGGGGTGCCGTAGCCCGCGGCGCGCAAGGCGTCCCAGCGCAGACCGCTGCTGCCATCGCGCTGCAGCATCCCCAGCACGTACTTGCCGAGGATGTCGGTCTCGAGGTTGACGCGATCTCCCACCTTGCGCAGGCCCAGCGTGGTGGCGGCGAGCGTGTGCGGGATGAGGAACACCTCGAAGCGCTCGCGCGCCAGGTGTGGGCCGACCGTCAGGCTCACGCCGTCGACGGCGACGCTGCCCTTGGGGACGAGCTGGGCCACCACCGCGGGGGCGGCTTTGATCTGCAGGTGCACCGAGTCCCCCTGGCGCCCCAGCCCGGCGACCGTCCCCACAGCGTCGACGTGCCCCTGCACGAAGTGGCCACCGACCGGCGCGCCGGCCCGAAGCGCGGTCTCGAGATTCACGCGCTGACCCGGCCGCAGGCCTCCGACGGTCGTGACGCGCAAGGTCTCGGCGATGGCGTGGACGGTGAACCGCGGGCCGTCCAGTGCCGTCACGGTCAGGCAGACCCCGTCCACCGCCACGCTAGCGCCCAGGGTCAGCCGCGCGGCGAGTTCGGTCTGGGCAACGGTCAGGTCGCGGTCGCCGGAGCTGCCACGCACCTGCGCGACCTCGCCGACGGCCTCCACGATCCCGGTGAACATCGGACGCTCCTGAGACAGTGCGCGGGCGCTCCAAGAGCGCGCCACGGAGTTCGGCTCGACGCAAGCGCGGCGTGATCCTGCTGGATCCCCGGCGCTCCGTCGCAGCTCACGTCGCTCCAGCCGCCGCCGGCCGGGCCAACCCCGGACGCCGTAGGACCCACTCGAGGTCCTCACCCACCCGCCGCACCCGGACGGTCTCGTAGCGCCGCTCGGGGCCTGGGTAGGAGCCCAGGGCCGGGCCGTCGCCGCCCAGCAGCGCCGGGGCCCACAAAAGATGCACGCGATGGGGCGCGCCCGCTGCCAGCAATGCGCCGGCCAGGGTGGCCCCGCCCTCCACGAGGACGACCCCCAGCCCGCGCACCGCGAGCTGCTGGAGGACCCCCGCCCAGTCCAGGCGGCCCCGATCGTCCACCGCACAACGCTGGACTTCGTGCCCCGCCTTCGCAAGGTCCGAAGCCCGCTGCGCGGAGGCCAGCGGGCTCGCCAGCAGCAGCGAGCCCTTCGGGAGCTGCCGCGGCGCGAGCTGCAGCCGGGCGTCCAGCACCACCGGCCGCGGCTGGCGCGCACCGGAGATGCCGCGCGCTGTGAGCCGCGGGTGGTCCAGCTCGATCGTCCTCCAGCCGACGACCACGCAACTGGACAGTGCGCGCATCCAGTGGACGCGCCGGTGCGCGCGCTCGCCGGTGATCCGGCGCAGGGCCGGCTCGGGCGCGGGGCCAGCTTGGCGTGCCAGGCGGCCGTCCGCCGAGAGCGCCAGCTTGAGTGTGACGTGCGGGACCTGCCCCCCGTCCGTCTCGAAGAAGGGATGGTTGAGCTCCCAGGCGGCCCCGGCGAGCACACCCTCGCGGATCTCCAGGCCGGCGCGGCGCAGCGCAGCGCCGCCGCCGCCCGCCACGCGCGGGTTGCTGTCGCGCGTGGCGAACACGACGCGCGTGACCCCCGCAGCCAGGATCGCCTGCGTGCAGGGCGGCGTCAGGCCGAAGTGGTTGCAGGGCTCCAACGCGACGTAGAGCGTGGCGCCGCGGGAGCGCTCGCCCGCCGCGCGCAGCGCTGCAACTTCGGCGTGGGGCTGGCCGGCCGCGGCATGGAACCCGTCGCCCACCAACACCCCGTCGCGCACGACGCATGCGCCCACCGTCGGATTGGGCCAGGTGGCCCCGCGCTGGCGGCGGGCCAGGTGCAACGCTCGCCGCATCCAGTGGGCATCGTCAGCAGCCATGGGATCTCGCCTCAGGCACGGACGCAACACGACGGCGCGCGGGTGGCGCGCCTCAGGCATCCCCCGCCGCGGGCTCCTGCTCGCGCGGGTCGAACAGCGCGCGCGCGAAGGCCTCGGCGTCGAACGGTGCCAGGTCATCGAGGCCCTCCCCCGTGCCCACGTAGCGTACGGGAAGGCCCAGCGCCTGGGCGATCGCCACGACCACACCGCCCTTGGCCGACCCATCGAGCTTGGTGAGGACGATGCCCGTCAGCTGCGCTGCCTGTGTGAACTCGCGCGCCTGCGGGATGCCGTTCTGCCCCGTCGTCGCGTCAAGGCACAGCAGCGTCTCGTGGGGAGCCCCCTCCACCTGGCGCGCGCAGACGCGGGCGATCTTCTCCAGCTCGCGCATCAGGTTGTCCTTGGTCTGCAGCCGGCCCGCGGTATCGATGATCACCACGTCGTGCCCGCGCGCCTGGGCGCTGCCCAGCGCATCGAAGGCCACCGCGGCCGGATCGGAACCCATGCTCTGCCGGATCAAGTCGGCGCCGGCGCGCTGCGCCCAGGTGGCGAGCTGGTCGATGGCCGCGGCGCGGAAGGTGTCGGCGGCAGCGAGCAGCACGCGACGCCCCTGGGCGTGGTGGAGGTGGGCGAGCTTGGCAATGGTGGTGGTCTTGCCGGCGCCGTTGACTCCGACCACGAGGATCACGTGGGGCGGTCCGCCCAGCGCCTGCGGCACCGCGCCGTCGGCGCGTGATGCCGCACCGTCGGCGCGCAGCAGCGCCACGATGTCCAAGCGCAGCACCTCGGTCACCGACGCCAGGGTGGCGCGGCCGCCCTGCTCGCGCAGGCGGCGGCCGAGACTGCCCACAAGCAGATCGGTCGCCTCCACGCCCACGTCTGCGGCCAGCAGGATCTCCCCCACCTCCTCGAGGAAGTCCTCGCCCAGGTGCACCTCGCGCCGGATCGCCGCGCCAATGCGGCCCAGCACTTGATCGCGCGTCTTGGCCAGGCCCCGCCGCAGCTTGGCGAGCGCGCCGAGCACCAACGGTTACGCCTCCCCCGAGAGCGCCCGCAGCGGCGCAGCAATCGCGGAAACGGCCGGCGCGGTCAGGGCGCCCGCCTCAGGCGCGCCAATCTCCGCCGCCGCGGCAGCCCCCGCGCCGGCGGCCTCCTGGACGCGGCGGCGCGCCGTGTCCCGCAGCGCCTGCAGCGGATCGTCGGTATCGACCTCCTCGAAGCTCACCGAAACCAGCCTGCTCACGCCGCTCTCCTCCATGGTCACGCCGTAGAGATGATCGGCCGCTTCCATGGTGAGCTTGTTGTGAGTGATGACGATGAACTGCGTGCGGTCGGCGAACCGCTCCAGCAGGCGCACGAAGCGCTTCACGTTCACGTCGTCCAGCGGAGCGTCCACCTCGTCGAGCAGGCAGAAGGGGCTGGGCTTGATGAGATAGACCGCGAACAAGAGCGCGATGGCGGTCAGCGCGCGCTCGCCGCCCGACAGCAGAGCCACCGAGTCGACCTTCTTGCCGCGCGGCCGCGCGTGGATGAGGATGTCGCTCTCGAGGGGGTCGTCGTTGCTGACCAGCTCCAGATCGGCCTCGCCACCCTCGAACAGGGTGGAGAAGATCTCCCTGAAGTTGTTGCGCACCTTGTCGAAGGTCTCGCGGAACATCTGGCGCGCCGTGCGGTTGATCCGGTCGATGGCCTGCAGCAGGTCCGCCTTGCTTGCCAGCAGATCGTCGCGCTGCTTCTCCAGGAACTCCAGGCGCGACTTCTTGGCCTCGTACTCCTCGAGCGCCGTGAAGTTCACCGGGCCGAGCTTCTCGATGCGGTCCCGCCGGTCGGCCAGCAGCTCCTCCACCTGCTGCACCGGATAGCTCCCGCTGTCCACGATCAGCTCCGGCGGCAGCTGCTCGGGCTGGATGGTCGCCAGACCTTGCTCGATCGTGGTCTGGAACTTCTCCTGGATCCGCTCCTGCGTGTTTTGCAGCGTGAGCGCAGCGCGCGTCTCCTGCTGCTGTAGCTCGTGCAGCGCGTCGGACTTGGCGCGCTGGCGCTCGGCGATGACGCGCATGGCGTCCTGCGCCGCCTCCAGCTGCTGGCGCTGCGCGTCGATGGCCTCGCGCGCCTGCCGCAGCAGCTCGCCCCGCTCCTCCCGTTGCTGGAAGAGGCCTGCCAGCGCCCCCTCGCGCTCCTGGATCGTCCGCAGCCACGTCTCCAGGTCGACGGCCAGCCCGGCCGACTCCTCGACGCGACGGTGGATCAGCTCGGCGAGCTCGGCCTCCATGGCCTGCAGGCGCGCCGTACGGCTGATCAGCTCGCGCTCTACGCCCTGGTGGTGCGAGAGCGTCAGGCGCAGCTCGCCCAGGCGGGTGAGCGCCTCTTCACGCTCGCGCTCCAAGCGAGTGACGTCCTGTGCCAGCTGGTTCACCCGCTCCTGGGACGCCTGCTGGTCCTCGCCGTGCCGCCCCAAGCTGGCGCGCAGCTCGCCCAGGCGCGCCTCGACCTGCGCGAGCTCCAGGCGCACCTCGTCGGCGCGACCGCCCAGCTCTGCGCACGCCTGCTCCTCGCGCTCCAGCTGCTCGTGGCGCGCTGCCAGGTCGCGCACCGCCTCGGCCGACTCCAGCTCGGTCTGCTGCAGACGGGCCAGCGCCGAGCCCGCGTCTCGCCGCGCGCCGTCACGTGCCTCCTCGGTGGCGTGCAAGGCCACAAGGCGATGCTGCAGCCCATCGCGCAGCTGCTGCACGGTGCTCGTGAGGAGGGCAACCTGCTCCTGGCGACCGAACAGGGACAGCTCGCGGCGCGCACCCGAGCCTCCGCGCACCAGGCCGTCGTGACGCACCAGCAGTCCTTCGCGCGCCAGGAAGCTGAAGCCCGCCCCGGCGTGGGCGACGGCCGCGCGCGCCGCCTCCTCGGCGGTGTCCACCACACGGACACGCGAGAGCCAGCGCGCCACGTGCTGGCGCGCGGGTCCGTCAGCCTTGGCCAGCGTGTGCGCCGGCCGCCCGGGCACTGCGGCATCCTCGTCCGCGGCGGCGGGGCCGCCATGCAGGTCCACCAGGAAGCTGCAGCGCCCCAGATCCTCGCGCGCCAGCAGCCCGGCCAGGTCGCGCGCCTCGTCGAGCCGGTCCACCAGCAGTGCATCGGCGTCCTCGCCGAACAGCAGCTCGAACGCCGACTCCCAACCCGGCTCGATGCGCACCTGCTCGGCGAGCGCCCCGCGCACGCGCCGCCGGGTGGTCTCGGCCTTGAGCAGGCGGGCGGTACCCGTGCGGTAGCCTTCGTACTCCTTGGCGATGCGCTGGGCGATCTCGAGCCGGCTCTCCGCGCGCGCCAGCTCGTCGTTGGCAGCCGCGCGCGCCTCCAGCGCCTGCTCGAGCTGCTCCTCGGCCTGCGCCTCCGCTCGCTGCGCCGCTGCCAGCTCCTGCTCCAGCTGCGTGCGGCGCCGGGCGATCTCCGCGCCGCGGGCCACTGCCGTGGCGCGCGCCTCGTCGTGGCGCGCGCGGCGCGCGCTGGCGTCGGCGAGCTGCGCCGCGATGCCGTCGCGCCGCTCGCACAGGGCGTGCAGTCGCGCCTGGACGGCGGCCACTTCGCTCTTGTGCTCGGCCTCCTCCTGCAGGAAGCCCAAGGAGAGCTGCTGCGCCCGCGCCAACGCGGCCCGCACCTCGTCGTGACGGCGTGTCGCCGCGCGCAGCTCCTCGTCCATGGACTGGGCCTGCCGATCCTGGACCGCCAGGTCCTCCGTGAGCGCCGCGCGCTCGGCCAGCGCCGCCTCGTGCTCGGCCGCGAGCTGCGCCGCGCGCTCGCGCGCCCGCGCCAGCTCCGCGGCGATCTCCTCGCCGCGCCGCCCGCCGCTGTCGGCTTTCTCGCGCAGCACGAGGATCTCGCCCTGCGTCTGCGCCAGGGCGGCCTCGACTTTCGTGAGCTCGTGCTCGCGAGCGCGGCGCTGCGCCTCGAGCTCGTCGATCTCAGGCCGCATCTGCTCCACGCGCACGCGCTGGCGCGCCAGCTCGGCGTCGTCGCCCACGTCCTCGGCGCGCAGCTGCTGCGACCGATCCTGCAGCTGGGCCAGCTCGCGATGCAGTTCGCGGGAGAGATGGTCGGCGCGGATGAGCTCCAGCGCGCGCAGCTCGCCGAACAGGCGCTGGTGGCGCCGCGCCTTGCCCACCTGCCGGGCCAGGCTGCGCACCTGCGTGGCGATCTCCTCGATGATGTCCTCGACGCGCAGCAGGTCGCGCTCGGTCTGCTCGAGCTTCCGCAGCGCCTCCTTGCGCTTGACCTTGTAGCGCACCACGCCGGAGCCCTCCTCGAGGATGGTGCGCACCTTGTCCTCGGAGGGGCTCAGCACCTGCCCCACGACCTCCTGCTCGATGATGGAGTAGGCATTGTTTCCCACGCCGGTATCGTAGAAGAGGTCCTTGATGTCCTTGAGGCGGCAGGGCGCCTTGTTGAGGAAGTAGTCGCTCACGCCCTCGCGGGTGACGCGGCGGCTGATCGCGACCTCGCTGAACGGCACGCGCAGCTCGCCAGCGATGTCGTCGAACACCAGGCTCACCTCGGCCACCGACAGCGGCTTGCGCTTCTGCGTGCCCTTGAAAATCACGTCGTCCATGCGCTCGCCGCGCAGCTGCTTGGCGCTCTGCTCGCCCAGCACCCAGCGCACAGCGTCGACCACGTTGCTCTTGCCGCAGCCGTTGGGCCCCAGAATCGTGGTGACCCCCGTGCGGAAGTCCAGCACGGTGCGGTCCATGAACGACTTGAAGCCGATCAGCTCCACCCGTCTCAGTCGCACGCCGTTCCTTCCTGCCAGTCGTGGTTGCCGCCCGGACGGCCCCGGCGCCGCGCGGCGGGGGGCTCGCGTTCCGCGCGCGCCGCATTCCCAGCGCAGCGCCTACCGCGCGCCGCGCCAGTCGCTACTCGATGCGCACGACGCCCACGAAGTCGACGTCGCGCCGCTGCGCGAGCAGCACGCGCGCGGCCGTCGCCTGCTTGCGCGTCGGATACTCCCCCACCAGCACGCGGAACCAGCGCCGCCCGGAAACGAGCGCGCTGCGCACGGCGGGTTGCATTCCCTCGTTGGCCAGCTTCACCGAGGCCGCCACCGCCTCCATCGAGTCTGGGAAGCTCCACAGGTGCAGCGCATAGCCCTGCCCCGGCGCGAGCTTGAGCAGCTGCTCGAGCACCGAACGCTCCGCCTCAGAGAGCGTGCTGGCCGGCCCGTTGGGGGCGCGGGACGCGGCCGCGGATCCGTCGGCCGCCGTCTGGGCCGCGCTGGAGATGGACGACGCTGCGGCCCCGGTCGCCGTAGATGGCCCGGAGGGGGTGGCCGGCGCGGAGTTCGCACTGCTCGCTGCGGGCGCCGGGCTTGCCGGCGCGGCCGCGGCGCCCGCCCCCCCTGGCGCGGCGTCGGCTCCCTTCGCGCTTGCCGGTGTGCCGGCCGGTGGCTTGGGGATCTCCTCCTCGGGGAACGCTTCCTCGGCGTCGTGGGCGCGCGACGCGGGTCCCGCGACCTCGGGGCCCGCAGCCTCCCCCTCGGAGCCCTGCGCCTGCGCCTCGGCTCCGGGCGGGGGCGACGCGGTCTCGCCGCCGGCGGCCGGCGCCTGCGGGCCCACGACCCGCGTGGCCGACGGCTGCGTGCCTGCGGTCCTGTGCCCGCCGCGCTCCACGAGCATCCACCACCCGACGAAGCTCAGCAGGAGCATGGCCATCGCGAGAGTCAGCACGCGGAAGAAGGGGCTCGACGCCGCCGGCTTCCGCGCTGGCGCGGGGTGCCCGTCGGAGGAGACCGGGCCCTCGCTGGCCGGCTCCCCGAGCTCGGCGTGCGCACCGCTGCGCGGCCTAAACGGCGGCGTGGCGTGACCGGCATCGCCCGGGGCGGCATCCGCTGCGGTGTCCGCCGCGGCGTCGACTGCAGCTGCTCGCGGGTGCGCGCGCGGCTCGGCCTGCAGCGGTGCTTTGCCCGCAGACCGGTCGTCTGCGTCGGCGAACGCCTCGGCCGATGCCAGAGTCGCACCGAACGCGGAGCGCGGCGCCTGCGCGCGCGCTGCGCCAGGCGTCAGGTCGGGTGACGCCGCCGGGGGCGCCGGACGCGCCGGGCGCGTGAACGCTACGACGCCCTGCAGCGGGATGCTGAGCCCACGCAGGTAGCGAACGGTGGGCTCGAGCAGCTCCTCGGATGGATCGCGCAACGTGACCGCCAGCAGGACACCGTCGACGTAGGCGAACAGCGGATTGTAGGTGCCGTCCGCCAGGCGCGTCGGGGCGACCAGCAGCACGAACGCGGCAAAGGCACGCAGCTGCGCCAACGCATGGCGGAGCTCGTCGTCGCTGCAAGGATCGCCCTCATCTGGCCAGAACGACCCCACGCCCACCAGGCCCACGCCCTGGATCCCCACGTCCTGCGTGCTCGAGCGCAGGGAGGCGCCGTAGCGGGCCATGTCGATCAGGCCCACGTGGTCCTCCTGCCCCAGCGCGGCGCTCAGGTGCCCTTGGCGGAAATCGGCATCCACCAACAGCACGCGGTGCTGCGCCCCGGCTAGCAGGCGGGCGATCTGCGCGGCCACGAATGCGCGCGCCTGCGCGGTGGGCTGGTCGTCGCCGACCAGGAGCACGCACCCGTGGCCGGGCTGTGGCGCGAGGCGCAGCCCCTGCGCAACGCGGCGCAGCTCGCTGCCCAGAGCCTCGTCGCGCAGCGCCGCCGCGCCACCCAACCGATCCGGCCCCACCGGCGAGTAGACGAGCGGGTAGAAGCCGTCCTCGCCATTGGAGAGCAGGTCGCGGATGCGGACCTGCTCGGAACCGTCGGGCAGGGAGGGCCCGGACTGCGGCGTGGGCGGCGTTGTGCCCTGCGCATGCCCGGCGTCGCGCTGCAGCCCGGAGTCCCGCGGTCCGTTCATGGAGTGGCCTCCCAGCCGCGCCAGATCTCGTGGATGCGTGTGCCGATCTGCACGAGCTCCTCCTCCGACGGCGTCCGCACGTCGACGCGCACCGCGCCGCCGCCGATCCGCGTCAGGACGTGCGGCGGATCGCGCCGCAGCGCGTGGTGCAAGCGCTCCGCGTCCTGCGCGACCGGCCCCGCCACGGCCACTTCGATGCCGGGCAGCGGCTGCTCCGCGAAGCTGCCCCCACCCACGGCGCCCACCGACCGCTCGACCGCCACGCTCCAGCCCGCGGGCAGCGCGGGCGCGAGCGCCGCGGCAAGACGCCGGGCGCGCCGCCGCAGCACCGTCGCCGTGAGGGCCAGGGCGTCGAAGAGGGGCAGGTCCGGGCGGCGGTCCGGGGCTGCATACGCGACGAGCGTCGCCTCGAGCGCCGCCAGGGTGAGCTTGTCGACGCGCAGGGCCCGCATCATCGGGTGCTGCGCGAGGCGCGCGACGAGGGTGGCTTCACCGATCAACAGCCCGGCCTGCGGGCCGCCCAGGAGCTTGTCGCCGCTGAAGGTGACCAGGTGCGCCCCCGCGGCCAGCGCCGAGGCAAGGGGCGCCTCCCCCGTCAGTCCGAACTCCGCGAAGTTATAGAGGGATCCGCTCCCGGCGTCAAAGATCAATCGCGCGCCGCGCTCCCGGCACAGGCGCGCGAGGCCGGCGAGCTCGACCTCCTCCACGTAACCCTCGATGCGGTAATTGCTCGGGTGGACCTTGACCGCCACGTCGCCGTCCCGCAGCGCCGCGGCGTAGTCGGACAGGCGTGTCCGGTTGGTCGTGCCGACCTCGACTACGTTGGCGCGGGTGGCGCGCAGCAAATCGGGCATGCGGAAGCTGCCGCCGATGGCCACCAGCTCTCCGCGGGAGATCACCGCGCGGCGGCCGCTGGCGAGACCCTGCACGGCGAGCCACAGCGCGGCCGCGTTGTTGTTCACCACCAGACCGGCCTGCGCGCCGGTGAGCAGGCAGAGCCAGCGCTCCACGCGGTCGTGGCGGCGCCCACGCTCGCCGTGCTGCAGGTCGATCTCCAGTGCGACGGGCGCGCGCGCCACCCGCACCAACTCGTCGACCGCCATCGGCGAGAGGCACGCGCGGCCCAGATTCGTGTGCAGGACTACGCCGGTGGCATTGATGGTGTTGACGAGCTTGGGCGTCCGCAACTGCTCGGCAGCCTCTCGCACGCGCAGCTCGACGGCGCGCAGCAGAGCCGCTCGCGCGGGAGGATCCTGCCCGTAGCGTTGCCGCAGCCCCTTGCCGTGCGCGAGGAGCTCCCGCTCCTGTGCGAGCGCTTCGCGGGCGAGCGCCACCACGATCTCGCGCCGGAGGCGGCGGCAGAGCCCCCGGACAGCCTGGCGAGCGAGGACTTCGTTGAGGGGCGGGAGGTTCCGCCCGGGATGGCTCATGGTGCTTCTCTTGCTGAGCAGGCCGGACGAAGCGGCGCCACCGTAGCATGCCGGCACACGAGCGTCAAATCGGGGCGCGTTGACGCAGCGCGGCGCGGCCGGTAGCTTGCTCAGGGAAGCACTCAATGGGCAGGAAGGCGGTCATGGGCACCTGGCGACCCGCGTACCGCGAGGGGTACGGTCGCCGGATGGCCCTGGCCGTGGCGCTGAGCTGCGTCGCGCTGGGCGCAGCGCCCTTCCTGCGCCTCAGCGCTGGGTGCTCCGGTCGGGGGACGGCCCGCAGCGTCGCGGGGCACACCGGCGCCCAGGGCGAGTTGCGCCTGCTGCCCGAGATCAACCTGGCGCACGCTGACGACGCGGTCACGCGCTGGCGTCAGCAGTCGATGGCCCGGGCCAGCCGCGGCGTGGATGTGCAGGTGGCGACCAAACCCGTCTCGACCGCGGCCACCCCGCCGGCGACCGCGCCCGACGCCACGACGCCGGATGCAGCCGCCCCTCCACCACGCGGCTTGCCACGCGCGGACGTGACCTGGCAGCAGCTGATCGCGCCGACCGAACCGACCGGGCGGGAGGCCCGGACCCAGGTCGAGCTGAACCGCCCCAGCCAGCAGTCCCTCGAGTTCGTCCTCGTGAAGTTCGTCCGCCCGCGCTATCCGCAGGGCGTACCGGCGGCGCTCTTGATGCGTCGGATCGTCGTGCACGCGGCGATGTACGTGGGCACAGACGGCCGTGTCAGCGACGCATACGTGATCCGCAGCGAGGGCGGCCCGCCATTCGACCGGGAGGTACTGTCGGCCATCCGCCAGTGGGAGTACCGCCCGCTGGTGGTGGACCGCGCTCCGCAGCCATTCTGGGACCAGATCAAAGTCACCTTCGTCGGCGTGCCGAGCGGCAAGGGCTCATCTGAGCCGAGTCCCGGGGGCTGAGCGCGCCTCAGTGCCCTCCCGTCGGTTCGCGCTGCTGCGGCTCGGCTCCGCCCGCGCCGGCCGGTTTTGACCGCGGGAAGGCGCCGATCGGGAACGGCACGATCGCGCCGCCGTCGAGCACGCGCAGCGCGGCCAGCCGGGTGTCGCCGCCGGGCTGCTCGCCCTGGCTCTCGCGCTCGCGCTGCTCGAGGGCGTCGCGCAGCGCGCCGCGGGTGCGCGCCCCGCCGGCCAGCCCTTCGAGGATCCAGGCAGTTGCGAGATAGGTCTTGAGCGCGAACGGGCTCGCGGGGTCGTCGCCGTGGGCCCGGCGCCAGGCGGCGTCGAAACGGTCGCGCTGCGCCGGCGACATCAGGGCCGTCTCTCCGGGAACCACGGCGCGGTCCAGATCGGCCGCCAGCTCGGCGGCCAGCGGAGCGCTGCTCCAGCTGCTGGGCCCCAGCAGCTGCACCTCGAGCTGGTAGAAGGTCAATTGCGGAGCGATGAGCCGCAGCTGGACTGGGCCGCACGGTAGGAAGAGTGCCTCGGGCGCCGCGGCGCGCAGGCGGCGCACGATCTCCTTGAAATCGGTCACGTCGCGCTCGAAGCCCTCCCGCGCGACGATGCGCCCGCCCCGGCGCTCGATCTCGCGCTGGAACATGTCGGCGGCGGCGCGCCCCTCGTCGTCGTCGGGGTGCAGCACGGCGAAACGGCGCTTGAGCAGCTTCTCGGTGGCTGCGCGCGCCAGCAGGCTCGTCTCGTAGGCCGAGGTGAGGTTGGTCTGGAAGACGTACCCGCCGATGTCGGAGATGGTCGCCTGCGTCGCGGTCGGCGAGACCAGCGGCACGGAGCGCTCCTGGCACACCGCGGCGGCGGCGATGGTGGTCGACGACAGAAGCTCGCCGACGACCGCCACCACGCCCTGCGCGTCGATCAGCTCGCGCGCGCCCAGCACCGCTCGCACGCCATCGCCGGCCGTGTCGCGCGACACCAGCTCCACTGGCTCGGCCGAGCCCTGGTCGTGCTCCTGCACGGCGATGCGCGCCCCTTCGACCATCGCCTGCCCCAGCGCCGCGTACTCGCCGGTCAGCGGGCAGAGCAGCCCCAGGCGCGCGCCGGAGGGCGCCGCCGCGGGCGGGCCCGCCGGTGGTCCGGGCACGGAGGTACGGCCCTGCAGCGCCGCCAGCAGCGCCTGGGCCGTGACCGCGCGCGCGTCGTTGGGGTAGCGCCGGACCAGCTCCTGCGCCAGGGCGGCCGCGCCGCGATCGTCGCCGGCCGCGCGGGCCGCGCGCGCGCCCAGCAGCAGCACGTCGCTCTCCTGCGGCGCCCCCGGGAATGCATCCAGCCACCGCAGGGCGAGGTCCTGTGCCTGGGCGTGGCTGCCGGCGACCACCGCGGCCAGCAGCTCGTCGTAGCGGCGTGCGGCCTGCGCGCTCTGCTCGCGGGAGTGTGCCGGTGGGCTCGCGGCCGTGCCGCGCGGCCCGCCGCAGCCGGCGGCGGCCAGTCCGGCCAGGGCAGCCAGCGCGAAGCGCCGCGCGCCGCGTACGCCCGTGCGCCGCCGCGTCACGGCATCACCGCGCATGGGATCCGCGCAGATGCTCAAGGGCGAGCTCACGGTACTGCTGTGCATGGGCGAGGCGGGCTTGACGATTGGCGGTTTCCAGTTCGCGCTTGACCGTCGCCGGGACCCCCGCCACCAGCGTATCGGGCGGGATGAGCATCCGTTCGGGGACGACGGAGCCCGCGGCCACGATCGAATAGCTGCCGACAACCGCGCGGTCGAGCAACACGCTCTTCATCCCCACCAGGGCCCCCTCCTCGACGTGCGCCCCATGAATCACGGCATGGTGCCCCACCGACACGTCGTGGCCGAGCACCACGGTGCTCTGATCGGTCGTGGCGTGGAGCATGCAGCCATCTTGGATGTTGCTGCCGCGCCCGACGCGGATCGCTCCGCAGTCGCCGCGCAGGACGCTGCCCCACCAGACCGAGACGCCGTCCTCCAGGGTCACGTCGCCGATCACCACGACGTCGTCGGCAAGGTACACGCCGGCGCCGATGCGCGGGACCAGGCCGCGGTAGGCGCGGACGATCGCCATCAGGGCTGCTCCTCGTCGTCTTGCTCGTCAGGCGGGTCGGGCACCACGGGGCCGCCGGGCGCAGCGGGCCCGGGCGGGTCGGGGACGCTTGGGTCGTTCTCCGCGCCGCCCTCGGGCGCATCCCCACCCAAGAGCGCGGTGAGGTCACCCGTCGGCGCGTCCGCCGACTTCGACTCGATCTGCTTGAGCATCTTGTCGATCCCGCCGGCCGCGGCCTCGTCGCCGCCGAGCAGGTCGTGATCGAGCTGCAGCAGGCTGATCTGCTGGCTGGCGAGCAGCTCCTTGCTCAGGTAGATCGGGCAGCGCGCGCGTAGCGCCAGGGCCACCGAGTCGCTCGGCCGGGCGTCGATGGCGATGATCTCGTGGCCGCGGGTGATGAAGATCTTGGCGAAGAACGTGTTGTCCTTCAGCGCGGTGATGATGACGCGAGAGACGGTCCCGCCCAGACCGTCGACGATCTGCTTGAGCAGGTCGTGGGTGAGGGGGCGCTCGAAGTTGCGCTTGCGCAACACCATGTCGATGGCGGTGGCCTCGGACGGGCCGATCCAGATCGGCAGGTAGTGCTGGGTGTTGGGCACCTTCAGCAGCAGCACCGGGCTGCCGCTCTTCTTGTCCACCACCATCCCGCCGACTTTGACTTCGATCATTCCTCCCCCAGGCCGCGGCGGCCGCCGGTCCGCAGCGGACCGGCGGGCCAGAAGGCAATATACCCGAGGGCCTCCAAGCGGGCAATCGCGCGCGCCGGCGCCAGGAGCGCGGGCGTCGCGCCGACGCCTTGCGAACGCGTCACTGCTTGTCGCGCGCCGCGTTGATGCGCTGCTTCAGCGCGCCCGGATCCGAGGGCGGAGAGTTGCCCAGCAGCGTGGGCTCACGCCGCCCGAGGTTCTGCAACATCCATTGTGACTGCTCCACGAACTCGCTCTTGGGATAGTCCTTGATGAGCGTCTCGAACGCGTTGCGCGCCGCGGGCTCGTCCACGATCTCCTCGCTGTAGAGGAACCCCATCATGAACAGCGCGTTGGGCGCCAGCGGGTCCTTCGGGTACTGCTTCACGAGCGTGTGGTAGTAGCCGAGCTTGGCGTACGGATTGTGGCTCTCGGCGGCGATGCGGTAGAGCTGATCCGCGGTGCGCGCGTCCGCATCGTTGTACTTGCCGAAGCGTCGCACGGCATAGGTTCGGTGCAGCTCCTCCACCTGCTGCAGGTAGCGCTGCCGCGCCAACGTCGGACGCAGGGTCGCCATCACCTTGTCGCGCACCTTGTCCAGCGGCTCGACCTCGTCCTCGGTCTTGTTGGCGATGCTGATGATGTGCCAGTCCTCGCCGATCTGGATCGGGCGCGTGTAGGTGCCGGGCTCGAGCGCGAATGCGGCGTTGGTGAATTGCTTGTTGAAGCCGATTCCCATCACGTACCCGTCGCGATTGAACCAGCCGAGCAGGCCTCCGTTGTCCTTGCTGGAATCCTCGGTGTAACGCCTGGCGACGGCGTCGAAATGCTCCCCGCGCTGCAGGGCGGTGTACGCCTCGTCGATCTTCGCGCGGTCCTTGCATTGGATGTGCGAGCCCAGCGCGCGGCCAAGCTGGCGGAATTCATCGCGGTGATTGGCGTAGTAGTCCTTGATCTCGTCGCCGCTCGGCTGGACCTTGCGCTGGAACTCCTGCGCGTAGTAGCCCTGCCCGAGGATCGTGCGCGTCGACACGTCCAGCTGGTGCCGGATGTCGGGGTCGCGGTTGACCTTCGCGTCCAGCGCCGCCTTGTACACCACGGTCTCGTCGACCAGGAAGTCGAGGAATCGGTTCTCCCAGTTCTCACCCGAGAGGCGCTCCTTCATACCCTGGGGCAGCTCCTCGTAGCGCTTGTCGAAATACCCCTGAGTGATCTCGATATCCCCCACCTTGGCGATCACCGGCGTCACGTCCCCGGCCGCCTTGGGGTACGGGCCCGCAGGCTCCTGTTGGGTCCTGGCCTTGCCGCAGCCCGACAGTCCGGCAGCGCAGGCTGCCAGGGCGGCGCAGGCGGTCACGGCAAGCAGACCACGTCGAACTTCCATCTCCGGCTCCCTCCTATGTGCGCGAAGCGGCGCGGTGCGCCCCCGCCAGCGCGGTCATAGATAGCGGTCGTCCCCGGATCGCTCCAGCTCCTCGATCAGGCGCCGTACATCCTGCGCCCGGTCGGCGGAGCAGACCAGGGTCACATCGGGCGTGTGCACCACGATCAGGTCCTTGATCCCTACCAGCGCCGTGAGGCGGTCGGGCCCGTAGACGATGCACCCCCCGCTATCGAGGGCCAACACCCGCCCCCGCGCCGCGTTTCCGGCGCTGTCGCGCGGCCACAGGTCCCGCATTGCGATCCAGTGCCCCACGTCGTTCCACTCGAACGCCGCCGGCAGCACGGCCACGTTGGCGGCCCGCTCCATCAGGGCGTAGTCGATGGAGATCGAAGGAAGGTCCCCGTAGGCGGTTTTCAACGCCGCCTCGAACCGGGCGGTTCCCGGCGCCCCGGCGCGCGCCACGCCCACCAACGGCTCCACGGCCTGCGGCAGGTGCTGGCGCAGCCCGGCCAGGACCACCCCCGCCCTCCAGACGAACATGCCGCTGTTCCAGAGGTGGCGGCCCCCGCTCAGGTAGCGCTGCGCGGTGGCGCGGTCGGGTTTCTCGGCGAATGCCACGACCGTGCGCGCCGGCGCCGCGTTGGCGAGCTCCGGTCCCGCCTCGATGTAGCCGTAGCCCGTCTCGGGACGGGTCGGCGCGATGCCGAAGGTCAAGAGCAGGTCGGTGTGCCCCGCGATCTCCAGCGCGCGCTCCAGCGCGGAGCAGAAGGTCAGCGCCGGCGCGATCAAGTGGTCGCTAGGGAGCACCGCGAACGGCACGTCGCCGTCCTGCTCCTGCAGCACTGCAGCGGCTAGACCCACGGCAGCCGCCGTATTGCGCCCGATCGGCTCGCCGATGATGTGGTCGCGCGGAAATGCCGGCAATGCGTCCACCACGCCCTCGGTCAGGTCCGCGCCCGTGATGATCCACTGTCGTTCGCGGGGGACCGCCGGTTCGATGCGGGCGACGGTGGCCGCCAGCAACGGTCCGTCTGCGGTGAGGTCCAGCAGCTGCTTGGGACGCCGCCGCCGCGACAACGGCCAGAAGCGGGTGCCGCGCCCTCCCGCCAGAATGACCGCGTGTGCTGGGCGCGGCGTCACCGGACTCAGCCTTTTGCCCCGGTCCGGCGCAGGGCGGAATCGATCGCGCGCTGCAGCTCCGCGTGGTAGCGGTCGCGCAGGTCCTCGTCCTGCGCCTCCACGCGCACGACGAGCGCCGGCTGCGTGTTGCTCGCGCGCACCAGCCCCCAGCCGCGCTCGAAGGCGACCCGCACTCCGTCGATGTCCAGCACCGGGTATCGGGCGCGGAAGTGCTCCTTCACGTCGGCGACGACCTGGAACTTCACCTCGTCAGGGCAGTCCACCCGGATCTCCGGGGTCGCCGCCATGAGGGGCACGTCGCGCAACTGCTCGCTGAGCGGGCGGGCGTCGTCAGCCACGATCTCCAGCAGGCGCAGCGTGGCGTAGATGGCGTCGTCGAACCCGAGGTAGCGATCGGCAAAGAACATGTGGCCGCTCATCTCCCCGGCGATCGCCGCGCCGGTCTCCCGCATCTTCTGCTTGATGAGGGAGTGCCCCGTTTTCCACATGATCGGCTCGCCACCGTGGGCCGCCACGTCGTCGCGCAGCGTCTCGCTGCACTTCACGTCGAAGATGACGCGGGCCCCGGGGCGCTGGCGTAGCACGGCGCGGGCGTACAGGATGAGCAGGCGATCACCCCACAGCACCTGCCCCTGGTCGTCGATGACGCCGATACGGTCGGCGTCGCCGTCATAGGCCACGCCCAGCTCGAGGTGCCGCTCGAGCACGGTGCGGCGCAGGTCCGCGAGGTTCGCTTCGACCGTCGGGTCGGGGTGGTGGTTGGGGAAGCTGCCGTCGGGCTCGTCGAAGAGCGCCACCGGGGAGAGCGCGAGGCGGCCGAACAGGCGCCCGGCTACCAGCGAAGCGGCTCCGTTGCCCGAGTCGTAGGCGAAGCGCGGAGCGCGCGCTAACCGCACCCGCCCCGTAAGGTCGTCCACGTAGGGCCCCAGCACGTCGCGCGCGACGAGCCGCCCGGCCCCGCGGGTAAAGTCCTCGCGCTCGATCAGCCGCGCCAGGTCCTGGATCTGGGCTCCGAAGAAACTCTCGTCACCCAGCAGGATCTTGAAGCCGTTGAACTCGGGCGGATTGTGGCTGCCGGTGATCTGGACCCCGGCTTCCTCAGGCCCGGTGACCACGCCGTGGTAGAACGCCGGCGTCGGCACGCGGCCGAAGTCGACCACGTCGCAGCCCGCGGCGCGCAATCCGCCGCTCAAGGCTGCGAGCAGCCCTTCGCCGCTGGGCCGCACGTCGCGCCCCACCGCCACCGTACGCTTGCCGGCACGCGAGATGACGGTGCCCAGGCCCCGCCCCAGGGCGTGCACGACCGCTGGCGTGAGGTCGCGGCCGACCACCCCGCGGATGTCGTACTCGCGGAAGATGTGCCTGGGTAGCTGCATCGCCCCACGCCCGTGACCGGCCTGCCTAGGACCGCTCTACCACCAGCTGGACCTCCACGCGGACGTCGCGGTGCAGGTGGATGGGCACCGCGTAGGCGCCCAGCTGCTTGATGTGGTCGGGCAGATCGACCTGGCGCGGGTCGATGGTGAACCCCTTCTCGGCCAGGGCAAGGGCGATGGTCTGCGCCGTCACGCTGCCGTAGAGCCGGTCCTCCTCCCCGGCGGCGGCGGCCAGCCGCAGGGCGACTCCCTGCAGCCGCTCGGCCACCGACTGGGCCGCATCCCGCTCGTGGGCGTCCTGCTTCTCCAGGCTCTTGAGGCGCGTCTTGAGCGTGCGCTCGCTGGCCGCGTCGGCCAGCACGGCCAGGCTGCGCGGGAACAGATAATTGCGCGCGAACCCCTTGGCGACGGACACGGTCTGGCCCCGCTTGCCCACCTTGTCCACGTCGTGGATCATGATGACCTTCATGACTTCGTCCCCCTAGCGGTAATACTCGCGAACGAACGGAACCAGCGCGATGTGGCGCGCGCGCTTGACCGCCGCCGCCAGGAGCCGCTGGTGCTTGGCGCAAGTCCCCGTGTTGCGCCGCGGGGAGATCTTGCCGCGCTCGGTCATGAACTTGCGCAGCAGCTGGTCGTCCTTGTAGTCGACGAGCAGGTAGCCTTGCTCGCAGAACCAGCACGGCTTGCGCCGCGCCATCTTCCGTGGATCGCGCGGCTTGGACTTCTTCTTCTTCTCTGCCACTACTGACCCTCCTCCTCTTCGTCCTCGTCGACGGTCTCGCGCGAGGCCAGCCGGGCGGCCCGCCGCGCCAGCGACGGCCGGTTACGCTCCTCCCACTCCTCGTCCTGGACGAAGAGGTGCCGCAGCACGCGCTCGTCCAGTCGGAAGGCGCGGTCGGCCTCGTCCACCAGCGTGTTGTCCGCGGTGAAGTGATAGAGGAAGTAGCTGCCGGTGGTCTGCTTGAGGATCTGATACGAGAGCCGCCGCTGACCCCACGCGTCCTTGCGGCGCACCTCGCCCCCGTGACTGGTCACGCTGGACTCGAAGCGCGTCAGGATGGCCTCGGTGTCGGCCTCCGAAGTCGCCGGATGCAACACCACCACGCATTCGTACTTGCGCACGAATCGCTCCCTTCGGTCTGGACGGCCCGCCGCGGGGCGGCGGGCAGGGATGCCCGGGCGGAGAGGGTCCGCCGGGGCGATTCAATTGTCGGGGCGGCAGCGCAGGCGCCGCACGCAAAGGCTCCAGAGGATAGTCCGCGCGGCGGTGCGATGCAAGGGTCCGGCGCGGGGCGGGCCGGCGGGATGCGCGGTTGGGCTCAGCCGTTGAAGCGGCGCATGGTCGCCTCCGGGCCCTCCTGGATCCAGCTCTCCAGGGCGTCGGCGGCGCGGTCCAGCATCTGCTCCACCGCTTCGCGCTCGTGCGGCTCGAACTCCTCCAGCACGAACTCGGCCAGGTCGGCCCCATCGGGGCCCGGCCCCACCCCCATGCGCAGCCGCGCGAAGTCGTCACTGCCCAGATGCTCGAGGACCGAGGCGAGGCCGTTGTGCCCGCCGGAGGTGCCGCGCGGCCGCACACGCAGTCGCGACAGCGGGAGGTAGACGTCGTCCAGCGCGACCAGGATGCGCGGAGCGGCTGGGCGCTCGATGCCCAGGTACTGGCGCACGGCGCGGCCGCTGAGGTTCATCTGAGTGGTGGGCTTGATCAGATGGACGCGGTGGGGGCCGAGGCCCGCGCGAGCGAAGAAGTAGTCCGCCCGCCCCGCCTGCAGGCGCGCGCGGCAGCGCCCGACCATGCGGTCGACCAGTCGCCACCCGAGGTTGTGGCGGGTGGCCGCATACCGGCTACCCGGATTGCCCAGGCCGAACACCAGCCAGTCCTGTCCCGGCTCGCCCTGCCCCCCGTCCATCAACCCTTCTTGTCCCTCTCCTTGCCCCTCTCGGGCCGCTCCGGCTTTTCGGCCTTCGCCCCCTTCTCGCCCTTCGCACCCTTCTCGCCTTTCGCACCCTTCTCGCCCTTCGCCCCCTTCTCGACCTTGTCGCCCTTCTCGCCCTTCTCGTCCGTGGCGGCGGCCTCGGCACCGCCCTCGCCCGGCGCGGCCTCCGCGCCGACCTCGGCGGTCTCGGCAGCGGCGGGCGTCGGCTCGGCGGCGAGCATGGTCGCGCTCACGACGGCGCACAGCGTCAACTCGGCATCGTCCACGATCTCGAAGCCCGCGGCCTGCACGTCGGAAACGTGGAGCGACTGCCCGCTGTGCAGCGCGCTCACGTCGAGCTCGATGCTGTCGGGGATCGCGGTCGGCAAGACCCGGATCGCCAGGTCGTGGCGCAGCCACTGGAGCAGGCCGGCCTCGTTCTTCACTCCGTAGGGCAGCCCCACGCCGCGCAATGGCACGTGGACGACGATCGCCTCGTCCATGCGGATGGAGAGCAGGTCGGCGTGCAGGAACTCGCGGCCCACCGGGTGCCGCTGGATCTCGCGGATCATCGCGACTTCGGACTCCCCGCCCTGGAACTGCAGATTGAGGATGACGCGCACTCCGGCCCGCGTCGCCAGGGCCTTGCGGAACTCCTTCTCATCGACGGAGATCGGCCGCGACGGCTTGCTCCCGCCATACAGAACGGCCGGCACACGGTTGGCGGCGCGCAGCTGGCGGGCGACGCCCTTGCCGGCCCGATCACGGGGAGTGACGTTCAGGTTCACGGTTGCCATTACGTCTGCTCTCTGCTCTGGGGCGCTGGAGCGCCCGGTTCCTCGTCCCGACCGCCGGGTCGGGTTCCCGCGCGGGGAGTGGCATGCACCCGGGGCGTCGGCGCCCCGGCCTCGCCCGTCCCAGCGCCTTGGGGCTTCGGCGGGTGGTTCCGACAAGCCGCTTAGTATAGGCGACGGTGCAGGCGATGGGTAGGGGCGAGTTGAGCCGGCCGGCCGCGGGCGCGCCAGCGGTTCGCCGATCGTCTGCGGGCCAGCCGGCGGCGGCCGGGCGCGTGGTCCACTGCGGCGCTTCGCCCGCTCCCGGTCGGCACTCGGCCGCGCACGCGCACGCCGGCTCAGACGAACAGGGACGAGATCGTCTGCTCCAGGTGGATGCGCTTGACCGCCTCGGCCAACAACGGCGCAATGTCCAAAACGTGGAACTTGGAGGAGCCTCCCACGTCCTTGAGCGGGACCGTATTGGTGACCACCACCTCGCGCACCGGCGCCTCGATCAGGCGCGCGATGGCCGGACCCGAGAAGACGGCGTGGGTAGCGCAGATGTCGATGCCGACGGCCTGCTGGCGCACCAGCTCCTTGGCGGCGTCGCTCATGGTGCCGGCGGTGTCGATCAGGTCGTCGAAGACGATCACGTTGCGCCCACGGACGTCGCCGATGAAGTTGACGACCTCCGCCTCGTTGGGCCGCGGCCGCCGCTTGTCGATGATGGCCAGCGTCGCCCCCAGACGCTTGGCGAAGGCGCGCGCCATCTTGATGCTGCCCACGTCGGGCGCCACGATGGCCAGATTCTCGATGCGGCGCTCACGTTGGTAGTAGTCCAGGAGCACCGGCGCGGCGTACAGATGGTCCAGCGGGATGTCGAAGAAGCCCTGGATCTGCGGCGCGTGCAGGTCCATCGTGAGCACGCGGTCGGCACCCGCCTCGGTGATCAGGTTGGCCATGAGCTTGGCCGAGATGGGGACCCGTGGCTGGTCCTTGCGGTCCTGGCGCGCGTAGCCGAAGTAGGGGATGACCGCCGTGATGCGTTGCGCGCTGCTGCGTCGGACGGCGTCCAGCAGCAGCAACAGCTCTACGAGATTCTCGGCCGGTGGACTGGTCGGCTGGACGATGAAGACGTCCGTGCCGCGGACGTTCTCCTGGATCTTGATCTGGATCTCGCCGTCGCTGAAGCTGGAGATCGAGACGTCGGTCGGCGAAACGTCCAAGTAGTGGCAGATGCGCTGGGCCAGAGCGGGGTGGCCCCGGCCGCTGAGAATCCTCAGTCTCCTACCCATTGACGCGACCCGTGACGGTCCCCTCCCACGCAACGACGCGCCGCGTCCCAGCCCGGCGGTGTCGGGATTGCAGCCACTCCGCCGCGCGGCTGCGCGGTCCCGCGCCGCCCGCCACGCCAACGCTGCGCGGGGTCGCGGGGTCAGTAGGCGTCCTCGGCCTCCAGATCGTCCTCCGGCCCGGCCGGAAAGGTGTGCAAACCGGCCTGGGCCTTCTGCACCTCTTCCTTGTACGCGGCGATCACCTGGCTCTCCAACCACTCGCGAGTCTCGCGGTTGATCGGATGGGCCACGTCCTGGTAGGTTCCGTCCTTGCGCTGTCGGCTCGGCATCGCGATAAACGTACCCTGCGAGCCCTGGATGATCTTGAGACCCCGGATGACGAGCATGTTGTCGAGGGTGATGGAGGCGAATGCTTTGAGCTTGTCATCGTCACGGAGCGTGATCCTGATCTCAGTGATTTCCAAGCCTCACCTGCCCTTTTGTGGGATCCGGTTCACTGATCCCCCGGATCGGGACTCCTTTCCCGTTCACAATCGATCTCCACACCAAAGTTAGTGGAGCGACCGATCCAGGTGAACGCCTCTCCGACGTCGACAGATTCCTTCGCTTTCTCCGTTTCTTCAAGAGCTAAGTAGACAGCGAAAAGACTGGGGCCGCTCCCGCTCAACATGGCCAGGCGTGCGCCGCTGTCCTGCAACTGGAGCAGGAGGCGGTGGAGAGCCGGGAATGCCGGGAGCACGACATCCCCCAACCGATTGAACCCGGGCCAGGGGCGCTCAGGGAAGCGAGCCAGCAAGGACTTGTAGTTAGCGAGGTTAACCTTGGGTGGAGCATGCGTCAATCCCATTCTCAGGTGCTCATAGACCCACGCAGTGGAAAGCTCGATCCGCGGCGTGATGATCAGATACCAGCCGCCGCCCGAGGCGGAAAGTGGAGTGAGTACTTCGCCCACTCCACGCGCGAGCTGCGTGCCACCACGCAGGAAGAACGGCACGTCGGCACCCAGACGTGCGGCCAACGCGTGCAGCTCCTCGGGCTCGACTTGCACATCCCACAAGCGCGGCAGCGCGAGCAGGCAGGCGGCCGCGTCGGCGGATCCCCCGCCCAGGCCGGCCGCGACCGGAATGCGCTTGTGGATGTCGATCTGCACACCCTTGCGTACGCCGGTGTGCGCCCGCAGCGCGCGTGCGGCGCGCCAACACAGATTGGTGCGGTCCAGCGGTACGCCCGGGTGGTCGCAGCGCACCTTGATGCCGCTGCGCAGCCGGCGCAGGTGGAGCGTATCGTGCAGCCCGACGGACTGCAGAATCGTCTCCACCTCGTGGTAGCCATCCTCGCGGCGGTGGAGCACCTCCAGGTGCAGGTTCACCTTCGCGTGCGCCTTCGCCCGCAGGATCATCCGAGCCCACCCCGCGTGCGGTACGCCTCGAACAGCCGCCCCCAGGGTGTCTTGTTGTAACGGCGGATGATGCTGCGCCCCACCGTGGGGTACCAGATCCCATCGTGATACACGTTGCTGGCGAAGGGCGCCCAGACCATCAGGGGCGAATGCAGCGCGATCTTCTCCAGGAAGCGCAGCGGGCCGCGCCGGAGCATCTGGTCGCCCCAGATCACCAGGCTGCGCGAGACCTTGAAGCCGAAGTTCACGCCGGAGACGTCCTCTCCCACCACCTCGATGTCCTCGGTGCGCGCGCGGCCCAGGCCGCGCTCGTCGCACATGCGCAGGTACGGGATCGCCATGGGGTCGAAGCCCATCATCCTGGCCGCCACCGCGTCGATGGCCACGCTGTCCGCGGAGGCGAGCAGCACGTTCTGGATGCTGGGCTTCATCGTGCGCGGCCCCGCGCCATTGCCACAAACTGTCCCGTCCATCACAGCGAAGACATTGGGGTGCAGCTCCCGCTGCATGTACATGAGATCCACGAGCACCTCGTGCATGTGCTTGTGAGCGTAGTGCCGCACCTCTTTCAGCAGGCCGCCAAAGGAGTTCTTGATTGCGCCGGTGGTGATGCTGTGCCCGTGCGTCTTCACCGTGGGCAGGTGCAGGATGTCGCGCCCGACGTACATCTTGGGGATCTCGATCCCTTCGGGGAAGATGCGGTTGAGCTTGAGCAGCGGGCTCTTGAACGGGTAGACGGTCCACTCCACTTCGGGCAGCGGCGTGAAGCCGAAACCGTGCTCGCGCAGCACCGGCTCCCACAGGTTGTTGCGCGCGCCCTTGCGCGGGTTGGTCACCACGGTCTTGTTCTCGACGCAGAAGACGCGCTGCGGTGAGAAGTGCGCGTCCTTGAGGGCGCGCAGCACCCCGTCCACCTGCCAGGGCTGGCTGCTGCAGGCGGGGAAGTACTTGGTCCACGACAGGTTGAGCTTGACGAGCAGGTCCCGCTGCGGGCTGAGGTGCTCGTGCCAGTCGGCCAGCTCCATCACGCGACGGTAGTCGTCGAGCACCGTCTCGGGCGTGGTGCTGACCACCGCGACCTTGCTGCGTGCCATGGGCTGCTCCTTGAAGGTGGTGTGGTCCTGCTCGCCCCCGCGCGGGCACGGGTCAGCCGTCTCGGCTCAGGTGCGGTACAGGATCCAGCCGACGCACACGACCCAGAGCAGAACGGTAACCATAATCGATTTCTCGTGGAGCAGCATCTCGGCCGGATCGTCCCCCTTGTCCCGCTCCATCACCAAGAAGAGGTACCGTCCGATGCCGTAGAACACGAACGGCACGGTGAACACCAGCGCCTCGGTGCCGAACTTCGCCACCGTGTCCGGCCAGATCGTGTAGAGGCAGTAGCTCTGGATCGTGAGGGCCGCCGCGATGGCGATCAGCCGGTCGAGGAACTCCGGCCCGTAGCTGCGCAGGATGGCGCGGTGGTTGGCATCGACCACGGCCGCCTCGCGCCGGCGCTTGGTCAGCCCCAGGAACAGCGACAGGAAGAAGGTGCACACCAAGAGCCAGGCCGAGATCGTCACGTGGGTGCCGGCGCCCGCCAGCACCTCGGCCCCGGCGATCGCCCGCAGGACGAAGCCCGCCGCGATGGCCATCACGTCCAGCAGCACCAGGTTGCGCAGCACCAGGGAGTAGAGGACGTTGAGCGTGAGATAGGCGACGGCCACCAGCAGGAAGTTATGCCCCAGCCATGCGGCGCACAGCAGCGCCAGCGGCGGAAGCACCGCCAGCGCTCCCCAGGCGGTCGCCGGGCGCAGCCGGCCCGAGGCGATGGGGCGCAGGCGCTTGCGCGGGTGGGACCGGTCGCGCTCCCGGTCCTTCAGGTCGTTGAACAGGTAAACGGTCCCGCTGAGCAGGCAGAACACGCAAAACCCCAGCACCGCGTGCAACAGCAGGCGCGGATCCTCGGCCCGGCGGGCGAAGATCGGGGCGGCGAAGAGGACGAGGTTCTTCGTCCACTGCCGGGGGCGCAGGCTGCGCAGGAGCTGGACCAGCTGCATCGTGGCCGAGTGACGGGACGCTTCGCCGTCGGTAGGCTTTGCCGTCTAGTACGCGTTCTCGCCCTTGAGCACGCTCTTGAGCGTGCGGAGCAGGATACGCATGTCCAGTCCCAAAGACCAGTTCTCGATGTAATGCAGGTCGTAGAGCGTGCGGACCTCGATCGGCGTGTTCCCCCGCAGGCCGTTGACCTGGGCCCAGCCGGTCAGCCCGCTGCGCACGCAGTGCCGCTCCAGGTAGCGAGGCACGGTCTGCTCGAACTGCTGGGCGAAGTGGGCCCGCTCGGGGCGGGGCCCCACCAGGCTCATGTCCCCTCGCAGGACGTTCCACAGCTGCGGCAGCTCGTCGAGGCTCAAGCGCCTCAGCCACGCTCCCACCCACGTGCGCCGGGGGTCGTCCTTCGCCGCCCACACCGGGCCGAGGCCGGTCTCGGCGCCAGAGCGCATGGTGCGGAACTTCAGCATGTAGAACAGCCGATTGTCGCGCCCTAGCCGCTCTTGGCGGTAGAGCACCGCACCCTGCGAGCCGAACTTGACCGCCGTCGCGACGACCAGCAGGAAGGGTGACAGCAGCAGCAGCCCCAGCGCGGACAGGGTGAGGTCGAAGCTGCGTTTGACGATCCGGTCGATGCCCGACAGCCCCACCTCCCGCACGCTGATGAACGGCAGGCCGGCGATCTCCTTGAGGCGCATGCGGCTGGTGTGGATGCGCTGCATGTCGGGCACGAACTGCACGTCGACGTGCGTGGGCGAGAGCACCTCGGCGATGTGGGTCACGGCGGCCAGTCGCTCGAAGGGCAGCGCCAGGATCACCAGATCCACGCGCTGCTCCTCCACCACGCGCGCCAGATCTGCGTAGCCGCCCAGCACGGGGAGGTCGGGCCGGCGAGCGCCGTCGGGGGACTCCTCCTCCACCTCGCCGATCACCTGCACGCCCAGGCCGGGCAGGTGCGCGAAGGTCTCCAGCAGTCGATCGCGCATGCCCGTGCGCCCCAGCAGCACCACGCGCGCGACGCCGATCCCGTGGCGCACGACGCGCCGCAGCGCCATGCGCGCCGCCGCGCGCCCCACCACCAGGAACAGCAGACTCATCAGGAAGAATACGCCGAAGAAGCTGCGCGAGTAGCTGAAGGAGCGCAGGAAGAACGCCAGTGCGAGCACCACGAGGCTGCCGATCACCACCCCCTTGCCCAGGCCGAAGACGTCCTCCTCGATGCTCTTGCGGCGAGTCGCGTCGTAGAGCCCTTCGGCGTAGAAGATGCCGGCCCACACCAGCAGCAGGACCAGGCTCGTGTAGAAATACGGCGCGAACGGCGGCACACCCAGCGGCGTGAGGAACCAGCCGGACCGAAAACGCATGAGGTAGGTAAGGGCGAACGCCGCCTCCAGCGCCAGCAGGTCGCTGGCGAGGTAGACCGCGGGCTGGACCAGATCCGCTTTGCGCGAGCGCATCGTCCGCAGCATGTCAGGCCACCCCCGCGCCCTGGCGTGCCGTTGTCCCAGCGAGGGCCTGCTGCAGGAGCGTCCCCATCGCCGACGCGAAACGCTGTGGGCTGAAGCGGCGGGCGTGCTCGTGCATCGCTTGCGGGTCGAAACGCCGCCCCTCGCGCTCGAAACGGTCCAGGGCCGCAGCCAACCCGCAAGGCGATGCGTCCTCGTAGAACTGGGCGGTGACACCGTCGATCATGGTGTCCAGCACTCCGCCCTGCGCGAGCGCGATGACCGGCAGCCCGCACGCCGCCGCCTCGATGGGCGTCAGCCCGAAGTCCTCGACGCCGGGGAAGAGGAACGCGCGGTGCGAGCGCAGCAGCTGCGCCACCTGCGCGTCGCTGACCGCGCCCAGCAAATCGATGCGGTCGGCTGCGCCCAGCGCACGCGCCAGACGCTGCAAGCGAGGCAGCTCGGGCCCAGAGCCGGCGACGGTCAAGCGCCGCCCGCTGCGCGCACACGCCTCCACCGCCACGTCGACCCGCTTGTAGGGCACCAGCGCGGAGATGATGAGGTAACGGTCCGTGCGGGGCGTTCCTTGGAGCGGCATGCCCAGCCCCTGCAGGTCGACGGGAGCGGGTAGGATTTCCACCCGTTCCGCCGGCACGCCGTAGCAGCGCACGATCCGCTCCTGCACGCAGCGGCTGATGGCCACGAAGCGGTCGACGCGCGCGGCCGTGGCCCGGTCCCAGCGCCGCAAGCGCTCCGCGGCCCGCGCCACGAGCGCCCGTCGCGGCCCGCGCAGGTGCCCGAAGTAGGTGTCGTAGGAGTCCCACACGTAGCGCATCGGCGTGAAGCAGTAGCACACGTGCACCCCGCGGGGAGCGCGCACACCCTTGGCCACGCAGTGGCTGGTGCTGATCACCAGGTCGTAGCCCGAGAGGTCGAGTCGGTCGGCCCAGGCAGGGAACAGCGGCAGCAGCCAGCGGTAATAGCGCTGGGAGGCGGGCAGCCGGTTCATCCACGAGGCGTGGACGGTGAGCCGCTCGATCGCGGGGTGGCTGGAGCCCGGCACGTGGAAGAGCGTGTAGAGCTCCGCCTGGGGGAGCAGCTCGGCAAAGATCCGCAGCACCTTCTCCCCGCCGCGGTAGCCGGTGAGCCAGTCGTGCACCAGCGCCACACGGGGCGCGCCCGGAAGCTGCAACGGCGGCAACGTGGGCCCAGCCATGGATCGCCTAGCTCCCACCCTCGCTGCGGCGGCGGTTGCGCCGCGGCGCCCCAGCCCGCGGCGCCGCGCCGGCGGCGGCCGCGCGCTGTGCGGGCGCGGCGCGCTCGAGGCCTGACGCCTGCACCGCTTGTCTCGCCACGGTCGGGGGAAACCCGCGCGCGACCAGGAAACGCATCTCCGCCACGGCCGAGGCCGCGCGCGCCGGGACGCGGCGCCGCGCCGCCAGCGCCTGCCGCGCAAGCTCGAGCTCGCGCTCCGCGGGCACGACCTCGCCCACCCCGGCCCGCGCGTCCTCGCGCGCCACACCCTGGGACCGCAGCCGCGCCAGGAGCCACGCGCGTCCCACCGGGCGTCGCGCGAGCTGGTCGGCGGCAAACGCCCGGGCGAAGTCCCGGTCGTCCAGCAGGCCCTGGGCGGCGAGCTGCTCCAGCACGGCATCGGTGGGTGCCTCGTCCGCGCCGGCGCGCAGGAGCCGCTCGCGCAGGCGGGCGCGGCTGTAACGGCGGCGCGCCAACAGGCGCAGAGCGGCACGGGCCGCCGCCTTGCGCGCCGCGGCCGCCTGCAGCGCGCCGCGCTGCCGCGCGTCGAGCAACTGGCCCGCGGACAGTCCGCGCACCTCGGGAGCGTCAGGGGCCACCTCCGCGATGGCCCCGTCGCTCAGCACGACCCGCAGCGTTCGGGACTCCGCGTCCAGGTCCACCCGGACGATGTGGACGTCGTCCTCGTTCACGCCGAAGCGGCTTTCCCCGCCTTCGTCTCGGCGCGCACCTCGGGCTTCGCGTCGCCCTTCCCGTCGGCCTTCCCCCGCGGGGCAGCCGTGGCCGCGGCGCTCGCCGGCACGGGAGCCAATGGGCCGGCGGTGCCTTTGGTCGACAGCCCGCCCGACGCAGCCCCCGGCGCGCTCGCCCCCTGGCGATTGGCCAAGGCCGCCCGCCCGGTCGCGCCCGTGGCGGCCTGCGCGCCGGCCTCGGGCTCCAGCTCCTCGCCCACCAGCACGCCACCCGCGGTGGCGCCCGGGCCGGGCCGGTTGGAGACCACCGCGTAGAACGCCATGACCTGCCGCTCGATCCTCATGCGCAGGTCGAAGTTCTCCTTGAGGAAGACGCGTACGTTCTCGCGCCCCTGCCCCAGCCGGTCGTCCCCATAGCTGAACCAGGCGCCGCTCTTCTTGATGATGTTGGCCTCGACCCCCAGGTCGATGATGTCGCCCTCGCGGGAGATGCCCTCGGCGAAGAGGATGTCGAACTCGGCCTTGCGGAACGGCGGGGCCACCTTGTTCTTGACCACCTTCACGCGTACGCGGCTGCCCACCACGTTCTCGCCCTCGGTGAGCGCGCCCACTCGCCGGATGTCCAGCCGCACCGAGGCGTAGAACTTCAGCGCGTTGCCGCCGCTGGTGGTCTCCGGGTTGCCGAACAGGACGCCGATCTTCATACGGATCTGGTTGGTGAAGATCAGCAGCGTATTGGTCTTCTTGATGGTCCCGGTGAGCTTGCGCAGCGCCTGGCTCATCAGGCGCGCCTGCAGGCCCATGTGCTGGTCCCCCATCTCGCCCTCGATCTCGGCCCGGGGGACGAGCGCCGCCACCGAGTCGATGATCACCACGTCGACGGCGCCGCTGCGCACCAGCATCTCGGCGATCTCCAGCGCCTGCTCGCCGGTATCGGGCTGGGCGACCAGCAGGTTGTCGATATCCACGCCCAGCACCCGCGCGTAGGACGGGTCCAGCGCGTGCTCGGCATCGATGAAGGCGGCGATGCCGCCGCCGCGCTGCGCGTGCGCGGCGACCGTCAGTGCGACGGTGGTCTTCCCGCTGCCCTCGGGCCCGTAGATCTCCACGATCCGCCCGCGGGGCAGACCACCAATTCCCAGGGCGATGTCCAGCGCGACGCTGCCGGTGGAGATCTTCTCGACCTCTTCGACGGCGCCCTCGTCCCCCAGGCGCATGATCGCGCCCTTGCCATACTGCTTCTCGATCTGCGCGCGCGTCAGCGCCAGCGCCTGGAGGCGGTCGTCTTTGGGATCCTTGGCCATGGCCGTGCCTTTCTCGGGAAAGCGTCTTAATGTCCGGCTGGGAGGCGGAAAACGAAGGGAGGCGACCGGGAGGTCGCTCTGACGCCGCAGCGGCAATGTAGCACGCGTCCGGGACCGGATCAACCGGGGGTGGCCGCCCGCCAGGACGAGGCCGGGCGGGGCCGCGCGCGGCCTCAGCCAGGCAGCTTGGCGCTGTGCTGGACGGTCAGCCCAGATCCGCCGTCGGCCAGCAGCGCAAGCTCGCGGACGCTCATCGTCCACGACTTGCCCGCCAGGGCCGCCTGCAGCTCCAGCTGTGCCTTCGCAGAGGGCGATCTCCCAAAGCGGGCCAGCAGCAGCTTCGGCCGCCACGGCGCCTCCACCTTCGGCTGCAGCTGCGCGGGCAGCTTGTGCAAGGTGGAGAGCGTGAGCGCCTGGAGCATCCCGGCGTTCTGCGCCGTGGCGATCCAGGCCTGCCGTACCTTGCCCCACCGCCCGGAGAAGCTCAGGCCGGCCAGCTGGATCTCGAAGCCCTGGTGGGCGGCCGCCGCTTTGTCGATGGCGAAGCTCACGTGGTGCTGCAGCGCCGGGTCGATCTCCCCCAGATTCTGCAGCCGCACGGCCAGCTCCGAGTCCGTCAGCCACTGCGCGGGGCAGAGCGAGGAGAGCATGGTGCGCAGCGCGGCGATCTGCGGCAGGACCGTCTTGGACAACATGACGCCGAGCAGGGCGCCCATGGCGTGCTCCTTCGGGGATGGCGTGGACGGTGGGGCAACAGGATGCCGGGAGCGCGCGATTCCGTCTAGAGCCTCGCAGCGTGCGGCGGCGGCACGCAGCCGGCACCGGCACGCGCCGCGGGTCGCCCGCCGGGCGGGCCGGGCTCAGCCCCGCAGCGGTGCGTTGCCACGTTCATAGTAGGTGGCCCCGCTGGGCGCCAGGCGGCTCTCCATGACCGCCACGCTCTGGCAGCTGAAGCCGAAGCGGCGCGCCGCCAGCGCGTCGGCCGTCGCCTGCAGCGCGCCCGGATCGGGCGGCGTGCGCGGGCGCGCCAGGGTCAGGTGCGCGGAGAACGCTCGCGGTTGCTGTGGCCGCAGCGCGGCGGGCAGCGCCGCAACCACGTCCGCGGCCAGGCGGCTCAGCTGCAACTCGCCGGCGGCGGTGCGCAGCAGGAGCACCCGCGCGTGGCGCAGGCTGTCGAAGGCGCCCAGGCCCTGCAGCGCCAGCTCGAAGGGCGCGTGCCGCGCGGCAGCCCCCTGGACGGCACTCAGCACTCCGTCCAGGCGCGCGGCGGCGATCTCGTCCAGAAACGCGAGCGTCAGGTGGAGGTTTTCCGCGGGAGTCCACCGTACGCGCAGGCCGGCTGCGGCCTGCGCCACGGCGCCCGCGATCTCCGCGCGCAGCGCCAGTGGCGGCACCACCGCCAAGAACAGCCTCATCGCTCCCGCCGTGCGCCCGGGCTCATGGCAGGCGGGGCTGGATGGCCAGCGCTCGGCGCAGCAGATCCAGCGCCGCCGCCACGCTCCAGGTCCGGTTCTGAGTGCGGTCGCCTGGGAACGCCGAGCGCTCGGCCTGCGTTGCGCCCGGGCCGGCGAGTGCGACCCAGGTCATCCCCACCGGCTTCTCCGCCGTTGCACCCGCAGGGCCGGCGATGCCGGTGACCGCCAGCCCCCAGTCGGTGCGCAGCCGGTCGCGAACGCCTGTGGCCATCGCCCGGGCGGCCTCCTCGCTCACGGCGCCAAAGCTTCGCAGCAGGTCCTCCGGCACGCCGAGCGCCTCCACCTTCACAGCGTCGTGATAGGCGATCACGCCGCCACGGAATGCTGCGCTGCTGCCCGGGACACGCGTGAGACAGCCGCCCAACAGTCCCGCGGTGCACGACTCCGCGACCGACAGGGTCTGGCGGCGACGCAGCAGCTCCTCCACCACGACGCGCTCGAGCCCCGCATCGCCCACCGCGTACACGTGGGGTGCCAGGCGCGCCAGCAGGGTGGCCCCCGCGGCGTCCAGATCGGCCTGCTCGTCGCCGGCCAACAGCAGCAGGTCCACGCCGAATTCGTTGACGAGGTAGCCGCGCTCGATCGCGCCGCCCTGCCCCAGCGCCGCGTCCACGGCGTCGGCCAGCGCCGACTCGGGCAGCCGCGCGGTGCGCAAGCGCAGGCGCCGCGGCGCGTTGCCCGCAACCAGCGGCGCCACGATGCCCTCGGCGGTGGCTTCCCACATGGCGTGCAACTCCGCGGGGACGCCGGGCAGGAGCACAACGGGAACGCCGTCGAGCAGGTGCAGCAGCCCCGGCGCCGTGCCGCGCGGATTGGGGATCGGCTTGCCGGAGACCGTGCGATACGCCTGGCGGCGGTTGCTTTCGGGCATCGTCCTGCCCCGCCGGCGCCAGCGCTCGTGCAGCGCGGCGAGCAGCTCCAGGTCCAGCACCAGCTCCTCCTGCGCGGCGCGCGCGAGGCCCTCGCGCGAGAGATCGTCGGAGGTGGGCCCCAGGCCGCCAGCGACCACCACGGCCGCGCTCTCCGCGCTGCCGTGCAGGATCGCCGCCGCGATCCCCGCCACGTCGTCCGGCACGACCCGGAGGGAGTCGACGCATCCGCGCAGGACGGTGATGCGCTCGATCAGCCAGGCGCTGTTGGTGTCGCGCACGCGCCCGTCGAGCAGCTCGTCGCCGACCATGACCAGCGCCACGCCGCGCGGCGCCCGCGTCAACCGAGGTGCGTGCGTGCCCACAGCATCATCCCCACGACGATGCGCGCCTGGATCCCGGCGATGACGTCGTCGGCCATCACGCCCCAGCCTGCGGGCAGCCGCTCCGCCTGGCGCGCGGGAGGCAGCTTCAGCACGTCGAACGCCCGGAACAACACGAATGCCGCGCCGACGTTGATCCAGTCGAGCGGAACCGCCAGCAGCGTGATCAACATGCCGGCCACCTCGTCGACGGTCGCTTGCTTGGGATCGTGGCCGTAGATGCGCTCGAGCGCCGAGCAGGCCGGCACGCCCAGTACCAGAGTCGCTGCCAGGAGCGTACTCTGCAGCGGCACCGAGCCGGCGTGGAACGCCAGCAGCAGCGCCGCGACCAGCAGGCTGGTCCAGGTGGCCGGAATCACCGGAATCAGCCCGACGCCGAAGCAGGTGCCCACGACGATCGCAAGAGGCCGCGGCATGATGGGCGACAGAGTAGGCGCGGGCGGCGCGGGCGGTCAAGCCGCGCGCGAGGGGGGGCTCAGTTCAGCTTGTGCAGCACCATCTTCGACACGCACTTGAGGGTGTCGAACACGCCCTGCCCTTTCACCGCCACCGCCTCGAAAGCCTGGTTGCCGTCGGGGTTGAGCTCGTGCTCGAGATCCACGACGGCCAGCGCGCTGGGCAGGTCGCGCTTGTTCCACTGGATGACGAACGGGATCTCGGGCAGCTTGAGATTGTGCTCGGCCAGGTTCTCGTGGAGGTTGTAGAGGCATTCGATGTTGGCGTCCAGACGGTATTCGTCGCTGTCGGCCACGAACACGATGCCGTCGACGCCGCGTAGGATCAGCTTGCGCGAAGCGTTGTAATAGACCTGCCCAGGCACGGTGTAGAGGTGGAAGCGGGTCTTGAAGCCCTTGACCGTCCCCAGCTCCAGCGGCAGGAAGTCGAAGAACAGCGTGCGGTCCATCTCGGTCGCGAGTGTGACGAGCTTGCCCTTGGTCTCCGGCGCGACCTTGTCGTAGACGTACTGAATATTGGTCGTCTTGCCGCCCAGGCCGGGGCCGTAGTAGACGATTTTGCAATTGATCTCGCGCGAGCTGTAGTTGACCAGGGCCACGGCGCTCTCCCAGCAGGTCGACGGAGACGTCAGTCGACGAACAGGTTGTCGATCTCGGCCTCGACTCCCTTGGTGAAATCCGAGTCCGCCAGGGGATGGTCGTATTCCTCGTTGCGGTATTCCAGCTTCTCGAACAGGCGCTCCAGGATCGCGCTCAGCTCGTCTACCGCGCGCTTCACGCGCAGCCGCACCAGCCCCAGCGTCGTGGTCTTGTCGAACAACACGACCAGGATCACGTCGCGGGCGATCTTGCTCAGGTACATGCTCTCGTCGGAGCCCTGGTGGTAGAGCGTCGAGAAGTCCTTTTCACCGATGAGCTTGGCGAGCTGATTGTTCGCCTCGAAATCCGCGGCGCACAGGCTGGCGAAGCTCACGATATCGAAGTCGGGCGGCGTGCCGATATTGCTGATCAGCTGCCCGGTCCTGTCGATCAGGAGCGTGCTGCGCGAGTTGCTGCTCTTGAGCAGATCGGCGAGCACGCTGTTGATCGCCCAGTAGTCCTCTTCGAAGATCGACCAGTCGGCCTTGACCATGGTGCTCTCGTTGCTGGGGTGGCGCCCGCTGGCCACCGCGTCCGCCGGTCCGCGACGGCTCGCCCGTCCCCCGCGCAGCGCATCCGCCGCCGACGGGAAGACGGCGCGAACGGGGAGCACGCGCCGCGGAGCTGACGCCGGCGGCCCTTCGGCCCTGTCCCGGCGCGCCCGGTCCAAGCCGGGCAACGCAAGAAGCATGCACAAGAAAGGCCCAGCGCCGGCGACCCGGGCCGCCCGCGCGGTGCGGCTTCCGGGGAGCGGCCGGCGGCGGGGAGCCGGCAGGATTTGCCGGGCGAAGCTCCTTGCAAAACGCGAGGCGCAGCGCCCCGTCAGCGCAGGGGGCGCCGGCCGGAGAAGGCCCGCTCCAGCGTCACCTCGTCGACGTACTCCAGGTCGCCGCCTACAGGGATGCCCGTGGCGAGGCGGGTCACCTGCACCGGCAGCTCCTGGAGCATGCGCGCGACGTAGAGGGCCGTCGCCTCTCCCTCGACGCTGCCCGAGAGCGCCAGCACGACCTCGCGCACGCCCTCGTCACGCACCCGCTGCGCCAGTGCGGCCAGACGCAGCTGAGCCGGCTCCACGCCTTCCAACGGCGAGAGCAGCCCACCCAGCACGTGGTAGCGGCCGCGGAAGACGGCCGCGCGCTCCATCGAGAACACGTCTTGGGCCTGCCCCACCACGCACAACAGCGCGGGATCGCGCCGAGCGTCCTGGCAGAGGTCGCAGCGCTCGCCCTCGGCGATCGCGCCACAGCGCGCGCACGGCTGCACGTGCGCCTTCATGTCCAGGATCGCCTGCACCAGTGATTGCGCCTCCGCGGCGGGCTCCTCCAGCAGGTGCAGGGCGATGCGCGCGGCGGATTTCTGCCCGATCCCGGGCAGGCGGGAGAGCTGCTGGACCAGGCGCTCCAGACGAACGGATCCGAGGGGATGCTTCACGATCGCAGCGAGCGCGGCCGCAGTGGCAGCGCGGGACGGCGGCTCAGAACAGCCCCGGCAGGTTGAGCCCGCCGGCGAGCTGGCCCATGGCCTCCTGCGCCATCGCGGCCGCCTTCTTCTGGCCTTCCTGCACCGCGGCGACGATCAAGTCCTCGAGGAGCTCCACGTCCTGCCCCTGCAAGGCCTGCGGACCGATCTTCAGCGCGACGAGCTCCTGGTGCCCATTGACGACGGCGGTCACGAGCCCGCCGCCACTCTGCGCCTCGACCTTGCGCTGGGCGAGCTGCTCCTGCAGCTGCGCCATCTGCTGCTGCATCTCCTGCGCGCGCTTCATGAGCTGCTGGAAGTCGGGCATCGCGGTGTACCTCTGGGCTGGCCTGCGTCGATCGCGCGAAGACGACCCGGCGGGGAGCATCCGGGGGGCTACCCTACGTCCGTCACCTGGGGGCTACCCTTCATCGATCACCTGACCGCCGAGCCCTTCCAGCAGACGGCCCAGGTCGGGATTCTCGCGGGCGCGCCGCTCCAGCTCCTGCTGCTTGGTGGGGGCCACGCGGCGCTGCACGTCTTGGCGCAGCTGCTCCTCGTCACGTTCTGGCACCTGCGTCACGACCTCGACGCGCAGCGTTCGCCCGAAGCACTCCCGGGCGAGCTCGGTCAGCAGGGCAAGCGCCCTGCGCTGCGACACCGTCTCGCGCTGGAAGCCGTGCTCGGGCGGAAACACCAGCTGCAGCACGTCGTCGCACAGACGCGGCGCGGCCGCGAGCAGGCAGCTGCCGATGGCCGGCTTCTGCGCGTGCACGCGCTCCACCAGCTGGCCGAACAGCGCCGCGAGACTGCCGGGTTCGAGGGCCGGTGCCTCTCGCGCGCCCGCGGCGGAGCTGGCCACCAGGGACTGCGAGGCGCTCACCACGCGCGCCGCGGCCGCGCGAGATACCGCGCCCGATGCGGGCGACGGTGTGCCGGGCGGAGTGCTGACGCCCGTCGACGCGGCGCCGCCGCCCAAGGTCGGCGCTCCGCCGATCCCCTCGAGGCGGCCGAGGATCTCGCTGAGCAGCACCTGGCTCTCCAGCTGCGCGTACTCGACCACCTGCGCCTCCAGCAGCCAGCGCGGCTGGGGCGCGTGCTCCAGACGCGCGTAATTGTCGGCGGCGCGCTGCGCCAGGTGGAGCAGATCCTGCACCGAGCAGCGCGCCGCCTGCGCCGCCAGCGCCGCGCGCACCGCCTCGGGCTTCTCGATGCGCGCTGCCAGCGCCGGATCCAGCCGCAGGAGCAGCAAGTCGCGGAAGTCGCCCACCAGCCCGCGCGCGAACTCCACCAGGTCGTGGCCCGCGGCCGCGAGCTCGTCCACCAGGTCCAGCGCCTTGCGCGCGTCGTGCGCCAGGAGCGCCTCATTGAAGGCCAGATAGCGGTCGTGGCCCACCAGTCCGTACAGCGAGAGCACCGCCGCCTCGTCGAGCGTCCCCCCCACACTGCTGATCGCCTGATCGAGCAGGCTCAGCGCATCGCGCATGCTGCCCTCGGCCAGGCTCGCCAGCAGCTCGAGCGCCTGCGGCGTGATCGAGTAGCTCTCGGCCCGGGTGATCTCGCCCAGGTGCGCCACGAGCTCCTCGAGGCGGAACAGGCGGAAGTCGAACCGCTGGCAGCGGGAGAGGATCGTGCGCGGAATGCGCACCGGCTCGGTGGTCGCGAAGATGAAATAGCAGTGCGGCGGCGGCTCCTCGAGGGTCTTGAGCAGGGCGTTGAAGGCGCCCTTGCTCAGCATGTGCACCTCGTCGATGATGAAGATGCGCTTCTTGCCCTGCGTGGGCTGGTACTGGGCGTTCTCGCGCAGCTCGCGCACGTTGTCGACGCCGGTATTGCTGGCAGCGTCGATCTCCAGCACGTCGAGGAAGGTGCCCGCTGCGATGGCCTTGCAGCTTGCGCACTCGCCGCACGGCTGCGGCGTGGGGCCCAGGTCGCAGTTGAGAGCCTTGGCCAGCAGGCGAGCCATGGTCGTCTTGCCGCAGCCGCGCGGACCGGTGAACAGGTAGGCGTGGGCGACGCGGCCGCTGCCGAGCGCATTGGCCAGCGTGGTCGTCACGTGCTCCTGCCCGACCATCTGCGCGAAGGTCTGGGGCCGCCACTTGCGCGCGAGAACCTGGTAGGACATGACCCCGGATCGGTCGGGAGGCGGCCCCGGCTGCCCGGCGGGGAGAGCAGGGCCAGGTGATCTGCGGCACACGCCAGGACTTACGTACCGCTGCTACTTTCCAGTCCTGACGGGGTTGGCAAGCTGGCGTTGCGCAGGACCTGGCCCCACACCTACGGCGTTGCGTCCGTCGTCGAAGCCAACGTGCATGGCGGACGCGACCGCCCCGGCAGCGCTCGGATGGGCAGTTGCTTTGGCGGCGGGCCGGTTGAATCGGCTATTCTTGGTGGAGATGAGCGGGCTCGAACCGCCGACCTCCTCGTTGCGAACGAGGCGCTCTCCCAGCTGAGCTACATCCCCAGGCGGGATGATAGGTAACATGAAGGCCTTGGGCTGTCAACGCGCCCCGGCCGCGGAGACGGAATGCGACGTCGCAAGCCTGAGCCAACTGCGGATGCCGCAGCAGTGCACGCGGAGATCCTGCGCGATCTCGAGCGGCGCCCTCCGCGCGCAAGCGACAAGCAGGCGCCTCCCGAGCTGCCGCGGCGCACGTCTGGATCGTCGCCCGCACCGCAGTCGAGCCCCACTCCAGGGTCCCGGTCCAGGTCGGCGCCCCGGCCGTTGGCCGGGGACGCATCCAGGTCGACACCCGCGCCGGCGTCCAGGTCGCAGTCGGGGGCCCCCAACCGGCCGCCAGCGCAGGATCCATCCCGGTCCGGCCCCGATCCGAAGCGCAAGCGCCGGCCCGGCGCTGCGCCGCCGGCGCGCCGCCAGCTCGACTTGCACCTGCTGACCGTCGAGCAGGCGCTGGCCGCCATCCGCCTGAACGCGGCGTCATGGCGCCAGCAGCAGATCGAGGAGGTGCTGTTGATCGTCGGCCGCGGGCGCCACAGCGAAGGCGGGGTACCACGGCTGCGCCCGGCGGTGGAGGAGTTCTGCCGCGCACGCACCGACCTGTTCGTCTCCGTCGCAGAGGCGCCCCGCGACCGGGGCGGGGCCGGAGCGCTGGTCGTCAGGTTGCGCCCACGCTGAGCCCACGCTGAGCCGGTGCGTCTCAGGGATCCGACCGGCGCGCCGATCGCGCGCAGGGGAATGGCGGAGAGGCAGGGATTCGAACCCTGGGTCCCCAAAGGGGACAACGGTTTTCGAGACCGTCCCGATCGACCGCTCCGGCACCTCTCCGCACCGCCTTCTCGGGCCGCCGTCAGCCGCGCTCCATCTTAAGCGGCGCGCGAGCGCCGGCCCTGGACTGCGTGGCGGAGAGAGAGGGATTCGAACCCTCGGTACCTTGCGGTACACACGCTCTCCAGGCGTGCCGATTAAACCACTCTCGCATCTCTCCGCCCTGAGCCTCCAATGTATAGCCGCCCAGCCCAGGCTTTTCAACCGGGGGGGTCCGTCCGCGCGCGCAGATCGCGGTAGAACGCCTGCAACAGCGCGAGCGCGTCGTGCTCCAAGCAGCCATCGGTGATCGCCAGGTCGTGGCGGTAGGGGTTGCCTTGCACCACGTCCAGGAAGCTGCCGCACGCGCCCGCGCGCGGATCGCGCGTGCCGTAGACCAAGCGCGCGACGCGCGCGAGCAGGATTGCGCCAGCGCACATGGTGCACGGCTCCAGGGTGACGTAGAGCGTTACGCCGGCCAGCCGCCACTCCCCCAGCGCCTGCGCAGCGCTGCCCAGCGTAAGGATCTCCGCGTGCGCCGTGGGATCGCCCAAGGCCTCGACGCGGTTGTGACCGCGCCCCAGCAGGCGCCCCTCGTGCACGGCCACCGCGCCCACGGGCGTCTCCCGATCGGCGAAGGCCTGCTCGGCCTCCTGCAGCGCCAGGCGCATCCAGCGCTCGTCGTCGGGCGGTGTCCGCGGTGCCACCGTCGGTCGCGCACTGCCCTGTGCACCGTTGGGCCGCGGGCGTGGCGCCGGCGTGTCGCCGCCGTCCGCATCGTGCCCGGCGTTCATTGCTTCGCGGGGCGCGCATCGCGCAGCTCGCGCAGCACGACGTTGCCGGCCGCGTCCACCGCGCGCAGCCAGATCCAGTCGGAGTCCGCCGCGCTGCGGGCCTGCGGCCGCGGACCGTGCACCTGCTCCTCGGAGGAGTCGAGGACCCCGTCGACGGGCGAGAGCGCCTCCCACTCACCCTGCTGCGTGCGGACCGCAACGTCCGCGATGGGCGACGACGCGTCGCGCACGCGCGCGGTCACCTGCGTGCGAGCGTCGTCCTCGAAGCGCAGCTCGAGCACGACCGGCGGGGTGTTGTCGACGTGGAGGGTACCCGTGACCTCTTCGGACTCGCGTCGAGTGAGTGCGGGGTTGTCCTGGCCGTCGTTGGCGCGCACGCGCACGCGGTAGATGCCGTCCTCGAAGGCGCGCGTGTCCCAGGCGTAGAGCGGGTCGCGCAGCTCCGTGGCCAGCTGCTGCCAGGCGCCGTCGGGCTCGCGGCGCACGTCCACGGCGTAGCGCACGTCGTCGTCGTTGGGGTCGTCGGCCTCCCAACGGACGGTGCGCAGGCCGCGTGCCCACGCGGTCAGCTCCGCCGGTGCGCCGGCGCGCCGGGTGTAGACCTGGTACTCGACGGCCAGGCCGTCGTCGAAGCGCTGGCTCACCTGCGGCGGCGAGGAGTTCACGCCACCGCTCTGGAGCTCGCCGCCGGCCGGCTCGACGCGCAGGGCGTGGATGCGCGGAGGCAGGTTGCGCTCGCGGTAGGCGATGCGCACCGCGGCGACGCGCGGCTGCGACGCCGGGCTGCCGAGCTCGAGGCGGTACTGCAGGTAGGGCCCGACCGGCGATCGGATGGGCTCGCCGGAAGGCTGCGGGTCGCTCCAGGGGCTCCAGGTGGTGTCGGGCGCGTTGCGAAAGCCGCTGCGCGTGCGCACGGTGACGCCCTCGGTCTCGCCCTCGAGCGTCAGGCGGCCCCACTGCTCGAGCTGGCGGGCCTCCACCACGCGCGAGGTGATTTGACCCTTGGCGCGCCGTTCCGGCGCCAGCTGCACGACCTTGCCCTGGTTGCCTGTGCCCACCGTGATCGCGCCGTCACCGTCCACCTGGAGCGCGAGGGCGTCTCCACCGTCCAGATCGGTCCAGATCTCGCGGCGTCCCCGCCGGTCGATGTGCAGCAGGCGGCCCGACTCGGCCTCGCCGGCCAGCAGCGTGCCGTCGGACAGGCGCGCCAGCGAGAGCAGGCGCTGCGCGGAAGCGTAGATCTCCTCGAACCCGCCGCTGCGTGGGATCCAGACGATGCGGCTGGCCGTTGGACCGCCCGAGCTGATGGGCACGCCGGAGCCGCCGGGGCCGCTGCCGCCGGGCTCCCCACCCCCGTGAGGTCCGCTCGCTGCCCCCGGCGATGGTGCAGGCGTAGCCGGCGGCGGACCGGCCGCGGGCGACGACCCACCCACCGTGAGCACGTAGACGCCCTGCTCGCCGTCCCCCACGATCCGGCGGATCTCCTCTTCCTTGGCCTCGTAGGCGATGCGACACGTCGGGCCGTCGCTTCCCTCCACGCGCGCCACGAGCGCGGGTGTGGACGTGCCGATCCACAAGCCGGCCGCGTCGCGCAACAGCGTCGTGGCGTTGGCCGCGGGCAGCTCCAGCAGCACTTCGCCTGATGGCGCCTTCGTGGAGACGCGCACGACGCGCGCCCCGGGCCCCGTCGCGGCCAGCCAGCTGCCGCGCTCGCTGCCCTCTGCCAGGTCCCACACCGATTGCTGCGGCACGTCCAGTGCGACGGACGCCGTGCCGTCGGGTGTGACGCGGTAGACCACGCCGTCGGGGCTGCTGCCGGCCAGCAGCTCGTCGCCCTGCGGCATCAGGCACAGGATCTCGAAGGCCAGCGTATGGACCCACGGCAGCAGCGTGTCGCCCTGCTGGCGGAAGATCGCGCCCGAGTCGCCGGTGCCCACCAGCAGCCGGCCTTTGCGGTCGCGCGCCAGGCTCCACACGTGCAAGGCGTCGGTGTGCCACGTGCGCGTGACACGCGGCGCGGACACCAACTGGCCGGAGGAGTCCAGCGCGACGCCGCGCAGCTCGCCCTGCAAGAACTCGGGGGCGCCCTCCGACAGCGTGCGGCTTCCCGCGGCGCGCGCTGGCACCGCTGACGCCACGGCGCAAACGAAGCAAAGCGCCGCCGCGGCGGGCGCCATGGACAACGACGTGGGCACGCGCAACGAGGGACGACGATTCATGGGGGCGCTCCTTGCGGATGCGCGGGCAGCCCGCTGCGGCGGCAGGTTACGGCGCTGCGCGCGACCGGGATCTACTTCGATTCTGCGGGCCTGACCGTGACGGCGATCTTCTCCGCCCCGTCCAGCACCCACTGCGTCGTCAGCTGCGTGCCCGCCACGGGGGTGGCGAGGACGCTCTCGGCGGTGGGGGTGCCGCGCGCGCGACCGAGCACCGCCTGCACGCTGGGCGGCAGCTGCTCCAGCTCGCGCCCGCGCACCACGACCGCTTGCGGGGCCCCGTAGAGCGTCGCCACCAGCGTGCTGGCCGGACGGCGCAGCGCGAAAGCCTCCCGCACCGCGCGGACCCCGGGATTGCGCCAGCGGGCCATGGCGCGCGCGAGCTCCTCGCGGAATGCGCTGCTGCCGTCGGCCAGGTGCAGCTCGTAGAGACCGGGCTGCGTGCGCGGCGGCACGGTGATCTCCAGATCGGTCCACACCGGCGCGGCGTGTCGCGGCAGCAGCTCGACGCGCACCGCCACCCGCTGTCCGGGGCGCGGATCGGGCGGCTGCGCCAACACGCGCCCGAGCCGCGCTGTCTGTTCGCCGAAGCCCAGCTCCAGTTGCGCCTGCACGGCCTGCAGGCGCACCGCCTGCTCATCGTTGAACGCCACCATCGAGATCGGCAGGATGACCTCCGACGCGAGATCGGCGCCCTGACCCAGTCCGCTGAAGGCCGACTCGCTGACCACGGGCGGCTCGCCGGGCACGTCGAGGCGCAGCTGCATGCGCACGGTGGACTCGCCCAGGTTCTCGTGGCCGCTCAGCAGCGCGCTCTGGATCGTCCAGAGCACGAGCGTGGTCATGATGGCCGGCTCGCGCGCCACACCGTAGGAGAAGTGGTCCTCCCGGCCACCCTGCTCCACAACTCGCACGTGCACCGGCAGCAGGTCGGCGGTCACGCCGATCCGGCCGCAGACGCCCGTGGAGCGATCCAGCAGCAACGCGCCGACGGTGGGACCGGCGGTGGCGAACTTGAAGCTGATCTCGCTGCTGGGCAAGAGCGCCACGACGCTGGCGCCGGCCAGCGGCAGGCTGAGCGGTCCCGCGCCCAGCAATGGGTGGCCGAAGCCCAGCACCGTGTCGCCGATGCGCTCGGTCATGGTTCCCACGGCGCCCAGGCGGGCGTCCCCGTCGACCAGCAGCACCGCCATCGCGTCACCGGGATGCTGCAGGGCGCCCGCCGCGGACGCGCTGGCGGCGGGCCCCGCCCCACCGACATCCGCCGCGCTGCTCACCACCACACTGCGGTCAAGACCCGCCGCGCGGTCCGCACCCGCAGTGGCGCCCACGGCCGCGGGAAGCGTGGCGTCGAGCGCCTGCGCGATCGTGCTGCGCACCGCGGGCGCGAATCCGGAGACGGTCCAGGCGAGCCCACTGCTCGCCAACCGACGCGCCAGCCCCTGCGCCGGATCGTGCGGCGGTTCGACGGGCGCACCGCCCAGAGCCGGCAGCGACGGCAGCGACGAAAGATCGAACACCTGTGGATGAGGCCACAGCGGCGGATGCGACCAAGCGGAGGCCAGCGCGCCGTCGGCCGCCGCGAGCGCGGCGGCACCGGCCCCGGCCGTCCCGCCGGCCATCGTGACGTCGCCCAGCGCGAGGCCCGCCGGCGCGCCAAAGGAGGGCGCCAGCGCTTGCTGATCACCCGGCTTCCAGGTCGGGTGCTCGCCACGCTCCAACGCATCGGCCATGCGGCGCATGTCGGCAATGGGACGGATCGCGGCGATGGGCTCCTTGGCGAAGCCCCAGGTCGCCATCACTGCCCCGATCAGCTCGCCGTCGATCAGCACGGGGCTGCCGCTCATGCCCTCCAGCACGCCGGTCTGGGTGAGCGGGTCGCCGGAGAGGCGGGCCAACAGCACGTCGCCGGTCGTGCCCCAGCGCTCGAGGCGGCCGAGGATCTCGACCTGGAAGGTGTCCACCTTCTGGCCCGAGAAAACCGTGTAGCCCACGCCGCGGTCGCCGGCCTGCGGCGGCCGCGCCGCGGCCAGCGGGGTGCGAACGCTCAGCACGCCGGGCGCGCAGAACGCGCAGAGCGTCAGCAGGTGGGTCCTCAGCCGGCGCACAGAATCGTCGGTGGCAGAGGGGGGGCTGGCGTCATCGGACGGGGCCGGCCGGCACGGTGACCTTGGTCATGACCACGTCGGCCACCGGCTTGTCGCGCTTGGGATCGGTCTGCACCTTGCCGATCGCCTGCACCACGTCCATGCCCTCGATCACCTCACCGAAGATGGTGTGGCGGTCGTTGAGCCAGAGTGTGGCCTTGAGCGTGATGAAGAACTGGCTGCCGTTGGTGCCCGGCCCGGTATTGGCCATGGCGAGCAGGCCGGGCCGGTCGAAGCGCTGCGTGGGGCTGAACTCGTCCGCGAACGGGGCGCCCCAGATGCTCTTGCCTCCGAAGCCGGTCCCGCTGGGGTCGCCACCCTGGATCATGAAACCGTCGACGACGCGATGGAATGTCACGCCGTCGTAGTAGCCCTTCTGCGCGAGTCGCTCGAAGTTCTCCACGGCCTTGGGCGCGATGTCGGAGAACAGCCGGAGCGTGATCCTGCCCCTGGACGTCTCGATCGTGGCGACCCGCTGCGGGCGGGGCGTGCTCTGCGCTGGTTCCACCGTGCGGACCCCCGGGGCGGCGAGCGTGTCGGGCCGCGCGGGCGCTTGCGTGGCGGGCCGCGCGCTGGAACTGGAGTGCGGCTGGCTGCCGGCCGGCGAGGCGGCCAGCAGCAGGAGCACGCATGCGACGCGCACGATCGGACTCATGGCACGAGCAAACTCCACCACCAGGACCTCCCGCCGCGCAGCGCGCTCGTGGGGAGGCGCGCAGGGCGACGCTGCGTCAGGATAGGTGGCGGTTGCGGGCCGTGCAACCGCGCGCCTGCGCGCAAACGAGCGAGGGCCAGCGATCGCGGCGACGCTGGCCCTCGTGAAGTGGTGCGCCCAGAGGGACTCGAACCCCCAGCCTTTTGGTCCGTAGCCAAACGCTCTATCCAATTGAGCTATGGGCGCGTCAGATCCCGCGTCGGCGGCATGCTCGGCGCGGCGGCCGCATCGCGCGACCGCGCGCGTGGTGGCGGAGAGGGCGGGATTCGAACCCGCGGTACAGCTTTTGGCTGTACTTACGCTTAGCAGGCGTACGCCTTCGACCGGCTCGGCCACCTCTCCGTTGAAGTCTGTTCGCTCTTGCCTCCCGTGACGGCTCGCCGCGGCCGTCGTCGGCCGCCCGCCGCAGTTGTGTTTCCTGCCCGACCGCGCGTCCCGGATGTTGGCGGAGGGCGGGGGATTCGAACCCCCATGGGCGTACGCCCGGCGGTTTTCAGGACCGCTGCCTTGCCAATTAGGTCTAGCCCTCCGTGCGGCCACGTGTGCGAGAGCCCGCGCGTAGAGGCTCGCGCCGACTGTGTAACTTGTTTTGCCGCAACAAATTATGTGCGGCCGACCGGCTCGGTGGGCAACGGGTGCTGAATCTAGCACCGGCCCCGGGGGGTGTCAAGCAACCGGGCGCGTCGCAGCCGCGGCACCGCTCAGTCATTCCCGTTCTTCTTCTTCAGGCCATCCAGCAGGTCCTTGACCGCCTTGCTCGCTTTCTCCTTGAGGCTGTCAGAAGCGGCGGCGGGGCTTTGCCCAGCGGGTGGCGGGGTCCCGCTCCCTGCACTGGTGCCGGGGCCGGCCGGCGGCGCGCTCCCGCTCGCTGCGCCGGGAAAGAACTGTCGCAGCTTGTCCTTGAGCGCCTGCTGGCCGCCTTCCTTGGCGCGCTTCTGCACCTCGGCCAGGTCGAGCTCGATCTTCGGTTTGCGCGCCGGGCCGCTGACGCGCAGTGCGACGGTGATGCGTCCCTTGTCGTCGCGCAAGAGCGACGCCAGCGACGTGAACGCTCCCAGGTCGGGTGTCACCCCCGGCGGCAGCTTCACCGTCAGCGAGTAGTCGACGCGCTGATCCACGATGCCGATGGACCCGCGCGCCGCCACGCTGGTGGGCCCGTCCAGCAGCAGATCGTCGAAGCGCACCTGACCATCCTGCAGCTTGAGGATGGTAGCGATGCTGCTGAAGTCGAGCGCTTCGAAGCGCTTGGCCTCCGCGGCCCCCAGCAGGCTCGTGAGCTGGTCGCCCAGCAATGGTTGCGTGCGCAGCTGCCCCTTGTCCGATTTCACGTCGCAGGTGCCGGTCAAGTGGGACTGGATCGCCACCGCATCCGCGACCACGGGCCCAGACAGCTGGATGCGCCCCGAGAGGTTTGCGCTGAGGGCCTGCGCCAGCGATGCGGCGAACGGCGCAAACACCTCCTTCGCGGGTACGGCCGTGGCCTGCGCGTCCACCGACCAGGTCGGCGTGGGCTTCGTCAAATCGACGGTACCGCCGCCCACCAGCTTACCCGTGCCGAGGTTGGCCTGCAGGTCGCCAAAGCGCAGGACGCGCTTCTCCAGCTGCCCGCGCGCGAGCAGGTCCGTCAACTGGTAGCCGCGTGAGCGCAGCTCGTCGGCGCGGATCACCAGCTTCGCGACCAGGTTCTCCGGCGGCACGGGCAGCGTCACGGGCGCGGTGGCTGCCCCCTGCGCGCGTGCCTGCGGCGGCAGCACGCCCTGCAACCAGGCCTTGCGCACGTCCTTGCGCGCGGCGGCGCCTGGCTGGCCACTCTCCTTCGGCATCCAGGCGTCCAGGTCGAGCTGGCGGAACGCCAGCTGCCCGGTGACGTCGATGCGCTCCGGCCAGCCCGACAGCCCCGCGTTGATCGTGCCGCGGGTGCCCGGCCCCTCGATCTCGATGTTGAACAGATCGGCACGCAGCATCGTCCCGCGGGCGTTGCCGCCCAGCACGTGCAGCGTGTCGGGCAGTGCCGCGCTCCAGAGCGCCAGGCGACCGAGCGTCGCCTCCCAGGCGACGGGCGTGAGCTGCGGATCCAGCGGCTTACCCCTGGGCAGCTTCAGGTCCAGCAGCACGCTGACCGTACCCGTCACCCCCGGCCACTGCGCGGGATCCTGCTTCCCGGCGCGCAGCTCGGCCGGCAGCTTCGGCCAGATCTCCTTGGCGAGCGCCAAGGCGGGTGCACAGTCGAGGTCGAGCGTGATCTTGCCGCGCAGATCGCCGCCCGGAAGTGCCTGGGCGGTGACCGAGCCGTTGGCGCGCACCCCGGGCGCGGCCGCTGCGAGGTCGTCCAGCTGCACCTTGCCGTCGCGCAGCGTCCAGCGCGCCGAGCCTTGCACCAGATCGGCGCGCCCCAGAGCGGAGATCCGCAGATCCTTTGCGCTGCCCGTCCCCGAGACCAGCGCGATCCATTGCTGCGGATTCTCCTGCTCCTCTGGCAGCGCTCCCTCGACGCGCAGCTGCCCCTGGATCCTTCCGCCCCGGATCTCGACGGGCTGTCCCGCGGCTTGCGGAATCGCCGCCAGCGGTCCTAGCGCCGCCACGGCGGCGGGTAGATCCACGTCCAGCTCGAGTTCCGCCTTCACCGCCGGTTTGGCGGCGAGATCGAGCTCGATGGGGCCCTTCAGCCGCGCGCCGGCGGCCGTGAGGTCGGCGATCGTCAGCGTAGCGCGGCGCGCCTGCAGGTTGCCCTCCACGCGCAGTGAGACCTTTACGCCGGTCAGGCGGAGCGGCCCGGGAAGCGCCGCACCGGCGACCTCGAGGGTGCCCACGGTCGACTCCACGCTGCCCGTCAGCGCGCCACCCTCCTGCAGGTGCAACCGCGCGCGCTGCTGCACCCCATCGAGGCGGATCTCCTGCGCGTGCGGCGCGTGCACCGCAACGCGGCCGTCGCTGATCGAGAAGAGGCCGATCGCCGCAGCCAGATCTGACGGAACGCTGCGCAGCCCCGCGCCGCCCGCCGCGCCCGGCGTGGCCTCGCCAACGGGCGCGCCCGGCGTGGGCTCGGGCACCCAGACCTCCAGATCGGGGTGCTGCAGCCGAATCTCCTGCAGGCTGGGTTTGCGCCGCAAGAGCGACATCAGCTCGGCGGTCACCACCACTTCCTGCACGGTGCCCTGGACGCGCGGCCCCGCGGTCTGGCCCGCGCGCTCGGGCCCGGAGACCTGGAGTTGGCGTAGCTTGATCCCCACCGGCCAGGGAAAGCTCACCGTGGCCGACGCTGCTGACGCGTGGATCCCGGTGCGCGCGTAGAGCTGGTCGAAGCCCTTGCGCATCAGTGCGTCGGCGGGGACCAAGAGCCGCACGGCAACCACGGCGGCCACGAACACCACGACCACCACAAGAACGACCCGGATCAGCTTGCGCATGATACCTCCACGAGTCTGCCGCCCCCCACGACGACGTCGCCGCGGTAGAGGACGACCGCCTGGCCCAAAGCAGGTGCGCGGTCGGGCTGCTTCAGGGCCACCTGCAGCCGCTGGCCGTGCAAGCGCACCTCCCTCACCGGCAGGCCGGCATGACGATAGCGCGTCTTGGCGATCAGGCCCGGGCCGCCCGCCAGCGGATCGCGCAGGAAAGCCTCGTCGCACTCCAGCTCGTCGCGCAACAGCGACGCGGCGTCGCCCACGACCACGCGGTTGGTCCCAGGCTCCAGGCGCACGACGTAGCGCGGCGCGCCGCCCGCCAGTCCCAACCCCTTGCGCTGCCCCACGGTAAAGTGCGGGAGGCCGGGATGCGTGCCCAGCACCCGTCCCGCCTCGTCCACAATCTCGCCCGGGCCTTCGCCGTCACCGACCAGCGGCCGCCGGTCGCCGTCGGGCAGGAAGCAGATCTCCTGGCTCTCGGGCGTCTCCGCCATCGGCAGCCCGTGCGCACGGGCGGTCCGGCGCACCTCTTCCTTGGTCTTGTCCCCGACCGGGAACGCCAGCAGCGCGAGCAGCGCCGGCGGTACGCGGTACAGGAAATAGGACTGGTCCTTCGCCGCATCCCGTCCGCGCGCCACGAAGGCCTGGCCCGCGGCGTCCACCTGCAGCCGTGCGAAGTGGCCGGTCGCGATGCGGGCGATGCCCAGGCCGCGCGCCCAGGCGAGGATCCCCGGGAAGCGCACCCGCTCGTTGCAGCGCACGCACGGGTTGGGCGTGCGACCGCTGCGGTACTCGAGGATGAAATCGTCGATCACTCCCTCCTGGAAGGGGCGCGCCAGGTCGAGCACCACGTGCGGGATGCGCAGGCCGGCGCACAGCTCGCGCGCCGCCTCGACGGCCTGCGCGCTGCAGCAGCTGCGCGCGCCGAGCGCGCTGGAGAAGGGCGGCTCGCCGTAACAGAAATTGCGCGTGGTGACGCCCACCACGTCGCAGCCCTGCTGCACCAGCGTCCAAGCGGCCACGGCGCTGTCGACGCCGCCGGACAGCGCCACGGCCACCGGCTCGCCCGGGCGCGGCTGCGCGGCCGCACGCCAGAGGCCGGTGTCCGCCGCCCCCGTGGCCGCGGGGCCGCTCATCCGCCCGAGGAGGGCGAGGGCGGCTTGTCCGTGCCCGACGGCAGCTTGGGCGTCTCGGTGGATTCAAGCTGCTCGATGATCTTGATGTTCTCGGCGCTGCGCTGCCCCAGGTCGCTGGCCTTGTCGAGGTCGACGGCCTTCTGCCATTCGACCTTGGCCTCGCGATAGATTCCGGCGTCGGCGAACAGGATCGCGATGTTGTAGTGGGCCAACTGCGAGCGCGGGTTAGCGAGCAGAGCCGATTTGAAATTCTCCAGGGCCTTGTCGATCTGTCGCTTCTTGAAGTAGACGCCTCCCAGGTTACAGAGCGTCTTCTCGTCCTTGGAATCGATGGCCAGGGCCTTACCGTAGGCGACCACGGCCTGATCGAGCTGACCCAACTCGTCGTACACGCTGCCCAGGTTGAGCCAGCCCCCGATGAATTCGGGCTTCTGCTCCGAGACCATCTTGAGGTGCGCGACCGCGCTGTCGAGCTGCCCCTGGTCGAAGTAGAGGTTGCCCAGGCTGAAGCGCAGCCCGTAGTCGCGGGGCTTCTTGGCGAGCTCGCCGCGCAGGAAGTCGATGCGCGTCGTGTTGTCGGGCAGGCTGTCGAGCTTCTTTTGCGTCTCGGGCGAGAGCAGCGCGTTGGCCGCCAGACAGGTCAAGGCGCCGGCCAGAAGCCACGCCAACGCCGTTGCGGCGCCCAGCGCGCGCCGAGCCGCTCGCGCGGTCCCGACGCCACCTTCCAGACGCGGATGCCACTCCATGATCTCCCCTTTCCGCCCACCGAGCAGGCGAACGTCGCGCAATCCCGGGCCGGCGAGGGCCCCGTCATGCCGCGTGCTCAGAACCACTTCTCCGAGCCCGTGAGGCTGAACGCAAGACGCCAAATCTTCTCACGGACGCCATTCTCCTGCAGCGATCCAACCTCGCTGTAGCCCAGGGCGATGTCCCCTCGGCTGCCCCCGCCGAGCATCCGGATCGCCGTCCCGACCGTGATCCCCCACTCCTGCACGCGGTGCCCTTGCAGGCTGTAGTTCCAGCGGCGCACGTAGGCTCCCGCTCGCAGCGCCAGCGGGCCGCCTCGGGCGGCCTCCTCGCGCTCCAGCCCCACGCGCGCCACGCTCTCGTCCTGCAGCGAGCCCTCGTAGGACGGACGGCCGCGGTAGTGGCTCCAGAGCTCCTGCTCCAGGTCGGCGCCGATGCTCCAGGCCGCTCCCACGGACGCCCGTGCGCCAACGCCCCAACGCGGCGGCAGGCGGTCCTTGCGGGTGCTGTTCTCGCGGGCATCCAGCGCCACTCCGCGGCGCTGCACGTCCACGTTGGCCGTACGCTGGGGAACGAAGTAGCCGCCCAGCGAAAGGCCCCGCAGATCATACACCGCCAGCGCGATCTCGGACGCGGTCGCGGTGAAGACGTCCTCGCGCACGTCGGTGGGATCGATGAGATCCGTGCCCGCCAGATCGGCCGTGTAGCTCTCGCGGATGGTGCCCCGCTCGAGCAATACCCCCATCCCCAGCCGGACGTGGCGGTTCACGCCGACGCCCAGCTCGAGGGGGACCTCGAACTGCGTGCCCTCGCGCTGGATGCGCTCGATGATGGTCGGATTGCTCGCGTTCGGCCGCACCACGGTCCATTGCGTCGTACGCCGCGCCTGGAAGCCCGAGCCGAAGCCCAGGTGCCGTCCCAGCGGCAGCGCCACGCGCAGCGTCGGGCTCATGAGATCGTACCGGGTGATGCTGGCGGCGTCCTCCCGCGAGTCCCGGCGGGCCCATTGGCTGGCCAGGCTCACGGTCACGCGGCGCACGTCCACCAGCTGCGTCGGCAGCGTGATGTTGGCGTTGAGGGAGTCGCGAAAGGCCAGCCCGGTACCCCCGCGTCCCTCGGCGCGGGCGTCGGACAGGCGCGCATCGCCACCAAAGTACACGAGCCCGAACACCGAGTCGGCGCGGACGGGCGCGGGGTGCAGCGCGGCGCAGGCGGCTGTGGCCAGGATGGCGGTCCACACGGCGGTCCACACGGGGGCCCGCACGCAGGTCCAAACGGAGGTCGCCGCGCGCGCACGGCCGCGCAGCTGCGCGGCGGCGGTCCAGGCCCGCCTGGTACGCGTTCCGTTGCCCTGGGCGGCGCTCATCTGCGCTCCTAATCCCGGTAGTGCGCCGGCGGGGTGACCAACAGCTCGATGCGCGGGCGCAGCGCCGGGTCGCTGGCGTTGGTCCCGAACAGTCCTGCCCACCCCAGCTCCAGCAGCTCGCTATTGAGCGCCAGGAGCAGGCCGTCGTCGGGCTGCAATACTCCGTTGACCTTGCGCTGGACGAATTCGGTGACGTTGACCCGCACCCGGACCGCCGCGCGCAGGTCCACCGACGAGGCGCTGTTGAGCACGGCCTCCAGGGTCGTCGCATCCGCTACCCCGGCGTTGGCCAACGTCGAGCGGTACGCAGCCATGGCCGCATTGGCCGTGCCGACGGTGCGGCTGCGGTCGATCGGCAGCACCAACAACGCGCGATTGATGGTGGACGTTGGATCGATGGCGCTCAGATCGAAACGCAGCCAGACACGCGCCGGCAGGTGCGACCCCAGCGCGAGGCCCGGATCAACCGGCGGGTCGGCCGGCCGCACGAAGTGGGTGAGGTCGTCGATCGCCGGGTACGCGCGGAAGGTCAGGTTGGGATCGCCGAGCTCGATGACGATCTCCGGAGCAACGACCTCCAGCGCCTGCTCGGGGAGCAGCAGGGAGAAGTGGGTGAGCTGCTTGCTGGCCAACCCCACGATGTTGGTGTCGGGCGTGTCGGTGCGGTCCACCAGCGCCAGTCCCATGTGCCCCCGCGCCTGGATCCAGCTGGCCACCCGGGTTGAGTCGAGCGGGATCCGGAAGTCGGCGGATCCCGGCAGGTCCCGCGCAATCGCCAGCGAGTCGCCCAGTACGGCCGCGAGCGTGCTGTCGGCCAGCCCGGCGTTGAGCGTGTCGCGCAGCGCGTAGAGGGCGACCGTGCGCGCGCCGCGCCCGAGATCGCTCGCCAGGATCTTCAGCTCCAGGCTTACCCGCAGCCAGCGGTACGCGAAGACATGGACGGTGTCCGGGACGGCCGCGAAGTTGAAGCGCACAAGCGGCGTCGCTCTCCAGCCTGCCGAGCGCTGGGTCCCTAGGTAGAGCACCTCGCGGTCGATCAACAGCTGGCTGGCGGCCGGGATCACCTTCATCTCCTGCACGGTGCCGACCACGCTGTCCGGCACGGCGAGGTGGTCCTGCTGCACGTCGATCGGCAGCCCCGACCCTGCGGTGTTGAACGGATTGCTGTTGCAGGCACAAAGCAGCAGAGCGGGCAGAAGCAGCGCCAAGAGCGGCGGCGCGGGCAAGCGCAGCGCCGAACACGGCAGCGCCGGCCGCGGTGCCCGCCGCAGCAGCGGCCGGGGCTGGGGTCGCGCCCCAGAGCGTCCGCGCCGGATCACCGGCCCGCTCTCCCGGGCAGCGGCGCGAGCTCGGTGCCGACGCTCACGCCCGCGAACCCGGCCTCGCGCACCAGATCCAGCAGGTGCACGACGTCGCCGTGGCGCGCGCCGGACTCCGCCTTGATCAGGATGCGCTGCCCGGACGCCCGGCCCGCGATCTGCGCAAGGCGGGCGGGGAGCGCCGACTGTTCGGTCGCCTTGCCGTCCAGCATCACCGCGCCGTCGGCCAGCAGCACGAGCTCCGACTGTTGCTGCGACTCGCCGGCCCCCGCCGCGACGGCAGTGGTGGACTTGGGCAGGTCGAGCTTGAGCTCGCCGTGGCGCCGAAACGTGGTGGTGAGAACGAAGAACAGCACCAGCACGAACAGCACGTCCACCAGCGAGATCACGTTCAACATCGTGATTCGCCTGCGCCGCGTGTAGGTTCTAAACACCATCTGCATCAGGAGAGCACCTCGGCGCGGCGCTGGCGCAAGCGCGACACCAGACGGCTGGCGTAGGACTCGATCTCGACGACGTAGGTCTCGGCGCGCGCCGCGATGAGGTTGTAGGCCACCAGCGTGGGAATTCCGATCGCCAGGCCGGTCGCAGTGCAGATCATGGCCTCGCTGATGCCCGTGGAGAGCATGGCGGGATCCCCGAGCGCGCCCGAGGAGATGGCGCGGAAGACCTTCATCATCCCGGTGACCGTCCCCAACAGCCCCAGCAACGGCGCGACACCCGCGATCGTCTCGAGGAACACCAGATTGCGCTCCAGCCGCGGGATCTCCTGGCGTCCCGCGTCGAGCACCGCGTCACGCATGACCTCCCACGGCTCCCCCGCATGCTCGAGCCCGGCGCGCACCACCGCGCTGAAGGCGCCGCGGCTGCGCCCGCACAGGGTGATCGCCACGCTCAAGTCGCGCCCCGGCTCGACCGCCTCGGTGATATCGACGATCTCGCGGGGGAGGATGCGACTGCGGCGCAGCGCGAGCACGCGCTCGAACGTGATCGTCGCCGCCAGGAGGCTGCACAGCCCCAGCGGGATCATGACGGGGCCGCCCTTGGCCAGGAAACTCCACATCGCTCTCTCGTCCTGCGGTCCCGTGGGGGCCCCGGAGCGGGCCACCCAGGGGGGGACCACCTTAGGGGGTTGGCGGCGGACCTGGCAAGTGGCGCGTCCGGTCGGTGGTCTGGGTGCTGCCGGTGGTGCCCGCGCGCATCAATGCTCGTGGTCGGGGTAGATCATCTTCAGGCGAAGGACGAGCGAGGGCTCTGGAAAGTCCTCTGGCAATGCCTGGTAGGGTGCTGTCGACCGCAAGGCGGCAATGCTGTGCTCACGCAGCGAGCTGTGTCCCTCCTCGCCGAGGACTTCCAGGCGGACCAGCTTCCCGTCGCGCGCGACTTCCAGCTCCACGAGGGTGTAGCCATGGATCACGCCGAGGTAGTACGCGTACGGAGCCCGCCAGTTCCGTTGGACCTCCCGGAAGAAGTGCTGCAACCACGGCGCATAGGCCCACTTGATGGTGCTGAGGCTGACGTCTCCGAAGAGCTGGACGTTGCCCCCGGGGTTGTCCATCTCCTCCTGGTAGATGTCGGTCGTGCCAAGCCGCTGGAGCAGCACCGGCGTCGCCGGCCCACCCTCGCCGCGTCCCAGCAGGTCTTCGCGGGAATCCGCGGTGGACGCCCGGCGCCGCCGCGCGTCGTCAGCGGCGGCCGCGCTACCGGCGTCCTGGGCGGTGGCGTTCTGCGCGGTTGCGTCCAACGCGGAGCCATCCTGCGGCGGACCACCCGGGCCGGGGCCCGCGGCGGGCGGGCGCGCTGGCCGGCCGCCTGGGGATGCTTGCGCGCCGGCGGCGGACGCCTGCGCGCCGGCCGGCGGCAGCACTGGCTGGGGCTGGCCGGCGGGCTCCATGCCGACGTGGGGTGCCTCGCCCCGTCCCTTCAGCTCGGGCAGGCCCGTGTCTTCGCCTCCGGGACGCCGGTCGCGCGCCCGGCTGTCGACGTTGCTCAGGAAGTCGGGGCGCTCCGGGCGCACGTCGGTGCGGTCCACGGGCAGCTCGCTGAATTCGCTGGGCTGCTTGGGCTCCGGCGGTGTCGGCGCGGGCCGCTCGCCGCTCACGGCAGCCTGGGATGCGGCCGATGCGCTCACCGCCTGGTCGAAGACGAACGAGACAGGCTCGGGAGCGGAGGCCTGCAACGTGGCCGGCCCACCCAGCCCCACCCAGCGGGCCCCCAGGCCGCACACGATGTGGAACAGCAGCGCCAGGATCAGCGCCGCCAGCCAACGCCCCCGCTCGGAAGCCGCCGACTCGCAGGACGCAAACGCTTGCTCGCGGGAGGCGGGCCCGAAGGTTGCTGGCTGAGTTGACATGGCGTGAGCACGCACCCTAACGTGGCGGCGCGCCGGGAATCCCATCCATGCAGCAGGCCTCCACGCCGATCAGCAATCTAGCCGCAGATCCGCGGTACGACGAGCTCGACGCGCGGTTTCCGGGGCGCCTGCGCCGCGGCGTCCCACTCGCCGAGCGCACCAGCTTCCGCATCGGCGGAGCCGCCGCCATCCTGGCCGAGGTGCAGTCCGCGAGCCTGATGGCGGAGCTGCTCGCCGCCGCGCGCGAGCTCGCACTGCCGTGCTTCTTGCTGGGGGGCGGCAGCAACCTCCTGATCGACGAGAGCGGAATCCACGGCCTGGTCCTTGTCAATCAGATGCGAAGCCAGCGCTACGATGGTGACCTGCTGCGGATCGACGGCGGTGTGGGCTTCAACGACACCATCCTCGACGTGGTGGAGCATGGACTGGGCGGGCTGGAGTTCGCCGCCGGCATCCCCGGCACGCTAGGTGGAGCGGTCTGGGGCAACGCGGGCTGCTACGGGCAGGCGATCGGCGATTTCCTGGTGGAGGCGCGCTGGATCGACCGCCGGGGGAAGATCGAGACCGTGGGCCCCGACGCCTTCGCCTTCGTGTATCGCGACAGCAAGCTCAAACGCAACGGCGCGGTGCTGCTGGACATGGTGCTCCAGCTGCTGCCAGGCGACCGCGCGCGCAGCGAGTCGATCATCGCTGAGAACATGGGCCTGCGTTGGCAGAAACATCCCCACCTGGAGCCCTGCGCCGGGAGCTACTTCAAGAACGTCCCGCCGCCCGATCCATCCCAGCGCCGCATCCCGGCCGGCCGGCTGCTGGAGGAGGTCGGCGCCAAGTCGCTGTCGGTTGGCGGAGCGGCGATCTTCCCCAAGCACGCCAACATCATCATCAACCGCGGCGGGGCCACGGCGAGCGACGTACGCGCCCTCGCGGCCGAGATGAAGCGCAGGGTGGGCCTGCAGTTTGGCATCGAGCTCGAGGAGGAGGTCACCTACATCCCGCCCGACCTCAAGGGCTGCTCCGTATGAGCGGCACACTCGCGCGGCGCCCGCCAGCTTCGACATCCACGTAATAGCTCCCCCTCCCCACCGACGCCCCCCGCCCGTCGCGCCCCGACCAGACGGCCGCGAACCAGCCCGATCCCTCTGGCGTCGCCTGCACGCGCGCCACCACCCGACCGCGCGCGTCGCACACGCGTACACGCGGCGGCCGGTCACCCGCGGCGCGGAAGCGCAACGTCACCGGGCCGAAGCTGGGATTGGGCGAGGGAGTCAGCAGCACGATCGATCCCGCAGCACTTGCCGCCGCAGCAGCGGATGCCTCGACTGCGGCCTGCGCCAGAACGTCGCCCGTCGCAGCCACGAGCGCGTAGCGCTCCGGCCCGCTGGCCGGGGCGGGATCGCGGCCCGTCCAGCTGCGCTCGCCCGGCGCCGCGGAGCCATCCGCCGCGGCAGGCTGCGCCACGAGCGCGATCGGCCGGCCGTCCCGCACGCGGCGTGCCACGACTTCCACCGAGGCGCTGGCGGTCAGCTCGACCGCCGTGCCCGTGCGCCGCGCGCTGAGCGCGCCGCGGGCGACCGGCACCGCCTGCTGCGGCTGGTTGAACAACGTGACGATCGCGTCGCCCAGCGCGTCGAGCACGACGACGTCGCCGCGTCCGTCACCGTCCAGGTCGGCCCCCACCTGGTCGAGCGGCAGCGACGAACAGCGATACGTCACCGGCACGACGAAGCTGCCGTCGCCGGCGTTGATGTGCAGCGAGATCTCGCGGAAGGCCGGCGAGGAGACCACCAGGTCGTCTTGGCCGTTGCCGTCCACGTCGAGCGCGGTGATCCGCCCCGCCCCTACGGGGACCTTCACGTTGCGCGATCCGATGTGGTAGAAACGCGGAAAGGAGCTGAGGATGACCGTGAACGTGCCGTCACCGGAGTTGGCGCAGGCGATGTCGGGCAGGCCGTCGCTGTTGAAGTTTCCGCAGGCGATCGTCCGCGGCTCGTCGCCGGCGTCGAAGCGCGTTGGAGCCTGCAGCCCCGTCGAGTCGCTGAAGGCGACGTAGAGGGAGCGGTACCCATCGAGGGCCAGCACGTCGTCACGCCCGTCGAGGTCCAGGTCGCGCAGTTCGGTGACCTCCGGCGAGCCCTGCAGCGGGACGGAGTCGGTGGGGATGAAGCCACCGCTGCCGTCACCGCGCAGGACCTGCAGCGCCCCCAGATCGCTGTCCGCCAGCACGAGGTCGCCCCGACCGTCGCCGTCGAGATCGCCCGCCGCGACGTCGCGCACACCGGCCGACAGCGGCAGCACCACGGGCGGGGAGAAGCCTCCTCCCTGGCTGAAGCGCAGCTCCACCAGTCGTCCGGGGACGATCACCAAGAGGTCGGGCCGCCCGTCGGCGTCGAGGGACACCCAGCGCAGCTTCGCCGCACCCGCCGTGACCGACAGCTGCCCCATCTGACGCCAGCGCAGACCGTGCAGCTCGTACAGCCGCACCTCCCTGGATCCGGCGCACAGGACAGCCAGACGGCGCGCCGCCCCCGCAGCCGGCAGGCTGAGATCGAGACTGATGGGGAGCTGGCCGGTCGCGGCGGAAGGGTAGGCCAGGAAGCCGCTCCCGAAGCTGCGCAGAACCACCAGGGCGTTCTCGCTCGACAACGGCGCGACGATCTCGTCGCTGCCATCGCCATCCAGGTCGACCGGCAGGAGCTGGCCGAGCCCCTCGCCGAGGAAGTACGAGTCCTGCAACTGAGCGGATCCCGTGGCCCCGATGCGGTAGAGGCTCAGGCGGTCCAGCGGGGCCTCGCTGACCACGACGCGCCGCATCGGGCCGGCATCGGGCAGGCGCGCGAGCCCCGTGGAGGAGGGCGCAACCGGCCACGAGAGCACCGGTTGGAAGCGGCCGTCCGCGGTTCCCTGCATCACCACCACCGCGCCCTGGATGCCGTCCAGGGCGAGCAGGTCGGGATATGCGTCAGCGTCCCAAGCGCCGAGCAGCAGGCCGCGAGCGTCCCTCACCGGCAGTGACTGGGAGAGTCCGAAGCTCGCTCCCTGGTAGACGCCGATGTCGTCGGAGAGTGCTCCCGGCTGGGCGATGACGACCTGGGGCGTGGTCGCGCCGGGCCACCACGCCGCGCGTACGCTCGCGGGCTGGTCGCCTGCGGGATAGGTCTGCGCGGGCTGCAGGATTCCGCCGGCGTTGCGATAGACCGAGAGCAGGTCGGCCCCCTGGTTGGCCACCAGGACGTCGAGCCAGCCGTCCTGCCCGAGGTCCACCAACGCGAGCGACACTGCCTCGTCGCCGCCGGGCAGCGACTGCACGGCGCCAAACGGCAGCGCGCCGGTCGTCCCGAAGGCCCAGGACAAAGCCCCGCTGCGCCGGTCGACCCAGACCAGGTCGGTCCGTTCGTCATGGTTGAGGTCGGCGACGGCAATCTCGACTGGCTCCCCCCCCACCACGAACACTCGGGGTGGGAGGAGCTCCCCATTGCCGCTCCCCTGCAACATCAGGATCGCGCCATTGGCGCTGCCAGTGGCGAGCACGTCGAGGACGCCATCGTCCGTGAGATCTGCTGCCGCGATCGAGGTCGGCTGGCCGGGGCAGGAGAACAGGGAGGGCCCGGGGAAGAACTGCGCGCAGGCCGGGCAGGGCGCCGAGACCTCCGCCAGCCAAACCGCGAGTACGGCCGCCGTGCGAGGCGCCCACGCGCGTCGGGCGGTCATCGGTGTCGGACCCTCCTCGGGTCCCCTGGGGGGTGGACCCGCGCAGTGGGGCCCCCTCAATATCGGGGGCGCGGGGCCGCCGGGGCAACCGCGCGCATTGACAAATGCCGCCCCAATCAAGTATTTATCCCTGGTTTCCCACCCCACGGGACCCGCTGAAGGAGTCCGCCGTGCGACGCGCCGCCTTGCTGTCCGGAATGCTGCTGCTTCTGGGGAGCGCGGGAGCCTGGGCCCAGACGCCCAGGGAGCCCCAGATGCCCAAGCAACCCGACCAGCCCGAGGAGACCCAGCCCGGCCGGGAGCGCAACGAGGTCGTCACCGAGAAGCTGTTCGTCCCGGGACTCAAGCGCAACGCGTGGCAACTGGACGTGCAGCTGGGCACGCTTGGCCTTGCCAAGACTTTCCTGAAGGCCGATCGGATCCTCGTCGACTACGAGTCCGACGCGGGCAGCGCCCTGTATGGGAACATGTCCCTGCAGGGACAGAGCTCGTTTAGCCCGCAGGTCAAGCTCGGACACACGATCAAGTCGTTCAGCCTCGAGGAGGGCGTCGGGTTCGCCATCGGGGACTTCAAGCAGCAGGTCGATCGCGGCAGCATCGTCTCGCCCGCCCCGACCAACACCAACACGCTGACCGACAACGAGGTCAAGACGGGCTCGTATTTCATGTGGTTCCACGAGACGTCGGTGTCGTGGTACCCCATCGTACGCGGGCGCTTGCTGCCGTACGTGTCGGGCGGCGTCGGCGGACAGTACTACTTCCTCGACAGCTCCAACTACGTGCACGGCACGACCTCGAGCCTGGCGTTCAGCACCGGCGTGGGCCTGCGGCTCGTCGGCGACAACGTTCTCTCGGCGCGGCTCGAAGTGCGCAACTACTGGTACTCGGTGGACTTCACACCGTCCCAGAACTTCCTGAAAGACGTGCCGAATCCTGACCGTGGGGCTCCCGTCGGGGAACGGCTGTTGAACATCCCGCTCACGGCGTTGGACGCCGACGGCACGGCGCAGCAGGTGACGAAGTACGACAAGCAGTCTTTCAGCAACCTGTGGATGTCGGTCGGGTTCGTGGCGGCGTTCTAGTCCCCGGTTTGCTTCACGTCCTGCGGTAGGCCAGCGCTTCCGACAGTTCGTCGGTTCCCACCGCCGCCCGCCCCTCCAGATCGGCAATCGTGCGCGCCACGCGCAGCGCGCTGTGCAGCGCGCGCAGCGAAAGCCCCTTGAGGTCGGCCCACTGCTCGGCCTGGCGACGCACCGCGGGGCCCAGTCGGCAGAGCTCCTGCAAGCGCTCGGGGGCCAGCTGCGCGTTCAGCGCTCCACCGCGCGCCAGCGCCAGCTCGCGCGCCTTGTGGATGCGCGCGCGCAGACCGTCGTCGCCATCGGCGTTGTCCCACAGCTTCCCCGCCGGCTCGCGGTCCATCTCGACCCATAGGTCGATGCGGTCGCGCAGCGGGCCCGACAGTCGGCGCTGGTAGCGGGCGATCTCGGAGGGCAGACAGCGGCAGGGGCGCGTCGCGCTGCCCAGGTAGCCGCACGGGCAGGGGTTAGTCGCCGCAAGCAGTTGGAAGCGTGCGGGGAAGCGCACCGTCTCTCCCAGGCGCGAAAGCCGGATCTCGCCTCGGGTCAGCGGCTCACGCAGGAGGTCGAGCTTCTCGGCGCCCAGCTCGGCAGCCTCGTCCAGCAGCAGCACTCCGTGGTGGGCGAGCGTAACTTCCCCGGGGCGCACCGGACGCCCCCCGCCGATCAGGCCGGCCACGCTCACGGAGTGATGCGGCGCGCGCAACGGCGGCAGGGCCGCGGCCACCGGGTCGACGGCGAGCCCAGCGCAGCTCTGGATGCGCAGCCGCTCCAGACGCTGCTCGCTCTGCAGCGCGGGCAAGAGCCCCGGCAGGCAGTGTGCGAGCATCGTCTTGCCGCAGCCGGGTGGCCCGATCATCAGCACGTGATGCCCACCCGCCGCGGCGATCGCCAGCGCCCGCTTGGCCTTCGCCTGGCCACGAACCTGCCCGAACGGGCTGTCCTGCGCCGGCGAAGGCGCAGGCGGTGCGGTGCCACCGCAGGCGGGCGCGTCGGGCAGCCGGCGCAGCGCCTCGGCCAGCTCGCGCAGGTGCGATAGCGTCACGCGCCGTAGGCCGGGGATGCAGTCCAGCTCCCGCGCCTGCGCGGCCGGCACGAGCAGGCGGTCGGCACCCATCGAAGGCGCGTCCAGCCCCAACGCCAGCGCGCCGCGCGCGGGGCGCAGGGCGCCGTCCAGCCCCAGCTCGCCGACGATCAGCGTGCGTCGCAGCACGCCGTCGGGCGGGCGCGCCAGTTGGCCGGACGCCAGCAGCAACCCCGTCGCGATCGCCAGATCCATCGCCGCTCCATCCTTGCGCAGATCGGCCGGAGCGAGGCTCACGGTGATCCGCCGCTCGGGCCAGCTGAAGCCTGCGTGCCGCAGCGCCGCCCCCACGCGCTCGCGGCTCTCGCGCACTGCGGCACTGGCCAGTCCCACCATGGAGAAGCCGGGCAGGCCGCGCGCGAGGTCGACCTCCACTCGTACGCGCAGCCCGGCCAGCCCGTGCAGCGTCCCCGTGACGACCCGGGCCACCTCGTCGTCGTTCATCCGTCATGCGATCCCGTCCGGGAGGCGGGTGCGGCGCGCGCCACGCAGGCGCGGGCTGAGGCAGACGCGGAGAATCTCGCGGGAGAGCTTGGAGCGAGAAGGCGCAAGCGAAGCACCGGCCGCGGGATGCTAGCGCGCCGCGCCTGCACGGCGCAAGATGGCAAGGCACGGCGCCGCGACCGCTGAGCGCGGCCCCGCGACCGTGGAGCCCCCGCCCGCAGAATGAAAGGACGCTCGACCGTGGACGAGCTGCAGGTCATCGCCGCCCCGATGGACCTCCCGCTGCAGCGGCCCTTCACCATCGCCCGCGGCAGCAAGACCGTGGCGCAAAACGTCCTGGTGCGGATCAAGAGCCAGGGCGGGGCGGGGCGGGGAGAAGCAGCTCCTTCCCCCCGCTACGGCCAGTCGCAAGCCTCCTGCCTGCAGGCGCTGGCGGCCTTCCGGCCGCCCCAGGGGCTCGGCCCGTTGGACATGCCCGAGATTCTCGACGCGTTCTCGGCGCAGTTCCCAGGTGAAGCCGCCGCGCGGTGCGCGCTGGAGTCTGCGCTGTGGGATTGGGTCGGCCGCCGACGGCACCTGGCGCTGCACCGCCTGCTCGCCATCGATCCCGCGCGCACCCCGTTGTCGTCGTTCACGATCTCCATCGATGAGCCCGACGCCATCGAGGCCCGCGTGCGCGAGGCCGAAGGCTGGCCCATCCTCAAGGTCAAAGTGGGTGGCGGAGCGGCCGACGTCGCGGCGATCGAACGCCTGCGCGCCACGACCGACCGCCCCTTCCGCGTCGATGCCAACGAAGCCTGGAGCGAAGCCGAGGGGCGCGAGAAGATCGCGTGGCTGGCGGGGCTCGGCTGCGAGTTGGTGGAGCAGCCGCTGCCCGCCGGCTCACTGGATGCGATGGAGCGCCTGAAGGCGGCGAGCCCGCTGCCGCTGGTCGCTGACGAGGACGCCACCGACGCCGACGCGGTCTGGGACCTGGCCCGCGGCTTCCACGGCGTCAACGTGAAGCTCATGAAGACCGGGGGCCTGCGCGACGCCGTGCGGATGATCCACGCGGCGCGCGCCGCCGGGCTGGGCGTGATGTTGGGCTGCTTCGTGGAGAGCAGCCTGGGGATCGCCGCGGCGGCCCACCTGGCTCCCTTGGCGCGCTGGGCCGATCTCGACGGCGCCGCGCTGCTGGCGAACGACCCCTATCGCGGGGCGGAGGTCGTGGACGGTCGGATCACCATCCCCACCGGATCCGGACTGGGCGTCGAGGAAACGGACGCCTAGCGCCGCCCGCCAGGCGATCGTCGCTGCCTGGGACCAGCGCTCTCCACGCAGCCGTCACCCACAGCAACGCCGCGCCACAACTGCCCCGCAAACGCCGGCGCCCCCCGCTACCTGCGGTGGGCGCCGACTCGAGGGCGAAGGCCGCGCGCGCAGGCGCGCGGTGTGCTACGGGTGGTAGCTGTCCTTCAATGTCCCCCAGCTGCGCTGCTCGGTCGGCACGCCTTCGGTGCAGACCATCTTCGCGTTGAACGTGCGCGTGAACGGCGCGCTCGGCATCGGATTGAACACCGGGCTGCCGCCGTGGATCACGCTCGCCAGGAACGAGCAGTCCAGCGGGGCGGTGGCCAGGATGTCAGCGTAGCGGGTCCCGCCGACGTACAGGTAGCTGCCCACGCCGTTGCCGTAGGCCAGGCCGAAGACGTCCGTCTGCAGCGAGGCCGTGAACCCCGAGAGCGACCCGGTCAGGATCGCCGTCCCGTCGGAGAACGTTCCCAGACTGGCGTAGCTGGCCGGCGTGGAGGCATCCTCGTAGATCGCCCAGCTGCCGGTCGCGTACGTGTCGTTCAGCTGCGTCGCCAAGGTGCCGGTCTTGCCCGTCTGGATCAGCGCTGCCACGAGCGTGTACTGCTTCGTCGCGAAATCCAGGGGGATCGGCGTTGGAGTGCCCGGCGTCGGCGGGTTGGCGATCCCGTAGACGTACAGGGTGCTCCCGATGGCGTCGTCGGTGGGCACCGCGTAGCTGAATCCCTCGAAGGTGAACGCCCCATTCGCGGCCGCACCGCTTGCGAACGCAGCGACGAACGCGAAGGTGAGGATCGCTGTCGCCATCTTCATGTTGTCTGATCCCCTTTCCGCTTGATCAAGCCGACCTCGGCGCGCCGCTGTCGGCGCCGCCGCGTTCTAGTTCTTGTAGAGGGCCTTGAGCTTGCCCCACGAGTTCTGCTCGGCAGGCACGCCCGAGTCCACGAAGATCTGGCCGTCGAGCTCCAGGTTGTAACCCTGGGGAATGAGCGGGTCGAGCTGGGGCCCCACGATGCCTTCGAACAGGAAGCTGTTGCCCGTGGGCGGCAGGGGACCGTTCTGATCGGCCGTGAAGACGATCACGCCCTGGGCACTGCCGGTGAAGCGCACCGTGTTGTACCGCAGGTTGAACTGGGTGAAGTGCCCGATCAAGTAAACCGAGCCATCGGTGAACGTGCCGGGAGCCGAAGCATTCGGCGGGTTGATCCCGTAGTCGCCCACGGTGTAGCTCCCGCCGCCCACCTGGTCCGTGTGGATCTCGACGTTCCCCCCCGCGTAGGACACGAGGATCTCATCGAGATTGGCCGGATTCACGATCTGGCCGCCCGACACGAGATTGGAGAAGTAGTAGGTGTACTCGTACGGTCCGAGCGGAGGCGTGAGCGCCTGGCTCGCGCCATCGACGAAGCCGACCGCGAACATCTGGTCGCCAGGATCGCTGGGCGGAAAGACGTTGGGGCCGCCCCCGCCGACCGAGCTCTCCCACACGTTGCCGATGATGTCGAACACGACATACTGGGCGGAGGCCGGACCGACCAGCATTGCCAGGAGAAGCGCTGTCGTCGTTAGCAAGGAAATTCGCATCGATACCGCCTCGTCGTCGATCGGGTTGTAGAACACTGCGCTACGAGCGCAGCTCGCGTCAGGAGTCAACGTGGCGATGCCAACGTGGCGATGCCAGGAGGGAGCCTGCATCCACTCTACCATGGGACAGCCAGGAGCCTCAAGAAAGAACTCCGCTCAGCGGGATCATTCGGGGACACGCGGGAGTTCCGGAGGAAGGGCACAAAAAGCGAAAGCCGATGTGGGTGCAAAACGCCCCGGCGCCGGACGAAGTCGCCTCGGCACACGTTGCGCCACCGCGCAGGCCGCTGGGCAGACCAGCGCTCGCCCCCACCGCAAGGGCGATACTCCCACTCCCCACTCGCCCTTTGCGGGGGCAGCCGGGCACCACGCGGAACTTGCGGCCATTACTCTCCCCCCAGAGCAGCGGGCAGTCGTTATGGGGCAGCCCGTGCCACGCCGCGGCACCCGCCCGGGGCGGCGCCGGTCCGCCCGTACCGGCGGCCATGTTGGCACGCAGGTTGTACCTCTGCGGAATCCGTGATGCGTGGAAGCCGTTTCAAGCACTTCCAGATCCTCGCGCCGCTGGGCAGCGGGGGCATGGGCGAGGTGTATCTCGCCCTGGACACCACGCTGGAGCGCCGCATTGCGCTCAAGTTCCTCCCACGCTCGCTCACCGGAGATCCCGCCGCCCAGGGACGCCTGCTGGATGAGGCGCGCACCTGCTCGCGCATCCAGCACCCCAACGTCGCCGTCGTCCACTCCATCGAGGAGGACGGCGGCATCTTCGCCATCTGTATGGAGTACGTGGAGGGCATGACGGTGCGGGAGCTGATTGGCTCGAGGCCACTGCCCCTGCGCCAGGTGCTTTCGATCGCCACCGGCATCGCCGATGGACTACATGCGGCCCACGAGCTCAAGGTCATCCACCGGGACCTCAAGCCGGCGAACGTGATCGTGACCGACCACGGCGAAGTGAAGGTCATGGACTTCGGGCTGGCGCTGCGGCCGGCGCGCACGGTGCAGACCGCGGGTCCCGAGTCGTTCGGCACGGTGGCCTACATGTCGCCCGAGCAGGCCAGGGGCAGGGAGCTCGACCGGTCCACGGACATCTTCTCGTTCGGGTCGACGATCTACGAGATGCTGGCAGGGCGGCTCCCCTTCGAAGGCGAGAACGACCTCGCGGTATTGCAGGCGATCATCGGTCAGGAGCCACCCCCGTTGCGCGAGGTGCGCCGCGACGTGCCGCCAGCACTCGACCGCCTCGTTCGCTGCTGCATGGAGAAGGACAAGGAGCGCCGCCACGGCACCATGGCCGCAGTCGCCGAGGACCTGCGCACGTTGCAGCCGATCGTCGAGAGCGGACCCAAGGACCTGATCGGTGAGCTCGCCTCGGGCCTGCGCGACAAGGAAACGAGGCTGCTGCGACCCTCCGGTCGCCAGCACCCCACGCGACTGTCCCCCACCGTCGCCCGCACGGCGCCGGCCCCCGGCACCTCCGCCAGCGTGGCCGACGTAGCGGTCGCCCCGAGCCCGCCCGGCGCGGGCGCCGCCGGGCGCGGCGGCGCGCGTGGCGCTGCCGGCGCACCGGGGCGGGTGGCTGCGCGCGGGGCCGCGCGCGCTGTGGCTCGCGCAGAGGCTCGCGGCGATGCGCCTGGAGCTGCCCGCAGCCCGGGCCGCCGCGCAGGCCGCGCTGCAGCACCGGCGGCCGGAACCAGCCCGGCGGCCGCCACACGGGAATCCGCGGCCGTCGCGGACGAGGCGGAGATGCTCGCCCGTTATTCGCGCCGGCGCATAGGCCCCAAAGCCATCCTCGGCATCTTCATCGCCTTCCTGATCGTCGCAATGGGGATCTTCGTGCTGGGACGGATGAGCGCGCGGCACGCGGCCGCCAGGGCCGGCGCAGGCGTCCCGGCGGCCACAGAGACCCCCCAGGCCCCTCTGCAAGAACGGACCGCTAGCAGCGGCGCGCGCCGCTGACCCCCCGGCGCCCGTCCTTAGCGCGGCCGCGTCGGCGCGACGAGCGCTAGCAACTCCGCCAGGATCATGGCGGTGGCGCCCCACAGCACGTTGCCGCCGCCGGGGCGCCCCCGGTCGCCTGGGCTTGCGGACCCCTCACTGCCGCGCGCAGTGTCGGCGCTGCCGCCGTTGATGCGCCAACACGGGATCTCGTGTCGGGTCCCGCGGATCTCCAGGGGAAACGTCTGCTCGCAACTCGGCGTCTCGAGCTCCTCGAGCGACGTGATGAGGATCTCCGCGACTTCTTTGGGGTCGGGGCTGTAGGCGGGCGCACGGGCTGCGACGGTCACCACGGGCATCACACGGAAGCCGCTCACGGGGATGAAGTGGGGCGACAGGCGGCCGATGACGCGCAGCTCACCGCTCTGGACGCCCAGCTCCTCGCGAGCCTCGCGCAGTGCGGTCTGCTCCGGCGTCTCGCCGGGCTCGCGGCTGCCGCCAGGTAGCGAGATCTGGCCGCTATGGGCGTCGTGGGCGACGCTCGTGCGGCGCATGAGCGGCAGGCAGACACGCTCTGCGTGCGGGTAGAGCAGGATCAGGACGGCGGCGCGGCGCGCCTCGGCCGGGTCGATCACCGGCGGCCTGGCCGGCAGACGGCTGGGCCACATACGCTGCTTGGCGGGATCGCCGGGAAGAGCGCCCTGCGCGAGGGCCTGCTCCAGAGCGGCGAGGCGCTGGTGGGGTGTCGGCGGCGCGGCGGACATGGGCGGCGGGGCCAATATACGAGGCCGGCCCGATCCGGCCAGACGCCCCAGGCGGCAACGGAGCGGCCGGCGAAGTCTCCGCCTCGCCGGCCGCACTCCACCGTTGCACCGGATCGCTCGCCACGCCGGCTGGGCCGCGGGCACGCCTGGCACCGCAGTTCACGCGGCGAGCGGCCGGGCCCGCGACGGAGCGATCAGGGACGACTCACTTGACCATCCCGATCTTCCTCGCCTCGCAATGGCCGGATGCGGTGCTGAGCTGCACGAAGTAGACGCCGCTGGGCATCGGCGCGCCGCCATCAGCGCGACCATCCCAGCGCAGCTCGCTGTGCAGCCCAGCTTCGAGCACCGCGTCGACCAGCGAGCGCACCCTCTGGCCGCGCGCGTTGTAGATCGTCACGGCGGTCCGCTCACGCTGCGCCAGCGTGAACAGGATCGTCGTGCTCGGGTTGAACGGGTTGGGCTGGTTGCCCAGCAACCGCGTCAGCCCCGACGGAACCGGCGGCGTCGGCGTGCTGTAGTCGACGGGCAGCCCCGGCGTCGCGGTATCGCCGCAGCCGAAGACGTGGCCGCCCGTCCCCCAGTTGGCCGCGTCGGTGTTATCGCCGAGCTCGTTCCACTGCATCGACGAGCCGTTGGGAATCGGCCAGGGCACCGCCCCGGTATAGTCCACCTCGTCGACCACGGTTCCCGCCGGGTTCAGCAGGATGATCTCGTCGGCCGCGTTGCCCAGCGCGAAGTTGGCGTACTGGTAGAACGGTGTGATCCCCTGCCCGGTCAGTGTCGCGGAATCGCGGGCGAAGACCACGTATTGGCCGGCGTTGATCAAGAGCGGCCCGCCGTTGCTGATCACGTGGAGGTCGGCGCCGGTGTCCTTCATCGTCCAGCCGTCGAGGTCGATGGTGACCGCGCCGTGGTTGCGCACCTCGAACCACTCAGCGAGGTTGTCGGCCACGCAGAGTGGGTTCTGCATGATCTCGGTGATCTGGATCGCGCCCACGCCCAGGCTCGGATCCCGGATCACCGCCGTGGTGTTGGCAGCGATCGTGGCGCCGCCCAGGTCCTTCACATTGTTGACCCGCACCGAGTGCGAGATGCCGGCCGGCACGTTGGCGGCCAGCGTCAGCAGCACCTGCGAGTCGGGCACCTGCACCGCGGCGCTGGTAACCGCAATCGTGGTGGCAGGACTGGAAGTCCGGAACACCACGTAATTGCCGGCCGTATTGCCCGAGACCGGATCGATGCTCTCATTGAACGTCAGCGTGACCTGATTGGCCGCGGTCAGCACTGCGTTGGTCAAGAGCGGCGGCGGGTTGCCCCCCGTCAGCGCGATGCCGGCCGCCTCGCCCACCAGGATCTCCCCCTGGCCGGTGAAGGTGCTGCCCGCGCCGCGCCCGACGATTTGATCGTTCAGGTGGAACGCAGTGTCGAGGTCGGCGCGCAGGTCGTCGTCCACGCGCACGATCACAGGCCCGCTGCCGTCGCTGATCGTAAAATTGTGGGCGGTGGTGCCCGCAGTGCCCGTGATCGCGATGGCCGTGATGACGCCCGTGGACTGGACGTAGGTGCCCTCGTTCCCGGGCGCGGCGGCGGCCGCCGTGCTCGGCTGGACGGCTGGCGTCCGCGGCGGGTTGCCGGTGCTGACCAGCTGGATGTCGTACTGCTCCAGCTCGACTGTGGTCGTGCTGAAGATGATCACCGTGCCGGTGATCTGCACGATGTTGGAGACGTCGTTCAGCAGAGTCTGCCCGAAGCTGCCGCCGTCACCGAAGATGTTGATTCCGCGGCCCGAGCCATCCTGCACGTAGGCGCTGGTGGCGTTGCCAGGGCCCTTGTAATCGCCGGGAACGTACACCTGGGCCTGGATCTGCACCTGCGTGCCGGTGTAGGTCCCGAGGTTCGCGTGGATCGTCGCGATGGGAGTGATCACGTCGTTCTTCACGGTGTACGTGTTGGTCGTGGCCGGCGCGCCAGCGGGGCTCACCGAGAGGGCGCCCAGGTTGTCCTGCGCCTGAACGTAGTAGTCGACGACCGTGTTGAGCGCCTGGCCGGGGATGGCCGCCTTGTGGGTGGTTCCGCTGTCCAGGGGCATCGCCACCGAGGTGAATCCGCCCCCGTTGATGCGGTAGTACAGCGTGACCGAGCCCACGGTGCCGTCGATGTCGGAGACGTCGGCCTGGACGGTCGCGACTTCCGCGGGATTCACCACGAAGGGCCGCTGCGCCAGGTTGGTGATGGTCGGGGCCTGATTGCCGCAGCTGTTCGCCGCGCCAGGGGTGTCGTTGCCGACCGGCGGCAAGCCGTCCTGGCCCGCGTTCCATGTGCTTCCGCACTTGTGGACGTGCATGGGCGCTGCGCCCCCGGGGCCGGGCCCGACGGTCGTGGTGCAGTACACACGTTCGCTGGTCCCGGCCGCGCCGGTACACGCGATGGTGTAATTGCCCACGAGCGCGACGCAGTCGACGATGCTGGTCCAGGGCGTGATATCCAGGACGCCGTCGTCGTTGGTGTCGAGGTCCTGAAGGGCAGCGCCGGTGAAGTTGGTGACCAGCATGTGGGTCACGTTGTCGGAGTTCTCGAAGGTCAGAGCGACGGTCGCGTCGTACCCGGCCAGGGCCGGAATGTCACCGGTCCTTACGGCGGAAAAGAAACCATCGGGCTGGATCGCGAAGGCGCTGAGGTCCACGGCCATCTCGACGACACCGCAGCCGCCCGCGGGGCTGTCACCGAGCACGACGTACCAGACCCCGGTGAGCGCCTCGGCCGGCGTACCGGCCAGCTCGAAGTACTCGTCGGAATCGGTGCCGGGGTTGTCGGTGCGGATCTCGCTGATGGTCACCGCGGCCGACGCGGCAGCGGCGAAGAGAAGCATCGCCCCCATCAGGGGCAAGACCCTGAGCCAGCGCTGGGCCAGGGTGGAAGGCATGAGGATCATGGGAGGCTCCCCCAACTCGCTAGAGGGTGGTCGGCAGTTGCAAGCCCTTGCCGATGCGACAACGCTGCATGCGGGGCACGCGTGTGGGCGGGGGTCGGTCGGGCCGGGCCCCGGATCCAGCCGTCGGTCGCTGGCTGGAGCGACTGGAGTATAGTACGCGGCAACCAGCGGTGAAAGCGGCAGGACACGAAGCGACAGGCGTTCCCGAATACCGACGTCCCGGACCAAAAACGCTCGTGACAGCCTACCCGACGGGGGTTGTGTCCTTTGCGGAAGCACCCGCACCGGACTCCGATCCGGACGCTGCCGCAGGCGCGGCCACAGGCGCCGGCGAGGCCTCCTCCTCCACCCACTGCGGATGGTGGTGGCGCGCGTGTGCCGCGGGCATCGTGCCGCGGAACATGGCGAAGCTCAGCGGGTAGATCTCCGGATGGGCGATGACGTAGAAGAAGTGGAACACCAGGATCGCCAGAGTCGCCAGCCATGCCTCGAACAGATGAATGACCTGGCTCACCTTCACGATCCAGAACGGGAAGAGCGAGGTGGCCCACACCGGGAACCACAGCACGAACCCCGTGAGCGCCATGACGACGGTGCCCCACACCAGCGCCCAATATTCCGCCTTGGCGGGGTAATCGTACTTGGCGAAGGCCGCGGGCAGGTCGCTGCGGCCGAGGTGGAAGCGGAGATTCTGGCGCAGTTGGTCCCAATCGCGCAGCCGCGGCAGGATGCGGCGGATCTCCGCGCGGCCATAGGGCGTGAACAGCGCCCAGATCACGTGCTGCAACCCCGCTGCGATCATCACGAGCGCCGCGACGCGGTGGACCCAACGGCGCGTGGACTCGGTCAGCCCCAGCTGCAGGAAGAGCCGGCTCCACCACGTGTCGGGATAGGCCAGCATAAATCCGGTGAACACGAGGGTGAAGAAGCTGACGGTCAAGATCGCGTGCTGCGCCATCTGCGTGCGGCTGAAGCGCAGGCGCTCCGGCCCCGCGCGCTCGTCGCGCAGGCGGCGGCGCACGTGCCACGACAGGATGATCGCGTTGTGCGCGAGCATCCCGCCGATCACGGCGAACAGCAGCACCCAGTAGACGCGGCTCACCCAGCGCGCGATGACCACGTCCTGGGAGGCCTCGCCCGTGGCCTGGAAGTGCACCGGCCCCCGCGTGAACTGCACGCTCGCGCCGGGGTGGCAGCCGCCGCAGGTGGTCTGCAGGTTGGCCGCGGCCACGCGTGACCGCGGATCCGAGGACGGATAGATCGCGTGGATCCCGTGGCAGCTCGCGCAGTCGGCGACCCGCTCGCTGCCGCGCTTGCTGGCCAGTCCGTGGTAGCTCCCGAAGTAGCTGGCGACACGCTGGTCCTTCACACCACGGGCGCTGGTGAGCGCGTCGCTGGCGTGGCAGGCGGGACACGTCGTACGCACCAGCCGCTCTTCGGCGGGCGTAGCGCCCGCGGCCGCCACCAACTTGATGGTGTGGATGCCGTGGCAGTCGGGGCAGGTGGGCGCCGCCGTCACGCCGCGCGCCGCGGCCAGCCCGTGCACCGAGCCGGAGAAGTCCGCAAACTCCTGCTTGTGGCAGAGGCCGCAGGTCGCGGGCACGTTGAACGGATTGATGGGCGAGGAAGGGTCCTTGGCCAGCTTGATGTCGTGCGATCCATGGCAGTCGGTGCACACTGCCGGCTTGGCGTTGGGATCCTCCAGCTTCAGCCCGTGCACGCTCTTCTGATAGTCGTCGAACGGCGCCGTGGTCAGACCGCCCGGTCCGACGATCGCGAGGTCCTGGTGGCAGCTACCGCAGGTCTTGGGGATGTTGCGGAAGTAAACCCTGCTCTGCGCGTCGTCGACCGCGCGCACGTCGTGCACGCCGTGGCACTTGGCGCATGGATCCGCCGCCGGGAACGGCGAGCTGCCGTTGCGCTTGTCGCCGATGTGGCCGTGGACGCTTCCGGCGAAGGCCTTTGCGGCGTCCGCGTGGCAAGTGGAGCAGCGCGCAGGAGCCGCGTCTGGCGCGTGCGGGAAGTCACCCTTGCCCGCGTGGCAGTCGATGCAGCCCAGGCCCGCCGCGGCGTGGATCGAGGCGGCGAACGCCGCTGCATCCACGCGGTGCTGCGCGTCGAGGTCGACCACGTCGGCGCCGGCGCCGTGGCAGCCCAGGCAGTCATCGTTTCCGGCGGCCCGCGCGGGGGCAGCGCCGGTGCGCACCGCCCCCGCCAGGACGAGAACCAGGGTCACGACGCCGGGCAGGCCCGGATGCGGGAGGATTCTCATGATGGTCCGGGCCCCGGCGAGCCCGAACGCCCACCGGATCGCGCGCCCGTCGTCCTCAGGACTTGGGCTTCGTCTCCGGCTTCGCCTCGGCCGCCTTCGGATACGGATGCGCAATCACCGCGCTCATCTTCGCGAAGTCGAAGGGCTTGTAGGTCGGGCTCTTCTCGTTGTGGCAGGTCTTGCAGGTGGCCTCGGTGGGCATCACCAGTCCGGCCGCGATCGCCTTCGCCTTGTCCTTCATCGTGCTGATATCCTTGTAGTCGGAGCCGGGGCCGTGGCAGCTCTCGCAGCCCACGCCATCTTCCTTCTTGAACTTGAGCCCGATCAGCTCGGACTTCACCCCGCACGCGGTGACGTGGCAGGAGAGGCACTTCTCGCTCTGCTGGGGGTCGCCCGTCACTCCGGCCTTGGCCGCGACCTCCTTGGCCTTGGGGTCGGCCAGGACGGCGTAGGCCTTGGCGTGCGGGCTGGCGAGCCACTTGCCGTACTGATCGCCCTTGGCGGCCACCTTGTGGCACAGCTTGCACCCGTCGGTTCCGATGTAGGAGTGGTCCTTCTTCGCCGCCGGCGGCGGCGCCTGAGCGAAGGCGGCAGGCACGGCAATCAGCGTGCACAGGAGCAGGGCCAGCGCGGCGAGCGCGATCTTCCTCATGGTTCTCTACCTTCCTGCTGGACATCCCATCCCGGTGCCTCGCGCCGGGCGCGCGGGCGGGCCGGGACACCACATTCCCACCCCCAAAGATTCGACCTGCGCCCCGGCTTTGCAAGTAAAGCTTGGGGAGCGCGTAACCCTCAACCGTCGTTGGGGTTGGAGGCGCGCAGCGAGCGGACCGCCCCGGCGCAGCTGCCACAGAACGCATCAGGCTTGAGGTCGACCTCCTCCACCACCGTGGAGAATCGCATCACGCAATCCAGCGCGCGGCAGTGGTGCAAGCCGAGCAGATGGCCCACCTCGTGGAGCGCCTCGCGGCGGGCGCGGCCCCGCAGCAGGGCATCGTCGGGCGGCAGCCCGTAGAAGGAGGGACGCAGTCGTTGCAGCGAGAACAGCGCGGCGTTGCCGGCCGGGCGCGCCTCGCCGAACACGTGGGTGAACACCGAGGAGTACAGATCGAGGTCGGCCACGCCCAGCGCCGCGAACCGCAGTACGGTAGGCTGCTGCGCGGCGGCGCCCAGCGCCCCGGGCTGCAGCGCGGTGGGCTGCTGCGCGGCGGCGGCGCGCTGCTCGAGCTGTACCAGCAGCTTGCGCGCATCCAGTTGGCGCCGCGCAGCCACGTACGCCAAAGCGGGATCCACCACGTCCAAGGCGACGCTGCAGGGGCGCCCGATGCTCTGCGCAAGGAACGCGGCGAGGTGGGCCAGGATCTCCCGCGGCGCTTCGCCGATGGCGATCAGCGACAGCCGCTCCACGGCTTAGCTCCGCACGAGGCCGTACTGCTTGATCTTGTGATAGACCGTGGCCCGGTCCACGTCCAGCAAGCGCGCCGCCTGCGAGATGTTCCAGTCGCATTCGGCGAGCACGCGCTCGACGTGGACACGCTCCACCTCCGCCAACGACCGGCCGCTGGACGCGGGCCCCGGCGCGCCCTCGGCGGCCAGGATGGGCAGGTCCTCGGCGCGGATCGGCCCGTCCCTACGCACCACCATGGCCCGCTCGATGGCGTTGGCCAGCTCGCGCACGTTGCCCGGCCAGTCGTGGGCGCACAGCGCGGCCAGCGCTGGCTTGGTGAGCTCGGGCTCGCGGCGGTTCATGGCACGGGCCAGCCGCTCCACGAACGCCTTGGCCAGCTCGGGGATGTCGTCGCGGCGCTCGCGCAGCGGCGGCAGCTCGATGTGGAAGACGTTGAGGCGGTAGTACAGGTCCTCACGGAAGCGGCCCGCCTTCACCTCGTCGCGCAGGCGCTTGTTGGTGGCGGCCACGGTGCGGAAATCCGCCTCTACGGACTGGGTGCCGCCCAGGCGCGTCACCTTCTTCTCCTCGAGCACGCGCAGCAGCTCCACCTGGATCTTGGGGGAGACCTCGGCGATCTCGTCCAGGAAGAGCGTGCCCCCGTGCGCCAGCTCGAACTTGCCCTTGTGGCGGTACTGCGCGCCGGTGAAGGCGCCGCGCTCGTGGCCGAACAACTCGCTCTCCAGCGTCCCTTCCGGCAACGCGCCACAGTTGACCACCACCAGCGGCATGTAGGCTCGCGGACTGCTGGCGTGGATCGCGCGCGCGACCAGTTCCTTGCCCGTGCCCGATTCGCCGGTGATCAGCACCGTCGTCTCGGTGGGCGCCACGGTGGCGATCAGCTCCAGCACCCGCTTGATGGACGGGCTGTGGCCGACGATGGGCGTGGGCTGGACCACCAGGGCGAGCTGCTGGCGCAGGTTGAGATTCTCACGGCGCAACACCCGCCGCTCGGCGGTCTTGCGCACCAGGTGGGCCAGATGGTCGGGATCGAACGGCTTGGTGATGTAATCGTACGCGCCCTCCTTGAGGGCGCGCACTGCGGTCTCCACGGAGGCGTACGCGGTCATGATGATCACCGTGGTGTCGGGGTCCGCCTCGAGGATGCGCCGCTGCAGCTCCAAGCCGTCCATCCCCGGCATCTTGATGTCGACCAGGGCGAGATCCCAGTGCCCCGCGCGCAGCAGGGTGAGGGCCTCCCGGGCATCGCCGGCGCTGCCCACCTCATGGCCGTCTTCCTCGAACCACTGGCTGAGCGACTGGCGCACGATCACCTCGTCGTCGACCACCAGTATGCGCATGCGGTCCGACTTCTGCGTGTCCATGCCTCATCCCCTTGATACCGGCGTGCCCGAGAGCGCCTGTGCGGTCGATTCCGCCTGCAGTGCCGGCGTGACCGGCAACTCGATCCAGAAGGTCGTCCCCCGTGCGACCTCCGACCTGAAGTCGACCCGCCCCTGATGCCGCTGCACGATCCCGTACAGCACCGAGAGGCCCAGGCCCGTGCCTTGGCCGTGGGCCTTGGTGGAGAAGAAGGGCTCGAAGATGCGTTCGCGGAGCTCGGCCGGGATCCCTACGCCAGTGTCGGCCACCTCGACGCGCACCCATGAGCCATCGCGCAGCCGCTGCGTGCTCACCGTGAGCGAGCCGCCGTCGGGCATGGCCTCGATTGCGTTCATGATCATCGCCACCATGGCCTGCTCGACCTGACCGGCATCGCAGATTACCGGCGGCAGCTCCGCATCGAGCTGCGTGGCCACCGCAATCTCCTGCAGCTCCACCTGGTGATTGAGCAGCTTCAGGCTGCGCCGGACGATCTCGTTGACGTCCTCCGGCGACGCGGACAGGTCGCGGCGCCTGGAGAACAGCAGCAGGTTGCGCACGATGTCCCCGCAGCGGGCCGCCTCGCGCTCGATCATGACCAAGGTCTCGGCGAGCTCCTGCTCGGCCGCCGAGGCCGCGGGCGGCGACGCCGGGGGCGGGCTCCCCGGTGCGGTCGCGGCCGGCAGCGCCGCGCCAGGCACCGCGGCGGGTGGCAGTACGGCGAGCGCCCCGCTGACCGGATCGCGGCCGCAGACGCGAGGCAGCTTGCGCCGCACGAGCTTGGCGGACACGAGGATGCCGGCCAGCGGGTTGTTGATCTCGTGGGCAACGATCGCGGCCAGCTTGCCCAACGATGCCATCTTCTCCGCGAACACCATCTGGTCGCGGGCGCGCTCGAGCTCGTGCGTCTTCTGCGCGACGCGCTCCTCGAGCGTGTGGCTCCACTGGTCCAGCTCGGCACGGGCGTGCTCGAGGCTCTCGGCCATCTCGTTGAACGAGCGCGAGAGCTCCTGCAGCTCGCCGGTGGCCACCGCCGGGATGCGATGCGAGAGGTCACCGCGCGCGAGCTGGCGGGTGCCGCGCAGCAGCGCGGCGATCGGCGGATCGACCACGCGCCACGCGATCAGCCCGACGCTGGCGCAGATCAGCACTATGCTCAGCAGCACCAGCAGGGCCATCTGCCGCCCCGCGCTGGTCATGGCCGCGTCCAGCTGCGCCATAGAGAGCTCCACGTCCAACAGCCCCAGCACGCGCTGACTGGCGGGGTGCATGTGGCAACCCGCCGACGAGCACTCCGGCCGGTTGAGCACCGGCACGGCCAGCCCCAGCGCCTGCGCGCCGCTGGGCAGCGGGTAGAACGACAGCCCTTCGCGCAGCGTGGCCGGTGCGCGCGGCGTGCCGCCCTGGTGGCAGGAGCGGCAGGCGGGGGCGCTGACGTCGGCGACGCGTCCCACCTCGCCCGGGCGGCTCGAGTAGCTGACGGTGCCGCTCGCGTTCACGAGTCTTACCGCCAGGACGCGGTCGCGGCCGCCGATGATCTCGATGATCTGCCGCAGGTGCTCGCGGTCGTTCTCCAGCATGGACGCGTGCGTGCTGGCGAGGATCGTCTCACCCATGCCCATGGCGGTCTGCTCGAGGGTCTGGACCAGGTGCTGCCGATGCAGGCGCAGCGTCAGGAAGCCGGTGGCGCCCAGCAGCGCCACGAGGCTGCCGCTGAGCAGCAGGACGAGCCGCCAGGCGAGACTGCGGCGGATCGGCAGGAGCCACACCACGAGCCCTGCGCGGCGCGGGGGGCGCGGGAGGGCGCCGCTGGGCCGATCCGGGCGAGTCGCCATGGCACCGTCCCTCCGATTCTGTGATCCGCCGGGCCGACCGGCGGCAGCGCACGCGACCGGCGCTCGCGTGCCCGGCCGCGCCGCTGCAACAGGCGCCGGCGCCTCGAATCTAGGGCGTGCGCATGGCGCGTCCAAACCGCCTGTGTGCCCTGCTATGACCGCCGGATCCGCCCGGTCGATGTTGTGGGGCGCACTGGCGGGCGGGCCGGTGCGCCGGGTGGTCGCCGCACCCTCCCCAGGACGGCGCAACCCCGGGCGCTCTGGCGCAAGGGCGCCGCACCCGGGGCGCAACGATGGGAAGAAAGCCCGGCGCGCCGATCAGACCATCGGCGTCTCGGGGCGGGCCAGCGCGGCCGCGGACGCTGCCACGGGCGGCGAGGCCGGCACCGCAGCGGCGCCCACGTGCCTCTGCCACGCGATCTCCTGCGCCCAGAGCCATTCGCGCTGCTGCTGCTCGTCCGCCGCGGCCTCGAACACGGGCAGGAACCGCCCAGCCAGGTTGAACAGGGTCACGCCGATGGTGATCAGCATGAGGGTGATCGCCACCTCGGTCCAGGCCGGCACGTAGGTGACGCCGCTCATCGCCTCGAAACCGGTGATCGAAACGTCGAGGCGGTACACAATGAAACCCAGGATCAAGAGCTGCGCCGACCGGTACATCCAGCGCGCGTTGCCGCGGATGCGCGGGGAGGCCAGCAGGATCATGGGCACGAGGAAGCCCACGATTACCTCGACCAGGAAGAACACCCCCGCACGGTTCAGCGGCCACAGGCTGCGCAGGGCGCCGCGGTAGATCAGGTCCAGGAAGCGGATGCTCAGGAACACGCCCGCCATCACGGCGGCGCCGCGCGCGGCCCCCCGCAGCACTTCCATCTCGATGTAGCGCCCGAACGCGCGCGCGCTGAGGTTCGACTCCACGATGACCATGGCCAGGCCGGCCGCCACGGCCGAGGTGAAGAACAAGACCGGCAGGAGCATGGAGTACCACAGCGGGTGCAGCCGCCCGGGCATGATCAGGAACAGGCTCCCCAGCGACGACTGGTGCAGCATGGACAGCAGCACGGCCATGATCGTGAGCGGGAAGGTGAGCAGATGCGCGATGCGCGTGGCGCGCGGCCAACGCAATCGCTCGAACACCATCGCGGACACCTCCGCCGCCAGCACGATGGTGTACAGCGTGACGCACCACGCTACCTCGAACATCACCGAGTGGGGGTTCCACATCACCAACGGGTGCCAGATGTTCCAGGGCCGTCCCAGATCGAACATCAGCCCGCCGATCACCAGCAGGTATCCGATGAAGGCCGTGAGTACGGCGGGACGGGCCAGGGCCTTGTAACGCTCCAGCCGGAACACGTAGACCATCGCGCTAAGCGTGAAGCCGCCCGCGGCCAGGCCCACACCGCACAGCACGTCGAATCCGATCCACAGCCCCCACGGGAAGGCGTCGGACAGGTGCGTGCTGCCGGCCAGCCCGCGCGTGAAGCGCAGGACCCCCGAGTACAGCCCCGCGCTCAAGCAGATTAGGCCAAGGACCCGCCACGGCTGCAGCAGCGCGCGCAGCATGGCGCGGCTTCGTGGGGGCGCGGATCCCTGCGGCTTTCGGGCCGCGACTTCGTTCCCATCCCAGCGGGTCATGGCTACTTCTCCTCCTGGCCCTGGTGGTCGCCTGTGGCCGGAGCTGTGTCGCCATCCACGACAACCGCCTCCCGGCGCAGCGTCATGCGGCGATTGATGACCCAGCTCACACCCAGCATCCCCGCGCCCACCACCGTGACCACCGTAGGGATCTGCGAGAGCACCTTCCACGTGCGCTGCGGCAACGACTCCAGCGGCACGTTCGTGGGCAGAACGCTCGCCAGCACCACCTGGGGTCCGATGTAGAGCACGCAGGCACCGCCCGCCTCCTCCAGGCCGTAGACCTTAGCAGCGTACTTCTTTGGCTCGGCGGCGATACGACGCCACGCCTCGGCGATCAGCTGTGTGCGCTCTCCGAAGCTGGTCGCGCCGGTGGGGCACGCTTCCGCGCAGGCCGTGGGCTTGCCCTGCAGGACGCGCTCGGGGCACATGCGGCACTTCTGCACGCGCGGCGTGATCGAGCTCCACTCGTAGCGCGGGATCTTGTACGGGCACGCCACCATGCAGTAGCGGCAGCCGATGCACTTGGCGGCGTCGTAGACGACCGGGCCCTCTTCCATCTTCTTCAGCGCGCCCACCGGGCACGCCGACGCGCAGCTGGGGTGCAGGCAGTGCATGCACATCCGCCGCACCCAGGTGTCGTCGCCGTGCTGCTCCAGCACCGTGTAGTCGGTGGCCGACAGGCGGTCGGCGCGCGAGTCGGGGAGCTTGTTCTCCTGCTTGCACGCCTGGACGCACGCGCCGCACCCCACGCACAGGTTGACGTCGATCAACATCGCGTACATGGCCATTGCCCCCTCCGCCTACTGGCGGTCCGCATCCTGCAGGAGGAACTCGTCGACCAGAGACTTCCATTCCTGCTTCCCGAGGTGCTCGGCCAGATCGCTCGCCAGCACCCCCCCATCCTGGAACACGCTGCCGGTGGCCAGCATCAGCCGGTGCTGGAAGCGCTCGCGCACGTCCTCGGTCCAACGGCGTGCCAGCGAGCCCGCGAGCAGGTTGGGCAGCTCCTCGAACAGGTGTGCGGAGCGGATCTTGAACAGCCAGCCGCGGCCGTATCCGTCCTCGGACAGCAGATCGGGCTGGCCCTTCAGCCGCTTGTTGACCGCCACGACCTCGCCGCTGATGGGTGCGAGCAACCGCGCCTGCTGGCCGTCGCGGCGGACGGCCACCGCCGCCTGGCCCTGGCGCACGTACGCGCCCACGGGCGGCGCTGCCACCTTGACCTCGCGACCGAGCAGCCGGCGGGCGAAATCGTCGAGCCCGACGTAGGCCGTATCCGGGCCGACCTGGTGGACCCAGGCGTGCCCCTGGTGGAACCGCAGCATGGGCGGCAGCTCGAAGCCGGCGACCCAAAGCGGAGGAGTGTCCTTGATCCCCTCGTGGAGTGCCTCGCCCTCGGCCGCCAGCAGTTTGCGGTGGCGCCGTTCGAGCGAGGCGTCCACGGCGATGAACGCGATGAACATGATAGCGACCAGTAGGACGACCATTGTGCTCACCTCCGGTAGCGCGCGCCGCGTGCAGCTTGTGGACTCCCGCACGCGTCCCGCGCGCACTGTTCCGCAAGGCATCACCCGTGCCGTGCCCCGCACGCACGCGCGCGCAGCGGCGCGCGGCCTCGCAACTCCAAGCGTTCGCGCTGGTTGTACGCGCGCGCCGTGAAGCTCGCTGCTGCGGACGTCCGCAGTCGCGTCGAGCGTGATCGTTGACGAGCTCTACACCCGGCGCGCGCCGCGCAAGCACGGGGCGCGTGAAGCGGCGCTGCGGCAATTGGTTGGAGGCGCTGCTGCGATCCTCCACACGAGTGTGGAGAAGCTCGACGACGCGACGATGCTCGCGGACGCTGAAGGCTGCGTCAGACGGTGGGAGATGATGGAAGGTGGTGGACGGAAGTGGAAGGTGGTGGCCAACGCGACCGGCTGCGCCCGTGGGGGGTGCGGGGCGAGCGGACGGCGGCGGGTCACACGACCCGCCGCGCCCTCGACGCGAGGATTCCTGGACTGTCTTGCTACAGGTGGCAGTCGCCGCAGCCGACGCCGCTTGTCCCGCCGCTGAGGCCAAACCCGTGGCAGCGGGTGCACTGGTCGACGCCCGAGGTCAGCACGAGGAGACCGTGGAAGCTGGAGCTGCGCGGGTTCAACCACCCATCGGGATGGCCGCTGGGGCCGCCGCTGTGGCATTCGAAGCACGACCGCGCGCTCCAACCGCCGCGGTAGTCGCTGCCGTGGCACGCCTTGCACGGCGTCGGGCCCGTCGTCTCGACCGTCTTGCCGTGGAAGTTCGCCGCACCGCGTTGCGCCCAGCCGCCCGGGTGGCCTCCCGGCCCGTCATGGCAGCCAAAGCAGCTGGGAACGGTCGTGGTACCCTCGTAGTTGGTCCCGTGGCAGCCGACGCACGTGGTGGGGCCGCTGGCCAGCACCCGCGTGCCGTGGAAATCGACCGACGCGGGCGCGTTCCACTGCGCCGGATGGGCCTGCACGCCCGTGTCCTGCGCCGCCCTCCGGTCGGCGCATCCCGCCACCACGAGCACCACTGCGGCCACCGCCAGCGCAGCGACCGACGCGAACGGCGCGAACGGCGCGCGCGCCACGCCAGGCCGGCGCCGCGACGGCGCGCGTTCCCAGGCTCGCGCTTGCGGCTCCTTGCGTGCGCGACCTCTACCCGCTGCGTGCATGGTGACGACCTCCCCTACTTCCCGTGGCAGTCGGCGCACACCGGTGCACTCTCGCCGCCGGCGTGGCACGAAACGCAGCTCTCCAGATCGAAGCGCGCCTCCTCCGCGTGCCGGCCGCCGCCCACACTGGCACCCAGCACCCAATCGGCGCTCGAGTGGTTGCGCGGCAGGACGTTCTCCGCGGTGTGGCAGGACGAGCAGAACTGCGCGTCCTCGTGACAGGTGCGGCAGGAGAGTTCGTTGCCGCGCGCCTCGAGCGCGTGGTCGAAGGCGAAGTTCAGCCGGTGCGAGCGCGGCCGCACGTTGTCTCCCGAGTGGCAGTCCTGGCAGTCCTTCTGCGTGTGACACGACTCGCAGCTGACGCCGTCCAGGCGCGCGTCCACGCCGTGCAACGATTTCCAGTCGGGCGCGTGCGAGACGGGCCGCAACGGCTCGGAGGCCGCGTGGCAGACCTCGCAATCCTTCAGCGCGGACGCCGTCTCGTGGCAGCTGCGGCAGCGCGCCATCTCGGGGATGCTCGGCTCGCCCGCCGCGCCGGCACGGTGGCAGCCCGTGCACTGCATGCCGTCGGCGAGGTGGGTCTGATGCGAAAACTTCTGGACCGCCGAAACACGGCGAGCGGCCGCTACCGGCTCCGCCACATTGGTGTGGCAGGTCCCGCACTTCGTATCGTCGGCGACGTCGTGACAGGCGCCGCAGGTGTCCATGGTCGGCAACAGGTTGTCGGTGCCGGCAGCCGAGGTGGCGGCCGCGCCGTGACAGGTCTCGCACTCCACGTCGTTCTGGACGTGGATGCGGTGCAGCGGCCGGATGGTGTCGGGCTTGCTCGCGGCGGGCGGCGCGGCGAGGGCTGCCGGCTGAAGGCCCGGCGCTCCGCTCAACCCCAACCAGAGCCCGCCAGCCAGCAGGGCCGTCGAGGCAGCCAGTCCCACCAGGGCGCCCAGCCTCGTGCGCATCACCGCAACCACCCCCCTTGGTCGAGACCGAACCGCGACGCGCCGCGGCCCATGTCCACGTCCACCCCCAGCAGCAGCCGCACGTCCTTGGAATAGACTGGATTATCCAGGCTTTGGACCTCGGCGCTCACGCGCAACCCGTCGCGGACGCGGGCGCGCGCGCGGGCGTAGATCGTGGTCAGGTCGCGCTGATCACTGTCAGGGGCGTCCTGCAGCAGCGCGTAGGTGGAGAGCGTCGCGCCGCCATCGAGGGACAGCCACCCCACGGGCAGCCAGCGCAGGAAGCCGTACCAGCTGCTCTCCTCGCCGGCGTCACCAATGCGCGCCGAGTAGCCGACCTGCCCGTAGGGAAACAGCAGAGCCGCGCCCAGGCGCGTGGCCGTGCGCTCGTCGACGAACGATCCGACGTACTCCAGCTCCGCTCCCATCCGCGTGCGGTGCTCGTAGCGCAGCGTGCAACGCGCCAGCCGCAGACGCTCGGCCGCGCCCACGAAGCGGGCGAAGTAGGAGCCGTCGTCGATGGCGGGCGCGCGGTCGATCACCTGCGCAGAGAGCACCGGCAGGTTCCGCCGGGGCTGCCATTGGGCCAGCGCCTCGGCCCGGTCCCAGCGCTCGCGTTGCAGATCGTAGGACAGCCGCCCGGTGCCGCGCAGGCCCGGCCACGGCGTGAGGCCTGCTTCCAGCCCCAGCGGTCGCGTGGCGATGCGGCCAGCCGTTTCGCGGTAGGCATAGGACGCGGCGAGCTGTAGCTGTCGCAGCGGCGCGCAGGTCACGCGCGCACCCCATGCCGGATCGTCACCGAGGGTCCCGGCCTCGATCTTGCGCGACAGCGGAGCTCGGGCGCCGCCGAACACGCGCAGCCCCCACATCGCGCTCGGGCGCAGCGCGAGCCATAGACCGTCCAGCGTCAGGCCGGTGGGGCCCTCCTGGACGAACTGCCGGCCCAGCCGTGCCGTGAGCATCGAGCCGAGCCGTCCCTCGACGTGCCCGGTGTACAGTCGCTCGCGAGTGGTGGTGCGCTCCTTCAGCCACAAGTCGTCGGCGAAGCGTCCGGCGGCGCGGACGGTGAGGTGGCCGTCGACCAGGCCGCTCACCGCGCCGTCGAACTCCTGGTATCCGCCCAGGTGATCGAGATCCGGTCCGGACGGATCGACGGTCTGGAAGCCGTAGGTCGTCGTGCGCAGCTGCAGCCGCCACGAGGGCGCGTTCCACGCGTAGCCCGGCTCGCCTGCGGCGGCGGCCCGACACTGCGGCACGGACAGCGCCGCCGCGGCGCCGAGGATCAACAGCAGGAGCGCACGCGCTGGGGCCGCCGAACACCGCCCGGGGATCATCCGCCTGTTCGCCATGGACCCAAGCCCCCTTCCTTCCACCACGAGACGCTGGAGCGAAAGGAGCGCCCCGCGCGCTCCTTTCGCCGATTCCCAGCGCAGCAGCCCCCTAGTCCGGCCGCCTCAGCACGTAGGCCTCGGCGGGCAGGGCGGTGGAATCCAGGAACAGGATGCTCTGCTGCAGCAGCTGCACCGCGTAATTCGCGTTGTGCACACCGTGCGATCCGTCGAACGAAACGAACGCCCAGTTGTAGGCGGCCTTGCGCTGATCGACCGTGGTCAGCGTCGCGTCGCCCATCCGGCCCTCGAAGTTGGCGGTGAGCGAGTCATGGGCCGCCTGCGTCGTGCTGGCGGCGACGATGCTCTGCTCGAGCACCTCAAGCAGCCCGTCCACCTCGTCCTGGACTCCCTCGACCTGACCGTCGCCGTCATAGTCCTGCTTGGCCATGACGTCGCGGAAGCTGGCGATCGTACCGTGACAGGGGGCGCACGCCTCGACCACCGGCCGGAAGTTGTGCCCCATGAAATTGGCGATGCCGGACTCCGGGTCGCCCGGATGCGGGTGCGTGTGGCAGGTGACACACGCGTCCTGCACCAGGATGTGTTTGCTGGATGCCCAGAAGAACGACGGGTTGATCGCCTGGTAGGCGTTCACCCCCGTGATCATGTCGCCCTGCACCGAGTGGTGGGGGCCGAGGTGCGCGTTGCCGTTGGCGATCTGGTTGTTCACGTCCGTGTTGGTGCGCCGCCCGTTGTGGCAGGCCATGCACAGGCGGCCGGCACCGGCCTTCTCCACCAGTACGCCATTAGGCAGCGCCCGATCGGTGACCGATGCGTCGCGCAGGCTGCCGGGGTTGGCGTTCCCGTGGGGCTCGTGGCAGCCGGCGCAGGTCAGCATGAGGGACTCGGTGGGATTGGCCGCCAGCGCGGCGAAGCCCTCCGGGTTGTCGAGGTAGTCGGGCGCGAACAGGCCGTTGTGGCACTTCGCGCAGCTCTTGTTGAGCGCGGCGTCCTCCACGATGCCGGCGTGGGCCGAGGACTGCCACTCGTCGTAGGTCGGGTGGTGGATCCCGTTGTGGCACTGCCCGCACAACGAGGCGTCCAGAGTCTTTCCAACCGACGCGAAATCCGGATCGTGATGATCGCTGCCCGGTCCGTGGCAGTTCTCGCACTGCACGCCGGCCAGACGGTCGACGTGGGTCTCGTCCCAGCCGCCGTTGTTGAGAGCCGCGTCTGCGTTGAGCCCGTACGAGCCCACGGTATGACAGCCGACGCAGGCGGGGTTCTCGCCCTGCCCGATGCTCTTCAGCGAGTTGAGCGCGCCTGCGTGCCGGGAGGTGGACCAGGTGGCGTACTGCTGGCCGCCGGGGCCACCGTTGTGGCAGGTGGAGCAGAAGGTGACACCGCGGTAGAAGGGCGTGACCGACGGCAGGTAGGACGCGACACCGACATTGGCGCTGCCGATCGCGACGTCCTTGCCGTCGGTGACGACCACGGCGAGCCGGTAGATGCCCGCATTGTCGGGCGCCGTCCAGACGGTGCTGTCGGCGCTGGCGTTGGTGAAGCTTCCCCCGTCCGCAGTCCACTGATAGCTCAATGGGCTGGCGTTGGTGGCACTCGCCACCGCCTGCACCGTGATCGGCTGTCCCGTGTCCACGCTCTGGGGGGTCGCCTGGACGGTGACCTGGATCGCGGGCTTCGGGGACACGTTGACGATTTTCTCATCCCCGCACGCCACCAACAGCGCGCCAGCCAGGCACGCCGCCAGCAGGATTCCTTTCCGCCACATCATCATGACCCTGAACCTCCTCTTGCGATCGAGGGCAGCTCGCCGTCCGCGCGTCATGCACGCCTGGACGGTCCGCCCCCCGGCTGCAAACGTGATGCCAGGCGAAAACATCGGCACCAGGCAACCCGAAGTCACGCTCAATTCTGTGATCTCGCAGCCAGTGCAGAGGATCCCGGCATCTGGCGGACCCGAGCCGCCGGGTCCGTGCGGGCTGCCTTGGACATTCTGGCAGGAGCAGAGCGCCGCCCCTGCAATCCTGTCAACACTAGATCCTAAGAGATCGCGCCGAGATCGCCCGCGGAGCGGGCGTGGTGCGCCCGTCCTCGGGCAGCCACTCAGGTTTTCCTTGTGCTCGCTGCCGCGGAGTCCTATTTCGTGAGGTTCGGCGCCGCGGGGGCCCCGTGCAGCGGCTCGGGACCGCACGCCCCAGGCGCCGCTTGCTCCCCCCACGCAGGAGGTCGTCGCCCCATGCCCAGCGAGCCGAGCGATCCGGTCCCCCCCCGCGATCGAAGCAAGGACGGCGGCTCCGGTCCGCGACGTCCGCTGCCGACGTCGTTCTACAATCCCATAACGCTGCTGGGCTCGCTCATCGCCGTCGTCAGTTTCGGCCTGATCCTCTTCTTGATCCTGCTGGAGGCGACTTCGGGGCACCAAAAGCCCTACATGGGGATCATCGCGTTCGTGATCCTGCCGGCCATTCTGCTGCTGGGCCTCTCGCTCGTCGCAGCGGGAGTGCTGCGGCAGCAGTACCGGCGCCGCCACGGCAAGGAGGTGGCGGCGCGCTTGCCGCGCATCGACCTCAACGATCCGCGCCACCGCCGGGCCGTGCAGCTGATCGCGCTGGGTACGGTCCTGGTGCTCGCACTGTCGGCGTTCACCAGCTTCAAGGCCTACGAGCACACCGACTCCGACCAGTTCTGTGGCCAGACCTGCCACAACGTGATGCAGCCGGAGTACACGGCCTACCGGAACTCGCCCCACGCGCGGGTCGGGTGCGTGCAGTGCCACATCGGCCCCGGAGCGAAGTGGTTCGTACGCGCGAAGCTGTCGGGCGCCTACCAGGTCTACGCCACGCTGTTCGACAAGTACCCGCGCCCCATCCCCACCCCGATCGACAACCTGCGCCCCTCGCGGGACACCTGCGAGACGTGCCACTGGCCCCAGCACTTCTTCGCGGAGAAGTTCGTCCAGAACCAGTACTACCTGTCCGACGAGCAGAACCACTCCGTGAAGCTGGACCTCTCCATCAAGATCGGCGGAGGGAACGTGGAATCGGGCCCCACGTCCGGGATCCACTGGCACATGAACGTAGCCAACGAGGTCAGCTACATCGCGCTGGACCGCCAGCGCACGAAGATCCCCTGGGTGCGCAGCCGCTCCCGCGACGGCCTGGAGACCGTCTACCGCAGCTCGGAGCTCCCGGCCACCGACGATGAGCTGGCCAAGGGCGAGCACCGCACCATGGACTGCATCGACTGCCACAACCGCCCCACCCACATCTACCATCCGCCCGCCAAATCCGTGAACGAGGTGATGTCCCTCGGCTGGATCGATCCGTCGCTCCCCTACGTCAAAAAGGTCGCGGTCGAGGCCATCGACCGGCCCTACAGCTCAGCGGCGGTGGCGCAGGACAGCATCCGGGTCACGATCGAGTCGTTCTACCGCGAGAGCTACCCGGAGATCGCGGCGGCGAAGCATGCGCAGATCGAGCGGGCGGTCGTGGAGGCGCAGCGCATCTTCAGCCGCAATTTCTTCCCCGAGATGCGCGTCAGCTGGCGCAGCTTCCCGGACAACATCGGCCACATGTACTCGCTGGGCTGCTTCCGCTGCCACGACGGCAAGCACGTCAGCCAGGACGGCAAGGTGCTTTCGCGCGAATGCACCGCTTGCCACACGATCCTCGCCGAGCAGATCGGCGAAGGGAGCCAGCAGGTGTCCCTCACCGGCGTGGACTACCAGCACCCGGAGGACATCGGCGACGCGTGGCGCGAGATGAACTGCGTCGAGTGCCACGGCCCGCAGTGATCAAGTTTCCGGTGGTGTGCTGAGCCTGCGCGGCGCGCGCCGACGCGCTGCTCCTGCAGCTGGGGTGTCGCCGCGCGCGCTGCCGCGCCGTGTGCGCGTGCGAATGCGCCCCGGCGCAGTGTGGCGCTCCTCTGCTCTGGATCTGTGATCTTCTGCAACGATCCTCCACACCTGCGCGCGCCGTGCGCAGGTGCCTTTTTTCCCCTTGGCTGCATCGCGAGCGTGTCCTTGTTTTCCCGTGGCCGATGATGGCCGGTATATCGAAACGTACCGCATCTCGCTCACTGGATCGGGGCGCTGGGCAATGCCTGCCGATCGTGCATCTTCGCTCGCGGTGATCTCGCTCGCCCGGCTGCTTTGCGGCGCGGGTGTGCCGGCGATTCTGGCTGCAGCACCGCCCGGATCCGCTGCACCGCTATCGGGATCCGCCGCAGTACTGTCTGAATCCTCTGCACCGCTGTCCGGATCCTCTGCACCGCTCTTTGAATCCGCAGCGCAGCCGCTCGCCGCGCTGGGCGATGCTCACGACGTCGCCGTCTCCATCAAGTCCGTCATCGCGATCCTCCCCGGCCCCTCTGCGCTGGACACTTTCCGCAGGCCGGTGGGCCTGTGCGCCGACGCGCGGCGTCACATTTTCATCGTGGCGGACACGGGCAATCAGCGTCTGGCGATCTTCGACGAGGCGGGGCGCTGCCGGGGCACGCTCGCCTACGCGCAGGGCCGGCCCGGGCCGGTCACACCCGGCGTCCCGCAGGTCCGCACCGCTGAGCCCGCGTCCGTGGCCATCGATGCGCGCGGGCGCTTGTACGTGCTGGACAACATCGGGCACACCGTCGAAGTGCTCACCGCCCTCGGCTCGCACCTCAGTTGGCTGGAGCCGCCGTTGCCCGGCGCAGCGGCGAGCGAGGCACAGGCCGACTACGTGGCCGTAGGCGCCCTCGGCAACATCCATCTGTTGTACTCCGGCGCCGTGCCCGGCCTGGTGATCGTGGAGCCCAAGGGGGACCTGATCGCGTCACTGGGCTTCGAGCGCGGCGATGCGCGGGCGCTCAGGACCCCCATCTGCGTCGCAGTCGATCCGCAGGAGCGCGAGCTCGCCGTGGTGGATCCGGAGGCGGAGCGTGAGGTGCGCGTGCTCGGAGTGGACGGCACGCTGCTCGCGGCGTTCGGCACGCACGGCGAGGCGCAGGGCACCCTCTCCATGGCCGTGCACGTGGCGTGGGGCCCGGGCCACTCGCTGTGGGTCACCGACACCATCCGCCATTCGATCAGCATCTTCGACGACCGGGGCGCGTTCCTGGACCGCATCGGCGGCTTCGGGGCGGCTCCGGGCCAGTTCAACTATCCGGCCGCGTGCGCCTTCCTTGGCGACGACCGGCTGGTGGTGCTGGAGCGGGCGGGCGCCCGTTGCCAGATCCTCGAGGTGGAGACGCAAGGTCTCCGCCAGGCCCGCGCGACCCGCACCGCTGCGGGTCGCGCCAAGCCACAGCGCGTGGCAACCGGGAATGGGGGGTGAGAGCGGCAAACGAATCCGCGTCTTGATGGACTCCCCCGACAGCAATCGCGGCGAGGGTCGTCGCGATGCCGAAGGGATCTCAGGGAGGTGAGAATTGTACAGCAAGAGAATCCTGACATCGGTGGGTGTGGTGTTGGCCATCATGGCGATGGCGAGCCTGAGCATCGCGGGCGATTTCCATGCTGGGATCAACCTGGTCTGCAGCGATTGCCACGTCATGCACTTCAGCCAGGGCCACGGGTACAATGCCAATGGCTCGGGCAACACCACGGCGTTGGGAGCTGCGGGGCCGTACGAGCTGCTGCTGCGCAACGACATCAGCGAGCTCTGTCTGAGCTGCCACGACGGCCAGGCCTGGGCTCCCGACGTGTTCGAGAGCCACGGCAACGGCTACGTGCGCCAGGCGGGGGCGTTGAATGAAGTGGGCGGCAACGGGCAGTATCCGCCGACCACGGGGCATACCCTGGGGTCGACGGCGGTTGCTCCGGGGAGCAGCCCGCCATGGAGCAGCCCGGACGGGTTGGAGTGCACCAACTGCCATGCCGCGCACGGTGGCGGCACGGCCGGCAACTCGTACCGCAATCTGGGCGGATTTGGCACGGTGCCCGGCCCGGCGTTGGCTATCAGCTACTCGCGTGGCGACGTCGAAGTCAGCAACGACCTGACCAAGTGGGTCTTCGAGTCGGCGTCGAGCGGCGTCACCGCGAACCACTACGGCGTGGGCGCCATCACGTTCAACGAGCCCGACCAGAACAAGTCGAAGTACGGTGAGTTCTGCAAGAGCTGTCACACGAACTTCCACGGGGACGTGGGCGGCACGGAGCTCGGTGGCGGGGCGGCGGGCCGTTTCCACCGTCACCCGACCAACGGCGCCGACATCGCAGGATCGAACCTGACCCGCTTCCTGGGCAAGGCCAACGAGGTCCAGGTGATGTCGGCCGCCGGCCACAAGCCCGGCACCTACGTTGCAACCGACACCGATCTGACGCCTTCCTGCATGACGTGCCACAAGGGGCATGGCGACCAGAACGCGTTCGGCCTCATCTTCATGGTGGGGACGGGCACGGTCACGGAGCAGGGAGACAATGGGGTCGACATGCGCAACACCTGCCGCCAGTGCCACCCCCAGGGCGGCACCAGTACGGCCTACTAGGTCGGGTCGCTGGCGGGCAGGGGCGCTTTGCTCGGTGGCTCGCGCAAGGCCCCTGGGCGGGTCTTGGATGGAAGCGTCCTGACGCTGGAACCCAGGGTCGAGCCGCCGACACTCCGGCCAATGTCGGCGGCCGCACCTGGGGTCGCTCTCCACTCTCCTCCAACCGCGCGGCCGGCGGGAGTCTGCGGTGAAGACCGTATCCGGCGCGGCCTCGATCCTCGCTGTTGCGATCAGCCTGCTCGCCAACGCCTCCAGCACGGCGCAGGCCCCTGCCATCGTCTTCGATCCGCACGGAGACCCACAGACGGGCGTGTTGCGCGTGCTCACCGATCCACCGTCGCGCGGCGAGTGCCAGCAGTGCCATCCCACCCACGGTGACGAAACAGAGCCGTTCCCGTCGCCGCCCGTGCTCTTCACCGAGAACGACAACCGACTCGCGTTCTGGAACGACGGCATCCAGCCCTGCCACAGCGTCCGTCCCGAGAACTACCCGCTGGCCGAGCAGGACCGCATGCCCGAGAGCGCGCCCGACCCGGGCTACTTCGAGGCCAACGTAGGCGGCCTGCGCCGTGCGGGCGTGCAGTACCGCGGTCGCTGGCCCGGCGAGCTCGTGTACACCAATCCCGGGCAGACCCCGCGCGGCCACTGGATCTCCCCCCACGGGCACGATCCCGACATGCCGCGCAAGGATAGCGGCGGCGAGGGCCTCTGCCTGAACTGCCACGATCCGCATGGCAACAGCGACCGCCGCGATCTGCTGGTCGCGGACTACGGCGGCGTCGGCGGCCGGGCCTCGGTGGGACCGCCGCAGCAGTACGCCCTTTGCTTCTGGTGCCATGGGACCAAGGGCGCCGCGGGCATGGAGCCGGGCAGCCGCTTCGTCGAGGACTACTATGACGCGGGCCTCAACGGCAGCCGCGCCGGGCACCAGATCCGCAAGAACCCGAGGATCGCCCTCTCCTGGCCCGCACACGTCCAGGCGGGCGACATGCTTCCTTGCTACGACTGCCACAACCCGCACGGCTCCCAGGGAAACAACCGCTCCCAGCCGAACGGGTACCTGATCAGCGACGAGCGCCAAGGATGGAGCGGCCTCACCGACCCGCTGGACTATCCGCCCCAAGCCCGGGCGTTCTGCCTGGGCTGCCACATCCTCTCTGACGGGATTGCGGGATCCCAGGTGGTCGAGGGGATCGTCATGAACACGCTGTCTGACGACCCCGCGCACCGCTCGTCGGCGACGGCGGCCTGCCCGGATTGCCACGGCCGCGACTACACCGGGCCGACGAGCAACAACGCGCACAATCCCGGGGCGGGTGTGGACAAGACCAAGACGCCGGGAAACCTGGGGAGCCCGTGGGAACCATGAGGGGCGTCCTCGCCACCGCGGCGTGCGCGCTCGCGCTGGCGAGCGCTGGGTGGCCCGCAGCCCCGGCTCGCGCGCTGGAAGGCCGCTACCTTGCTTCCATGGTGCACACCGAGGGGGCCGAGAGCGACGACATCCTGCGCCAGCGCTACGACATGGGCACGCAATCGGTCACCCCGGGCAACCTCAGCCTGGATCTGCGCATGTCGTTGTCCCACCAGGTCCGGCCCGGGGAGTCCAACACTGGGCTCTTGGGCAGCCGTTTCTTCGGCGACCTGCGCAGCCCCGCGTGGCGCCTGCGCGGACAGATCGTCCCGTGGCAGGACCTCAACCCGGGAGCCAACTCCCCGCGCGAGCGCAATCTGCAGGCCGGTCTGGATCTGATGCCGCGCGGAGCGCCGCGCCTTTCGCTCGACTACCAGAGGCTCGACCGCGACGTCCAGAACCAGCGCAGCTTCTCGGAGGACCGGCGCGCCCAGCTCGCCTACGAGACGGGCGGCGTCTCGGCAAACCTCCGCTACCGCAATCTCGGCACTCGCTCGCCCGAGAGCCGCACGCCGGGCGCGCAGACGCGGGAATGGCGCGGCTTCGTCAGCGGCACGCGCAGCTACAAGCGCCTCAGCGGCCAGGCCTCCTACGATGGACTGCTCTCCCGCTTCCGCTCCGGAGATCGCGCCCGCGACCTCACGACCCAGCAGGTCGACCTCAGCGGAACGTGGAGCCCGAGCCGCAAATTGACCCTAGGCGCCACTGCGCTGGATCGCTGGGGCCAGGTGCAGGACAACATCCAGAACGGCGACCGCGCGATCGCCGCCCGCGCCCTCAGCGCGCGGGCGGATTACACGCCCGTCACGCCTATCCAGCTGCAGGCGGCGCGCGAGTACCGGCGCGAGGCGGCCCCGACCGGCGACGTCGTCTCCGATTACCTGCGCCTGCAAGGGATCTTCCGCCGGCCGCTCCTGCGCGCCATGACCTTCCAGACGGGCTACGAGCAGACCGTGAACCTGCAGAGCGGTGGCGGCAGCGTGCCCAGCAGCACGGGCTTCGCCCTGCTGGATGGGCACGTGCGCACTGGCGTCGAAGGGCACGGCGAGGTGCGGGCCGCGCACACTCCAGGCGGGGGCGCGCCGGGCATCCAGTGGATGCGCCTGCTGCAGCTGCGCACCTATCCCAGCCGCAGCTCGCGGCTGGAGGCCAGCTACCGTCTCGAGACGCTTCCGGTCGACTCGCTGACGCAGCGGGATCGCCAGTGGGACTTCACGGCCGGATACGATCCTTCGGCGAACATCAGCTTGGTGGGCTCCTACCGCATGCAGGACGGTACGGGGCGCGTCGACCGCTCCGAGCGCAACGCCTCAGCCAGCACCACGTGGCGAGCCGCCCGGCGGACATCGATGGGCGTGAACTGGTCCCACCGCCGGGCGCGCGCGGCTTTGGCGCAGACGCGCGAGACCGTCACAGGGGTGGACGTCACGTTCTGGCTGCCGGGAGAATGGAAGCTCCACGGCTCGGCCAACTACGTGACCAGCGATTATCGTCAGGACATGACCTCGTACAACGTGATCCTCGAGAAGGTCTTCTGAGGGGGGCGCATCGTGACACGCTCGAGCCCATCCTGGGCGCCCGTCGTGCTGGCGGCGCTCGCGCTGGTCGGATGCGCCGGCCCGGCACGGTTCGTCGACCCCGAGGCCGACCTTCCCTTCTATGAGGTCGTGGGAGTCGTCCCCTTCGTCACGCTGGCGCAGGACCGCCTCGCCGGCGAAAAGGCCACCAACGTGTTCTTCACCGAGCTGCTCGGCCGCCGCTTCGCCCGCGTCACGGAGCCCGGCCAGTTCACCGCCGCCATGCAGCGCGTGCGCGGCGGGACGTCAGCGGCCAACCCCTGGTCCACAGCGGAGCTCGTGCGCCTGGGCGAGGAGGCCGGCGTGCAAGGGGTCTTCATGGGGACGGTGCGCGACTGGGACATGGCGCCAGCCGGGCGCGAGTCGTTCCCGTTGATCTCGCTCGAAGTCCGGCTGGTGGACACTGCGTCGGGACGCGTCGTCTGGAGCGCGAGCCAGACGCGCAAGGGCGGCCCCGCGCTGCCCCTGATCGGCTGGGGCGAGATCCACACGCTCGGTGAGCTGGCCTCCGACATGTGCCGCAACCTGCTCAAGACGCTGCCTCGAAAATAGAGGACGAGCGCGATGGAGCTGCACTTCCACCCACTGCATCCGCGGCCACGCGTCCACCGGCTCGCTGCCGGGCGCGCACGCGGGCGCAGGCGGTGCTCGGTGACCGCGTTGCCGGGCTCGGCGACGCTGGGCGGCCCTGCGCTGCTGGGCGCCGCGCTGCGGGCCACGGCGCTGCTGGTCACGGCGCTGCTGGGCGCCTGCGGCGGGGCGTCTCCCCACGCCTTCGTCACCGAGCCGATCCAAGGGCCATTGCGCGTCGCGATTCTTCCGCTAGCCAACTACGCACCCGCGCGCGATGCCGTCGATCGTGTGATGCCGGCACTGCTCGTTGGCCTGGGGCGCATGCGCGGTCTGGAGGTCGTGGATCCTGGACGCGTCGAGGAAGCGCTCGCACAGGAGCCCTGGCTGCTCATGGACCGCATCCCGCCGGACCTGGTGGGACGGCTGGGACAGTCGCTGGGCGCCGACGCGCTGCTGATGGGCTCCCTGCTCTCCTACGGCTACCGCGAGTCCGGCGGCGAGCGCACGCCCCAGGTCTCCTTCTCGCTGCGCCTGGTGCAGGTGCCGAGCGCGCGCGTGCTCTGGAGTGCCGTACACAGCCGCGACGGCGCCGACCACGAGTGGATCTTTGGCCTGGGGCGCGTGGAGAGTCTCGATCTGCTGACCACGCGGACGGTGGAGGAGATCCTCGAGAGCCTCCCGGTGAATGCCGACGGCAGAGCAGCCACGGCCGAACAAGAAACCGGAAAGGGGAAGTGACCATGTTCGCGGAGCACGCCCTCGTGGCTTGGTTGATCTGCGGTCTGGCATCGCCGGCGCCTCCTGCGCAGCGCGCGCAGCCCGCGGCAGCTGCGCCGGCAGCCATCGCGCCGGCAGCGCATACGGCGCCCGCCGCGCATCCGGTGCCCGCCGCGCCGCCGGCAGCGGCCGGGGAAGCGAAGGCGGCCGGCGACTCGACCCAGGCGCCCAACGTCAAGTTCGTGCCCGTGCCGCAGGACACGAGCCTCGTCTTCCTGATCCAGGCCGGCAACCGCCTCTATCCCGAATGGAAGGAGGAGCACAGGGTGCGCCTGCACGAGCGCTTCCCGCTGGGCGACACGCGCAACAGCGCGGAAGTCGGCCGCTTCTTCCCCGACTTCCGCATCATCGACGGCAAGCCCATGAACGTCGGGCGGACGCTGGGCAATCCAGCCATCCGCGTGTTCGTGTTCGAGGAGGAAGCGCCAAAGGACAGCTCGTGGGCGTTCCTGAATTTTCCGCCGCATTTCTCGCCGCACTCGTTCTACACGTTTCAGCTCGAGCAGGTGAAGGGCTACCCAGCCGCGAATTGATGCGTCGACTGGAAGGGTTGCCTCCCGGAGAGCGCCCGGCGCCGCGGAGGCTCGTGGGTGTGGAGGTCTGCCATGCGTAGGGCAACGGGGATCGGGTGGGTGGAGTCCTGGAGGCTCTCCCTGGGGGTCGCGACTGCGTTGGTATGCGCGGCGGCCACGGCCACGGCGCCGCCAGCGCGCGCCGCCACCGGCCGGCCCTGCTACGAATGCCACAAGGAGGCGCGGGAGCAGTTCAAGAAGCTCGTGGTCCATCCACCGGTGGCCAAAGAGGACTGTGAGGCGTGCCACAAACGCCACGGCTTCGCGCAGACGCTGATCCTCCAGAAGAGCTTCCCCGATCTCTGCACCGGATGCCACGCGAACGTGATTGCGCCGCCCTCCGGCGCCCAGGCTGGCAAGACGGGGTCCAACCACCTGGTGTACGCGTCGGTGAACTGCGTGTCGTGCCACGATCCCCACGCCGCCGACCGCAAGGGCCTCCTGCGCGGCACGCAGGCACAGACCTGCGCCCAATGCCACCCGCGCATCCAGGCCGCGCTCACCGCCAAGGAGCCGCACAAGCCGTTTGCCGAGGGGAAGTGTGACGCCTGTCACGGAACCCACGACGCGCCGCAACCCAACCTGCTGCTGGCGCCCGAGGCCGAGCTGTGCGCCCGCTGCCACGGTCCAACGGTGGGGTTGCCGGAACTCCATCGTCGACCGGAGGTGGCGGGCGCCGCCTGCTCCTCGTGCCACGATCCCCACGGGGCGCCCAAGGCGGGCAGCGGCGGCGGCTACATCCACCAGCCGTTCGCCGAGGCCAACTGTGGCGTCTGCCACACCGACCCCAAGGCCGATCCCAAGGCGCTCACCGCCACCCAGGGCGAGCTGTGCGGGACATGCCACGGCGAGGTGGCCACGGTCGCCCAGGCACAGGGTGGACATCCGCCTGCCGCGGCCGGGGATTGCACGCGCTGCCACGAGCCACACCGCTCCGACCGCGGCGCGCTCCTGAAAGGTGACGCCGAGGATCTTTGCATGCCCTGCCACGGCGACTTGCGCGACCAGCAGAAGCTCGCCGCGCAGCACGCGCCGTTCCGCGACCTGGACTGCTCCGCCTGCCACGCGCCGCACGGCAGCACGACCACCGCGATGCTGAAACAAGTGCCCCAGGCGCTGTGCCAGTCCTGTCACCAACCGATCGTGGACAAGGCCAAGGCCGCCAAGGCGCAGCATCCGCCGGTGCTGACGGACTGCTCGGCCTGCCACGTACCCCACGCCAGCGAGCAGCCGAAGCTGTTACACGATCTTCCCGGTCAGACCTGCCTTGGCTGCCACTCTGCCCAGGAGGCCGAGCAGAAGCTACCCGTGGTGCACTTGCCATTCTCCGTGGGTGACTGCGGCTCGTGCCATGGAGCGCACGGGACCGATGTGCCCGGCATGCTGGTGCGCAGCGATCCGGTGCTCTGCATCACGTGTCACCGCAAGCAGGGTGACGAGCGGCACATGGCCGCTCCCCACGCCCCGTTCGCTGCGGGCGAATGCTCGACGTGCCACGCCCCGCACGCGGGGAGGAATGGCGGGCTGCTGGTCTCCTCGCAGCAGGAGCTTTGCGCGAGCTGCCACGGCCAGATCAAAGGCACCGCGGCAGCGGCGACCGCGGCGGCCCCCAGCGCCGCCAGCCTGCACGCGCCGGTCGCGGGCGGCGAGTGCTCCGCCTGTCACAACCCGCACGCCGTCGACTCGGGCAAGGCGCTGCTGCGCGAGGCGGGCGGTGCCGAGCTGTGCTTCACGTGCCACACCGCGCTCAAAGACTCCTTCGCCGCGGGCGTCGTCCACGCCCCCGTCAAGGAAGGCAAGTGCACCACTTGTCACGACGGCCACCAGACCATGGATGACAAGGGCCAGATCCTGCTGAAGACGGCCTGCACCAGCTGCCATGACGCCGGCACGGGCGACTTCCGCAAGATCCACGGGGAATTCCAGCTGGAGGCCTCGACCTGCGTGGAGTGCCACGACCCGCACCGCAGCGACGCCAAGGGACTGCTGCGCAAGGTGCGCCACGAGCCGTTCGCCAGCGATGCGTGCGGTACCTGCCACCAGCCGCCGGCTCCCGGCCGCGCCCCGCAGCTCTTGTCCGAGCAGGGTAAGCTGTGCGCGAGCTGCCACGGCGCGCCGCAGGAGCCGGCGCCGCCCAAGGGGCTGCACGCGCCCGTGGCCGCCGGTGAGTGCAGCGAGTGTCACAATCCCCATGTGGCGCAGCGGGCCGCCCTGCTGCGTGGCAGTGGCGGTGACCTGTGCCTGCGCTGCCACGACGACCTCGACTTGGCCCTGAAGACCGCCGGTCCCGAACTCGTCCACAAGCCCGTGGAGGCCAAGCAGTGCGACGCGTGCCACGGCGGGCACACCGGCATCATGCCGGGCCTGCTGGACCAGAGCGTCCCCGGCTTGTGCGCGACCTGCCACGGCGATGTGCTGGAGCGCGCCGGGCGCAAGTTCGGCCACGCGCCCGCCAAGCAGGGCAAATGCCTGGAGTGCCACGACCCGCACCTGGGCAAGAGCAAGGGGCTGCTGGTCACCGCCAGCACGCGGGAACTGTGCGCCAAGTGCCACGACAGCAACGCTGCGCACTTCCAGACCGCCCATCGCGGCTTCAAGGTCGGACTCGGCAACTGCGCCGGCTGCCACGACCCCCACGGGTCGGACCAGAAGGGGCTGATGCCGGCGTTCGCCCACGTTCCGTATGCAGAGGGCGAGTGCGCGTCGTGCCACGCATCGCCGGATCAGCTGGTGGCGTCACCGCCGCAGCTGTGCACGAGCTGTCACGACGACCACGCGCAGGACGCCCAGAAGGCCTTCCCGCACAAGGCCGTCTCCGAAGGGCCGGCGTGCCTCAACTGCCATGCTCCCCACGCAGGCAAGACCGCGTCCCTACTGATCCGCGAGGACGTGGGCAGGACCTGCTGGACGTGCCACGAGCGCGCCGCCTTCCAGCACAAGAACCAGCACCCCGACCTGCAGAGCGGTTGCACCAACTGCCACGACCCGCACGGCAGCGCTACGGGAAGGATCCTGAAGGCGCCCGAGGCGGAGCTCTGCATCAAGTGCCACGACGCCACCAAGACCCACGCCCACCCGATCGGCGCTCCGGCGAAGGACCCGCGCACGGGCGAGGCCTTGACCTGCACGTCGTGCCACTCGCCGCACAGCAGCGATCAGGAGGCGCTGCTCACGCACGAGAAGAAGCGGGAGCTGTGCGTGCAATGTCACCTCGGCCCGAACCTCGAGGTGCGCGGCAGGAAGTCGCACTAGCGGCGGGCGACGAGGCGCGAGGCACTGCATTCCCTGCCCGCAGACGTGCACGGTGCGGCTGCGAGAGATTCGAGTGCCTGGGTGTGGCTCTGTCCGGCCTGGGGCAGTCTACGGGCGACACTCCGCAGCCCCGCGGCCAGCGTTGCCAACGGCGATGTGGCTGGCGCCCCTTGGCCTGGGCCGCCGAGCGGTGGCCACTCGAGCGTCGCCGCTGACCGCCCAGGCCGAGGGGCCCAGGGCAATGCCGCAGCCACCAGCAGATTGCCGCGGGGCGAGGACGTCGCACGGAGACTGCCCCCGGGCCGGGCAGCGGCCAGCGGGCAGCGCCCAGTGACCGGCATGCAACGACCAGCAGCCAGCGACCCGCAGCCAGCGAACAGCGGCCAGCGACACGCTACGAGCGGCAGACGAGCAGCGGCCGTCCTCTGTCACCGACCCGACGCTACGCAGCCTCGCGACTCTCCCGCAGCGACACGCGCCACAGATAGACGCAGAATCCCGTGAAGCCGACCAGCGAGACGAGCTGCGAGATGCCCAGGTGGTCGTAGAAGGGCGTCTTGATCCGATCCTCGGCGTACCAGGGGAAGAGCCGCAGCGCCGCGCCCAGCACGCCGCCCAGAGCGCCGCCGGCCATCAGCCCCGACGCGATGACCACGCCGCGCTCGCGGATCGAGGCGCCCTTGCGGCCGCCAACCCGCTCGGACCGCCGGGTGAGGAAGTGGTGCAGGAACCCGCCGACCAGGGCCGGCGAGTTCAGCTCCAGCGGCAGGTACATCCCCAGGGCGAAGACCAGGGCGGGCACCTTCAGCATCTCCATGACCAGGGCGATCATGGCGCCGGCACCGAACAGCAGGTACGCCACCGGCTGGCGGCTCATGAACCCCTCGACCAGCGCCTTCATGATCGAAGCCTGGGGGGAGGCCAGCACCACGCGGGTGTCACCCGGCGCGGCCTCGCCGAACTGGAATCCCTTGGCCAGCATCACGATGGTCAGGCCGGAGGCCACGGACGCCGCGACCACGCCCAGGAACTTGACGCGCTGCTGCGCCGCGGGCGTGGAGCCCAGCCAGTAGCCGGTCTTCAGGTCGGTGATGGTCTGGCCGGAGACCGACAGCGCGGTGCAGACCATCCCCGCGATCGCCATGACGAAGAACATCCCGGACGTGCCCGACACCCCGAACTGCAGCAGCACCACCGACGAGATGATGATGGTCAGCATCGTCATCCCTGAGACCGGATTGCGGGCGGTGGTGGCGATGGCGTTGGCCGCCACCGAGGTGAAGAAGAACGAGAACACGACGACCAGCAGCAGGCCCAGGATCACGATGCTCAACGAGGCGTGCAGCGTCCCGAAGAAGGCGGCCACGCCCAGGCTGCTCAGAATGACGCCGACGAGGATCGACATCACGGTGATGTCGCGGTCGGTGCGCTCCAGGCCGCCGTGCTCGCCCTGGCGGAAGGCGCGCGTAGCGATGGCGAAGCTCCCCAGCACCACGCGCAGCGACTTGATGATCCCGAAGATCCCGGCGGTCGCGATGCAGCCGACGCCGATGAAGCGCACGTAGCCGCGAAAGATCTGATTGGCGTCCATCTGGGCGATGGGCACGGTCGCGGGATAGACCACCGCGTCGGGAAAGTGGCGGCCGATCATCCAGATGAGCGGGACCAGCGCGAAGTTCGCCAGCACGCCCCCGGCGCACAGGATCATCGAGGAACGCAGCCCCATGACGTAGCCCAGTCCGAGGATGAACGCGACCGCGTCGAAGTTGAACACGACCCGCGCGCGTTGCGCGATCCGCTCCACGACCGGAACGAACCGGAAGCTGATGTTCTCGCTCCAGACGTGGAAGGTCGTTACGAGGAAGTCGTAGACGCCGGCCAGGGCGGTGGCCTGCAGCAGCAGCTTCGCCTGGGAGCCGCCCTTCTCCCCCGTCACCAGTACCTCGGTGATCGCGGTTGCCTCGGGGTAAGGCAGCTGCCCGTGCATCTCGCGCACGAAATAGCGCCGCAGCGGGATCAGGAACAGCACGCCCAGGCAGCCGCCGGCCAGACAGATGAAGATGGTCTGCAGCGGGTGCGGATCGAGCTTGAGGATGTAGAGCGCGGGCAGCGTGAAGATGGCGCCCGCGACCACCGCGCCCGAGACGCCGCCGATCCCGGTGATGATCACGTTCTCCAGCAGCGTGGAGCGGCGCGCGTACACGCGGGCCATTCCGATGGCCAGGATCGAGATGGGGATGGCCGCCTCCATCACCTGCCCGACCTTCAGGCCCGAGTAGGCCGAGGCGATGGTGAAGATCACGCAGAGGAACAGGCCCCACAGCACCGACCGCGCTGTCAGCTCCGGCATCTTTGCGGGAGCGGGGACGATGGGCTGGTACACCTCACCCGGCGCGAGCCCGGTGTAGGCGTTCTCGGGCAGTGACTTGGTCTGCGCAGCGTCCATGGGCTCCCTCGTGTCTCGCGCACCATGCACGTTGAAGGATCGGTACACCGGATCGAGTGGCCGATGGTAGGGGTCGGCCCCAGGGGCGGGCAAGTTCTCAGGTGGGGTGCGGGGAGCGCTCGATCTCGCGGATCCAGAGACCGAGCCCCACCGTGACGAGCAGGATGAGCGCCACCGCCACGGCCAGCCCAGCCCGCCGGCGCGAGAGCTCGCGCAAGGCGCCCTCCGCCTGCTCCAGCACGGCGCGCCCACCCTCGGCGCCGCGCCGGTAGGTCTGGGCGAACTGCCCCGGGTCGGAGTGGTCGAAGCTGTGGACCAGCACCTCGAGCGAGATCTCGGCATCCACCACTGCGCCCAGCTGGAAGGAAGCCTCGCCAACCTCCATGCCGGCGCGCTCGGCGCTGAGCAGCTTGCGCCGCGCGTGGGCCGCCAGGCGCGTCAGCTCCTGTTGGTCCTTGGAGAAGCCCGCCGCCACGGTGTAGCCAGCGTCGCCCGGCGCGTGGCAGTCGGCGCAGCGCGAGCTCGTCTCACCGATCTTGCCGACGCGGAACTTCAGGAACAGCTCGTCGAACTCGGCGCTGTGGTGGCGCTGCTTGGCGCGGTCCACCAGCCAGTCGAAGCGAGCCTGCGGATCGGTGGCGCCCGCGGCCTGCGACGCGGCCAAGAGCGACGCACGCTCGTCAGCGAACCCGGGCGGGTCGCCGGGAGAGTGGCAGATGTCACACGGCGTCTCGGGCACCGCAGCCAGCATGACGATGCTGGGGCGCGGCACCTCGTGGGAGCCGTGGCACGACATGCACTCGGGCAGCCCCAGCTGGTCGAATGCCGCTGCCTTCTTGCTGCCGCGGAACAGCTCCGCCTCGCGCGCGTGGCAGGTGCCGCACACGTTGGTTACGGAGTTGACGCCCGGGGGGACCGCACCGTGGTTGCCGTGGCAGTCGTTGCAGGCGGGGGCCGCGGTGTCCTGCCTCTTGAGCAGCGCGATCCCGTGCACGCTCGCCGTGTACTTCGCGTACTGGTCGGTGGCGATGCCGTAGGGCGCCATCTTGACAGCGTCGGCGTGGCAGCGGGCGCAGGTCCGCGGAACGTTCAGGGCGTACACCGGCGAGTTGGGGTTGGACACCGGCAGCAGACCGTGTACGGAGTGGCAGTCCACGCAGGTCGCCACGGTGGCGTCCCCCTGCTGGTTGCGTTTGCCGTGGACGCTGCTGCGGTACTCGGTCACCTGGTCGATGCGCGCGCGCGGCTGGAAGCGCCGCATGAACTCGGGATCGGAGTGGCAGCGGCCACACCATTCGGCCTGGCGGCTGCGCTCGGGCTTGCCGACGAAACCGGCCGCCTTGCTCATGGCGGCCTCGGCATCGCCCGCGACGGCCGGATCGGGATTGCCGCCGTGGCAACCGACGCAACCCAGGCCTTTGGCGGCGTGCACGTCCAGGTCCCAGACGTCCAGTTTGACGACCAGCTCGGGGGCCACGTCCGCCAGCCCCGCGTGGCAGGTCTCGCAGCTGCTGCGCGGCGCTGCGCTGGCGCCGCGCACCACACCCGCGCCCGCGGTCACCAGGTAGAGCGCCGCGAGGGTGGGCCCCAAGCGTGAGGCTGCTCCCCTCATCGCGCTCCTCCCTTCTGCTCGCGCGGCGTGGCGAAGACGCCCAACAGAGCGATCGCCGCCACCAGCACCGGAACGACTAGGATGGGCCACCAGGAGCGGTAGCCGATGGCCGTCAGCACCGCGATGTAGGCGACGACGATGACCCCCACCACCGTGAACACGCGCGCCTCGCCGCCGCGCGCGGCACTGCGGTCCAGGAACGGGACCAGCAGCAGCAGGAGGGCGCCGCCCATGAAGGCCATGATCGCGTAGGCCTCGTACTCGATCCCCAGCGCCGCGCCGCCCGGCACGTACTTCAGCGTCTGGAACATGAACATGAAGTACCATTCGGGCCGGATGTTGGCGAAGGCCGGCGCAAAGGGGTCGGCCTTCTCCCCCAGCTCCCAGGGGAAGAAGGCGGCCAGCGCGGCGAGCACGCCCAGCGCGAGCGCCCATCCGATCAGATCGCGCAACAGGAAGTTGGGGAGGAAGCGCATCTGGCGCCCGCCGTGCGACGGGTCGGCGATGCCCGCGGCGCGCCGCTGGCGCTCCTCCGCGACGGGCACGCTCATGCCCAGCCGCTGCACCAGGAGCAGGTGCAGCGCCAGCAACGCCACCGTGATGGCCGGCAGGATCGCCACGTGCCAGCCGTAGAAGCGCGAGAGCGTGCCGCCCGTCACGCGGTCGCCGCCGCGCAGGAAGCGCAGGGCCCACCCGCCGATGAAGGGCAGCGTTCCGGGGATGTCGGTGCCCACCTTGGTCGCGAAGTAGGCGAGCTTGTTCCAGGGCAGCAGGTAGCCGCTGAAGCCGAAGGCCAGCGCCAGGAACAAGAGCAGCGTGCCCGAGAGCCAGGTCAGCTCGCGCGGCTTGCGGTAGGCCCGCAGGAAGAACACGCTGAACAGGTGCAGGAACGCCGCGGCGATCATCAGGTTGGCCGACCACGAGTGGATGGAGCGGATCAGCCACCCGAAGGGCACCTGCGTCATGAGGAATTGCACGGACTCGAAGGCCTCATCGGCGCTGGGGCGGTAGTAGAGCATCAGCAGGATGCCGGTGCACACCTGCACCATGAAGAAGAAGAGGGTCATCCCGCCCAGGTAGTACCAGACCATCGAGCGGTGGATCGGAACGGTTTTCTTCCGGGCAGCCTCCTGCAGGACACTGACGCCCAGGCGGTCGTCGAGCCAGCCACGCAGCGTCGTGCGCCGGCCGTCGCTCCCCGTGCGCGTCCCCACCCCTAGGCCTCCTTCTCGACCAGGATGTCGCCTGAGGCATCGTCGACGTGGACCTTGTAGCGCGTCAGCGGTCGCGGAGGGGGTCCGGCCACGTTGGTGCCGTCCAGGTCGTACCACCCGTTGTGGCAGGCGCACCACAGCCGGTGCTCGCCGGGCCGGTACTGGACCGTGCACGAGAGGTGCGTGCAGGTGGCCGAAAAGGCGCGCACGTCCCCCGGCGCGGCCTCGACCAGGATCCCAGGGTCGGAGCCGAAGCGGAAGATCTTCCAGCCGCTCTGCCGGAGCTCGTCGCGCGTGCCCGCCTTGACTTGCCGCGTGGCGGCTTCCGGGATGCGCGGTGGACTGATGTAGCGCAGGACCGGGTAGGCAGCGGAGACGAGCAGGCCTCCGACGCTCGTCCCCAGCAGCCAGCCCAGGAAAGTGCGTCGCGACGCCGGGCGGGCTTCGCTCAAGGCCAAGCCTCCAGAAGCGTTTGGGGGTGGGTCTGCCCTGCGCACCCGGCGCAGGGACTGCAAGTTCGGCCAAACCAGTCACGGCCGTTGGGACCTGTCAAGATTTTTGTCCCCGCAACGGCTCGCCAGCGCGGTCGTTGGGTGCCCGCACCCACGTCGGGCCCGGTTGCGGGAAGGCGAGGCGCGGTTGTACTCTTCCCCGCTCACCCCACCCCACCCCTCGCGCTCCGGCCGGCCCGCCCCTGCAGCCGAGCGCGCTCCCCCGTCGGGCAGAAGGAGTGCTCGTCTGATGCACGTGATCGAGCCCGCGCGCCTCAAGCCGCGCGTCACGCTCGAGAGCCTGCCCGCGCCCCCCGCCAGCGATGCGGCCGGCGGAGAGCCGGCCCGCCCCATCCGGGGCCGGGCCCTGATCTTCTGGGATCAAAGGCGTCCCGGGCACAAGCTCGATGCCATCGACACCGATCAAATCACCCCAGCGGCCGATTGCGTGTCGGAGAGCCTGGCCACCCTCGACGAGCGCTGGAAGGCCGGCGCGTTCCGCTACCTGATGCCCGACTTCCGCACGCGCGTGCACCGCGGCGAGACCTTCGTCATCGCCGGTGACCGCTTCGCCATCGGGTCGTCGCGCGAGATGAGCCCGGCTGGGCTCAAGGGCGTGGCCGAGGAGGCGGGGCTCACGCTGGTCGTGGTGTGCGGCGACAACATGGGCGACATCTTCCGCCGCAATGCCTTCAATCTCGGACTGCACGTGATCCAGAGCCCGCAGGCCGTGGCCGACGCCCGTGACGGCGACGAGCTGGAGTTCGATCCGGCGACGCGACGGCTGGTCAATCTCACCCAGACCCGCAGCTACGAGCCCGTCCCGCTCACGCCCAAGGAAGACGAGATCCGGCGCTCGGGCGGGATCTTCGCGGTCGGCCGACGCGAATTCCGCGCCTCGCTGCAGCGCGCGCCGGCGATCGAGTGGCCCGACGCTGAGCAGGCGCGGCGCATGACGACCACCGAGCAGATCGTATGGGCCCATCGGGTGGACAAGAGCGCTACGGTCGAACCGGGAGCGACCCTGCGCGTCTACGCCGACCTGCTGCCGGCCTCCGACGGCACTGCGCCGTTTTCCATCCACACCTTCAACCAGATCACAGGCGGCGGCGCCATCGACCCGCGCCAGGCGGCGATCGCCAACGACCATTTCGTCTTCACCGGCAAGGCGGAGGACGACCGTCAGACAGGCATCGGTCGCGAGTTCGCGCGGCTGCACGGGCTGCGCAGGCCCTATTACGCGGACCCGGGCGACGGCATCTTCCACTTCTATTTCCCCGAGCAGGGACTGGTGGCGCCGGGGCAGTTCATTCCCGGCGCCGACTCCCACAGCCGGGCGTACGGAGCCTACGGCGCCGTGGGGATCGGGGTGGGCTCGACCACGCTGGGGTTCGGCTGGTCGACGGGCTACATCTACTTCACCCTGGCGAAGCAGCGCCGCGTGGTGTTCAGCGGCACGCTGCAGCCGTGGGTCGGCGGCAAGGACATCGTGCTGGAGCTGCTGCGGCGCTGGGGCGCCCGCCAGTCGCAGGGCATGTCGGTGGAGTTCGTGGACGCGCAGCGGCAACTGCCCATCGCCTACCGCAACACCATCGCCAACATGATGGCCGAGGGCGAGGCCCAGAACGGCGTCTTCGCTCCCGACGCCGTCACCTTGGCGTGGTATCGCGCCAAGGGGATGGACCCCCTCCCCTACCCGCCCCTGCGCCCGGGCGCCGACGCGGAGTACGCAATCGATGAGACACTGGATCTCGACAAGATCGTCCCGATGATCGCCAAGCCCTTCTCGCCGGGCAACGCGTACCCGGCCGTGGAAGTCGCCCGCGAGCGCATCACCTTCGACAAGGCGCTGATCGGCTCGTGCACCAACGGGAGTTACGACGACCTGCTGGCGGCGGCCCTGGTGATCCGGGCAGCGCGCCGCAACGGCTTCACACGCGTCGCCAAGGAGCTCGTGATCTTCCCGGGCTCCGGGGGTGTGAAGCGCCAGATCGAGCAGCCCGATCCGCGCCTGGGGGGCGAGTCGATCGCCACGGTCTTGCGCACAGCCGGCGGCCAGGTCCGCGACTCGTGGTGCGGCCCCTGCTTCGGCCAGGGGCCCGACGCGCTGCGGACCGGCGAGCGCGCCATCACGTCGTTCAATCGCAACTGGCAGAATCGCATGGGGCTCGGCGGCGAGGGCTACCTCGCCAGCCCCGCCGTGGTCGGGGCGTCGGCGCTGCTGGGCTACATGGCCCCACCCAGTGAGTTGGACCTGCCCTGGGAGCCGGAGCTCTACGGGCTCTGAGGCGGGCGGCGGCGCGCCGGGGAGCTGCGCGCTCCCCTGATTTGCGCCCCCTTGTGCCCACTGTGCCCTCTTGTGCCCCCGATCGGGGCCCGCCCGCTCAAACCCTACGGCATTCCCAGACGTCATCAAGGGTGGAACCTGCTGCGCACCGGGGACGGGCCCCAGCCCAGCGGCGGCCAGCCCCGGAGACCCGATGACCGACGCCCCGGCCCCCGAAGTCCAGGACCGGCTGCTGTCGCGCTGCAGCGCCGGCGAGGTCGGGGCCTTCGCAGAGGTCTACCGACTGTTCGGCCGCGGGCTCTTCGGCACCGCTCTGCGCATGCTGGGCAACCGCGAGGAGGCGGAGGACGCCGTGCACGAGGCCTTCCTGAGCTTCCACCGACGCGCCGGATCGCTGCCGGACGTGAGCCTGCTGCCCTGGCTGCGCCGTGTGGTGGCCAACGAGTGCATCGACCGCATCCGGCGCCGCGCGCGCTGGCAAACCTCCGAGATCGAAGAGAGCAATCTCGCCGCGGCTCCGGAGGCGCCGGCCGGGCTGCGCATCGACCTGGAGCGCGCCGTGCTCCGGCTGCCCGCGGGCGCGCGCACCGTGTTCGTCTTGCACGACGTCGAGGGGTTCCGCCACGAGGAGGTCGCGCAGATGCTGGGCATCACCGAGGGCGGGAGCAAGTCGCAGCTGTTTCGGGCGCGCGAGCTGCTGCGCGCACGCCTGCAGGAGCGCCCTGAGGACGCGCCGTGAACGGACACGGTCCGGACGGCCCTCACGACCGACGCTTTGACGATGACGACCGGCCGACCGGCGCGCTTCGCGCGGCGATCGAGGACTGGAAGGCAGCCGCGCCGCCGCCGCTCGCGGAGCTGGAGCAACGCATCCTGGCGTCGCTGCGCGCTGGGGCTGGGCGCGGACGGGCGCGCGTGCCGCGCCGCCTGTCTCCGTTGCTCGCGCGAAGGGGAGTGCGCTGGATGGCCGCCGCCGCGGCGGTCCTGCTGGCGGTGCTGGGGCTGGCCGAGCTGGACGTGCTCCCGCTGGGTCTGCATAGCCGCGCCATCACACCGCGCCGCATCCTGGTCGCCGACGCCCTGCGCGCCGCCGAGCAGGCCGAGCAGCAACACGCCGCGGCCATCGCCGAGCTGGAGCGCGCGGCGGCCCCGATCCTCGCGCAGGCCGGCGATCCGGGGCTACCCGCGGCCAAGGCGGCGCAGCTGCTGGCGTATCGTGACCGGCTGCGCGCGCTCGATTCGGCCATTGCAGAAGTGAAGTCGATCCTCGAGCAGAACCCGGGCCACGCCGGCGTACGCACGGTGCTGTTGGCCGCGTACATGGACAAGACCCAGCTGCTGCGCGAGGTGCTAGCGCTGGAGAAGGGAGCAAGGTCATGAGGTGTGGAATGTGGGTGTGGACCTGGCGCTGGGTGCGCGGCGCTGACCGCGCCTGCGCGGCGATGACGCTGGCCATGTTCGTGCTCGGTGTTCCCGGGCTGAGCGCGCTCTTGCTCAGCGCTCCCGCAGTGGCACAGACGCCCGCGCCCAAGGCAGCGCCCCCGCCGGCGCGCTCGGCGCGCAGCGCCGGCCCTGCGGCGGCCCCGACACCGCCGGCGGCCCCGACACCGCCGGCTGCCCAGGCACCGCCGGGCACCCGTTCCGCGCCGGGCGCCCGACCCGCGCCGGGCTCGGGACCGACACCTCCCGCCGCGCCTGCTCCGGCTGCACGACCCGCACCGAGCTCCCGGCCCACCCCTGCTCCCGCGCCACCGCCACCGGTGGTCGGCGTCTTCGGCGGCCGCGCGCCGCGCGCCCGCGAGCCGCGCGAGCGCAACTTCGAGCAGACGGTGCAGGCCAAGGGACGCCCGGTGGAGATCGACGTGCACGCGTGCGAGATCACCGTCCGGGTGGGCGTGGGGGACCAGGTGCACGTGAAGGCCGACGCCGAATACTGGTCAAACAGCCAGAAGTGGCTGGACCTGATGGAGAGCGGCCTGCGCGTGGACGTGGAGGAGTCCGCGCAGGCGATCCGGGTCTCCACCACGGTGCCCGAATGGAAGGAGCGGGGCTCGGTCGAGATTTCCTTCTCCATCGATCTGCTGGTGGAGGTGCCGGCGAAAACGCCGCTCACCATCGCCGACGAGTACGGAAACGTGGAGCTCGGGGGCGTCGGCGGGCCGGTTACGCTCTCCGCCACCTCGGGCAACGCCACCGTCTCCGGCGCGCGCGGCAAGGTCGACCTCGACGTGCGCTACGGGAACATCGAACTCGAAGACATCGAAGGCACCCTGCACACCAGCGGCACCAGCGGCAGCGTGAGCTTGTCGCACATGGTGGGCGCGGCCCAGATCGAGACCCAGTACGGCAACATCGAGCTAGAGCGCATCGACGGCGAGCTCACGGTGCAGTCCACCAGCGGCAACGTCACCGCCACGGACCTGAGGAAGCGCGCCGCGATCTCCACGTCCTACGGCACGGTGGAGGTGCACGACGCGGCGGAGATCCTCAGGGTCGACTCGACATCGGGCAACGTGACCGTATCGGCGGCCAAGAAATCCGCCGAGATCAGCTCCTCGTACGGCGCGGTGAGCGTGGATGGCGTGGGCGGCGACCTGAGCGTGCGCGCCGCCTCGGGCGAAGTCGACGTGCACGACGTGAGAGGCAAGGCCGCCGTCGAGGGCTCCTATGGCGACGTGCAGGTCACGGGCGTCGGCGGCGACGTCACAATCACCAACGAGAGCGGCGGTGTGACCCTGATCGACGTGGGCGGCAACGCCAGCGTGCGCTGCAGCTATGCTCCGTGCCGCGTGCAGCAGGTGAAGGGCACGCTCAAGGTGGTGGGCAGCAGCTCCGACGTGCAGGCGAGCGACGTGGGCGGCGCGATCCAGATCGACGCCAGCTATGCCGGCATTCGCCTGAGCAACGTCCGTGGCGCCCTCACGGTGCGCAATCAGAGTGGCGCAGTGGAGATCGACGGGCTTTCCGGCGCGGCGCTGAGCGCCACGCACGCCATCGAGACTTCGTACGCCGACATCGAGCTCAGCTGGCCGCAGGGCGCGCCGGCGAGTTACCGCTTCGAGAGCAGCGGCGGCTCGATCGAGAGCGATCTGGAAGGCCGGTTGGAGGAACGCGGCTCCCAGGTGGTGCTGGAAGGATCGCACGGCAGCGGCGGAGCCACGCTGCGCCTGAGCACCCAGAGCGGGAGCGTCGTGGTGCGGGAACGGTGAGCGCGGCGTGGGCGGGGTTGGGATCGCCCGAGCTGGCCGGCGACGGTGACTTCCGGGGCTCGCGGCTGCGGAAGCTTGTCGCGGCCGGCGCGCGCGGCCGTCCGCATCAGCGCATGAGCACGACGCGGCCCATGTCGCTGCGGGCGAGCCCAACGGCGGCGCCCACTTCGAGGCGATACAGGTAGACGCCGTTGGCCAGCTCGTCTCCCTGATCGTCGCGTCCGTTCCAGCGCACGGCGACCTCGACCCCGCCGGCCGAGTCTCCTCCTTCGACGTGCGCCACGGCGCGGCCGGTCAGGTCATACACGGTGACCTTCGACCACTGCACCGGCACCGTCGTCTGTGCCACGAAGAAGATCGGCGTGCGGTCCGGATTGCCTGGGCTGGGGAACGGATAGTGCGCGCCGACGGCCAGCGCCTCGCGCGCGGCGATTTGCGTAAGGGCGAAATCGGTCGTGACCGTGTCCAGGGTGAGATGAAGTGTCTGCGGCTGTCCGCTCCCGTCGCCGCGCCCCTGCGACGTGAGGCGCCAGTGCCGCCCGTCCAGGTCCACCGCGATCTTCACCGGGGTGTCGATCACCGCCGCGGAGATCGCAACTGCGGTCTGGCCGACGGTGAGGGTGATCGGCGCCTCGAACTCCACCTCGATGGGCACCGAATGGTCTGCCGGGAGCGGCCCGGAGCCTTCGTCCACCTCGGTCCCGTCCAGGCGCACGGCGAGCGTGAATGGCACGAATAACTGCACGGTCGTGGGGCGCACGTCGGGGTAAGCCTCGTCGTAGGCCTGCACTTCCACGCGGTAGCCTCGCCCGCCACGCGGATTGAGCGCGTCGAGCAGCCCCCCGTAGGCGACCAGCGGCAGGTCGAGCGTCGCCCCCTTGATGCGCGGATCCAAGCCCGCGCCCGGATCGGGCACGAGCAGGCCGGAGTGGTCCGTGCCGCGGCTGTCGCGCACGACGAAGCTGTGAACGCCTGTCTCATCCACGCCGCGCAACTGCAGGGCGAAGCTCTGGCCGCCCGGCGGCGCGGTTACCTGCGCGCCACTGGTCACCGGCTGCCCGCCGTGCAGCACGGTTAGGCGCGGCGGGGCCGCATCCACGCGCAGCAGCGGATCGCCGATCAGGTTGAATTGCGCCACCATGTCGTGCTGGAGCGTGTCGCTGGTCGGGAAGATGTTCTGCTCGCCTTCGGCCAGCGCCTCGCCGATCACCCACTGGCTCATCAGCGTCCACGGCCCGTTGAACACCTGACTGCTGGTGCGCCCCTGCGTGAAGAGCACCTTGCCAATCTCCTCCATCATGCGCGAGATCTGGAACAGGTACTCGAACCCGCTGCTGCCGTAGCTGGCGATGCCGCCGCCGGTGGGATGCAGCACGAACAGCTCGCCCAGCGAGCGGCCCTGGGAGGCCTCGCGATAGTCGATGAAGTCGCTCTCGTGGCAGCCCATGCCGAAGAAGATGAAGGGTTTGCCCACGTTGGTGAGCGTCGGGATGTTGCCGCTCTCGAAAAGGTTCTCGTGGGCCAGCACGTTGTAGGCGGCGTGCCCCTCGTAGGACACGATCAGGGCGCCCTCGTTCATGCGGTTGACCAGCAGCGGCACCACCTCGTCGATGACGCGATCGCGGTAGATGTGCCTGTCACCGCACTGCTCGCCGATCGGGTGCATGGGATCGGTGTACTCGCGCAGGTAGAACCCGGTGGACTGGATGGTTGCATCGAGGGAGTCGCTCCAGGCAGCGACGGTGCTCTGGCTGCACTGGAACTGTCCTTCGTTGTACGGGCAGCCGTCCCTGCGGCAGTAGCTGGATTGCGTGCCGCCCAGGACGCTGGAGCTCCAGGTGTCGTCGGCCACCCACAGCGCGCGGCGGCGCCAGTCGTCGCCGAGCTGCGGCTGCTCGTATGCGATAATCTTGCCGATCATCGTGGAGAGCTCGGCGTCGTTGTCGGCCGGTAGGCGTCCGACGGCCATGTCCGGGCCGCGGTCGAGATTGTCCGGATAGCCGGCGTCGATGGTGTTGAACGTGCCGTACCACTTGTCCGAGGCCAGCACCTCATTGATGTCGAATACCTGTCGGTGGAGCGGTGCCGGTAGCAGATCCGCGCCGGCGGTGCCGGAGAGCCCCCGCGCGTCCTCGCTCGCGTCGCCGACCAGCAGCAGCGCGCGCGCGTCCCACACGAGGTAGGCGTACTCGGCGAAGCGCTTGATGCCGGCCGGCGATTTCAGGCCGCCGCTGAACTGGTCGAACACCGACTGCACGTCGACGTAGGCGTACTTCCACCCGCGCGCATCGTGGTCGCGGCGCCACTGCAGCCAGGGCTGCGCGGCGGCGGCGAGCTGCGCGGGACCGATGGCCAGGGCCTGCGCCTGCCCCTGTAGGAAGACCGACGTGTCGCTGGTGAGGAGCGGGCTCTGGGCGCGCTCGATCTCGTCGGCGCGCGCCCGCGGGGCGCGGGCAGGACGCAGCGCCCAGAACGCGCGCTCCAGCCCGGCGATCTGATCCGCCTGGATGGAGAGCGAGCGGCTGCCGTCGCCCGGGTCGAGGATGTTCCCGCCTTGCAGCGCGATGTAGATGGGCGCGCGCGGGTCGGTGACCTCCAACAGCAACAGGTCGGAAGCGGTGAAGCCAGGCACCACGATGCTGGGCTGCCCGCCGATCTGGCCGCCGGTGAAGCGGGCCTCGTCGCGGGTGGCGCGATAGAGTGCCTGGTAGTCGAGCGTGATGCTGCCCAGGTACGCCTGAACCAGCCCGCTGGCTGCGGGAGTGAGCTGGAAGGTCGCGAAGCCGTCGCCGATGGCGTCGGAGGACACGACGCCGGTGAACGGGATCAGGGTGAGGCTGTTGACCGTACTCGTGTCCAACAGCTGGCTGTTGGTCCCCTGGCTGATGGTGGCGCGTACCTGCGGCGGACCGGACGCCGGACCGGCCTGGAGGCCGCGCGCCGCGAGCGTCCACGTCAGGCTGATGGTGTTGCCCGCAGCGGGGTGGAGCAGCTCCACGCTGATCTGGGCTGAGGCGACGGCGTTGGTGGTCCAGTGATACCGCGGCTGGGTGATGTCGGCGGGGTTGTCCTGGTAGAAGGCGTCGGACTCCAGCCGATCGAGGCGGCGATACGATGCCTGCGGCGCGCCGGAGGCCGGCGGCAGCGTGGCGGCGGACATCCGCAGCCAGCCCTGCGCGTCGGGCTCCGCCGCAGCGATCCAGTACACATTATTGTTGTTCCAGTTGTCCGAGCGCTCCGCGACCGCGCGCGGAAACGTCTGCCCGGCGATCGTGCGCTCGACGTCGTCGTCGCGCATGTCGAACCCGTAGAAGAGGATCTCGTCGGTGCCGAGCGCCGGGCCGTTCTCGTCGGGCAGGCCCAGGAAGAAGAACGGTACGTCGGCGGTCAGGGGCGCGGGCGCCTGCGCGTCGAACAGCCCGTCGCCCGGGGCGTTGTAGCGCCTTTGGTAGAGGCGGACCTTGCGCCGGGGCACATCGGTGGGGAAGCCGAGCGCCATCAGGTCGCCCAGATGTACGCGCAGGGGTCCGGTGCGGCTCACGCGCACACGGTACTCGCTGCTGAGCAGGCTGGCGGGGTCGAGCGGGCGGATGTCGCCGGCGGCTCGGGCGCCGGTTGCGCCAAGTGGGCCCGGCGGGCTTTGCCGGCTTTGTGGGCTCTGCACGCCCTGCGCACCGGCCGTGCCGTCGCTGGGCAGGTGCAGCCATCCGTCGCGCAGAGCGCGCTGCCGGGGCGACAGCGACCGCCACGGGGCCGCGAACTCCGGGTTGAGCACCGTGCGCAGGATCATCGGATCGGGCTCGCCCTCCTCCGGCGCGATGGCTTGCTGCCCGGCCAGCTTGTGCCCGCCGGCGAAGGTGACCGTGATCTCGATGCGGCGAGCGACGTCGAGCCGTTCGCTGGCGGCGTCGTAGGCCACGGGGCGCACGAGCAGCGAGACGATGCGCTGCTTGCGGCTCCAGGTGGGCTCTCCCAGGCGGACGACGTCCGCGGTTGTGGCGCGATAGCTGGCGTAGCCGCGGCCTTCCACCATGCGCTCGACCAGGGATGGCTCGCCGTACGGCGCGGGTTGGACGCTGCTCGGCGTCAGAGCCGGAGCGATGCGGCCCGGCGGCAGCGCGCTGGTCTCGACGACGCGCGCGCTCAGCTGGACGTCGCCCAAGGGCGGCACCGCGATCCACGCTCCGGCCTCAGGGAGCGCGGGCAGCCCGGGATCGCCCGCCAGGTTGTAGCCATCGATCGTGAGCGCGATCCACGGGCGCTCTTGCCCCTCGATCGTGGTCGTGCGCGGCTGTGGCACATCGATCGAGATGCGAATGCGCGCGGGTGTGCTCTCGAGGACCGTCCAGCCTGCGGGCGCGCGCCCGAAGGCGGGTGTGGCGGTCAGCACCGTTCCCAGCAGAACCAAGCCCAGCGGACCGCAGTTGAGAGCGGCACGCCGTACGAACGAGTCTCCAGCCTGCAGCATTCGGCGCATGCCGGGGATCCTCCGGGGTTCGCGATGTAGGCTCAGGGGAGGCACAAAAGAAGGCAGCCCACGACGGTCAGGGCAGCGGCGCCGACGGCGCGGCACGCGAGAAGCCAAGGCCCTCATCCCAGGAGCTGCCCCATGGCTCCTTGAAGGATACGAACGCGGTTGGCACCCGTCAACGCGCAGACTGGATGCGGACCGCGCGCGCCCCTGCAGTGAATCGGTGTGTCCCCAACGGGATTCGAACCCGTGTACCCACCTTGAAAGGGTGGTGTCCTAGGCCTGGCTAGACGATGGGGACGCCCACAGACGCCGGGCGGCCGACGGCCACCCGCGAAAGCAAGCGCGTCATGCTAGTCCAAAGCCGCAGACGGAGCAAGGATCCGCAGCCAGAGCGGGGCGGCCGGTCACCCGGCTGGCAGCCGCGGCGCTAGCAGCGGCGAATCACGCCCGCGAGCGCACCCAGAACCCGCACCTCCCCCATTTCCGGCGTGACCAAGATCGAGGCCAGCGAGGGATTCTCCGGCTTGAGCTCGATGAACCCCTCGCGCTTGTAGAAACGCTTGAGCGTCACCTCATCCTCGATCAGCACGACGACGATCTCGCCGTTGCGCGCCACGGGCTGCGGCCGGATGAGGATGAGGTCGCCGTTGCAGATGTGGGCATCGATCATCGAGTTGCCGCGTACGCGCAACAGATAGGTGCGCGGATCGCCCACCAGCGTGGCATCGAGGTGCAGCTCGCCCTCGCGCTGCTCGGCAGCCAGGATCGGACGGCCAGCCGCCACGTCGCCGATCAGCGGCACGGTGACCGTGCGCGGGCGGCTCCCGGGCGCGCCCGCCGCAGACGAAGACTGGTCGAGCGCGAATGGCTCGCCATCGGAATCCGGGACCGGGACTGCGTGCAGCACCTCGATGGCGCGGGAGCGCACGCGGTCGCGGCGGATGTAGCCCTTCCGCTCCAACCAATCGAGGTGGTCATGAATGGTGCGGGTGCTGGTGAGGCCCATGACCCCACCCAGCTCCCGCACCGTCGGAGGGTAACCGTGCTCATCGAGCCAGCGGCAGAGCGCGCGAAGCACGTCCTTCTGACGCGGCGTCAGCTCCCTTGGTGTGCTCACGTGCCCCAACCCTCCAGACCGAGATCGAGTTGACGTTCAGGTTCGCCCGTGACGAGCGCCCGGCCGCGTCCTCCGCGGCGGCCCGCCGCGGCTGGCATGCGCACGATCGCGTCGCCGGCGGACGCGTCGCCGGCCCGGCCTGCGCGGGTCCGCCCGCGCGGCGGCGCGACGGATCCCTCAGCGTGCAGCTCCAGCTCGAACCAACCCAGCGCACGGCGGTCGGCCTCATCAAGGCTCACGCAGGGAACGCCGTCCAGGTCGCGCGCCAGCGGAGCACGCGCCCACAGTGGCTCGCCGCTGAAGCAGAACCGGCGTCCTGGGTGCGCGGGCGCCTCCGAGCAGGCGGCCAGCATGCCGGCGTCGATCCACGGAACCAGCCGCGCCGAGAGCCGGGGCCAGACCGCTGCCTGCACCGCGACTGTCAGCCTGCGATCCCACTGCTGAAGCGCGGTGGCGAGCGCGGTCGCGGCGGATCCGGCTGCCTGGGGCGCGGCGTCCTCGGCAGGCCGGCGGTCGGTGAGGCCGAGCAGGTAGGCGCAGACACCTTCGAGCTCTTGCAGGGGTGCGCTCACGCGGACCGAAGGGAGAGGTGCCAGCGTTTGCAACAGGGCCGCCGCGCGCCGCAGCAATGGGCTGACGTGCCAGGCGTAGAGAGCGCGCAGCTCGGACTCGGCCGCCGTTCGCCATGCCGCCGGCAGGCGCTCGAAGAGAGTGCGCTCGCGCAGCAGGCTCCCGCGGTGAAGCAGATCGCGCAGCCCGGGGACATACGCCTCGTCGGGAAGCCGGTGCTCGCGGTCGAGCTGGAAGTCGGTCCACAGGAGCGGCGCCGGCTGCGTGGATGGTGGTGGGAACGCGGGTGACATGGATTGCGGGGGCGCGTGCGGCGTCGCGACCGGCGTCGCGTTCGACATCGCGGGCGCCATCGTGGCGGCCATCCTCGGCGACAACAGCGCGGTCAGGTCCTCTGGGCGCGCCAAACGGATGGCGGGCAGACGACACTCCCGCGCCAATTGCACAAGCGGATCGTCATCGGAGGCCTCCAGTGGCACGGCCAGGGCCACGCGATCGATTCCGAGCCGATGCACCCAACGCTGTGCGCGTTCGAGGCGGGAGGCCGCGTCATCAGACGCGGGCGATCCAAGCACGTCACCCTCCACACCCAGTAGTGCGAAGGGATGGTCGGTGCTGGCGGAGTCGGGGACCTCCAGCCCCATCCCAGCCTCGGCCAGCAGCCGGGCTAGCGCGGCGTCGCTTCGCGCGACCCAGAGGATCTTCGCCGGGTCGCCGAGCCCGCCGGTCGCGAGCGGGCGCGCGGGCAGCCAGCGCGCTGGAAGCATCGGGCGACGCCGCCGGGCTGCGGCCTGCAGCAGCGCAAACAGCCCGCGGCCGTGCTCGCCGAACTCGACCAGGAGGCCGTCCCCCAGGTTCTCGTCCAGGAGCTGCAGGATCTCGTCCGCCCCGTTTCCCGGCTGTTGCCAGGAGGCGTCCACGACGATGAGGGTCATCGGCCGGTGGACCTTCTGCTCGTCACTCAAGCCACTCCTCCTCCTGCTGCTATCTCGCTCCGGCTCCGTTGCCGACGTTCGCCATCGGCGGTGTCGGCGTCCCTCTTCCATGCCTCCCAACGCACGTCCTCTTCCGACCCGTCCCAGCGGGGCGAGGTTGGGCGCAGCAGCGCCGTGGCGCGCGCGATAGCCTCCGCACCGTAGCGTTCGTGCACCCCGTCGAGCACTGGCTCCAGCCGCGACCACGCCTGGGCAGCGCGGCTGTCGAAGAGATCCGCCTGCCAGGCCGGCGCGGCCGTGAGCTGGCACATCCCGATGCCGATGAGGCGGACCGGCGTGCGGTCCCAATCGAGGGCGCGCAGCATGCGCCGCCCCGTGGCGAACAGAGCCCGCTCGGAGTCGATGGGACGCGAAAGTGTCGTGCGGCGCGTCACGGTGCGGAAGCTACGGTCGCGGATCTTGAGCTGGACGACGCGGCCCAGCATGCCTGCGCGGCGCATCCGGTTGCCGACCTTCTCACAGAGGTGCAGCAGCGCCGGCTCGAGCACGCGCGAGCCGACGACATCGCGGGCGAAGGTCTCCTCGTGGCTGATGCTCTTATTCTCGCGGTCGGGGACGACCTCACCCTGTTCGCGGGCGCAGACCATATCCTGCAGCGCGAGGCCGGTGGTGCCGAGGGACTCCTGCAGCACGATTCGCGGGGTCCGCGCAATGTCTCCGCCGGTGCGCAGCCCCAGCAAGTGCAGGTGCTCGCGCAACTTGGGGCCCACCCCCCACAAGCGCTCCACGGGCAGCGATTGGAGGAACGCGGGGCCAGCGCCATCAGCGATCACCACGAGGCCGCGAGGCTTGCGCAGGTCGCTGGCGATCTTGGCAATGCGGCGGGTCTCCCCCATTCCGATCGAAGCCCAGAGGCCGGTCTCCCGGAAGATGCGGTCACGCAGCCGCTCGCCGAAGGACTGCCAGGAGCCGTCAGGTGCGTGCAGACGATCGCAGCCCGACAGGTCCAGGAAGGCCTCGTCCAGGGAAAGGGGCTCGACCAGAGGGGAGACCGACCGCAGGATCGCCATGACCTCACGGCTCTTCTGCGCGTAGCGGCGGCCACGGCCCGGCCGCAGGACCAGCTGGGGGCAGAGTCGGAGGGCCTGCGCGGTGGGCATGGCGCTGCGCACGCCGAACTCCCGGGCCGGGTAGGAGGCCGCCGCGATCACTCCTCGCGCGTCGGCGGCACCGCCGACGGCGACGGGCAGGCCATCGAGCTCGGGGAAGTCGAGGACCTCGACGGCCGCGTAGAAGGCGTCCATATCGACGTGGGCGAACCAGCGTGCGCGCATCGTGCTTCTCCGTGATGGCCGCGCTTCCATCCAGCACCCACCGACGAGGCGCTTCGTGGAGAGCGAGACGTACCACAAACCGATGTTTGCCAGACAGCAATTTAGCAAACGGTCGTTTGGCTGTCAAGCCCCCTCTTCATTTGGAATGGGGATGGGTGAGAGCCTGGCGGCGGGCCTGGCGCCCGCGCGACCGGTGGCCCGACCGACCGACCGACGGGTCGGCAGCTAGGCCGCGGGTCCGGCCGCCAACCCCGGATACCACCCGAACGTGCTGGCCGACTCGGCGATGGCTCATACTTTGCATTGAAAAGCACTTGACAGCAATCGGCGATCGATGCTCAACTGAGGGCCATGAAACCCACGCGCGGCACCGAGTCCGTGAACGAAGATCCCGTCGCGTTGCACGACACAGCGGCGGACAACCTTCGCTACATCCGTCAAACGATGGAGCGCGCATCTTCGTTCACCGCCGTCCCTGGGTGGGGCGGTGTCTGGATGGGAGCCACGGCACTGGCCACGGCCTTCATCGCCGCGCGCCAGCCTACGCCGGGGCGCTGGGTGCTGGCCTGGCTGGTGGAGGCGGCTCTAGCCGTGGGAATCGCGCTGGTGGCGATCGTGCTGAAAGCCCGGGCTACGGGAGTCTCCCCGCTCGCGGCACCGCACCTGCGATTCGCGTCGAGCTTCACGCCGTCACTACTGGCCGGCGCCGTGCTGACAGCCGCCCTGGTGGCGATGCGTCAGTACGACCTCATCGCGGGGGTGTGGCTTCTGTTGTACGGGACCGGATTCGTCGCGGCGGGCACACTCTCCATCCGCCTCGTACCGGTCATGGGCGCAAGTTTCATGGTGCTGGGCGCGGCGGCTCTATTTGCGCCGCTGGGCTGGGGCACCGCGTTCATGGCAGCCGGGTTCGGCGGGCTGCACGTCAGCTTCGGGTCGATCATCGCCAGGAGGCACGGTGGCTAGGTCGAGGGCAATCAAACGCGACGATCGCACGCGCGGACAGCACGGCGCCGAGACATCACCCGGCCGCGAAGGGAAGGCGCCTGCAACGCCGCTCTCGCTGGACCGGCTCATCCACGAACGGACACGCCTGGGGATCGTGAGCGCGTTGGCGGCGAGCGGTCCGCTTACGTTTCTGGAGCTCAAGCGTCAGCTCGCGCTGACCGACGGCAACTTGAGCGTCCATGCGCGCCGCCTGGAGGACGCCGGCTACGTCGACTGCACAAAATCGTTCGCCGGGCGCATCCCGCGGACCGAGTACCGGCTGACCGAGCTCGGTCGCAAGGCGCTCGGAGGCTACCTCTCCCACATGGAGGCTGTGATCAAGGCGGCGCGGCGCGCAGGGTCTTAACGCGGCGCGCGGCGGGCCTGCCGCGCCCGGGCGACTGTCTCTTTTTTTTGGCTCCAGACTTTGTGATGCAAAGTACTTGAATCGGAGGAAGCTCCATGCACCACTTCGCGTTCAATTTCCAGGGCAACGCCGTGCTGTCGGTCCTGACGTTCCTGGGGACCGGCGCGCTGCTGGCGCTGTGCCTGCTCATCGCGGTCGTCTGCTTCGCACGCAAGCAGCCGGTGATGGCACGCCGCATCGGGCTGACGGCTGCCGCGATCGTCGCGGTGTACGGCGTCCTGCTGGTGGGTAGCTCGGCGCTCAGCAAAGAGATCGTGCTGTCGCCGCACGACGAGAAGTACTTCTGCGAGGTTGACTGCCACCTCGCCTATTCCGTCCAGGGCGTCCAGCACGCGCGCACGCTTGGTCCGCCCGAGAAGTCCGTGACCGCGCGCGGTGAGTTCTGCGTCGTCACACTGCAGACCCGCTTTGATGAGACCACGATCAGCGCCCACCGCCCCCGCGAAATGCCGCTGTGGCCCAACCCGCGGTACGTGCAGATCCAGGACGAGCGCGGGCGGCGCTTCGAGGTATCGCTCGACGGGCAGCAGGCTCTCGACGCCACCCTGCGCGACCAGGCACCGCTCTCGCGGCCACTCCGCCCGGGCGAGAGTTACACGACCCAGCTGGTGTTCGATTTGCCGCAGGACGTCCAGCATCCACGCCTGATCCTCAGCGAATCGGACTGGCCGACGCGGCTCCTGATCGGCCACGAGAACAGCCTGTTGCACAAGCGGACGTACTTCGCGCTTTGAGCGCGGCGGGCCGCGCTGCATGGCCAAGCCGCCCAATTCCCGGTACGCTCTCCCCCGCCGCAGGCCGACACCGAGTGGGCGCTCGGGCAGGCGGGTTCCGCCCCGCTGTTGCGGCACCCCGGGCATCGAGCGGAGATCGGCAGATCGAAAGGAACGAGATGACGTCGACCGAGCAGCTCTTCATCGCGGTGACCACCGGTGATGTCGAGACCGTGCGCCAGATGGTCGCCACCGATCCGCCGCTCGCGCATGCGCGGGACAAGGATGGCGTGTCGGCCATCCTCAAGGCGGCGTACCACCGCAGGCCGCCGGTACTCGAAGTGCTGCTGCAGTCGACGATCGAACCACTGGACATCTGGGAGGCCGCCGCGACGGGCAACGCGGCGCGCGTGAAAGCGCTTCTGCAGTCCGATCCCACCCTGCTCAATGGCTATGCGACGGACGGCTTCTACCCGCTGGGGCTCGCAGCGTTCTTCCGGCAGCAGGAGGTGGCCACGGTGCTGCTGGCCGCCGGGGCCGATGTGAACCAGAGCGCTCGCAACGCGATGCGGGTGCGTCCGCTCCACGCGGCCGCGGCCGCCGATCACGTCGAGATCGCGCAGATGCTGCTCGAGCGCCGCGCCGATCCCAACGCGGCGCAGCAGATGGGATTCCGCCCGCTCCACGAGGTAGCGCTGCTCGGGCGGATGCCCATGGCCAAGCTGCTGCTCGAGCACGGCGCGGACGTCAACGCGCGCAGCGACGACGGCAAGACCGCGCTGACCTTCGCCCTGCAGGGCAAGCACGAGGAGATGGCGCGCTACCTGCGCGAGCGGGGCGGCACCGAGTAGCGGCCGGCCGAGGAGCCTAGGAGCTCAGCCGCGCGATGATCTCCTCGTGCAGCGCTTTGCCGCACGACGTCACCAGGCTGCCCGCGTAGACGACACCGTCGCGCTCTCCCGACAACGAGGACACGACGCCGCCCGCCTCCTCCACGCAAGGCACCAGCGCCGCGATGTCCCACGGCTTCATCACCGCGTCGATGGCCGCGTGCACGCGGCCCTGGCAGACCAGCCCGTGCTGCAAGCAGTCGCCGACGAACTTGAATCTGCGAGCGGCGTGGATCAGCGCCGTCAGGTTGTAGCTCGGGCGGTCGGTCGTATTGTGGATGTCGGAGGCGTGGACGCCCGACGCGGAGACGAACGCGTCGGTCAGCTTGGGGGCGCGCGCCACCTGCACGCGCACGGGCGCGGACGACGGATGCTTGAACCAGCACCCCTCCCCCTTCGCCGCGTAGAGTGTCTCTCCCAGCGCGGGGAAATGCGCGACCCCCACGATTGGCTGCTCGTCCTCCAAGAGGGCGATCAGCGTGCCGAAGGTCGGCAGACCGAGGGCGAACCAGACCGTGCCGTCGATGGGGTCGAGCACCCAGCGGTGGCGGCGGTCCGAGTGGAGCTCGCCGCCCAGCTCCTCGCCGAGCACGTCGTGGTCGGGGTAGCGGCTCGCGATGACCGCGCGCATGGCCTTCTCGGCCTCGATGTCGGCCTCGGTCACGTCGGAGCCGTCGGGCTTGCTGCGGACCGCGCAGCGGCGATAGCGCGGCATGATCTGCTGCTCGGCCACCTGGGCGAGGCGCAGCGCGAAGGTCAACAGCTCGTGCTCGCTCATAACTTGGGCTCGCATCCGGCCTGAATCGCTCGGCTGCGTGTGGATGCGACGATCGACGACCTCTGCGCAGACTGCGCCTCCGTCAGAAGGCCTGGTACTGGAGCCCGATGGTGACCGACGGTCTCACATCCTGCTCGCCAAAGAGGTTCGTGTAGAAGGGCACCTGACCGCGGACGAACAGCCAGAGATCGCGCGCGGCGTTGAAGTAGACGCCAGGAGCCACCGACAGCACGGTGCCGCCGGTATTGTCCACCGCGGAGGTCACCGTCCCGTCGGGCTCGGTCGCCTTGTCCGCCCTGGCGTAGCGGCCGTCGACCCCCAGGTCGAGCGCCACTCTCTGGATCGGCCGGCGCTGCCCATGGAAGCTCCACAGGACGGCGTCACCGAATTTGTAACGGCTACCGTCGAAGTAGGAGGCTTGCGTGCGGCGGCGGTAGGTGAGGCTGGCGAAGCCGTTCCAGCTGCCCTGTTCGTATCGGTAGTGCAGGCCTGCGAAGGGGCCCCAGCCGCCCGTGCCGAGTTGGCCGTGCGGGTCTACGAGCGTGCCGTCGGCGCTCTTGGCGTTGTGCCTTCCGGTGGGAATTGCGGTTCCCGCGGCGATCGCCATCTCGTGCACGCGCCCCGTGCCAAAGTCCACCGACCTCCAGGCGGCCCACCGCGCGGCTACCTCGGCATCGCCAACGCCCGTGAGGTTGGAGTTGATGACATCCTCACCGCCGCCGACGGTGTGGATCATCCTGTTTCCCAGCGGCAGGGTGGCGATCAGCGAAAGGACTTCGAGTGGCCGATACACGGCGTTGAAGCGGTAGGACCACTGGGTGAGCTTGTCGGTGAAGCCTGGCGCGCCGTCAGTTCCAGCGTCGATGCGCAAGTACTCCGTATCGACCTGGAACCGGAGCTGTCCGGTGATGGCCGCCGGATCGGTCGAACTCAGCAGCGGGTCGCCACAACCACAGACGGAGCAGGCCGATGCGGGGTTCGCAAGCGAGCTTCCCAGCGCGGCGAGCGCGAGCCGGGCGGCCAGTCGGCGATGCATCATGTCGGAAGCCTCTCGGAGCAGCCGTTGATCGGCCGGCTGGACGACGCAACGCAGGGGATCGTCGCGTGGTCGCGTTGCCAGCCGTACGCTCAGCGCGCGAGGACCATGCTGCGGCTCAGCGCTCCGTCATCGGTGATCAGGCGGTAGTGGTAGAGGCCGGAGGCCACCGCGCGCCCGAGCTCGTCCAGGCCGTCCCAGCGCGCGCTGCCAGCGCCGGCCGGCCGCTCCTCGTCGAGCAGTCGGCGGACCCGGCGCCCGGCCGCATCATAGATGTCCAGGTGGACGCGTCCCGGCGCTGCGAGCTCGAACGCGATCAGCGTGCTCGGGTTGAACGGGTTGGGGACGTTCTGCTCCAACGCCAGGCGAGCGACCACGGGTGCGGGCGGCGCGGGCGTCGAGCGGTCGATCGGCACGGCCAGATCCGCCAGCGTTGCGGCCGCACCCTTCAAGATCGCCAGGGCAAGCGCCGGATCCATGCAGGCGCGGCCCAGGCCGGGGCATGGCTGATTCCACTTGTCGTTGATGCTCTCCCAGTAGGGGTAGCTGGGGTAGTCCATGTGGATGGCGATGAATGCCGGGATGCCCGCCTGTTGGAAGGGCACGTGGTCGCTTCCCCAGCTCACGTAGTCCTTGCGGTAGCTGACCCCCGCCCACTGGGTGAGGTTGCCCTGGTAGAGGCTCATCAACGGCTCCCAGGCCGGCTGTCCCTCGATGACCACCGCGAAGTTGGTCTCCCAGGCGCTGATCTCATCCAGGACCATCGCATTGGTGACGTGCCACCCGTTGGCCCCCAGCTGGCTGACATAGTACTGGCTCCCGTAGATCCCCTGCTCCTCGCCGCTGAAGCACGCGAAGTGGATGGTGCGCTCGGTGCGGTAGGGAGCGAGCAGCTCGGCTAGGTGCAACACACCCGCGGTACCGCTCGCGTCGTCCTCCGCGCCGGGGGCGCGCAGGTTGATGTCCTCGCTGAGGGAATCGTGGTGGCTCCCGACCACGATGATCTCGTCGGGAAGCACCACGCCCGTCTTCACCCCGATGATGTTCTGCGCGGGCGTGCCACCCACCATGAACGGCTGCCGGATGACGGTGTAGCCCATGGCCCGCAAGCGGTCCTCCATGTAGTCCTGCGCGATGAGGATCCCGGGCTTGGTGATGTGACGGTTGTTGGTCGACTTCAGCTGCCCGTTGAGCCAGAAGACCAGGTCCCCGGAGAGCTCGCGGACATACTGGGTCCACTTCGCGATGTTGAGCGAGTTGACGATGGCCTGCTTCACCTGCGGGTCGACCGCAGTGGTCGTGGCCGTGGCGGTGGCGCCCGCACCAGTGCGCCCCGCGGCTGCGACCACCGACGCCGGCGCCGGGGGCAGGTAGGTCAGCCGCTCCTTGCGATAAAGCTGGAGCAAGGGGTTCGCGGCTTGTGCGGCGTCCGCTGCCAGCAGCGCGTAGGCCCCCTCCACGCGCAGCACGGTGGCCACGGTGGACAGCACCGCCACGTCGTCCGCGCCGTGCGGCAGCCGCACGACGAACGCCTCCGCGCCCACGGGCACGTCGATGGCTTCCACGCCGGGGGCGGTGACGGCCTCGCGCCCCACCCGGGGTACGAGCACGGTGCCGCCAGGCAGGCTGCGAACGGTCACCCGGTCGATGCCGCGCGGCATGGGGCCGGAGGTCCAGTAGATCCGCTGCGGACCGGCGGCCGCCGTGGCCACCGCCGCTGCAGAACTCAGCAGCAGCGCTGCGAGGACGACGGAGAGATGCCTCATCGCGGATGGACTCCTCGGGGGGCGAGGGTACGGAGAGCGAGTGCGCGGGAGCGAGTACCCGCAGAGCCAGGGCGCGGAGGCACAACGGCCCGCTCGCGCCGGGCAGCGGCCCAGCGGTCCGCGTCGGTCCCCAGTGTAGCAGCCGACCCCCATGTCGGCCATCCCTCGGTGCCAGCGGCGGCCGCGGGGCGTACCGGCACCCGACAGCTCGTCGGTCCGGGTCCGCGACACGTGTCTCCTGGCCGACTCCGCGAATATGAGCATAATGATGTACAAATTCGCAGAGCCTCCAGGGCAATACTCCCGCTGGGGGCAGGCATGCGCGCTCGACAGGACCTGGCCGTGCGGTTCGCGCCGCAGGCCAGGCGGGATCTCGACTCTCTCGACCCGCAGCTGCGCTCCCGCCTGGAGCGCACCATCCACACGCAGCTCGCGCGTCACCCCACCATACGCAATCGGCTGTATATCCGCCAGCTGCACGATCGGGCGGGGCCCCGGTTCTGCCTACGCGTCGGGTCGGCGCGTGTCTTCTACGACGTCGAGTGGGGAGTCCAAGGGCGGGCGAAGGCAGTGTGGGTGTTAGCGGTCGTCTCGCTCACCACAGGCGGCTTGGGCAGCTCTGCCGAACCGGGGGTACTGCGCGTGCCTCTGGCTCAAGCCAGGCAGGACCTCTGCCGGTATCTCAAGAGCGCCCAACAGCAGAACGGGCCGATCGTCATCACCCGCCACGGCAAGGCGGCCGGCGTGCTGATTGGGTTCGCCTCCGAAGACGACTGGATCGAGTACCGCCTTCGCAATGACCCCGCATTCCTGGAGCTGATCGATGTCGCGCGCTGTGCGCTGGGTGACGCCTGAGCGGCGCCGACCGTGTGCGGGGGCCGGCGCCTTCACTGGAGAGAGCGTGGGGGGGCGCGAACGAACCTCTCAGGCCGTTGGCTGGATGTTCTGGTTGAGCTGGAACAGATTCGTCGGGTCGTACTTCTTCTTGAGCTGAATGAGTCGATCGAAGTTGGCCCCGTAGGCTGCCCGCACGCGGGGTTGCTCCTCCTGCGTCAGGAAGTTCACGTAGGCGCCACCCGTAGCAAATGGTGTCGCCGCGTTGAACAGCTCCCGCGTCCAGGCGATGCACGCGGCATCCTTGGCAGGCTCGGCCCACCGGCCGTGGACGTTGAGCACGAACTGCGCATCGCGGTGCGTGTACGCGGTTGCCTCGCTGGGCACCCGGCTGACCGCGCCCCCCAGCTGGGCGAAGGCGATCTCGGTCTGCGGGTCGGGGATGCGGCGGGCGTGCTGCACGAGGACATCGATCAGGCCGTCGCTCACCTCGCGGAAATCGTGGGTCTTCCAGTAGTTGCGCATCCCCGGCACGAGCAGCGGGTCGAGGATGGCCTGCCAAGCGGTGAACGGGTGCGGGGCGATCACGTCCGCGATCGGTTTGCCGAAACTGCGCAGCGGCTTCGCCACGCGCTCGCCATCCTCGATCTTCCCGCAGTAGCACGCCGCCAGCGCAAGGATCTCCTTGCCGTGCCACTCGACGGGGAGGAATGGCAGGGGCGGAGCCTTCCGCATGACGAACCAGCAGACGAACTCCTCGGGAGTGGTGGCGATGAAGTCGCGCCAGAAATGCAGGACGTCGCGGGCCGCGTCCAGGGGATGGACGATGAGCCCCGACAGCACCTGTGGCCCCACCGGATGGAGGCGGAACTCAAACGAGGTCACGACCCCGAAGTTGCCGCCGCCGCCGCGGATCGCCCAGAAGAGATCGGGGTTCTCGGCATCGCTGGCCTTGATGAAGCGGCCCGCCGCGGTCACGACGTCCGCCGAGAGCAGGTTGTCGATGGAGAGACCGAACTTGCGGCTCAGCCAACCGAATCCGCCACCGAGCGTCAATCCCGCTACGCCGGTGGTGGAGTTGATGCCCAGGGGAGTGGCCAGCCCAAACGTCTGCGCCTCGCGGTCGAAGTCGGCGAGGGTCGCCCCGGGCTCGACGCGGGCGGTCCGGCGCGCCTGATCCACGCTCACCGCCTTCATCTGCGAAAGGTCGATCATCAAGCCGCCGTCGCAGACGGCGTTCCCCGCGATGTTGTGCCCGCCCCCGCGCACGGCCAGCAGCAGCTGATGCTCGTCGGCGAACCGCACCGCTTGCACAACGTCCTGAGCGTTCGCGCAGCGCACGATCAGCGCCGGCCGGCGGTCGATCATGGCGTTCCAGATCGTGCGCGCCTCGTCGTACTCCGGGGACCCGGGAGCGATGAGCACGCCGCGCACGGTCTTCCGCAGCTGCTCGATGGTGGCCTCGTTGAGAGTTGTCTTGGCGCCCGTGCGGGTCCTGGCTGGAAGGGCTTGCATCACTACCTCCGCGGGGTGCGCTGGCGTGGATTCGCGGGTGCCGTTGGCCGGCACGCGGTACTACGCGCCGCCCGCATGATTGTGGGGGTTGCGCTCGAGTCGGGTCTGACTCGAGTCGTGTCGGACGGGTGAGGAGCGCCTCACGATATCGGGGTAGGGGGACGAAGGCCGATCATAGCCTGTCGCGGCGGGCGCTTCAAGGCACTGCATGCCACCCTCAGGCAGTGAACGCGAGCTCCGCGCACGACAGGCGACGGAGTGGCCGGCCGGCTGGTAGACTCCCCTCCACACCTGGGGAGGCTTGCAGACCTTGGAAGGCCTGGACTCTCTCGCACTACCGCATCCTCGAGCGCATCGGCGCCGGCGGAATGGGCGTGGTCTACCGCGCCCGCGACGAGCGGTTGCAGCGCGACGTCGCCCTAAAGGTGCTCCCTCCCGAGACCGCCGCCGACGAAGGGGTGCGCCAGCGGGCGCGCGCCGAAGCGGTCGTGCTCTCACAGCTCAATCACCCGGGCGTCGCGACCGTCTACGATTTCGACACGCAAGACGGCGTCTCGTTTCTGGTGCTTGAGTACCTGCCCGGGGAGAGTCTGGACGCGGTCGTCTCGCGCGGGGCGTTGCCGGAGCCCGAGGTGGTCTCGATCGGGATCCAGGTGACGGATGCCCTGGCCGCCGCCCACGCCCGCGGGGTCGTGCATCGCGACCTCAAACCCGCCAATCTGCGGCGGCTCCCGGACAACCGGATCAAAGTGCTGGATTTCGGACTGGCGCGTCTGTTGCGCTCGACGCAGACGCTTGCGCTGACACTGCCCGCCGCCGGCAGGCACGCAGCGGGCACCGTCGCGTACATGGCCCCCGAGGTGATTGCCGGCCAGCAGGCCGACGAGCGCAGTGATCTGTACGCGCTGGGCGTCGTGCTCTTCGAGCTGGGCATCGGCCGCACCCCATTCGCGGGAGACAGCGTGGTGGCTCTGATGTACGCGGTGCTCAACCAGTCCCCGCCTGCCCCGCGCACGCTGCGCCCCGAGCTGTCCGCGGGCTTCGAGGCCATCGTGCTGCGGGCCATGGACCGCGATCCGTTGCGCCGCCATGCAACGGCCGCCGAGCTGGGCGCGGAGCTGCGGGTGCTGGCCGCCGGGGGTCCCGCCGGCGGGACGCCCGCGCCGCTGCCGGTGCGATCGCTGGTCGTGCTGCCGCTCGAGAATCTATCGGGCGATCCCTCGCAGGAGTTTTTCTCCGACGGCATGACCGACGCGCTGATCTCGGGGCTGGCGAAGGTGGCAGGCCTGCGCGTGATCTCGCGCACCTCGGCCATGCGCTACAAAGGCGCCCGCAAGCCGCTCCCGGAGATCGCCGCCGAGCTGCGCGTCGACGCGGTGATCGAAGGCTCCGTCGTGCGGTCCGGCGAGCGGGTCCGCATCAACGCGCAGCTCATCCACGCCGGGACGGATGCGCTGCTGTGGGGCGAGAGCTACGAGCGCGAGATCCGCGACGTGCTGGCGCTGCAGTCCGAGGTCGCGCACGCGGTCGCGAACGAAGTGCGCGCCGCTGTGTCCGCGACCGGGGCAAAGGCGGCGGCGGGCGGGCCGGCCCAGGCGGGGTCCGCGCGGGAAGCGGCCGAGCGCAACCCGGCCAGCGGGGCAGGGAGTCCGGTCGGCAGCGCGGGAGGCCCAGCCAGCGGTACGGGGAGTCGCGCCAGCGGTGCGGCGAGCCCCACGACCGCGCGGTCCGCGCGCCGGGTGGAGCCAGCAGCGTTCGACGCGTACCTGCGGGGTCTGCAGGACTGGCACCGGCGGACCGCCGACTCCCTGCACCGGGCGATCGAGAGTTTTCGCGAGGCGATCCGCCTCGACCCGGGATGGGCGCCCGCGCACGCCGGGCTGGCCGAGTCATGGGCGGTGATCGGATTCTACGGTTACGAGCCGCCGCGCGAGGCGTTCCCACAGGCGCGCTGCGCCGCGGAGCGGGCACTCCAACTCGACGATTCGCTCGGCGAAGCCTACAGCGTACTCGGTTACGTGCTCCACTATCACGACTGGCAGCCACGCGAGGCCGAGCAGGCGTACCGCCGCGGCGTCGAGCTCAGCCCGGGATCGGCGGTAGCCCATCTGTGGTTCACGAACCTGCTGGCGTCCGCGGGCCGGTTCGAGGAGGGACGCGTCCACGGACGGGAGGCGCTCGCGCTGGATCCGCTTGCGCCTATCATGCACATCGTTCCAGGCTGGGTGTCCTATTTCGCGCGGGACTTCGACCGCGCGCTGGTGGAGATGGGTCGCGCGCGCGAGCTCGACCCCACGTTCTGGTCCGCGCAGCTCTGGTTCGGTTGGGCCGCGCTCGCTACCGGACACAACGCCGACGCGCTCGCCGCCTTCGAAGAGGCGGTCCGGTGCTCGGAGCGGACGCCCGAGCCTCTGGGGGCGCTTGCGTGCGCGGCGGCCCGGGTGGGGGATGAGCGGCGGGCGCGGGCGCTGCTGGGCGACCTGCGGCAGGTGGCAGCCCGGCGCTTCGTGGCGGGCTTCTTTCCGGCGCTAGTCCACGCCGAGCTGGGGGAGCACGACGCGGCGTTCGAGTGCCTGGAGCTTGCGGTGACCCAGCGGTCCCATTGGCTGATGTGGATTCGCGTGGACCCGCGGCTGGATTCCCTGCGCGCGGACCCCCGCTTCGAGCAACTCCGCCGTACGCTCGGGTTGGCTGGCTGAGCGACCGAACCCTCCCCACGATCGGACCGGGTTTAGGGGGGGCGGTGGTGTCTCTTGGGCGCAGTCGTAAGCACAACGTGCTCGCGTTGGCTGTCAGCACAGTGTGCTCACTGGGGCGAGCTAGCTCGTCCGGCCTTCCTCAGCGCGCGCTGTACGGGCCGGCTGGCAACAGCCCCTCGAACGGAGTGGCGATGCGCCGTCCACGCGGATCGTGGATATCCACGGCGATCAATGCGCACGAGCGCGGCGGCACCCCGACATCGAGATCGCCGGTGTTCACCGTCGCCACCACCAGAGTCTCAGGACCCGGCACGAAGTCGGGAGCGGAGTTCCAGAACGCCGACGTCGAGGCGTGGCGCGCCTGGACGCGCACGAGCGTGTAGGGGTTGGAAGTGGCCGCCGAGTCTCCACCCGTCGGAACCAGGTAGCTGTAGCCAACGTCGCCGCTGGCCGCTTGACGTGCTACGAACTCCCAGTAGGTCGTCTTGCCGAAGTCGGACGTCCACATGACCCAATTCGTTCCGCAGGGCAGCAGCCCCGCGTACTTCCTTGCACGCCCGGCCCGCGCAGCTTCGCGCGATCATCGATCCGACCCGCCGACTCCCGACCCTGCCTCAGCGCACCAGCCGGTAACGCCTGAGGCATTCGCCGCTGGTCTGTGACATAATGGCCCTACGACGCGGTCTGGGCTCTGCCGTCGGTACCGGCTGGCACCAGGCACCGCCGCCTCTGCATGCGGAGTCCCCCGCCCGGACCGAAGCCCCTATGCACCTGGATGCTTGCCTGCGTTGGAGCGGCACCGCGGCCGCACTCCGGACCATCGCGCTGGTGCTTGCGTTGGCATTGCCGGCGGGGGGCCAAGCGCTGGCCCCGCCGGCCTATCCGCTGGCGCTCTCGGCCGATGGTCACCACATCGTCGACCAGACCGGCCGCGCCGTGTTCTTCAACGCAGACTCTCCGTGGCACATCCTGCCGCGGCTGACGCGTGAGGACACGCAGCTGTATCTGGACAACCGCCAGCAGAAGGGGTTCAACGCCATCGTCGTGTCGCTGGTGGTGCGGGACGGCTTCCCCGGCGGCACCGGCACCAACGCCTACGGCGCGCCACCGTTTCTGGTCCCCGGGGACTTCGCGACCCCCAACGAGGCCTATTTCGCGCACGTCGACTGGGTGCTGCAGCAGGCCAACCAGAGGGGCATCACGGTGTTTCTCTTCCCGGCGTTGGTCGGCTACATCTGCAGCGCCGAGGGCTGGTGCCAGATCATGCAGCAGAACGGCGATGCGAAGATGCGCGACTGGGGCCGCTGGGTGGGCAACCGGTACAAGAACCAGCCCAACATCGTCTGGGTGCACGGCGGCGACGTGGATGCCGCCGCGTACGGCGCCCTGGACGAGGTCGACGCGGTCGCGGAGGGCATCCTGGAGATGGACCGCAACCACCTGCACACCGCCAACTGCAACCGGTTCAACTCGGCCTTGGACTGCTACAACCGCCCTTGGCTGGACTTCAACACCACATACGGCGACTGCACGCGGACGCCGCGTGAGGTGATCACCGACTACCAGCGCCCCACCCCCGTGCCCAGCCTGTACATCGAGGGCCGCTACGAGTACGAGCGGGACTGGACCGACCGCTGCTTGCGCAGCCAGGCATACTGGGCGGCCCTGGGCGGCATGACCGGGCACTGCTTCGGCAGCGGTCGCATCTGGGACTTCGTGGCGGGCTGGCGGACGGCGATGGGCTCACCGGGCTCGTTGTCGATGGACATCTTCGGCCGACTGCTGCGCTCGCGGCCGTGGGCGCTTCTGGTCCCCGACTACGCGCACGCGGTGCTCACCAGCGGATATGGGGACATCGACACCGCCGACTATGCGTCCGCCGCGCGCGCATCGGACGGCAGCACGATCGTGGTCTTCACCCCCACGCAGCGGGCTCTGACCATCGCCATGGGCCGGATCACAGGCAGCACGGCCGTCGCGTGGTGGTTCGACCCGGTTAGGGGGGTGGCCAGCGCCGCAGGCACCTTTCCCACCACCGGCTCACGGGCTTTCACCCCGCCAACCGCCGCGGAATGGGTCCTGGTGGTCGACAACCAGGCCGCGGGCTTCGCTCCCCCGGGCCAGGGCGAGTGGCAGGTGACGGGCGTCGCGCCCGCTCCCGCACGGCGCAGTTTCGTGCTGGAGCAGAACCATCCCAACCCGTTCAACCCGCAGACGACCATCCGGTACACGCTAGCGCACGACGGCCGCGCGGTGCTGCGGATTTTCGACGCGACGGGAGCGCTGGTGCGGACGCTCGTGGACGTGAACCAGGCTGTGGGCGAGCAGGTGGTCTCGTGGGATGGCCGAACTGACCGCGGGGGCAGCGCTGCGAGCGGCGTGTACTTCTACCAGCTAGAGGCGGACGGATCCGTGCAGGCACGGAAAATCGTGCTGCTCCGGTAGTGCCGGCTTACTCCATGGGGCTTTGTGCACCCTGACTGACGCACGGCATGTGCGACATGCAGCAGTGCGCGCTACTTCTTGCTGCCGAACCGGCCCTTGAGGCCGCCCACGCTGGAGCTGGCCGCTGGCACGGGGCCGGTCGGAATGCTGCCCAGGTAGTGGGCGCCGCCCATCGACCACAGACACGCCTGCACATTACTTGACGACCCGTTCACGTCGAGCGCGTATACACCGCAGTCTTGGGTCAGCGCTAGGAACTCAAACCGTGAGCGTGTGACCGACCGCATCGTAGAGCACCCTGATCTCGTCCATCCTGTCTCTCCGCCCTCGATCGAATCGGTGGTGTCCACCGCTGCACTTTCACGCTCGAGCTGCGTCGCAGCGGCGCGATCCGGCAATCCCTTCGCGCGAGAGAACTTCGCTTTGTGCCGAACACGCCCTCTTGGTAGAGTCCACATAGCCTTGGAGTCCAGTACCCGTCGCTCTGGCAGACGAGGAGCGTGACCCCGGTCCGATGAACGTCGGCGATATCGTTTCCCATTACAGAATCCTGGGCAAGCTCGGCCAGGGTGGGATGGGAGTCGTCTACAAGGCCGAGGACTTGAAGCTCGACCGCGCCGTCGCCCTGAAGTTCTTGCCGCCACACCTCGGTGCCGACGCATCCGCCAGAAGCCGTTTCGTTCAGGAAGCCAAGACGGCCTCGGCGCTCGACCATCCGAACATCTGCACCATTTACGAGATCGACGCGACCGAGGACGGTCGCACTTTCATCGCTATGGCCTACTACGAAGGCGAGCCGCTCGACCGGAAGCTCGAGAACGGGCCGCTGTCCGTCGACGAGGCCATCCGCACGGCGGCACAGGTCGCGCGCGGCCTGGCCAGGGCGCACGCGCGCGGCATCGTGCATCGAGACATCAAGCCGGGAAACATCGTGGTCACCCGCGACGGCGAGGCCAAGATCCTGGACTTCGGGCTGGCCCGGCTGGTCGGAGTCGAGCACGCGACCGAGATTTCTTCGACCCTGGGAACGGTCGCGTACATGTCTCCCGAGCAGGCTCGGGGTGGCGACGTGGATCAGCGCACCGACCTCTGGTCGCTGGGGGTCGTGCTGTACGAAATGCTGACGGGGAAGCTCCCCTTCCGGGGCGAGCACCCGCAGGCGGTCATCTACTCCATCCTGAACGAAGCGCCGACCCCGATCTCGAGCCTGGCGCCATCCGTGCCGCGGGCGCTGCAAGCGATCGTCGACCAGGCTCTCTGCAAGGATCCCGCCGCGCGGCAACAGGGCGCCGATGCGTTGCGGTCGCAGCTCGCGGGGATGCTCGACGATCCGACGCTGTCGTTCGACACCGCACGACTGCGCCGCGCCGCGGCGCCATGGCGCCGAGCGCGTCGCTGGATCGTCCTCGGCTCGATCTTGGCTCTCGCTTTCGCCGGGAGCTTGGCCATGTGGAGGTTGCGAACTCCGTCCCAGGCGACGTCACCGGCTCCGGCGGCGACGAGCGTCGCGGTGTTCCCATTCTCGTACCGCGGCAGCGACGAGTTCCGCTATCTCGGCGAGGGCATCGTCGATCTCCTGAGCGCCAAGCTGGACGGAGCGGGCGCACTGCGCAGCATCGACCCGCGAGCCATCGCGGGGCTCGCCTCGCAGCGCCAGCTCGCCGGCGTCTTCGACCCGGGCGGCGCCCGACTCGCCGCCCTGAAGCTGGGTGCGAAACGCTACGTCCTCGGAAACCTGGTGGAGGTCGGCGGCAGACTGCAGGTCGATGCGTCGCTCTACGATGCCGGGGGACGGCCGGGCGAGGTGGCGCACGCGACCGCGGACGGAGAAGTGTCTCGAGCCTTCGACCTGGTGGATCAGGTCGCGCTCGGGTTGCTCGCCGGCCTGGGCGAGGGAGCCTCGTCACGCATCGATCGGGTGGCCGCGGTCACGACCGCGTCGCTCCCCGCTCTGAAGGCGTATCTCGAAGGGGAAAGCGCCTTCCAGAGGGGCGACTTCCAAACCTCGGTGGAGGCCCTCCAGCGCGCGGTCGACATCGACGCCGGATTCGCCCTCGCCTGGTATCGTCTCAGCATCGCCCTGGAGTGGAAGGGTACGCCGCAGGATCTGCAGGAGAACGCCGCAGAACAGGCCTACCGGCACGCGGATCGCCTCACCGATCGCGAGCGCAGGCTCCTGGAGGCGCTGCGCGTCTGGCGTAACGGGCGCAATGCGGAGGCGAAGCAGCTCTACCTGTCCATCGTCCACGCCTACCCGGACGAGATCGAGGGCTGGTACCAACTCGGCGAAGTGCTGTTCCACCGCAATGCGCTGTACGGGGTGTCCTTCACGGAATCACGCGGGGCGTTCGAACACGTGCTGTCCTTCGAGCCGCAGCACATCGCTTCGATGCTGCACCTGGCGCGAATCGAGGCGTTCGAGGGGCGAACGGCCGAGATGAACAATGTCATCGGGCGGTTTCTCTCGCGGAGCAAGGAGTCCGTGGATCGCAACCTCGAGATCCGCGCCTTGCGAGCCTTCTGCCTCGACGACCGCGAGCAGGAGGAGGGTGTGCTGGCGGATCTGGAACGGGCCGACGCAGCGTCCCTCGCCATGGCCTTTACCGACGTCAGCCTCTACGGCCGTCAGCTCGCGGGTGCGGAGCGCATTGCGCGGGTCATGACGGCATCCTCCCGGCCGCCGGACGTTCGATCGTTCGGGCATGTGGCGTTGGCACACTTCCGGTTGGCTGCGGGCCAATGGGCGGAGGCGAAGCAGGAGCTGGACGCCGCGTCGGTGTTCGACCCGTGGGCGTCGGCGGAGTACCGAGCGCTCTTCGTGTCGTTGCCGTTCTTGCCGGTGCCCAGAGCCGAGCTCGCGGCCGTTCGCGACCGGCTGGACGGCCTCGTTCCGGCGTCCGCTCTGCGTGTCGCCAACCGCGCCGTGTTCATCGACACGCACCAGGACCTGCACCCATTGCTCCGCATGTACTTGCTGGCCCTCGTCAGCAGCCAGATGGGGGACATCCAGCGCGCCGAAGCGTACGCGGCGCAGATCGAGCAACAGCAGTTCCCGGTGGAGTACCGCGCCCTGGCCGCCGACCTGGCGCTCGGCGTGAGGGCGCAGCTTGCGCGCACGCGTGGACGTCCGCAGGAGGCGCTCGCGGCCCTGGAGCGAATCCCCACCGAGACGAAGAACCCGCTGGAATCGCCGCTCGTCTCCGAGGCCTACGAGCGCTTCACTCGAGCCCAGTTGCTCTTCGAGCTAAAACGGTACGACGAGGCTCTCGCATGGTACGAGCACCTCGGGGAGTCTTCGATCTTCGAGTTCATCTATCTTCCGATCGCCCATCTGTGGCGCGGCGAGATCTACGATCGGCTCGGCAAGCGGGACGAGGCCGCGCTGCACTACGCCCGCTTCATCGAGTCCTGGCAGGGCTGCGATCCACAGCTTCGCCCCATGGTCGAGCTGGCGCGCCGCAAGCTGGCAGCCCTGAATGGCAGCGATGGAACGTCCACGAAGCAGAGCGAGCCGTGATCGGCCGGACGGTCTCCCACTATCAGATGGTCCAGGAGCTGGGTCGCGGCGGCATGGGGGTGGTGTACAAGGCCCACGATCTGAAGCTCGATCGCGTCGTCGTCCTGAAGCTCCTGCCGCCCGTGCTGTGCGCGGACGTGGCCGCCAAGCGACGGTTCCTGCACGAGGCGCGCGCCGCCTCGGCGCTCGATCATCCCAACATTTGCACGATCTACGACATCGAGGTGACCGACGATGAGCAGCCGATCATCGCCATGGGCTTCTACGAAGGAGAGATTCTCAAGGATCGCATCCAGCGCGCGGCGCTGTCGATCGCAGCGGCGACCGAGATCGCTCGGCAGATCGCCCGCGGTCTCGCCGCATCCCACGCCCGTGGGATCGTACATCGCGATGTCAAGCCGGGCAATGTCCTGGTCACGAGCGAAGGGGTGGTCAAGCTGCTGGACTTCGGTCTGGCCTTGCTCGCAGGTACCAGCCAGATCGCGCTCACGTGGGGAGCGCACGGCACGACGGCGTACATGTCGCCCGAGCAGGTGCGTGGCAAGAGGGTCGATCAGCGGACCGACATCTGGTCGCTGGGGGTCGTCCTCCACGAGATGGTCACCGGGCTGCGGCCGTTCGGGGGAGACGACGCGCAGGGAGTGATCCACTCCATCCTGACCGAACGGCCGCCGTCGATGAGCAGCCTGCGGCCCGATGTCCCCCCGCAGCTCGATCGGGTCGTAGCCCGGGCGCTCGCAAAAGATCCCGAAGACCGCTACTCGAGCGCGGACGAGCTGCTCGCGGATCTGTCTTCGACCGACGCCGCAGCGGCGGGCCAGCGAGACGCGCCGCAGCCCGCGATCGCGGCTCGGAGGGGGAAGCTGGCACTCGGCGGCCTCGGGCTCGTTTCCCTGGCCGTCCTCATCGGCGCGGGAACTCTCGTGTGGCGAGGGATCGATTCCCGGAAACGAGCCGCCGCGCCTGCGCCGATCGGCGATGCGGCGACGCGACCGCTCCGGCGACTCGCGGTGATCCCCTTCGACCCCTCCAGTGAAGATCCTCAGTCAGCCTACCTTGGCTACGCGCTCGCCGATCAGATCACCGAGGCGCTGACCTACGTCAAAGGGCTGCTGGTCAGGCCCGCGAGCGCCGAGCGTGACCACGCCGGCGACTCGGGGAACGCACGCGCGCTCGGACAGCAGCTGCAAGTCGACTACGTGCTGACCGGCAGATACTCCTCCGATCCCGAGCGGGTGCGGCTGGACGTGGAGCTGGTGGATGTCTCGTCGAGCGCGGGGCGCTGGCGAGAGCACTTCGACGTTCCGCGCCAGGATCAGTTCAAGCTCCAGGACGCCGTGGCCGAGCAGGTGATTCGCCGCCTCGAGCTCGAGTTCTCGCAGGAGCAGCGCAGTCACTTGCAAGCCAACGTGCCGCAGAGTGCCCTCGCCTACGATTACTACTTGCGCAGCGTTTCGTATCCGTTCACCAAGGAAGGAACCGGTCTCGCCATCGGCGCGCTCGAACAGTCCGTCCAGCTGGACAGCACCTATGCGCCCGCCCATGCGGAGCTCGGCCATCGTTTCGCGCACCGCGCAGTCTATTCCCTGGGCGGCATCGAAACGTCACAACGGTCCGAAGCGGAATACCTGAAGGCGCTGTCGCTCGACGCCGAGCTGCTCGAGGCGCTCGGCGGGCTTGCCCGCCTCTACACGGACGTGGGACAGACGGCGAAAGCGATCGGGCTCCTGCGGCGCGCGCTGGCGATCAACCCCGAACACGCGGACAGCCACTTCTCGCTAAGCTACATCTACCGCTACGCCGGCATGCTCGAGGAGTCGGCGCGCGAGGGCGAGACGGCGCTGGCGCTGGATCCCGGCAATCCCAGGTTCCGCTCCGTCGCGACGACGTACCTGTACCTGGGGGATCTGCAGCGTTCGCTGCAGGTGCACGGCCTCGATCCGGAGAGCTGCTGGACGCTGGCGCGGATCGGCCAGATCCAGATTCGTCTGGGCAATCGCGATCTGGCACTGCAGTACCTGAATCGTGCGATCGAGATGGAGCCGGAAAGCTCGACCGGTCGGTGGGCGCGCGCCATGCGAGCGCATCTTGAGGGGCACCGCGCGGAGGGATTGCGGGCGTTGCAGGAGAACGAAGAGGCGAGGATGGTCGACGGCGAGCAGCTGTATCACATGGCCAACATCCATGCTTTGCTCGGCGACCGCAGCGGGTGCATCCGGGTCCTGCGGAGCGCCGTCGATAGCGGGTTTTTCAACTACCCCTTCATGCTGCGCGATTCCTTCCTCGATCCGCTGCGTGCCGACCCCGAGCTCCAGAGCATCCTTGCGCAGGCGGAACAGAAGCACCTGGCGTTCGAGCAGCAATTCTTCCCAAAGCGGGGGCAGTGATTGCATTCGCCCCCGTCGACGGTCCGCCTCGCGCGGACGCGCGTCACCCTCCGGCCGGCCGCGCCCGACAACCCTGCTTGGCGTTGGCGGCGGAGCTGGGGTCCGCGGAGGCACCCTTCGGCGTTCCGCGAGCGCGCACCTACTTGACGTAGGTCGCCTTGATCGTCTCCGACAGCCGCGCCACCCCGGGTTGGCCCGCCGCCCGCGCCTCCAACAGCAGCAGGTAGACGCCCGAGGCCACTTCAGCGCCCGCCTCGTCGCGCGCGTCCCACCGCGCGCGGTAGCGTCCCGCCTCCATGGACGTGTGCGCCACCACGCGCACCAGCCGGCCCGCGCCGTCGTAGACGCGCAGCACCACTTCCGCGCGCGTCGGCAGCTCGAAGTCCACCTGCGTGGAGCCATTGAAGGGATTCGGAGCGCTGTTACCCACGCGGAAGCGCGCCGGCGTGCCGCCGGGCAGCACCATCACGCCCGTACCCGTCGGGTCGACGCGTACGCGCCAGACGTGGCGGTTGTCCGGGCTCAAGGGACTGTCATCGCTCGCGCGTATCTCGACGTGGTACAGCCCGTCCGCGCTCGGGGCGAAGTCGTAGGAGCTGCCCGCTCCGGCTGGAGCGCCGTCCACGAACCACGAGAACGACAGGGCGTCCGCGTCGGGGTCTGAAGCGACCGCCGAGAACGTCGTCGAGCCGCCCACCAACATGGATATGAAGTTACTGGGCGGGCTCGTCGATCTGAACGACGGGATGTGGTTGACGGCGGTGACAACGATCCGCTTATAGGCTACATCGAGCTTGGCCTGGCTGTTGGTGGCGCGCAGGCCGACCAGGTACTCGCCCTGCTCGTTCACGCTGAACTGCGCGCTCGTGCCCGACGCGTCGTCGAACTCCCCATCGCCGTCTAGGTCCCACGCGTAAGTCAGCGGCAAGTTCGAGGGATCGCTGGAGCCAGAGGTGGTGAGCATGAGCCCGGCGCCCTCACTCACCGTCGATCCCCCGGCGATGTTGGCGCGCGGCGTGCCAGTCTTCACGTACTGGTGCATGGCGATCACCGCGTCCAGATCGGCGATCACGCCCTGCCACGCGGTGACCGCAGCAGAGGCGTTGGTCTGGAGGTTGTCGATCACTCCCCCGTACGCCGCGTCAACGTACCCGGTCAGGTCGAGGTCCTCCACCGCGGCGCGCGCTGCGTCGATCTCTGCGCCCGTGATGCCCTCAGCCGCCATCGTGCTGATCTCCGACGCGGTGAAACCGCTGGTCGTGACGCGCTGCTGGACAGCCTGGGCGCCGCTCGCCGAGAAGGTCACGTTCAAGTTGCCGGTGGCAGCGATGGCGTTCTCCAAGTCAGTGAGAGCGCTGATCTCGGCGTCGAGCACCTCGACTAGCAGCGCGGCGTACTCGCGCGCCTGCCGCGACTGTAGCAGCGTGAACTCGTGGTCGGGAATCGCAGCCGCACCCTGGAACTTCTCGTAGGCGTGACGGTACGCGTCGCCGACGGCCGCCTGCAAGTTCGCGTTGTTCGCCAGGCGGACCAGCGCGTTGGCCACGTTGCTCGTCGCCAGCTCGGGCTCGTGCGTCACCACGCCCATGAGCACGGCAGGCATGTAGTCGGGATCGGGGGGATCGGCGGCGATCGCGTCGTAGACTGAGGCACGCTTGTTTGCCGCGGTGATGAGCATCTCCTTGCCGATCTTGAGCACTGCCCCGTTGTAGGAGAGGGCGAACGGGAGGAAGGCCTGCTGCGGGGCGGGAGCTAGTAACGTATAGGTGAAACCGGCGTCATCGCGGCCGGTCTCCGTCGCGAGGTGCACGCCCGCCTCCGCGACCAAAGCGAAATCGATGCCGCTGACCGTGGTCTTCACGAGTTGGGCGAAGGCCCGCCATAAGGCGGCCTTCGCTGCAGAATTGGCCTTGATCGCCGCCACGTTCACCAGCGAAGGCAGGTTGGTGTGCCGTACGTCCAACGCGGAGACGGGGCCATCGCCGAGGATGTAGTCGATGCCCAGGTCGTACCGGCCGTCTTGGTTCTCGTCCATCACGATATCGAAGTTACCCAGCGGCAGCGGCGGGAGCTTGAGAATCGCGTCGACGAATCCCCCGGGGAGAAGCGGGCCCTCGATCGGCTTGACCGTAACTGTGAGCACAGCCGGGATCTGGCGTGTGCCCCAGTCGAGGCCGTCGTTCTGGACGAGGTAGACGTTGCCGATGGCGGGGGGCGGGAAGTCGGGGATATCCCACTCGCCGGTGACGTAGATCACCTCGTTGCTCTGGTAGCTGTGGTCGTGGAAACCCTGGTTCCCGTCGCCGAGGACGATCTGGATGGCGCCGGCGGGCCAGGCCGCGAGCAGCGTGATCGCGGCCGCAACGCAGGTCACCGGCAAGGCCGGACGTGGCCTGAGACGAGGGATCTGCCGAGAGGTGGTGCCAGGATCTGTGCTCATGGAGCGTGCCCTCCTCAGGGTCCAGGCATGGATTAAGGATCGCGACGGGCGGCGTGGCGAGCTCTGCCGCTGCGCACACGCAGCGCCCAGCGGCTGCCGTGGCACTGCCAGCGCACCCGTACACGCGCCAAGGCTCAAGGGATCGCCGGCCGGCTCGGGTTGAGCACCGTGGCTGCCGAGGTCACCCAAGGTGTCTCCACTTCACAATCGGCACCCCAAGCCCGGCCGACAGGCTGCTCTCGCTCACTGCCGACAGGAAGCACGATCTGAGAGCAATGCGATCGTACTACTTCAACAACACCATCTGCCGCGTTTGTAGGAACGTGCCCGCCTCGAGCCTGTAGAAGTACACGCCAGCGGCCACCGGGGTGCGCCGGTCGTCGTCACCGCTCCACACGACACGATGGACGCCCCCCTCGAGGCTGGCCCCGTCCTGAAGCGTCTTCACCAATCGGCCGCTCACGTCATAGACCCGCAGGTAGACACGGCTTGGCTCTGGCAGGTCGAAGCGCAGAGTCGTGCTGGGGTTGAAGGGATTCGGCACGGCCGGGTAAAGGGCGAATGCGAGCGGCAAGGTTGGGAGCACATCGACATTCGTCGCTCCTCCGAGCGACTCTCCCACCGTAAGCCTGCGGTCGACGATGGCCCCCTGCGTGTACGAATTCACAATGCCGCTCGGCCAACGGACCTCCACGAGATCGACCGTCGTTGCGGCCCCAAGGCCAAACTCGGCGGTGAGTGAGTTCTGGGATTGCAGCCCCGACCCCCCAGAGATCTCCCGAATCTGCGACAACCCGCCAGCCACGACGCGGATCCGCGCGCCGATCCCTGAGCGGTTCGACCGCACCCCAACCAGATCGATGTGGATCCAGTGGTTGCTGCTCACCGCGCCGTTCTTGAACAGTTTGCTGGCTTCGCCACTCACGTAGAGGTCGACGAAGCCGTCCCCGTTGTAGTCGCCCCACGCAGCACCGAAGCCGTCCGCCGCGTCGTCGGTCCCCGACTCGGCCGACACATCGGCGAACGTCCCGTTGCCCTGGTTGCGGAAGAGCTTGTTGGATCCGCCGGAGACCGCCACGTAGAGATCCAAATGGCCGTCGTTGTCGTAGTCAGCCCAGGCCGGGCACTGGGCGTCGCCGGTCGCGCCGACGCCGGCCGTGCTGGTTACGTCCTGGAACGTCCCGCCGCCATTGTTGTGGTACAGCGTGCTGGCGACGCCGCTGATGTTCGCCACGTACAAGTCGAGGAACCCGTCGTTGTCGTAGTCTCCCCAGGCAACCCCGCGGGTCGACCCGGTCCCGGAAACGCCGGCCACGCCGGCGACGGCTGTGACATCCTCGAAGGTTCCATCGCCGCGATTGCGAAACAGCTTGTCGAAGTCGACGTTGCCGACAAAGATGTCCTGGTCGCCGTCGTTGTCGTAGTCGGCCCATTCTGCTCCGCGGCTGTCACCCGTGTCAGCAACACCAGCAGGGCCGGCCACCTCAGTGAATCCCGCGCCGTCATTGCGAAAGAGGAAGTTTGCGCCAGACTTGGCGACGTAGATGTCCAGGTCACCGTCGTTGTCGTAGTCGCCCCAAGGTCCGGTGCGCGCTGTGCCGTCGTTGACCACTCCAGCCGCGGCTGCGACGTCCGTGAAGGCGCCGCTGCCCTGGTTGTGATAGAGGAGCGCTGGCTGGCTCGTGGTGCTGGTCACGTACATGTCCAGGTGGCTGTCGTTGTCGTAGTCGCCAAAGGCCACGCCACGGCTCGACTGGGCAACGTTCACGCCAGCTGCAGCAGCCACGTCCGTGAACGTGTCGTTTCCGTTGTTGCGAAACAGGCGGTTGGCCTGGCCACCGCTCTTGGTGAGGTACAGATCGAGCTTTCCGTCTCCGTCGTAGTCCCCCCACGCGACTCCAGTTCCAGCGCCCGAGTCGGATGTGCCAGACACTCCCGCAACGTTCTGGAAGGGCTCACAACTGTCTGGAACTCCGTTGCCGTTGGTGTCGGATGCCGCGCCGCTGGCGATATCGCAGCTGTCGAGCCTGCCGTTGCCGTTGCAATCGGCTCCACCGTTGATGATTCCGACCGCGTCGAGATCGAATCCCGAGTTGCCGCCGGGGGCACCCGCAGCCAAGCCCACCAGACGCAGGAACCGGACCGTCGTGAGGCCGGAGACATTCAGGTCGTAGGAGCGCGCGAAGGCCGGGTTGCTGTGCGCCTCGTCCCCCGCGATGTCCACGACCGGCCCTGCCGTGGGCGTCACCCGCACGAAGTCGACTCCGTTTGCGCTCACGAGGGCGTCGACCAGCAGGAACTCCGCGGTGCCGAAGTCGACCTCGTACACGTTGAAGTCGGGACCCGGGCCGTCCACGATCAAGGCACAGTCGAACTGGTAGGTCACACTGCCGTTGCCGATGCCTGCATACAGGTCATCGGGCGCGCCAAGAAACGTCGCCGAATTGACGCCGGTGGAGTTGCCTGAGAGCGCGGTTGGATAGCGGCACGCACCGATGTCCGCAGAGAGCACGCACGGATCCGGCAAACCGTCTCCGTTGCAATCACTCTCGAGGATGTCGGCAACACCGTTGGGCTCGCAGTCCACGTAGGACTCGTAGGCGCCCATGTCCACGATCGGAGGCGTGCCCGCGCCCGTGTCGGCCGTGGCGGGGTCGTCCATGCGGCGCGGATTTCCGTCCAGATCGCTGCTCCCGAAGAGTTCGGCACCGTCGCCGGCATCGATGCAAGGGGAGGCGGCCCAGAGCCTTAGATTGTCATCGACGGTCCCCGGGCCGTTGTCGGCGCCATCCGCGTCGATGAAGCCGGGGTCGGTGCCGATGCTGCCGTCACCGTTGTAGGGCAAGCTCAGCCCGCGGATGCACGAGTGAAGCAGCCGGACGTTCGCCGCCTGCGGGCCATCGATCTGTGTCGCAAAGTTGACCGACGCTCCGACACGGTTGTTCCAGAGAATGCAATTCGCCAGACCCACGCTACCGCCCGCGTGGTAGATCCCGCCCGCGATCGCCGAGGCGACGTTCTCACTGAAGGTGCAGTTGATCAGGTGCGGGGTGGTGCCAACATCGTTGTACAGGGCGCCTCCAGCGCCGCCCGCGCGGTTTCCGGTGAACGAGCAATTCGCGATCACAGGGTCGCTGCCGTTGCGGTTATAGATGCCACCGCCGCCAAAACCTCCGACGTTGCCAACAAACTCGCAGCTGATGACGCGTGGGGAGCTGCCGTTGTCATTGTACATGCCACCGCCCACCTCGTCGGTCGCTCGATTCTCGACGAACCGACAACCACGAACCGTGGGGCTCCCCTGATCGTTGAAGAGTCCATGCCGGAAACCGCCGGTGATCGTGAACCCATCCAGCACAGCCGTCGCGTCCGCTCCGCTGCCCGTGACGACGGAGTTGCTGTTTTCGCCGTTGTTCACGAAGGTGGGCGCGTCGTTCCCGTTGAGATCCCCGCTGAGGATCGTGCGATAGAGGCGGGGGTTGCGTTGGTCTCTCTGCGTCTCGGTCCCGTAGAATCCTCCATACAGGCCGACGTTGCGGCGTACTGCGAATGTAGCGTTGCGATCCCCGTTGGCAGGCGCCGGCCGATAGGTGCCTTCTGCGACCCAGATCTCCTTGGGATCGCATGGGAAAAGGGCCGGATCGAGGGCGCTGCTGAGTGTGGTGAAGGCGTTGGTCCAACTGGTCCCGTTGTTGGCGCCGGTGGCATCTCTGTCGACGTAATAACGGAGGGCGGCCGTTCTAGGAATGAGCGCGACTTGGTCGAAGTAGATTCCAGCACCGTCACTTACGCCAGGATAGCTACCGTTGATGTCGCCATACACATTGATCTTAACAGCCTCAACGGAATAGCGTGATGGGAGAGTGCCGCAGTAGGAGGATTCGGTGAGCCAATTGAATTCCGTACGCTGCCACTGACCATTGGTTTCGAGCAACGGAGTTCCGTGGCAGAGGAATAGGGGCGTGTCGGTATCGAGGTTGATGAGCTTTACGACGAACTCAAGGATGACTCCCTGACAGTTGCCTACGCAATCTTGCGGAAAGAAGCTTTGGTTGATCCACACTGATACGCCAGCGGCACACTGCCATTCTGGGGAGGTCGTAAGGTCTGGGGATTGTACACCCGCTTGCCAGCGCGTGGCATTGGGTGGAGGATTGGCGATCCCAAGCTGCCCGGATGGGGTGTGGAATAGGAGGCAGCCGGCTCCGTCGAGTGGGTCCGCACCTAGGTCACCGGGGAAGTTGGTACGGTCCTCCCAGCGACGGGTGAAGTCACTATTGAAGGCGCCTGGGAGTTGGGTGGAGCCGGCCCAGAGGAATGTCCCCTGGAACGTCCAGCCCTGAACTGTCCCCGAGTCGAAGTCGAAGACGCTTGGCTGGGCGAAGGCAGGATCAGCGAGGGCCACGAGGAGAAGCGCGACGAGGAGCGCCACGGAGATGGCGGGAGGCGGTGTGGGGCTCGAGGGGCGGGCGCAGAGGGAGCTGGCTGGGGACCGAAGCGGAGGGAGTTGCGCTCTGATGATCGAGTTCACGGTGAGCTCCTTCGGGTGTCGAATGCCGTGAGTGTCTGCCGTCGTACCCTGGTTAGCGCGGGACTTAGTGACCCGCTTTCGTGGGATCCACCCGCCAGGCAGTGGTCGACAGGGTTGGCGAGGCGCTGGGAACGAGGATGGACGGGCCGACGGAGGTGGTGGCAGCGGGGGCGGCCGCTGATCCGTAGGCGCCTTCCGCGGCACGGACAGATGCTCCCATAGCCTCCATCGAATTACAATACTGGCACATCACCATTCCATCGCCCCTGAGGCTTCAACACGCTTCCCGGACCCTGTTTGCTCCAAGACGCGCAATCGCGCCAGGACTGCTGACAGACCATTCCGGGGGACCCGTGGCTGACCGTGCTGATGCGCCTGTGGCCACCGCCGCGTCGCGAAAGCGTCGGAGCGGAGTTTGTGCGCGCCCTCCTTCACGGATTCCGGGCGCGCTCGATTTTCTCGCTGTTTCGCGGGAGTACGACGTCGGCCTATGTGTGTCGTTTGGCCCTCGGCGCTCGCTAAGCGATTGACGTAGATGTATTAGCTATCCGACTATGATGCTATGGACCGTTGCTCGAAGGCGTCAGCGCGCCCTGCATGGCGACTGGCGCTCTTCGCCCAGTCGCAGGGCGAGCGCGCCGGCTGCCAGAGCTGACAGTGACCCAGATTCAGCAGCCGCCATCCTGGGAGCGCGCGATGCAGACGCCCGCGTCTCCGCCGGCGTAGATCAGCTCGGCCGCCACGTAGATACTCCCGTTCTCCGCAATGTCCATGGAGTAACCGGTATAGACGAGGGATCCGCTGCCCACCCCGATCTGGGTCGTTGGGATGGACCACGTGACCTACTTGGTCGTCCCCACCGATGTCATCCGACGGAGGGGGTGTGCGTGCTGCTGCTGAGTTCGCCGCGGCCAGGACGAGGCAAGCGGTTGCCGCAATGCGGAACGGGGACTCCATGGCAGGACCTCCGATCGTTGGTCCATCGCTGGCAGGGTTGCCTGCGTGCCGGGCCGCGCCCGGGGGCCTGAGTACGCAGGGAAGCCGCCGCGGGAACCTTCGCTCCGCCGATTGGCTTATTCCCGTGGCAGCGCTATCGTGGAGGCCCGTGCGGCGCCCGCCGCGGCGGTCGCAGCGCCGTCCTCTACAGCCGCGGGCCTCGCGCGGGTGGAATCCCCAGGCAGGAAGGAAGAGCGATGACTGAATCTCGTGGGACTGCGCTCTCGGCGCGGCGTTCCGCCCACGGTGCCCGCCTGGCGGGTCCGTTCGCCACAGCCCTGCTGGGCCTGCTCGTGGCCGGTGCGGCGGGCCGCGCCGACGCTACCGGGACGCTCGGCGAGGCGGCGGCCGATTTCATACTGACCGACACGAACGGCCAGCTTCGCTCGCTCAGCTCGTATCGCGGCAACGTGGTGGTGCTGTTCCTGTTGGGCTATGGCTGACCAACCTGCCGTGCCTCGGGACCCGGTACGGAGTCCTTCTCCCAATCGTACGCTGGCCAACCTTTCCAGATGCTGGGCTTGGACTGCTGGAACGGCACTCTACCCCAGGCGCAGAGCTTCGTGAGCGCTACCGGCGTGACCTACCCGGTACTGCAACGCGCCTCGCTGGCACCGCCCGACGGCGGCAATGTCTACGTGACGTACAACACGGGCTACGAGGCGTTCTTCGTGGTCGACGGCAACGGCATCATCCGCTACCGCAAGACTACCGGAACGGTGCCCCGCTGGGACCCGGTCGGGGTGGGCCAGGCCGTTGATGCTGCGCTGTATGCTCTGCGCACCTCGGTGGAAGCGCGCCCAGCGGAGCGGCGGTCCACGCTGCAGTCGCCCTTTCCCAATCCGTTCAACCCTACGACCACGATCCCCTACGAGCTGCACGGCGACGGGCAAACCGTTGTGGTCTCGCTGCGCATCCTGGATTTGCAGGGGCGCCTGGTGCGCAGCCTCGTCGACTGGGCTCAGACGTCGGGTCAGCGGTATGAAGCCCACTGGGATGGCCGGGACGCCGCCGGCCAATCTGTGGCCAGCGGCGCCTACATCGCCGAGCTGACGGTCGACGGCGATTCGCAGGGGCGCTTCCTCTCCTTGATCAAGTAGGTCTCCGCTGCGGCGCGGGAAGGCGGTGCAGGAGGTGCCGCCGCAGCCTGGCCGACGCCGCCTGCGTGGGGTGGAGGATCACGATGGAAATGCGAGCTGCAGCACCGCGGAGCATCTGGTCGCGCCCGCGGACGGCCCTGCCGAGGATGGTGTTCTTGTTCGCCGCGGTGGCGAGCGCGAGCGGTCTCGCCGCCGGCGAGGTACCGCGCGCCCAGGACTCCGTGCCTTCCGCCGTCGCACCCGCGTCGCTCTTGGGAGATCACGGCAGAGCCCCGCAGTTCCAGGCCGAGCGCTACGACGGCGGCCGGGTCGCTCTGAGGGAGCTGCTGCAGAAAGGCCCGGTCATCGTCGATTTCTGGGCTACCTGGTGCGTGCCCTGCAAGCGAGCGCTGCCGCACTACCAGGCGCTGCAGCAGCGCTATGCGGAGCGCGGAGTCGCCGTACTGCTCATCAGCCTGGACGACCCGCGCAGCCAGCCCAAGATCGGCCCCTACGTGAAGTCGCAGAAGCTCACTCTCCCCGTGTTGCTCGATGCGCAGAAGCAGGTTTCGCGGTTGTTCCAGGTGAGCGATATCCCGTCGACCTTCCTGATCTCGCCCACCGGGCGGATCGTCGCCGTACATGTGGGTTACAACGACGGCGACGAAGCGCTGCTGGAGCGAGAGCTACGCGAACTACTCGGGCTTCCCCCGCTTCCCGAACAGGCGACGCCGGTTGCGCCCGCGCCCGGTGGATCCGCGCCGGGGGGATCCGCACGGGGCCGGTCCGCGCCGGGCGCGGCCACACCCGAGAGGGCAAAGGACGGGTCCGGCTGGTGAGACGGCGCACCGCGTCGGGGCCACGCCGTGCGGCCCTCGTCTTCGGGCTGCTGATGCTGCCTCCCGCCGCAGGCGCAAGCCCGCTCGACGATCAGGGCGCGGTGCAGGGCACGAACCTGCTCCTCTACGAGTTTGGACGGGATCCCACCCAGGAAGCGCAGGATCGCACCAAGCTCTTCGACCAGCTCCGGGTCGACTACCTGCGCGGCGATTTCCGCCTGGGGTTGCGCGTGGAGAGCTTCCGCGACTCGGTGGAGCCCCACGGCTCGGGCAGTCCGGACTATAGCGAGCTCACGCAGAGATACGTGGAGTGGGCAGACAGCGGCGCCCGCCTGCGCGTGGGCAACGGGTACGCGATCCTGGGCCGCGGGCTGCTCTTTCGCGCGTTCGAGCTGCCAGGCGTGGTGCGCGCGGCCGCGTACCCGCCGGCCTACTACGGCGAGAGCCGCGACCTGGATGGCGTCGTGCTCGAGGTGCAGCGGGGTCCGCTGGCGCTCACCGGCGTCAGCGGCCGCCCGGTCATCAGTCCACAGTACCCCCACGGCACCGGCGGCACGCCGTTCGACCGCCGCGGTGGCACGCTGTCCGGTACGCACGTCGCGCTCTCGGCCGGTCGCGCGCTCACGGCGGGGGGCGCGTACGTGCGCGCCGACGACATCCTCGACAGCGGTGTGGACGACGGTGTGGGCAGCGGGACCGAGGACCAGGGCGCTCTCGATCTTCTGCTGCGCCTGCAACACGTGCTGCACCCTCTCGCGCGCGCGGGGATCGGCCTGGAGCTCTACGGCGAGTACGCTGGACGCGGCTGGCGCCCGCTCCACGATGGCTTCGCCACCGACGACGGAGCGCGGCACGCGCTCTACACCGCGAGCCAACTCACGTGGGCGAGTGGCGGGCTGAGCTTCGAGACGAAGCGCTATCACCAGTTCGCGCTGGGCGTGAACGATCCACCCGCCGTCGTCCCCGAGCTCGGTGAGCTGCTGCTGAATCGCTCCACGCACGTGCTGCTGCCCGGCGACGAGCGTGGGCTGCAACTGGCGCTCCAGCAGGGTCTGCCCAAGGAATGGAGTCTGGAGGCCGACTGGGCCAGGGCCCGCAACCGCCCGGAGATCCAGCCCGGTGTCTTCGACGACGCGCGGGCCAAGCGCTACCAGCTCGTGTACGTAGCCGCCGAGAGCTCGCCCATGCGCCCGTTGCGCGGTCGCCTGTTCGCTGGTTTCGGCCAGGACGAGGCCGCGTCGGTCGACGCCCAGCGGACGTTCGGCGTGCGCGCCGAGTACGCGTGGAAGGCCCAGCTGGGCGCGGAGCTCTCGCTGCAGCACCAGCGCGTCGAGCGCGCGGGGGCAGGCGGCACGACCGAGCACTTCGACAATTTCGCCGTGCTCGCTGCGCTCTCGAAGGCGGGCGTCTTGCGCGTAGCGGCGCTGCTCGAGGCCTCCAACGACCTCGGCGAGACCGACGATCCGTTCACCACCGCTGTCGAGCGCGACCCGGTGCACTGGCTGAGCCTGGTGGCGAGCCGGGACATCGGCGCCAACCATCAGGCGACGCTCACGGTCGGTAAGCGGCGCGGCGGGCTCGCCTGCACCTCGGGAACGTGCTACGTGGTGCCCGGCTTCGACGGCGCGGAGCTGCGAGTGGTCAGCCGGTTCTGAGCCACGCCGGCGAGGCGGCGTTCCCTGGGGTGGATGCCGTGGCTGGGCGGTGGCGTCATCGGCGCGCTGGCGACGGCCGCGATGCTGCTGTGGATGGCGCCGCCGCAATCGCCGCTCCCACCAGCGCGGCCGCTGCGGGTAGCCGTGTGGGGACGGCGGGCGACCGTGCTGGCGAGCATCGAGCTGCAGGCGCGCACGGCTGTGGCGGGCACGGCGTTTGTGCTACTGCGCACGCCGGACCCGCTGCCCAGCGGTGCCTCTCGCGTGGTGGTCCGCACCGCGGACAACAGCGCGGGACCAGCCGACTCGACCGAGTGCTTGTTCGACCTCCCGGTGGCGCCCTGCCCCCCTATTCTAAGAGCAGCAGCTTGCCCTGCTCGGTCCGACTTCCCATGCGCAGCAAGTAGAAGAAGACGCCGCTGTGGGCGCCTCGCTTCTGGAGCGCCTCGCGGCTGATGGGAATGCGGTGCGCTCCCGCGGTCAGCAGACCCAGGTCGAGCGTCAGGACGCGTCGCCCCGCCGCATCGAACACCGACAGCTCAACGGGTGCGTCGGTGGCCAGGGCGAACTCCACCGACGTGGCCGCAGCCAGCGGGTTGGGGAATACCCGCGCCGGCCGCGAGGTGGGAGCGGCGGGCGCCGCAGTCGGGCCAACGGCGATGTCGACCGGATTCGTCGTCTCGGCCTGCTCCACGAACACGCCGTCCTCGAGCACGCGCATCAGGATCTTGGCCTGCGTGTAGCTGCGCGCGAACGAGTGAGTGTAGCTGCCGTCCACCCAATCGGCATCCGTCAGGTTCGCGAACGCTTCGTACGGACCGCCATTCTCGTTGATGGACAGCTCGTAGGTGACGACCACCGCCGGGCCGGCCTCTGGGGCGACCGATGCTGCGCAGCCGGCGGTACAGGGGCAGTTCTCCAGCAGGAACCGGTTGTCGGCGATCGATGTCACCACCCGGATGCCGCGCCGGCGTGCGCAGTCGCCCTCTGGGCTGCCGTACAAGCAAGCTAGCCCGCTGAGGGCCGAGGAGTCGAGCGTGTAGGGCACCCCGCACGGCCGGCCGTCGGTCATCAGCAAGGTATTGGGGCAACCCGAGAGATGGCCCATACCGAGCGCATGCCCCATCTCGTGGCGAGCGGTGGTCGCGCGGTCGGCCGCAGTCCAGGTCTGGTTCGAGTTGAGCCTGAGGAAAGCCTTGAGCATCGGCGAGATGATCGCCCCGGGCGCTCGCGGTGCAGCCCAGATAATGGTGTTGCCCGCCCGCGTGGTGCACCCGTCGGGTCCCAGCGGCGCCATCTTGACCACGATCCCGCGTGGAGGAAAGTCCCCCGATTCCACCCCGTCGCACTGCCCGCACGCCCCCGCATCGACCAAATTGTACCCGATGCCGAGGTTCTCGAGGTTCCACTCGGTCATGGCGTTCTTCACGGCGACGTAGTTCGGGTTCAGTATCGAGTGCGGCACACTCGAATGGAAGTAGACGGGCACGTCGACGCTACCTCCGACGGGGCACCACTTGCCTACCGGAGTTGGGATGCAAACGCCCTGGGCCGATGCCTCCGCGGGAAAAGTCGCCAGGGCAACCAGCCACCCCAACATCAGTAGCTCCGGGCCAAGTCGGCGCGCGCGGTGCTGGGACGCGCCGGGAGTGGACGGGACAGAACGCGGCCGCGGGGATGCAGATTCCATGGGGCGCCTCCAGATGCGTTGGAAATCGGCCGGCCATGGCAGCACGGCCGGCGTGGAACCGGCTCCCATTGTCGGGTCGCCGACCCCGCAGGGTCAAGGCGCTCGCAGCAGCACCGAAACTGGTAGGGCAGGGAACAAGGACTGATCTTCAACCTCTAGCGAACATCCAGAAGTTACCCTGGGGCAGCACCAGTAAGGCACGCCTCGCCGCTCGCCGCTTGATCCCCGAGGACGACGCCGTGTATGCGATTCGGGCCCCGGAGGGGTCGCGCGGCACCGGATGGACTGAGGGGACGCACCAGGATCGCCCAGGAGCCCGTCTGGCGAGGCCCCGGTCCTCCCCTGCCGTTGATGGAAAACACCCCCCCCCCCGGGGGGGGGTGTTTTAAGCACAGCGGGCCCGGACACGTCAGCACCCATCCCGTCTGCCCCTTGAAGCTGTACGAACCGCCGTAGTCCACGATTGGGGCGAACGCTACGATGTCGCCCGTCGTCGAGTGATTTACGACGCCTGCGTTGGCGACCCCCTGCATGAGAGGTGACTGGGTGGGTGCGTGCGGTGTCGCGGGAGCAAGCGCCGCAACAACGGCGACCACGATTCCCAGCACCAGAATTCGGTCTCGCGTTCGCATGATTGGACTTCCCTCTCTCTGGCGCCGAAACAGGTCCAAGGTCGAGTCGCGGTCGTCAGGGGCACACGTGCCCCAGGTGCATTGACATCACCGAGACGTCGACTAGGTCGATCCTGCCGTCCCGGTAGAAGTCCGCGCAGAAGTTGAAGGCGCCCCCGTTGAGCGCCGCTGAGAACGGGCCGATGTCCCCCAGATTCACGTGCAGATCGCCAGTCAGGTCGGGGCTGTTCACGCTGATCGGCAGCGCTGGCGAGCCCGTGATCGGCTGGCCAGCGAGCATCACCCGCAGGCCGGACTGTGAGCACCCTCCAGCTAGGGGCATCCCGCTGATCGTGGTCTGGCCGTTGGCGTCCGTGTCGTGGTCCGCCGTGAGACCGGGCGAGCAGAACGAGGGAGTCCCCTGGACCGCAGCGCCGAGCCAGATGTCCGCCGCGGGGAAGCCCGAGACGAGGTTGCCGGCAACGTTGCGGACCTGCACCTGGATCGTCGCGCCGACGCTGGCGAGGGACGGACCATCGTGGGCCGGGCACGCAAGTAGCGTCGTCGCGGCGCCGTCCGTCGCGGTACTGCGAGCGGGATCGGCGGGGAGCGAGTTGCCGACGCGGTACACGAGCACGTCGTCGAACCAGGAGTTCGAGGACTCGCAGTGGAGATTCTCGAAGAGGATCAGGTACCGCCAGTCTCCCTGGAATCCGGTATTCGTCACGAGGGTTCCATCGACAAAGCAGAGATTCTGGCCGTCCACGTTCTTGATGGTGACTTTGTGCCAGCCCAGGGACCTTGCTGGTCCGCGCACGCCCGCAGCGCAGGAATGACATCCGAGGAAGACGTAGTAGAAGCCACTGTCGCGTATGCATTCCGTGCCAACCATCAGCCAATCGTCTGTCCAGGCATCGCCCGTCTGTGAAACGACCACGTGGGACTCTCGGTATCCAGCCATGTCGTCGTAGAACCACGTCTCCAAAAGCGTGTTGCGCATGGATTGACCAGTATCGAGGACGAGTGCCGACGTGCGGAGCGAAAGCGCACCGCTGCCTGACCGAGCTTGCTGCGATGACAGTTCCCAGGATCCGCCCCAACTGATGACAGACCAGCTCTCGGCCGTGAACCCCGGCTCGAACCCCTCTTGGAACAGGATGTCGTCAGCGAGTGCCGGTGCAGGCAGCAACGCGGCGACGGCCGCCCCCGCGAGCGCGGTAGCACGCCTCACAGCACCTCCTCCCTTTCGGTGAGAATGCCCCAGTCGCTCGACTCTCCCCTGATCATTCGAGGACGACTACCTTGACGCGGCCGGAGAATTGCCCGGCCGTAGCCCGCACGTAGTAGACGCCTGCCGCCACACGGACCCCGCGAGAGTCCCGACGATCCCACACGATACTCTGCGTGCCCGCACGAAGTAGTTCGCCGTTCAGTAGTTCCCGCACGGTCCGCCCCCTCACGTCGATCACCTGCGCGTGGACGCTCTCTCCCTGCGGCAAGTCCAGGGCTACGAGCGCGCTCGTCCGAATTGGGTTGCTGCTCGCAAGCCTGATTCCGTAAGCGCGCGGTGCGCCGACTGCCTGCTCCACACCGGTTGCGCCCTCCACAAGCCGCAGCCGCTGGTCAGCTGCAATCTCCCCAACCGTGGCGCGGCTCGAATCCGTGATTGCCGAGCACCGTTCCGACGTGGTGGTGCTCGACTCTGTGAGCAAAGTCTTCGGCGGCGCGGACGAAAAGGACAACACGGCACTGGCCGGCTGCTATCGCGAGCTGCTGCGGCTGCGGAACGCCTACGGGTGCGCCTTCATCCGGCTGCACCAGACGACGAAGGCCGCTTGGCGCGACACCAGCGAAGGCGAGCGCATGGGCATGGTCCGAGGTGGTGGCGAGCACGCCGCGGCAGTCGATGTGATCCTCTGGCTGGAGAAGAAAGGCCGCGGCCGGGAGTTGTCCCTGCTGGAGCGCCGCGAGCCGGATGGGCACGAACGACCGCCGCTCATGTTGTTCGCCGAGACTCCCGAGGGCGCAGAGGGTCCGCTGCTCCTGGAGTACCGACAGCTCGAAGAGGTCGGCGCCCCCGCTGCACGTTCCGTCGATGAGGCTACCGATCTCCAGCTCGCGCACCTGAACCGCCACGGCAGCACCCGGACGGCCGAGCTGGATTACGTCGTGGCTGCGGCCGAGGTGCGCACCACGGTCCATCGTGATCACCCGGATCGGTGATCGTGAACACCTGGATCGGCGATCGTGAACACCCCCTGGGAGGTAGCCTGGGGGTAGATCGGTAGCCCATCCTGCCGCCCGTCCGCGGGCGGCCGACCGGAAGCGATGCTGGATGGTCTGGACGGGCCGTCCGCCCTTCAGAGAGGGGCGAGATGGCAACGGAGAGACTGTCCATGCGCCGAGTCCACGAGATCCTGCGGCAGAAGCTGGAGTTGGGGCGCAGCCACCGGGAGGTGGCCGCCAGCCTGGGCGTGAGCGTGGGGGTGGTGGCGAGCGTTCTGCGGCGGCTGGAGCGAGCCGGGCTGAGCTGGGGCGACGTCCAGGGGCAGGCGGAGCCGCAGCTCGATGAGCGCCTCTACGGTCCCAAGCTGGTGATGGGTGCCACGCGGCCTGCGCCCGATTGCATCTGGATCCACGTCGAGCGCCGGCGCCCTGGGGTGACCGCCGGTCGCCGATGAAACGGTCCCGCGGGTCTCCCCGAGGGGCTCCTCTTCGACGGCCGGGAGTCGATCAGATCGGAACGGGTCTACCGACCGGAGCTTAAGCGCGGTGCGCAGGCTCCCCTCGCCCCGGCAGGATCGCGGAGCCCCGGCTCGCAGGGCCCTTGCCCCCGCCGCACCCCCGTGGTACGGTCGCCTCGTTGCATGCTGCGCAGGAGGTTCCTTCTCCCGACACATTGCTCCTGGGTTCGACGCCAACAGCGCACCGGTCCTACGGCGCTACCAGCAAGGACGGCATCAGCCTCAGTTCAGGCTGACCCGTCGACGCCGATCGCGCAGCTACTCAAGGGGCCGCGGCGCTGGCTATCCTCCCCCCCAGGAGCGCGCCCATGCAACTCGCAGCTACGACGCGACGCCTCGCCGCGTGCCTCACGTTCACCCAACGAATCGTCGCTCTCGCAACGCGCACCCCCTTCGCGTCGCGCTGCCCCTTCGTGTCGCGCAGCCCTCTTGCGTCGCGCGGGTCGAGCGAGCGCATCGCCTCGCTCGCAGCACGCTCGAGCCTCATGATCGCCGCGCTGCCAGCCGCCTTATTACTCCTCGCCATCGCCGTGACTCCAACTCTTGCGCAGCAGCACGTGTGGTCCGACCAGTTCAGCCTTCCCACCGTCAATGGTTGGGCGCGGTGCCTCGTCGAGTACAACGGAGATCTGATCGCCGGTGGGTCGTTCGATTTCGCCGGCCAGTGTGAAGCCCACAACATCGTCCGCTGGGATGGCGCGTGGTGGTCGCCGCTCGGCGCTGGCGTGGATGGGGAGGTGCTTGCGCTGACCGTCTATGACGGTCGTGTGGTGGCCGGAGGCAGATTCCAGACTGCGGGCGGAGCCCCTGCGGATCACGTCGCGGTCTGGGATGGCTCCCAATGGTCGCCGCTGGGGTGTGGATTCAATGACGCGGTATACGACTTCGTCTGCTACCGCGGTGGGCTCGTGGCGGCGGGCTGTTTTACCGCGGAGGGCCGCTATCCCATTGCCCGGCTGGCCTTCTGGGACGGGCAGATGTGGCGGCCGCTCGCGAACGGAATCGACGGTTGTGTCTACGCCGTGACGGCCTTCCAGGGAGATCTCGTGGCAGGCGGAGACTTCACCACGATCGGTGGACGCCCCGCCTCGAGCATCGCCCGCTGGGACGGCGCCAACTGGAACGCGTTGGGTAGTGGAATCCTGACCTACGTGCCGTACCACTGCGGAAGGGAAAGTCACACCCGACAGGGGATGGTCTTCGACCTGGTGGCGAGCAGCGACCTTCTGTTCGCCGGTGGCTACTTCAATGTGGTCGATGGGGTCAGCCCACAGAGCGTCGCAGCATGGGATGGCCACTCATGGCGGGCTGTCGCTCCACCGCGCTGGTCTTCGCCACCCCCCGAGCCATCGGGCCAGGTGTTTGCCCTCGCGCTGCACGACGGACAGCTGTTCGCGGCTGGAGGCTTCTTGTTCCTCGAGGATGCTCACGTCCGAAGCATTGCCCGAGCCGACGACTCGGGCTGGGCCGACTTGGAGGGTGGGCTTGTATGGCGCGACTCTGGGGTCGGGCTTTCCGATCCGTATCCCGGGACCGGGTACGCGCTCGCTGACTTCCGGGGCGATCTGGTCGTCGCTGGAGACTTCCGTCGGGCCGGTCCCCGCGGTTCGGGAAGCATCGCGCGGTGGATGGGAGCCGCGTGGACACCGTTGGGGAGCGGCGGCGCAGGCGTCAACGCTCCCGTCTCGCGACTGCGCTCGGTGGGCAAAGGCCTGATTGCGCTGGGACCGTTCGACCAGGCCGGCGGCGTACCGGTGGTTGGCGCCGCGAGACTCTCCGGAGAGACCTGGCTGCGCTGCGCGGGCGATTCTGTCGTCCTCGACGATGTGGTCATCCACAACGGCCGACCGCACGCAACGGGACGATTCTTCAAAGACGGGACCTGGCGGGCGGGTGTCGCGCGGTGGGATGGAAACGTCTGGACGATGATCGGCCGCACGATCTTCCCTCCCACCCATCTGCTTTCCCACGGCGGGAGTCTCTACGTCGGCGGAAACTTCGAGTCCATCGACAATCTGCCCGCCAACAACGTGGCGCAATGGGATGGACACCGGTGGAACGCGCTGGGCGGTGGCCGTAGGGGCCTCGTACAAGCGCTCGACGCTTACGGCGGACGTGTGGTCGTCGGATGCTCGTACGGTCCGGGCGATGGACGCTCGATCGACCTCGTCTCGGCGTGGGACGGAATCCACTGGATCACGCTCGGCGCTGACGAGACGCGGCGACCCGAGTCGGTGGAAGCGCTGACTGTCTACAACGGCCGACTCATGGCCGGCGGGTCGTTCGGCGCAATCGGCGGCTGCCCAGCGGCGGGCATCGCCCAATTCGACGGCACGCGATGGCAACCGCTGGGCAGCGGAGTCGACAGCATGGTCACGAGCCTCGTCGTCCACGATGGCGCGCTGGTGGCTGGCGGAAAGTTCCTCAATGCGGGGGGCCTGCCGGCGCCGCATCTCGCCATCTGGAACGGCAGGCAGTGGGATGCCCTCAACAGCGGCTGCGATGGCGACGTCCTGGCGCTGGCTGAGCACGGCGGAGCCCTATACGTCGGCGGAGGCTTTACGCGGATGGGCGGCGTCGCCTCGTATCACATCGCGAGACTCGGCGAGACCAACGGTGCCCTGCGCGAACCAGGGCTCACCGAGCTGACTGCCGACCAGGGCGCGTCGCGCGTGACCGCCGCGGGCAGCGCAGGAGCTGGGTTCGGTCCCAGCCGCATCCTCGACGCCGGACCCAACCCCTTCAACTCCGCGATGCACGTGCACGTCGTCACCTGGTCGGGCTCGGGCACGCGGTTGCGCGTCTTCAACCTCGCCGGCGAGCTGGTGCGCACGTTCGATCTGGATGGCTCAGCGGTAGGCCCGCGCGGCGTGCTGTGGGATGGGCGAGACGGTGCCGGCGCGGCGGTGGCCAGCGGGGTCTACATCCTGCGGTTGGACGCCGGGGACGCCATCGACAGCCGCCGCGTGACCTTGGTGAAGTAGCACGAGCCGAACGGATGGCGTCGTGCGACTCAGGCGAGCGATGTGAGCGCCCCGGCCAATTCCGAAGGCGGCGAGTCCTCTGGAAGCGCAAGTCAGACGGCCCCCGCAGACATCCTCACCGCCGGCTTCAGTTGACGCAAGACTACGGATCCTGCGATGAAATCGTGGACGGCCCGCCGCTTCGAGCTCGTCAACGTGCTCACGAGCCCCGCGACGAGCCAGCCGGACGACGCGGCGATCGACAACCAATCCCCAATCCCGAGAACCAGTGGCTGCTCGGTGAGGCGCATCGGGTCTTCCCCTGCCAGCACTTACGGTAGGCCGTACGCAACTTGGGCAAGCGTAAACACAATCACCACGATCTCCCGTAAGACTCCGTCAATAAAAAACATATACATCTTCCTAGTTGGCTCTTGAGCCTATGGTGTAGTTCCATTCGCCATGAAAAGCGTTGGGAGTCAGATTGACCGTAGCGAATTCCTTCTTGGACACCTTCCGTCCCACAGGA
>JBGPIA010000003.1:0-314413 GCA_041484665.1 Candidatus Krumholzibacteriia bacterium
ATATGCGATTACTAGCGATTCCAACTTCATGCGGGCGAATTGCAGCCCACAATCTGTACTGGGGTCGGCTTTGTGCGGTTTGCTCCGCCTTGCGGCTTCGCGTCGCTTTGTACCGACCATTGTAGCACGTGTGTTGCCCTGGACATAAAGGCCATGCGGACTTGACGTCATCCTCACCTTCCTCCGCGTTATTCGCGGCAGTCTCTCTAGAGTGCCCAACTGAATGATGGCAACTAGAAACGAGGGTTGCGCTCGTTGCTGGACTTAACCCAACATCTCACGACACGAGCTGACGACAGCCATGCAGCACCTGTCCAGGAGCCCGAAGGAGGGTGTATCTCTACACCTGTCCCCTGGATGTCAAACCCCGGTAAGGTTCTTCGCGTTGCATCGAATTGAACCACATGCTCCACCGCTTGTGCGGGCCCCCGTCAATTCCTTTGAGTTTCACCCTTGCGAGCGTACTCCCCAGGTGGTCCACTTAATGCGTTAGCGGCGGCACTGAAGGGGTAGGACCTCCAACACCTAGTGGACATCGTTTAGGGCTAGGACTACCGGGGTATCTAATCCCGTTTGATACCCTAGCTTTCGTGCCTCAGCGTCAGTACCGGACCAGAGGGCCGCCTTCGCCACCGGTGTTCTTCCTGATATCTGCACATTTCACCGTTACACCAGGAATTCCACCCTCCCCTTCCGGACTCAAGCCAAGCAGTTTCAGAGGCAATTTGACCGGTTGAGCCGGTAGATTTCACCTCCGACATACAAGGCCGCCTACGCACCCTTTACACCCAGTAATTCCGAACAACGTTCGCTCCCTCCGTATTACCGCGGCTGCTGGCACGGAGTTGGCCGGAGCTTCCTTTGAGGGTACTTTCAGACAAGGAAGCTGTTCGCTTCCCTGCTTTACTCCCCTCTGACAGAGCTTTACAACCACAAGGGCCTTCATCGCTCACGCGGCGTCGCTCGGTCAGGCTTTCGCCCATTGCCGAAGCTTCTCGACTGCTGCCTCCCGTAGGAGTCTGGGCCGTATCTCAGTCCCAGTGTGGCCGGTCACCCTCTCAGGTCGGCTACCCATCGTCGCCTTGGTGGGCCGTTACCCCGCCAACAAGCTAATGGGACGCGGGACCATCTTCGAGCGGCAGCTTCCAAGGAGAGGCCACCTTTCCCGACAAGCCATGCGGCCTGCCGATTCATGCGGTATTAGCACCCCGTTAGGGATGTTATCCCCCTCTCGAAGGCAGGTTCCCCACGCGTTACTCACCCGTTCGCCACTCTACTCACTTCCCGAAGGAAGCTTTCGCGTTCGACTTGCATGCCTAATCCACGCCGCCAACGTTCGTTCTGAGCCAGGATCAAACTCTCCATGGTCGGAAAGTTTGCCGGCGCTTGCGCGCCTCTTGCGTATCGCAAAGTTGGCAGACAGCGCACGCCGAGCGAGCGCACGCCTGCACAACCCAATTCTCGGATTCGACGGGTCTTGCGCGCTATTCAATTGTCAAAGAGCTGGGCCACGCGCCTTGCGCACTCGGCCTTTGCCACCTGGGGTGGCGCGCCCCACGCATTGGAGCGGACTGCAGACGTTAGCCCGACCCGACAACCCTGTCAATGCGAAGTTCAAGCGGAGTTGAGGGTTCTGGATCGCAGCTGGGCAGGGACCCCCCGCCGCTGCAGCGGCACGCATATATAAGCGGTGCAGGGTCTGACGTCAAGTGTCCCACGCAAAAAATCTTGTGATGTCCCCGCCCACCATCCCATCCCGGCCGCAACGGCTGAAGAACCCGGGAGTCCTGGATGTCAACGGCGCTGGCGCCCGTTCCGCCGGCCGGGCAGCCCCGGGTCGGCCTGAAACTGGCCGCCGCCCATCCCGGCAGGTGACCCGGCCCCGGTCGGGGTTCCGGGCGGCCGCCGGACGTCCGATCTTCCTTTGAAATCAATCAGTTATCGGCCCGATCGCCCACCACGATCTCACGGAAGCCCCGCTTCCCGGCCTTCAGCAAGTAGGTCTTTCCGGACGGGAGAGGAAGCAGCGCTTTGGGATCCGTGATGCGCTCACCATCCAGGGAAACGCCTCCCTGCTGGATCAGCCGCCGGGCCTCGCTGTTGGTGGTGCACAGACCCGACTCCGCGATGACCGAATAGACAGGAACCGGGTCGCCGGGCGGCAGGCGGTACTCGGTCACCGCGGTGGGAGTCTGCTTGCGGACGAAAATGCGATCGAACTCCGCCTCGGAGCTCGCGGCGGCCTGCGGGCCGTGGTACTGCGCCACGATGTCGGCCGCGAGCTCTCGCTTCAGATGGCTCGGGTTGACGCTTGGATCCCGCAATCGGGCGCGCATCGCGTCGAGCTCATCCTCCCCCAGGCTGCTCACCAGCTCGAACCAGGCGGGCATCAGGCCGTCGGGAATCGACATCACCTTGCCGAACATCTCCTGCGGCGCCTCCTGGATGCCGATGGCATTGCCCATGCTCTTGCTCATCTTCTCGACGCCGTCGAGCCCGGGCAAGAGGGGGAGCGTCAGGACCGTCTGCGGGTGCTGCCCGTATTCCCGCTGGAGCTCGCGGCCGACCAGCAGGTTGAACTTCTGGTCCGTGCCGCCAATCTCGACGTCGCTGCGCAGCGCGACGGAGTCGTAGCCCTGGAAAAGCGGGTAGAGGAACTCCTGCAGGCTGATGGGTTGGTTGGTGGTGTAGCGCTTGTGGAAATCGTCGCGCTCGAGTATGCGCGCCACGGTGGCACGGGCCGCGAGCTGCAGGACGTCCACCGCGCTCAGCTGCGCGGACCACTCGCTATTGAAGCGGACCTCGGTCTTGCGCTCGTCGAGGACGCGAAAAACCTGGTGCTTGTACGTTTCGGCGTTGGCCTGCACCTGTTCGCGGGAGAGCATCGGGCGCGTCTCGTTGCGTCCGGACGGATCGCCGATCATCCCGGTGAAGTCGCCGATGAGGAAGATGACCTGATGGCCGAGGTCCTGGAACTGACGCAGCTTGCGCAGGCTGACGGTGTGGCCCAGGTGGAGGTCCGGCGACGACGCGTCGAAACCTTCCTTCACGCGCAGCGGAACTCCCGTGCGCAGAGAGTGTTCCAGCTTCTGCTCGAGTTCCCCCGCCGGAAGCAGTTCGGCCACTCCTCGCATGAGGAGACGAAGCTGCTCGTGCACCTGCTGGCTGACGCTCACGGGGGAGTCTCCCGGCGGCTGCGGGGGCTGTCGGCAGTGCGCACGCAACGCGCTCTCGGCGCGGCGCGAGGACGCTATCAAGCGCCCCCGGGAGTGTCAAGGCGGGCCGGTCCGCTTGCCGGGGTCGGTCAAAGCAGGTAGGTTGGCGGCATCGGTAGGGGCGCTGTCGCAAGGGCGGCGGCGCGGCCGAAGGAGCGTTGCGGCATGCGACGGTTAAGGTGGGACGGGACGTCCGGGCGGCTGCGCGCGTTCGGCCAGTGGCAGGTGTCCACCCGCTGGGTGCGCGTTGCCCTCGCCGTCGCGGCCAGCATGATCTGCGTGGGGCTGGGCGTCGCGGCGGTCGTCGTGCACAGCCTCTCGCGGGACCTCCCCTCGCCCGAACGCCTGCTGACCATCCGCCCGCCGACCAAGACCCTCATCTTCTCGGCCAGCGGCGACACCCTCCACGAATTCTTCGTCCAGAATCGCGTCGCCATCCGGTTGGAGGACGCGCCAGAGGGCCTCGTGAAGGCGATCATCGCCACGGAAGACCGTCGCTTCTACCAACACTACGGCATCGATCTGGGAGGCATGATCCGCTCGGTCTGGGTGAACCTGCGAACCGGACGGCCTGCGCAGGGCGGATCGACCATCACGCAGCAGCTTGCGCGCAGCCTCTTCCTCACGCCCACCAAGCACTGGGAGCGCAAGGTGCGCGAGATCCTGCTGGCGCTGCAGATCGAGAAGACCTACACGAAGGACGAGATCCTGGAGATGTACCTCAATGCGATCTACTTCGGGCCCGCCTACGGGTTCGAGGCGGCATCGTACGCCTTCTTCGGGAAATCGGTGCGCGGCCTGCGCCCGGCCGAGTACACGATGCTCGTGGGCGTGCTCAACAATCCGGGCATCTACTCCCCGTTGCGCCATCTGGATCGCGCCTACAAGCGCCGCGCGATCGTGCTGCGGCGCATGGCGGACGCCGGTCTGCTCACCGAGGAGCAGGCCAGCGCCATCGGCCAGGAGCAGGTGGAGATCCGTCCAGGTGGGCGCCGCCGCGTCACCGCGCCCTACTTCATCGAGATGGTGCGGCACTATCTCGAGGAGCACTACGGCGTGGAGCAACTGTACGAGGAGGGGCTGCGCGTCTACACCACGCTGGACGTGAGGATGCAGGACGCGGCGGAAGAGGCGCTGGAGGATCAGCTGACTCGCATCGAGACACAGCAGCACTACGCGCAGACGCGCCGCAGCTATGACGAGCAGGTGGGAGACGCCGACGAGAAGGCGCCGCCGGAGTACCTGCAGGGGGCGCTGATGAGCATGGACGCCCGCACCGGCGCCATCCTCGCTCTGATCGGCGGGCGCGACTTCGAGGCCAGCAAGTTCAACCGCGCCATCCAGGCGCAGCGGCAGCCTGGCTCGCTGTTCAAGCCGTACGTCTACACGGCAGCGCTGCAGCAGGGCTGGACGCCGGCGGACATCCTGCTGGACGCGCCCGTGGAGGTCGATACCGGCGGTGACGAGCTGTGGCGTCCGGTGAATTACGACGAGACGTTCCGCGGGCCGATCACGCTGCGCGCTGCCATCGCCGGCTCGGTGAACGTGCCGGCTGTGCGCGTGATGCTGGACATCAAGCCACGGCCCGTGATCGACGTGGCCCAGAGCATGGGCATCGAGTCCCACATCCCCAACGTCTACTCCATCGCACTGGGCTCGGGCGAGGCGAACCTGCAGGAGCTGGTGACATCCTACTGCACGTTCGCCAACCACGGGATCCGCACGAAGCCCTTCTTCTTCACCAAGATCACCAACGCGCGCGGCCAGGTGCTCGAGGAGACCCAGCCCTACAACGAGGAGGTGCTGGATGAGCGGGTCAACTACGTAATGGTCGACCTGATGCGGACCGCGATCCGCGAGGGCACCGGCGCGCCTGCGCGCGCCTACGGCTGGACGCGCGACTCGGCGGGCAAGACGGGGACCACGGACCTCAACACGGACGCCTGGTTCATCGGCTTCACGCCCGACGTGGTGTGCGGCGTGTGGACGGGCTTCGACAAGAAGATCTCCATGGGCCACAAGAAGACGGGTGCGGCGATGGCGCTGCCGATCTGGGCGACCACCATGGTGAGCGCTCTGGAGGGCACCCCCGAGTCGCACTTCGACCGGCCCGAGGGGGTGGTGGACCGCTTCGTCTGCCGCGCATCGGGCAAGCTGGCCAGCCCTGCGTGCGCCGACGTGTACCGGGAGATCTTCATTGCGGGCATGGAGCCGGAGGTGTGCCCCATCCACCAGCCCAACGCCGGCCGCATGCGCGACCGCGCCGCGGACTTCCAGGCCCTCGACGACCCCAGCGTCCGCGCCAACGAGTTCGGGGAGTACCGCAAGCACTGACGGCCCGCACAGCGCGCGCCCCGCCGGCGGCGCCCCGCTCAGGCCAGCCGATCCTGCACCAGCGCAACGGAAGCGACGGGGGCCCCGTACACGGGGATCGCGTCGGCCAGACGCCTCCGGCAGCGCTCGGCCTGATCGGGGGCGCGCCCGAACACGCGTGCCAGCGCCTCGCCCCGGCGGACCGGTTGACCGGTCTTCACGGGCACGAGCAGGCCGACGGCGAGGTCGAGGCTGTCCGTGCTGCGCAGGCGCGCGCCGCCCAGCTCCACCAGCGAGCCCCCGATCGCCTCGCAGTCCATCGGACCCACCCACCCGTCGGTCCCAGCCAGCAGCGGCTCTTGCTCCGCGGCGATGGGCAGACGCTCTGGATCCTCGGCTGGCAGACGTCCCCCCTGGGCCTGCACCATGCGCAGGAAACGCGTCCAGGCCCGGCCATCGTCCAGGGCAGCCGCGGCCTGCTGGCGCAACTGCACCGGGTCGCCCAGCCCGGCCAGCGTTCCCATCTCCGCGACCAACTCGATGGTGAGCGTGCGCAGATCCTCTGGGCCGCCGCCGCGCAGTCCCTCCATGGCCTCCCGCACCTCGAGCGCGTGGCCCACGGCATGGCCGAGCGGCTGCCCCATGTCGGTGATCAGCACCGCCATGCGCCGTCCGGCGCGCCGCCCCGTAGCCAACAGTGCCTGGCCCAGCGCGCGCGCCTGGGCCAGGTCGCGCATGAACGCTCCCGAGCCGCATTTGAGATCGATCACGATGTGCTGCGGACCCGCCGCGAGCTTCTTGCTCATGATGCTGCTGACGATGAGCGGGATGCAGTCCACCGAGGCGGTGACGTCGCGCAGGTGGTAGAGGCGTCGATCGGCCGGCGCGATCTCGGCGGTCTGCCCGCTGATGGCGCAGCCGATGCCGCGCACCTGCGCCACCAGCTCGTCGGGGCGCAGGTCGAGACGGAAGCCCGGAATCGCGCTCAGCTTGTCCAGCGTGCCGCCGGTGTGCCCCAGGCCGCGCCCCGAGAGCATGGGCACGTAGAGACCCAGCTCCGCCGCCAGCGGGGCCAAGAGCAGCGAGACCTTGTCCCCCACGCCCCCGGTGGAGTGCTTGTCGGCGGTGGGGCCCGGCAGGCTGGACAGATCAAGGCTGATTCCGCTGGCCTGCATGCGCTCGGTCAGCAGGTAGGTCTCCTGCGCGGTCATGCCCCGGAACCAGACCGCCATGAGCCACGCGCTGATCTGGTAGTCGGGGATGCTGCCGTCGACCACGCCGCGCACCAGGAGGTCGAGCTCGATGGCGGTGTGCTCGCCCCCGCGCTTCTTCTTTGCGATCAGCTCGTAGGGAGTCATGCGGGAAGGCGTGCGCCGCGGGCGATCAGTACGCGGCCTTCGCCGTGAGTCCGTTGCCGCCGACGATCTTCACTCCTGCGCTCGCGCCGATGCGATTAGCGCCGGCGCGGATCATGGCCTCGGCGGTGGCGCGGTCCTTGACGCCACCGCTGGCCTTTACACCGACCTCGCTGCCCACCACGCGCCGCATCAGCGCTACGTCCTCCACCGTGGCGCCCCCGCCGGCGAAACCCGTGGACGTCTTCACGTAATCGGCGCAGGCCTCCTTGGCCAGCGCGCAGGCGACCACCTTCTCCTCATCGCTGAGCAGACAGGTCTCCAGGATCACCTTGGTGCAGGCGCGGCCTTCGGTAGCCTGCACCACCGCGGCGATGTCGTCGTACACGAGGCCGTAGCGGCGACTCTTGAGCAGCCCGATGTTGAGCACCATGTCGACTTCGCCCGCCCCCTGCTCCACCGCCAGGCGCGTCTCGTAGACCTTGGTCGCCGTAGCAGCCGCGCCGAGCGGGAATCCGATCACCGTACAGGTCGTCACCGGCGAGCCGGCCAACAGCGAGGCGCACAGCGGCACCCACGTGGGGTTCACGCATACGGCGGCGAAGCGGTAGCGCACGGCCTCGGCGCACAGCGTGCGCACCTGCTCCTCGGTGGCGTCGGGCCGCAAGAGAGTGTGGTCGATTGCTCCGGCCAGCTCGGGCGGCAGGGTCTTGGCCCGCTCCCCGCACGACAGCCGGCAGGCGCCGTGATCCAGCATGGCACGCAGATGGGCCTCCTGCGGCGGCTCGACGCCGCAGGCGCACGACGCCACAGCCAGCGGGCCAGGTCCCCCGGCCAGACGCGCCATGACGCGCTCGGTGATGAGCTCGACCAGGGTGCCTGGCTGCACGCTCAGCCTCCGCTGCGGGCCGGGCGGTAGTCGCGGAACGGATGGGCCAGCAATTCGGCCAGCCGGTACTCGGCGCGGGCGCCACGCAGGTCCGCCAGGAGCACGCGCAGCTCGGGCGCGAATTCCACGAGGAATTGCCGGCAGGCACCGCAAGGCGGCGTCAGCACCTCGCTGGCGGTGACGATGGCAATGGCGTCAAAGCTCCGCGCGCCCTCCGCCACTGCCCGGCAGACGGCGGCCCGCTCCGCGCAAATGGACAGGCCCAAGGAGGCGTTCTCGACGTTCGCCCCGGCATGGACGCGGCCCGAGCGGTCGCGCAGCGCCGCACCCACCGCGAACCCCGAATAGGGTGCGTGCGCGTGGCTGCGCGCCTGCGCCGCGGCCTCGATCAAAGCCTCATCATCATCCATGGGTCTTGCGGTCACGGGCGCAACGGTAGACCCCGGCCTGCGCACTGTCAACGCCCCCCGCCCGCGCCCGTTGCGCGGCGCACGCGCACATGGCGCCCACCCCGCTTTGCTGGCACACTAGGGGCATGGCCGACCTGTTCTGGCCCAAGGAGACGCCCGAGCCGGACGCAACAGCACCCGGCACGCAGCGCGGGCTTGGCGCGAGCGCGCAGCCGCCGTCTCCGCTGGCCGACCGCATGCGCCCACAGCGCCTGGACGAGATCGTGGGGCAGGACGCTGCCATCGGAGCGGGTACGGCGCTGCGCGCGGCGCTCTCGCGCCGCGAGCTACCCAGCCTGATCCTGTGGGGGCCGCCCGGCTGCGGCAAGACGACGCTGGCCCGCTGCCTGGCCAGCGAGGCTGGTGCGGTGTTCCTGCCGCATAGCGCCGTGACCGTGGGCGTGCGCGAGATCAAGGCCCTCATGGTCGAGGCCCGCAAGCTGCGCCGGCGCGGCGCACGGGCGCCCCTGCTGTTCCTCGACGAGATCCACCGCTTCAACAAGGCGCAGCAGGACGCGCTGCTGCCGTACGTCGAGACCGGCGACGTCGTGCTGATCGGTGCCACCACCGAGAACCCGAGTTTCGAGGTGAACAGCGCCCTGCTCTCGCGCACCCGGGTGATCGTGCTCGCGCCGTTGCAGGAGGAGCACCTGAGGACGCTGCTGCGGCGCGCCCTGGAGGATCCGCGGGGCCTGCAGGGCGCAGGCGTCGCAGCCGACGACGATGCGTTGGCGATCCTGGCGCAGCGCAGCGGCGGCGACGCACGCTTCGCGCTCGGGAGCTTGGAGCTGGCCGCCAGCGCCGTGCGGGCGAGCAACGCGCAGGCTCCCCCGCGCATCGACGCCGCGCTGGCGGCGCAGGTGGTGCAAGAGGCGCACCTGGTCTACGACCAGGCAGGCGAGGAGCACTACAATCTCATCAGCGCGCTGCACAAGTCGCTGCGCAACAGCGACGCGCAGGCCGGGATCTACTGGTTGGCCCGCATGCTGGAGTCCGGCGAGGATCCCCTGTATGTGGCGCGCCGGCTGGTGCGGTTCGCGAGCGAGGACGTCGGGCTGGCCGATCCTGCGGCGCTGGTGCAGGCGGTCGCAGCGGCGCAGGCCGTGCACCAGATCGGGATGCCCGAGGGCGCGCTGGCGCTGGCCCAGGCCGCCGTCTACCTGGCGCAGGCCCCCAAGAGCAACGCACTGTACACCGGCTACGCGGCCGCGACGCGTGCCATCGCGGACGGGCACCGCGACCCCGTCCCCCTGCAGCTGCGCAACGCCATCACCCCGCTGATGCACGATGTGGGCTACGGCGACGGCTACGACTACGCCCACGACCACGCCGCGGGCGTGGCCGCCATGGAGTGCCTGCCACCCTCGCTGCGCGACGCGGTGTTCTACCGGCCGACGGACCGGGGGTTCGAGGCGGATGCCGCGACTCGTCTGCGCGCCGCGTGGCGCGCGGCGCACCCCCGACCGGGAGGAGGAGGAGGATCGTGATGCGGATCGCGGTGATGACCAGCGGAGGCGACTCGGCAGGGATGAACGCGGCCCTGCGCGCGGTGGTACGCGCGGCCGGCGCCCAGGGGTTCTCGGTGGTGGGAGTCGAGCGCGGCTTCATGGGCCTGGTCGAGCAGGCCTACGTACCGCTGACCAGCGCCTCGGTAAGCGGGATCATCCACCGCGGGGGCACCATCCTGCGCACCTTCCGCTGCCCGGACTTCCTGGAGCGCGGCGTGCGCGACGAGGCGGCCAAGGGCTTCGCCCACGCGGGGATCGAGGCCCTGATCGTCATCGGCGGCGACGGGAGCCTGCGCGGAGCCCACGCCATCCAGCAGGAGTGGGGCATCCCCGTGATCGGCGTTCCCGGCAGCATCGACAACGATATCCCAGGCTCGGACTACTCCATCGGGTACGACACGGCGCTCAACATCGCCGTGGACGCCGTGGACAAGGTGCGCGACACCGCCACCAGCCACGGTCGCATCTTCGTAATCGAGGTGATGGGACGCAACTGCGGGATGTTGGCGCTGGCCACGGCGATCTGCTGCGGTGCCGAAGAAGTGCTGATTCCCGAGCGTCCCTTCGACATGGACGAAATCTGCCGGCGGATCGAGAAGGGCTACGATCGCGGAAAGCACCACGCGATCATCATCGTGGCCGAGGGGGCCAGCCGCGCCAGCCACGTCAGCTACGAGATCCGCGGCCGGCTCGACCGCGAGGTGCGCATGGTCGTGCTCGGCCACATCCAGCGCGGCGGCAACCCCACAGCATTCGACCGCATTCTGGCCTCGCGCCTGGGTACGACCGCGGTGGAACGGCTGGCGGCGGGCGAGCACGGCGTGATGGTGGGATTGGTCGCGGACACGGTGGCGACCTCGCCGCTGATGAAGGAGGACGCGCAGCCGCGCATTCCGCTGGCCGAGTTCCTCCATATCCAGAGCTGGCTAAGCTGAGGCGCTCGCCGGCTGGGCGCGCTACACGGAGAAGCGGAACTCGATCACGTCGCCGTCGGCCACGATGTAGTCCTTGCCCTCCAGCCGCACCGCACCGGCCGCACGCGCCGCCTTCATGTCTCCGTGGCGGCGCAGATCGTCGTAGGGGACCACCTCGGCCCGGATGAACCCGCGCTCCAGGTCGCTGTGGATGCAACCCGCTGCGGCCGGCGCGCTCGTCCCGCCCTGGACGGTCCAGGCGCGGCACTCGTCGGGCCCCACCGTGAGGAACGAGATCAGCCCCAGGCTGGCGTAGGTGGCGCGCAAGAAGCGGTCGCGGGCCGGCTCCGTGAGCCCCAGGTGCTCCAGGAACGCCGCGCGCTCGCTCTCGTCGAGGTGGGCCAGCTCGGTCTCGATGGGCAGAGCGCATGCGCACAGCTCGTGGCGCGCCCGCGCGCACGGGTCCGTGAGAACTGCGGGCGGCGGCTGCCCGGCGGCGGCGTCGGCCAGATTGGCGAGCACCACCACGGGCTTGAGCGAGAGGAATTGGTAGCCGCGCAGCTGCCGCTGCTCCTCGGGGTGGAGCTCCAGGCTGCGTAGGGGTTGCTGTTGCTCAAGATGCGCGCACAGGCGCGCCAGCAGGGGCGCCTGTGACACGGCATCCTTGAGGCCCTTCTTGCGGTCGGCGGCGATGCGGGCGAGGCGCCGCTCCACCAGCTCCAGGTCGGCGAGCGCGGTGGCGAGCTCGAATTCCTCCAGGTCCCCCGCGCCGCCGTTGCGCTCCGCGCGGGTGGCGAAGCGCGGTAGCACCAGCGCCAGGGCGTCGCAGGTGCGCGCCTGTGGGAGAGCAAGCAGGCCGCTGAGATCGAGCCCGGCGCAGCGTGGATCGCCGCCCAGATCGGCGAAGTCGAGGGTGGCCGGGGTCAACTTGCGCGGGCGGTAGAGCTGCGCCAGCCAGGTCAGGCGCGGGTCGGGGATGCTGACCACGGCGTCGAACGGGGCCTTGCCCCGGCGCGCCCCTTCGCCGGCCAGCAGCAACGCGAGCAGCGTGCTCTTGCCCGACTGGGGCTCGCCCACGATCCCGACCTGCATGATCGCACCCTCCGGAAACGCACCCACCTCGCGGGACGCCCGCGAGGTGGGTGCGGCAACGCTGATCAGAGCTTTCGGCTCAGGTACCCAGGTAGCGGTTGGCGTACTTGACCCAACCGATCTGCACGTGTCCGACGACCTTCGTCTTCTGCCGCATCTTCACCGGCAGGGGGTCGGTCAAGGTCATCGCCCCGATCAGAGGAAGGTTCTCCGCCTGGAGCAGATGCAGCACCCAGTCGAGCTCGGGCGTGACGTTGGCGACCTTGAAGGCGCTCTCGGAGGCCGCGGCCGATGTGAGGAACCAGGCCAGCCGCGGCTCGCCCGGGGGCGCCGTTTGCGCTGCCGCCACCGTCGAGTCGGGCGGTTCGACGTCCGGCCGCTGCACCGCGCGCGCCACGGTCTGGAATTGGCTGTCCACGCGATCCAGGAGAGTCTTTGAGTCGGTGTCCCAGGTGAGCTTCTTGAGGTCGAACCCCGGGATCTCCAGGTTCAGCTCTTTCTCATTGAGCACCTTGGGGAGCACGGGATCCGGGACCGAGTCCAGCGGCGTGACCGTGGTGCCGTCACGGATCTGCTTGGCGATCAAGTAGACGAACGGCGAGAACGCCTTCTGGACTCCCAGCTTCTTGCCCGCCAACGTCGGCGCCCGGTTCTCCGCGTCGGGCAGCACGAGGACCTCCAGCAGATTCTTGTCGCGGATGAGCGCCGTGTTGCCATGGGCGTACACGAACTCCGGGGCATCGATCTCGAACAGGAAGCCCTTGCTCAGGACCGTCCCCCGCGTCACCGCGCGCAACGTCGCGTGCAGGTAGGGGTCCTTGACCTCTTTCGTCTTCTTGTTGCTTGCGCAGCCCGCCGCGACGAGAGCGACCAGCAGCAGCAGCGCCAGGCTGCCGACGATGCGCAGACCGTGGCGACGCTTGCAGGGCATAAGCACCTCCGTTGGTGATCGACGCCCGTCGGTGGGGTTGGGCGGTCGCGGGTCCGCCGGCGCTCCCGGAGCGCGGGGCACGTTGCGCGGCGACAGAATAAGGACCTGCGCGCGGCGCTGTCAACTCCCACCGGGCGCGCCCGGTGGCAGAGCCGCGGCCGTCCGGCCGACCATCCGGCGGGCCACCAACGGATCTGCCTGGACCCACTGACCCGGGGGCCAGGCCGCCGTGCGCCCGGACTCCTCGCAACGCAACGATGGCACCAGCCACGCCGGGGAGATCTCCAGGCCCGAGACGATCAGCGTGAAGCGCGCCGGCCCTGGGTGATCGGCGGGCAGCAGCGCCTCCAGCGGCAGCTCGAGGATCGAGGCAGGCTGCACTACGCACTCCTGCTGCCCCAGGCGGCTGCCCTTGGCATCCAGCGCGGTGAGCAGAACGCGGCGTGGCAGCATGTCGCTGGACAAGAGAGATAGGATCAGTTCCTGGGCGTCGGGGCCGGGCGCCACGACCTCGGCGAGGCCCGGGGACGCCCAGATCCATACCGACCCGGCCGGGCCCGGGGCGGGCCGCCCTGCCTGCAACAATCCGGCCATCAGCAGGATCACGCCATGCGTCATCGCCGCTCCCCTTCTGCGCGCGGCGCCCAGGTCGCGACGCCCAGGCTCCATTGCACGCCGCGCAGCGTGTTCTCCCCACCCAACGGCAGCGACGCGCCGCCCACGAGCCACAGCGTGCCGCACACGCGCAGCGCGGCCTCCGGCGCCAGGCGCCAGCTACGCTCCGACGCGGACACGGCTCCGGCCGCCGCACCGGAGCAGCCGCCCCCGGCGGGAAGCACGGCGCGCAGCTCGACCTTCCAAAACGCAGCGCCGCCGCTCGCGCCCGCCTCCAGCGCCCCCAGCCAGCTGTCGGCGAAGCCCGCGCCGCGCCCACGATACCCGAGCGTGGCGTTGGCATACAGTGGAAGCGGCCACAGCGACCGCCCCGCCAGGAGGAGCAGCTCCCCCTCGACGTGCCCGCTTCCCGCGGGCAGGTACTGCGTGCGCTGCGCCGGCGGTTTGCCGAGGTCGGACGCTGGGTAGGTGGGAACCCACAGGCTCGCCTGGGCTGCCCAGGGGCTGCGCCCCTCGTGGAGCGCCAGCCGCGCGCCGAGCTGCAAGTCCGCGGTCGAGCGCGTGCCGAAGCCCGGCGCGCCGTCGATCCGTTGGTCCTTGAACGCCCACGAGCCGACCAGCGCGAGGCGCGAGCGCACTCCGTACTCGCCGTACAGGAAGAGCTCCCGGTCCACGTAGTCGCCGCCGGAGGGATCGGCCGGAACGCGCCGACCGTCGCAGTCCACGCGCTCGCTCGCGCGCTGGGTCAGCAAGCTCAGCTTGAGGATGCCCCCGCCGGGCGGAGGCACCCAAGCGCCCGCCCGGGCGTCGCGGTCGTGCGGTGCCGCGCTCAGCGCCAGCAGCGAGGCTGCCGCCGCGATCCGCGGCGCACGCAACAGCCGCGCGATGCGCGGCGCGCGGAAGGAAAGCGATCGCATGGTGCCACGGTAGAGGGAACGCGCGGACCGGGCAAGGCTGCGGCCGACGCGCGCCGATCCGCTCAGCCGACCGCGCCGGTGTCGTCGTCGTGGCCCGGCGCCATCCCCGGCGCGCCGGCCCGGGGCAGCGGCCGCTCGCGCGGCAGGCGTTCGAGCGCAGCCTGCAGCCCGGCGTGCTCGGGATACTGGCCCTCCCACAGCTGGTGGAACGTGTTCCAGTGGCGCGGGAGCAGCAGCCCGCCGGTGGCGAACGTGCGGAAGAAGTGGCGCCGCCGCTCCGCCAGGCTCAGCCCGGGCTTGCGCCGAGCTTTCAGGCGGCCATCCGTCCATACGTCCCAGCAGGCCGCGAATCCGATGACACGATCGCGCGGCACGCGCGCGGGCAAGACCCGGTGGCGCAACAGGTCGTCCAGTTGCAGGAGGTTGCGGTGGATCCAGCGGTCGAGCAGGATGCGATCGACGTCGTGCGCCGGGATCTCCCCCAGCTGGTCGGTGGCCAGCGCCGCGCCCCGGCACCGCATCTCGGTCGACGGCGTGAGCACGTCCAGTGGCGCGCCGTACAGCGACGCGTGCAGGCGGCCCGCAGCGTCGTGCTCGAAATGCCAGAACCCGCTGCCCTCGAACTCGGGCGCGTCGAAGGCGACGGTCACCCAAGGCAGCGAGCCATGCAATGGAAGGCTGCGAGCCACCGCGTGCACGAGCTCCGAGATCTCGGCTGCGCGGGGAAACTCTGGCGGAAACACGTCCACGAGCAGCTCGGCCGCCACGGTCACCCACCTTCCCCCATGCGTGCGCGCCGCGGGCCACTGGCCGCGGGCGGCGGTCGGCCGCCCGCGGGCGCCACCTCCCCCATACTCGCGCAGCCGGCCAAAGGTTTCCATGGGATCCGTGCGGGCCGCAGCGGCGCGTCAGCGTGCTCGCCCGCGCAGCAGGCGCTGCCCACGCAGCGCGCGCCACGTGCGTCCGATCGCCCGCCGGCTTGGGCTGTGCGGCGCACGCTGATGGGAATTGGGAAGGCCCGGTCCACAGGACCGGGCCTTCCGGCGCGCGCCGGACCGCGGGACGACGCCCTGCGGTCCGACATCCCAGAAAGTGCGGGCGCCGCTACTCGCGGTAGAGCGCCTTGACCGCGCCGAAGCTAGCGGACTCCACCGGCACCGCGGTGGTCAGTGTCGCCGTCTGCGGAGTGAGGTCGACCAGCTGCGGATCGGGGGTTGGACAGGTGGAGAAACGCGGAAGGGTCACGCCGGGCTGCGGCACCGGCCACTTGGACACGGTGATCGCGGCGTTGTTGACCGCCGAGAAGGCGAGCACCTGGAGCGTGGACACGACCATCACGTCGGTGGAGTTCCACAGCAGCATGCAGTCGGCGAAGCCCATCTGCACGCCGCTCGCGCTGCCCTGCCCGTTCACGAAATTGCCGGCGAACGTCTCGCCGATCACGATCAGCTCGCTGGGCAGATTGACCTTGTACTCGACGGCCGTCATCTGGTTCTGCACGTCCGTCATGCAGACGTAGAGGTTGAACGGCGTCGAGGTTCCCTTGGTGGCCGTACTGGTCGTTGCCGCGCTGTCGAAGTAGACGCCGATGTTTCCGGCCTGGGCAGCCGGGGCGCCCAGCAACAGGGCGAGCGCAGCCAGGGCCGCGATCGTTCTCAAGGACTTCATGGCTGGATCCGCTCCTTGCGCTTCCGCTTGGGTCCGCGTCACGGGTGGTGCGGGGAGAAGGCGCCCGGCGTTTGCAAACTGCACGCGCGCGGAGCCGCCTCCCTTGGGTTCTGCGTCGCCACGACGGGGACCCGCGCCCCAGCCGTGACCAGCGTGGGCCGAGCGCATAACACATGCCGGGCGCGCTGCGGGCGGAAAGGCGGCAATTCCTTCCGGGTCGGTCCGCGCGCAGCTGCGCGGCGAAGCAGCTAGAGCAAGCCGGCGAAGGGGTCGACCTCGGAGTAGATGACGGTGAGCTGGTCGGCCGCACGCGACAGCACGCGGTAGTGCCGGTCGAGCGCCTCATGGCCGGTGCACAGGTGGATCACGTGGTCCAGCTCAGCGCCGGACAGCTCGCCGGGCTTCAGCAGCCACAGGTGGGCTCCCGGCCCCAGCGGATCGAGCAACGCGCGCGGATCCACCGCGCGCGCGCACGCACGCCACGAGCGCATCCGGTGCTCCGCGAGGTAGAGATCGAGGCGGCTCTGCGCGGCTCCACTGGCCTGCACGCCCGCCAGCAGGCGCGCGCGGCGCAGTAGGTCGGCGCCCTCCTGCAGCGACGTCCGCTCGCGCAGACGCGGACCCGCCTCGGCCAGCGCTAACAGCAGCGCGCCCGCACGAGACGCGATGGCCACGGGCTCCCCCCGCTCGTGCGCGGCCAACCACTGCCCCAGGGTCTGGGGGTCCGGCGCGGCGAGCGGCTCGCCGGCCGACTGCAGCAGCAGCGACGCCAGGGCCCCGCGCGTCGCGTCGTCCAGACCGCGCTCCACGTCGTGCACCAGCAGGGCCGCGAGCAGCTCCCGAGGTCCGCTCGCCGCGCAGCGCGTCACCTCGCCCGCGAGCCAGACGGCCAAGCCCCGCTCGCGCAGTCCCGCGGCGAGCGCGGACAGATCCTCGTCGCTGCCCGCCACGATGCCGGTGCGCTGGCGCTGCGCGGCGGAATCGGCGAGCAGCTCGCCGATGATGTCGGCGCAAGCCTGGAGGCTGATCCCGCGGCGGCGCGTGAGTCGCCCTTTCTCCTTGCGGCGCGTTTGCAGCGCATTGCTGGCGTTGAGCTCGCGCACGAGCAGCGCGGAGCCCGCGCGCGCCAACTCGCGCGCGAGGCGGAAGCTCTGGCTCTGCCCACGTTCGTGGCGGCCGGTGTGCTGCGGGGGCAAGAGAGCCGGATCTGCGGCCGTCCAGCGCTGCGGCTGCGTGAAGAGCAGGTCGATGACGGCCAGCTCCTGCTCGTCGAAGGCGTCCGCATCGTCCACCAAGACCACGGGGTAGCGGTCGCGCCAGGCTGCGGCAACATCGGTCCGCTCCTCGATCCCTCGGCGCGCCAGCGCGCACAGTTCGCTGCGGGGGATGCGACCGGCCGCTTCCCGCGCCGCAGCGGCGCAGCGGCGCAGCAGCGGGAGGTCCACAGCGGCCGCGTCCTCGCCCGCCGCGGCGGCGAGCAGGACCTCGCCCCCCTCGACCACGCGGCGCAGCTCCACCAGATCGAGCGCCGGTGCGCGCCCGGCCGCCTGCGCGTAGCGCCGGCACGCGTCGGCGACCAGGCGCTTGCGGATCGACTCCCCTTCCGCGGTGGCCTGCGGGGGGAGCAACCGCGGCGACGCCCCAGCGTCGCGCGCGCCTGCGCGGTGGCGCAACAATGCCAGCGCGAGCTCCTCCCCCGTGGCGACCTCGGGCCGCGGCGCGGTCGCGCCCTGACGGCGCAGCAGCTCCTCGCAGCGCAGCAGGGAAACGCCGCCAGGGACCAGCAGCAGTGCTTCGCCGCCGCCGCCTGCCCCGCGCGCCGCGGAGAGCAGGCGCGTCGTCTTGCCCGATCCCGGAGCTCCCAGGATCCAGCCGGGCGGCGGCGTATCATCGTGGCGGTGTGTGGCGAACGCCCCCTGCTGCGGCGCCGCCGCCACGGGAGCGGCGCGGGGCACGGGCCAGGGCGGCAAGGGCAGGGGGATCTCCACCGCCGCGCCGCGCACCGCGGCGAGCCACTCCTCGCTCGCGCGCGCCGCGGGGCCGACGTCTGCATCGCCGGCGGCAGTGGGCGACGCGGCCGATTCCGGCGGCGCGTCCCCCGCGGCGAGCCCCTCGCGGCGCAGCCAGGCGAAGAGGGCGCGGCTCGCGCCCGCGGCCCACGGATCCTCCTCGAGCTCATCGGGATCGAGGGAGATGGCAGCGGCGGCATCGAAGCGCATCCCCACGGCCTCGGCGCGCGTCACCACTGCCGCAGCGCGGCGCCGCGCCGTGGCGAGAGCCTCGGTGCGCGCAGCGCCCTCCAGGTCCTCCAGGCGGGCGCGCCGTCCGGTGCGCGGGGACGAGGCCCAAGCCTCCACCGCTGCCGCCAGCTGCGCCAGCGGCGGCGTGCGCGCCAAAGCGGCCTGCGGACCCAGGCCGCCCCCCACATCCGCAGGCGGTCCGGCCGACAGTGCGCGCTCCAGCGCGGCGAGCCCCTCGCGCACCCGGAAGTCGACCTCCAGGCGCGTAGCCGCCCAGCGCCAGGCTTCCGGCGTAGACGCGCTGCCGACCTCGTGCGGCGCAGCGCCCGCGGGCGCGCGCCGCGCCCACAGGAGCGGGTGGTCCAGCACCGTGAGCGCCCCGCCGGGCCGGCCGCTCGCCGCGAGCCGTTCGAGCGCCGCGCGCAGATACAGCGGATCCTCCGGCAGCGACGCCAGCACCAGCTCACCCTCTGGGATCGGCCCGGTCCAGAGGTCTGCCAGCGCCAGGATGCGCACCGAGAAGAGCGGCGTTTGGTGTGCATCTCCCGCCAGGAGCGGCGTGCCGACGAGCGCCGCCGCGTCCACGCCCAACAGCGATTGCAGCACCTCGCGCTGCGATCGCCCGGGCGCCAGCACCAGCCAGGAACCGCGGGTGGAGCGCTGGCCCAGCCAACGCGCCATCTGGCGCAGAAGCGTCGCGCGCTGCAGGTCCTCGTCGCGCGCGTCGCCCAGCAACGCCGTCCCGCACCGCACACACGCTGCGTAAGCGTTCGCCACCTGCGCCGGCACCGCGCACGCCGGGCAGCGCCAGGGCGGGTCCTGGAGCGCCACCCGCACGACGCGCCAGGCCTGCGTCACCGCGACCGCTGGCGCCACGCTGCGCACCTCGCCGTCCACGCTCGCCGCCAGCGCGTCGAGCGCGCGCGACTCCCCCTGCGCGTCGAGCAAGCACAACACCAGCGGACCGCGTTCGGCGGGCAGGCCACGCAGGAACGCCAGGGCGCTGCGCTGCGCCTCGTCGAACGCCGGATGCCCGGGCAGCGCCCGATCGGCGTCGGGGACGACCCACGCGACCTGCGTGGCGCGCGCGGCCCAGGCGCGCACCAGCGGCAGAGCGAGCGCGCGGGCCGGCAGCGCGAGCACTGAAACAGCGCCGGTCTCCGCGTCCAGCAGCGCCCGCTCCAGCGCGCCAGCCGGATCGGGTAGGGCCAGCGCGCCGGCCGGCAGCTCGCACACTGCCAGGTCAGCCTCCTTCCGCAAGGCGGGCGGTTGATCGTGGACCCATAGCACGCAGCGCACCCCCAACGGTCCACCGTCGCCGGCCTCTTTGGCCAGCCGCGCCAGCAGGCCGCACAGCAGCACGCGCTCGGCATCGCTGGCACCGCCCAGCGCGACGCGCATCCCGCGCGTCAGGTCGTGCAGGGCGCGCGCGAGCGCGTGGAGGCGCTGTGGGTCGGGCGGGTCGGCCTGGGCCAGCAAACGCCACGTGGCCGTCAGACGCTGCGCGTCCACCGGACACCGCCAGCGCGGGAGCTTGCGTGCGCCCATGCCATCCAGCAGCCGCGAGCCGGTGGCGGCCCCCAGCGGATCCGTCGCTGGAGACTGCGCAGGCGCCAAGCGCGGCGCGCCGCCGACCAGGCGCGCCAGGCGCGGATCGACGCAGGCGACCATGCGCTGCGCGTGTGTGGCCGCCAGCGCCAACCGCAGCACCGCGACGCCGTCGGGGAGCGCTCCGGGTGCGCCCAGCAGGGGCACGACCACGACCTCCGCCGACGGCGTGGGAGCGGCTCCCGCAAGCGGCGCCGCCCGTGCGAGCTCGCCCAGCAACGCCTCGCCGTCGGCCAGCGGCGCAAGCCACAGGCGGGCCTGCTTCGTGCGGGACAACCAGGCGGCCGCGCGCAGGCGCGCCAGCACGAGCGCCTCCTCCGACACCAGCAGCGCGCCCGGCTCGAATCCCGGCGGGCAGAGCACGACGGCGGGCGCCGACGCGCCCCGCAGCGTCACCGTCCGCAGCGCGCGGCGCGAAGCGAGCACGATCGAGAGCTGCACGGCCAGCAGATCTCCGGCGGCGGCCGCGTCCGCGCACACCACGGCCGACGGCGCGGCGGCAATCCACCGCACCAGGTCCTCCCACGCGCTCCGCGCGCCGGCGTCGTCCTGCACCGCGATCCAGCGCGGCAGATCGTCCACCACGAGCGCGCGCCCGGTCGGCGCGAGCGTGGCGTGCGGGCCCACCTGGATCCAGATGCTGCCCGCCGCGGCCCGCTCGTGGAGCTGCGCGTCGAAGCATCCGCCCGCTTCGCGCAGCCGACAGGCGGGTGTGCAGCCCTTGTACGCCGCCGCCAGGGCCGACGCCACCTGATCGTCCTGCGTCCGGTCGCCGGAGCCCGGCAGCCAGCGCGCGAGATCGCCTTCCGGACAGGTGGCGAGCGCGTGGTAGAGACGCAGCACATCCACCGCCCGCGCCGGGGTCGCCAAGGCCTCCTGGATCCAGAGGTCCAGTAGCGCGAGCAGCGGCTCGGCGCAGCTCGGCGAGGTGGGCGCCAGCGTGACGTCGCGCGGTGCGGTCGCGCCAGCCGCCGCGGCGGCCACGGCCATGCCGCGCTCGGCGTTGCCGGCGATCACTACGCAGGGGGCAGTGCGCACGGCGAGCGCGGCCAGCTGCTCGGGCGAGACCGCTCCGAGCAGGAGCGCGTCGCGGTCGGCGGTGGCAGGCACTGGCGCCAGCGCGCCGCGCTGCGGCCAGCGGCGCAGCGCCAGGTGCGGCCACGCGAGCGGGACGACCAGCTCCACACGCTGGAGCTCGTGCGCAGCGTGCGGCGGATCCGGCTGCTGTGCGCGGCCCAGGACGCGCAGCGCCGCAGCCAGGCCCGCCGCCGCGGCCAGCCCGGCGCGTCCCAGCGTCTCCAGGTTGGCGATCCCCCACGCGGACCCCAGCGGCTCGGCCTGCGCGAGTCCGCCCAGGCGCGGGCCCAGCGTCCGCGCGCTCTCGATCAGCGGCGCCCACGGCGCGACGAGCGCGTCGGCCGCCGTGAACGCGGGATGCGGCGCGACGGCCGGGGCGGGCGCCACCACCGACGGCGTGGCCAGCGCCGCCTCCAGCGCCCCCAGGGCCACCACCGCTCGGTCCCCCAGCAGCGATCGCAGGTCTTCGGGCGGCTCGGTGACGCACAGCACGACCGCGTCCGGGTCGAGCCAGCTGTCGATCTCACTGCGCGCGGCCACCGGCCCGAGCGCGAGCCCGGCAGCTCCGGCGCCGGGATCCGCGGCGACACCCGCGGCGGTGCGCTGCAGCAGCAAAGCGTCGCACGGAGCGGTGCGCTCCAGGCGGAGCAGCGCCAGGCGCCCCCCGTGGCCTTGGTCCCCGCCATTCCACGCGAGCGCGGCGAGCCCACCCTGGAGCGCGGGGGGACGCCGACGGCGCAGCAGCGCCTGGAGTTCCGCAGGCGGCCACGCGGCGCCGAGCCGGTGGGCCAGCGGGGCCAGCTGGCGCAGACGCTGCTCGCTCGCCGCCGGTACGGCCAGCCGGTCCTCGTTGCAGGACAGCCCCGCGACCCATCGCAGCATCGCCAGCGCCGCGTCCGATCCAGGCGCCTCCTGCAGCGCGAGAAGGCCCAGCGCCAGGGCGGCGGGAGCGCCATCGGCGCGCAGCAGGCTGAGCCGTGCCGCCAGGCCCAACGCCTGCCAGCGCTGCGGGTGACCCGCGGGCAGCCCCGGCTCCGTGAGCCGCGCGATGCACCACGGCGCCAGCGCCGTCAGGTCGGGCGCTGCCTCGTCCAGCCGGGAGCGAGCCCAGCTCGCCAGCCAGACCAGGTCCTCGGTCTGCTCCGGCCGCAGGTCGTGGAGCAGATCGGGATCGGCGGCCGTCAGATGGCGCCCGCAGGCGTGCAGGTACGCGCGAGCCATCGGCCAGGCCAGCGCGGCGGGCAGTCGGAAGCTGCTCCCGTGGCGGTGCAGCAACAGCAGCTGCGCGAGCCGCGCCAACTCATCGAGGCCCAGCGCGTCCCAGCGACCCCGGACGCGGGTCGTCGCCTCCTGCAGGCGCAGGTCGGTGGCCTGCTCGAGATCGGAGGCGAGCTGCGCTGCGCGGTAGCTGAACGCTGGCCCCGCCGGCTCCTCGCTGGGGCCGGTGACCAACCGGCGCGCCCAGCGCACCACGGGCTCCACGGCCTTCTCGGCGATCGCGGCGCGCAGGTGCGAGCGGTCGTGCTCGTGGTGCGCCCGCGCGAGGAGGCGCTCGGTGGCCAGCAGCTCACCGGCGGCGAGCCGGCGCCGCGCTTCCTCCAACAGCGACCAGTAGCTCATCGCACGCCCCGACGACGAGCGCTCCCGCGAGCGCTACGCGACGACGATGTTGACCAACTTGTCGGGAACGACAACGACTTTGACCACCGCTTTGCCCGCGATCCAGGTGGGCACCTTGCCGTACGCGCGGGCGAGGGCGGCGAGCTGTTCGCGGTCGGTGCCACGCGCGACGTGCATCTGCTCGCGCACCTTGCCGTTGACCTGCACCACAACGGTCACCTCGTCGCGCTGCAGCACCGCCTCGTCCCACGCGGGCCACGCTTCGTCGAACACACTGCCCGCGTGCCCCAGCATCTCCCACAGCTCCTCGCCCAGGTGTGGTGCGAAGGGCGCCAACACGCGCACCCAGTCCTGCACGATCTCCAGCGCCGCAGGACCCCATTGCTGCGGCGAGCGCTCCGCGGCACAAGCGTGAAGCTGGTTGGTGAGCTCCATGTGGCGCGCGATCGCCGTGTTGAACTGGAAGCGGTCGAGATCGAGCGTGCCGCCCTTCACGGAGCGGTGCCGAACGAAGCGCAGCTGTGCAAAGGTGGCGTCGGCCGCAGCATCGCGCCGCGTGCGCGCGCCGCGCAAACGCTCCTGATGCTCTTCCACGAAGCGGTGCACGCGCGCCAGGTAGCGGGCGATCCCGTGGATGCCCGAGTCGTCCCAGTCGCCGCCGTCGATGAACGCGAAGCCGAACATCAGGTACATCCGCAGGGCGTCGCTGCCGTAGGTGTCCAGGTACGCCTCGGGGCTGACTACATTGCCGCGGCTCTTGCTCATGCGGGCGCCCTGGTGCGTGATCACGCCCTGGTGACGCAGGCAGGCGAAAGGCTCGTCGAAGGACACGTGCCCCAGCCGGTGGAGCACCTTGGCAACGAAGCGGGCGTACAGCAGGTGCATTACGGCATGATCGGCGCCGCCCACGTACTGCGTCACGGGCAGCCAGGCGTCAGCCAGCGCACGGTCCCACGGAACGTCAGGGCGGTGCGGGGACAGGTAGCGCAGGTAATACCAGCTGGAGTCCACGAAGGTGTCCATGGTGTCGGTCTCGCGTTGTGCAGGGCCGCCGCAGCGCGGGCAATCCACCTTCGACCAGTTCGGGTGGCGACGCAGCGGGCTCTCGCCTGTGGGCATGAACTCCGCGTCATCGGGCAGCAGCACCGGGAGCTGCTCCATCGGCACGGCCACCTCGCCGCACCGCGCGCAGTGCACGATGGGGATCGGTGCTCCCCAGTAGCGCTGCCGGCTCACCAGCCAGTCGCGGAGGCGGTAATTGACGGTGGCCCCTCCGTGCCCCCATTGGCGCAGGTACTCGACGACGCGCTCGCGGGCCACCGGCCCATCCAGCCCGTCAAACTCGCCGCTGTTGCACGTGGGCCCGTCCTGCGTCCACGCGACCGGCAACGGCTCCGTTGGATCGTCGCCCGGGCCGAGGATCACCCGGCGGATCGGCAGCCCGAACCGCGTGGCGAACTCGAAGTCGCGCTGGTCGTGGCCGGGGACGGCCATCACGGCCCCCGTGCCGTAGGTGGAGAGCACATAGTCGGCGATCCAGATGGGAATGCGTTCGCCGTTGACCGGGTTGAGGGCGTACGCGCCGGTGAAGACGCCCGACTTCTCCCGCGTGGTCGAGGTGCGGTCGATCTCGCTGAGGCGCGACGCCTGTTCCACGTAGCCCTGCACCTGCACGCGCTGCGACGCGGCGCCGAGCTGGGGCACCAGCGGGTGCTCGGGCGCCAGCACCATGTAGGTGACGCCGAAGATCGTGTCGGGACGGGTCGTGAAGATGGGCAGCGTGCGGTCCACGTCGGCGTCGGATGCTAGCGAATCCTCCGTCACGCTGAAGTTCACCAGCGCTCCCTCGCTGCGGCCGATCCAGTTGCGCTGCATGGTGACGGTCTTCTGGGGCCAATCGATGCGTGAGAGGCCCTCCAGCAGATCGTCGGCGAAGGCGGTGATACGGAAGAACCACTGGACCAGCTCGCGGCGTCGCACCGGGGTCGAGCAGCGCTCGCACAGCCCGTCGTGCACCTGCTCGTTGGCCAGCACCGTCTGGCAACTGTCGCACCAGTTGACGGGCGCCTGCTTGCGGTAGGCGTAGCCCGCCTCGTAGAGGACCAGGAACAGCCACTGGGTCCACCTGTAGTAGTCGGGCTTGTGGGTCTGCAGCTCATGGGACCAGTCGTACATGCCACCCAGGGTCTGCAGTTGCTTGCGCATGTACTCGATGTTCTTCTCGGTGTGCACCCGCGGGTGGACCTTCATCTTGATCGCGTAGTTCTCCGCCGGCAGACCGAAGCTGTCGAACCCCATCGGCTGGAAGACGTGGTCGCCGCGCATGCGCCGGTAGCGGGCCCAAGTGTCCGTGGGGGCGTAGTTGAACCAGTGCCCCAGGTGCAGCTTGTCGCCGGAGGGGTAGCTGAACATCACCAGGCAGTAACAGCGCCCGCCCCCCTCGTCGCGCAGCCGGGCCCGGTGCGCCCCGGATTGCTCCCAGCGCGCCTGCCACTTGCGCTCGAGGGAATGTGGCTGATAGCCCCCCATGGAGATCCTTTTGCGACGCTGCGTCCGGCGACAGGGCGGGCTGCTGGGCCCTCCCCATAAAGGGCGCCCGCCGCTCTGGGAGAGTGGCGCCCGCCGCTCAAGGAGTGGAGCCGGACGGCCGATACCCACCGTGTGCCGCGCGCGCGGACGCCGCCGTGCGCGATCGAGGGGGTTTCACCCCCGTCCGGATTCCTTGCGGGCGCCCAAGATAGCGCAAGCGTCGCGGCGCGCACAAACGAAAAGCCCACACCATGCCCGACATCGATCTGAAGCACTACCTGGGGGGCGGCGGGCCCGGCCGGGGCGGCGCGGGAGGGCACCCCTCCGGGCGCACGGTGCGCCTGAGCGGCGCCGAGATCGCCCTGGCGGTCAAGCGGCTGCCGGCGCTGCCGGCCATCCTGCACGAGGTCATCCGTGACCTGAGCAACGTCAACGCCGATCTCGCCCGTCTGCAGGAGCGCATCAGCAGCGATCCCAGCTTGACCACGCGCCTGCTCAAGATGGCCAATAGCAGCTTCTACAACAGCAGCACCGAGATCTGCTCCATCGCGCGCGCGCTGACCACGCTGGGCTTCCGCACCGCCTGCAACGTCGTGGTCGCCAGCGCTCTGCGTGCCGCCCTCTACCAGGGTGATGTGCCGGGCTTCTCCCGGCGGGGCCTGTTCCGGCACTCGCTGGGCAGCGCGGTGTGCTCCGCGCGCCTGGGGCGCATGGTGCCCACCCTGCGGTCGCATCAGGACCAGCTGTTCGTCGCCGGCCTGCTCCACGACGTGGGCATGGTGGCGCTGTCGACGGTCTACGCCCAGAATCACATCGAGACCGGGAGCGACTGCTGGTCGCGCGATCAGATCCTCGATGTCGAGCGCCAGCTGCTGGGCACTGACCACCTGGAGATCGGACTGCGGGTCTGGGAGCATTGGGGACTCCCGAGGGAACTGCTGGCGCCCATCACGCGGCACCACGAGCCGCTGGTACGCCTGCTGGACGAGCCGCTCACGCTGGCCGTCGCGGTGACGGAGCTGTACCTCGACCAGCTCGGCTTCGGGCGCCCCCGACCGGTAGCGACGCCCGAGGACGTGCAGGTGGCCATCAAGCTCCTGGGCGCTGAGCCCGCCCTAGTCCTGCCCGCGCTGGAGGGGTTCGAGCAGGAAGTCGCAGCCATCCACGGAGCGCTGACGACATGACCACGCTCGCGCCGACGCCGCTCCTGGACGGGAGCCTGCTGGGGCTCCACCAGGCTTTGGTGCCCGCCGAGGCGTATGCGCTGCTGACCGAGATTCTCAAGGACCGCTACGGGCACGCGCCGCGAGGCGCCTACGTGCGCGCGAGCAATGGCAGCTTCGCCCTGGACGCTCAGTGTCCCGCCGACGGCACGTTGCCCGACGGATTCGAGCCGCAGACGCGGCCGCTGCCGGCACACCTGAAGGCTGTCGTCTACACCTACAATGGACTGCCGCTGGGTGCGCTGGCACTGGACCGCGCGGTCGCGGCGCCCGCAGGCGAGCTCGAGCAATTGCTCCAGGAGCATTTCGCGCCCGCCTTCTTCCGGACGTGCTATCTCGCGCAGACGTTGCGCGACAACGCCCTGGCCAACGAGCAGATCTATTTCCTCACCGAGATCGGCCGCCTGCTGGGGACTCTGGAGCTGCAGCCCCTGCTGCTGAACATCCTGGAGCTCACCAGCGGCTACCTCGAGGCCGACGTCGGCTCGATCACCCTGCTATCACCCGTTGGCGAGCCTGCCACTGCCGTGGAATTCGGCCTGCCGCTCTCCGCCTTGCTCTCGTGGCAGGACGAGGCGGGCGACGCGGTGCTCCAGGCGGCGCTGCGGCGCGGCTCGCCGCTGCACCTGCGTCGCGAGCAGCTGCGCTTCAGCGATGCTGCCGCGCCGCGCCCCGACCAGCTGCTGATCCTGCCGCTGGTGAGCAGCAATAGCACCCTGGGCAGCATCAATCTCGTGGCCTCGACGGCGGCAGTCGGCTTCAGCAACAAGCGCATGGAGGTCGTGCGGCCCGCGGTGGGCCTGGCAGCGGTGGCCGTGGAGAACGCCCTGCTGCTGCAGGTCAAGCTCGAGCGCGAGCGCGAGCAGCAGCAGCTGCTCGTCGCCCAGCAGATCCAGAGCCGGCTGCTGCCGCAGGTGCCGCCCCGCATCGCAGGAATCGATCTGGCGGGCACGTCGCTGCCGGCGACCACCATCGGTGGCGATTACTACGATTTCTTCGCGCTGCGCGACGGCGCGCTGGGCATGGTGGTAGCCGATGTCGCGGGCAAGGGGGTCCCTGCGGGACTCATCATGACCGCCACACGCGCCATGTTCCGCAGCGCGGCGCACCAGCACTCCCGGCCGGAGCGGGTGCTGGAACGGGTGAACCGCCTGTTGTGCGAGGAGGGATTCGGCCCCAACTTCGTCACGGCGGTCTGCGTCCGCGTGGAGCTCCCCTCGGGGAAGGTCACAATCGCATCCGCCGGACACGAGCCGGCCCTGCTGCTGCGGGCGCGCGACGGGCGCCTGGAGTCGACGTTGTTGCGCTCGCTCCCGATGGGCCTGCGCGACTCGACCCGCTATCCCGCTGCCCGGCTGCAGCTGCAGCCCGGCGATGCGTTGCTGCTCTACAGTGACGGAATCACCGAGGCGATGGACGCCGGCCGCGAGCAGTTCGGCCACCAGCGGCTGGAGGAGACCTTCGCCAAGGCCCCGCGCGATTCGGCGCGCGCCATCCTCGATCACGTCCTGGCCGCGATCGGGGCACACGTCCAGCAGGCCCGCCGTCACGACGACACGACGCTGATCGTTGCGCGCATCGACCCCACGGCAGGCGGTCCCTGAGAACTGGCCCGCAATCTGCTCGAGGACCGGCGTGGCGGAGCGCCCGCGCACCGCCGCGACGCACAAGGAGGAACCCATGGAGATCGAGATCAGCGAGCTCGCCGACGGGGTGGTGTTGGTGCTGCCCAACGACTCCATCGACACCGCCACCAGCGGAGCGCTGCGCGACTGCCTGACGGCCAAGCTCCAACAGGGGTCGCGCCGCGTGGTGGTGGACCTCTCCCGCGTGCGCTACATCGATAGCTCGGGGCTCTCGAGCCTGGTGGCGTCCGCCAATGCGTTCGCGGCGGAGAACGGGAGGCTGGTCCTGTGCAGCGCGCCGGCCGGCGTCCTGCGCATCCTGCAGCTGACCAAGCTCGACGAGTACTTTCAGTTGGCCGGCGACCGCGGCAGCGCCCTGGAGCAGGCGCAGGTCGAGCCCGCCCGCTAGCGGCGCGGCCCCACCGGGCCGCGGTTGTGCAAACGCCCGGTCTGCTCTACCCTGGCGCGGCCCAACAGCGCACCAGCGGGTGAACATGCACGCGGCAACCTCGGAACCCACCGGCATCGGCGTAGCCCTCTCGGGCGGCATCGCCAAGGTGATCGCCCATATCGGCGTGCTCAAGGCGCTGGAGGAGAACGGCCTGCGCCCGGCCGCCATCGCCGGCACCAGCGGCGGCAGTCTGATCGCCGTGCTCTACGCCTCCGGCATGACGCTGGACGACCTGGCCGACCTGGCGCGGGAGGTGACCTGGAAGCGTCTGGCCACGCTGCAGGTGCCGCGTCTCGGCCTACTCTCCAGCAGGCGTATCGAGGATTTCGTGGGGGAGGTGGTGGGGCACAGCCGCCGCCTCGAGGACCTTCAGATCCCGACCTACGTGGTCACCACCAACCTGCTCACCGGCGACAAGACCGTCTTCCATCGCGGGCGCGTCGCCCCCGTGGTGCGCGCGAGCTGCAGCATTCCGCAGATCTTCAGCCCCGTGGAGATCGATGGCGGGCTCTACGCCGACGGCGGCATGGTGGAGTCTCTGCCGGTCGAGACCGTACGGAGCGCCAACTGCCCGCTGAACGTGGCGGTGCATCTGGGCGCCTACCGCGACTTCAGCGATCCGCCCCGCAACTGGGTGGGCATGGTGCTGAGGGTCGTGGGCCTGGTCTCCAGTCGCAACGCCCGTGTGTCCGCGCGCTACGCCGACGTCGTGCTCAAGCCGGACCTGCGCCGTTTCGGAGGTTTCGACCTGGGACGGGCGCAGGAAATGATGGACGTGGGCTACCAGACCGCCATGGTGGAAGTGCCCCGCATCCGCGAGCTGTTGCAGGAGCGCATCAGCTTCTGGGGACGCCTGAAGAGCCAGATCCGCCTCGCGCGCACGGGCGAGCCGGAGTGAGCCCGCGCCGCGGCGGCGCTCCCCGAGCGCCCAGCGCCGTCGTGGCCCGCTCGGCGCACCACGGGCCGTCGTTGCGCATCAGCGTAGCAGCGTGACCTTGGCGGTAGCGCGCTCCCCCGCCACTTCCACCACGAGCTGGTAGATTCCGCTCGCCAGCCCAACGCCGTGCCCATCCTGCGCCTGCAGCGGCTCGCGCCACGGGCCCTGCGCGCCGAGCGCGCGGTGCCACTGCCGCACCCTGCGTCCGCGCGCGTCGAGCAAGGTGAAGGCCGCCTCGCCCGCACCGGCATGTTCCAGCTCGATCTCCGCCCGCGGATTGAACGGGTTGGGCCGCACGCGCAGCACCAGAGCGGGGCGGGCCGACACGGGCGGCGTGCCGACCGGCGGGGGCGCCACGCACGCGTAGCACGCGTCCTGGGCGGCCGAGCCGCGGCCGCCCGTCCAGAAGTTCGCGGGCTCGGTGGGCTGGCGGCCCTGCTGCAGATAGAGCCGGTTGCCCCGCGCCACAATCAGATCGGCGCGCCCGTCGCCGTCCAGATCGGCCACCACCCCGGGCAGATGGGTGAGCGCCGGTTCGAATTGGTGGCCGTCTGCGGCATCCCACTGCAGCCTGGGGTCGGGCGCGCCGTCGGCGTAACCCAGCATCCGCACGACACTGCCGTAGCGGACCTGGGAGGTCCCCTCCAGCGTCTCCTCCCACGCCAGTTGCACCGGGAACCAACTCTCGGCGCCCGTCGCCGAGAGCACGTCGGCCACCACCGGCGTTCCCATGGCCACGCGCACGATGCGCGGCCCTGCCCCGGCGAATGCTGCGGACAAGAGCGGCACCGACAGCCACGGCGTGCTGCCGCCGGCCAAGGTCACGGCCTGCACGCGGGCACCGGTGCGCCCCTGGGCATCGGTGTACACCAGCGGCACCAGGAGCGCGATGGGCCCGCCCCGAACCAGGCGCGACGGCACCACCCCCGCCAGCGCGCGCACCACGGCGTCGCCACTCTCTCCCAGGGCGATGGGGAAGCCGGGTTGCAACGCGCCATCAGCACCCAACAGCAGCAGCCACACGCTGCCGTCGGCGCGCTGCTCGGTGAGTGCCACGCGAGCGCCGGACCCCGGATCGCCCACCAGCACGGGCGCCGAGAGCGTCACACCCGGCGGGCGCAACACCGGCCAGCCCGGCAGCAGGGCCGAGTCGGCCGCGCGGGCATGGATCTTCCCTTCCTGGGTGGCGATCACCACTTCGCTCACGCCATCGCCGTTGACGTCGCCGACGGCCGCGGGCCCGGCCGCCCCCGCGCCCAGCACCCAGCGATCCACCTCGGCGCCCGCGGCGTCGAGGATCGCAGCGCCATCGTCGGTGCCGACCACGAGGCGCGTCTGCCCCGCAGCGCTCCAGAGCGCGGGACCCGTGGTGGGCGTTCCGCTGGCCACTGTGGTCTGGAATTTCAGCACCCCGTCGAGGCCCACACCGTAGACGTCGCCGAACCCGGACCCGCACACGATGCGGATCCCCTGTCCCAGATCCCCTACCACCGGGGCGGTCAGCGCTCCGGTGCGATCGGAGGCGCTGAAGAACGTGCGGGGGAACGGCGCGAAGGCGTGGCCGTCCCCGCGGAAGACGTAGATGGTGTGCCCTGAGGCGTCGATGGACACGTTGTTGGGCGCGATGATCTCCGGCAGGCCGTCGCCATCGAGATCGTAGGTCGCCGGTGCCACCGTCATGGGGGCCGAGAGCTGCAGCGGCCACAGGCGGCCCTGGGCGGCGAGCTGGTCGGTCACCAGCGTTGCCGTGCCCTTGCCACTGATGCGCTTGACCACCAGCACGTACCAGCCCGCTGCGAGATTCGGCAGCTGCAGCGACTCCGGCGTGCCGGGCGCTGGTGAGCGGGAGGCCGCCTCCAGCACGACGTCGTCGCCGGTGTCGCGGTAGAGCATCAGGTCGAAGTCCGCCTGCGCGGGCACGCTCAGATCGGCTACCAACGACTGCGCGCCCAGCACCGGCAGGCGGGCGGACCACACGGCGCTGCCCGTGACCGGCGACTCCAACACGAAGGCCGCGCGGTCGCCCGGCCAGATCACCCGGCGCACGGCGTCCACAGCGCCGTCGACCTGCAGCAAACCGAAGCCCTCCGCCGGGTCTTGCCCCCCGCGGTCCAGACGCAAGCCCGGCGGCCGCGTCGACTCGTACTCCTGCGTCTCCACGGCGGTGGCTGCAAGCAGCGCAGTGAGCCAACGCACCTGCGCGGCGTCGGTGCGCCATACGCGCCCACCCTCCGCCAGCGCCTGCGAGATCAGGCTCACCGCCCCGGCAACGTGCGCAGCCGCGAGCGAGGTGCCGACGCGGCCGCGGTAGGAGTCGTTGGGCTCGTTGTCGCAGGTGACGATGGCACCGCTGGGATCGATGCTCCCGCCACCGGGCGCGACCAGGTCGGGGACGCGCAGCGCCAGATCGCCCGGGGTGTTGTACGCCGCGAGCCGTCCATCGGGATCGGTGGCCCCTACCGTGATGGCCTCGGGACAGCGCGCCGGGTACGCAAGCGGGGCGTGCGGGTCATTGCCGATAGGGCAGATCACCGCGATGCCGGCCTGGGTCAGCGCGCGCACCGCATCGGAAATCGCCAGATCGTCGGGCCAGGTCGCCCCGATCAGGCACGCACGCACGCGGTAGCTCTGCAGGTGCGCCAGCAGCCAGTCGATCCCCAGCAGCAGGTCGCTCGCCCACACCTCCCAGTGGCCCTCGAAGTTGTAGGTCTTGACGATCACCAGGCGCGCCTGGGGGGCAACTCCCGCCAGGCGCGGGTCGACGACCCCGCCCCCCGCGGCCACCCCCGCCAGCGCGGTGCCGTGGCGGTGGTAATCGTAGGGGCCCAGCGCGCCGGGCATATCGTCGGAGACATCGTGCCAGCCCACCACGCGCAACGCGAGGTTTGCAGGGAAGCCAGCGCCTGCCGCGTCGCGCCAGTCGTCGGGGTCGCCGGCCGCGGCGGGCGGTAGGTCGGTGTTGTCGAAGTCGGGGTCGCCCAGGTCGTCGTGGGCCGTGTCGCAGCCGCTGTCGAGGATGGCGATGGAGCTTCCAGGATCTCCACGCAGGTTAAGAGTCTGCCACACGTAGGGGCGCACGCCCACCAGCGCAGTGGTGCGAATGAGGCACGGCGTCCCGCCCGCGTCGCGGCGCAGCTCGCCCAGCGCCGTCCAGGCCTGTTCCACGGCGCCCACGCTCTCGGCGGGAGCCTCCAGCACCCACAGGTCGCCAAAGCGCGCCAGCCGCGCCACCAGGGCCGCGCCGGCCGCGCCGAGGTGGGTCTGCGCCGCCACCGGGTCGTCCGGGCGCAGCACCCAGCGCGCGCGCAGCGACGTGTCGCCGTCGACCGCGCCCATCCAGCCGCCCGGATCCGCGGTTCCCTCGGGCGTCGCGGGCAACGCGGTGGCGCGGCCGGGGGCGGCGGGCAGCTGGGCCGCGAGCATCACCAACAGGACGACCGCTGGCGCCACGAACCGCCGCGCGGGAGGCCTCCGTCCCTGCCACGCGGCCGCTGCACCCGCCGGCAGACAGCACGCGGGATCCTCCGCCGCGGGGGTGGGCGACGGCACGGAACGCCGGAGATTCGGTGATGGGGTGGTTGTGGGGCTCACGGCACGCCAGGGCACGGGGAGCGGCCTGCGGAAGGGCGCGGCGCGCTCGCGCCCGGCGCGTGCCGCGTCAGCAAGTTAGGGACGGGCGACCCCCGCGGTCAACGCGTCGCCGCCCCGACGCGAGCTGCCGCGCCGGCCCGCGTCGGGGCGGGGCTGCGCGCCCCCCGGCACTTCAGCCGTCCAGCCGCACCGCGCGCAGGTGGCTCAAGGCCAGCGCATCGGCCTGCAGATCGATCGTCACCACGTCGAAGCGGACGGTCCGCCCCGGCCAGCACAGGTCTTGGCGTCGCCTCAGGATACTCCGCGCGCACGCCCGCAGCCGGCGCCGCTTGTCGTGGCCGATGGATCCCGCGGCGCTGCTCCACGCCCCCGCCGAACGCAGACGCACCTCGACGAACACCAGCGCCGGCCCGTCGCGCGCCACGATATCCACCTCGCCCGCCTCACCGCGCAGGTTGCGCCCGAGAACCTGCAGCCCGGAAAGCTGCAGGAAGGCGGCGGCGATCTCTTCCCCGAGTGCGCCGCGGCGGGGGGCGATGCCGCCGTGGCGCGGCGCGCGCGCAGCGGAGCCCGGCGTCCGCAGCGGATCGCTCTGCATCGTGGGCCTCTCGCGGGAGGCAGCCGATTCGTGGTGGAAGGCGGTACAGAGGCAGCGGAGGCGATGGAGCGCAGCGCTCAGAGCGCCAGCGGAAGCTGGGCGCAGACGGATCGGACCGGGGCGAAGGACCGGCGGTGCAACGGGCAAGCCCCGGCCCGTGCCAGCGCCTGCAGGTGGTGTGGCGTGGGGTAGCCCACGTTGGAGGCGAACCCGTAGACGGGATACCTGCGGTGCCAGGCGCGCATGAGACGGTCGCGGGCCACCTTGGCCAGGATGCTCGCAGCAGCGATCGCCTGGCTGCGCCCGTCCCCGCGCACGATGGCGATCCCCGGCGCGGGCAGGCCTTCGGGCAGGTAGGGGCCATCCACCAGCACGAGATCCGGCGGCACGCGCAAGCGCGCCACGGCGCGACGCATGCCCGAGAGGGTGGCACCCAGCACGTTGCGCGCGTCCACCTCGGATGCGGCAACTGCGACCGCCGCCCAGCAGACGGCAGCCGCGCGGATGACTCCGAACGCGGTCTCGCGCTGCCTACGGGTGAGGCGCTTGGAGTCGTCGACCCCGGGCAGCCGCAGTCCTGCCGGCAGGATGACGGCGGCGACGACGACCGGGCCCGCCAGACACCCGCGGCCGACCTCGTCGACGCCAGCCAGCCGGCACGCCCCACGCCGCGCCGCCACGCGCGCGTCGAAGCGAGCCAGGGCCGCGCTCAAGCCTTCCCGTCCTCCGCGGCGGGCTCCGGCGGCGCCGCATCGGTGCCGGATCCTGTGGCGATCGCGTCCGTCCCGGGCTCTCTGGCGACCGCCTCGGCCCCCTCCTGCTGCTGGATGCGGGCTCCCTTGCCCGAGCGGCCACGCAGGTAGTTCAGGCGCGCGCGGCGCACTCGCCCGCGGCGCGACACCTCGATGCTCACCACGTTGGGTGAGTGCAGGGGGAACACGCGCTCGACGGCGATCCCGGCGCTGATCTTGCGCACGGTGAACGACTCCTCGATCTGCCCTCCGCGGCGGTCGATGACCACCCCCTCGAAGAGCTGCGTGCGGGTCTTGTCCCCCTCGCGCACGCGCACCGCCACGCGCACGGTGTCGCCGACGTGGAAGTCGGGCACGTCCTTGCGCAGCTGCTGCTGCCGGATCGAATCCATGATGTTCATGGCTCTCTACCTCCTGCCTCTCTCTTCGTCGCTGCGCGGCTCCGCCAGCAGATCGGGCCGCCGCGCCTGCGTGCGGGCGCGGCTGCTCGCCTGGCGCCACCGCGCGATCGCTGCGTGGTCGCCCGACATCAGCGCCTCCGGCACGCGCAGCCCGCGGTACTCCGCAGGCCTGGTGTAGTAGGCCGCATCGAGCAGCCCTTCGCGCCCGGCGCTGAAGCTATCCGTCTCGGCGGACTCCGCGCTGCCTAGCACGCCGGGCAGCCTGCGGATCACCGCGTCGACCACCACCAGCGCCGCCAGCTCCCCGCCCGAGAGCACGTAGTCGCCGATGGAGATCTCGTCCGTCACGACGAGCTCGCGAATCCGCTCGTCGATCCCCTTGTACCGCCCGCACACGAGCACCAGTTGCTCGTGCCGCGCGAGTTCGTCGGCGACGGGCTGGGAGAACACCCGCCCCGCGGGGCTCATCAGGATCACCGGCGCCCCCGGCAGGCGCACCGACTCCACTGCCTCCACCACGGGCGGCGCCTGCAGGATCATCCCGGCGCCCCCCCCGTAGGGCGCGTCATCGACGGTTCCGTGCCGGTCCACGGCGAAACGGCGCACGTCGGTGACCACCACCCGCACCCGGCCCGTCTCGACTGCGCGTCCGATCACTCCCGCCCCGAGCACCGCGCGGCACATCTCCGGCATCAGGGTCAGCAGGTCGATGCGCACGCGGCCTCCCTCCGGCCGTCGTTATCTCCCCGCCGGCAGCTTGCGGCCTTTGCCGCCGGACTTCAGATCGGATTGCCGCCGTCGAGCAGCCCCGGCAGCGGCTCGATCGTCAGCGTGCCTCCCCGCCGATCCAGCGTCCGCAGCACCGGCGGGATCACTGGAATCAGCACCTCGTCCCCTCCGGGCTGCCGCACGCTCAGCACCCAGTTCGCCGGCAACAGCAGGACATCGTCGACCACCCCGACCGTCTCGCCGGCCACCGTGCGTACCGTCAGCCCCAGGTACACGAACGGAAGCGGGTGCGCGGGCTTGGGGAAATCGTCGCGATCGTAGTCCTCCTCGAGGAAGCCCACCTGCTGTCCCACCGCCGCGCGCGCCGCATCCACCGCGTCGATGCCGCGCAGTTTCAGCACCAGCGCGCGTCCCTGCCAGCGCCAGTGCTCCAGGCCGGCCGGTCCGACGCTGTCGCCCGGGCCACGGCGCCAGAGGAACCGCGAATCGAGCACCTCCTCGACCAGGTCGGCCAGGGGCGCCGCCTTGAGCTCTCCCCGCAGGCCCACCGGGCGTGTCAGTTCTGCCATGGCGATGAACACGGCCAAGTCCCCGCCGCCCGGTCGCGGGCCTCAGTCCAGGATCTCGATCTCCACGCGCAAACCGCGCCGCAGTGCGATCCCCGAGACAAGCGTGCGCAACGCGTCCACGGTCGCCCCGGCCTTCCCGATCACGTGCCCCCGGTCGTCGGGATGCATGCGGAGCTGGTAGACCACGCGCCGACCCGTCTCGCGCTCCTCCACCTCGACGTCCTCGGGATGGTCCACGATCCCGCGCACGATGGTGCCGATCAGCCCCTTCACGCGCTCGCGCCCGCGTCCGGCGCCGCGGGAGCCTCGTCCGCGGGGGGAGCGGCCTCCGCCTGCGCCTTCTTGCGCGCCGCGGCAGCGGCGGCCGCGACGGCCCGAGCCTTCTCATCGGCCTTGCGCCGCTTCTCCACGCGCACCACCTCGAACTTCTTGCGGCGTGCCGAGCGGAAGGCCTCGACCTGGCCGTCGATCTCCTCGGTGGGCACGCCCTGCTTCTCGAGGTGCCAGCGCAGGAGCACGCCCTCGTTGCGCAGCAGGCTGCGCGCCGTGTCGCTGAGGCCGGCGCCGAGCTTCAGCCACGCAATGGTCCCACCCGCGTCGATCTTACACTCGTACGGATCGGCGAATGGGTTGTAATAGCCCAGCTGCTCGGTAGCCGCCCCGTCACGGCGGTTGCGGGAATCGACCACGATCAGGCGGTAGAACGGTCGCTTCTTCTTGCCCAGGCGCGTCAGACGGATCGTCGTTGCCATCGCTTTCCTCCGTTACGGTTCGAGCGGCGGACCCGCGCTCTCCAGCACGATCCTACATGCCGGCGAGGAAGCCCTTGCCGAGGCGGTCGATCGACCCTGCTTTCTTCAGGGCCCTCATCATCTTCTTCATGTCGCGGTACTGCTTCAGTACACGGTTCACGTCCGCGACGTCCGTGCCGCTCCCGCGCGCGATGCGCTTGCGCCGGCTGCCGTTGAGGATCTCCGGGCGGCGGCGCTCATCCTTGGTCATGGAGCGGATGATGGCCGTCACGCGATCGAGCTGCCGCTCGTCGATGGCGGCTCCTTTGAGCGCCTTGGCGTTCATGCCGGGCAACAGCCCCAGCACCTGCTTGAGTGGCCCCATCTTGCGCACCTGTTGGAGCTGCTCAAGCATGTCCTCGAAGGTGAACTCGGCGCGGCGCAGCTTGCGCTCGAGCTTCTGCGCCTGCTCCTCGTCGATTCCCTCCTGGGCCTTTTCGATCAGGGACATCATGTCGCCCATGCCCAGGATGCGCCCGGCCATCCGGTCGGGATGGAAGGCGTCCAGGTCGGCGATCTTCTCGCCCACGCCCACCAGCTTGATGGGCTTGCCCGTCACCTGCACCAGCGACAGTGCCGCTCCCCCGCGCGCGTCGCCGTCGAGCTTGGTTAGCACCGAGCCCGTGATGCCGATGCGCTGGTCGAAGGTACGCGCGATGGACACGGCTTCCTGGCCGGTCATGGCATCGAGCACCAGCAGCTTCTCCGCCGGCCGCAGCGCCGTGGTGAGGCGCGCGAGCTCTCCCATCAGCGGCTCGTCGATCTGCAGGCGGCCGGCCGTGTCCACGATCAGCACGTCGCACAGGCGGGCGCGCGCAGCGGCCAGGGCGTTCTGCGCCACCGCCACCACGTCGCCCTTGCCCGGCTCGGAGCGCTCCGCGTGGCAGGGCACCTGGGCCTGGGCGGCGAGCACCTCGAGCTGATCGATGGCGGCCGGGCGCTGCAGGTCGCAGGCCACCAGCATCGGGCGCCGGCCCTTGCCCTTGAGCTGCAGGGCGAGCTTGGCGCAGAACGTCGTCTTGCCGCTGCCCTGCAGCCCCATGACCAGGATGGTCGCCGGAGGCGTGCCACCGAGCGCCAGCGGCTCCAGATGACCGCCCAACAGCTGCACCAGCTCGTCGTGGACGATCTTGACAACGTGCTGCTGGGGAGTGAGGCTGCGCAACACCTGCGAGTCGGGCGCGAGCGCCCGTTCCTTCACGCGGGCGACGAAGTCGCGAGCCACCGACACCTCGACGTCGGCCGCCAGCAACGCTCGGCGGATCTCCCGCAGCGCCTGCTCGAGGGACTCTGCACTGAGGCGTCCGCCGCCCTGCATGGCGCGGAACACCCCCGCAAGGCGCTCCTGCAGCTCCTGGAACATCCATCACCGTCCAAAAAAAGGCCCGGGCCGGCCCCGGGCGCAAACGCCGACCCGGGAGGATAGCAGACGGCTCGCCGTCTCGCAACTTCCTGAGGGCCAAGGGCAAGCGCGGCGGACGGGCAGGCGCAGGGGCACCGGCTGCGGATCGCTCCGGGCCCCAGCGCGGGCGCCTCGCGTGACCTCTGCGCCACGCCCGAGCGCGCGGCGGCGCGGCAACGGCGCCGCTCAGCCGTCGCCGCGCAGGCTGGCGATGGTGGTCCGGTAGTCGGAGCTGCGGAACAAGGCCGAGCCACAGACCAGGATGTCCGCCCCTGCCGCGCGAGCCGGCGCCGCGGTCTGCGGGTCGATCCCGCCATCGATCTCCAGAGCGAACTCGAGCCCGTCCTCCTGCCGCCACTGCCGCAGGGTCGCCAGCTTGGACAGCACCGCGGGATCGAACCGCTGGCCGCCGTAGCCCGGCGGAACCGACATGACGAGGAAGAGATCGCACAGCGGCAGCAGGGGGCGCACGAGGCCGGTCAAGGGCGTCTGTGGGTTGATCACCAGTCCGCCGCGCACGCCGGCCGCGCGCAACGCGCGCAGCAGCCCGGCGTGATCGACCTCCACCTCGAGATGGAAGCTCACCGAAACGCCTCCCGCCGCGGCGAAGCGTGGCGCGTAGCTGGCGGGGTCGGTGATCATCAAGTGACAGTCCAGCGGTAAGGCGCTGCCGCGGGCCACGGCCCGCGCCACGTGGGGACCGTAGGTCAGGTTGTCCACGAAGTGGCCGTCCATCACGTCGAGGTGGATGAGGTCGGCGCCCGCGGTCTCGACCGCGCGCAGCTCATCACCCAGGCGGAGCACGTCCGCCGAGAGGATCGACGGCGCGACGGCCACGCCGCGCTCAGCCCGAGGACGCTGCCACCAGCTCAAGGCTGCCTCCCACCGGGATCCGGCTGCCCGCCGCCGGCGATTGCTCCAGGATCGTGCCCGGCGCGGCGCCGCGCTCGCGGCGGTACGTCGCGCGGCGGATCTTGAAGCCGGCGCGCAGCAGCTCCTCCTGCACGGTCTGCAGGCTGCGCCCCACCAGCGAGGGCACCTTGAAATAGATAGGCGCGTGCCCTTCGCGCAGCAGCACGTCGACCCTGCTGCCGCGCGCTGCACGCGCACCCGCCCGCGGGTGCTGCGCCACCACGCCGAGCCTGCCCTGGGGATCGAAGCTGCGCGCCACACTCCCCAGGTTGAGCCCCTCGCGCACGAGTGTGATCTCGCACTGGCGCAGCGTCATGCCCGAGAGGTCGGGCGCCTGGGCCAGCGACTCGCCCTTGCTGACCACTGCACGCAGCGGCCTTCCCTTGCGCACGGAACGCAAGGCACGGGGTTGCTGCTCGAGCACGACGCCCGGCGGCGTGCCCTCGCGGTAAACCTCCTCGCGCACCTCGAAGAGCAGGCCCAGGCGCTCGACCTGAGCGCGGGCGTCGTCGACTTTGACGCCGGTGAGGTCGGGAACGAGCACCTCCTGCTGGCGGTGGATGATGTGGGGGAGGACCAGGTAGTTCGCCAGCGCCACCCCCAGGGCGAACGCCCCGGCCACCAGCAGCACGAGCGTCACCAGCCGCTTGAGCGTCACGGTGAGCCTCCCCGGCGCCGCAGCACCGCCGCGAACGACCCATCGGTCCCGTGGCGGTGCGGCCAGGTGCGCAGGCGCCCACCATCGACCACCGCCGAGGGGGCGAGCCCGTCGGCGCCCGTCTCCTCCACGTCGGAGCGCCGCGCCCGCAGCGCGTCCACCACGTCATCGTTCTCCTCCCGCTCCAACGAGCAGGTCGCGTACACGATCGTCCCCCCCGGGCGTGTCAGCTCGACGGCCGCCTCGAGCAGCGCCAGCTGCAAGCGCGGCAGCCGCAGCAGGTCCTCCGGCGTGCGTCGCCAGCGCGCTTCGTAGCGCCGGGAGAGCACGCCGGTCCCCGTGCACGGCGCGTCCACCAGCACGGCGTCATAGCCGCCGTGCAGCGGAGCCTGCCGGCCGTCGGCCGCCACCGCACAGATCGAGCGCGCCCCCATGCGGGCCGCGCCCGCGACCAGCCGGCGCAGCCGCCGCGGCGAGCGATCGAGGGCGACGATCAGGGCCGCGTCCGCCGTAAGCCCGGCCAGGTGCGTGCACTTGCCACCTGGAGCCGCGCAGAGGTCGAGGATCCGGTGCGGCTGCGCTGCGGTCAAGAGCGGCGCCACCAGCTGGGCCGCCTCGTCCTGGATGGCGGCGTCGCGCCCGGCCTGCTCCAGCGCCAGCGGTGCGGGTACGCGCGTCACGACCTCGAGCGCATCGGGACCCCACGGTAACAGCCGCGTTTCCCATTCGAGGGCGGCCAAGCGTCGGGCGACCTGCTCGCGCTTGGTGTGCGGGGCGCGCAGCGTGAGCGGCGCACGGTGGTTGTTCGTGTCGCACAGCGCCACCACCTCGGAGACCGGCAGCACGTGGGACCAGCGCTCCACGAGCCAGGCCGGATGGCTCAGCCAGAGGCGGGCGTGGCCCAGCGGATCGGCCTGCGGGTCGGGGAAGCCCGCGTGCACACCTTCGGAGGCGACCCTGCGCAGGAGCCCGTTGACGAAGCCCGCGGCGTGGGCCGCGCCCATCCGCCGCGCGCAGGCCACCGCCTGGTCCACCACGGCGTAGGCCGGCGCGTCGTGCTCGCAGAGCTCGTGGAGGGCAACCCACAGGATCGCGCGCACTCTGGGCTGGATCTCGGCCGGGCGGCGTGCGTAGCGCTGCAGGATGGCGTCATAGCGCCCGCGCAGCCGCACGGCGCCGAACACCAGCTCGCGCACGCGGCGGCGGCGCACGTAGGGCCAGCGAGCAGGCGAGGCGCCCGGGCCCGCCTCGAAGCCCGCCACCAGCCCGCCGACCGGCGCTGCGGACAGGGCCCACCGCGCCAGTAAGTGGGCGGCCGCCAGACGCGCAGGATCGACCTCCGCGCGGCCCGAGCGTCCCGGTGCCCCACTCAACGCCACCCCTCCGACGAAGGCGGGAGCGGCCGCAGCACATCGCCCGGTTGCAGGCCGTGGCCGCGCGCGTAGCTGGCCGGGTCCATCCAGCGTCCGCCCTCCGGCTGCACCTGACCGATGCGCACAGACCCATCGCCGCAAGCGACGTCCATGCCTGCGGCGTCCAGCTGCAACACGGTCCCCGGCGCTGCGTCTTGGCGCGACGGGGTGAGCGGTGCCCGCAGGCGGCGGGTGTGGGCCAGCCCCAGTCGGTGCACGCCGTGAAGCGCGGTGGCGCGCGGCCACGGATGCAGTGCGCGCACGGTGTCGTGCACGCGCTGTGCGCTCCAGGCGAAGTCGACGGTGCCCTCCGCCTTGCGCAGCGGCGGCGCATGCGTCACTCCCGCCTGGGACTGCGGCGTCGGCGCCAGGGTGCCCGCCGCCAGCCCCTCCAGCGTGCGGACCAACAGCAGCGCGCCCAGCGCGGCGAGCCGTTCGTTGAGCTCTCCCGCGGTCTCGTCCTCGCCGATGGGCGCTGGCTGCGCGAGGTAGATGGGACCGGTGTCCAGGCCGGCCTCCAGCCGCATGGTCGTCACGCCGGTGATGCGGTCCCCGGCCAGGATGGCGCGCTGGATCGGCGCGGCGCCGCGCCAGCGCGGCAGGAGCGAGGCGTGGACGTTCAGACAGCCCAGCGGCGGCGACGACAAGAGGGGCTCGCGCACCAGATGGCCGAACGCCACCACCACGACGCAGTCGGGCGCGAGCTCCAGGATGCGCTGATAGGTCGGCGTGCGGGCGCCGCGCTCCAGCATGGCGACGGGCAGGCCGCGCGCGGCGGCCAAGGCCTTCACCGGCGTGGGCGAGGGCTGCTGGCCCCGTCCGCGCGGTTTGTCCGGTTGGGTGACCACCAGCGCCAGTTCGTGTCCGGCTGCCAACAGCGCTCGCAGCGATGGGCAGGCGAACTCCGGAGTACCGAGCAACACCAGGCGCACGGAAGCGCCGCTCAGGCCGGCTGGGCGCGGCGCGCCAGCTCCCGCAGCTTCTTGGCCAGGAGCTTGCGGCGGACCAGACCCAGGTGATCGACGAACAACACGCCGTCGAGATGGTCGGCCTCGTGCTGGACAATGCGGGCCAGCAGCCCGTCGTCGGCGAGCAGCTGCTCGCGCCCCTGCAGATCCTGGTAGCAGACGCGGACGCGCGCCGGCCTGTCGACGTCGGCCGTGATACCCGGCAAGCTCAGGCAGCCCTCGTTGAAGGTGGCGCGCTCGAGGCTGCGGAACACGATCTCGGGGTTCACCAGCGGCAGCACCGTGGCCAACGGGCCGCGCCGGTCGCGCGCCACGATCAGGCGCAGGTCGTGCCCCACCTGGGGCGCCGCGAGGCCGATGCCGTTCTGGTGGGTCATGGCGGCGATCATGCCGTCGACCAGCTGCGACAGGACGCCGTCGAACTGCTCCACCGGCCGGCAGCGCACGCGCAGGCGCGGATCGCCGTAGAGGAGGATCTCGGGGTCGTCCGCCATGGGCCCTTGCCGCGGGCTACTCTTCCGCCGCCCGCACCTGCTCGGCGGCCGTGGCGCCGTTGCCCTTTCCCTGGCGCCTGGGCGCCTCGCCGCGCTTCTCGGGGGCGCCCGGCTTGCTGGTGTCCACGCGCGTCGCGACCGCCGACTTGGCCAGTTCGACCTTCACGCCGTCGGCGATGGTCGCCACGATCAGGTTGTCCTTCACGTTGAGGACGTTCGCGTACAGTCCGCCGCTGGTCAGGATGCGGTCCCCTTTCGTGAGGTTGTCGACCATCTTCTGGTGCTCGCGCTGCTTGCGGGCCTGAGGACGGATGAGCAGCAGGTAGAAGATCACCATGATCACGGCGATCTGAACCAGCAGCGATACCCCCGGGCTGATCAGGGCGGCCGGGAGGGCGACGAGGGACAGCGAGAGAGGGGAAGCCGCAGGGTTCACGGATCTCTCCAGAAGTCGAGGGGACACCGGGTGCAGCCAGTCTAAACGCGCCGGCGAGCCCCAGCAAGGCCGGCCACAGCAACGCCGGCGCCGCGTGCAGGCCGCGCGCGGCTGGCGCCCGCGGCCAGACTCCAGGGTGGTTGCGGGCTATGCCCAAGGCGTGCTCCCGGCCGCCCACTTTGCGAGGAACTCCCGCGCGAACGCAGCCAGCTGCCGCTGCTCCACGGCCGCGCGGATCTCCGCCATCAGGTCCTGGTAGAACGTCACGTTGTGCACGGTGCACAGGACGCTGGCCAGGATCTCCCCCGCCATGACGAGGTGGCGCAGATAGGCGCGGGAGAAGCGGGCGCAGGCCTCGCACCGGCAGCGCGCATCGAGTGGGCGGGGATCGTCAGCGAAACGGCGGTTGCGCAGCGGGAGGCGGCCCTCGCGCGTCAGCGCGGTGCCATTGCGCGCCATGCGCGTGGGCAGGACGCAGTCGAACAGGTCCACGCCCGCCGCCACGGCCGCCAGGATGTCCTCGGGGAATCCCACGCCCATCAGATAGCGGGGCTTGGCCTGCGGCAACAGTGGCGCCGTGATCGCCACGGCCCCCTGCATCTGCTCCTTCGTCTCGCCGACTGAGAGCCCGCCGATGGCGTAGCCGGGCAGATCCAGCTCGATCAGGGCCGCGGCGCTGCGGCTCCGCAGGGAGGCATCCAGGCCGCCCTGCACGATGCCGAACAGCACCTGCTCGTGGCCCGCGGGGTGGCGCCGGCGCGCGCCGAAGGCGTCGAGGCTGCGGCGTGCCCAGGCCGTGGTCCGCTCCACGGCGAGGGCGACCTCGCCCTGTGCGGCGGGCAGTGCCGGGCAGTGGTCGAACGCCATCACCACGTCGGCCCCCAGGGCGCGCTGCACCTCCATGGCCAGATCGGCGGTGAAGCGGTGGGTGCTGCCGTCGAGATGGCTGCGAAAGGTCACCCCCTCCTGGTCCAGCGTGCGCAGGTCCGCCAGCGAGAACACCTGGTAGCCCCCGCTATCGGTCAGCATCGCCCCGTCCCAACCCATGAACCGGTGCAGGCCACCCAGGCGCGCGATGCGCTCGTGGCCCGGGCGCAGGTACAGGTGGTAGGTGTTCGCGAGCACCATGCGCGCGCCGGTGGCCGCAACCTGGGCGGGCGTGAGCGCCTTGACCGCCGCGGCGGTGCCCACGGGCATGAAGGCGGGCGTGTCGATCACGCCGTGTCCGGTGACCAGCCGGCCCCGGCGCGCCGCGCCGTCCTCGCTGCGCACCTGGAAGGAGATCGCCTCCGCCGCCGCGTCGGTCATGGTCACGCCTCCACCGCGGGCTCGATCCAGCTGGCGTCGCCGTAGCTGTAGAAGCGGTACGCGCCGGCCACGGCGTGGGCGTAGGCCGCACGCCAGCGCTCCCCGGCGAATGCCGCCACCAGCATCAAGAGCGAGCTGCGCGGGAGGTGGAAGTTGCTCACCAGCACGTCCACCGCGCGGAAGCGGTATCCCGGCCGGATGAACAGCGCCGTTTCGCCGCTCTGTTCGGAGTCGGCGTTCAGGTCCACCGATTCCAGCGCGCGACAGGTCGTCGTGCCGATCGCCACGACGCGCCCGCCGCGCGCCCGCCGCTCGCGGATCGCGCGCAGCACTAAGGCGGCGACGGCGTAGCGCTCGGGGTGCAGCACGCCCTTGGTGAGCTGCTCTTCCTCCACCGGGCGGAACGTGCCGGGTCCCACGTGCAGGGTGACCTTGGCCACGGCCGCGCCCGTCGACTCGATGCGTTGGAGCAGCGCCCCGTCCAAGTGCAGGCCCGCGGTCGGCGCGGCGATCGAGCCATCCTCACGGGCGTACACCGTCTGGTAACGGCTGCGGTCCTGCGCGTCGTCCGCGCGGCAGATGTATGGTGGCAGCGGCACGTGCCCATGGCGCCGGGCGTGCTCCAGCGGATCCACGCCCGCAGGGAAACGCACCACGCGGTGGCCGTCGCGCAGCACCGCGGCGACCTCGATCTCCACGTCCCCTTCCAGCCGCGCGCGAGCCCCGGCACGCATCCGGCGGCCTGGGCGCACGAGCGCGCTCCAGGCGAGCGGGCCGGCGGCGTCGTGGGGCGCCACCAGCAGCACCTCCGCGCTAGCGCCCGAGGGCTGCGCGCGCCCGAGCAGCCGCGCCGGGAAAACACGCGTGTCGTTGACGACCAGCAGGTCGGCCGGCTGCAGCAGGCGCGGCAGATCGGCCACGGCGGCGTCGCGCAGGCCGCCGTTGGCGGCCCACACCAACAGCCGCGCGGCGCTGCGATCGGGGAGGGGGCGCTGCGCGATGAGCGCGGGCGGGAGTGCGTACTCGAAGGCGGATAGCGCGGCGGTGACGTCCATCAAAGCAGGGGCGCTTGCAGGCTCGCAGGCCGCGGCAGCTCCAGGTGCTCGAAGGCGCGGCGCGTAGCCATCCGCCCCCGCGGCGTGCGCTGCACGAACCCCTCTTGGATGAGGTAGGGCTCGACGACGTCCTGCAGCGTGTCGGTCTCCTCGCCCAGGCTGGTCGCCAGGTTGGAGAGCCCCACCGGACCGCCGTCGAACGTTGCGGCAAGGCAGCGCAGGTAGGAGCGGTCCAGCGGCTCCAGCCCCAGCTCGTCCACCTCCAGCAGTTGCAGGGCGCGCCGCGTCACCACCAGATCGACGGCGGGTTGCCCCTCGACCTGTGCGACGTCGCGCACCCGGCGAAGCAGCCGGTTGGCCACGCGCGGTGTCCCGCGGCTGCGCTCGGCGATCTCGGTCGCGGCCGCCGGCGCGAGGTCCATGTCCATCAGCTGCGCGCTGCGCTTGACGATCATCGTCAGCTCGTCGGCCGGGTAGAAGTCCAGGTGGAGCACGATGCCGAAGCGACTGCGCAATGCCGGCGTCACCAGCCCCGCCCGCGTCGTCGCGCCGATGAGGGTGAACGGCTCGAGCTTGAGCTGGTAGTGGCGCGCGGCGGGTCCCTTGTCCACCACCAGCTCCACCCGCCAATCCTCCATCGCCGGATAGAGGTGCTCCTCCACCACGCGGCTGAGCCGGTGGATCTCGTCGATGAACAGGCACTGGTGCTGCTGGTCGCGCGCCAGGATCGATAGGAGCTGCGCGCCGTTCTGGAACGCCGGCCCGCTGGTCAGGCGCAGCTCCGCGTCCATCTCCCGCGCGACGATCGTCGCCAGCGTGGTCTTGCCCAGCCCCGGCGGGCCGTGGAGCAGCAGGTGGTCCAGCGGCTCGCCGCGCCCGCGCGCCGCCTGGATGAAGGTGGCCAACTGCCGCTTGATGCGGTTCTGTCCGATGAACTCCGCCAGCCGCCGCGGCCGCAGCGACCCTTCGTCGGCAGTCTCCACGGGGTCCGGGTCGGGCCGCGGGTCGGTGATGCGCTGGCGTGGATCCATCAGCGGGCCCTTCCTGGCGATGGCGGCCGCGCGCGGCGCGCGCGGCCGTGGGAGATTGCGCGGTTCAGAATGGAATGCGCTGCAACGCCGCGCGCACGAGCTCCTCCACGCTGCCGTGCCGCTCTGCGCTTTCCAGTCCCGCGATCGTAACGCGCGCGCGCTCCGGATCCACGCCCATGGCCGCCAGCGCCAGCGCCGCCTCCTCCTCAGGGCCCGCGGCGGCTGCCGTCACCGCCGCCCGTGGCACCGGGAGCCAGGCGGAGGCTTTGTCGCGCAACTCGACGATCAGGCGCTCCGCGGTCTTGCGCCCGATACCCTTGATGCGGGTCAGCCGCGCCGGCTCGCCGGCGCGGATCGCCGCGAACGCGTCCTCGGCCTCCTCGTCCCCCAGGATCGACAGGGCGAGCTTGGGGCCGATGCCGCTGACGCCGATCAGCAAGCGGAAGAGCTCGCGCTCCTGCGCAATCGGAAAGCCGTAGAGGGAGAGCCCGTCCTCGCGCGAGATCAGGTGGGTGTACAGCCGCACCGGCGAGCCTATCGGCGGAAGGCGGCGGCGGGCGCGCTCGGGCACCCACAGCTCATAGCCCACCCCACCCGCCAGCACGATCGTGGGCGGTCCCGCATCCTCCAGCACGCCCTGGATCAGGGCGTACACCGGCGCACCTCCCTGGGTTTGCGCGCCACGCGTGGCCGCCCGGCCGCCGGCAACTGTGGCGGTGGCTGCGCGAGCGCCAGCTGCCGGCGCCAGCCGCCGGCGTGGCAGATCGCTACCGCCAGCGCGTCGGTCGCATCCTGCGCCAGCCCCGCGACCGGCAGTCCCAGGATCCGGCCGACCATACCGGCCACCTGCTGCTTGTCGCGGCGTCCGTGTCCGGTCACCGACATCTTCACCTCGGCGGGCGCGTACTCGGCAATCGGCAGACCGCGCTGTGCGAGCGCAAGCAGGATCACCCCTCGCGCGTGCGCCAGCACCAGGGCGGACGCGGCGTTGCGCGCGGTGAAGATCCGCTCGATCGCCGCTTCGTCGCACGGGTAGCGGTCGAGGATCCCGCAAATCGCTCCGTAGAGGCGCTCCAGGCGCTGTGGCAGCGCCTCGCTACGCGGCAGGTCGCACGTCCCCTGCGCTATGGGACGCAGCACGCTCCCGCGCGCCTCGATCACTCCGAACCCAAGGTGGACGCTGCCCGGGTCGAGGCCGAGGACGATCGTCATCAGAGCTGGTCCTGCAACTGGGACAGCTCCTCCTCGGATATGTCGGGATTGGCACTCACCGAGGTGGCGTCGTCCATGTCGTCGAGGGCGTTGATCAGGCGCAGCACAGCCTCGGCGTCCTTGCCGGCGACCGCGACGGTGGTGTTGGGCAGGGACGTGAGCTCGGCCGACAGCGTGGCGATGCCGGCCAGCTGGAGGCTCTCCGCCACGTCGTGGAACGCCTCGCGCGGGGTGGTCACCTGGATCTCGCCCTGCTGCGTCTGTACGTCCTCCGCCCCGGCGTCGATCACGACCTCCATCACCCGCTCCTCGTCGGCGACCTGGGGGTCGATGGTGATCACCCCCTTGCTCTCGAAGAAGCGCGCCGCGCTGCCCGGGCGATCCGCCAGCTTGCCCAGGTAGCGCGACAGCACGTGGCGCACTTCGGCGGCCGTGCGGTTGGTGTTGTCCGTGACGCAACGGATCAGGATGGCGACGCCCGCGGGGCCGAATGCCTCATAGGTGACCTCGGCATAGGTGGCCCCCTCGATCTCGCCGGTGCCGCGCTTGATCGCCCGCTCGATGTTGTCCTTGGGCATGCTGCCGGCCTTGGCGTTCTCGATGGCCGTGCGCAGGCGGGGGTTGGCCCCCGGGTCGCCGCCGCCGTCGCGCGCCGCCAGCGAGATCTCCTTGCCTAGCCGCGTGAACAGCCGTCCGCGTTTGGCGTCCGCCGCGCCCTTCTTCCGCTTGATGGTCGCCCATTTCGAATGACCCGACACGACAGAACCTCCCCACCGCATGAGCCGGTGCTCTCAGCCCTCCGCCGTCTCTTTCTTGGCTTCCTCGATGATCTTGGTCGCGAGCTCCGCGGGGACCTCTTGGTAATGGTCGAAGGTGATCGTGTGCGTGGCCCGCCCCTGGGTCATGGAGCGCAGCGTCGTGCTGTACTTCGAGAGCTCCGCGAGGGGCACCTGCGCCTTCACGATGGAGAACCGGCCGTCCGACTCGCTGCCCACGATGCGCCCCCGCCGTGACGAGAGGTCGCCCATGACGTCGCCCATCGCGGCCTCGGGGACCTTGACCTCGACCGTGTAGATTGGCTCCAGCAGGACGGCCTTGGCCTCCTCGAAGGCCGTCCGCAGCGCCAGCGCCGCGGCGGTCTTGAAGGCTGCCTCGCTGGAGTCGACGGCGTGGAACCCGCCGTCGTGGAGGGTCGCCCGGACGTCCACCACCTGGTTGCGGGCCAAGGGGCCCCGCTGCATCGACTCCCGCAGTCCCTTCTCGACCGCCGGGATGAACTTGTTGGGCACCACACCGCCCACGATTGCGTCGACGAACTCGAACCCTGCGCCGCGGGGCAGAGGCTCGAACTTGATGACGACATCGGCGAATTGTCCGCGCCCGCCGGTCTGTTTCTTGTGGCGCGCCGGCACGTCGACCACCGACTTGAGGGTCTCCAGATACGGGATGCGGGGATCGTGGCGGGTGACCTCGACGTGCGCCGTTTCCTTGAGCCGGTCCAGGAGCACGTCGAAATGCAACTCCCCCTGCCCCTCGAGCACCAGCTCGTGCGTCTGCGGGTCCAGCCTGGACTTGAAGGTGGGGTCCTCTTCGTGGATCTTGGTCAGCCCCTGGGCCACCTTGTCATCGTCCCCCTGGTGCACCGGACGGAGTGCCACGCGACTGTTGGGGCTGGGGTAGGGGATGGGCGGGAGCACGCCCGCTACGCCCCTGTCGCCCAGCGTGTCGCCGGCGTGGGTGCCCTTGAGCTTGACCGCCGCGGCGAAGTCGCCGGCGCCGGCCCGCTCGATCCGCTCGCGGTTCTTGCCCTCGAGGCTGAAGAGCCCGGAGATGCGCTCGGTCGAGCCGCGCGACAGGTTGGTGAGCTCGGCTCCCGTGGCAATGCTGCCGGCGAAGACGCGCAGCAATGCCAGCTCCCCCGCGTCCTTCTCGCTGGCGATCTTGAACACCCGAGCCACCGTGGGCGCCGCGGCGCCCGCGGGGATGGCGACCGTGGCACCCTTGCTGTTCACGCCTTGCAGCGCGGTGCGCATTGCCGCCGCCGGCAGGTACTCCTTGACGCAGTGCAAGAGCGCCCCCATGCCGATGCCGCTCGCAGCGCTCACGGCGCATACGGGGAAGAAGGTGCGGTCGCGAACACCGATGCCGATGCCGTGGATCAGCTCCTCGTAGGTGAGACTGCCTTCTTCCAGAAACTTCTCCACCAGCGCATCGTCGTGCTCGGCGGCGGCGTTGAAAAGCTCCTCGCGCGCCGCCTCGTAGGCCGAATTCATGTCGGCCGGAATCTCCGCCTGCACCGCGTGCCCGGGTTTGTCCAGGATCCAGGCGACCCCCTGCGCCACGTCGACGACACCGCGGAACCCCTCTCCGCGGCCGATGGGCAGCTGGACGGGGATGGCCTTGGGTGTGAGGCGCTCGCGCACCTGCGCCATCGCCGCGCCGAAGTCGGCGTGCTCCTTGTCCATCCGGGACACAACGATGAGGGCAGGCAGCTGCGCCTGGCCCAGCCGCTCCCACAGCGCCTCCGTTGCGACCTCAACGCCAGCGTCACCGCGCACGACGAGCAACCCACTCTCGACCACGCAGAGGGCGGCCGCGACCTCCCCCCTGAAGTCCTCGAACCCCGGGGTGTCGAGCAGGTTGAACTTGGTGCCCTCGTACTCGCAGGCGCCCAGCGCCAGGTAGATGCTGGTACGGCGATGGATCTCGTTGGGATGAAAGGCGAGGTTGCTCGTGCCCTCGTCGACACTTCCCATGCGCTGGATCGCCCCGGTCTGGAAGAGCACCGCCTCCGCGAGCGTGGTCTTGCCGCAGGCCTGATGGCCCAGGATCGCGACGTTGCGGATACTCGCGGGGTCGTAGCTCTTCACGGACACGCTCCTTGCGGTTCGGCGGCTGCCGACGCGCCGCCCGGGTTGTCGAGGGCACCGGGAAAAATTGGCGGGCGGAGCCGCTGCGGGCGCCAACCCACCCGCGCGGGCGGGGGCGTACAGGCGCCAGACGGCCCAATCTATCACTGCGGCGAAAACAGTGTCAACGCAGCGCCCCGCACGCGGCCGGCCCCGAGCTCTGGCGGGGGGGCCGAGCTGCCGCAGGCACCCCCCAGGCTGCTCAGGCCGCCGCAGCCGGACCTACCGCCGGGCGCCCGGGCATCCTTATATTGTGCCGGCGGCGCGAGTCGGCAGCGCGCAGACTTTGGTTTTGACAGCGCGGCGGGGGCCGGCCTAGAGTTTTGCGTTCACCCCACCGGTGGGCCTCACCCACGGACTCGCCCCTGCGCCGGGATCGTTCCTGCGCGCGGGCCGCCAGCGATCACCATCTCCGGCACGGCCAGCGCCGCGCCGGCCAGCCGGCGAGAGGAAGACCCGATGGTCTCGACCTTACGCTCGACCGTGCGAGCCGCCTGCGGGGCGACGCTCCCGCTCAGCCTGGCGCTCACCCTGGCGATCATCGGCTGCCTGCTGGGAGCCCCCCCGGCCCGGGCGCAGTACGCGCCGCCCGCGAAGGACGCTCCGGCGACGCCGCCGGCGAAGGACGCCGGGCCCTCGCCGGCGGCCAAATCTGCCGCTGCGGCCCCCCCGGCAGAGGGCAAGCCGATCTTCCAGGTGCAGCGCATCGAGCTCTCGCTCTTCGCAGGCCCATTCTTCGGGGCGACGTATCTGCAGCTCCCGGACATCTTCGATGTGCAGCGCACGCGCGACCTCGGAGCGAGCGACATCCTGGATTTCAGCGGTCGGCCGCTGCGCGCTGCCGACAGTTCGCCGATCCGGGCCCCGCACAAGAAACTGGAGAACGGCACGCTGTTCGGGGGCGCAGCCACGTTCTACTTGAGCGACCGCTTCGGGCTTGAACTGCGCGGCGTCTACGGAAAGACCCAGGCCACGGTCACCGGCCACACCGACCGCAATCCGACGGTCTACGAGTGGGACCGCAGCAACGTGTCGGTCTACCAGGGCGGGGCGAACATGGTCTACCAGGTGTCCCGCGGCAAACTCCGTCCCTACTTCAACCTGGGGTTTGGCGGCATCCTCAACAACTACCCCCGCACCCGGGACGTGGGGGCGCTCTACTTCCTGTGGGGCGGGGGGCTGCACTACCCGCTCTCGCCGCGGTTGTCCGCCCAGCTCTCGGTGGATGCCAGCCTGTACAGCTACAAGAACAATGAGATCATCTTCAACGAGACGATCACACTGCCCATGATCTCGGCGGGGCTGACCTGGCGCCACGACGTACCCCCGGCGCCTGCGGTCGTGGAACCCGGCAACCCCTGACCGATCGCGGCCGGTCCGCCGCGCTACCCCTTCTGGCCCATCAACGACGAGGCGCCCTCCTTCTGGGAGGGCGCCTCTTAGTGCTGGCCCCGGGCCCGACGGTGACGGCGCCCGGGCGCAGGGCACTACATCATCTTCTTGGTCGCGGACCGTTTCGCGGTCCGCTTGCGACGGGCGCGCCTCTTGCCGCCCGCCTTCTTGCGGGCGCCGCCCTTCTTTCGGGCGCCACCCTTCTTCTTGGCCGCGCCCTTCTTCTTCCGACGCTTCTTGGCTCCCGCCTTCTTGCGGGCAGCCGCCAGCATTGTCAGCATTCCGTCTTCCATCTTTCGTACGCCTCGCTTGTTGAGTGCAGCCTTGACTTGGGGCAAAGCCCCGCGAGTCGACGTTCGAACCACAACGAGTCTGCAACTCTCGTTCCGGTTCGTCTGTCTTGCGCATTATTGAAATCGCCCCAAAGGGTGTCAAACAAAAAATGCACGCGCGAGGTGGCCGGCGGAGGGGGGCGGCGTCAGTCGGAGGGTCGCGGTCGCGCCGCATGCGGATGTCGCAGGAGGACGGGACCACGAAATCGGGATAGGGGGCAGCGGGGATCGCCCGCTGCTCCCCTCCCACACCACCGGACATGCGGGTCCGCATCCGGCGGTTCGAGGAGTTGAGGTCATCCGGCCAGCCGGGGGACTCCCAGTTGGTCGAAGAGCGAGTTCGGCAGCGCGATGTGTAGCCCCATCGCGGAGTTCTTCCACCAGCGGCGGGCGTTGGCGGCGACCCGCCGCGCTACGGCGTCGGGTGTGTCCCGCCGTCGCAGCTCGCGGTAGATGGTCCGCCCTCGCTTCCACTGCTTCAGCTGAAGGCTCCGCAAACGGTGCCGGATCCACTGGTCCAGTTCCGCGAAGATCTTCGGGGTGTCGGCGAGCTGGAAGTACTCCTTCCAGCCCCGCAGGTACGCCCGTAGTTCCCCACAGACCTGTTCCAGGCTCCGCCCTCCGTTCCGGCACGTGATCTGCCGGACACGGCCCTTCATCGCCTCAAGGGCTGGCTTGGCGACCCGGCGCCGCACCACTCCCCCCGGCGCCACCCAGAAGGCGAAGCCGAGGAACTTGCGGTCGCACGCCCAGGCCACCGCGCTCTTGTCCCGATTGATCCGAAGCCGAAGCCCCGCGTACAGCCGCTCCAGCAGCCGCATCACTCGCTCCCCCGCCCGCTGTGACCGCACATACACGTTGCAGTCATCGGCGTACCGGCAGAACGTGTGTTCGCGCTTCTCCAGCTCCTTGTCCACCTCGTCCAAAAGCACGTTCGCCAAGAGCGGTGAAATCGGTCCGCCCTGCGGCGTCCCTTCCCACCGCTCCACCACCACCCCGTCGGCCAGCACTCCGGCCTCCAGGTAGCGGCGAATCAGTCGCAGCATCCTCCGATCCCCGATACGCTTGGCAAGCCTGCTCATCAACACATCGTGATTGACGCGATCGAAGAAGCGCTCCAGATCCACGTCTACCACCCAACGGCGTCCCTCCTGGATGTACTGCTGTGCCCGACACACCGCGTCGTGTGCACGCCGTCCAGGCCGGAATCCGTAGCTGTGGTCAGAGAAGCTCGGGTCGAATCGAGGCTGCAGCACCTGCAGCAGGGCCTGCTGGATGAAACGGTCGAGCACCGTCGGGATCCCGAGTTCTCGGGTCCCGCCGCCGTCCTTGGGGATCGCGTGCCGTCTCACCGGCTGGGGCTGGTACGTCCCCACGAGCAGCTGCTCGCGGATCCGTGTCCAGTGCTCCCGCAGATGCTCGGCCAGCTCTCCCACCGTCATCCCGTCGATGCCGGGACTGCCCTTGTTCTGCTTCACTCGCCGGAGGGCTGCCTGCAGATTCTGGCGTTCCACCACCAGCTCCATCAGGCGCTCCTCCCCCAAGCGCCCGGTCCCGTTCACCGCCGCCTTGACTTCCCCGCTCCCTTTCCCCGCAAGGGCTTCACCCCTGCCGAGAAAGGGGAACTCCAGTTGCCCGGACATCTGGGGCGCTGTCGCAGCGAGGTTCACGTCCGTCTCGCTCTCCTTCTCGTTTGGCCCTTCGCCCCGCGCTGCCCGCGGCGGCTACTATGGCCTCGGCTGACTTCTCGCTCCACCCGAAGGCGTCGCCCTTTCAGGCGCAAGGCGAGATCTCCCCAGGTAAGGACGCTGACCTTCACTGCACGACCGCCGCGTTTACGTCGCCTGAGCCTCGGTCACCAGAGCTTCGCGGTGTCATGCCCGCTCGCCCTGCCCGGCGCCGCCTCGTACGCGGTTCTTGTCCATCGGCCCGCAGTTTCGTTCCCCGCTTCCTTCACGCCGGCCTCACGGACCGACGCTCTGCGGTTCCCTTCGGTCGCCGTGACCAGCTCCCGGAAGGACTTCCACCTTCAAGTCAGCGCCCATGCTGGGCGCACATGAGCGAGGCCGCGCATCGGATGTCGCGCGGCCTCGGCGCTGCGGAGATGTGGTGCCCGGGGCGGGATTCGAACCCGCACAGCTTGCGCCACTGCCCCCTCAAGACAGCGTGTCTGCCAATTCCACCACCCGGGCACGCGTTGGCGCGCGGCTCACTTTCCCTGGGGCTTCTGCTGGGTCGACGTTTCCGCACCTGCGGCCGGCGGTGCCGCGGGCGTCCCGGCCGGTGCCTGCACCGGTACCGCGGGAGCCGGCACCGCAGGCTGACCCTGCGCCGGCTCCGTCGTGGGCACCGCCGCGCCGCCCGTGACCGGCAGCTCTTCGAGTCCACGCCGGGCCTCCGCCTGGGGAGTGCGGTTGGCGCGGTTGGCCGTCATGACGACCAACAGGCCGCTGCAGAGCATGAAGCCCACCGCCAGGTAGATGGTGGCCTTATGCAGGAAGGTCGTGACCCCGTGGGTTCCGAACACGGCCTGCCCAGCCCCGCCGCCGAAGGCGCCCGCCAGCCCGTCGCCCTTGCTGGACTGCAGCAGGATCACGACGCAGAGCAGGAAACAGATCAGACCGTGGAGAGCAAACAGCAGGTAGTACATCGTCATTCGCCTGGAGATCGAGGCCCGGTCGGGCCCCGGGAAAAGCGGTCGCCGCAGAACCGAACGGTCAAGCTAGCACGGGCGTTTGCGGGTGTCAAACCGCGGGACGGCGGTGCGGCGAGAGCCCGCAGCGCCGGGCGGCGTGGACCGTCGAGCGATCCGGGCGACGCGGCGTCAGTGCCCGTCCTGGTAGCACACGATCTGCACGAACCGCTGGGCGTCGAGGCTGGCGCCACCCACCAGCGCACCGTCGATCTCCGGCGAGGACATGTAGGCGCGGATGTTCTCGGAGTTCACGCTGCCCCCGTACAGGATGCGGGTGGTCTGGGAGACCTTGTCCCCGCCACGCTCCCTTAGCAGACCGCGCACCAGGCGGTGCACGCGCTCGGCGTCGACCACCTCGGCGTTGCGTCCCGACCCGATGGCCCACACGGGCTCGTAGGCCATCACCAGCGCCGCGATCTGCGGCGGGTCGAGCACGTCCAGCACCCGTGACACCTGGGCGATCACGTGCGCCTCGGTGCGCCCCGCCTCGCGGATCTCCAACGTCTCGCCGAAGCAGAAGACCGGCGTGATCCCCACGCGGAAGGCGGCGCGGATCTTGGCGGCGACCAGCTCATCGGTCTCGCCGAAGTTCTGCCGGCGCTCGCTGTGACCCAGGACGCAGCAGCGTACGCCGAGCTCCTTGAGCTGCTCGGCGCTCACGCCCCCCGTCACCGCTCCCGGCTCGTGGGGCACCAGATCCTGGGCCCCGACGCCGATAACGCTGCCCTCCAGGGCCTCCTTGACCGGGACGATGTGGGGGAACGACGGGCAGACTGCCACCTCCGGCCCGGCGTAGATGCCCGCCACCTTGCGCTTGAGCTCCCGGGCGAGCGCCATCGCCCCGGAGTAGCTCAGGCTCATCTTCCAGTTGCCGATGATGAATGGACGGCGCATCGCCACGACCTACCCCCGTGGATCCCGCCAGCAGAGGCGGCGTCAGACGCGCATGCTGCTGGCGTCGCTGAGGGCCTCCACGCCCGGCAGCGTCTTTCCCGCCAGGAATTCCAGCGAGGCCCCCCCACCGGTGGAGATATGGGTGATGCGGCTCGCGATATCCATCTCCGCCAGCGCCGCCACGGAATCGCCACCGCCGACCACCGTGCGCGCTCCCGTCTCGGTCGCCTGCGCCATGGCGCGCGCGATCCCCCGCGTGCCCTTGGCGAACGCCGGGATCTCGAAGACCCCCATGGGCCCGTTCCAGAAGATGGTATTGGCCGACTCGATCACCTGGCTGTAGAGCTTGATCGTGCGCGAGCCGATGTCCAGACCCTGCCAGCTCTCGGGAATGTCGGTGACGAGGACCTCCTTGCGCTCCCCGTGCTCGCCGAACTCGCTGCTCACCACGCAGTCCTGGGGGAGCAGCAGCTGCGTCGTGGACCGCTTGGCTTTCAGCGTGATTCCGCGCACGGTCTCCAGGAGATCGTTGTCCACGAGGCTGTTGCCCACCTCCAGCCCGTGGACCTTGAAGAAGGTGAAGGCCATCCCGCCACCCACGAGGATGGTGTCGACGCGGTCGAGGAGGTTCTCGATCACCTCGATCTTGCCGCTCACCTTGGCACCACCCAGCACCGCCACGAAGGGCCGGGTGGGATTCTCCAGCAGGGCGCCGAGATTCTCCAGCTCCTTGTCCATGAGCAGCCCAGAAACGCGCAGATCGAAGTAGCGCGTCACGCCCACCGTCGAGGCATGGGCGCGGTGGGCGGTCCCGAAGGCGTCGTTGACGTACAGATCACCGAGCTCGGAGAGCTGCCGGGCGAACCCGTCGTCGTTCTTCTCCTCCTCAGAGTAGAAACGGAGATTCTCCAGCAGAGCGACCTGGCCGGGCTGCAGTGCGTGCACGACCTTGCCCGCCGGCTCGCCGATGCAGTCGTCGGCGAACCGGATGGGGATGCTGGGGAGCAACTCGCTGAGCCGGTCGGCGACGGGGCGAAGGCTGAACTTCTCGCTGCGCTGCCCTTTGGGGCGGCCCAGGTGCGACATCAGGACGGGCATGCCGCCGTGCGCGACGATGAACTGGATCGTCGAGATCGAGCCCCGCAAGCGCGTGTCGTCGGTGATCGCGCCGTTGGGGTCCATGGGCACGTTGAAATCGACACGCGTGAGCACACGGCGGCCGTGGAGGTCGACGTCCTGCACGGAGAGCTTCTTCATGGGCCAACCGACTCCCGGTTCGGGAACGCAGCGGATGGCCGCGAGCACAGGGCCCGCGCGCTCAGCTGGGCTCTATGTGCTTGAATCACATGGAGTTAGAGACCAACCCCGCCGCAAACATTCTAGGGAGCCGCGCAACGGGGTGTCAAGGCCAACTTCCCGCGGTGCGCGGCTCGCCCCGCCCAACGCAAGGCCCGCCACTGGGTTGCCGCGAGCGCCCAGGATCCTCAGCGCGGCCTGCGCGGTGGCCCCGGTGGTGATCTGATCCTCCACCAGCACCAAGGGACGGTCGCGCGGGATCTCCGCGAGATTGCCCGCGGAGAACATCCCATCGACGTTGCGCCAGCGCTGCAGCGGATCGCGCAGACGGGCCTGCGGCGGCGCCGCTCGCCTGCGGCGCAGCAGATCGCCGCGCAGCGGGCAGCCCGCGCGACGCGCCAGCGCCGACGCAATGAGGCGCGCGGGACTGAAGCCGCGCTCGCGCAGGCGCAACGGGTCGTCGGGTGCGGGCACCAACACGGCCTGGGCCGTGAGCCAGCCAGCGCGCACGCCGGCGTGGGCGAGCGTAACGGCGAGCTGCGTCAACAGCGCGCTGCGCCCGCCGTACTTCGCCGCGTGCAGCAGCGCGAAGAGCGCCGGGGAGTCGGCGTACGCCCAGCGCAGGGGAGCGCCCGCGTGCAGCGCCCGCGGCCACCCCGGCGCGAACGTGGCGCGTGGCAGCGCGCGCAGGCAGCATCGGTGCAGCAGCGGCGACGGGGCCCGTCCCCGGCTGCACACCACCCCGGGCTGCCCCAGCTCGATCCACTGCTCGCACACGGGACACTGAGCGGGCCACAGCAGGTCCAGGGCCGTGCCGCCTAACGCCAGCGCCTGCGCGCGCAGCGCGCGCCAGCAGGGCGTGCGCCTGGCCATCAACACACCTCACGACGGGAGGCTGGACTCCAAGCGGCCAGCGCTGGCGGGCGCAACCGCGATCATCCAGCGCCGGGAGACACTGCTCCTTGCGTCCAGCCCCGGCCCACTCAATCCCAGGAGCGGCCGAGGCTCGCGGCCATGGCCTGCAACGGCGGCTCCCCACCCAGCCAGAGCGAGAAGGCGAGTGCCGCTTGCGCGATCAGCATCGGGATCCCATCCATCACCGGGCAGCCCCGCCGGGACGCCGCGCGCAGCAGCTGCGACGGGACCACACTGTAGGTGAGGTCCACGACCAGCGCCCCCGCGCGCAGCTGCGCCACGTCCACCGGTGACGGGTCGTCCACCCGCAATCCGAGCGGCGTCGCCTGGATGACAAGCGCCGCGTCGCGCAGCACCGGATCATCCAGCGGTCCCACGCGCGCGCCGCGCTGCGCGGCCCAGCCCGCCGCGTCGGGGCGGCGCGCCAGGACCGCGATCGAGTGCGCGTTCAGCTCCTGGAGCGCGGCCACCGCGGCGCGGGCCGCGCCGCCGGCTCCCACCACGACCGCTGGCTGCGTCCGCGTGGGCGCGACCGCCGCCCACGGTGTCCGCCGCAGCGCCATCGCCAGGCCCGCTGCGTCGGTATTGTGCGCCCGCCAGCCGCCCTGCGCACGCGCCAACGTGTTGGCTGCGCCCACGACCTGCGCGCTGGCGTCACAGCCCACGGCCAGCGTCAGCGCGGCCAGTTTGTGCGGCACGGTGACGTTGAGGCCCAAGAGGCCAGCGGCGTGGGCGTGCGCAAGACATTCGGCCAGGTTGGCGGCAACAACCTGCACGGCGGCGTACGACGCGTCGTGACCGCGAGAGGCTAGCGCGGCGGCGAACAAGCGCGGGCTGAGACTGTGCGCGACCGGGTCCCCGAGCAACGCGAGCTTCGGCCACGGCGCATCGCGCCGGCCATCGGCCGTCCGCAGTCGGCCCGCGCGATACTGCAGGGGTTTCACCGCCCGCTGACGGTGAGGCCGTCCACCAGCAGGCTGGGGCAACCGACGTTGGCGTCGAACCAGAGGTCGCTGCCCACCTCCACGATACGCTGCAGCAGCTCCAGCAGGTTGCCCGCGACGGTCATCTCCCCCACCGGGTACGCGCGCCGACCACCCTCGATCCAATGACCGACCAGGCCCAGGCTGAAATCCAGGGTGACCGCGTTGGCCGTGTGCAGCCCCATCAGGTCCTGGATCTCAAACCCGCGCGCGATCTGCGTGCGCAGCGCGTCCAGGGCGCGGCGTCCCGGCAGCAGCACGAGGTTGGTGGGGGCGACGCGCACGGCGGCGGCGAAGTCGTCGCGCGCGGCGTTGGCGGTGACGGCGACCCCCATGCGTCGCGCGGAGTAGCTGCTGTGGAGCAGGCTGCGCAGCTCGCCGTCCTCGACCAGGGGCGTGGCCCGGGCGGGCACGCCCTCCGCGTCGAAGGGCATCCCGCCGATCCCGCCCGCGTGGAACGGATCGTCAACGATGCGCACGAGGGGCGCGGCGACCCGTTGTCCCACACGCCCGGCCAGCGGGCTGCTCCCCAGCAGGCACTCCTCCGCCGACAACGGCACGGCCAACAGGGAGAGCAGCGCCGTGGCGGCCACCGGGTCCAACAGCACCGGTCCCTTGAAAGTCTCTGCCTGCCGGCTGCCCAGCAACTCGACGGCGTGGCGCGCCGCTGCGCGCCCGACCCCCAAGGCATCGAGTCCGCCCGCTCCGCGCGCGTGCGCCGCGTGGTGCCCGGTGCGCTCATCGCCACCGCCCGCCGCCACGACCTCCACGGCCAACGACGCCGCGCTCGCCTCCCCGGCCGCGCGCACTCCCCGGCTGTTCACCACGACCTGCGCCGCCAGCACGTCCTCGTAGGTCGCCGCCTCGCACTTGGCGACGCGTGGATCGGCCGCGAATGCAGCCTCCTCCGCCGCGCGTGCCAGCGCCACGCGTCGCACGTCGGGCAGATCGCGCAGGGCGGCCTCGCAAAACGCGCCGTCGGGCGGAAGCTGGGGCGCGGGCTCGGCCAGCACCGAGGCCTCCCGCGGCTCGGCGACGGCCGCCACGGCGGCAGCCCGCTGCAGAGCCGCAGCGATCCCGGCCTCGCTCAGGTCGGTGGTGAAGGCCGTCCCGACGCGGCCGCCACGCTCCAGACGCAGACCCAGCCCGCGCCGCACCGCGCGCGAGAACGACTCCACCTCGCCTCGATGCACCTGCACGCGCGTCTGCTCCGTGCGCTGCAGGAAGGCTTCCGCGCCGTAGCTCTGCGCCTGCGCGCCGCGCACGGCCGTCTCGGCGATCTGCAGATCGTCCATCGTCCTCCCACTCCGGACGGCGTGGAGGAGGCTCGCACGTCGCCCGCGCCGGGCGACTCAGACCTCCGACCAGCGTGCCGACACGTTCAAGAGCAGCCCCATCATGATGCAGCTGGAGAGCATGGAGCTGCCCCCGTAGCTGATCAACGGCAACGGCATGCCCGTGATGGGCAACAGCCCCGCCGTGATGGAGATGTTCACGCACGACTGGAAGGCGAAGTAGGTGGCCACTCCCACCGCCAGCAGGCTGGCGAACGGCCGCTTGGCCTTCATGCCAATCTGCAGCGCCCGGTAGACCAGCAGCACGAACAGCGCGACCACCAGCAGCGCGCCGACCAGCCCCAGCTCCTCGCCCACCACCGAGAAGATGAAATCGGTGTGGCGCTCGGGCAAGAAGGCCAGCCCCTTCTGGCTCCCGTGGAGATACCCCTTGCCGAACAGCCCGCCGGAGCCGATGGCCACCTTGCTCTGGAAGATCTGGTAGCCGGAGCCCAGGCGGTCTGCCTCCTCCCCGGCCAGGAAGGTGAGCACGCGCTGCTGCTGGTACGGTTTGAGGTGTTCCCACACCAGCGGCACGCTGAGGCCGGTGACCAGATTGGAGAAGACCAGCACCAGGCTTTGCAGCATGTACAGCCGCGAGAAGAACACGGCCAGCAAGAGCAGTAGCACGTAGAGCACCCAGGGCCAGGTGCTGTGCAGGACGTTCTCGCCGTAGAACATCACGACCGCCCCCAGCGCGGGCGAGATGATGGCCAAGAGCAGCAGCAAGCTGGCGCCGACCCACAGCAACATGGGAGCGGCCAGCGCCAGAAACACCAGAGATGTCCCCAGATCGGGCTCCTTGAGCGTGAGCAGGAAGGGCGGCACCGTCAGCAGCAGCGCCCCGCCCACGAGCAGGATGGGGCGGCTGCCGCGCCGCATGGCCAGGAAGCGCGCCAGGGCGAAGATCGTCGCGGCCTTGGTGAACTCCGAGGGCTGCAGCGAGAAAAGCCCCAGATCGATCCAGCGGCGGCTGCCCAACCGCTCCACGCCGAACAGCAGCACCGCCAGCAGCGCCAGCAGCGCGAGCCCATAGAGCGGGAAGGCCAGGGTCTCGAAGAAGCGGAACGGCACCAACAGGCACACCACTGCCGCGGCCACGCCGACGGCGACCCACAGCAGCTGATTGCGGAAGGTGCCGGGCCCCACGTTGCTGCGCAGCCCCTCCGATCCTCCGGGCAGCCCCACCGCGCAGCTGTAGACGATGGCCAGGCCGATGGCGATCAGCAGCAGCCACGCCAGGATCGCCGGCGCGTCGGTGCGGCCCAGGAGCTGCGTGAAGCGCCTCATCCCTTCACCCCCGTAGCACGGGCGAGCGAGTCGGCATGCGTGGCGGTCTGCCACGTGAAGTAGGTGGTGAGGAGCTTGCCCACGATCGGAGCGGCGACGGAGCCGCCGTGCCCGGCGTTCTCCACGATCACGGCCACGGCGACCTCGGGGTGCTCGCTGGGCGCGTAGGCGACGAACCAGGCGTGGTCCTGGCCGTGGGGATTCTGCGCCGTGCCGGTCTTCCCGGACACCTCGATCCCCTCCACGCGTGCGAGGCTGCCGGTGCCCTGTTCGCCGGCCACGGCCTGGCGCATGGAGAGCTTGAGGAAATCGAGCACCTCCTGCGAGCAGACCGTCTCCGCCGACCGGCGTACCTGGCGTACCTCGCGCACGCCGAACACATTTTCGCGCGCGAGCACGATGTTGGGCCGGTAGAGATATCCGTCGCCGCCAACCGCGGCGTAGGTTCGCGCCAGCTGCAATGGAGTGACCAGCAGCTCGCCTTGCCCGATGGCGTTGTTGAGCATCACGCCGGGACCCCAGCCGCGCCGGCCCAGCTTCTCGTCGTAGTAGCTGGTGGTGGGCACCAGGCCGGGCGACTCCCCGGCGAGCTCGATCCCGGTGCGGGCGGCCAGCCCGAAGCGCGCCGCGGTCTCGGCCAGCTCGTCGGGGGTGAGCAGTTGGCCCACCTGGTAGAAGTACACGTCGCAACTCTGGGCGATGGCCCCCAGCAGGTCGAGGCTGCCGTGACCCTCCGGCTTCCAGCAACGGAAGAAGCGGTTGCCGAATTGCAGGCCCCCGTGGCACGGGTGCATGCGCGTCAAGGGCGTGATGCGACGGCGCTCCAGCGCCGCGGCCGCCGTGATGAGCTTGTAAGTGCTACCGGGAGGGTAACCGCCCTGGAAGATGCGGTTGAACAGCGGGTGCTTGAGATCGTCGTTGAGGGCGACCCAGCGCGGCGCGCTGATCCCGCCGGTGAACTCGTTGGGGTCGAACGAGGGCGAACTCGCGGCGGCCAGGATGTCCCCCGTCGCAACCTCGATCACCACGCCGGCGCCCACTCGCCCCGCCAGCAGGTGCTCCAGCTCGGACTGCATGGGCTGGCTGATGGTGAGATAGAGGCGTACACCCGGGACCGATGGGATGTTCCCCTCGGGCAGCTCGCCCACCACGTGGCCGGCCGCGTTGACCTCCACGACCTTGCGCCCGTGGCGCCCGCGCAGCTGCTCCTCGGCCAAGGCTTCCACCCCGGCGCGGCCGATCATGTCCCCGGGGCCATAGAGGGCGTTGGCCCCCTCGCCCTGCGTCTCGTCGGAGCGCACCTCGCCCACGTAGCCCAGCAGGTGCGCCGCAAGCGGCCCGAAGCGATAGGTGCGTCGTGGCTGCACTTCCAGCTGTACGTCGGGGAGCATCGTGCGGTGCTCTTCCACCTTTGCGATCTGCACGGGATCTGCGTGCCGCACGATGGTGACGCGGCCGTCCTCCGCGCCCCGCTCGAGTCGCTCTACGATCTGGGCGTCGTCGAGCTCCAGTAGCTGCTGCAGCGACGAAAGCGTCGCATCGCCCACACGGGCGTGCCGGCGCGCGATGGTGACCCGGGCCTGGTACTCGTTCTCGGCCAGCGGCACGCCATTGCGGTCGCAGATCGCGCCCCGCGGCGCCAGCACCCGCGTGCGGTACTGGCGGTTCTCTCTGGCGAGGGAGGCGTAGCGCTCCCCCTCGACCAGCTGCAGAGAGATCAGGGCGATCACGATCAGCAGATACCAGGCGCCGATCACCCCCATCAGCACGCGGCGGCGCAGCGGGGGAATCTCCTCACTAACTGCCAAGCCTGCCCTCCCGCCGGGCCATGAGCCCTCCGCCGCCCCCGATGGCCGAAGCGACCACGGCGATGAGCCCGCCGGCCAGCGCCGTGTAGATGGCCGTGGGGATGGCGATGGTGAAGTACATGGAGAAGAAACGGGGAAGCGACAGATGCGTGTAGGCCAACAAGAAAATCGCGTCGTGCACGAGCACCGACAAGCCCAGCAGCACCGCCAACAGCACAAGGCTCTCGGCCACCAGCTGCTGGGAGAGCTTCCCGATCCCGAAGCCCAGCACTGACTTGGCCAGGCACTGCATGCCCAACGTGTGGGGTTGCAGCAGCCCCTCGAGCAGGCCGATGCAGAAGCCCAGGACCGTACCGAAAACCGGGCCGCGGCGCTGGGCCAGGAACACCAGTAGCAGCAGCGCCAGGTCGGGGCGGATGCCCCACAGATCGATGCGGTTGACCAGCGCCACTTGCGCGACGAGCGTCAGGAGCACGGCGAGCACCAGCCGGATGCCGCTCATGGGACGACACGCGGCGGAGGGTCCGTCCGGTCCGCCGCCGGCGACCGCGGCGTCGCGCTTTGCGCCTTCGAGGGCGGCGTGGCCCCCGACGCCCGCGGCTGTGGCTCGGCGGCGTACCAGGGCCCGGGCCGCGTCACCACGTAGACCTGCGACAGCGCACTGAAGCGCACGCCCGGCGAGACGACCACTTGCTGGAAGAGCTCGGTGCTGGTGCTCCGCACGTCGAGCACCGCTCCGATGGGGATCCCCCGCGGGACGCTTCCGCCCAGCCCGCTGGTGACGAGCTCGTCGCCGGGGCGCAGCGGATCACCCTGGGGCACGTGGTCCAGGAGGAACTCGCGCCCGTCGTAGCGCAGGAGCCCCGTTACGCCGTTGCGCACGGCCTCGACGCTGATCCGCGACTCCTCGTCGGTGAGCAGCTGCACCAAGGCCAGATCGCGGCCGAGCACCTGGCGAACCCGGCCCACCAGCCCGGCCTCGGTCACAACCGGTTGCCACACGCGCAGCGTGTCGTCGCCGGTGACGCGGATCTTGGCCTGTACCGGGATCCGGCTCACGATGACCTCCAGCACCACGGCGGGCGCCAGACGCCCGCGGTTGCGCTGGTAGAAGCCGGCACGGGCCTCCAGCTCCCCGAGACGCTGGCGCTGCGCCGCGATCTGGCGGCTGTCCAGCTCGAGGGCGGCCAGCCGGGCCTTGAGCTCCTGGTTCTCGGCGCGCAGGCTCGCCACCTTGTCCAGTACGCGCGCGCTCCACTCCACGGGGGTGGTGAGCCAGTGCGCCCAACGCGTCGCGTACTGAACCTTGGAGGTCTCGCCCATCGACAGGAGCGAGGCGGAGACCAGCACGCAGGCGGCCAGCACCAGCTTGTCCAGATAGCGGGCCAGGCCGTGCGGGACGCCCGCCATGGCTAGTCCCGGGCGCTCTGCATGATCACGTCCTCGTACGCGCCCACCTGATCGAGGATCTTGCCCGTGCCGAGCACGACGCAGAAGGCGGGGTCGTCGACGGTGTTGATGGGCAGGTTGGTCGCCGAGCGCAGCAGAGCCGCCAGCCCCTTGAGCATGGAGCCGCCGCCGGTGGCGACGATTCCGCGATCGACGATGTCGGCGGCGAGCTCGGGAGGGGTCTGCTCGAGTGCCCGCTTGAGCGCCTCGACGATCTGCGCGAGGGGCTCCTGCAGCGCAGCCCGGATCTCGTCGGAGCTGATGCGAAGCGTCTTGGGGATGCCCGCCACCAGGTCGCGTCCCTTGACCTCCATCTCGAGCTCGGAGTCGAGCTTGAAGGCGCTGCCAATCTCCTTCTTGATGGCCTCCGCCGTCTGGTCGCCGATGAGCAGGTTGTAGTTCTTCTTGAGGTACTGGACAATCGCCTCATCCATCTCATCGCCTGCCACGCGGATGGAGGTGTCACAGACGATACCGTTGAGCGCGATCACCGCGATGTCGGTGGTGCCACCGCCGATGTCGATGATCATGTTGCCGCTGGGCTGATCGACGGGCAGCCCGACGCCGATCGCGGCGGCGATGGGCTGGGCCACCAGGAACACCTCGCGCGAGCCGGCGTGCCGCGCCGAATCGCGCACAGCGCGCTTCTCCACCTCGGTGATGCGGCTGGGGACCGAGATGATGATGCGCGGCGCGATGAAGTGGCGCTTCTTCTGCGCCAGCTGGATGAACTCGCGCAGCATGTGCTGCGTAACCTCGAAGTCGGCAATCACGCCGTCCTTGAGGGGGCGGATCGCTTCGATCCGCTCGGGAGTCTTGCCCAGCATCGCCTTGGCCGCGCTGCCGACCGCGTGCACCTTGCGCGTCGTGCGGTCGACCGCGACCACACTGGGCTCGTTGAGCACGATCCCCTTGCCCTTGATGTACACCAGCGTCGTGGCGGTGCCCAGGTCGATCGCGATGTCGTTGGTGAAGAGGCCGTTCACCCGGTTCCAGATTCCCATGCCGGAATCCCCATTGCTTCGATTGCTTCTCATTGGTCCGCCCGCCGGTCAGAAGGCGCCCCGCTCACGGAGGCTCGTGTAGGTCCCATCGCCGAGGACCAGGTGGTCAAGGAGCTTGATGCCCAACGTCTCGCCACAGGCCGCCAGGCGCCGGGTGAGCCGCACGTCGTCCTCGCTGGGCTCGGCACATCCGGAGGGGTGGTTGTGCGCCAGCACCAGCGCCGCAGCTCCCACCGCGATCGCTCCGCGGAAGACCTCACGGGGTTCCACGCCTGCAGCGTTGAGCCCTCCCAGCGCGACGAGCGACATCCGCAGCACCTGATTGCGGGCACCGAGGCAGAGCACCGCGACGGCCTCCTGCCCGAGCTCCTCCAACAGGGGTGCGAGAATGTGCGCGGCGTCCGCCGGTCCCTGCACGCACTCTTGCGCCGCCACTGGAGCGCGCGCCGCGCGCCGGCCCAACTCGAACGCTGCCGCCAGCGCCGTCGAACGCGCCGCGCCGACGCCCTTGACCGCGGCTAGCTCGTTGGCGTTCACCCGCGCCAGCGCCTTCAGGCTCCCGAACCGCTCCAGCAGAGCCTGGGCCAGCGCAAGCCCGCCCGCGCCCGGTCGACCTCCGCCGAGCAGAAGCGCCAGGAGCTCGCCCGCCGAAAGCGCGCCCGCGCCCAGGCGAAGGCACCGTTCGCGCGGACGCTCTCCCTCCGGTAGTCCCGCGATGCGCATGCAACATGGGGAGGGCGGGACGGGAGGGCCTCGGCGCCCCGGGCGGTCTGTCGCCGCAAGTTCTTGAGCGGCAATGACCTAGCCACCACGCGGTGGGGAACCTTAGCAGACCCGACGGCGCGGGTTCAACAGTTATTTCTCCCGGCGGCCGCAGCAGATATGTTTACCGGCTGGATGCGGCGCGATCCTTGCCGCGCCCGGCCACGGGACGCCCGGCCGGCCGCGGGCCCAAGCCCCGGCGAGGCGGACCACGAGTCGAGGGGGGGAGCAGGAGCGTGCAGCTGCGGGTTCTCAAGTTCGGTGGCTCGTCTCTCACCGGAATCGACCAGATCGAGACCGCTGCGCGCCGTGTGGCCGAGGCCGTGTCCCTCGGAGGCCACACCGTCGTGGTTGTCTCGGCGCTCGCCGGCGTCACCAATCGGCTCTTGTCCAGCGCACGGCGCCTGCACCCCGATCCGCCCGGCGAGGAGCTGGATCGCCTGCTGTCGACCGGCGAGTCGCAGGCGGCAGCGCTGCTCTGCCTCGCGCTGCGGCAGCTGGGGATCCCCGCGCGCTCCTTCGGCGGAGGCGCAGCGGGCCTGCAGACCGATGACTGCTTCGGGCGGGCCCGCATCATCAAGGTGCACACCGCGCCGTTGTCGGCTGCGCTGCAGGCCGGTGAGATCCCCGTGGTCGCGGGCTTCCAGGGCGTTACGCCCGACGGACGGATCACGACGCTGGGTCGCGGCGGCTCCGATATCACCGCCGTCGCGCTGGCGGTCGCGCACATGGCCGACCGCGTCGTCTTCTTCCGCGACGTGGATGGCGTCCACTCCGCCGACCCCAAGCTGCTGTCCGCGACGCTGCGGCTGCCGCGTCTGGACTACGAGTCGCTGATCGACCTGGCCGAGGCCGGCGCGCCCATCCTCCACCCGCAGGCGCTGGAGACCGCACGCGCGCACCGCCTCACCCTGGAGGTCCGCGGCGTCGCCGAGGGCTCGGGGGCCACGCTGATCTGCGGCGAGGCGCTTCCGGGAACCACGCCAGTGTGGAGCGTCTCGCTCTCACACGCGATCAGTCTGCTGACGGTGGAGGAGCTGCCCCAGGACGTCGGCGTCATCGCGCAGCTCCTGGCGCTGCTCGACCGGACCGACCTCCCGCTGGAGGGGGAGCTGGTGGCGAGCGACTCCCGGTCGCTGCGCCTCACGCTGCAGCTGCCCGACATCGAGGGTCCGGCCTTGCACTCACAGATCGCCGATTTCCTGCGCGAGGAGCGCTCGGTGCGCTTCGACCTGGAACGCCAGCGCCGCCGGGTCACACTGGTGGGCAAGGGCGTGGCCAGCCGGCGCGTCTCGCAGGCGGTGGAGCGCATCGGCGCGCAACTCGGCCCGCCCATGGCAACCTATCACGGTGAGCGCCACCGCGCGTTCGTCGTGCCCGAGCGCGACGGCAAGCTGTGGCTGACCGGGCTGCACCAAGCGTTGATCCGGGCCTGACGCCGCGTCACCCCGACAGCGACCCTCCCAGGCGCGCGCGCTCCTGCTCGAGCATGTGCCGCCATGGGCTGCGCGGGTGCTCGTCGATGGCGCGCTCGAGCGCGGCCAGCCCCTCGTCGCGGTTCCCGACCCGCGTCAGCAGCAGGGTCGCCGCGCGCGCCATGGCGTGGTCGGCGCCTTCGCGCCCGCCATAGAAGCGGGCGTAGTCCAGATAGGCCGTGGCGGCCCACGCGAACTGCGTCGATTTCTCCAGCCAGAAGGCAACGCGTCGCTGCCGTCGCGGCGATAAGATGAACGCAGCATTCGCCCGGCGCGCCTCGATGAAGACCTCGCAAGCGCCGGCCATGTCACTGCGCCGCATGCGCTGGGCTACCAGATCGCGGAACATACGCTGCGCCTCGCCCCGGTCGCCCTGGATGCACAGCAGGCGCGCCAGATCCAACTGCGATTCCTCGTCGTCGGGAACGTCGCGCAGATAGCGCTGCAGCAACCCGACGGCATCGTGGAGGTTGCCCACCTCGCGGGCGTGCCGCGCCTGCGCCAGTACGTGCTCCACGCGCCCCTTGCGCGAGAGTCCGAGGCTGATCGCCAGCAGCAGCCCCGTCAGCAGCCCGCCCAGATGCGCGCCGTAGGCGGTCCCGCCACCGCCCCCGCTCCCCAACGCGAGGGCAATCTGCAGGCCCACCCACAACAAGACACCCACCGCCGCCGGTACGTACGTCGTGCCGGTCCGATTGATCCCCTGCAGCGGCAAGAATGCCCACCAGGCGAGCTTGATGCGGGCGAAGTAGTACCGCAGCAGGAAGAGGCCCAGAAGCCCGCTGAGCGCCCCGCTGGCACCCACGACCCCACCGTGGGCCGCGGCCGGAGCCCAGCGCATGACCAGCGCACCCTGCATGAGATTGCCCAGGTAGCCGCAAGTGCAGAACAGCCCAAACAGCCCGACGCTGCCCAGGGCGCGCTCCAGCGCGGGACCAAACACCCACAGGTAGATGAGGTTGCCCAGCAGGTGCATCCAGCCGGCGTGGAGGAAACACGCGGTCAGCGGAGTGAGCAGCCCCGCCGTCGCCGGCCGGTAGGTCCACGCCCACCAGCTCACATCGTTGGTGGAGCGCAGCGGCACCGAGAGCACGAAGATGACCGTGAGGCCCAGCAGCAGAGCCCAGGTCATGACCGGCCGGCGCGCGCTGGGCACGTCGACGCCCACCGGGTAGTAGTAGAAGAAGTACACGTCGGCCTCGTGCGTCCGTGGTCGCGGAAGCGGCAGGGATCGCGGCCGCAAGTTCCGTACCGGGGGCGTGCGCGGGGAGGCTGGGTTGAGCCACGCCGCGGGGGCTTCGCGGCGTGCTCGCAGAGGTGGCCAGCTGCGCGGTCGTGATCTGGGTCGCCGCTGCGGAACAGCTCAGCGAGCGACCGGTTGCGGCGGTACCGCCCAGAGCGTGGGCTCGCGGATCCAGTCCCGCGGGCCCAAGCGGCGGACGGCGCAAAGCCGCTGAGCGAGGTCTCCCAGCTGGGCGAAGCGATCGCGGCGTACGCGGCCGCGGGCGTGGAGCAGGCAGCCCTCCCCTTCCCAGAGTGCCACGTGATCGGCGGTCCCCCCGGCCTCGCCGAAGAACAGCAGATCGCCGGGACGCCAGGCGCTCGGGTCCAGCTCCAGCGGGCCACCGCACTGCGCCTGCTGCGCAGCGTCGCGCGGCAGGGCGAAGCCGGCCAGCCCACAGACCAGTTGCACCAGCCCGCTGCAGTCCAATCCGGCGGGCGTGCGGCCGCCCCAGCGGTAGGCGGCGCCCAGCAGCCTGCGGGCGCGCTCCACGGCCTGCGCGGGCTCACCGCCGGGCGGCTGCGACTCGATCTGCGCCGCGTCGAGCACGCCGCGGCTGCCGTCGGGAAGCTCGACCTCGCCGCGACTCGACGTGGCGTCGCGCGGACGCAGCAACGGGACACCCATCCACAGAGTGCAGGCGGCGTCGCCGCTCGCGCGGGCCGACCAGAGCGTCCCCGTGGGATCGCGGAACCGCCCGCAGCGGCGCCGCAGGAGAGCATCCAGCTCGCCTGTGGCCAGCGGCCGCAGCGACCAGGCACGGGCCCAGCCGACGTAGCCGTCCTCGGCGGCGACCAGGCACCACCCCTGCGCCTCCAGCAGGAGCGTTACCCGCTCGCCCATGCGCAGTTCGCTGACGAGCCCGGCGACGTGGGCCGCAGCGGCGCGTAGGGGCTCGATGGGTGTGGCGACCATCGACTCACCCAGCGAAGCGAGAGGTGCGACCGCCGCTGCCTGCGCAGCGACCTGCGCGGCCGCAGGCGGGAACGCCGCCCAGTCTGGACCGCTGGAGTCCCCCACGGTCTGTGGCGCGGGCGTGGGGCCGAGCCAGGCATTGCGCCAGTCCACCGCCAAGGCCATCAGGCGGGCCCGCAGGGCCTCCGGAACGCTGGGGTCGATCATCCCTCTCCCGCGCCTGCAACGAGCGCGCCGGCGGCGATGGCACCGCGGGAGCTAGCGCTGCTCGCTCCAGACCAGCCGGTAGTGCCCCAGGCCGTCGGCGTCGCGGAAGTAGAACGTCAGGCTCTGCTGGTAATAGTGCCACACCTCGAACGTCGCGCTGCTCGAGCTGAGCATCCCGTGGCTCTCGATCGACTCGGGGGGCCCGTAGCGGATGTAGACGCGGCCGCGGTCGCTGAGCGCGCCATCGCGGAATCCGTCACGCAGCTCGCGACGCGCATACTCCACGCGGGCGAAGTGCAGCTCGAGGCGCGGATTGCCCGGCTCCTGCGGATCGGGATCGCGGCGCTGCCAGAAGGCTGCCCAGGCCGCCGCGCGCTGCTCGGGCGAAGTACGGCGCAGCTCCTCGAGCTCGTGCTTGTCCCCCAGCGACTCGACCAGGTCGACGTTGGCCCGCCAGGAGGCATCGTCGTGCAGATCGAGGCCATAGTTCTCCACGGCCACCACCCGCGGCGCCTGAGGCGGGAGCACCACGCGCACGTCGTTCGTCCCGAACGCGAACGCGCGGGCGGGCAGGCGCACCAGCAGCCGCCCCATGGGCCGCCCCGCCGGCGGCGGCATCTTCGTCTCCCACAGCGGCGCGGTCGAGCCGTGTACCACGACCGCGACCTGCAGCTGCTGCGAGTCGGTCACGGCCGCCTCGCGCAGGTCGTACACGGCGATCATGAGCCAAGGAGGGCCCGTGGAGAGGTCGAACGTGTTCCCGTCGCGGCGCGAGAAGACGGACGGGTCGGGAACGCCGTCGATCTCGCGCACGGCCAGGGAGTCGGAGAGCGGCAGCGGGCTGGCTTCGCGGCGGGCGTAGAGGACGAGATCCCCCAGCGTCACGCCCCGGCGCTGGACGACGGCCGGGGAGACGGTGAGCAGGCGGCGGCCCTGCCGCTGCGTGCCCACCACCTCCACGAGCACCTCGAGCTGCACCGGGCCGGCCGCCGGCTGAGTGCGCGCTCCCTCCGCGCCCGCTTGGGCCGCCGCGCCGGCCAGGCGCAGCGTCGCCGTGCGGCGCACGGTCGACTGGGCACGCGTCTCCTCGTAGGTCGCCAACTCGACCTGGCCGTCCCACTCCTGCGCCGCCAGCGCTTGGCGGCCGTCGCGCTGCACCACGCGCAGTCGGTAGCGCGCCACAAAGGTGCTGCCCTCGCGGAAGAACACGAGATTGCGGTACGGCAGGGCGACGGTGACGGTCACCATGGACGCGCCCGTCGAGTCGACGCCGGCCTGCGCCTCCGCCGAGAACCAGCGGGCCCCCGAGGCGTCCATGCTCTCGGGTTGAGCACGCGCCCCCGGCGCGGCGCACGACAGCACGGCGGCCACCAGCAGCGGCAACGAGGGCCTGCGGGGCGGCAGCGCAAAGTGGTCCCACCTGGCGCGACGGCGGCGCAGAGCCGCGCGCGGAGCATTTGTGGCGCGACGCAGGCTGTCAGCCGCGCGCGAAGGGGCCATCGAACTCGATCGTCCCATCGCGCAGACGCACGCACCGCCGGCTGTGGGCCGCGATGTCCATCTCGTGGGTGACGAGGATGATGGTGTGCCCTTTGCGGCTGAGGACGTCGAGGATGCCCATGATCTCCTCGCTGGTGACCGTGTCGAGATTCCCGGTGGGCTCGTCCGCCAGCAGGATCGACGGGTGGTTGACCAGCGCCCGGGCGATGGCCACGCGTTGCCGCTGGCCGCCGGAGAGCTCGTTGGGTTTGTGGTGCGCGCGGTCGGCAAGTCCGACCACCTCCAGCGCCTCCGCGGCGCGCCGGGCGCGCTCCCGCCGGGGCAGGCCCGCGTAGATCAGCGGTAGCTCGACGTTCTGCGCGGCCGTGGCACGCGGCAGTAGATTGAACGTCTGGAAGACGAACCCGATCTCGTGGTTGCGGATCTGCGCCAGCTCGTCGTCGGTCATGACGCTGACCTGCTTGCCGTTGAGAAGGTAGGTCCCCTCGGTGGGCGTGTCCAGACATCCCAGGATGTTCATGAACGTCGACTTGCCCGAGCCGGACGGGCCCATGATGGCCACGTATTCGCCCGCGTCGATCTGGAGGTTCACCCCGCGCAGCGCGCGCACCTCCTCCTTGCCCACCACGTAGATCTTCTGGATTGCGTCGATCTCGATCAGCACGGTGTCGTCCCTGGTCGGAGGTCCTCGCGCGGTGCGGGCGCGATCACGGCAGCGGGGTTCCGATCGCCCGGGCCAGCTGCGCCCGCGCGATCAGATAGAGCGTGACCGCATTGTTGGCGTCAGTGCGCGCCCGGGTCAGGTTGACCTGGGCGTTGATCACGTCGAGGGAGGTGCCGGCGCCGACGCGGAATCGCTCGTTGGCCAGTCGCAGGTCTTCCTGGGTCTGCTCAATGGTGCCCGACGCCACGTCGTACTGCTCCTTGGCCTCGATCAGGCTGATGCGCAGCTTCACGATCTCGTTGCGGGCGTCCAGCTCGGTCTGCTGCAGCATGTATTCGGACCGCCGGTACTCGGCCTCGCTGCGCTGCTTGACGAGCTTGGTCTGCCAGCGGTCGAATAGGTTCCAGCTCCCCGAGACCCCCCAGGCGATGCTCTGGTTGGACTGAGCGCCGAAGCGGTACGGCGTCTCGGACGTCGAGCGGGTGACCTGGCCGAACACGGCCACGTTGGGATAGTTGTTGGCGTTCGCCTGCGTCGTGCGCTGCTTGCCGGCGAGCACGTCGAAGCGGGCGGCCTTGAGGTCGCCGCGGCCCTCGTGCGCCTTGGCCACCAGGTCGTCCAGCGCCGGGATGTCGCCCTTGGCCGGGTCGATCTCCTCGGCCTGGACGTCGAAGTGCTGCGACGTCGGGATGTTCATGAGGTGACAGAGGTCGGCGAAGGCCTGCTCCTCGCCGTTGCGTGCGCGCACCGTATCCAGCCGCGTCTGCTCGTAGCGCACGCGGGCCTGCAGCACGTCGCTCTTGGTGGCGATGCCGAGGTCGAAGTAGGTCTGGCTGCGCTCGTACTCCTTCTTGGCCAGGTCCTCCGACTCATTGGCAACGATCACCTGGCGCTTGGCGCGCAGCAGGTTGTAGTAGGCCATCGACACGTTCTGCGCGAGCACGTCCTTGCGGTACGCGAGGCTGGCCTCGCTGGAGCCCAGCGAGGCATCGGCCGCCTTGAGACCGGCGATGCGCGCGAAGCCGTCGAACACCAGGAGGTTGCTCTGCAGCGTGACAGTGCGGAAGGTCTGCAGCACCGTCTGGTCCGCCGTCCCGACCACCGTGGACCCGTAGACGTACGGGTCGTTGCCGCCGATCTGCAGCGGTGCGCCCGTGCTGGTGTAGATCGGCAGCGGCTCCAGCTGTACGCCGAAGATCGACTGGTCGTAGTCGGTGCGCTTGTTGCGCGTCCAGTCCGCCGACAGGTTCAAGTTGGGGAGCCATGCGCCGCGGCTGGCCAGCACCTCCTTGTTGGCCGTGCGGACGCTCTCCTCTGCAATCCCAAGCGCAGCCGAGCCGGCAACCGCGGCGTCGACGCATTCCCACAGGGTCACGGCGTGTCCGTCGTACAGGCGGGCCGTTGCCCCCTGCAATGCGGACAGCTTGTCGGAGAGCTGCGCGCTCGCTGCCGCCGGCAGCACCGACAGAGCGAGGCAAGTCACGACGGCGGTGCAGCCTTTCCTGGCGCGCCGCCGTGGCCCGCGGTCCACGGAACGATCCCCTCCCATCGAAGGCCCTCCTCGCACGGTAGGAAAACGGTCGCGGGAAAGCTAAGCCGCCCCGCCGTAGGGTTCAAGCCAAGAAGCTGCGACGTCGCTTGGCCCCCGGGCCCGACCCACGCGACTTCCTACGCCTGCGGCGCCGCGGGGTTGCAGGGGAGTACGAGGTGCCGGGGCGGGCGGCGGCGCCCCCGCAGCGCGGCGGCCGCTGCCAGCGCGTCCTGCGGGGTGCCCGTCATCGGGTGGCTCGGAGCTCGCGCTGGGGCGGCTCGACGCGGTTGCCGAACTGCATGCGCAAGGCGTTGGCCCGGCGCAGCGCCTGCATCACCGCGTCGACGACGCCGTAGCGCGCGCGCGCGTCGGCCTGCAGCGCGACGATCAGCTGGGGGTTCGCGCGGCACTTGCGCGCCACGATGTCGAAAACCTGGTCCGGGGTGACGATCCGGTCGTCGATGGCGATGCGCCCCAGCCGGTCGATCCAGACGTGGGTGACCAGCGTGCGCCGGCTCTCGATCCCGCTCTGCGCGCGCGGCAGATTCACCGGCAGGCCCTCCTCGGTCCGGATCACGCTGCTCACCATGAAGAACAGCAACAGCAGGAACACGATGTCCCCCATCGTGGTCGTAGGGATCTGGGCCTTGGGCTTGCGTCCGCGGTCGAATCGCATGCTCTCACGGTGCGGCCGTCTTGAGCGAGACCTTGCGCGCCTGCGCCAGCCGGATCTCGTCGAACACCGCCACCATGGTCCCATAGCCGGCCTGCGGGTGCGTGCTCAGCACCACGATCAGGTCCGGATGGAGCCGCAAACGGAGCACCAGCTGGCTCTTGACGGCGTTCACCGGCAGCGGCTCGCCGTCGAGGGTGACGCGGTCATCGCGGCCGACCTCCAGCGTGCAGACGCTCGCCGGCCCCACGCGCGCCGGGGGGCCGGGACGGGAGGCCGGCAACACGATGGGCAGCCCCTGCTCCTGGCCGAACACCGTGCTGGTGACGAAGAAGATCATGAGCAGAAAGACGATGTCGGGAATGGAGGCCAGGCTGATCTCCTCCATCGCGCGGCTTCTCCGTCGCAGGCGAACCGCCATGACGCAATCCTCCAAGCGCGCAGCAACCCGGACGGGCTACCCGCGGGTCTGGCTCAGCTCCTCCACCAGCTCGGCGGCGCTCTCCTCCATCTCGATGATGAAGCGGTCGATCACCGAGAGGAAGAAGCTGTGGAAGATACTGGCCGGAATCGCGATGGAGAGGCCGGCCAGCGTCGTGATGAGCGCTTCCGAGATCCCGCTCGCCACCAGGCGCGGGCTGACCTGGTCGGCCTGGGCGATCGCCTCGAAGGCGTGGATCATCCCCGAGACCGTGCCCAGGAACCCGATCAAGGGCGAGATGTTCGCGCTGGCCGACAGCGCCAGCAGCCCCCGCTCGAGAAACGACAGCTCGATCGTCCCCGCCGTCTCGATCGCCTTCTCGACGGCCTGGGGGCCGCGGTCTGCCCGCAGCAGCCCGCTGTGGAGGATGGCCGCGATCGGGCCGCGCGTACGCTCGCAGACTTGCGCCGCCGCCGTCACGCCGTCGTTGCGCAGGCTGGTGATGATGGCGCCGATCAGGCGCCGCGTGTTGGTGCGCGCCCGTGACAGCGTCCAGGCGCGCTCGAGGATCACCGCGAGCGTCACGATGGCGAACCCCAGGAGCGGCCACATGAAGTTGCCGCCCTTGGCGAAAAGCTGCCCCGCAGCGGTGCGCCCCAGGGCCGTCGCGGCGAACCACCCCATCGTGCCGCTGACCTGCTCTGAATCGCTGACCGGTGCGTGGTCCACCACCGCGCCCAGCGCGGAGTCCGACGCCGTCCAGGCCAGGGAGTCCGGCCCGGCGCGCCCCCGTCCGTCGCGCGGGCTGATCGCGTCGGCTGCGCACCAAGCAGGTGCCACCAGCGGCAGCAGGGCCGCCACGGCGAGCGCGGCGACCCGGGCGCTGGCGTTCGTGCGGCGGCGCGCCAAGGTCGGCTGGGTCCTTCCGCGAGGGGGCATGCTGGGTCGCGGGGTGCTTCAGATCGGGCGGGTGGGGTTGGCCGGCTTGCGCCATGGCGCGCGCGACCGTCGACGGAACCCCCGCCGACGGAACTGCCGTGCTTGTTGAGCAGCGCCTATTATGGGGCGGACAAACTGGGTGTCAAGGCGCGGCCCGGCGGTGGCGAGGACCTTGGCGCCTCAGCGCTTCTCGGCCAGGTTGCTGAACTCCATCCGGTACTCCCCGGTCCCGAGCCGGTCCACGAACAGGAAGCGCAGGTTGATGTCCTGACTGAAGATCGACTGCGACGCCACCAGGGGGTGCCCGTAGAGCTGGTAACGCCAGAGCTCGAATGCCCCCTCCTTGCCGGAGTGGCTGTCATTGCGCTCGCGATCGCGCTGCGCCTCGATCCCTGGAGACTCCGTCTTGGGGACGGCCTGTTTGAAGGCCACCCCGGGCCGCTCCAGCGCGCCGACGTCGTGCACCATGACGATGGCGTCCATCAGGTCCTCGCCGCTGTAGGGGATCACTTCCAGGGAGATCTCGGCGGGGGGCCCGAAGCGGATGTAGGTGCGCCCGCGGTCGGTGCGTGGCCCGGGCATGAGCTGCTCGCCGAAATAGCGCCGGGCATACGCCACGCGCGCGAGGAATTCGGAATAGACCTCGTTCTCCAGAGTCCCAGGGGTGGGATCCAGCGCGGTCCAAAGCTCCTGCAGCCGCTGCAGCTGCACCGCAGGTGAGGCCTTGCGCCACGCGTCGAGGTCGTCGCCGTTGAGCAGGATCTCGGCCTCGAGCTTCAGGTCGCGCTGGCTGGGAGCAGCGGACTCGATGCGCCACGAGACGGAGAACTCGCTCTCGGTGGCCGCGGCGGCGTCCCAGGAGGGCGTGGCGCGCAGCACGTAGGAACCCTCCAGGAAGCTCGCCAGGGGGAGGCTGTAGAGCGCCGCGCGGCGGTCGCTGCCCGCTGCCAGATGCACTTCATCGCTGTCGATGGTCCCCGACTGGGGGTCGACGACCGCGAACGTCACGGTCAGGTCCTGCTGGGGCAAGGCGTCGCGCACCTCAACGTAGGCCAATAGGCTGTCCTGCTCGACGCCGTAGAGGCGGTCAGGATGGGGCAGCAGCTCCCCGCGCCGCGACGGGACGCGGAACTCCGGATCGCTGAGCCGGGGTGGCGCAGGCTGCGCGTCGGGCGGGGTGAGCGCGCTCCCCGGCGCGCTCCAGTCCGGGACGTCCAGCACGCCGCTGCCGCGCCCGCGCACGTCGCCGCCCATCAGTCCTCCCCGCCGGCCCTGGCGGTCCACGAGCTCGGCCGTCAGTGCCCAACGGCCCGGGGGAACGGGCAACGAAAGCTCGACCAGCTGGTAGCGCAGCGGGTCGGCGGCATCCTGGGCGCTCTGTGCGTGGAGCACGTAGACCTGCGACGTGTCCACCGCCACGAGCCCCTGGCGGGCCAGCTTCAGGTGCAGCTCGACGACGGAACTCAGGCCCCCCGGCCCCGGCACGAACCGCAGATGGGGATGGGTGATCGATGCGGCGACATCGACGCGCGCGCCGAGCTCCGCGGGGAACACCGGGGCGTCGAGGGAGAACTCCAGATCGCCCGTCCCGGCGACGGGAGCGCGCAGCCCTGCATGAGCGGTGCCGGCCGCCAGGGCCACCAGGCCGGGCCATGCCGCTCTGGACAGCCAGCGCAGCGCGCGCAAACTGGACTCCTTGCCCGAGCGAGTCGCCGGCGGTCGCAATCGCCGGGCGCCCGCCCTGGGTTGCCCGGCTAGTACCCGAAGGACAATGACACGCGATGCACTCCGCCCAGGGATGACATGTCCACGAAGCTGTAGTCGAGCTGCGCGTTGCTGGTGCGTCCCGTCTTCACGCGGAAACCGGCACCGGCGCTCAGCCCGTCGGTGTCGTAATTAAGGTTGTATCCCCCGCGCAGGAAGAAGGTGTCGCGCATGTTGTACTCGAGGCCGAAGTTGGCGCGCTCGGCGTTGTCGGTCGGGTGCTGGAACTCGCCGGCCGCCAGCACCTTCTGGCTGCCGGCGCGGATGGGCTCGAAGCTGAAACCGACCTTGAACATGGTCGGCAGCCGGGCCTCGCGCTGGTCGAACTTCACCTGGCTGCCGAGGCTCTGGATCGCCATGCCCACCTTCATGCCCTGGATGCCGATGCGGTACATGATTCCGAGGTCCGCCGCCGCCGTGTTCACCGAGGTCTCGGCCAGCCCCAGGTGCAGGTAGTGCACCGTCGCGCCCGCGGAGAACTTGTCGGTGAAGTAGCGCGCGTAGCTCAGCCCCAGGCTGCTGTAGCCCGAGTCGAACGTCTGCCCGTTGCCGTCCGGCTCAAACGCCGTGCGGACGATCTGCGGGTCCATCCACAGCGCCCGGGCGCTGATGGCGAACGTGCCGTAGATGCTGCGCGGGTTGAAGACGTACGCCGCGTAGGACAGCTTGATGTCTGCTGGCCACTGCGTCTGGTTGAGGCTCAACTCGGAGCCGCGGACGTTCACGATGCCGGCCGGGTTCCAGTAGACGGCGGTGGCGTCGTCGGCCACGGCAGTGTAGGCCGAGCCCATGGCCGTGGCACGCGCGCTCACGCCGATCTTGAGGAACTGGCCGTCGAACGTACCGACCTTCGCGAAGACCTGACCGGCGACCGCCGGGCGGACCGCCGCGGTCGCTGAGAACGCCGTGAGGACGATCCCCGCGAGGAGCTTCCTGACCTTCATGGATTCAACCTCCGCTCTCCAGGGAGCAGGTTGTGGTCCCGTCGCAGCTCTAGGCTGCCTGGGCCTTACCGGACGACGACAAACCTTCCAACCACCCGGTCGAACTTGGGATCGTCCGACTGCACCGAGTACAGATAGATCCCGCTGACGATCTCCTGGCCGTTGCGCGAGACCAGATTCCACGGCAGCGACCCGTCGCCGCCGGTCCCGTCGTGCGCGAGCTCGATGACCAGGTCGCCCGCCAGGGTGAAGATCCGCACCGTGCTCTGGGCGCGCGGCAGATTGCGGAACTCGACGCGCACACCGGTCGGATCGCTCGCATTGGGATTGAGCTCGCTGAAATCGGCCAGCGTCGACCGCGTGGCCGGATTGGGCACGAGGTAGACGTTCGCGCCATACTTCGCGCGCTCCTCGGCGGTCTGGGCCTGCGACTTCGGGACCGAGAACTTGAAGTTGCTCGCGGGGTCACCCGAGAGCCCCGGCCCGATGGGAACCAGAGTGGCGCCGACCGGATCGGCGGTGAAGTCGGTGGCCGTGACCGAGTGGAAGTAGAAGATCCCGTTGTGCACGTCGCGATCGATGAACTCGTAGAACGCCACGCCCTTCTTGTTCCAGAACAACGTGTCGAGCTGCGTGTAGCAGCACGACCACTGCGCCAGCGCCGGGTAGAGCTTTCCGTAGTCGGACACGTGACCGAGGTCGTCGAGATATCGCACTTTGATGTTCTGCAGCGGGCCGAGCCCTGGGTTCTCCGCCACGATCTGGGTGACCAACGCATCCAATTCGGCGTACTGCTGCTGCTCGGGCGAGCCGGGCCGCAGCACCCAGGGGACGTAGTGGATCGGGTCGAGGCCCGTGTTGGGGCCCAGCGGCAGCTTCTGGACGAACAGCAGGCCGCTGGGCAGGATCCGCCGCAGCTCGAATGAATCCACCTTGTCGTACTCGCCGATCAAGCGCCACAGGCGCGACTCGGGTCCGTTGGCGACCGAGGACCCGAAGGGTCGGTTCCAGCCGTCCGCGCGCCAGATGCGGTAGGACTCGAAGTCGATCTTCTGCAAGCGCAGGTCCTTGGTCGTCTCGCTGATGTTGTTCCAGAAGAGATGGACCCGGTCGGCGGTCTCCCACAGGCGCAGATCCGGAGCGGGCGGCGCAAGGCCCACCAGCCAGGCCACGTTGAACTCCTTGCCCAGCACGCCCGTGCATCCGGCCAGAACGCCCTCGTCGACCCCTGTCCCGTCGAGCGTGCACTGCAGGGCGTTGCGCGCCTTCTCGAAGGGGCAATCGCCATTGATGTAGATGCAGCCGTCTGCGTCCAGGTCCCCCGGCTTGATGGGGACCGGCGGGGTGGGGCCGCTGAAGTCCATGCTGTCGACGCAGTCCTGGAACAGGCTGAAGATCGGATTGGTGGGGCCCGGCGGCCCGAAGGTGGACTGGCAGATCTTCGTCTCGCGGCCCTTGACCCCGGTGTTCGAATTGGCGTCGCGGTCGAAGTAGGCGCCGTAATAGGTCAGGGCAGCCTCGGCGGCGTTGCGCTGCAGGCCATCCAGCCCTGGGCCGACCACCATGGCCATCTGGAAGACCAGCGTGGCTCCCGGGTCGATGGGGGTGAACGGCCCGGAAGACATCATGATGCGGAAGTCGGCCGCCTTGCCGGCGTCGGTGGGGAACTGGTCGAATTCCTTGCGCGAGAGCAGCTCATATGCCTCGGCATCGTTGGTAGGATCACCGCCGCGGTCGAACGGCTGTTGGCCGCTGAATTGCTGGAAGCTGGTGATCCCGACGCTCTTGGGCGCGTGCTCGCCCAGGGGATCGGTGGGGTGGTTCAGGAACAAGAGGCCGATGTAGCCCATCGATTGGCCATTGTCACCGTCGGCGTCGTACATGTACGCCACCGAGATCGGGACCAGGCTGCCGTCCTTGGCCAGCACTCCTCCCCGCCAGAAGCCCGGCAGATCATCGTCCGAGATGCCCGCCGTCCCGCGCGGGCCGATGTCGCAGTCGGCGAACAGGCCGACGTAGACGTCGCTCAGCGGGTTGACGCCGATGTTGGAGAGGGTGAACTGGAAGCCAACGAAGTCGTCGACCGCGTCGTTCTCCCACTGGTAGCTCTCCTGGACGATCTGGATGTCCAAGGGCTGGTGGTCGGGGCGCAGCTCGATGATCAGCGCGGTATTGTCGCGCATCGCGCAGCGGAACTCCTGGTTGCCGATCGCGGCGAAGTCCTCGTCGATCTTTCCGTCGCCGTCGTCGTCCACACCGTTCTTGGGATCCTCGTTGACCAGACCGTCGCCGTCGTCGTCCTCGCCGTTGTCCGGGTAGTGCTTCCCCCCGGGCTCACCCTGGTGGGACTCGTAGATGGTGTCCAGCGGATCGTCGCCGTTGGCGACCAGCTCGGTTCTGTACTGCCCCTCGGTGACGGCGGGGATCCCGTTTTTCAGCGCGCCGATCCACAGCCCCGCGGCCCACAGGTAGTCCACGCCGCTGCCGGCAGGCCACATGGCGGAGGGAGCGTCGCTGTAGGGCGCCTGGAGGCTCGGCCGCGATCCGATCAAGCCCCAATTGGTGATATTGAGCTGCAGCTCGCCGACGTTGTGGACGAACTCGCCCTTCAGGGCGAAGATGCCGCGGCCAGCGGTCTGCAGGGGATCGATGTTGTCCGGGCCGTGGTAGGCGCCCCGCGCGGAGCGCATGGCCACGCAGGGCAACAGCGCGAGCACGATCAGGGCGAACGCGGGGCGCAGGCCTCGTGACGTTGCGGCTCTCTTGGGTCTCATAGCTTCTGCCAACCTCCTGCCGCTGCGGCTGGGGATCAGAATTGCCAGCCGACGCCGATCCGGAACAGTCGGTGCTGGTCGAAGACGCGCGGGTCGTTGACCGGAGTGAAGTCGTCGATCTGGTCGCCGTCGACGTCCTGCAGGTACGCGCCGCCGTACTTGCCGGTCTCGGTCAAATAGCTCGTGTAGGCCGGAGTCCCGTCGATCGTGCCCGGGAAGATCGCCGGGGCGATGTTCACGACCACGTCCTGGTTGATCAGGTTGAACCCCTGCAGGTACAGCGTCAGCTTCTGCCCGTAGACGTTCACGTGGCGCTCGGCCTGTAGGTCGAGGCTGTACTCCGAGGGCAGCCGTCTACTGTTCTCCAGGAGTGGGTCCTGGCGCTTCTCGAACCGGAAGTTCGGCGTCCACGGGAAGCCCGCGCCGTAGGAGAAGAGCAGGCTCGCCGCCCACTGGTCGGGCTCGGCCAGGCGCAATGACATGTTCAGGCTGTGGCGCCGGTCCCAGTCCAACGGCAGCTCCTGGTTGGGAAGGAACTGGAGCCCGTCCGGGTTCGACCCAAACTCCTGGCTGCTGGCCACGCCATCGGCGAATGAATAGGTGTACGTCACGTCGAAACCCCAGCGGTCGGCGAAGCGCCGCTCGAGGGTGAACTCGATGCCGCGGGCGTTGGCGTAGGCCTTGTTGATGTAGCGTGCCAACGTGTTGCCGGTGGTCTGATCGGTGACCTGCGTAGCGGCAATCAGGCCGTAGATGTCCTTGTTGTAGATCGCCACCTGGCCTGCGACGTAGTCGGAGAACTGGTGCTTCACGCCGGCCTGGTAGCTGATGGTCAGCTCCGACTCCAGGTTGGGGTTGCCGAGCGTGCCCAGGTTTCCGATGGGGTCCTGGCTCGCGAACAGCACGCTGCGGTCTGGGAACTGGATGAAGCGCCCGTAGTGGAAGTGGAACCCATCACGGTCGGTGATCGGGAAGGCGAACCCGAGCCTGGGACTGAACTGGCTCTTGAACCGCGCGACGTTGCGATTCACGTCCTCGTTGTCGACCGTAATCTTCGCGGCTGAGCCCGGGCTGAACAGGTCCCAGCGGAATCCGCCGCTGATCACCATCCCCTCGTACTCCCAGCGGTCCTGCATGTAGAAGGAGGCTTCTGGATTGTAGGTGTGGAAGATGTTACGGTTGCCGCCCTGCGACCACTCCCCGCTGAAACGGTTTTGGCGCTCGATCGCCGGGTTGAACAGGGAGATCTGCTGCAGGTCGTTGTAGGTGGTCTGCACTCCGGCCTTGAGCTTGTGCCCCGAGTACCGCGAGCTGGTGACGTCGAAGCGCATGCTCCACTGCAGCGAGTTCGCGTCGTTGTAGATCGGGTAATCGCTGGTGGTGACGAACAGCGGGTGCTGCGGGTCGGAGTAGTAGTCGCTGCCGGCCAGGTACTGGGGGACGGTCCCCTGGAATAAGCTCGGGCTGGGCACACCGCCCTGGTTGAACTGATACGGTTGCAGGAAGTCCAGCACGCTGCCCTTGTTCAGGAACTGGAGCCGAGCGAGCTTGAGCGTGTAGAAGGTTTCCTCGTCCAGGGCATGACGCAGAACCAGCTTGGCCTGGTTGCTCACGTTGCGCACCTGGGGTCCGTTGTTGGCGGAGTTGAAGGGCACGTAGGCGCTGTCGGCCTTGACCGTGCTGTAGCCCGGCCGCTCCTTGGAGCCCAGCGGGTTCTTCGCGCCCTGGAACACGGGCTGCGCGGCCACCAGCACGCGACTGCCCGAGACGTTGCGCACCTCCAAGATCGGCACCGCGTGGCGCTCGTTGAACTCGTCGGTGACGATCACCGGATACGCCATCTGCTGCATACGATCGACCCAAGGGCCGTAATCCACGCGCTGGAAACGCCCGGTGAAGCGGTAGCCGCTGGAGGTCTGTTCGATCTCGGGCAGGATGACGAGCTCGCGCCGGAACCCCTGGACGTCCCAGTTGGGCGCGAAGACCTCGCTGCGCGTATAGTTCAGCGTGTACTCGGCGGTGAGCTTCAGTCGCTCGCTGAAAGTGTACGCCATCTTACCGGAAGCGCGGACGTCATTGAACTGGCGGCGGCGGAACTTGAAGAGATCGATCCCGAACAACTGCACCTTGTGCTCGACCCGGTAGGCGCGGTTGTAGTTCTCCTGGTCGCTGAAGCGAAGCTGGCCGCTGAGGAAGTAGGTCAGCTTCTTGTTGGGCGTCGGGCCGCCGAAGCCGAACTCGAACTGGTCGAAGTTGGTGTAGGTGCGGTCCTGGCGGCCGAAGTCGTCGGTCACGAACTCCGCTCCGCCCTCGAACTTATCGCCGCCCTCCTTGGTCGTGATGTCGACGACGCCCGACAGGGCGTTGCCGTATTCGGGATCCTGCCCTCCGGTGACGGTGTTGATGTTGGCCACGGCGAAGGTCCCCACCGAGACGTTGCCGCCGCCGATGGGGTCATCGACCGCGACGCCATCGATGCGGAACGAGACCTCGCCGGAGCGCCCGCCGCGCACGTGGAGCTCGCCCGCCCGCGACACGACTCCGGCCTGCCGCGCCACCGCCTCCTCCACCGTGTCGATGGCGTAGTCGGTCAGATCCTCGGACTTGATGGTCTGGCTGAACTCGGTGTCCTTGACTGCAACCATCACGGCCTGCCCCTCGACCACGAACTCCTCGAACGTCTTCACGATGGTGACTTCGAGGTTGAAGGCGAGCTCGAGGGATTTGCCGGTCTCGACCGTGATCTCCTGCTCCACGGGCTTGTAGCCCAGGTAGAGGATCTTCAGGACGTACTTGCCGGCGGGCAGGCTGCGCAGGAAGAATCGGCCCCCGCCCAGCGACATGACGCCCCACTGGGCGCCGTCGCTGACCGCGCGCACCACGACGTTGGCGTAGTCGAGAGGCTCCTGCGTCTCACCGTTGCGGATGGTGCCGGTGACGTCCCCGACCTGGGCGCGCGCGGACGGCGCCGCAACGGCCAGCAGGGCGAGGGCGAGCAACGCCAGCAGCGGACTGGCCAGCAGCGGGTGGAGAGCAACGCGTCGGGCGTGACCGCTCGGTGCCATTGCAGATCTCCTTCGATGATCCTTGGTGGGCACGGGTCTGGTCCTCGCGGCGAGGGCTGCGCATCACGGACACGGACGGGTGGCTCGCACCTGCAACTGCCGCGGGCCAGCCACGCACAAAACGGACCGTCGTGGGGCGGACTGAGTGGGGGGCCTGGCGCAAGGCGGGGCGGAGTCCACATCGCGCAAGGGGTATTCAAATCACACGGTTAACCGGACATCCGCGGCAAATATACGGGGCGGGTCGGTTCCTGTCAACGGGGGATCACGGGGCTTGGTCGTGGCTAACTTCTTTTTGTCCAATGAGCTGGCGGTTCGACCGCGTTCGCGGGCACGCAACCGGAGTAGAGCAGGCAGCGCGCGCGCTGCCCGGGCGCGACCTCGGCCAGGACGGGTGAGAGGCGCGCGCACTCGGGCATCGCCTGCGGGCAGCGCGGGTGGAAGGCGCAACCGGACGGCGGAGCGGTGGGGCTGGGAGGATCGGTGGCGAGCGCTTGGGGGACGCTCGCGGCGCGCGAGAGGCTGGGTACCGCGCTGAGCAGCGCCTGCGTGTAGGGATGTTTCGGCTCCGCGATCACGGTTGCCGCCGACCCCTCCTCCACGATGCGCCCCAGGTACATGACCGCGATGCGGTCGGCGACATGCTCGACCACGGCGAGATCGTGGGCAATGAACAGCAGACTCAGCCCCAACTCCGACCGGAGGTCGGCCAACAGGTTGAGCACTTGCGCCTGAACGCTGACGTCCAGCGCCGACACGGGCTCGTCGGCGACGACGAAACGGGGCGCCAGCGCCAGCGCGCGCGCGATGCCGATGCGCTGGCGCTGCCCACCGCTGAACTCGTGCGGATAGCGCCCGGCGTGCTCGGGGCCCAGCCCGACGCGCTCCAGCAGCGCCAGCGCGCGCGCGCGGCGCTCCGTGCGATCGTGCATCCCGTGGACCCGCAATGGCTCCTCGAGGGCCTCGCCAGCGGTCATGCGCGGGTTCAGGCTGCCGTAGGGATCCTGGAAAATGATTTGCATACCGCGCCGCAGCCGCCGCAGCGGCTCGCCGGACAGCCTCAGCAGATCCTCGCCCAGCAGCTCGATGCTCCCTGCGGTGGGCTCGATCAGCCGCAGGATACAGCGGCCCAGGGTCGTCTTTCCGCACCCGGACTCTCCCACCAGACCGAGCGTCTCCCCTTCCTGGATCTCCAGATCCACGCCGTCGACTGCGCGCACCACGCCGCCCGGCCGGCCACGCCACCCGCCCCGCAACGGGAAGTGCTTCACGAGCCCGCGCACGCGCAGGATCGGGCCCGGCGTGGGCTGCCGCTGGGGCAGGAGCGGGCCATCGGATGCCGCGCGGCGCTGCGCTGCCCGCGGGCTCGGCGGTCCGGACGAAGGCTCAGGCGAGCGCACGCTCAACGGGCCACCTCCCTTCCGCGAGGACGCGCGACGCCTCCCAGCACGCCACGTGGTGCCCGGCCGGCTCGCCACCTGGAACCGGCGCCAGCGGAGGGTCCTGCGCATGACAGCGCGGCGTGGCGAACGGGCAGCGCCCCGCGAAGCGGCAGCCCGAAGGCATCGCCCACGCCTGGGGCACAGTGCCGCCGATGGCTGGCAGCCGTGGCCGGCGCCGCCCCAACTGCGGGCGGCACGACAACAGGCCCAGGGTGTACGGGTGCGCGGGCCTGGCCAGCAGGCGCGCGGCGGGAGCCTGCTCGACGATACGGCCCGCGTACATCACGAGCACGTCGTCGGCGCTCTGGGCGATCACGGCCAGGTCGTGGGTGATGTGCAACATCGCCATGCCCAGCGAACGGCGGAGGTCGTCGAGGACCCGCAAGATCTGCGCCTGGATGGTCACGTCCAGTGCGGTGGTCGGCTCGTCGGCGATGAGCAACGCCGGAGAGCACGCGATCGCCATCGCGATCATCACCCGCTGACGCATGCCGCCGGAGAGCTGGTGCGGATATTCGCGAGCGCGGCGGGCCGCGTCGGGGATCTGGACGGTGCGTAGCAGCTCCAACGTGTGCTCCCGCGCCGCCGCGCGGCGCTCGCCGCGGTGCTCGCGCAGGACCTCCGCGATCTGCTCGCCGCAGGGATACACCGGGTTGAGACTCGTGGCCGGCTCCTGGAAGATCATGGCGATCCGGTCGCCGCGCACGCGGCGCATCTGCGCCTGCGACAGCCCCAGCAGATCGCGTCCCTCCAGCAGCAGCTCGCCGCCGACGATCCGCACGGGCGGGTCCGGGACGAGCCGCAACAGCGCCAGCGCGGTGAGGCTCTTTCCGCAGCCCGACTCCCCCACCAGCCCAAGCACGCGGCCCCGCTCCAGCGTGAAGCTCACGCCGTCGACGGGATGACCCACACCAAGCTCGGTGCTCAGGCGCAGACGCAGCCCCCGAACCTGCAGCAGGGGAGTGTCCCCCGCGGCAGCTGCGCCCGTCGCACGGGTCGAGACGGTGGCGGCGGTCGCGCGGGTCGGTAGCTCGCTCATGGCTGGCCTCGCGTGGCGGGTTGCGGCGCCTGCGGGACGGGACCGCCGCTCACGGGCGCCGCATCACCGCCCTCGACCGCGCGCTCCCGCAGGAGCCTCAGGCGCGGATCGTACGCGTCGCGCAACCCGTCCCCAAGCAGGTTGTACGCGATCACCGTGATCATGATGGCCAGCCCCGGGAAGGTCGAGACCCACCAATGCGTGAGCGGAGTGGTCCGCCCGCCGCGGATGAGCATCCCCCAGCTCACCGCGGGATCCTGGACCCCCAGCCCCAGAAAGCTCAGGAACGACTCGACCAGTATGGTGCTGCCGATCCGCAGCGCCGCCGCCGGAATCACCGGCGCGCTCGCCATGGGGAGGATGTGGCGCAGCAGGATGCGCGCCCCGGGCACCCCCAGTGCCCGCGCGGCCTCCACGTGGTCCAGTCCTCGCGTGGCCAACACGCCTCCACGCACCAGGCGCGCCACGCCCATCCACCCGGTGGTGCCCAGCACCAGCACGATCAGCGGCACCGTCGGCGACATCACCGCCACGATGGCGAGGATGAGGAACAGGCGGGGAAACGCCAGCAGCAGGTCGGTGGCGCGCATCAACAGGCCATCGACCATGCCGCCGGCGTAGCCGGCCGTGGCGCCGACCAGCACTCCCAGCACCACGTTGCAGAGCACGCTGGCCAGGGCGATGGCCAGCGAGACGCGCGCGCCGTACACCACACGGCTGTAGAGATCGCGTCCCAGCCCATCGGTCCCCATCCAGTGGGCGGGAGACGGGGACAGGTAACGCGCTCCCAGCAGATCCTGCGCGGCGGGCGGATGCGTCGCGAGCAAGGGCGCCAGCAGCGCCACCAGGTGCAGCCCCAACACCAGGTAGAGGCCGACTCGCGCGAACGGATCGCGCACGCGCCGGCAAAGCAGCGCAAGCCCTCCGGCGCGCCGCAGCTGCCACCACAGCGCCGGGCAGGCCAGGGCGGTCCAGGCGGCGATGGCGCCATCCAGCCCGCGCTGCCCGACGAGCCATGGCCATCCCCCCCGCACCAGCAACGGCGCCAGAGGCAGCCAGCCCATCAGGGTGACGAAGGCGCGCTCCATGGCCTCACTGCACGCGGATGCGCGGGTCGAGCCACGCGTACGCCAGGTCGGCGAGCAGGCTCCCCAAGACGACGAGCGCGCCCGACAAGAGCGTCGTCGCCAGGATCACGGGCACGTCACGCCCCAGCATCGCCTCGACGGTCACCCGGCCCATGCCCGGCCACGCGAAGATCCACTCGGTCACCACCGCGCCACTGAGCAGGAACGGAAGGCTCAGCCCCGCCAGCGTGACCAGCGGGATGGCCGCGTTGCGCAGCCCGTGCTTGAGCAACACGCGCCAGGGGTGCAGGCCCTTTGCGCGAGCGGTGCGCATGTACTCCTGTTGGAGCACCTCCAGCATCGAACTGCGCATGAAGCGCGCCGTACCCGCCGCCCCGGCCAGCCCCAGCACGAGCATCGGGAGGAGCACGTGGCGGAACGACGAGGTGAACCAGGGCCAGATCGTCGCCACGGTCAGCGGGACATCGCCACTGCCGGTGCTGGGCAGCCAGCGCAGCTTGTAGGCGAACAAGAGCTGCAGCATCAGGGCCAGCCAGAAGCTGGGCATGCTGTAGATGGCCAGCGAGGCGATGGTGGTCGCGCGGTCGATCCAGCCGCCGCGCTGCGCCGCGCACAGCACGCCCAGCGCCGTCCCCAGCCCCAGGTCCAGGAGCAGCGCCAGCCCCGCCAGCCGCAGGGTCATGGGCACGGCGTCGGCCAGCAGCTCGGCCACCGGGCGGTGGTAGCGCAAGCTCACGCCCAGGTCGCCGCGCAAGAGCCTCGCCAGCCAGTGCCCGTACTGCACGTGCAGAGGCAGGTCGAGCCCGTAGTGGGCGCGTAGGGCCTGGGCGTCGGCGGGCGTGCTGGTCACGTCGAGCATCAGGTCCAGCGGCTCGCCGGGCGCCAGGTGGATCATCGCGAACGTGAGGGTGGCCACGCCCCACAGCAGCAGGACCGAGCTCAAGAGGCGGCGAAGCGTGTAGCGCAGCATGGGTTCGAGCGGATGCGGCCGAGGTCAAGGTGCAAGCCGCGCCCGGGGTGGGTCAAGCGGGAACCGGCCCCCCGATCCGGGCTCAAGTTCCCGGCGCCGCTGCCGATCCCCTCAGACGACGCGCCTTCCTGGTGTTCATCCTCACCCTATGCCGGGAGCGTCGCTTGCGCGCAACCATCGTCTCCGCCGCGGCGCTGACCGCCGCGGTGTGCCTGGCCGGGCTCTCAGCGTGCTCCATCCAGGAGCCGAAGCTCCCCACCTTCCAGACCGAGCTGGCGATCCCGCTGGGGACGCTGCGCTACGGCGTGGATGAGCTGCTGCGCCACGAGCCGGCGCTGGTGACCGGGCAGGAAGGCTCGCTGTCCCTGCAGTTTTCGGGCAGCATCGATTCGGTCGCCGTCGGCAACCGCCTGGATCTCGCCGTAGGAGGCCGCTCGGTCGCCGCGTCCATCGGCGTGATCACCCTCGACCCCGCCCCGCCCGCTGCGTATACCTTCCGCCTGGGAACGCTGTACCCGCCGGCGGAGGCAGCGCAGGGACCGTTCTTGCCCGTTCCGCCGTTCGCGTTCTTTGCGCCATCGCCCGCCTCGGACCTGCCAGGCTTCACCAGGGCGTCGGTGGTCGCGGGCGGCCTGGACGTGCGCATCCACAACGGCCTGCCGGTCCCCGTCGGCGGCCCTTCGCCGCCGGAGCGCATGGAGCTGCGCTTGATCGATCCGGCGCTGGGCAGCGACGTGGCGGCCTTGCTGCTCGACGTGGCGATCCCGGCGAACGGTGAGGAGGAGCGCTTCCTGGACCTGGCCGGGACGATGTTGCCCGACAGCCTGCGCGTGCAGATCGAAGGCGGCAGCCCCGGATCCTACGGCACGCCGGTCGCGATCGATCCGGAGGTCGCGCTCTCGGTCACGGTACAGATCCAGTCGCTACAGGTCGACTCCGCGCAAGCCCCCATCGGCGCGCGCAGCTTCGGCGACAGCTCCCAGGTGGCGCTGCCGGACTCCATCCGCGTGCTGCAGGCCACCCTCGCCAGCGGCGCGCTGCAACTGCAGCTGTCGAGCGATCTCCCGCTCCCGGTGCGGGCGCGCCTGACGCTGCCGCAGGTGCGCGACGCGCAGGGCGCGACCATCGAAGTCGAGGTGCCGCTGGCGGCAGCCGGGACCGGCCTGGCGAGCGTCGACCTCGCCCAGGCCACGCTCGATTTCGGAGCGCAGCCCGGGCAATCGCTCACCATCCGCACGGTCGTCGATACGCCGGGCTCGCAGGGAGCCAGCGTGTGGGTCACCGCGGGGCAGCGCGTGGCCGCCACGGTGGCGCCCCTGTCGCTCTCGTTTGCGCGGGTCGTGGGCGTGCTGCAACCGCAGCAGACGCTCCTGGCACAGACCCAGATCGACCTGCCAATCCCCCGGGACCTACCCACGCTCACGTTGGCGCAGGCGCAGCTCACGCTGCTGCTGCGCAGCGCCGTCGACCTGCCGGGGACCATCGACCTCCATCTGGAGGGGCGCAGCGACCATGGCGTGGTGGTCCCGATGGACCTGCGGCTCGACCTCGCCGCCGGCCAGGGCGAAGCGCAGGGAGTGCGCAGTTATATGTTCGACGCCGGCAACAGCGGTCTGCTGGCGTTTCTCGACAACCTGCCGGTATCGATGCTGGTCAGCGGCATGGCGACCGTGGGGGACGGCGTGACGGCCGGCACCATCGCACGCGGCGACGGGCTGGTTGCTTCGTACCGGATCGACGCTCCGCTCACGTTGTCGTTGGCGCCGCAAACGCTCCGCATCGATCCGCGGCGGCTCGCCCTGGGCGAGGACGCCCGGCGGCGCATCGGAGAGCGCGTGCTCGGCGCGAGCCTCCAGGCCGAGGTATCGAGCACGCTGCCGGTGGCCGCCCGCGTGTTCATCGGACTGGATCCCGACTCCAGCGCGGTGCACGACGCCCCGCGCATCAGGCTGGGCCCCATCGACCTGCCGGCCGCCGGCGCGTTCGAGGGCGGGAGTCGCCAGCCGGCGGTGGCCACCACGCTGCTCGCGCTGGACGACGCCGACGTGCTGCTGCTGGCGGATCAGGACGTCTACCAGGGTGTACGCATCGAATTGCCCGGGACCAACGGTCAGACCGTGACCTTGCACGCGAGCGACGGCGTGGAGGTGCGCGGCCTCCTGCGCGCCCGTGTACGCCTCGGAAAGGACTGACGTGGGCTTGCGCAAACATTACATCAGCGTTGCGGGTCTCCTGATGGGGATGCTCGCGGCCGCAGCCCCGCGGCCCGCGGGGGCCGGCCTCGGCTCCTCGGTGCGCGCGCTGGGCATGGGGGGGGCGTACACCGCGCTCGCGCGCGGCATCGACGCGCCGCAGTGGAATCCGGCCAACCTGGCGCTCACCGCGCCAGGACGGGTCTCGGTGGGGCTCTTGGCGGGCGCAGCCACGGTGGACAACAACTCCTTCTCGCTGGGTCTGTACAACCGGCTGACCGGCGCGGACCTCAACGATCAGGACAAGCTCGACATCCTGGCGGCGATCCCCCCCGAGGGGATGGCGGCCACCGCGGACGCGACGGCCAGTGCCTTGGGCCTGCAGCTCTCCCACTTCGCGTTCACCGTAAGCGGTCGCGCCGCCGCGCGCAGCAACGTGCCCCACGACGCGTTCACGCTTCTGTTGTTCGGCAACGCCGCAGCCGATTCGGTAACCCTGGACGATGCCGCTGTCGAGGCGTACGCCCTGGCGAGCGTGGCGCTGAGCGGCGCCACCACCGTGCTGGGCAGCGCCGAGCGCGGGCTGCACGTGGGGCTGAGCCTGCGGTACCTTCACGGGATCGCCTACGGGCGGCTGACCCAGGCCGCCGGCGCGTTGCTGACCCGCCCCACCGGCGTCTTCGGCCAGGCCGTGGCCGAAGCCATCACCACCGGCTCTGGCGACGGCGTTGGCGTCGACCTGGGCCTGGCCGCCACCGCGGGGCGCTGGACGGGCGGGCTGATGGTGGAGAACGCCTTCGCCCAGATCGCCTTCAACCGCGACGTCGAGCGGCGCACCTGGACCGTGGCGCTCGACACGGTCACCGTCTCCACGCTGCAGAACCAAGGCAATCTCGACCACCTCGTCACCCACGGCGAGAGCGTGCGCGAGGCCGGACCGGTCGTGGTGACGCTGCCGCGCGTGGTCAGTCTCGGACTGGGGCGGACCGGACGGCTGGCGTCTGTGGCCGTGGATCTCTCCCAGGGCTTCGCCGAGCGTGCCGGCAGCGACACCGCCACGCGATTGTCGGCGGGGCTCGAGCTGTTCCCTGCACGCGTGGTATCGCTGCGCGCGGGGGCCGCGGCGGGTGGCGCCTCGGGCTGGAGTGCGTCCGCAGGCCTGGGGCTGCGGCTGCTTGCGGTGCGCATCGACCTCGCCGCCGCCACCCATGGCGCATTGGTGCCGGGCAGCCCGCGGGGCGTCTCGGCGGCGGTGGGCCTGGGGCTGGGGTTCTAGGGCCCAAGCCGCGCGTCGAGGCTGTTCGCCGCGCGCGCAGCGCTGCCCAGGCGCGCGCCGAGCTCGGCGGCCAGGCGCGTGACCAGCTCTCCGCCCGTCAGATCGGCCAGCCCCAGCGCGCGCAGATCGGTGGTGTGGCGCGCGAGCAGATCGCGCTCGCGGGCGCAGGCCGCAGCGCCAGGCGCGGGCAGTGGGACCGTGGGAGCGTCCAGCGCGCCCGCGCGAGCGAGCTCCAGCAGGCGCACGTGCTCGGGACCGGCGAGGATGCTCCCGTGCTGGAGGAACCCGCGCCGCCCGCGCCGCAGCGCGCTGCCCACCAGCTTGCGCCCCCCCACGGCGATCTCATGGCCGCCCACGCCCGAGAAGCAGGCGAAGCCGCCCGGCCGTCCCTCGCCCGCCATGCGCGCGTCGATCCCCAGCCCGCGCAGCGCCGCAGCCAGGCACTCGCCCAACGCGGCATAGATCTCCGGGATACGGCGGCCGATCTGCGGCAGGCCCAGCGGGCCGGCGATGGCGTACGTCCACTCGTTCCAGTGCAGGACCGCGCCGCCGCCGGTGGGCCGGCGCACCACGTCGATGCCGCGGGCGCGCGCAGCCTCGAGGTCGACGCCGTCGAGCGCCTGGTGGAAGCCCAGCGAGAGGGTGGGCGGATCCCAGCCGTAGACGCGCAGGAGCACCACCGGATGTGGCGAGCGCTCCACCGCGCGCAGCATGGCGCGGTCGCGCTCCATGTTGGCGGCGCCGGTGCGCGCGCCTTCGAACGCGTAGACGAGCTCCACGGGCATGCTTGGCGCGCTCGGCATGCTGGGCGTGTGCAGGGGGCGGGGTCCGCGCGGCGTACCGGGTGAGCCGCGTACGCCGGCCCCGGGCCTAGGCGTCCTCGCCGAGCACGTCGGCGTACTCCTGCGCGCTGAGCAGCTCGGCCTCGTCGACTTGCTCGACGGTCATGCGCAGCAGCCAGCCGTCGCCGAAGGGATCCTCGTTGACGCGCTGGGGGGTGTCGGCGAGCGCCGGGTTGACGTCGATCACCTCGCCCGTGACCGGGGCGTAGACCTCCTCCACGGCCTTGACCGTCTCGATCGTGCCGAACGCCTCGCCAGCACGCAGGCGGCGGCCCACCTCCGGCAGCTCGATGTACACGATGTCCCCCAACTCGCCTGCTGCGAAGTCGGTGATCCCCACGACGCCCTCGCCGTTCTCGATGCGGATCCACTCGTGCTCTTTGGTGTACCGCACGTCCGCAGGCCTCATCTCGCCTCCTTGTCTCAGTCCTTCACGCGGGTCGGCACGAACGGGACCGCCGTGATCTCGGCTTGGTGCAACTTGCCGCGCACGTCCACCGAGAGCGGCGCTGCTGCGGGATCCCGCTCCAGGCGGGCCAGCGCGATGCCGCGCTGGAGGGTCGGGCTGAAGGTCCCGCTCGTCACGCGTCCGATGGGCTCCCCGCCGCAGTGCACCACCGCGCCCTGCCGAGCGATGGCACGCTCTTGGAGCAGCAGGCCGATCGTGCGCGCAGCCACACCCTGCTGCTGGTGGCGCACAAGCGCGTCGCGCCCGATGAACGCGCGCCCCTCCAGCTTCACCACCCAGCCAATCCCCGCCTCGAAAGGAGTGGTCTCCTCGTCGAGCTCGTGGCCATAGAGGCAGTAGCCCGCCTCCAAGCGCAGCGTGTCCCGCGCGCCCAGACCTACCGGCGCGAGCGCCTGCGCGCGCCCGGCCGCCACGAGCTCCTCCCAGAAGAGCAGCGCCTTGGCCGCAGGGGCGTAGAGCTCGTAGCCGCGCTCGCCCGTGTAGCCGGTCCGGCTGAGCAGGCAGCCGGCCCCATCCAGCGTCAGCGTGAAGGCGCGGTAGTATGCCAGCTCGCGCAGCTGCGCCAGGTGCTCGCGCAGGCGCGGCCAGGCCCCCATCACGGCGAGCGAACGCGGTCCCTGCACGGCGATCAGCGCCGTCGCATCGCTGTCGTCCTCGAGTTGCGCGCCGGGCGCGAGGTGGTCGCGCATCCAGGCCACGACCTTGTTACGGTTGCTGGCGTTGGCCACCACCAGGAAGCGCGCGTCGTCCAGGCAGTAGACGATCAGATCGTCGAGCACGGTCCCCCGCTCGTTGCACAACGCGGTGTAGACGGCCCGGCCGGGTGCGAGCGTAGCAATATTGTTGGTGACCAGGCGGTCGAGGGCGGCGCGGGCGCCGGCGCCCAGCAGGGCGATCTCGGCCATGTGGCTGATGTCGAAGATGCCGCAGGCCTGGCGCACGGCGCGGTGCTCGGCCATGACGCCCTCGTACTGCACGGGCATCAGATAGCCCGCGAAATCCACCATCCTGCCGCCATGCTGCTCGTGCCACGCGGTGAGCGGGGTGCGTCGGAGCTCGGTCATGGCCGTCCACTCAGAGGCCCGGGCCCGCGGGCCGTAGGGCCGTACCAGCGAAGGTGCGGCGCAGCATGGCGCCGGTGTGAGATCGCGGACACTCTACGACCGCGCTCACGGGGCCGGCAACCACGATCTCCCCGCCGTCGGCGCCCCCCTCGGGGCCCAGATCGATCACGTGGTCGGCGGCCGCGATCATGTCGGGATGGTGCTCGATCACCAGGACCGTGCTCCCCTTGTCCACCAGGCGTTGCAACACCGTGAGCAGCAGGTCCACGTCCTGGAAGTGCAGACCGGTGGTGGGCTCATCCAGCAAGTAGAGCGTGTCGGCGCCCGCGGGGCGGCTCAGCTCGCGAGCGAGCTTGATGCGCTGCGCTTCCCCCCCGCTGAGCGTGTCCGCCGGCTGCCCCAGCGCGAGATATCCCAGCCCTACGGCTTCCATCGTCTCGAGGATGCGGCGGATGGGCGGCACGTTCACCAGCACCTGCTTGGCCTCCTCCACGTTGTGCTCGAGCAGATCGGCGATCGAGCGGCCCTTCCAGGTCACCTCCAGCGTCTGCTGGTTGAAGCGCCGTCCCTTGCACGCGTCGCAGCGGACATGCACCTCGGGCAGGAAGTCCATGGCGAGCACGCGCACTCCGGCGCCGCGGCACGCCTCGCAGCGCCCGCCCTCGGTGTTGAAGCTGAAGCGCCCCGGTGTGAATCCGCGTGCCTTCGCCGAGGGAGTCGACGCCAGCAACTTGCGCAGGTGGAGGTACACGCCCGTAAACGTCGCCGGTGTGCTGCGCGAGGAGCGCCCGATCGCATGCTGGTCGATGAGCACGACCTTGCTCAGGTGCGCCGTGCCCTCGATGCCCCGATGCGGGCCGGGCTCGGCGGCGGCGCGGTGGTACAGGCGCGCCAGCGCCCGATGGAGCACGTCGTGGATGGCAGTGCTCTTGCCCGAGCCGGAGACGCCGGTGACGGCCACCAGGCAACCCAGCGGGATCTCGAGGTCGATGTCCTTGAGGTTGCGCGCCGTGATCCCGCGCACCACCAGGCGGGGCCCGTGGGGCGTGCGGTGCGCGCCGCGGCCGGCGGACGGCCGCCGCGCGAGCCACTGCCCGGTCGGGCTGGCCGCGCTGGCCACGATCTGCGCCGGGGTTCCCTGCGCCACGAGGTAGCCGCCGTGCTCGCCGGCGCCGGGCCCCAGGTCCAGGACGTGGTCGGCCGCCTCGATGATATCGCGGTCGTGCTCGACCACCACCACGGTGTTCCCACGGTCACGCAGCCGCTGCAGCAGCCCGATCAGGCGGCCGGTGTCGCGCGCGTGCAACCCGACGCTGGGCTCGTCCAGCACGTACAGGACGCCGGTCAGGCGGCTGCCCAGCTGGGTGGCCAGGCGGACGCGCTGGCCCTCCCCACCGCTGAGCGAATCCGCCGCACGGTCGAGGCTGAGGTAGCCCAGCCCAGCCTCCACCAGGAACTCCACGCGCGTCAGGATCTCCGCGAGCAGCGGTGCGGCGATTCGCGCGGCCGCTCCGTCGAAGCGCAGCTCGCGTCCGCGCGCGGCCAGCGCGCAGAGGGGCAGCGCGCAGAGCGTCCCCAGGTCGAGCCCGTGCAGCCGTACCGCGAGAGCCTCCGGCCGCAGACGCATCCCGCGGCACGCCGCGCAGGCCTGCTGCTCCATGAACGACTCGCACCAGGCGCGGATGCTCGGGCTGCTGGTGGCCTCGGCGCGGCGCTCGATCATGGCGCGCAGCCCCTCGAAGTCGGTGAGGAACCGCTCGTGGCCGCGGGCGGCCAAGCGCAGCGCGGCGAACTCCGCCCCCTGCGTTCCGTCCAGCAGCGCGCGCGCCAGCGTGGGCGAGAGGTCGGTCACCGGCACGTCGAGCGACCCGCCCAGCGCGGCGACCAGGTGCTCGACCTGCTGCCAGGTGAAGCTCTGGGCGCGGCCGCGCAGCGGCGCGAGCGCTCCGGCGCGCAGCGAGAGCGACGGGTCGGGGATGAGCAGCGCGTCGCCCACGCGGCGCCGGCTGCCCAGGCCCCGGCAGTGCGGGCAGGCTCCCGCCGGGGAGTTGAAGCTGAACAGGCGCGGCTCGAGCGCGGGGCTCCCCTCGCCGCACGCAGGGCAAGCCAACTTCTCGCTGTACAGTCGCTCCTCGCCGCTGTCCGCCTGTACCAGCATGCGCCCCTCGCCCAGGGCCAGCGACAGCTCCACGCTGGCCTGTAGGCGCTGCATCGACGCGTTACCGCTCACCAGCCGGTCCACCACCACGTCCAGGTCGTGGCGTGCGCCTTTCTCAAGCGCCTCGAGCGCGCCCAGCTCCTGCAGTTGTCCGTCCACGCGCACGCGGAGCAGCCCGCGGCGGCGCAGGTCCGTCAGCAGTTTGCGCTGCTCGCCGCGCCGCCCCCGCACCACCGGCGCCAGCAGCGTCAGCTTGGTCCCGGGCGCCAGCGACTGCAGGTCCTCGAGAATGTTGGCCGGATGGCTCGTGCGCATCGCTACGCCGCAACGCGGGCAGGAGGGCTCGCCCAGCCGCGCGTAGAGCAGCCGCAGGAACGGGAGGATCTCGGTGACCGTGCCCACGGTGCTGCGGGGGTTGCCCTGCAGGCCACGCTGCTCGATGGCCAAGGCGGGGCTGAGGCCCTCCACGCGGTCGACGTCGGGCTTGGGCACCTGCTCGAGGAATTGGCGAGCGTATGCCGAGAGGCTCTCTAGATAGCGGCGCTGCCCCTCGGCATACAGCGTGTCGAAGGCCAGGCTGCTCTTGCCCGAACCACTGGGACCGGTGACGACCACCAGACGGTGCCGGGGGATGCGCAGGGTGAGGTTCTTGAGGTTGTTCTGGCGGGCACCGCGCAGGACGATGGCGTCGGCCGTCGCGGCTCGCCCAGGCGGCACCGCAAAGGCGCCCGGAGCCGTGCCGGAGCCGGGGTCGTGCGCGTGTGCGGCGAGTGGGAGGGTCATGGCCTCAGGACCGCGCTGCGCGCGACCCGGCCAGATGGTCGAGGCGCTTCTTCGCCTCGGACCCCCACTGGCTCTGTGCTCCCTGTGCCTGGAGCACTTTCTCGTAGAGCGAGCGCGCGGCGTCGGCGCGCCCCATGCGCTCGTACACGTCTCCGGCGCGCAGCTGCGCGGTGACCGCCAGCTCGGTCATCGACGCGTACAGGTACGGGATCTTGAGGAATCCGGCTGCCGACTCCTCCAACCGGCCAAGCTGTTGCAACGAGTCGGCGATCCAGAACTGCGCGAAGGCCTGCCCTTCCTCGTCGAGCAGCGGCAGCACCTTCTGGTACGCGCCAAGCGCGATCTCGTACTGCCCCATCTCGTGGTGGCAATAGGCGATCTGCACCAGCACGTCCTGCGCTTGCGGGTAGTCGGGATACCGTTCCAGCAGCGCGTGGTACACCGCGAGGGCCTGCTCGAATTGGCCCAGCTGGCGCAACGCGGTGGCCTCCCCGCGCATGGCCTCGGGCGCCAGCGCGTGGTCGGGGTGCCCCTCCGCCAGTCGCGCGAAGGCGTCTTTGGCCTGGGCGTGGTCGCCGGCGTCGGCGGAGATGACCCCGACCTTGAAGAGCGCCTGCGCGGCCCACTCGCCGCCGGGATCGCGGCGGACCGCCTCGCGGAACTCGGGCAGGGCATCCTGCAGCTTGCCACCCTTCGCCAGCAGCAGCCCCTGCGCGTAGGCGGCGCGGGCGCGCAGGTCGGCCGAGCCTGCGGCCAGCCCAGCCGCCTGGTATTGCTGCTGCGCGTCCTGCCCCTGCCCTTGCCCTGCCAGCGCGTCGGCGTAGTCCAGCCGCGCGCGCGTCAGCAGGTCGCCGGCGTCGGGGTACCCGTCGGACAGCCGCTGCAGGTCGGCGCGAGCCCCCGCCACGTCGCCGGCCGCCGCCCGAGCCCGCGCGCGCAGCGCGACCGCCTTGCCGCTCGGGGTGGCGGCAGCGGGCGCCGCGCGATCCACCCAGACCAGCGCCTCGCGCGGCCGCCCCAGCGTGAGCTCCAGCTCGGCGATGCGCAGCGCCGCGTCCGACTCGGTCGCCAGCTGCGCGTCGACATCGACCAGCCGCACCAACGCGTCGCGTGCGGCCGCCGGGCGCCCACCCGACTCCTCCAGACCGGCGATCTTCAACAGGCTGCGGCCGACGTAACGGCTGCCTGCCGGTCCTTCGGCCAGGGAATGGAAGCGCACGAGCGCCGCCTCGTTCGTTCCCAGACGCGCCAGCGTGGTGCCCAGGCGGTAGCTCGCGTCGTCTGTGTAGACGCCGTCGGGGTAACGCTCCAGGAGCTGTTGGTAATGGTCGGCAGCCTTCTGGGCGTCGCCCGAGAACAGGGCGCAATCGCCGGCCAGCAGCAGCGCGCGCTGCCCGCGCTGGCTGTCCGGATAGGCGCCCGCGTACGTGAGGTAGAGCTCCTCGGCCTGCGCGTAGCGCTTGGCGGCGCGGTGGACCTCGGCCAGCGCGTAGCGCGCGGCCACCGCCACCTCCTCCGATCCGGCACGCTCCAAGACCTGGCGGAGTTGCTCGGCCGCGCCGGCGCCATCCTCCGCCTGCAGCAGCAGCTGGCCGAGGGTGTACCGCAATGCCAGCTCGCGGGTCGGCGACGGAGCGAGCTTGAGGGCCGCCTGCGCCCGGGCGATGCGGGCCTGCACGGGCTCGCTCGAAGCCAGCTCGCTCAGTCGCCACAACAGCCAGGCCCGGTCGTCGCGCTCGGTGGTGGACTCGAGCGCGGCGGCCATGCGGGTGGCGAGATCGCCCAACGCCCGAGCATTCAGGTCCAGCTCCTCCAGCGGCCCCACACCGCCCAACAGCGGTGAGTCCTGGCTGTCGAACAGCGCCGGCGTGTCCGGCAACGCGGCGCGCGCGAGGTCCAGGCGCAGCAACGCGAGTTGCGCCCGCGACCTCTGCCTGGGAGCGTCGGTGCGCTGCGCAGCGTCGGCATAGGCCGCGCGCGCGGCGGCGAGCTGTTGGCGCATGGCCGCCATCTCCTGCCGTAGGGCAGCGTCCACGGCCAGCGCCTCGTAGGCCAAACCGCTCTCCACCTGCGCCTGCGCGCGCTGCTCCGGGTTCGCTGCCGCCCGAGCGGCGCTGGCGAAGCGCTCCAGAGCAGCCTGGGGATCGCCGAGGCGGTCACGCACGAGCGCGCCCGCGGTCAGCGCCATCGCGGCCGGGTCGAGATCGGTGCGCGAGGTGAGCGCTGCGAGCTCGCGCGCCGCCGTCTCGGGGTCCTTGGCCAGGCGTCGCTGCAGCCGGCGCACGAGTGCGCGCGCCTCGGCCGCCTGCGACGAGACGGGATGCTCCTGCAGGAGCCGTCCACCGACGGCCAGCGCGGCGCGGTCGTCCCCCTTGCGCGCCAGATGGTCCATGCCGCGCAGCAACGCCTCGGCTTGCAACGCCGCCGGCGCGTCCGTCGCCGCAGCGGCCAGGCAGAGGTCCGCCGCGAGCGCACGACGGCCGAGCAGGTCCCCGGTGATGCGAGCCGCCTCCATCAAGGCGTGCGCCTTGTCCGCGGGTTGCGGCGCGTGCCGCTGCGCCTCCTGCCAGGCCGTTACCGCTCCCTCCAGGTTGCCCTCCTGTTCGCGCAGCCCCGCCAGAATCGAGCAGGCTTCGTAGGCGACCGGCGGACCGGCCTTGTCGGCCAGCGTCTGCAGGCTGTCCTGCGCCGCACGCGGAGCGTCGCCGGCGGCCACTTGCGCCAGCACCAGGCGCGCGCGCTCGGCCTGCGCCGCGGGCGGAGCCTTCTGCAGCAGCGCTCGCGCCGCTGCGCCTGCGTCGTCCCAGCGCCCGGCGCGCATGTCGCACAGCGCGAGGCCCAGCAGCCCTTCCTGTGTCTGCTCGGGAGTGCCCCCGCCGCTGGCCGCCTCCCGGTAATGCGCCGCCGCGTCGGCGTACTTGCGGGCGTCCTCATCCAGGCGGCCCAGCCCCAGGTGTGCGCGCCCGCGCACGAACGGGTCGGTGTACTGCGTCAGCACGCGCTGGTAGCGCTCGCGCGAGGCGGCCGGGCTCTCCCCGGCCGCGGAGAGCTCGGCCGCGCGGAGCAAACCCAGCGCTCCGGCAGGCTCGGCGGGGTAGCGTGCGCTGATGGCGTCGAACTGCGCGACGGCGAGCGAGTCTTCGCCGGCCTGCTGGTGGAGCATCCCGAGGCCGAACATCGCGCGCGCAGCGATGGGCGGATCGGCGCGCCCGCCGATCAGGAAGCGGAACAGCCGCGCGGCTTCGGCGCGCTGCTGCAGTGCCAGCAACGCCTCGGCCAGGCCCAGGCGAGCGCGGTCGGACTGGTCGCTGGCCGTATACGACGACAGCAGCGTCTCGTAGGTCGAGGCGGCCTCCCCCCAGCGCTGCTGCGCGGTCAGCAAGTCGGCTCTGCGCAGCAGCGCGGCCGGCGCGGCAGCGCTGCTGGGGAAGCGCTCCAGCAGGCGGTCGTAGCTCTCCAGCGCCCCCGCCGCGTTGCCCAGCGCGTCGAATGCGCCGCCCGCTTGCAGCAGGGCGTCGGCCGCGCGCGGATCGTCGGGATAGCTGGCGGCGAAGGCCTGCAGCTGGCGCGCGGCGATGTCCTGCATGCCGTCAGCTAGCAGCTTCCCGATGAACTTCCAGTCGCGGTCGGCGCCCGCGGGGTCGGGACGAGGAGCCGGTACGGCGGGCGCCGGCACGTCTGAAGGCGGAGTGGCTGCACCCGGTGTGGAGGGAGGCGATGCTGGCACCGCGGCCGGCGGAGATGATGTGGCCAAAGCGGCGGGAGGCGATGCGACGGCGACGCGAGAGGCCCACGCCAGTGCGGTGAGCACGGCGAGCACCGTCCGCGCTCCACCCGCGGCGGCGTGCTTGCGATGAGACGCCCTGCTGGCCATGCCGGCGCTCTCCCTCACCGCCTCGCCGAGCGGTCGCGGCCGCTCAGGGATACAAGCGGTGGATCTGGCGCGGGAACGGGATCGTCTCCCGCAGATGGTGGATCCCCGCGATCCAAGTCACCAGGCGCTCCAGGCCCATCCCGAACCCGGCGTGTTGGAACGTCCCGTAGCGGCGCAGGTCGAGGTACCACTCGAACGCCTGCCGCGGCAGCCCTTCCTCGGCGATCTTTCCCTCAAGGTAGGATAGATCGGGGCAGCGCTCCCCGCCGCCGATGATCTCCCCGTAGCCCTCGGGCGCGAGGCAGTCCACCGACAGGCACACCCGCGGGTTGTCTGGGTCGCGAGCCATGTAGAACGCCTTGATCTGGGTGGGGTAGCGATGCACGAAGAGCGGCCGGTCGAATTGCTCGGCCAGCTGCGTCTCGTCCGGCGCGCCGAAGTCGCCACCCCACGGGAACGGGTTGCCCCCCGCGTTGAGGCGCGCGACCGCCTCGTCGTACGACAGGCGCGGGAACGGAGGCTGCACCGCCTCGAGCTTGGCGAGGTCCCGCTCGAGCACGTCCTTGAGCAGTTCGCCGCGCTCACGCAGCGCCCGGCCCACCACGTGCACGACCATGCGCTCCGCCAGGGCGATGATATCGTCGAGCCCCGCGAACGCGACCTCGGGCTCGACCATCCAGAATTCGGTAAGGTGCCGGCGGGTCTTGCTCTTCTCCGCGCGGAACACGGGGCCGAAGCAGTAGGCCTTGCCGACGGCGGCGGCCGCAGCCTCCATGTAAAGCTGCCCGCTCTGGGTGAGGTAGGCCTTGCTGCCGAAGTACTCCGTCTCGAACAGCGTCGTGGTCCCCTCGCAGGCGTTGGGGGTGAAAATCGGCGCGTCGACCTGGGTGAACCCCTCGCCGTCGAAGAAATCACACACGGCCCGCTTGACGGTGTGGCGCAGCTGCAGCAGCGCGTGCTGCTTGCTGCTGCGCAACCATAGGTGCCGGTTGTCCATCAGGAAGTCGGGCCCGTGCTCCTTGGGCGAGATCGGGAAGTCCTGGCTCGCACCCAGCACGTTCAGGCCGCAGGCGAGCAGCTCGTAGCCCCCGGGCGCGCGTCGCTCGGCGCGCACCGTGCCCTGCACCTCCAGGGAAGTCTCCTGCGTGAGCTCCGTTGCGGCCTCGAACTCGCCCGGCGGCAGGTCCTGCTGCCCGAACACCACCTGGCAAACGCCCGTGCCGTCACGCAGCACGAGGAACACCAGCTTCTTCATGGACCGGTGGTGGTGCACCCATCCGCGCAGGCGCACCTGCTGCCCGTCGTGGCCCGCGATGTCGCGGATCCAGATCGCTTCGCCCATGGCGACTCCAGCCTTTCGGCGCGCGCGCCGCCGCACGGCGCCGGCGCGGCGCACGTGCGGCCCGCTCCCGCCTCCCCTGGTGGCCGGCGGTGCGCGGCCGCGTGGGGAAGTCTTCCAGTGTAGGTGAGCCCCCTGCGGCTGACAATGCTGCGAGCCGCGCGCCCCGTGGCCCCGCCGCATGCCGCACGGGACGCGGGCGGATCCGGGAGGGGGTCTGCTCTCTCCCGGACGCGAACGCCGGTGAGGAAGGCAAGGGCGCGGCAACGGCCGCAGCGGTGGGAAAAAGACGCCGGGTAGCGCCGGACCCGCGGGCACGATCCTTGCCGTCGCGCAGCGTGGGCGCGCTACGCGCCGCCGGATGGCCGCTTGCGCCCGCATTTCCATCCACCTGGCCGGGGGCCCATGATCGAGCACGGAGGATCCGCGGCCGACGCCCGCCTGCGATACGGACGTGGCATTCCGGCGAAGTCGATTGCAGCCTGCACCACCGCCGGCAGGGTCACCCGCGCAGGTCTTGCCGTGCTGCTGCTGGGGCTCGCGTTGGACGCCGGCGCTGTGGCGCCGGTGGCGGACACTGCGCTTGGCAGCGACCCGACGGCCGCTCTGGCGGGCGACAACGCGGTGGACACGCAGACTGCCGGCGGACCGGTCGCCGCGCAGACCCCGATCGCAGCCGCCACCGCGCACACCGCAAGCGTGCAGGCCCCGGCGGTGGCCTCGCCCGACCGCGCGTTGCCGGCGGCCGCGGCGCCGGAGCCGGGCCTGCAAGGTCCGCCCCGCGCGCGCCTGGCGGACGAAGCTGCGACCCGCGCTGACGCGGCGCAGCAGGCCGTGACCGTGTCGCCGGTGGACTGGAGCCGCATTCTCGCCGCGCGCGCGGCGCGCTTCGGAGAGAGCCGCCTTGCGTATCACCAGGGCCTCGCATTCCTGGCGCAGGGCAGCCCCGACCGCGGGCGCGCCGAGCTCGAGCGCTCGGCGCAACTCGACCCGTCGTACCCCGCCCCCCATTTCGCGCTGGCGAGACTGTTCGTGCGCCAACATAGCCCGTTGGTTCTGGGCAAGCTCTTCGACGGGATGTCCAGCGCCATCCGGGGCTTCCGCAACCAATCGCTGCTGGCGGCCAACACGCTACTGAGTGTCGACCTGACTCTGCTCGTGCTGCTGGTGTGGACGCTGGGCGTGCTGTTGCTGCGCTACCTGCCGTTCCTGCACCATCAGCTCTGGGCACGGTTGGAGCGGCGCGGGCACCGGCACTCCCGCGGGCTGGTCCTGTGGGGGGCGATCCTTGCGCCTCTGGGCTTTGGGTTGGGACTGGTGCCCACGCTGGTCGTAGCGTTGCTTCCGGTCTGGCTCTACGCGGGTTGGCGGCCGCGCGTGCTGCTGACCCTGTTGGTCACGTGGTTCGCGTTGCAGGGCCTGTGGCCTGCGCCCTTCGGTGCTGCACTCGTGGGCCTGGACCCGCGCAGCTCCAGCTCGCTGGCACTGCGCGCCGCCGAGGAGCCGCCGTCTTTGGCCTTGCACCGCGATCTGGATCAGGCGATTGCGCAGCAGCCGGGCAGCGCCGACCTGCTCTTCGCGCGCGGCTTGCTGGAGGCGCGTGAGGGGCGCTTCGCGACCAGCACGGCAAGCCTCACCGCGGGCCTGCAGCTGGACCCTGCCAGCGCGGTCGCCACGACGAACCTTGCCAACAACCACTTCTTCCTGGGCGACGCCGACCGCGCGGTCGCCGGCTACCAGCGGGCGGCCGCCTTGGACTCCACCCAGGCGCTGGCCTACTACAATCTGAGCCAGGCCTATATCAAGAAACTGTTCTTCAAAGAGGCGGGCGCGGCGATGAAGGCGGCGAGCGCACACGGCTTCTCTGTGGCCAAGCTGCCCGAAGGGATGCCGCGCGGCGCCGTGCTCTACGTGCGGCCCGACGACGCCGAGCTCTGGCGGCTGGCCTGGGCCGACCGCGGCTGCGTCGCGCCCTACGACCTGCTGGCGCGCCGTTTGCGCTGGCTGGGCGTGCCGCCGGACCACGTGGGTCTGTGGCTGCTGGTCGGGCTGGCAGGTTCGGCCATGCTCTCGGTGCTGCGGCGGCGCGAGCGCCTGGTGTTCGAGTGCGCCAACTGCGGATCGCTGGCCTGCGCCGCGTGCAGCGGCGAGCACGACGGCAGCGTCCTGTGCGCGGGCTGCGACGCCACCGCGCGGCGCGCCAAGAGCGAGCTGGTGCAGGGAACGTTGCTGCGCAATCGGCGGCGGGAAGCCGAGAGCGTCTTCCAGCGCCGGGTGCGCCGCCTCAATGCCTGGCTGCTGGGCGCCGGCGGGCTCTACAACGGCGTGAGCGTGCGCGAGACCGCGCAGGGGCTGGCGCTGTCGGTGCTCACGGCGGGCCTGATCGCCGGCGGACCGCTGGTGGTCGACGCGTGGGATGCGCTGCCTGTGCCCGCGCTCAACTGGCGGCGGATCGTGTGCGCCGCCTTGCTACTCTTGCTCGCGCTGCTGGCGCGGTTGGATCGGCCTTCGTGGCGCAGCCGCCAGCTCCATCTGCACCCGTCCAGCCTCGTGCGGCTGGTGGACCTGATCGAGGGCCGGCCCGTACGCAAACTGAAGACCTGAGCGCCCACCGACCCAAGAGCGCGCCACTGCGCGGGAGGATGCCGTGAGCCTGGAAGGCAGGCTGAGCGATTTCACGCTGGAGGAGATCCTCCAGCTCATCGCGCTGCAGCAGAAGACCGGCGTGCTCAACGTCGAGGCCTCGTACCCGATGGTCCTCTATTTCGAGTCGGGTGAGCTGGTCAGCTATCGGGACCGGCGCGGCGCCGGCACGGACCAGCTCCAGGCGTTCCTGCGCAAGTATGGCTTCTTCAGCAGTGAGAGCTGGGAGCACATCGACTTCGTCCAGCGCAACAGCAGCCTCGACCTGACCGAGATCCTGATCAACGAGGGCCTGCTCTCCCCCGAGGCGCTGGCGCGCGTGCAGCAAGACACCGCCCAGGAGCACCTGAACCACGGCATGCTCCTGCGCGACGGGCGCTACGCGTTCACCGCCGGCCGCGAGGTCCTGATGGGCCTCAAGGGGCGGGTGCGCATGAAGGTGGAGGGGCTGCTCATGGAGGCCGCGCGCCGCATCGATGAGATGCCGGTGCTCCAGGAGCGCTACGGTGGGGACCGCGTCAAGATCCGGCGCACCGACAAGGAGGCCGACCCCGAGAACCTCTCGTCGGGGATGCGGCACCTGCTCTCGATCGTGGGCAACGAGAGCACCGTGAAGGCGGTGGTCGGATCGGCCCGCATGTCCGAGTTCGACACGCTGCAGGTGCTCGAGGAGCTGCGCCAGAAGGGGCTGGTGCTGGTGATGGCCCCGCCGAAGGCCGTCAAGGCGGAGGGCGAGGTCCAGCCGGAGGAGGAACGCGGCGCGCAGCGGGTCGGACAGCGCGCCGCCGCGCTCTGGACGTTGGTGATGCTGGGGCTCGCGGCGCTGCTGTGGTTGTTCGATCCGCTCGCGGCCTATCGCGTCCGCCCGACGGCAGGGACGCAGCGGGCCGCGGAGCTGGCCGGCACGCGCCAGCTGCAGCGCATCGAGAGCGCGCTCTTCCTCTATCAGGCTGCCCGCGGCGGCTACCCGCAGAATCTGCAGGCCCTCGTCGAGGCCCGGCTGCTGGAGCCCACCGCTCTGAAGGGCACTGGCGCCGTCGAGTACACGGTGGCACCCGACGGGCGCAGCTACAGCGTGCACCCCGCACGGCTGAACGCTCCGCAGTAGCCTGCGACCCCGACCCCGCCCCGCGCCGCGCGGCGCAGCTAGCCAGGGCTCAGCCGCAGCGCGGCGGATCCTCCACCCTGGTCAGCGGGCGCGGGAGCTAGCGAGCGGCTGCGGAGGTGCGCCCCGGGATGGGCGCCGATTGCATCCAGCCCATGGGTCGGCGAGGCAGCAGCAGCGCCGCCAGTCCTGGCAAGCGTTCCGCCGTCCTCCACCGCGCGCCGCGCAGGAACCCCATCTGGAAGCCGGCCTTGACCGCCAGCTCGGCGACCTCCGCGTTGGCGGCCCCCGCGGGATAGCCGAGGGCGATGGGCTCCACGCCCAGGCGCTTCTCGATCTCGCGCCGGGAGCGCATCAAGTCGCCGAAGGCGATCTCGGCGGGCAGTCGCGTCAGGTCAGCGCCGCAGTGCCCTTGGCACTGCACCGTCGCGCCGCGCGCGACCAATCCCTCCAGCTCCGCCCACGCGATGCTCTGCACCTGGCGGAATCCGGTGTTTGGGCCCCGCCGTTGGGTGCGGCCCACCTGCCCGGTGGAGACGAAGATCAATGGTTGGATGGCGCGGGCCTGCAGCAGAGGCCAGGCGAGCTCGAGGAAATCGCCGCCGGGATGGTCGAAGCTGACCAGCGCCTCCGGGCGTGACGGCGCTGCAGCCGCGAGCAGGCGCTCGACGAACTCCTCGAAGTTGAGCATTCGCACACCCGCGCGCAGCAGCGCGTCGAGCTGCCGCTCCAACTGCGCCGCGGTGATCCACGCCGCACCCAGCGCCGGGCCGCGAACGACGCTCGGGAATGCCAGCACCAGCGCGCAGCGCGCCCGCAACGCCGCGACTGCGGGCAGCTCTCCTGCGACGCCACTGTCCACGCGGTCGCCGGCGTCGCGCGCCGGGATCCGGGACGACCCCTGCTGACTCGGATCGGTCATGGCTGGAAACCGGCTGCGACCGACCACTCCGCAGCGCCGGCGTGGTACGAGGCCGACGCGGCGCGCGCGGAGCGCGGGCGGGTGGAGCCGATGGAGGAGCCGCGAGGGAAATCGCAGGTGTCAGCCTGCGCACCATAGCACGGCGGGCACGGCCGGGCAACGGGCGTTCACAGCGCGCTGGCCCCACGCCCCTGACGCGCGCGCGTATGCTAGAGTGCCAGCCGGGCGGCGCGCCCCGGCGCCGCGCACGACGCCTGCGCCAGCGAGGAGGTCGCCATGATCCAGCCCGCGTCCCGCTTGCGCGCTCTCCCCAGGTATGCGTTCGAGGAGCTGCTCGCGCTGCGCGACCAGACCGCCGCCCGCGGAGTGGCGGTGCTCGACATGGGCGTGGGCAATCCCGACGCGCGTCCCCCCGCCCAGGCCATCACCGCACTGGTGGAGGCAGCGCAGGCCGAGCGACCCAACTACCACCGCTACGCCAGCTTCAACGGCCTGCCCGAGCTGCGCAGGGCCGCCGCCGCCTGGTACGGTCGCCGCTTCAACGTGCACTTGGACCCCGACCGCGAGGTGCTCCCGGTGCTGGGGAGCAAGGAGGGCCTCTATCATCTGATGCAGGCCTACGTCGATCCCGGCGATATCGTCCTGATCCCCTCGCCGTGCTACCCCGCATACCTGGGCGCCGCGCGGCTGGCCGAGGCGACCATCGTCGAGCTGCCGCTCTCGCCGCGCAACCGCTGGCTGATCGACTTCAGCACGGTCGAAAGCGAGACCGCGCGCGGCGCCAAACTGCTGCTCATGAACTATCCCAACAATCCAACGGGCGCGATCTGCGACCTCGACCACTATCGCGACGCCATCGCCTTCTGCCGCGATTTCGACATCCTACTGGCGAGCGACATCGCCTACAGCGAGCTCTCCCTCACCGATGGGCACGTACCGGCGAGTGTGTTCGAGCTGCCCGGAGCGCGGCAGCAGGCGGTGGAGTTCTCGTCGTTGTCCAAGAGCTACGCCATGGCGGGCTGGCGCGTGGGCTTCTGCGTGGGAAACGCCGAGGCGGTAGGCAATCTGCTGCGCCTGAAGTGCAACGTCGATTTCGGGATGTTCCTGGCGGTGCAGAAGGGCGCCGAGGCGGCGTTGTCGGGCGACGACCGCGCGCTGTCGCAGACGCGTCGGATGCTGCGCCGGCGCGCGGCGCTCCTGTGCGGCGGGCTGCGCCGGCTGGGCTGGGAGGTGGACGAGCCTGCGGCCACGCTCTACGCCTGGGCGCGCGTCCCACCCCCTTTCGGCGAAGACGATGTACGGTTCGTGTTTGAGTTGCTCGAGCGCGCCGGGGTGCTGCTCACACACGGCTCGGCGTTCGGCACCCACGGCCGCGGCTACGTGCGCATCTCGCTCTCGCTCGACGAGGCTGGCATCGACGCGGCGCTGTCCCGCATCGAGAGCAGCGGCATCCTGCAGGGCTGAGCCCCTTTGCGCCCGGCGCAGGCCCCGCGGCCAACGCTGCGCAGCAGGATGGCGTGCGCAGGCCCAAGCCCCCGCACACTCTCCCCCGCGATGTCCTCGCCCCGCGGCGACTTGCTGGTAGCAGCACAACGCTGACGGCCCCTGGCTCCGCACGGTCGGCGAGCGACACTCCGCAGCCCGCCGGCCGATTCCTGGGTTCATCGGCCGGCGGGCGAGGACCGTCGCGAGCGGACCGTGGGAGTCAGGGGCCTGTGCGCTTCGTGCTGGAACGGGTGGTTGGCCGCGGATCTGCGGAGTGTCGCGGGGGAGAGTGTGCGGGGGCTTGGGCCATCGGCGCGCTGCGGCTGCGTGCACGCTGCCGCGGGGAGCGCCGCTCGCGCAGGGAGACTGCGCCGGGCGCGTGAGCGGTTAGCCGGCGAAGGCGAGCTTGCGGGCGGGACCGTGGCCGACGACCGTCTGCTGCGCCGGATCGAGGAACTGCTGCGCCAGGCGCACGAGGTCGTCGCGCGTGGTGCGCTCGATCCCCTCGAGCAGCTCGGCCGCGGGGATGAAGCGCCCGTGGTACAGCTCGTTGCGCGCCAGGCGCGACATCTGGTTCATGGAACCCTCCATCCCCAGCACCAGCGAGCCTGTGAGCTGCGCCTTGTTCATCTCCACTTCATCGTCGCCGAGGTCGCCCGCGCGCAGCCGCTCGTATTCGGCGGAGATCACCCGCAGAGCCCGCACGCAGCTGCGCGGGCTGGCTGAGAAGCTCGTGCAGAACACGCCCGCGTCGCTGTGGAAGTCGGCGTAGGTGCAGATGGAGTAGGCCAGCCCCTGCTCCTCGCGCACCTTCTGGAAGAGCCGGCTGCTCATGCCGCCGCCCAGGACGCTGCTCAGGAGCAGCACCCCCATGCGGTCGGGATGGACGGTGGACACGCCGGGGACGGCGATCTCGACGTATTGCTGGGCCAGCCGGCGCGGGTAGACCCAGCTGCCGGCAGCGAGCGGGGGCGCAACCTGCGCGGCGCCGCGCGCCGGACCCCCGTCGGGCAGGTCGAAGGCGCAGGCCACCAGCTCCTCCTCGCGGGCGGTGACCGCTCCGGCGACGGAGAGCACGATGTTGCTGCCGCGGTGCACGCGGTGCGCCCACTGCTGTAGCGCATCGGACTGCATGGCGGCCACGCTCTGCTCGGTGCCCAGGATCGGCCGGCTGAGCGGATGCCCGTCCAGCAGGTGCTCCATGAGCTTCTCGTGGATGAAATCGTCCGGTGTGTCTTCGCTGCTCTTGATCTCCTCCAGCACGACCTTCTTCTCCAGCTCGAGCTGATCCGGAGCGTAGGCCGAGTGCAGGAGCATCTCCGACAGGATCGAGAGCGCGTCGGGCAGCTTCGCCGGCACCACCTTCACCGTGTAGGCGGTGTACTCCTTGGTCGTGTAGGCGTCGATGCTGGCGCCGATCGCCTCCATGTCGCGGGCGAGCTCGAACGCGCTGCGCCGGTCGGTGCCCTTGAAGACCATGTGCTCGAGCATGTGGCTGACGCCGCCCAGACCAGGGGGCTCGTCGCGCGTGCCGGTGCGCACCCACACGCCCAGGGCGACGCCGTAGGCGTCGGGCGTGGGGCGGGTGAGTAGCACCGCGCCCTGGCGAAGCACGGTCCGCCGCGGGGGGTGCTCGTTGCTGAGGTCGACCTGCAATTGCACGGGGCGCGACCGGGGGCGTGGGGAACGTCGCGGGCGGGAGGACACCTCCCGCCCGCAAGATCTCGAAGCAGACGGAGCCGGGCCTGGCCCAGCCTCAGCCCTTCGCCTCGTTGAGGACGGCCTTGCGGCTGAGCCGGATGCGGCCCTGGGCCGCATCGACCTCCAGCACCTTGACCTCCACCTCCTGGCCGACGTTGATCACATCGGTGACGACGCGCACCCGGTGGTTGTCCAACTCGCTGATGTGCAGCAAACCCTCCTTGTTGGGGAGGATCTCCACGAAGGCGCCAAAGTCGGTCACGCGCTTCACCTTGCCAATGTAGCGCTTGCCCACCTCGGGCTCGGCCATCATGGCGGCGATGTAGTCGATGGCGCGCTGGCCCGAGGCCTGGTCGATGGAGCTGACGAACACCAGCCCCTCGTCATTGACCTCGATGGTGGCGCCGGTCTCCTCCTGCAGCTTCTTGATGTGCTTGCCGCCTGGCCCGATGAGCTCGCCGATCTTGCTGACCGGAATCTGGATCGTGGCCATCTTCGGTGCGTAGGGGCTGAGCTCCTTGCGCGCCTTCGGCAGTACGGCGCTCATCAGGTCGAGGATCTTCATGCGCGCGACGCGGGCGTCCTCCAGCGCCTTCTCCATGACCGCGCGGGACAGGCCGCCGATTTTGGTGTCGAGCTGGAAGGCCGTGATCCCGTCCTTGGTCCCCGCCACCTTGAAGTCCATGTCGCCCAGGTGGTCCTCCACGCCGAGGATGTCGGTGATGATCGCGACCCGGTCACCCTCCTTGATCAGCCCCATGGCCACGCCGGCCACCGCCGCGTGGATGGGGATCCCGCCGTCCATCATGGCCAGCGAGCAAGCGCACACGGTGGCCATCGAGCTGGAGCCATTGGATTCCAGCACGTCGCTCACCAGGCGGATCGTGTAGGGAAAATCCTCCGTGGCGGGCACCATCGCCTCCAGGGAGCGCTCGGCCAAGGCACCGTGGCCGATCTCGCGGCGTCCCGGCCCGCGGAAGAAACCGACCTCGCCCACGCTGAAGGGCGGGAAGTTGTAGTGGAGCATAAAGCTCTTCCAGCTCTCCCCTTCCAGCGCGTCGATCTTCTGCTCGTCCCGCTGGGTGCCGAGAGTCGCCGCCGCCAGCGCCTGGGTCTCGCCGCGGGTGAACAGCGCCGAGCCGTGGGCGCGGGGCAGCACGCCCACCTCGATCTCGATGGGCCGGATGTCGGTGAGCCCGCGGCCGTCGGCCCGCTTGCCGTCGTTGAGCACGCGCGCGCGCATCAGCTTCTTCTCCAGGTCGCCAAAGGCGGCCAGCACCGCCGGCCCGGCCTCCAGCTGGTTATCCGGCGTTACCAGCGCCTGCTGCACCTGCTCCAACACGGCGTCCACGGCAGTCTGGCGCTCGTGCTTGGCGGGGATCTGGACGGCGGTGCGCAGGGGCGCCTCAGCCAGCGCGCGGACCTTGGCCACCAGCGCCTCGTCCACCGGCCGCGGCACGACCTGCCACTTGCTCTTGGCCCCCACCTTCTTCACCAGCTCGCGCTGCAGGGCGTTGAGCTTGCGGATGAAGCCCTGGGCGAAATCGATGGCGTCCAGCAGCTGGCTTTCGCTGATCTCCTCGCAGCCGCCCTCGATCATCACGATCATCTCGTCGCTGCCGGCCACGACCAGGTCCAGCAGGCTGGCGTCCATCTGCTCGAAGGTGGGGTTGATGACGAACTGGCCGTCAATCAGCCCGACACGCACGCCGCTGACGATTTCGGGGAAGGGGATGTCGCTGAGAGCCAGGGCCGCCGAGGCGCCGGTGATGCTCAACACGTCGGCCGGATTGGCGCCGTCGGCCGAGATGGTGTGGCTGGCGACCTGGATCTCGTGGCGGAAGCCCTCGGGGAAGAGCGGCCGCAGGGGGCGGTCGATCAGGCGCGCCGCCAGCACCTCACGGTCGGCCGGACGGCCCTCCCGCTTGAAGAATCCGCCGGGGATCTTCCCCGACGCGTAGGTCTTCTCGCGATACTCGACGAAGAGCGGAAGGAAGTCCTTCAGCACCGGCTTGGGCGACGCGACCGCGGTCAGCAACGCCATGGTGTCACCCTGGCGGACCACCACCGCGCCGTCGGACTGCTTGGCCATGCGGCCTGTCTCGATGGAGAACGTCGCCCCATTGAGCTCCATGGATACACTGTACGGATTGTTCAACAAAGCACACTACTCCTACTACGACGAACGCAACGTTTCGCGGTAGCCAACAACCGTATGGACAGAACCGTCCGCGGGCGGCCCAGCGTGTCGTAATCGCCGATGGCCGCCGCAGGCGCGGGCTAGCCGCGGATCCCGAGCTCTTTGATCAGGGCCCGAAAGCTGACGAGGTCCTTGGTCTTCAGATAGTTGAGCAAGCGCTTGCGCTGTCCAACCATCTTCAAGAGACCCCGCCGCGAATGGTGGTCCTTCTTGTGGACCTTGAAGTGCTCGGTGAGGCTGTTGATCCGCTCGCTGAGCAGCGCGATCTGCACTTCGGGGGAGCCCGAGTCGTGCTCGTGCTTCCTGTAGCGGCTGATGATCTCGCTCTTTTTCCCCTTGTCCAGCGCCATCGTCTCAGAACCTCCTGCCGGCTTTGCCGGTGCGATGGCAGCAGGCTGAGCCAGCCAGCCGCACCCTCGTCTCCGAGGGCCGCCAGCGGAACGCCCACCATGGGTTTGGCTTTCCTCTCTGAATTGACACGGCAGGATAGGCGTACCCCGAGGGGGTGTCAAGGAGCACCACCCCCCGACCCCACTTGCCAGGTCCCCTCACTCCAGGCGATCGAGGCGCTCGGGGCGCTGCGGTCCGGGCGCTTCACCCAGGCGCCGGCGAGCCTCCGCGACGTCGTGGCGGATGCGTGCCGCGAGGGCCGAGGCGTCGGGAAACCGGATTTCTTCCCGGATGGGTGCGGCGAGGGCGACCTCGAGCGTCTGGCCGCGGAGGTCCGGTGCGCCGTCGAGCAGATGCACCTCCAAGCCAAGCACCGAGCCGTCGGTCATGGTGGGAGCGCGCCCCAGGTTCAGGACGGCGTCCGACCAGGGGGTTCTGGTGTCCCCCAACGGTCGCGCTGTCCGCGCCCAGCAGGCGTAGACCCCGGGCGGCGGGAGCAGCTTCTCCGGGCGGCCCACGTCCAGGTTAGCGGTGGGGAAGCCCAGCCGCCGGCCATCGCCGCGGCCTTCGACCACCCGCCCGCGAATCAGATAGGGATGGCCCAGCATCGCCGTGGCGTCCGCCAGCCGTCCCGCCTGGATCGCGGCGCGGATGCGGCTGCTGCTGATGGGCTCCCCTTCGTGCCGTACGCTGGCCACCTGGCTGATGGCGAAACCGGCGCTCTCCGCCAGATCGGCGACCGTGGCGTAGGTGCCGCCGCGGTTGCGCCCGAAGTGGACCTCGTGGCCGAGCACGAAGTGCGCGAGCCCCAGCCGCTCCAGCAGGACGCGCCGTACGAACGCGTCGTACTCCAGCTGGGCCAGCCGATCGTCGAACTCGAGGATGACGACGGCAGGCACGTCCGCGGCGTCGAACAGCCGCAGCATCTCCTCCTCGGTGGTGAGCAGGCGCGGGCTCTCGCGCGGGGTGAGTACGGCGCGCGGGTGGCGGCCGAAGGTCACCACCGCAGCGCCGTCCATGCCCGGCGCCTGGGCGATGCGCAGGAGCTGTCCGAGGATCGCCTGGTGACCACGGTGCACGCCGTCGAAGGTGCCCAGCGTCACGGCGCGCCGGCCCGTCAGGCAGGGCACTTGATCAAACGGTCCCCGAAACGTCTCCATCCCCGTCCTTTGGGATCACAACCCAGAGCGCGAGGCCTTCCGGCCGGCGCTGCGCCAACGCGATCAGCTCGCCACCCCCGTCGACCAGCGCGATGGGCAGCGCGCCCGAGGCAGGCAGCGTGTCCACGGCAGGCAGCGTGTCCGCGGCCGGCAGCGCGCCCGCCAGGGCCAGCGCATCCGTGGCACGCTGTCCGAGCTCGGCGGGACAGCGCCCGTGGCGCACCGCCACGACCTCCGGCGGCGAGAGCGGCAAGCGCCGGACACCGCGCAGCGCATCGGCGGGGCTCAGCACACCCGGACCGGCGACGTGGAGCCCGTCCCACCCGCGCTCGAACGCGTCGATGCCGGTAGCGTCCGCCAGCGTCAGCGTCCCGCTGCGCTCGCGGCGCAGCGCGTACAGGTGCGCCGGGCAGCCCAGCTCCGCACCCAGATCGCGCGCCAGGCTGCGCACGTATGTCCCGCTGCCACACTCCACGATCAAATCGGCGAACGGCGGCGCGAAGCGCACGAGCTCCAGGCCCCGGATGCGCACCGGCCTTGCGGGCAGCGGACCGGGCAGCTCACCGGCCCGCTGCAACGCGTACGCGCGCCGCCCGCCGACCTTGATGGCGCTGACGTCGGGAGGCCGTTGCGTGACGATGCCGACCATGCCTGCGAGAGTGCTGGCGAGCGCCTCGCGCGTAAAGGCCATCTCCCCCTCGGCGATGACCCGCCCCGTGGCGTCGTCGGTATCCGTCGCCGCGCCGAAACGCACCGTCGCCGCGTACCGCTTTTCGCCGAGCGAGATGAACTGCAGCAGGCGCGTCGCGCTCCCGGTGGCCACCACCAGCAGCCCGCTGGCAAACGGATCGAGCGTGCCCGCGTGGCCGACGCGCCGATAGCCCGTGACACTGCGGACGCGGCGCACCAGATCGAAGCTGGTCGGTCCCGGCGCCTTGTCGAGGCAGACGAAGCAGCCGCGCCCGCCACGACCCTTGCGCGTCAAGGCCCCGGACGGTCGCGCGCGAGCTCCGCCTCCAGCTCGCCCAGAACCTGGCCGGCGATCTGCTCCGGAGCGCCGTCGAGCGTGAAGCCGGCCGCCTTGCTGTGCCCGCCGCCGCCGTGGCGCGCCGCGATCGCGCGCACGTCGCGCGCCCCGTTGGCGCGCAGGCTCACCCGCCAGCGGGTGGGTGTCTCCTCCTTGAACATCGCCACCAGCTGCACGCCCTGCGCCGAGGTGGCGAAGTTCACGAACCCTTCGGTGTCGGACGCGCGCGCCCCGGTCGCGCGCAGCATGGCCTGCGTGAGCCACAACAGAGCGATCCGGCCTCCGCTGCGGTACTCGATACCCTCCAGGACACGCGACAAGAGCGCCAGCGTCGCGGCCGAGCGGCGGTGGAGGATCAGGTCGGCGAGCCGCGCCGGGTCGGCGCCGTGCTCCACCAGCTCCGCTCCGATGCGCAGGGTGGCCGGCGTCGTGTTGCTGAACCGGAAGCCGCCGGTGTCGGCCAACAGGCCGGCGTAGAGACAGGCGGCCGACTCAGGCGCCAACGAAAGCCACGGAGCGCAGCGCAGCAGGCAGTAGACCAGACAGGCGCTGGCGGCCGCTTCGGGCACGAACCACTCCAGATGCCCGTCGCCACCGTCGCCGTCGTGCAAGTGATGGTCGATGACCACCACCGTCTCGCGGCCGGTCAGTCGGCCGGCGATCTCGCCAGTGCGCTGGAGACTGTGGCAGTCGAACAGGATGATGGCGTCGGCCTCGCCGGAGAGCTGGCCCGGGAGGAGGGTTTGGTCGTATCCGGGCAGCTCGACAAAGGCGGCCGGAGCGTCGGGATGGCGGACCATGGCCACTTCCTTGCCGGCCGCACGCAGGGCGATCCCCAGCCCCAGCATGCTGCCCACACCGTCGGCGTCGGGATTGACGTGGGTGGCAAGCCACAGGCGGTGGGATCGCTCCAGCAGTGCCACCAACGCGGGCGGCGGCGGGTAGGGCACCGCGCTCACGCGTCGCCGTCCTCGTGCTCGTCGGGGCTGCCCCCGCCCTTGCGGCCGGCCTCGTCCGTGCCGCCTGCGCCGCCTGCGCCGGGGGGCGGCTCCGCAACCGGGCCGCCCTCGGCCTGTCGCTGCGCCCGCAGCTCATCGAGCAGCTGCTCGAGGCGAAAGCTGCGGTCCAACGACTCGTCATAGCGGAAACGCAGTTGCGGGATCGTGCGCAACCGCAGCTGCGCCTGGATCTGCTGGCGCAGGAATCCCTCGCTGCGCCGCATCGCCCACTGCGCTGCGCGGCGCTCCGCGTCTTCGCCCGTTACGGTGAAGAAGACGTCCGCCACCGACTTGTCCTTGTTGAGGCGGACCTCGGTCACGGTGACGAAGTTCAGGCGCGGGTCCTTGGCGCGCGTGGTCAAGGCCGCGGCCAGGATGCGGCGCAACGTCTCCTCTAGGTGTCCGTCGCGCATTGTGTCACAGTCCAGGTCGAGAGCTCAGAAGTACTCCACCAGCCGGTCGACCACCTCGAAGCGGCCGTCATTGTCCAGGAAGCGCGTCACCGCCGTCAGCTCGCGGTCGACCACCGCGCGCACCCCGCCCACCGTCACCACCCCCAGCTCGGCCTCCCGCCAGCTTTCGTGGCCCCCCGTCTCCGCCACCGCCACGTTGAACCGGTTGCGCAGTCGCTGCTTCACGCTACTGACGACGAATCGTTTCTCCTTCAGCGATCCGGAGGCGTGCAGGCGGAGCGTCAGATGCATCGATGCGACGAGCATGCCCGGCTGCGCCGCGCGCTCCCGTCGGCGTGCGCGCCGCGCGCGGCGCGCGGCACCGTCCGGCGCGCGGCCGGCCCTAGAGCTGCTGGCGGATCTCCTGGATCTCGTAGGTCTGCAGCACGTCGCCGACCTTCAGGTCGTTGAAGCCTTCGACGCCGATGCCGCACTCGAATCCGGTCTGCACCTCGCGGGCGTCGTCCTTGAAGCGCCGCAGCGAGGAGATGGTTGACTCGTACAACTGCACCTGGTCGCGGATGACGCGCACCCGGCTATTGCGCTTGACCATGCCTTCGGTGACGTAGCTGCCGGCAATGGTGCCGAGCTTGGGCACCTTGAACAGCTGGCGCACCTCGGCCGCGCCGGTGGTCACCTCGCGCTTGACGGGGTCGAGCAGGCCCTCCATGGCCTTCTTCACGTCGTCCACGGCCTCGTAGATGATGTTGTACAGCTCGATGGACACGCTCTCGCGCTTGGCCCGCTCGCGGATCGGCGGGCTGGGATGCAGATGGAAGCCGATGATGATCGCGTCGCTGGCGGCGGCCAGCATGATGTCGTTCTCATTGATGGCCCCCACGCCGCTGTGCACGATGTGGACAGCCACCTTGGGCGTGGCCAGCGCGATCAGGCTGCCGGACAGCGCTTCGACCGATCCCGCCACGTCGCCCTTGATGACCAGGTTGAGGGCCTTGAGCTCTCCCTCCTGGATGCGCTCGAAGACATCGTCCAGCTTGACGCTGCGCCGGGGCGCGTGCAGCTCCTGCTCGCGGTGCAGGCGCTGCCGGGCTCCAGCGATCTCCTTCGCTTCGCGCTCGCTGGCCAGGACCACGCACTGGTCACCGGCGGTGGGTACGTCGCCCGCGCCGAAGACGACCACCGGCTGGCCGGGTCCAGCCTCGCGCACTTCCTTGTCCCACTCGTCGCGCATGCTGCGGACGCGCCCCTCCGTCATCCCTGCCACGAACGCGTCGCCGACGCGCAGCGTGCCGCGGTTGACCAGCACGGTGAACGAGACGCCACGGCCGGGGTCCTTCTTGGACTCGATGACGGTCCCGCGAGCGTGTCCGTCTCGCACGGCCTTGAGCTCCATCACCTCGGCCTGGACGGCGATCGCCGACAGCAACTTGTCGATGTTGGTGCCCTGCTTGGCGCTGATCTCCACGGACTGCACCTCGCCGCCGTACTCCTCGACGAGCACCCCGTGCTGCGTGAGCTGCTGCTTGACCGCCATGGGATTAGCGCTGGGCAGATCGATCTTGTTGATGGCGATGATGATCGGGCACTTGCTGGCCCGAGCGTGGTCGATGGCCTCGGTCGTCTGCGGCATCACCTTGTCGTCGGCTGCCACCACCACGATCACGATGTCGGTGACCTGGGCGCCGCGGGCGCGCATGGCGGTGAACGCCTCGTGCCCGGGTGTGTCCAGGAAGGTGACCATGCCCTTGCTGGTGGCCACGCGATAGGCGCCGATATGCTGCGTGATACCACCCGCCTCCTTGGCCACGACGTTCGTCTTGCGGATGGTGTCCAACAGCGTGGTCTTGCCGTGGTCCACGTGCCCCATCACGGTGACCACCGGCTGGCGCGGCAGCTCGGTTCCGGGCTCGGGGGCGATCTCGGCGAGGCGGTCCTCGCCGTAGTCCGAGAGCCACTCCACCTGCGAGCCGTACTCGGACACCACCAGCTCGATGGTGTCCTTGTCCAGGCGCTGGTTGATGGTGGCCATCGTGCCCATGCCGATGAGCTTGGCGATCAACTCGGCGGTCTTGATGCCCAACTTCTCGGCGAGCTCCTGAACGGTGACGAACTCGGTGATGCGCACGAGCGTCTCGGCCACGCGCTTCTGCTCCTGCTCCTCGGCCATCAGCCGCGCCGTGCGCTCCTTCTTCTCCTCGCGCGCTTTGCGACTGGGCTTCTTGCGGGGCACGGGCAGGGCCGGCTCCGCGATGGCGCGGCGTGGCACCTCCAGCCGCGCGAGGGTCTCGCGCACGCTCTTGCGGATGGCGGTCGAGTCGATCTCGCCGCGTTCGCGCGGCGCAGCCTCCGGGGCCTCGGCCGCCGGCCGGTCCGGGCGCCCGCGCTCGGGGCGGGGCCGGCCGCGCTGGTCCCGCTGCGGCGCGCGGGCCGGCTGCGGCGCCGCCGCGGGGCCGGCGGCGCGCGCCGGACGCCCGGGCAGGTTCGGCGCCACCGCGGGGCGCGTCCGCAGCTCGGACTCCATGCGGGCGCGCGTCTCTGCGGCGGCCCGGGTCACGGCGCCCATGTCCAGACGCGACGGCGTGGCGCGCGGCGCCGGGGCCGGCGCGGCAGGCGCGGTCTTAGGAGCGATCGAGCCTTCCCGCGCGCCGGCGCCGGATACGGGATGGATCGGCTCGGGCTCGGCGACCTCCACGGCCGGCACCGCGCCGCCCAAGTCGGCGGAAGACGCCGCGGCGGCCGGGGTGCCCTCCGAGACGCCCTTCGCCGGCGAAAGGTCTGCGTCGTGGCGCTCGGCCGCCAGCTTCTCTCGGGCCGAAAGGCGTGAAACCTTCGGCTTGGCCTTCTCGACGACAAAGCGGTGGGCCTTGTCCGCAGCCTTGCGCGACTCCGCTTTGGAGGCTTCGAAGTGCTCGGCGACCAGCGCAACTTCCTCGTCGGTGAGGACGGTCATGTGCGACTTCGCCATGACCCCCAGCTCCTGCAGCAGGGCCTGCATGGCCTTGCTGGTCAGGCTGTGCTTCTTCGCCAGCTCGTGAACACGAATCTTCTCGTCGGTCAAGAGTCCTCACCTCGGATCGCCAACTGCTTGCGCAGACCGCTCACGAATCCGCGGTCGTGCACCGATACCACCGCCAGCCGCTCCCGTCCAAACGCCAGGGCCAGCTCCTGCGACGACAAGAGCGTGCGCTCCAGCGTCGACTCGCCCAGCCGCCGGGCCACGCGCTGCGCAAGCCCGTCGCCGGCGTCGCGCGCCAGGAACACCACGCCCGGCTTCTCCTCGCGCAACGCGCGCAACACGGCGTTGGCCCCCACCCGCAGAACCCCCGCGCGCTGGGCCAGTCCCAGCAGGCGCAGGACCGGCTGGTGCGCCGGGCCATCGGTCACGGCTGCGGGCCCGAGGACTGCCCGAACAGCTCTTCCTCGGTCGGCACCTTCTCCTTCGGCTGCTGTGCTTGCTGCGCCAGCTCACCCTCGAACAAGGTGCTCGGGTCGAGCTTCTCGCCCGCGCCCTGCTCCTGCCCGAACACGCCCTCGTCGAACAGCGGACGCGCCAGCGCCGCCTTCTCGCGCTCGATCATCTCCTCGACCTGCTTGCGCAGCTCCTCCATGGTGGCCTGCGCCGTCAGCAGCAGCGTCTCGGCGGTTGCGGCGTCGAGGCCTTGCAGCTGCGCCAGGTGTGCCTCATCGGCCTGCGCCAGCTGCTCCACCGTATTGATCCCTGCCGCGTGCAGCGTCTGGGCGACCTCCTCGGACACGCCGCTCATCTGGCTGACGTCCATGCGGAGCTCCTCCGCCAGCCTCTGGCGCAGGTGGTGCTCGGTGGAGCTCACCAGGTCGATCTTCCAGCCGGTGAGCTTGGCCGCCAGCCGGACGTTCTTGCCCTCGCGGCCGATGGCCAGGCTGAGCTGGTCGTCGTCAACGATGGCGGTCGCCGCACCGTTCTCCTCGTCGAGGATGATGTGGTTGACCCGGGCGGGCGACAGCGCCCGCGTGATCAGGCCGACGGAATCGCTGCTGAACGGCACGATGTCGATCTTCTCGCCAGCCAGCTCGCGCGTGACGGCTTGCACGCGGCTCCCCTTCATGCCCACGCAGGAGCCCACCGCGTCCACGCGGTCGTCGTGGCTGAGCACGGCGATCTTGCTGCGCGTGCCCGGCTCGCGGGCCACCGCCTTGATCTCCACGATCCCCTCCTCGATCTCGGGCACCTCGGCCTCGAACAATGCTTTGAGGAATCCGGGGTGAGTGCGGGACAGGATGATCTGGGGCCCCTTGGCGTTGTTCTGCACCTCGATGATGAAGGCCTTGAGCGATTTGCCCTGGTGGTAGTTCTCGCCGCGGATGCGCTCGCGGAACGGCAGCAGCGACTCGGCGCGATTGACGGTCACCAGGACGTTGCCGCGGTCGACCTGCTGCACCGTCCCCAGCACGACCTCGCCCACTTTGTCGCGGAACTCCTCGTAGATGCGCCCGCGCTCGGCGTCGCGCACCTTCTGCATGAGGACCTGCTTGGCCACGCTGATGGCATTGCGGCCGAATTCGTTGATATCCAGGTAGATCTTCACCACGTCGCCCGGCTCGAGCTCGTCGCCGAACTCCTCGCGGGCGTCCCGCAGCGCGATCTCGCCCTCCGGGTCCACGACCTTCTCGACCACGCGCTTGCGTTGGATGATCTCGATCTCACCCGCTTCCTCGTCCACCTCCACGCGCACATCCGCCGAGAGCCCGACCTTCTTCTTGGCGGCGGATTGCAGTCCGATCTGGAGGCTCTCGATGAGGATCTCCCGATCGACGTTTTTCTCGCGGGTGACCGCGGCCAGCGCATCGAGGATCTTGTAGTCCATCCCAGTGTCCTTTCCAGCACACCTCGCGGCGAATCTAGTCGCCAGCGGGCTCTTCCGTCGGCCCGGATCCGGACCCGCGTCCCGGCCGCTCGCGCCTGCGTCTGGCGATCCGGCCGATCTTCAGATCGGGATCCAGCTGCGCCCGCGCGATCGAGGCGAGCGCGACCCGCACCGTCCCAAAGCCGTCTACGACGACCACGATGGCCTCCGCGTCGGCGGCGACCAGCGGCCCACGCAGCTGATCGATGCCACCCTCCGGCCGGCGCGTCACCACCTTCACGATCTGACCCAAGTAGCGCTGGAAGTGCGCCGGCGAGGACAGCCGCCGGAAAATGCCCGGCGACGAGACCTCGACCACGTAGCGCCCCGTCAGCACGTCGGCCGCCCGGACCTCCAGCAACTGCGTGACCGCGCGGTCCATGGCCGTACAGTCCGCGATCGTGACGCCCCCCGGCTTGTCGATGGAGAAGCGCAGCGTGAGGCGGCCACCTCCGCGCATCACCTCCACGTCGACCAGCTCGTAGCCGTGCAGGGCCACCTCCGGGGCGACCCAGACAGCCAACGTCTCCGCCGACAGGTCCGCGGCCGGCCCGTGGGGCCCGTGATGCTCGTGCAACGGCTCCGCAGCCAAGGGCTTCCACCCTTTGCAGGCGCGCCGATGGCGTCCCGCCCGTGGGCGGGCTCCCCATCGAACACGAAAAAAGTGGACGCCCCCGTCCACTTCCCCGCTCGTTGAATACCACAGGTCGCCTGGACCGGCAAGGAGCAAAAGAAGTTAGCAGATCGGCGCCACGTCCGCCACCCCGGTGATGCGCCGTCTCGCTTCAGCGCTGCGCAGCGAAGTCGACGAAGACCAGCGCGACCAGGAGTCGCCCCACCTGCTCGAGGCTCTCCGGCGAGCACGCGCTGGGCGTGTCGCCCAAGGTGTGCCATTCGGGGTAGTCCAGATCGATCAGATCGATGCTGGGAATCCCGACCTGAAGGAACGGCAGGTGGTCGTCGATGACGGCTGGGCCGGGGATCGGCTCGAACGCCGGGAGCCCCAGCGCCTGCGCGCGGTCGAACACCGTGCGGGTGAGGTCGGAGGCACGCTGCAGCCCGGTGGCCTCCATGGGGATGTGCAGGTCGGCGTCACCCACCATGTCCAGCAGGATCAGCGCGCGCGGGCGGTAGCCCGGGTAGTCCGCGGCGAAGCGCCGCGAGCCGATGAGATAGTGCTGGACGTCGCTCTCCCGGCCGTAGTCCTCCCCGTCGAACAGCAGGAGGTCGACGCCCAGAGGCGGCGGCGCCGCGTGGAGCAGCTCCGCCAGAGCCAGCAGCACGGCCACACCGCTCGCACCATCGTTGGCGCCTGGGATGGGCTGGTCGACCGGACCCCCCGGCTCGCGGTCGGCGCGCGGGCGGCAGTCCCAGTGCGCGGCGAACGTCACGCGGTCCGGCGCCTGGGGCCGCAGCGACGCCTTGATGTTGGTGAGCGACAGCTTCCCGCTGCCGTAGGGGTCGTCGATCGTGAACGTGTGCGGGGTCACCTTCTCGCAACTTGCCGCAAGCTGCGCCTTCAGCCACGCGGCCGCAGCCTCGTGCGCGGCGCTGCCAGGCACGCGGGGACCGAACTCCACCTGCTTCTTCAGCAGCGCGAACGCGCGGCGCCCGTCGAAGCGCGGCAGCTCCCGGGCAGGGGCTGGCGAGGCGGGTGCGGGCGCCACCGTTGGGGCGCGCGCGGCCGGGCGCGCCGCGCCAGCTTCCTTCGCCCAAGCCGCGCAGGAGATCCCAGCCGCGACGGCGCATGCGCAGGCCAGCGTCGCTGCCAATGGCGTATCAGAACGTGAGCGTGGCATTGAGCCCCAGGCCGAACGTGTTGGTTGTGATGCTCTGGCGCAGATCCTTGCTGAAGCCGTAGTTGAGCCGGAAGCCTGCACGCAGATTGCGGCTGAACTGGTAGCTGAAGTTCGGCACGACCGTGAGGTGCGATTGCCCGGCGTTCTGGTCCTGTCCGATCTCCGATTCGCGGAAGTTCTCGTTGCGATCGTAGGTGATGTCCAGAGTGGAGTCGATCTTCGTGCCGATCCCCTTCTTGCCGAAGCGCAGGAAGCCCAGCGTCCCCTCCGCATCGAAGCTCTTCTGCAGCTTCAGGTTGGCGGACGTGCGGCGCGACACAGCATCCTTGGCATTGGTGCGGGTGCGGTCGGTGCTCAAGGTCAACCTGAGGTTGCCGCTCAGCTCGTTCTTGAACCGGAAGTTCCAACCGGGCGAGATGCTCATGCTGACGCGCGGCTCGTAGCGCTGGGCGGTGACGTTGGGGACCGACTTGTTGCGGCGCACACTGAGGTCGAAGCTGCTAGAGGAGAACATGTCACCGAAGATGCCCCACTTCTCCACGCCGGAGAGCTTGAGGCTCGCCACGGGCCAGTCGACGGACAGGTCCCGCGAGTCGCGCCCGCCGCCCGAACGCGATGTATTGCGCTCCTGATAGGAGAGGTCCGCGCTGAGCGAATTGGAGAACTTGCTCTGCGAGCTTAGGCTCAGCTGCTCGGTCTGCGAGAAGAGCTCGCCGTGGTCCACGATCAGCGGGTTGGCGCCCTGCACGGTATCCGGCGCGCTCGACAGGGTCGGACCGAAGTCGGGGTGGTCGACGAATCCCAGCTGATAGGCGAACTGGGGCCGGTGCTTCATGTATTGGAAGCCGCTGCTGTTGTGCAGCGAGTAGTTCGCGCTCAGTGGCTGCATCTCCTTGGCGAAGGTGACGAACGGTCGCACCAACCCCTTGAGCACCCCTGCCGCGTCGACCTTCGGCCGGGCTGCCCCCGCAGTCGCGGCACCCGCTTGCGGCGCGCCCGGCGGGGACTGGCCGGCGGGCTGCCCCGCGGGCTCGCCCGGCGGCGGAGGCTTCTCCTGCTCGCCCGGCGGAGGTGGCGGCTGCTGCTGTGCGGGCTGGGGCTCCCCGGCCGACTCGCCCGTTGGCGGGCCCGGCGGGACGCCCCCCTCGACCGGGGGAGGCTGCTGTTGGGACGGCGGCGGCTCGATCTGCGTGCCACCGGCCGGACCGGGCGGCGGGCCACCCGACGGTTGGATTCTCGATGTGTCCGGCGGAGCCTGTCCCAAGGAGCCGGGCGGCGGGGCGGGCGGCTGCTGCGGGGCGCGCCGGCCACTGGTGTCGAGTCGCCCCGGCTGGCGGCGCTCCTGTGCTGCCGCCGGCGGCGGGGCGCCGCGCTTTGCGCCGCCGAAGCGCTTCTTGATCCAGCCGCCGATGTCCACCCGGCCGCGCACTGTGATGTCGCGGTCGTTGTTGAAGTGCAGCAGCGCGAGATTGCTGTCGGCGTACGCGAGGTAATCGGCTGCCCGCGGCGGCACTCGGCGATTCTCCTGATAGGATCCGGTGTAGCTGACGTCGGGCTGCAGGGCGCGGATCAGGGGCAGCTGGGGCGTGTAGTTGAGCGTCATCCGCTCGCTGTAGTTGTCCAGCTTTCCCCAGTTCACCCCGAGGAGCTCTTCTTGCTGCAGGCGATCGCGCGCGCTGGTGATGCCGTAGCTCGCGCGCAGGTTGCGCATCGGGCTGTAGCTGAGCGTCAGCGTGTTGGTCGTTCCCTTGGTCACGCTGGTCTGGGTCGCGCCCGTGCCGGGCGTGCCATCGAGCCCGATGATGATCGGGATGCGGTCGCTTCGGTCGAACCGCCAGTTGCTCCCCAGCGAGATCTGGTTGGGCAGGTATCGGAACTCGTAGTGCAGCAGCGGAATCTTCACGGTGAAGCCGCTGGTCAGGCTCAGGTCATAGCTGTAACGATCGTCGTAGCTGCGACGCGTGGTGTTCCCCACCGGTGTGTCGTCCCTGGAGCGACTCGCGCTGCGGCTGTAGCTGAGGCGATCGTAGGTGTAGGCCAGGAGCTTGTTCCGGCTGGCCTGCGTGCGCCGGATCTGGAAATTGTACGTGGTGCTCGTGGAAGTCGACTTCTCCAGGTCCTGGCTCTCTGCAGTGATCAGCTCGATGTCCGAGTTGGTCTTGAATTTCGGCAGCTGCAACGAGTTGCGGGTGCTTACCGAGAACGGGATGTCCAGCCCCAGCGTCGGGATGAAGCTCTGTAGTTTGCTGCCGGCGCGCACCTGCCAGTCGCGCCGCAGCACGTTGCTGCCGATCTTGGCGTTGAGGCCGTGGAACTCCGGGTCGGTCTGGCTCCACTCGAACCCAAAGTCCCCCACGCCGGGCAGGGTCGTGTTGATCGCCACGCGTTTGGCCAGCCCAACCGTGCGGTCGACCTCCCGCAGGCGGATCTCGTTGAACAGGATCTCACCTGTTAGCAGCGGCCCGGCGGCGCAGCCCGCGTTGCCGCCGACCGCCGGGTAGCGCACGCCCGCGTAGTAGCGCTTCACGCGGCGCACGTCGGGGTTGCCGCGTACGGTCACGACATACGTGCTGCCGTCCTCGAGATCGGCGATCGTGCCTCGCTGCACGGTGTAGCGCAGGGGCGGCGCGATCACCGAGTCGGGTTTGGCGAACTTGGCGTTGGTGACATCCGCCAGCCGCACGCGCACCTGCTTCCAGTAGCCAGCGGTGAGCTGCCGTTCGGCCGAGCGGAAGTCGAACGCGATCTCGTAGTAGTTCGTCGAATCGGTTCCGACCCAGAAGTAGGGCACCAAGTCGAGCTGCGCCGGATCCAGCGTCCCGTTGGACAGTGGCGCCCGCCAGAAGAAATTCAACTCGCTGTACTGGCTGAAATCCTGTCCTTGGGGCGCAGGGATGTCCTTGCGCACGCGCAGCTGATGGCCGGGGGCCAGATCGTGGTAGGCCAGCAGCAGCGCCTGCTCCTTCTCGGCGATGTTGTTGCGCGTGTCCGGGAATACGGGCGGCACGTAGTCGGGGTTTTCTTTGTTGTTCACCACGCCCAGCCGGAAGTCCTCGCTGGGCCCCGGCAGCGGGTCGGTGTCGCACAGCGACGTGTCCGGCACGCGCTGGTCGGTAAGATCGCGCAGCCCATCCGTTCGCCAGCGATTGCCCAGGAAGCGCATCTCGGCGAACTGGATGTCGCGCGTCGGCTCCTTGAGCGTGCCGGTGGGGTCCTCGTACCAGATACGCATCACGCGGATATTGGATAGCTGCGGCTCGACGGAGCCGTAGAGCCCGTCGCGGCTGCGGCGGTCCTGGAGTTTGCGCAGGTCGACGCGGTACTTCCGCCATGAGTCGCCGCGCTGGGCGGAGGACTGCACGAAGCCGGGAACGTTGGCGTAGTCGCGGTAGACGTCGGCGATGACGTCGGCGTTGTCGGCCAGATCGACCTCCAGGCTGAAGTAGCCGTCGGCCAGATCGAGCACGGTGTCGTGGGTGAGATCCTCGGTGTCCAGCCGCTGGTTGCCCTCGGTGCCGTCGATGTACGGGAACTCCTCGGTGCCCACCCTCTCGTCGGAGCGGAAGTCATCGGCCGCGCTGTCGTCGCCGGAACCAGGGATCTGCTGCGGGAAGTACGGCGGGCCCTCCTGCCCGTTGGACTTGCCGTCCAGACCCACGTCCTCCCCGACCGAGATGAGGCCGTCGTTGTCCTTGTCCTCGGTCTGGAACGTGCGGAGCACCAGGGAGTCGCGCGTGCCGTCCACCGTGCGCAGCCGGGGCCACCAGAAGTCCTCGTTGATGAACCCAAAGTCGAAGTGGAGCTTGCCCTCCCGCGGCGGCGCGGCGGCGCTGGCGGGGTCGCCGCGCTTGTCGTTGACCCAGAACTCCAGGAACTGGGCCTGGCTCAGGTCGACCGGTGCGGGGAAGCCGCGCATGATCCCGGCAAACGCGCTGTCCGGCCAGGCCACCCCTCCCGACGCTACGTGCAGCTGCAGCGCCGGTAGGACGTCGTTCTTCTCGGTCTCGCTGAGGGTGGGGTTGATGTACTCGCGCTTGACGCCGGGCACCGGCCGGTACCAGCGCGACAGGACACGCTGATGCGGCCACAGCCGGCGTTGGTTGGCGGCGTCGAACTCGGCGGGCAGGCTCGCCCAATACCAGCCCTCGCGGCTCAGGTTGATCTCCTCGCTGTCGTCGGCCGACTCGAAGTCCTCCAGGTAGGCGTCGCCTTGCGTGTTGGGATTGGGAACGGAGATCGCCACCTCGGCATCGAGATTGAGCGTGCTCTGCTCGTCGGTCTTGACCAAGGGGAGTAGATTGGCCAGCGCCGTCAGGATGTTGGGATTGAAGCGCATCTTCGCGCCCAGGTTGCCGACCCAGGTGCGCGTGGGCTCTTCGCCCAGCCGCGGCTTGCGGCTCGGGCTGGGTCGGCTTTGCAAGAGCCAGGTCGTGCTGAGGCTCTTGTTGAGCCCCAGGTCGTACTGCAGGTTGACCCCGTGCAAGCTGCTGCGCCCTCCGGCGAACAGCGGGTCGACCTCGTAGCTCACCTGGATGTTGCTCTGGGCATTGAGGCGCCGGGCGGCTTCCTTGAGGGTGATCTCGCCGGCGAAGTAGTCGATGTCGTAGTCGACCCCGCGCTGCAGCGCCACGCCGTCGAGGGTAACCTGCTCGCTGCCTTCCTTGATGTTGAAGGCGTTGAGGCGGAAGCGGCTGCTGGTGGAGGTGTGCTTGGCGACGATGTTGAAGTGCGTGTCCCCCGACTTGGGGTCTTCCCCGGTGTAGATGTCAGTGTACAGGCGCCGCGGGCGCCAGACGGACGGCAGCGTGTAGCCCGGTACCCCGGAGAAGAACGCCAACGCGGCATCGCTGGCGTCGAAGGGCTTGAAGACGGGGAACTGCAACGTCCCGCGCGCGAAGTCCACCAGGCCAGCGTTGAGATCGATGCGATCGTCGTGCCCTGCGGCGCCGCCGGCCTGCTCGTTGACCTGGTCCAGTCCGAAGATCCGCAGCCACGGGATCGCCGGGGTGATGTGGGTGTCGAGGTCGGGATTATTGGGCTCGTTCACGAGTTGGATGGACACCTGCAGCGACGACTTGTCGATGTCGACCCCGCGCAGGTCATAGAAGTTGCGGAACGGGTACTCCCAGGTCAGGTCCAGGCTGCCCCAGCGCCGTAGGGTCGTATCCGAGGTCGGCTTGGACTCCGAGGCGGGCTTGATGAGCTTGAACAGGTAAGCGCTGAGAGGCTGCCCGGTGGCGGGGTCCTTGAGGGTGACGGTCGGGGCGACCGGGTCGTTGGGTGAGCGGCCGACGCGGAAGACCGGGATCTTTCCCTGGGGCGTGATCTGGTTGATGGTGTAGACGGTGGCCAGCGCTTCGGTGACATCCAGGCTGCGCTGCAGCACCACGCCGATCACCTGGTTGGTGCGCCCGTCGTGGAGAGGCTCCCACTCGTTCTCGGCCAGCTGCTTCCACTTCTCGCGCCGCACCAGCCCCGGGGCAAAGTTGTCCAGGACGGCCGGATCGAAGGGCACGCCGACCCTCTCCCAGCCCAGGCCCGTGGGGTCGGCGTACGCGAAGCCCGGAAACGTATCCAGGATGTCCGCGCCCGATCCAGCGGTGACGCTCACGAACAGCTGGATGCTGTTGGGGTCGATCTCGAAGCGCGTGGAGTCCCACGGCGCCAGATCGGGCGGAATCGACGCCTCGGGCGCCTCGCGCAGAGCCGGCTGGCTGGTGCCGGGATCGGCCTGCAGGAACATCGGCCCGAACTGCCACGTGGTCAGACGGAAGTAGCGGTTCTTGATGTAGTCCGTCTCGGGGATGACCACCTCTTCCTCGGTCCCCCCCTGCTGGTTGAAGCTGGCGCGGCTCTGCTGGCTCTGCTCCTTGCTCGTCAGCGCCGTGAAGTGCAAGCCGCCGATCGCCCCCTCGATCTTGATGCCGAACAGGCCCCCGCGGCTGGTGCCTACGCCCAGCAGCGCCGAGCCGGGCAGCGTCACGTCGATGTCCCCGGCGCGGATGGTGCGGATGATGTCGTCCTCGTCCCCCTCGAAGGCGAGCTTGACCTGGGTCGACTGCGCGCCAATCGCCTCGCTGTCGTGGCTGACGCGCACCTTGATCTTCTCGCCGACGGTGCCGTCCAGCTCGACGCGCAGCTGCTGCTGCATCTCGAGGGTGGGGAAAAGGCTCTGGTGGCGTTGGACCTCGTTGCCCAGGAAGTCGCTGCGCACGTTCGACTCGCCCGCAATCGAGATGGTCTCGCTGCCGCTGATGCGGATGTTGGTGGACTCGCCGCGCCCGATCACGCGCTCGATGGTGCGGGGCAGCTTGATGGGGATCGTGAAGTTGATCTGGCCTCCCTCCTTCTCGGAGGCGGCTTTACGCTGGCGGAGCTGGTCGTCCCACTTGTCGTAGAAGGCGACCGTGCGCCACGTGCGCAGCCAGCCAGCGAACGAGTGCAAGCCCAGCTTGACCTGCGGATCGCCCAGCGGCCGCGGTGTGGGGAACGCCACCCCGACCACGTTCGTGTCGGGCGCGGTGTCGAACGCGAAGGCCTCGGGGAACCGGTAGATCGCGACCAGCCCGTGGTGGAGGTCGACCTCCAGGACCTCGACGGTGCGGGGCTCCACGAACAGCGGCAAGTGCGCGGCGTCGGCGATGGTGCGCCCGAACAGGGTGGCCAAGGTCGGCCGCTGCCGCTCACCGCTGGGATCGACCCCCATGTCCAGGAGCTTCTGGCGCATCAGCGCTTCGCGCGCCGTGAGGGCGTCAGGATCGTCGGTCACCCGCGGGAGCAGGTCGAACATCCAGCGGTCCCGCGGATCGGACGCGCCGGCGAGGCTGGGCTCTGACGCGGGGATTTCGGCGATCCGCTGGACCGGTGCGGCCGCGGCAGTCGCAGCGATACTCTGGCTCAGCGCGGGCGGCGGAACCACGGCGAGGCTGTCCGTCGACGCGGGCGCGAGGGAGATGCTGTCAACCGGCGCGGGCGCAAGGGCGAGGCTGTCAATCGGCGCCGGCGCCGGAGCCACGGCGAGGCTGTCAACCGGCGCGGGCGCAAGGGCGGGGCTTTGCCCCAGCGCGGACACGGGAGCGCCGGCTCCGCCGATCAGGCAGGCCAGAAGGAGGGCGCTGCGGGCCAGCTGCCCGAAACCTCGTCGTCCCCGGTTGGGCACCGCACCCCCCGCGCGCGGCCTGGGCCGGAGCGGGCCGGCCTGGCGCAAAGCGTCCCCTCCGGGAGACACCCCCTGCCCTCGTAAGGGGTCAGTGAAGCTACCGCAGGCGCCTGCGGCGATCCAGCGAATCGGCGGGCTACGTCCTGGCTCGACCGCGCGACGCGCGGAACCTATGCTGTACCGGTGTTCCGCAACGAGCCTGCCCGGTCCCGCTGCTGGTGGCCGGCGGGGAGTCTCCGTCGGAGAGCCTTGGCCGCCGCGACCGTCCAATCCGCCGCATGATCCTGATTTACAGGCATCTCCTCGGGACCTTCGTGCCGCCATTCTTCTTCGGCCTGTCGGTCACCACGTTCGTGCTGATGATCGACGTGCTGTCGAAGTACATCGACCTGTTCCTCGAGAAGGGGATCCACGTGGGGCTGGCGACGGAGGTGCTCTTCCTGAGCCTTGGGCACACGTTTGCATTATCCATTCCAATGGCCGTGCTGGTTGGCACGCTCATGTCCATCGGCTCGCTGGCCGCCGATCACGAGATCACCGCGCTGCGCGCCAACGGCGTGAGCCTCTACCAGACGACGATGCCGCTCTTGGGCATGGGCACGCTGTTGTGCGCGCTGATGATCTTCTACAACCACTACGTGCTGCCCGAGAGCAACCACCGCCTCACCAATCTGCTGATCGAGATCCACCAGCTACGCCCCACGCTGCGCGTGGAGCCCAACATGTTCGTCCGCATCGACGACCGCTACACCATCTTCGTGCGCGAGAAGAACGACCGGACGGGCGAGCTGCGCGGCGTGAAGCTCTACCAGGCGCGCGGCCGCGGCGACCGCTTCCCCGACGTGATCGTGGCACGCACTGGTGTGCTGCGCACGGTGGCGCCTGGCCGCATCGAGCTCGAGCTGCGCTCGGGTGAGATGCACAGCATGCCCGACACGCGCAACACTGCCACCTACCAGCGCACGGCATTCTCGCGGCAGACCTTCAACATCGACCTGGGCCCCGAGGGGAGCGCCCGCTCGCGCGAGCAGCGCGGCCAGCGCGAGATGAACCTCTCGCATCTGGCGCACGGGCGCCGTGAGGAGCTGGGGCAGATGGAGGACGCGCAGCGCGAAGCGCGGACCGTGCTGCAGCGCGCTCTGCTGGCGCTGGGCTCCCTGCGCTCGCCGGCGCCGGTCGATCCTGCTGCTGGCGCTGGCCCCGGCGCCAGCGCTCCATTCGCAGCCTACCGCGATCTGGTGGCGGCGACCACCCGCGACGCGTCGGCCCTGGCGCTCAAGGCCCAGCTGGTTGATGCCCACCGCCTCAAGGCGAGCCAGTACGCCGTGGAGTACCACAAGAAGTTCGCCATACCGGTCGCGTGCATCGTGTTCGTTCTGCTGGGGGTGCCTTTGGGGGTGTCGACCGGGCGGGGCGGCCGGGGCGTCTCCACCGGGATCTCGCTCGCGGCGTTCCTCGTGTACTACCTCTTCCTGACCGGCGGAGAGAAACTCGCCGACCGCGGCCGCCTGTCGCCGTGGCTTTCCATGTGGATGGCCAACTTCGTGCTGGGGGGGCTGGGGGTCGCGCTGCTCATCCGCTCGGTGCGGGAGGTGCACGTGCTCCGCCTTTCGCGTCCCGCCTGGGTGCGCAGGATGTGGACGCACTGGCTGCGGCAGGGCGCATGACGCTGCTCGACCGCTACGTGCTGCGGCTGTTCCTGCGCGTGCTGGGTTGGTCCCTGCTCGCCTTCACCTCCCTATTCGTGCTGGTCGACCTCTTCGACCACCTCGACGACTTCCTCGACGACCACGCCACCACGCTCTCCATCGCCAAGTACTACGCGTTCCAGCTGCCGTGGGTCGTGGACCTCTGCCTGCCGGTCGGAATGCTGTTGGCCAGCCTTTTCACCACCGGCTTGCTCTCGAAAAACCGCGAGTACATGGCGTCCTTGGCGGCGGGCGTGAGCCTGGCGCGACTGTCGCGCTGGGTGATCGTGCTGGGCGTGGCCATGACCGCGGGCACGTTCGTGTTCCGCGAGGAAATCGTCCCCGAGGCGAACCGCCTGCGCACCGAGGTCAAGCAATACGAGATCGAGCACAAGCCGCGCGGCGACCTCAAGAGCAAGAGCGACTTCGCTCTGGTGGGCGAGAAGGGGCGCGTCTACGTCGTCTCGCGGTTCCGCCCCGCGCCGCCGACCCTCGACGGCCTGTCGATCCAGACCTTCGGCGACACGACCATGGTCGAGCGCATCGACGCCGCGCGAGCGACCTGGACCGGCGCCCACTGGACGCTCCACACCGGGACCATCCGGCGCTTCGGCCAGGCCGGCGAGACCGTGGAGCGGTTCGACAGCTACGATCTGAACGACGCGGCGGAGACCCCCGCGGATTTCTCGCGCCGGGAGGTCGAGCCCGAGGACATGGACTATCGGGAGCTGGCGTCCTTCGCCGGGTGGGTCGAGCACACCGGCGGCGACGCCACGCCGTACCGGGCGGCGCTGGCGAACAAGCTGAGCTTCCCCTGGGTGAACGTCATTCTGGTCGTGCTCGGCCTTTCGTTGGGGGCCGAGCGCCGCAAGACCACAGTCTGGGCGGGCTTCGGTCTGACCGTCGGCCTGGCGTTCGCCTATTACCTGTTGATGGACTTCGGGCTGGCACTGGGCAAGGGGGGGGCCCTTCCCGCTTGGCTCTCCGCCTGGGGGGGCAATCTGGTCTACGGCGCAGGCGCCTTGCTGCTCTTCCACCGGGCGAACCGCTGACGCTCTCCGCGTCGCCCGCCCGGGCTGGCCACGCGCGGTCGACCGTGACGGGTCGATTGCCCCTTGCCCGTCGATGGCGTGTGTTGATACTTTGATCCGCTGGCTGCCGCCGGTCGCTGCGAACTCCCTGTCGTCGCCGCGCCCGATCCGGTGGCCCGCCCCGACCCCACGGCGAGAGCTGATCCACCATGAAGCGTCTGATCGAACTGCCGCGCCTGCGGCCCGCCTCCGTGGCCACCCTGCCCGCCGCCGCCTTGTGCGCGCTCTTGGGCGCTGGTTGCGGCAAGAACCTGGCCCCCCAGATCACCAGCCTGACCGCAAACCCCACGTGCAGTCCGCTGTCCCCCTCGGGCCCGGGCGGCTACGTCGACGTCACCTTGTCCGCCCGCGCCACCGGCGGCAACCCCAAGAGCCAGCCCACCGGGGTCAACGCACCGTTGGACATGACGTGGGACTTCGGCGACGGCGGCACCGACCAGAACAAGTCGCTCGTCTTCCACCGCTACACGGCGAGCGGCACATACCACGTGACGGTCACCGTCAAGGACAAGGACGGCGACGCCGACGAGCGCGGCGTTGACGTCCGCGTGCTCACCGCCGAGGAGGCGATCATCGCCCAGGCCACCAAGGACGAGGTGGTGACGGTTTCCAGCGGGGGCAGCGTGATCGGCTACGACGCCCATTTCTCGGCGACGGCCTCGTCCGCGTGCAATCTCTCCCCTCTGGAGACGCAGTTCCTCTACGAGTGGAACTTCGGGGACAATACGCCGCTGCAGCGCGGCGAGCAGGTGGTGCACCGCTACGCGGCCACCGGCGGTCCCTACAACGTCACGATCAGCGTCACGATGCTGAACTCGGACTCCACCAAGCAGGTGGATCTGCCGGGCGTGGCGATCCCCTAGGGGTTTGCATCGCCAGAGCGGGGGCGCTCGCCGCAGAGTCGGGACTTGCGCCACGCAATGGGCGGGCGCCGCGCCGCGCGCCGCCGCTCACCTCTGCCCACTGCGCCAGCGTGACCTGATCCCGCGCGGCAGTGGTGGGCTGCGCTACATGCCCAGGAAGCGGCGCACCTCGTCGACGCGGCTCTTGCGCTCCCAGGTGAACTCGGGCTCCTCGCGCCCGAAATGGCCGTAGGCGGCGGTCTTGCGGTAGATCGGCCGTTTGAGGTCGAGCACCTTGATGATTCCCGCCGGGGTTAGATCCCACAGCTCGCGCGCGGCCTGGGTCAGCTTGGAATCGGAGACCTTCCCGGTGCCAAAGCTGTCCACCATGATCGACACGGGCTCTGCGACGCCGATCGCATAGGCGAGCTGCACCTCGAGCTGCTCGGCGGCGCCGGCAGCCACGAGATTCTTCGCCACGTGGCGCGCCGCGTAGCTCGCACTGCGGTCCACCTTGCTGGGGTCCTTGCCGGAGAAGGCACCGCCGCCGTGGCTGCCGACCCCGCCGTAGGTGTCCACGATGATCTTGCGGCCGGTGAGCCCGCAGTCGGCCTTGGGCCCCCCCTGCACGAAGCGTCCCGTGGGATTGATCAGATAGCGGCAGTCCTTGTAGTCCAGCCCGGTCGCGTCCAGCACCGGCCGCACGACGTGCTCGATCATCTCGGCGCGGATCTGGTCGTGCTTGACGTCAGGGTGGTGCTGCGTGGAGACCACCACCGTGTTCGCGCGCACTGGACGCTTGCCTTCGTATTCGATGGTGACCTGGGTCTTGCCGTCGGGACGCAGCCAGGTGACCTGCTTCTCCTTGCGCAGCCGCGACAGTCGCTGGGCCATCTTGTGGGCCAGCGCGATGGGCATGGGCATGAACTCGGGCGTCTCGGTGCACGCGTAGCCGAACATGAGGCCCTGGTCGCCGGCGCCCTGCTGCTCGGGGGTCCCGCGATCCACGCCGATGGCGATGTCGGGGGATTGGGCGTCGATGGAGGTCAGCACCGCGCAGGTCTCGTAGTCGAAGCCGAACGTGGCGTCCGTGTAGCCGATCTCACGGATGATCGCGCGCGCGATCTCCGGGATCTCGACGTAGGTCTGCGTGGAGATCTCACCAGCGATCAGGGCCAGCCCGGTGGTGACCAGCGTCTCGCAGGCCACGTGGGATTGGGGATCGCCGCCGATGATGGCGTCCAGGACGCCGTCGGAGATCTGATCGGCCACCTTGTCGGGGTGCCCCTCGGTCACCGACTCGGACGTGAACAGGTGCTTCTCGGCCATCGTCTGTGGGCTCCTTGTTGGGTATGAGCGAGCGTTTCACGCTACCAGAAGGGTCGCGTCAATGCAATTCGGTGCGCGAGTAGTCGCCGACGTTGAGGCTGGCGCCGCGCCCCTGCACCTCGGCGTAGGGGCCGATCAGGCTAGCCCGCAGCACCACGCCGTCGACCTGCGCCCCCTCGTTGACGATGCTGTCGGCGATCACGGCGTCCTTGATGACGGCCCCCGGTCCGATCGTGACGTGGGGCCCGATCACGCACGAGCGCAGGCGCGCCGACGGATGGATCTCCACGGGTGCCTTGATCACCACCGACCCGTCCGCATGGATCCGCCCCTCCGGCCCCAGCAGGACCCGATTGGTCTCCAGCAGCGTCTCCGCCTCGCCGCAGTCGTGCCAGCCGTCGATCTCCTGCACCAGGAAGCGCTCGCCCCCCTCCAGCATGAGCTGGAGCGCGTCCGTCAGCTGGTACTCGCCCTTGGTGCGGATGCCCTCGCGGACGAGGCGGTCGAGGCAGGCGAACAGCCGCGCGGACTCCTGGAAGGTGTACAGCCCGACGATGGCCAGGTTGCTGCGGGGCTGCTCGGGCTTTTCGACGAACCGGGTGACCACGCTCCCTTGGGTCTCCACCACGCCGAAGCGCCGCGGATCGTCCACCGGGCACACTGCGATCAAGTTATCCGGGCGGCGCACCATCGCCGCCAGGTCGGCCCGCACGATCGTATCGCCGAGGATCACCAAAGCCGGCCCTCCGCCCACCGCGTCGCGGCACAGGTGCACCGCATGCCCCAGTCCCAGGCGCTGGTCCTGCTCGACGAAGGTCACGCGCTTGTCGCCGTGGTCGCGGGCAACGAACTCGCGGATGCGGTCGCCGTGGTAACCGACCACGATCACGAACTCCTCGATGCCCGCGCCGTGGAGGCCATCGAGGATGTGCCCCAGGATGGGACGGCCTGCCACGAGCAGCATCGCCTTGGGGATGGTGAGGGTGTGGGGCCGCAGTCGCGTCCCAATTCCGGCGGCCGGTATGATTGCCTTCATGGTACCTGCACTCCTGGATCCAGAGTCCGCGCTCCCGCGCGCGCCCGCGTGAGCGCCGGGCTCACGCTGGGTCGCCGCGCCCGCGCCCGTCCGGTGCGCTCGCGCCCGACCGCAGAGATCACAGCTGATCCGCGAGCCTCTGCTTGAGGCGCTCGATGGGCTCGACGGGCATGGGGTCGACGCCATACTCGGCGGCCAGATACACCGACAGATAGTCTCCCAGCTGCACCAGGCTCAGGGCCCGCGCCGTGGGTCCCTGCCCCCTGCTCTCGAAGCTCTCCCAACCCCGTACGCGCTCACCGAGAACCTCGCGGGTGAGCGTGAATCGGCGCTGGATGCGCGGGTGATCCTGGCGATCGCGCAGGGCCACCACGAACAGGTCCTCGCGCAGTCGCACCGCCGAGTCCCATCCGACGATCTCGTTGTGATCGAGCTCGGGGAGCACGCCGACGTAGGCCATGGCCTTCGCATTCTCGTTGATCTGCGTCTTCCACCGCCACGCCACGGCCTCGGTCAGTCCGGCCGCGGCGTAGAGCAGGGGTAGCTTGCCGTAGAGCCGCCGCGCGAGCTGGCGCGCCGGGTTCTCCGAGACGGGTGCCTGCGGCCCGTACTCGTCGTTGCCTGTGCGCAGCACCGCCGCGGCCTCTTCGATCTGGGCGTCCACGTCTCGGGCGATGCCGCAGCATTCCAGCAGCCGGAACAGCGCACCCACGCCCAGGCCCAGGCTGGCGCGCGGTGGCAGTCCCTCGGGCAGCAGCACCACCGGGATGCCGTCGCGGCGGGCGCGCTGCGCCAGCTCCCCTCCCGAGCAGATCGCCACCCGGCGGGCGGTCAGCGGCCCCGCGCCGTCCTGGTCGTACGCCGCGAGGGTCTCCTCGGTGTTGCCGGAATAGCTGCTGAACACCAGCAGGGTCGAGGCGCCGATCGCTCCCGGCAACCGGTAGGTGCGGCACACGTCGATCGCGGCCGGCGCCTCACGGAAGACGCCACGCGCCAGCTCGGCCGCCGCCGCGCTGCCCCCCATGCCGCACACCACGACGCGCTCGACCCCCACGAGCTGTGGCAGCTCCGCGGCCAGCCGCAGCCCATGGGCCAACTGGTCTGGAAGCTGCGCCACCAGCTCCAGCATCGGGCTTGCTTGGCCCCCCGGCTTGCTCGTGGCGGACATCGCCCGTCCTCCTCTGCTGCCTCTGCCACCTCGGCGGCTGGTTCCGCCGTCTCGCCCGGCGGCTGCGCTGGCTCGGCTCGCGCCCCTGCCGCTCTACGCGCGCCGATCGAGCACGCCGCGCAGGCTCTGCTGCGTCTTGCTGCGCAGGAACTCGCGTACGTCGTCGGCCGTGGAGAGCGACAGCGCCTCCTGCGCCCAGGCCTTCGCCTGCGCGTAGGTGATGGTTCGGATCACCTTCTTGAGCGCCGGGATCGCCGCCGCGTGCGTCGAGATCCCGTCGATGCCCAGCCCCATGAGCAGGATCGCGTTGGCCGGGTTGGCGCCCATCTCGCCGCACAGCCGCACCGGAATCCCGCGGGAGTGTCCCGCGGAGATCGTCTCGGCGATAGCGCGCAGCACGGCCGGATGATGGGGACGGTGCAGGTGCGCCACCCGCCAGTTGGTCCGGTCCACCGCCAGGATGTACTGCGTGAGGTCGTTGGTGCCGATGCTGAAGAACGCACACTCGGCAGCCAGCTCGCGCGCCATGGCGACCGCCGACGGTGTCTCGACCATGATCCCCACGTCCAGGTCGGGTTCGAAGCGCTTTCCTTCCCGCTGCAGATCGTCGCGGCAGCGCCGCGTCAAGTCGTTGGCGGCCCGCAGCTCCTCCAGCCCCGTGATCATCGGGAACATGATCCGCACGGGCCCGAACGCGCTCGCCCGGTACAGGGAGCGCAGCTGCGTGTAGAGCACCTCGGCGTTGGACAGCAGGAACCGGATGCCGCGCATGCCGAGCTGCGGGTTTGCCTCGCGCAACCCACCCTTGCCCGTGATGAATTTGTCGCCCCCCACGTCCAGCACCCGGAAGATCACGGTCTCGCCGCGCGCGCGAGAGAGCACGTCGCGGTAGGCCGCGAACTGCTCCTCCTCGCTGGGGATGCGTCCCTGCTTGAAGTAGAAGTACTCGGTGCGCAAGAGACCGATCCCCTGCGCTCCCGTCTCCATCGCCAGCTCGATCTCGAAGGGGACCTCTGCGTTGGCGGCCAGCTCGACCACGTGGCCGTCGGGCGTGATCGCCGGCTGGTCGCGCATCTCCTGGAGGCGCTCGCCCATCCGCCGCCAGCGCTCACTTCGCGCCTGCGAGCGCTTGATCACGGCCGCCGTGGGATCGGCGATCACCAACCCAGTGGTGCCGTCGACCACCAGCTCGCAGCCGTCCTGGATCGCATTGCTGAGCTCACGCAGCCCGACCACGGCCGGGACGCCCAGGCTGCGGGCCAGGATCGCGGTGTGGCTGGTCGGGCCACCCTCGTCCACGCAGAATCCCAGCACGCGGTGGCGGTCGAGAGCAGCCGTCTCGCTGGGTGTCAGTACGGGGGCCACCAGCACGCAGGGCTCCGAGAGCTCCAGCGCGCTGTCCGCTCCGCCCTGCAGCGCGCGCAGCACGCGCTGCTCCAGATCGCGGAAGTCGATCAGGCGCTCGCGGAAGACGGTGTCCCCCTGCAGGTCGAGCGGCATGAGCGCGTGGGCCATCGACCGGGCGAAGGCCGCTTCAGCGGAGCAGCGCTCGTGGCGGATCGACTCCCGCGTCGCGCTCAGGACGGTCTCGTCCTCCAGGATGAGCAGCTGAGCGTCGAGGATCGCGGCGTGATCCTCGCCGAGGCGACTGGCCAGCTGGCCGCGCACGTCCAGCAGCTCGGCGCGTGTCATGGCCAGCGCGGCGTCGAGACGCTGCAGCTCGCCCGCAACCTCTTCGGGCGCGCACTGGCGGCGGGTAACGACCAGATTCTGCTTGTGCCAGACCCGCGCGGGGCCGAAGACCACGCCTTCCGAGGCGCCGATGCCCTGGAATTCGCGCACCGCTACGGCTCCTCCGCGAGTCCGCGCTCGATGAGCTCCACAAGCACAGAGAGGGCCGCACCCGCGTCGGGCCCCTCCGCCGTGATCTCCACGGGGTCCTGGTACCGTGCCACCAGCGAGGCCAACCCCAGGATGCTCTTGGCGTTGGCCTGGACCCCGTTGTAGGCGATGGTGATCTCGCTGGCGAACCCCTTGGCCGCCCGCACGATGCGGCTCGCGGCGCGCAGGTGCAGCCCAACGGGGTCCCCGATCCTCGCCTGGCGCGTCTGCACCTCTGGTCCCCTCCCCTGCGCCACCTTGCCCCCTAGCGTAGCAACGCGGCGCCCCGCGCTCCGGCCCACAGCGCCAGCGCGCCCACCAGCGCAAGCCGGTCGGCTTGCGCCCCGCGCCACGCCGCGATGATTCCGGCGGCAGCCGCGCCGACCAACAGCAACGCTCCGGTCAGCGGAGAGGTCCAGCCCGGCGTGCCCGGCGCGGCGGTGACCACGGCGTGCGCCACCACCGCCGCGATGGTCCCCGCACCCACCAGGCCGGTCCGTCGGGCCCAGGTCACCGCGCGGTGGACGCGCCCATCACCGAGAAGAGCGGCCGTCTCCGCCGCGCGATCGTACCCCAGAGCCAGGCACCGCGAGCGCAGCCAAGCCTGGGCCGCGGCGAAGGCTCCCCAGGCCAGCAGCGCGATCCAGGGTGAGATCGCCACCGCAGCCGCGGCAGTCAAGAGCCCGATGGCCGGGATGATCCCGCTCCAGAAGAAGGCGTCGCCGACGGCGGCCACCGCCCGATCCAGCGCCGGCTCCAGTCGCCATGCCACCTCGGGCGGTCCCAGCTCGTGCAGCCGCAGCGACGCTCCCAGCGCGAGCCCGGCAGCGTAGGGATTGGTGTTACGGAACTCCAGCTCCCGGGCGGCCCAGCCGGCGCGCCGCTGCGCGTCCCACGGCTGGCGGCGCAGCCAGGGAAGCGCCGCCACTAGCATCCCCAGGCTCTGCATCGTCTTGGGATTCCAACTCGCCTGCAGCAGCCATAGCCGCCACCACGAGCTGACCCGCCCGCGGGTTGCGCCGCTCATCGTGCCCCTCCCCCACCCAACCGGCACAGCGCGAGCCCCAGGGCCAGCCCCAGCGCCAGCCAGCCCGGCCGGGCAAGGCGCAGATGAAGGCGCAAAGCTAAGGGCAGACCCAGCACTGGCGCCAGCGTCCAGAAGCCGGCGAGCGCCGCGCGCTCGGGCTCGGGCATCCGCGGGCCGAGCCGGCCGAGCGCCCACGCGATCCCCCAGGCGCCCAGGCCCGCCGTGACGGCGCCGCGCAGCAGGTGCAACGCAGCGCAGGCAACGTGCGCCCGCTCGGCGACCCCGAGGTCGCCACCGGCCCCTGCGGGGCCCAGCCCGCCGCCCGATCCGGCGCTCGGGGCACCGCCTTGGCCGCGGTTCGCTCCACCTTCCAGTCGCGTGCGCACGCCCTCCACCACGGATGCGCTCGCCGCGCGAGTGGCGGCGATCAACATCCCCCCCGCGTTGGCCAGCAACAGCGACAGCAAGAGCGCCGCGCCCCACGCCCAGCTTTCGCGCTGCCCCGCCGCGCCAAAGCAAGCGGCCACGGCTGCGCTGGTCCAATCCCGCAGCCGCTCGGCGCCGACCGGCACGTGGGACGCCGAGAGCAGCGTGAGCGAGAGGGCGACCCAGGCGCCCTGGGCGGGCGCCCCTACGATCCAGCCGGCGAGTGACGCCGCCACCGCGGGGTGGGACAAGAGGGTCTGGCCGAACGCGGTGCGGTCCAACCCTGCCGCGCCGCCGAGTGCCATGGGAAGGAACGTCACGGTCGCTCTCCGGGCCCGGCCAGCTCGGCCACGGTCGCCTCGTGCGCCGCCGCCGTCGGAAGCGTCTGGAGGGTGACCCGCACTCCCCGGCGCAGCAGGTCGAGCAGGTCGGCTCGCTCCTGGGCCGTGAGGAAAACGCCCGGCCAGACCTCCTGCGCGCCGGCGCGGAAGTGCAGCCCTCCGAGGTTGACGGCACGCAGGTCGACGCCGGCGCGGAGCAGCCACAGCAGGTCGCCGGGGCTCTGCACCAGCAGGATGGTCGCCGCGTCGCCGCCGCTCCGGAGCAGCTCCCGCAGGCGCTGCAGAGCCGTGGTCCGGTCGAGGATCTCCAGATCCACCTCGGGCGGCACCGCCGCTGCGTAGATGCGACGCTGCAGCGCATCGCCCGCCACATCATCATTGCACAGCAGCAGCCGGCGCGCGCGCAGCTGCGCGCAGCAACCCAGGATGACCTGGCCGTGGATCAGGCGGTCGTCGATGCGCGCCAGGAGGAGACTCACGGCGCGATCCCCAGGAGCTTGACGGCGGCTCGCGCCCGGTCGAGCACCTTGTCCACCAGAGCCTCCGCCGGAAGTTGGGAGCAAGCGGAGAGGTAGGCGACCAGCATGGGGATGTTGGCGCCGGCCAGGACCCAGGTGCGCGGGCGCCCGGCGCTGGCCAACAGCGCCGCGCTGCCGCAGCTGCCGCCCCCCTCGTCCACCAGGATCAGCGCCGGCCCCGGCGAGGCGTCCAGCCACGCGCGGATGCGTTCCTGCAGGCCGGCCGCGCTGAGGTCCTGATTGCTCAGCGCGGACAGCGATCCGTGCGCGCCGACCACCGCCTCGGCGGTGGTCACCAGGGCCTGGCCGAGCCCGCCGTGGGTGACCACCAGCGCCCGCACCCCGGCGCCGGCCCCGCGCCGGTCGGGGGCGCCTTCCTCACTCGGGGTCGTGCTTGAGGTACTTCGCGACATGACCGGACTCCGCCATGGTCTCCACCAGCTTGCGGCTGAGCTCGCGCGCGGCGTCGATGCCGTAGATCTTCAGCATGAGATCCAGGGCGATGACCTCGGCGATCACCGTGATGTTCTTGCCAGGGAAGATCGGCACCACCACGCGCGGGACCTGCACGCCGAGGATTTCGACGTGGTCCCGCTCCAGGCCGGTGCGGTCGTAGTCGCGCCCCTCGACCCACTCCTCCAGGCGCACCTCCACCTCGATGCGCTTCTGCATGCGGATGGCGCGCACGCCGAAGATGGGGAAGACATCCACCACGCCGATGCCGCGGATCTCCATGTTGTGCTGCAGCAGTTCGCGGCCCCGGCCGATCAGAACATCCCCGGGCCGTTTGACCACCTCGACCAGGTCATCGGCCACCAGACGGTGGCCCCGCTCGACCAGGTCCAGCGCCGTCTCGCTCTTGCCGATGCCGCTGCGGCCGGTGATGAGCATTCCCACGCCGTAGACGTCCATGAGCGTGCCGTGGAAGGTCACGCGGGGGGCGAACAGGTCGTCGAGGATGTCCGCCAGCAGCGTGGTGAGCTCGGAGGTGGGGAGAGCTGCCCGCGCGATGGGGACACCCCGTCCGCGCGCCTCCTCCAGCAGGGCCGGCGGCAGGTGCAGTGCGCGCGCCACGAAGGCGCCGGGGATGCCCTGGGCGAAGATGCTCGCCAGCGCCGTGCGCTGGCGGTCGGGTGCGATCGAGTCGAGGTAGCCGAGCTCGGTCTCGGCGAATACCTGCACGCACTGGGGCAGGAACCCGTCTGTATAGCCCATCAGCCCCATGCCGGGACGATGGACATCGCGGGCGGAGATCTCCGCGCCCAAGGCGTCGCCCGCCACGAGCATCTCCACCTCGGCGTGGGATCTCAGGCGCTCGACGATCTCATCGAAGCGGAAGGTCGGCAAGCTTACGGCTCACCCTCCTGCGGCGGCGCGTCGTCATCGCCGGCGGGCGCGTCCGCCCCGGGAGCGCCGAGGCTCTTCTCCAGCGCTGCGGCGGAGGTCAGCCCGGGTTGGGCGAAGCGCGCCTTGTGATCGGTGACCTTGGCTTTGTGGCGGCTGAGCTGCTCGTCCATGCTCGCACACGCCTGCTCCACCGAGGTGAGCATGTCCTGCGAGCGGGCTGTGGCGTGGAAGTCGCGACCGCGCAGGTGGATGTGGATTTCGCAGCCCATGTCCAGCTTCTCGGCGATGAGGGTGAAGCGAGCTTGTTTGAGATCGTGGGCATAGCGCGTGAACTTGGAGGCGCGCTCCTCGATGTGGTCGCGGACGCGCTGGGTGAGCTGGTAGTTCCGAGGCGTGATCTCGACATGCACCGGCATCCTCCTCCCACGATGGACCCCGCCCCCCCGCTGCGCCGTCGGGCGTCCGCCCGGCGCAGCGGCCAGGGGCATTCACTTGCCGAGCTTCAATCTAACCCGAGCCCTGGTCCCGGCCAACCGGCAATGCGCCGCGAGCGGCGCCTGCGCGCAGCACCCGCCGGATTCCCGCCCCGCAGGGATCAGTACGTCTTGCGCATGCGTGCCGGCAGGATGGAGAGCTGCTCGCGGTACTTGGCCACCGTGCGGCGCGCGATGTTGAGGCCCTCCAGCTTGAGCAGGTCCACGATCTTCTGGTCGCTGAGCGGACGCCGCTTCTCCTCTCCGTCGATGATCTCGCGGATGCGGGTTTTCGCCGCCTTCGACGACATGTTCTCGCCGTCGTCGGTGTCGAGGCTGGAGCTGAAGAAGTACTTCAGCTCGAACACGCCGCGCGGCGTCTGCACGTACTTGTTGGTCGTAACGCGGCTGACGGTGGACTCGTGCATGCCGATACGATTGGCCACCTGCTGCAGCGTGAGCGGCTTGAGCGCCACCGGCCCCTTGTCGAAGAATTCCCGTTGCTCGTCCACGATGCACTGCATCACCTTCACGATGGTGCGGCGACGCTGCTCGATGGTCTGGATGAGCCACTTGGCGGAATTGAGGCGCCCCATGATGAACTCGGCCGTGGCCTTGTCGCCCTCCACGCGACTGCGGTTCAGCTCGTCGCGGTAGGCGCGGCTCACGCGCAGGCGCGGGATGTTGCTGTCGTTGAGATAGACGATGTACTCGCCGTCGACCTTCTCCACGACCAGGTCGGGCACCACGTACTTGGCGTTCTCGGAGAAGGTGGCCAGGCCAGGTCTCGGGTCGAGGTGGCCGATCTGCTGGGCGATCTCCTGCACCTCCTGGGTGCTGATCTTGAGCTCCTTGGCGATCTCGTTGAACTTGCGGCTCTTCAGCGAGTCGAAGTGGTCCCGCACTACCTCCGCCGCCAGGGAGTCGGTCTCCCCGCGCGCGTCCAGTTGCAGCAGCAGCGCCTCCTGGAGGTTGCGCGCGGCGATGCCGGGCGGGTCGAAACTCTGGATCACCTTCAGGACGGCTTCCACGCGGGCGACGTCCACCTCGAAGGTGCGGGCGACCTCCTCCACGTCGCAGGTGAGGAAGCCATCGGTGTTCAGCGAGCCGATGACGTACTCGCCGATCTGCAGATCGAGCTCGTCGTCGAGGGTGAGGCGCAGCTGCTTGAGCAGCTGCTGGTAGCCGCTCTCCTGCGCCACGGCCACGCGCTCGAACCGCTCGTCGAGCTCCTCGTGCTCCTGCTCGTAGGCCTGGCCGCTGAAGCCATCGTTGAAATAGTCGTCCCAGTCGACGGGGTCCTCGGGCTCCTGCGGCTCGGGGGCCTCGGCGGCCGCCTCGGGAGTCTGCTCCTCCTCGGCGCCAGCGCCGTTCTCAGACGGCTCGGCCTCCCGCTCCCGCTCCTGATCCTGATCCGGCTCATCCTCTTCTGACGGATCGATCTCCTCGAGCAGGGGGTTCTGTAGGACCTCCTCCTTGAGGATCTGCTCCAACTCGAGGGTGGGGACCTGCAGCAGCTTGAGCGCCTGCTGCAACTTGGGCGTCATGACCAGACGCTGCTGCTGGCGCATCTGCGTGGATATGGTCTGCTTCATCTCCATGTTGCCCCGTTCTCTCCGTTGTCAGGCCCGGCCCAGGCGGAAGCCCTCACCCAGGTAGATCTGCCGCGCGCCAGCGTTCTCCACGATCTCGGCGGGCGTCCCCTCCACCAGGATGCGGCCTTCGTGGAGGATGTAGGCCCGGTCGGTGATGCTGAGCGTCTCGTGCACGTTGTGGTCGGTGATGAGCACGCCCAGACCGCGCTCGCGCAGCTCAGCCACGATGGTCTGGATGTCGTTGACGGCGATGGGGTCGATGCCCGCGAAGGGCTCGTCGAGCAGCATGAAGGACGGGCGCGTGGCCAGCGCGCGGGCGATCTCCACGCGCCGCCGCTCCCCGCCCGAGAGCTGGTAACCGCGGCTCTTCGCCAGGTGGGCCACGCCCAGCTCCGCGAGCAGCTCGCCGCAGCGCCGCGTCTGCTCGGGCTTGGGGATGGGCAGCGTCTGGAGGATCGCGCGGACGTTCTCCTCAACGGTCATGCGCCTGAAGATCGAGGCCTCCTGGGGGAGGTATCCGATGCCGCGCCGTGCCCGCTTGTACATCGGCAGCGATCCGATCTCCTCGCCATCCAGGAAGACCTGCCCCGACGTGGGCTTGATGAAGCCGACCACCAGGTAGAACGTGGTCGTCTTCCCCGCGCCGTTGGGTCCCAGCAGGCCAACGATCTCGCCGGTGCGGACGCTGACGGTCACGCCGTCCACAACCCGGCGCGAGCGGTACTCCTTGACCAGCTCCTGGCAGGACAGCGACATCCGTGCCAGGGTGGCACTCATGGCCGCTGCTCCTGCGAAACTTGCCGCCTGGCGCTGTCCGGCACGTTACCCTCGACTCGCTCCCGCAGCGTCAAGTCGGTCAGGTCCGGATCGGTTTCCAGCCCATAGCCGGTCAGAACCTGGTCGCCGTCCGTGAACTTCACGAACTCGTCGGTGTGGATACGCTGGCGCGCATCGTCCCAGTGGAGCACCTCGCTCTCGAGCAGTTGCTCGCGCGTGTTGATCACACGCACATTCCCTCGCGCAGTCATGTTCTTGGTCTGCTCGTCGACCTCCGCCGAGCTCGAAGTGAGCGTCGCGTCGGCGATACCGGCGCGGTAGAAGACCATCCGTACGGCGTTGAGGTGCAGCGCCTGCTGGCCGGGAAAACGCTCGGCCGTGTTCCCCCACAGCTCCCACTGCATGACACCATCGCGCGTCTGGGTGGTGTGGTAGCCCTCGGTGACCTGCGTGGGCTGCCCCGCCGGCGGGGGCGTCGATTGTGGCTCCTGCTGGTTGCACCCAGCGACCAGCGCCAGCGCAGAGGCCAAAGCCGGCGCGATCCACAGCCTGCGCCGCCACGCCGCCAGATCGAGACGTCCGCAGCCGGTCATCGTCGGTCTCCATAGCGATCGTGGAACCAGGTCCACTCGGAGGGCGCCCGACAGATCAGCTCCTCGAGCGCCGCATTGCAGCGGGCCACCAGGGCGGCCTCTCCGGCGTGATCCTCGGGCACGATCTCGCCTCCCAGCATCACTCGATGTCCTTCGCCCTCGCGGCGGATGCCCGCGGGGACGATCCGGGCCGAGGTCGCCAGCGCGATCCAGGCCGGTCCGCGCGGCGTCGGCGCCGCGCGCCCGAACCAGGGCGCCGACAGGCTCGCCACCGCGCCGCGGTGGTCCCCCAGCACGGCCAGCGGGTGCCCCGACCGCAGCCACCGTACCGCCGCCAGCACGTCGTGCCGCCGGTCGAAGGGCGTCAGACCCAGCCGCAGCCTCTCCCGTCGCAGCCACGCATCGACGCGTGGGTTGTGCGGATCGGCCGTGACCACCCCCAGCTCACCCAGCACGCCCGCCAAGAATCGTCCCAGCAGCTCCCAGCAGCCAAGGTGCGCGGTCAGGATCAGCAACGGCCGCCCGCCCTCGCGCGCCTGCTGCAGCCGCCGCAGATCCGCCCGGTCGGCCACGACCGCAACGTCCCCGCGTGCAGCGTCGACCAGATTGCGCCCCAGCTGGACGAAGCAGGTCCGAGCCAGCCCCTGCCGCTCCCCGCGCGGCATGGCCGGGTACGCCGCCGCCAACTGCTCCAGGGCCCGCCGGCGGTCGTTGGACCGGGTCGCCCACGCGACCTCTCCGAGGCCTTTGAGGGTCGCGCCGGCGACGGGTCGCGGAGCCCACCGCACGAACCCCGCTAGAGCGCGCACGCACAAGTAGAAGCACCACCGGCGGATACGGCGTACCCCGCGAGGCGGGGCGGGCAGCCGGGGCCTGCTGCCGGTATCGGCTCGGCCCCGCTTTCCCTTGATAATCGGAAGGAATGGAGTTGTCAAGCAAGGATGATGCCAGGTCAAGCGGATAGACCCGCGCGGAGGATATCGTGCATGTGGATCACGCCGGCCGGGCGGCCCAGCTCCACAATCACCAGTTGGGTGATGGGGCCAGGCTTGTTGTTCTCCATCTTGGTCAGGGCCACCCGCGCCAGGCAGCCAGCGTCCACGAGCTTGGGCTCGTGGCTCATGTACTCGCGGACCGGACGCGCCATCGGATCGACGTCGCGCAGCAAGGCCCGTTTGTAGTCGCCGTCGGTGAGAAACCCCACGAGCAGCCCCTGACCGTCGACCACGCAGGCGCAGCCCAAGCGCTTCTGCGCGATCAGCAGGAGCGCCTCCCGCATCGGCATGTCCAGCTGGACGACTGGCAGCGCGTCGTCTCGGTGCATCAGGTCGGCGACGGTGGTCCGAAGCGCCCGACCCAGCGCGCCGCTGGGATGGAACAGGGCGAAGTCTTCGCGCCGGAAGTCGCGCAGGCGCAAGAGCGTCACCGTCAACGCGTCGCCCATCACGGCCGCCGCGGTGGTGCTGGTGGTGGGAGTGAGATCCAGCGGGCAAACCTCGCGCGCAACGGCGATGTCCAGCGTCAGGTCGCAGGCGCGCGCCAGGGCGGACTGCACGTTGCCCGTGGCCACGATCGTCCGCAGCCCCAGCGCCTTCAGCGAGCTCGCCAGAACGAGCAGCTCCTCGTTGCCTCCGCTGCGGCTGAACGCCAACAGGATGTCCGCCGCCGTCGCGATTCCGATGTCGCCGTGGAGCGCCTCGACGGGGTGGATGAACAGCGCGGGCGTCCCCGTGCTGGTGAGCGTGGAGGCGACCTTGCGGGCGACGATGCCGCTCTTGCCCAGCCCCGTCACCAGCACGCGCCCTTCGCACGCGTAGAGCCAGCGGACCGCGGTGGCGAAGCGGGCATCGAGCCGCTCGCCCACGGCCCTCAAGGCGGCAGCCTCCTCCACGAACACGTCCCTGCCCAGGGCGACCAGCTGGTCGTCGGGCCAGCGTTGCGCACGTCCGGGCTCGCCGCGGCGCGGGGTAAGGCGGTTCAAGGAGGGCTCGGTGTGCATGGGATCCGCCGGGTTCGTGAGGCTCGTGGCGCTCGCCGGATCCGGCGGACCCTTCAGCGCGGCGCCGCGGTCGGCGTCAGGTGATAACGGCGTTGCACCCATTCCCAGTCTCCCCGGGATTGCAGGATCGTCTCGCAGGCCTCGCGCACCGCTCCCCGCCCGCCGCGGGAGCGCAGCACGCGCTGGACGCGCGCACGCACGCGAGGATCGGAGTCGCAGGGCGCCAGGCTCAACCCCGCCAACAACAGCATCGGCAGGTCGACGATGTCGTCGCCGATGGCTGCGATGGCCCCGGGCGGCAGCCCCCAGGCCGCGGCGACCTCGTGCAGCGCCTGCGCCTTGTCCAGGCGGCCGGTCAGGCACGGATCGACGTGCAGGTCGCGCGCGCGTGCGCCGATGACGGGGCTGGTGCGGCCGCTGACGATGGCCAGCTTCACTCCAGCGTCGTGCAGCAAGGCCAGGCCCAGGCCGTCGCGGGAGTGGAAGGCCTTGAGCGCCTCACCGTCGGGCCCGTAGTACAGCCGCCCATCGGTGAGTACGCCGTCGACGTCCATCACCAACCCCTCGATCCGCGCGGAAGGCGACGTGCCACTCGCTGTGCCGGGAGCGCTCATGGCGCGGCGCCAAGGCGGTGCTCCGCCACGCGCCGGTGCAGGTCGACCACGAACGGCAACCAGCTCTCCAGCGAGTCCAGCGGCAGCTGCGTCGACGCGTCGGACAGGGCGCGTGCGGGGTCGGGGTGGGCCTCCAGGAAGAGCCCGTCGACACCGGCCGCCACCGCAGCGCGCGCCATCATCGGCGCGAGCTGCGGCGTCCCGCCTGAGGTGTTCCCACCGCCGCTGGGGCGCTGCAGTGAGTGCGTGACGTCGAACACCCACGGCCAGCCCAGCGCGTGCGCGACGGCGAAGCCGCGGAAATCCACCACCAGATCGTGGTAGCCGAAGCTCGTGCCGCGCTCCGTGAGCAGCAGGTCGTGGCAGCCCGCCGCCTGCAGCTTGTCCACCACGTGGCGCAGGTCGTCGGGCGCCAGGAACTGGCCTTTCTTGACGTTGACGGCGCAGCCGCTGGCGCCGGCGGCCTCCAGCAACCGCGTCTGGCGACTGAGGAAGGCCGGGATCTGCAGGACATCGACGCCGGCCTGCGCCGCCATCTGCGCCTCGTCGGTTTGGTGCACGTCGGTGAGCACCGGGCAGCCCACCTCACGTTTGACTCGTTGCAGCACCGCCAACCCCTCCGGCGCACCAGGGCCGCGGGGGCTGTCGCCGCGGGTGCGATTGTCCTTGAGGAAGCTGGACTTGAACACCAGCGCGATGGAGAGCCGCCGTGCCAGGCGCGCCAGCGTGTCGGCCACGCGCAGCGTCTCGTCGCTGTCCTCGATCACGCAGGGCCCGGCAATGAGCAGCAGTGGCGCGCCGCCGCCAACGCGCAGCTCGCCGATGCGGATCTGACGCGCGCTCGTGGCCACCGTGTCGCCTCGCTAGCTCTCCTCGCGGCCCGCCGCGAGCGTCCGCCGCGCGTCGCGGCAGTGCACCGCCGCGCCCACTAGCCCCGTGAACAGCGGATGCTGCCGCTCCGGGCGGCTCTTGAGCTCGGGGTGGAACTGGACGGCGATGAAGAAGGGGTGGGAGGGCAGCTCGATGATCTCCACCAGGCGCTCGTCGGGGGAGATCCCGCTGATCACCAGCCCCGCGCGCTGCAGCGGCTCACGATAGAGGTTGTTGACCTCCCAACGGTGGCGGTGCCGCTCGTGGATCAGCTCGTCCTTGTAGAGGCGCGACGCGAGGCTGCCGGCACGCAGCTGAGCCGGGTAGCTGCCCAGGCGCATGGTGCCGCCCAGGTCCTCCACGCCGTGCTGCTCGCTCAGCAGCGCGATCACGGGATCGGGCGTGTACTGGTCCCACTCGGTGGAGCTGGCCTTGCGCAGACCGAGGATGGAGCGCGCGTACTCGATGACCGCCAGTTGCATGCCGAAGCAGATCCCCAGGAAGGGAATGCGTTGCTCGCGGGCGTACTTGATGGCGGCGATCTTGCCCTCCACCCCGCGCTCGCCGAACCCGCCGGGAATGAGCAGGCCGTCCACGCGGGAAAGGTGCACCGCAGGTCCGTCGTCCTGCACGGCCTCCGCCGAGATCCACTCCGGCTCTACGCGCACGTTGTGGCTGACCCCGGCGTGGACGAACGCCTCCACGATGCTCTTGTAGGCGTCCTTGAGGCCGGTGTACTTGCCCACCACCCCGATGCGGACCGTGGTCGGAGCGTTGTAGATGCTGTCCACCAGTTCCCGCCAACGGGTCAGTTCGGCCCGGCCCTGCGGCAGCTCGAGGTGCTCGCAGACCAGGTCGTCGAGGTCCTGCGCCTCGAAGCGCAGGGGCACCTCGTAGATCGAGTCCACGTTGCGCGCGTCGATCACGTGACCCTCGTCGACGTTGCAGAAGAGCGCGATCTTCTTGCTCACATCCGAGGGCAGGCCCGTGTCGCAGCGGCACAACAGGATGTCGGGCTGGATCCCGATGGCGCGCAGCTCCTTGACAGAGTGCTGCGTGGGCTTGGTCTTGAGCTCACCGGCCGAGTCGATCCAGGGCACCAGCGTCAGGTGGATGAACAACGTCTTGTGCGGCCCCAGCTCCAGCCGCAGCTGGCGCAACGCCTCGAGGTACGGCAGCGATTCGATGTCGCCCACCGTGCCGCCCACCTCGGTGATCACCACGTCGCAGGGCCCTCCGTCGGCCATGCGCGTGGCAGGCAGCTTGATGCGGTGCTTGATCTCGTCGGTGACGTGGGGAATGACCTGTACGGTGCGGCCCAGGTACTCACCACGGCGCTCGCGGGCGATGATCGCGTCGTAGATCTGGCCGCTGGTGACATTGTGGATGCGCTGGAGGCTCTCATCGATGAAGCGCTCGTAGTGGCCGAGGTCCAGATCGGTCTCGGCGCCGTCGTCGGTGACGAACACCTCCCCGTGCTGGAAGGGGTTCATCGTGCCCGGGTCCACGTTGAGGTACGGATCGAACTTCTGCAGCACCACGCGCAGTCCGCGCGCTTTGAGCAGCTTGCCCAGTGACGCGGTGGCGATCCCCTTGCCGAGGCTGGAGACGACCCCTCCGGTGACGAAGATGTACCGGGTCGACGGGGCGCTCGCGGCACTGGTCATGTTCGCCTCCTGAGGGCCAGCAGACGTGCATGGGCGAAGGGCGGGCTCGCGGCGTCAGCCTACATCACGCCCTGCCCCCGCGCCACCCCAGGCGCCGCCGGCCAGAAGGGCCGCGCAGCGCGCCAGATCCTCGGGCGTGTCCACGCCCAGCGGGATGCTCTCGACGATGCCGACCACGATCACCTCGCCCAACTCGAGCAGCCGCAGCTGCTCGAGCCCCTCGGCCAGCTCCAGGGGCGTGGGCGGCCGGCTCAGGAAGCGCTCGAGCGCCGCGCGCCGGAACCCGTAGACACCCACATGGCGTAACGCGGGGGCAGCGGGACGCCCGGCCGTGGGATGCCGCCCCGGGATCGGCGCGCGCGAGAAGTACAACGCCCGCCCGGCGGCGTCGATCACGACCTTGACCACGTTGGGATCCAGGTGGTGCGCGCTCCCAGCCGCGAGCGGGCAGGCCAGCGTGCTGGCCGCGGCGTGTGGCGCGGCCTCCAGCAGCTCCACCAGCCGATCGATGGCATCGGGCGGCACGAGCGGCTCGTCGCCTTGGACATTGAGCACGATCGACTCGGCGCGCCGGGCGATCGCCTCGCCGATGCGGTCCGTTCCTGTGGGATGGTCGGGGCGGGTCATGGCCACCTGCGCCCCGGCAGCGCGGGCGGCCGCCGCGATGCCGGCGTGGTCGGTCGCCACCAGCACGACGCCGACGCGCTGCGCGCGTAGCGCCTGCGCCACAACGTGGGCGATGAGGGGGCGGCCAGCCAGGGGCGCGAGGGCCTTCCCCGGGAAGCGCGAACTCCCATGGCGAGCGGGGATCACCGCCACGACATCGTCCGCAGCAATGCGTTGCGCCATCGCCGGCGCGGTCACCGGTGCGGCGTCCGGGGACCCCGCCGCGCCGCGCGGCCGGCGCGATGTGCTCACCGCGGCTCCTTCCGCAAGCGTGGCGGCCGCCTGGGGGAGAGGCGGTGCCGGACCCGTCTCAAACCGAGCCGCCCACCCGGAGGGGGTGGGCGGCGTCGTGGATGCTCGCTGTGTCGGCTCATCCCTGCGGGACAATGTGGACCCTGCGCCGGTCCTTCCCCCACCGCTCGTACAGCACCGTCCCGGTGATGCGCGCGAAGAGGGTGTCGTCCTTCCCCTTGCCGACATTGCGGCCGGGGTGGATGCGGGTGCCGCGCTGGCGCACGAGGATGCTGCCCGCGGAGACCATCTCCCCGCCGTAGCTCTTGACCCCCAGGCGTTGCGCGTTGCTCTCGCGCCCGTTGCGACTGCTGCCGGCGCCTTTCTTGTGGGCCATGACGTCGACCTCCTGTCGCTAGGCCGTAATCGAGGTGATACGGATGGCCGTATAGGACTGCCGGTGCCCGTTGCGCTTCTGATAGCGCTTCCGCCGCCGCTTGTGGAAGACGATGATCTTCTCGTCGCGGCCGTGGGCCAGCACCGTGGCGGCCACCTTGGCGCCCGGCACCGTCGGCGAGCCGATCTTGACGGAGTCCCCCGCGCCCACCATCAGCACCTCGTCGAACTCCACGCTGTCCCCGGGCGTTGCGGTGAGCAGCGGAACGTGGAGCACCTCGTTCTCCGCCACCCGGAACTGCATCGCCTTGATGCGGACCACTGCATTCGTGTGCGGCGCCATGACTTCGGTCCTCTCTTAGGAAACGCTGAAAGCTACCATCGACCCCGCCGGGCGTCAAGTCGGCGGGCCGGGCGTTGGATCGGCGAGCCTGGCGTTCCGTCGCCGGGCCGGTCGGAGCAGCGGGCCGCGAGCCCGGGCTTGCCTCGACCGCCTCCGTGCGTTAGCTAGGGAGGTCGTGCGACCAGCGGCCCGACGGGGGGCCGTGGCCGACCTGGACATCCGGTTTTGGGAAGGCAGGGAGCTGGTCATGAGCAAGGCGGTAGCGGGCGTGGAGAAGTGCGCGGTGATCGGCTCGGGTCCGGCGGGGCTCACGGCAGCGCTCTACCTGGCGCGCGCCAACCTGACACCGGTGGTGTTCGAGGGTCAGCAGCCCGGTGGCCAGCTCACCATCACGACCGACGTGGAGAACTATCCGGGCTTCCCCGAGGGGATCCAGGGGCCCGAGCTCATGGAGAAGTTCCGCGCGCAGGCCCGCCGCTTTGGCGCCCGCTGTGAGTGGCACACGGTCACTGCCGCGGATTTCGCTGGGCGCCCGTTCACCCTCACGCTGGACGACGGCACCTCCGTCCGCGCCCAGACGGTGGTCTGCGCCACCGGCAGCAGCGCCAAGTGGTTGGGGATCGACAGCGAACGCCGCCTGCAGGGCAAGGGCGTGTCGGCGTGCGCCACCTGCGATGCCTTCTTCTTCAAGAACGAGATCGTCGCCGTGGTGGGTGGCGGCGACACCGCCATGGAGGAGTCGATGTTCCTCACCAAGTTCGCCAGCAAGGTGATCGTGGTGCACCGGCGCGATCACCTGCGAGCGAGCAAGGTCATGCAGGATCGGGCGCGCCGCAACGAGAAGATCGAGTTGCGGTGGAACCAGGAGGTCGTCGAGGTCCTCGGCTCCGAGAAGGTCCAGGGAATCCGCGTGCGCGACATCCAGAGCGGTAAGGAATCCACCGTGGCCTGCGGGGGGCTGTTCCTGGCGATCGGGCACACTCCCAACACGGCGATCTTCAAGGGTCAGCTCGACATGGACGCCGTGGGCTACCTCAAGACCCACGACGAGGTCCTCACCAACATCGAGGGCGTGTTCGCCGCCGGTGATGTGGCCGACCACGTGTACCGGCAGGCCGTGACAGCCGCCGGCTCGGGCTGCGCCGCTGCGATGCGGGCGGAGCGCTGGCTGGCCGAGCAGGGGATCGAGTAGGCGAATGACTGTCCGCGCCGCGCGGAGCCCCCGCCGCGGTCCGCGCGCGCCACGGCGCGGGCGCCGCCGCTCGTGCCTTACAGCTTGATCAGGCTGAGGAACTCGTGGCGCGTGGCCTGGTTGGCCCGGAAGTCGCCGAGCATCTCACTGGTCAGCGCCTGGCTGTTCTGCTTTTCCACCCCGCGCATCATCATGCACAGGTGCTGGGCGCGCATCACCACGGCCACGCCCTTGGGGTTGAGGTGCTGCTCCAGGCACTGGGCGACCTCGCTGGTCAGGCGCTCCTGCACCTGTAGCCGCCGCGCGAAGACCTCCACGATGCGGGCCAGCTTGCTCAGGCCGATGATCTTGCCATCGGGGAGGTAGGCTACGTGCGCGCGGCCGAAGAACGGCAGCAGGTGATGCTCGCACAGGCTGAAGAAGTCGATGTCGCGCACGACCACCATCTCGCGATTGTCCGACTCGAACACCGCGCCGTTGATCTCGTCCTCCAGGTCGGCCCGGTAGCCGGCCGTCAGGAATGCCATCGACTTGGCGACGCGCTCGGGCGTTTTGAGCAGCCCCTCGCGCTGCGGGTCCTCGCCGAGCTCGCGCAGCATCTGCCGGATGAGCTCCTCCATGGATCACCTGCCTGTCGTCTCGAAGCGGTTGTTGCGCGTCTCCAGCACGTGGAGGCGGACCAGCCGCGCGCCGTCCGGCAGGCGCGGCGCGATCCAGCTCCAGAAGACACGCGCAAGGTTCTCACCGGTGGTCACGACGTCGATCACGTCGTTGAGGTTGTAGTGATCGACGCGCATCAGCAGATGCTCGTGGACCAGTGCGTCGAGCTCGGCGCGGCCGATCAGCAGGCCCGTGCGCGGGTCCGCAGCGCCCTCGAGGGTCACCGCGATCTCGTAGTTGTGGCCGTGCCCGCCCGGCCGGCTGCACTTGCCGAAGACACGGGTATTCTCCGCGTCGCTAAGCCGCGCGCTCACCAGGCGGTGCGCCGCCTCGAAGCGGTAGACGCGCGTCAGGCGTACCGTCGGCGCGAAGGCAGCCACCGCAGGAGTTGTCATGGACGGGCGCGCCGCGGGGACGCCCAACGGCCGCGCTTGCCCGCTCATCCCTCGCCTCCGCCGGCTTCGGCGTAGAGATCCTCGCTCTCCCACACGCGCACGCGCAGCAGCCGCGCGCCTTGCAGCTGCGCCGCCAACGGACGTAGCTCGGCCATCACATGGAGCGCCAGATTCTCACAGGTGGGAACCACGGTCCTGAAGTGGGGGACATCGAGGTTGAGGAATGTGTGGTCCAGCGGCTGGACGACGCGCTCCTTGAGCAGGCGATCGAGGTCGGCCAGGTTCATGACCATCCCAGTGACCGGATCGACCGCGCCCTCCAGGGTGACGTCTACGCGGTAATTGTGGCCGTGGCCGTGCGGAGAATTGCAGGCGCCGAAGACGCGGCGGTTCTCCTCGTCCGACAGTGCGGGGGTGTGGTAGCGGTGCGCGGCGGAGAAGCGCACCGTGCGCGTGATGCGGGCGGTCGTGGGGAGGGTCACGCCAACTCCTCGACGGCAGCAGATCCGTGCGCGCCGGCGCCAGGCAGGAGGCACGGTGATCGGCAGCCGGCGTCCATCCGGTGCGGCGACCACGCGCGGATCCGGTGCCCGGCCTGGGCGCCGGTGCTTGGGCCGCGCGCGGGACCGCGAAACGATACCGAGGGCGCAGCCGGTCCGCCACGGGGCGCGCGGGGCGCGCGCCGGCGCTGCGCGCGCGGCGGCCTTGCTCTCAAGCCAGACCGATGCCGCCGTCCACGTTGAGCACGGCGCCGGTGGTCCAGCCCGAGCGGTCGCTGGCGAGGAAGAGGATCGCGTCCGCGACCTCCTCGGCGCGGCCAACACGGCCCAGCGGGTGCATGGGCGCCATGGCGTCCAGCCGTCCGCGGTCGGAATGGATCGGGGTGTCGACCACGCCCGGCGCGACCGCGACGACACGGATGCCATCCTTGGCCCACTCCAGCGCCAGGCATTGCGTCAGCGACAAGAGCGCGGCCTTGCTGGCGCTGTAGGCAGCGGTCCCGGCCACCGGGCGCTGCGCCAGGTTGGTGAGGACGTTCACGATGACGCCGTGGCCCGAACGCTTCAGGTCGATGTAGGCCTCGCGACAGAGCAGGAACGGGCCGGTCGAGTTGACCGCGAGATGCTCCTGCCATGACTCGAGAGTGCACGCAGCGGCGGGCGCCGGCTGGAACAACCCCGCGTTGTTGACCAGGACGTCGAGGCCGCCCAGCTGGTCGCGGCAGGCGGCAACGAGTCGCGCGACGTCTTCTTGCTGCGTGATGTCCGCGCCGACGGCGAGTGCGCGCCCACCCGCCTGCTCGATGTCGGCGGCCATCGCCGCGAGCGGCTCGCGCCGGCGTCCCGCGAGCGCCACGCGGGCGCCTTCGCGCGCAAACGCGCGCGCCGCGGCTGCGCCAACGCCGCTGCCGGCGCCCGTGATCAATGCAACACGGCCGTGCAATGTAGGCCTCCATTCCGCCGGAATATGGGGCTCTTGGCGCAGCGGGCTACGCGCCCTCCATCAGGCCGGCCCGCGGGACGTCAGCGCCATCGTTCCCCGTCTTGCCCCCGCCTGCCTCGCCATCCCCGGAAAAGACCCCCGCTTGGGGCGGGAGGGGGCCATTCGGTCGCGGGCACGGCCATTGCTGAATTCGCCCTTGCCTACGCCTTGCTTCGCCGGAGGGCGGAGTGAAGCGGTTCTGAGATCGAGCCGTGTCTGCCACGAAAGTCGTCCCCCCCAGAGATCGGGTGGCAGATGTCGATCGAAGAGCCGTCTGAGCTTCGTCCCTCCGGCAATTTCTTTTCGGGCTGAGCGACCGCCGCGGTCGAAGACCGCTCGAGTCGCAACGGCGCGCCACCGCGGGACGACCGGCCGCTGCTCCGCCCTGGTCCCGTGCGCACCGCACCCAGATCCCTGCTCTCCCACTATCGAGCCGCGATCGCCGGCTGTCGATCCCCGGGCGGCCATCCGCTGGATCGCCCGCGATTGCCGGCAGCTGGAGACGCGCTGAGGGGGCCGCGGCGTTTGCCGTCCAACGGACGCTTGCCTTTCTCATCCCGTCAAGCCACCCTGACTGGGTGCGCGGCCCCACGCTGCAATGCAGTCCGCGCCCCCTGCAGCGCGCGCACCGTCGGCAGGCTCGATGAGACTGCCGCGTTTCTCCCATGACGACCTCGATGCAGCCGCTCAAGAGCTTGGAGCCACGCTCCCCCGGCCGGCGGGCAAGCGGCGCGGGCCCCGACCTCTCGGTCGTCGTCCCCTGTCTCAATGAAGCCGAATCGCTGCGCGAGCTCGTGCGGCGTCTGGGCCAGACGTTTCCCGTGGGCGGACCGATCGCGGCGGAGTTCCTGGTGGTCGATGACGGCTCCGCCGACGCGACGCCGCGGCTGTTCCGCGAACTGCAAGCGCGGGAGCCGCGTCTGATTCCGGTGATCCGCCCACAGCGCGGGGGGCCAGACCGCTGCGCTTTGGTCAGGATTGACCCGGGCGCCTGGCCGCTACATCGCCCAGCTCGACGGTGACCTGCAGAACGATCCGTCCGATCTCCCGCGCATGCTGGAGTTGGCTCGGCAGGGTCACGACGCCGTCCTGGGCTACCGCGAGCAGCGGTACGACCGGCCCGCGCGCCGCACCGCCAGCTGGATGGCGAACGCGATCCGCCGCGCCGTACTCCACGATCACATCCGCGACATCGGCTGCTCTACGCGCGTCGTGCGACGCGAGGCGATGCTCGCGCTGTCTCCCGTCCCCAATCTCAACCGCTATCTGCCGGCCCTGTTGGAGAGATCGGGCTGGCGGATCGTGCAGGTCCGAGCGATCCACCACCCGCGCCTGTGTGGACGGAGCAAGTACGACAACCTGCGACGCGGGCTGCAGGGGATCGTCGACCTGATCCGCATGGCGCGGCTGGCGGCGCAGCATGCCCGGCAGGCGGAATCGAGGACCCATGGTGTTTGACGCTTGGAAGTGGCTGGGCCTGGCGGCCCAGGTGGTGTTCGCCTCCCGCTTCGCCGTGCAGTGGCTGGTCTCCGAGGCGCGCGGCCAGAGCGTGATCCCAACCTATTTCTGGTGGGCGAGCATCCTGGGTGCGGCGGCGTTGTTGGCCTACGCCATCCACATCCACGATCCGGTCTTCATCCTGGGACAGTCGTTCGGGATGCTGGTTTACGTGCGAAACCTCACGCTGCGCCGCCAGCGGACCGACCCCCAGACCACCACATGAGCGACCGCAGACTGCGCGGCCCGCTGGCGCTGGCCGCCGCCGGCCTCGCGCTCTGGGTAGCGGGGCTGGGCGCCTATCCCCTGCTCGAGAGCACCGAGGGGCGCTATGCATCGATCGTGGCGGACATGCTTCGCCGCGGTGACTGGCTCGTGCCGCGCTTCGATGGGCTGCTGCACTTCGACAAAGCCGCCGCTGGCGTACTGGGGCGGCGCTCTGGCGCTGCGACTGCTGGGCCACAGCGAGCTCGCGCTGCGCGTGCCTGCCACGCTCGCGTGGCTGCTGTCCGCGTGGCTGGTGTTCCGCCTGGGGCTCGCCGCGACGCTTGACCGCCGCCGCGCGACGTGGGCGGCCGTGTTCGCCAGCTTCGCTCCGCTGGCGGTGGTGCAGGCGCGCATGCTGAGCAGCGATGTCTTCCTCTGGCCGGCGACCCTGTGCGTCTACCTCGGCGTGGTCGACGTGAGTCGAAGCGCGTGGGGGCGCGCTGCGCTCACGGGCGTGGGCCTGGCCGCTGGTCTGCTGGCCAAGGGTCACCTGGTGCTCTTCTGGACGATCTCCGCGCTGCTGGTGTGGGCGGGCTGGCAGCGGCGGTGGCGCGCGGCCGGCGTGCTTGGCCATCCGCACGCGCTGGTGCTGGGGCTCGGGGCCGGGCTGCCGTGCTATGTGATCGAGGCGCTGCGCCACCCACAGCTCGTGCGATTCTGGCTGGGACGCGAGACCGCCGGACGATACCTGAGCGGCGTCCATGGCCGCCACGAGCCGTGGTGGTACTTCGCCGCAATCCTGCCCGCGATGGTGCTGCCGTGGTTGCCGGAGATCGTGCGGGGCGCAGCGCGCGCGCTGCGCCGGGAAGCCACCGAGGCCGCCGCACAGGCCAGGCTGTGGGTGCTGTGGGCCGGTCTTCCGCTGGTGCTGTTCAGCGTCAGCGGCTCGAAGCGCTCCAACTACCTGATCCCGCTCCTCGCACCGCTGGCATTGCTGGCCGCCTCCGCGCTCCCGGCGCAGGCGTCGCGCCACCTGGGGATCCGCACGGGCGTGTGGTCGCTGGTGGTGCTGCTCTCGCCGTTCGTGCTGGGCGCGGTGCCCGGCCTCGCGCCTGCGACGCGCGAGCTCGCGACGGCTGCGCGGCGGACGGGCGGGCAGCTCGTGGCGTACCACGAGCTGCCCACCAGCCTGCCCTTCTATTACGGCGCCAACGTCGCGGCGGTGTTCACCGCCGTCGATGAGACACTCGATGACGCGCAGACATGCGCGCGCTGGCGGCCGCCACGCCCAGACGCTGTCGCGCCCGTGCTCGCCCATGGAGGGCTGGTCCTCGCTCGCACGGAAGACTGGCCCGTGCTGTCGAAGCTGGCAGGTGTGACGCTCACGCCGGTGGCGAGCGGCGGCGGGCGCGTGCTGCTGCACGCGCCGGGCGCCGCGCGGCCGTGAGCTGAACGGTATATCCCTGAAGCGGTTGAGGCGCCCGCGAGGGAGACGAGGCGTCCCCCGGGCGAACGGTCCGCCGCCGCTAGGCCGAGCGCGGGAGCCCCAGCCGCGGCATCGAGCCGCTACTTCTTCTTCGCGCGCGAGTCGAGCAGGCGGAGGATCTCCCCGTCCTCCGGGAAGCGGTCGAGCTGCTTCTTCGAGAAGATGAGCTTGCCGTCAGCGTCGACCTCGAACACTCCCCCGCTGCTCTCGATCAGCGTCACGTCCTGCCCGGTGTGCTGCTTGATCTCGGCGGCCAGACCGGTCGCCCGGGGCAGGTAGTTTCAGACACCGCAGTAGGTGATCGCGATCTTCATGGTCCACTTCCCTTCTTGGGATCGTCAGCAGACGCTAGGGCAAGCGCGCGGGCGGTGCAAGCATCACGGGCTGCCACGGCTTCCCCTCCCGCAGGGGCTGGCCGTCACGCACCTGCAGCTCGCCCTTGGCCAGCCACTGCAACACCGTCGGGTAAAGCTCGCATTCTGCCACGAACACCCGGTCCGCCAGGGTGCGCGTTGAGTCACCCGGGAGCACGGGCACCTGCACCTGCGCCAGGATCGGCCCGTGGTCGTAGCGGCGATCCACCAGATGCACCGTCGCCCCGGAGACGCGGTCGCCGGATGCGAGCACTGCGGCGTGCACGCGATCGCCGTAGCATCCCTTGCCGCCGTGGGCCGGCAGCAGGGCCGGGTGGATGTTCAGCACGGACAGGTCGCCCACCGCGGTCAGGTCGAGCAGCGACAGGTAGCCGCAAAGGACGATGACCTGGGCGCCGCAGGTGCGCGCCCATTGCAGCATGGCGCGATCGCGCTCGGCGCGCGACGGATGCTCCCCGCCCGGAAACGCGCGCGTCGCGACGCCGGCGTCGCGCGCGATGTCCAGCCCCAGGACGCCGTCGCGGTCACTGGCCGCGGCGACCACGCTCGCAGACAGGCGCCCCTCGCGGATGCACAGGAGCAGATTCGCGAGCGTGCGGCCCGTGCCGCTGAGCAGCACCGCGAGCGGCAGCACTCGTGCGGTCGGCCGTCGCTCATCCCGACTCACGGCAACAGCTCCATGCGCCACGCCCCACTGCGATCGAGCACCGCCACGACCTCCAGCTTTTCGGGGTCCGACCAGGCGAGGCCTTCGACCCAGCGCGCGGCAAGGTCCACCTCGAGCTCGGCCCACGACCGCCCCGCATCGCGGCTGAGGAAGAGCATGGCCGGCGCACCCGCGGTTCCTCGGCACCCAGCCAGCACCCACCCCGAGCGCGTGGGATGCGGGGCGAGCACGTAGACGTCGCCGTTGCCCAGACCCTGGCCGGACGGGTGCCAGTCGCCGGTGCGCGCATCGTCACGGTAGACTCCGAAGCCGGTCGCGGCGAGCAGCGCGCCGTCGGGCAGCGCGGCCAGATCGCGCACGTCCACGATCGTCGTCACCGCCTGCGTCGGCGGAGCGATGCAGCAGGTGTCCAGAGGCAGCCCGCCACGCAGCGCGTCGGGCAGGCCGCGGTCGTGCTGCTCCCAGGTGTCCGTGGCCGCTTCCAGCGCGTACACCCCTCCGCGGAAGGCGCCCATCCAGATCTGGGTGCCGACGAACACGAAGCGACGGATCTGTGTTGCGCCGGAGAGGCCATGCTCGCTCTCGAGCACGCCGGGATAACCCAGGCCGCCGTGCACCCGCGACCAGCTCCGCCCGCTGTCGGTGCTGCGGTAGACTCCGTTTCCGTCCGCACCCCCCAGCCAAAGCCGCTCCGGATGGCCCGGCTCCTGCGCCAGCGCACTGACCTGGAATGGTTGCCCAGGATTGGCGTAATCGTCCAGCCCGGCACTGCGCGGGTCCCAGGGCTCGCCGACCAATCCCGGATGCCACTGCGCGCCAAAGGCGCCCCAGAAGACGCCGCTGGCGTCGCCGCGGTCCGGCAGCACGACGGTCAAGAACGACGCCAGCTGCGGCGTATCGAGGAAGTCGGGATGCGCATCAGCGGCATCCCCGCGATACACCTCTCCACCCACGCGGCCCAGCACCACCACCCCCTCCGCGCGCGGGTCCGCCGCGGCGCTCCCGAAGTCCAGGATGCCGCCGGCGAATGGGACGGGCGTGACTCCCGCCGCAAAGACGCGCTCGAGCTCGCCGGACACCGACACGACGTAGCCACCACCCTCCACGGCGACGGGCCCCTCAACACCGCCGACGCCTGCTGAAGCTGCAACGGACGTGGGGCTCGGGCCCGGTAGCATCCCGGCGAACGCAGAGCCGTCGTCGACCTGCGCGACGTAATCCACGACGGCGCCGCGCGCACGGACATCCGCGCGCTCGAACCGGCTCCCGCTGGGCGCGAGCACGCTTGCGCCCGGCCCGACGATGCGCGCCGGGGTCGCGTAGCTGAGCGCGCCATCGGGAAGCAGCGCCACACTCAGCACCGGCCCCTCCGGCGAAGCTCCAGAAGCGGTGAAGGTCGACCCACCGTCGATGCTCCGCCAGAATTGCCAGCCACCTGGCGTCTGCACGGCCAGCGCTACGCGCCCCTGGCCATCGGCCGCCAGCGGACCGAACGCCTGCGGCGCGGCGGGGAGGCTCGCGGGCGTCCAGCTGTCGGTCTCCTGGGCGCGCACGAAGAGCGCGGTTCCCTGGACGACGGCCAGCGCTCCGAACGGGTGTGCGGGGCTGCGGGGCAGCGCCGCGATCCGATCGACGCCCGCCACCGTCGCCGGCCGTGCCACCTGCCGGAACGATCGTCCCCGGTCGTAGCTCACGTGGAGCGCGTCCTCGACCAAGCGCGATTGCACGATCCAGATGCTTCCGGTGACGTCGCCGTCGATGGCCACGATCGCCTGCAGCGACGCGTCGGGAGGTCCGGGCCGCCACGCGAGATCGGCCCCGCTCTGCACCACCCGGTACGCGCCGCGGTCGGTCCCCACCCACAGCAGGTCCGCCCGTCCGCGCAGCGCCGTGATGGCGCGCACGGCGGTGGGTCCGGCAAAGCCCTGCGCCACCACCCGTGCGGCCGGCGCCACGCCCGCTGGGGGTGTCCCGAAGTTCTCGCTGCAGCCGAAGCACCACAGCGCGCTCAACAGCATCGCGATCCGCCCCCTGCGGTTGGACGGGATGGCCGGGGCGACGAGCGGCGTCCAGAGTGCGGAAACGTCCATGGTGGCCAGGCCGGGGAAGACGGTCAGGGCGCGGCTCCAGGGTTGGGGGGACGCAAGCACGGTCCGGCGCCGGCTCCACAGCCGGGAATCGCCTCCACGGCCTGGCTGCGCCCGACGCTCCGGGAGCGGCTCCACGACCCGGGATCGCGTCAGCCGGGCCGGCGCCCGACCGCCAACAAGAACGCAAAGTTGACGGCGATCAGCACGAACAGCGGCCCATCCCCGTGGCGCGTGTAGGGCGAGCCGGCCGCGGCAGGCGTGATCGTGCGCACGGCGATCGTGCGTTCGAACAAGCGCGTGCGGTCTACGATCCTCCCCGAGGGAAGCGCGAAGAAGCTGATCCCGTTGTTGGCGACGCGCACGAGCGGCACCCGGTTTTCCGCCGCGCGCATGGCCGCCATGAGAGCGTGCTGGTAGGGAGCCAGCGTCCGCCCGAACCAGCCGTCGTTGCTCATATTGACCAGGAAGCCGGCGCCGCGCTGCACCGCCAGGCGGCTCAGCGGTGGGAAGATCGACTCGAAGCAGATCAGGTTGGAGAAGCGATCACCTTCGACGTCGAAGACGGTCATTTCGGGACCCACGGCCCACTCCGCCTGCCCCATGTCCCATTTGGCCAGCGCCGGGATCCAACGCTGGAACGGCATGCGCTCGCCCAACGGAAGCAGGTGGATCTTGTGGTAATGCCCGCGCACGGCGCCCGTATCGTCCATCAGGAGCGAGCTGTTGAACGCCAGCAGCTGCCCCTCCTTGGTCACCTCGCGCTGGGGGAGTCCGATGAGTAGCCAGGTCCCCGTACGCCGCGCGAGCTCCTGGACTTGCTGCAGGTATGCGGGCATCCGCAGCAGATCGAAAGGAATCGTCGTCTCCGGCCAGACCACCAGCCGCGCCCCCTCGCGGGCCGCCCGCTCGGTCAGGAGCGTGAACGGTACGAACGTCGAGTCGCGCTTGGCCGGGTCCCACTTGTCGTTGAGGTCCACGTTGCCCTGGATCACCGCGACGCGCAGCCCGGTGGTCTGCGGATCGGCGCGCTCGAGCGCGTGCATGGTGATCACACCGTACAGCGAGGCACCGCCCAGCAGGACCAGCAGCGACACGATTCCCCAGTAGCGGTGCAGCGTCGCCCGTCCCAGCGTCGGGTACTCCCCGCGCCACGAGAGCCAGATGACGACCGCGAGCACATTCACCCACGCAACCACGAAGGTCACGCCCAACTCCCCCAGTAACCCAGCCACCTGCAACAGGGGCACGAAGCGCCACTGGGTGGTCGCCAGCCGCAGCCAGGGGAAGCCCAACTCGCCTTTGGCCATGAGCCACTCACCGCACACCCACAGCCCCGGGAACCAGAAGATGGCCTGGGCGCCGTAGCGGTTGCGCAGCCGGCGAGCGATCCAGAGCGGCAGGGCATCGAAGATCGTGAGGTACAGGGTGAGCAGCAGCAGGCAGATCGGCAGCAGCCAGCGGTAACGGAACGTGGCCGCGTCGCCCAGCAGCACCAGCCAGTATAGCGTAGTGATGTGGTGCGTCAGCCCGAACGAGAGGATCATCGCACGCAGGCGAACCGGCTCCCCGGAGCGCACGCGCTCGGGAGAGAACAGCACGAGCAGCAGCGGCGCCAGCGCCACGAAGCCGAGCACGCCCAGCGGCGAGGGCGGTGACGCAAGGGTGAACAGCAGGCCGCTGGTGACGCCCGCAATGAGCTCGGGGGTGGAGAGGAGTCGACGCAGGCGCATGCTCAAAAGGCGATGGGTCCGGCTTGGTGCCGAGCGCCGTGGCAAGTCCGGCGCGTCCGGCCACGGGCCGTTGCGCGGGCGCCCGACAGGAGGGCCGACTATAGGGAGCGGTTACCGTCCTGTCGAGCGTGGAGGTTGTGCCGTCGCAGCATCTTGTAGAGACCCTGACGGCTCAGCCCCAACGCTTTGGCAGCCGCAGTCTTGTTGCCCTCGGTGCAACGCAGCGCGCGCCGGATCATGATCGCCTCGACGACCTGGTAGGCCGTCCCCAGCGGCAGCAGTTGCTGCAGCTGGCCCTGCGCGTCCGCACCCTCGCCGTCGCGCAGCGCCTCGGACAGCATGTCGGCGCGCAGCGCTTCACAGCTCCCGAACAGCCCCGCCAGACGCGCGGCCTCCGCGCGGAGTTGCGCCAGGTTGCCCGGCCAGCCACAGCGTGCGAGCAGCGCTGCCGCCGCTGGCTCGATGACCGACAGAGCGGCGGGCGCTCCGCTGGCCGTTCGCACCAGCTCGCCCAGCAGCGCGGGGACGTCCGCGGCGCGGGCACGCAGCGGGGGCAGCAGCAGGGTGCACGGAGCCAGGTGCCAGTAGAGATCCTCGAGGAATCGCCCCCGCCGCGCGTCGAGGCGCAGATTGCGGCGGCTGGATGCGAGTACGCGCACGTCGACGCCGCGCCGTACGTGTTCGTTCACGCGGGTCACCTCGGCGCATCGCAGTGCCTGCAGCAGGCGCTCCTGCAGCATCCGCGGCAGCTCGCCGACGTCCTCCAGCATCAGCGAACCGCCGTGGGCTTGCTCCAGCGCGCCGGCCCATCCCGCGTCGGTGCGCCTGCCGCGGGTGGCCACGCCGAACAGCTCGCGCTCCAGGCGCCGTCTCGAGATGCCGGCGCAGCCGAGCACGACGAATGGCCCCGCGCGCCGGGGGCTGTGGGCGTGGAGCCAGCGCGCCAGCTCTACGGGTTCCGATCCGCTCTCAGCCTGCAGCAGCAGCGGCTCGTCGGAAGCGGCGGCCCGTCGGGCTCGCTGCCGAAGCTCCTGCGCTAGTGCAGACGGGCCGAGCAGCAGCAGGGGTGCATCGCCAGGGGCAGGCTCGGCCGGCCGGCGCGGACGCGAGGCCGCGCGGCGGCGCCCGGCAGGTGCCCGCGACTGCGCCAGGGCCGGCGCATCGTGCGCGCGCACGTTGCGGTCGGCGGGGGCGGCCGCTGTGCGCTGCGCGGACGCGGGCCCCTGCGCGGGGTGCGGAAGCAGGAGCCACTGCGGCGGCGCCAGTGCCCTGGCCAGCGCCTCCATCCCCTGCTCGGCCACGCGCAGGCGGCCTTCGCCGGGCTCACGGCCCGCAACGAACAGCGCGAGGAAGAGCACGCAGGGCAGGCGGTCGTTGGGCAGCGCCCAACCGCGCAGCACCGCGGCATCCTGGGCGCGCAGCCACGCCGCCAGCGCATGCGGGCCGTTCGCGGAGAGCTCGACGTGCCGTCCCTCGTCGATGAGGAGTTTGAAACCCGCCAGCGGCAGCGCGTCCTCGACAGGCCAAAGCGGGCCGGACTCTGCGACGGCGGCCAGGACCGCGAACGGTTGGGGCGACGGTCCGGGGAGGGCCAGCCGGCGGGCGAGACCCAGACGAGCAGCGCCGAGCGCCGCACGCAGACACTGCAGCCGCGTGTGGAGAAGTTCCGGATCCGGCTCGCGAAGCGGAGGCGCAGAGCGTGGGGCGTTGGTCACGGGCGATCCCCCTGGGCAGGCAGATGCGCGGAAGCCGCCGGCTAGAAGAGCAAGGGCGGTGCCGCCAAGCGGCTTTTGCCGCGACTGATGCAACTAGCGCAAGCACACGAGCCTCACCCGCGCTTGGAGCAGGTGCTGGCGCCCGCAGAGTGTCGCCGGGTGTCACCTCGGCCGGGCGGCGGCGTGCGACGATGCGCGGGTGCGCTGCTAAACCATTTCGTTGCAGCAGATCCGGCGCGCGCAGCGACATGCCCGGTGAGCAGGACACCCGGCGCGCACCGACGGCCCTACGGGAGGCATCGACCGGCCTCTCACCCGAGCAGCGCTGCGTGGCGTTTGCGGCTGGGCACCCATGCAAACCCAGTGACGGCAACGCTCAGAGAACATCTCCCAGAAAACGGACAGGAGCACGGCCCGCGCGGGCGACGACCCGCCCGAGTGTGAAGGGCGGCTCCTCCAGAGTGGCGAGCACGGCCTTTGGGATCGGGGGCGCGACGACGACCATCCCCACGCCCAGGTTGAAGACCCGGCGCATCTCATCGACGGGGATCTGCCCGCGCTGGGCGATGAGCTGGAAGATCGGTGGGATCGTCCAGGCCAACGGATCGAGCTCGACCGCCGTGGCGTCGGGAAGCACGCGCGGAACGTTGTCCACCAACCCGCCACCAGTAATGTGGGCGAGCGCCGCGATGCGGGCGCGCTGGCGCAGCGCAAGCACCGGCTGGAGGTAGCTGCGGTGCATGGCAAGCAGCGCGTCCGCGAGCGTGCCGCCCAGCCCGGCGGGCTCGGCATCGAGCGCAAGCGCGTCGGGTCCTTCGAGCAGGACCTTGCGCGCCAGGCTGTAGCCGTTGGTGTGCAGCCCGGTGGAGGTCCAGGCGTACACCTCCATGCCCACTTCCACGGTCTCTCCGGTCAGGAGGTCCTGCGGCTCGACCCGACCGACGATGCAGCCTGCCAGATCGAAGTCCTCGCCGTGGTAGACGCCGGGCATCTCGGCGGTCTCGCCGCCGATGAGCGCACAGGCATTCTCGCGGCAGGCCTTGGCCATGCCCTCGAGCACCGCGACAAAGCGGTCGCCATCCAGCCGTCCGGCCGCGAAGTAGTCCAGGAAGAAGAGCGGCGTCGCCCCTTGCACCAGGATGTCGTTGACGCAGTGGTTGACGAGGTCGGCACCCAGCCCGGCCAGACGGCCGGCGGCGAGGCCCACCTTGAGCTTGGTTCCGACGCCGTCGATCGAGCTTACGAGGTAGCTGCCGTCGGGCTGGCGGAACAGGCCGCCGAAGCTCCCAACGTCAGAGGCCACCTGCGGACCCCACGTGGAGGCGATCGCCTTCTTGGCGCGTTGGATGGCCGTCGTGGCCGCGTCGATGTCCACGCCGCTCTCACGGTACCGCATGGCGGCATCCTAGGGGGAGCCGCGAGCGATGTCAAAGCAGCGCGCGGCGCGGAGACGACCTGCTGAAGGGACCGTGGGCGGGCGGAACGGGCAGATCGCCGCGCGACCGAGCGGCGCGGTCGTTGAGCGGCCGCGGGCTGAGCGGTGGTCCCGCTGAGCCGGGAATCGGCTAAGCGGCGTCGCGCTGGGGAAGGATAGTGAACGGCTGCGCGGCCTCGCGCAGGATGCGCTGGATCTCGAGGGCGCTGCCGTCGGTCTGCGGGATAATCGTGAAGCTGCCCTCGTTCACCATGCGCTCGAGCGTGTCCACCACCCGGATGTCGAACTGCGTGCCGCGAAAGCGCGTCAGCTCCGACATGCACGCGTCCAACGAAAGTGCCGCCCGATAGGGGCGGTTGCTGGTCATGGCGTCGATTGCGTCGCAGACATTGAGGATGTGGCTGCCCTGGCTGATCTCCTCGCCGGTGAGTCCGTCGGGGTAGCCCTGACCATCGGGGCGCTCGTGGTGGTGACGGACCATGTCGGCGGCCTCGCGCAGGAATTTCATCTGTGACACGATCTCGCCGCCGATGGCCGGGTGCGCGGCGAGGATATCGAACTCCTCCTTGGTGAGTCGCGCGGGCTTGCACACGATGTCGTTGGTGATCGCGATCTTGCCGATATCGTGGAGCAGGCCGCCGTACTCGAGGATCTCCAGCTCGCGCTCGCTCATCCCCAGCTCGCGGCCCAGCGTCGTTGCGTACTTGGCCACGCGGTAGCTGTGGCCGTGCGTGTACGGCTCGTCGGCTTCCAGCGCAGTGGTGAGCGCCGCGACCGTGTTGATATGCGCTTCCTTCATCTCTTCGAAGAGCTTGTGGCTGCGCCACACGATGAACAATGGCAGGCTGAAGAGCAGCAGCGACCACAGCCCCGCGTACTTGTAGCTGAAGATGAGGAACGCGCTCAGTAGCCCCGGCAACAGGCCGCTCAGGAAGTGCCAGCCGTAGTTGCTCCGCCAGACCTGCACCAAGTTGCGCCCCTCGCTGAGGGCAACCACAAAGGCGGCCAGCGTCATGTTGATCGCGGAGAACACGGCGTAGGCAATGATAGCCGGAACGAGGAACAACGGGGACGTAAGATCGCGCCCCCACGGGATCGCATGGAAGACCACGCCGGCCGTACCAACCGAAATGGACATCGCCGCTGCGTTGTAGATGAGCTTCAGCGGATGCTTGCGCTTGATCATCCCGTCGCCGAACGCGACGCCGAGGATCTCCATCGCGATCGCCACAATGGGGCCCAGAGTAGCGATGACCGCAACGTCGATCGTGGACGACGGGAGCCATCTGCCGCCCATCGCCGTCTTGATCTCGAACAGCTCGACGCCGACGAGGAAAGCCGTGAAGCACAGCAACGGAATCCACTGGTCGCGAGTGAGTGGATGGTGGGGCCAGATCCACATAGTGAGCATTGTGCCCACGCTGGTGAGCAGCAGGAGGTAGAGGTAGAGGACGAGTTTGTGCTTCATGGTAAACTGGAGCCGGTCGGGGAGGTGGTCAGGCTACCACTTGATCTTGCTTCCCAGCAGCCAAGCGATCACGGCGAACCACCTCACTCTTGGTTGATTTGCCGTCCAGCTCCGCTGATGGTGACGGCAGTGAGGCTCCGCTCAGCTCTGTTCGTTCCGCTTGTCCGCTTATTCCAGTGGTTCTCTCCTCGACCGGCCCATCAAAAGGTTGACGGGAGTCCAGCCACCGGCGCACCGGACCTGGCCCCCCCGAATGTCTCGGCGATCGCCTAGTGGGTGCCCGTGGCTTGCGAGGCCGGGTAGACGAGCTCCATGAACTCGGCCTGGCCCAGGCTGCGGTTCAGGGCATCCAGCGTGGCGTAAACCGCCGTCTCGTAGAGAGATCCTCGCTGCAGGCAGGTGCCGCAGAGGCGGCTGAGCTCCCTGCCCCTGCCGAAATCCAGGAGCACCAAGATCAGGCTGGTGCCCGACAGCTCCAGCAGCCTGACCTCGCGCACGAGGGCCTCGTAGCCCGGCTGGAGCAAATTGCGCACCGCTTCGACGGTCGCGCGGGCCACGATTTCGACCGCAGCCTCCTGGTCCTTGGCCGGACCCACGGCGCGGCCTGGAACGCCCTCGATTCCCTCGAACACCAGTTCGACCTCGGCCATGAAGCTGCCGCTGCCCATGGTGCAGTGTACGGCGGACAGCTGGACCCGCTCCCGCTCGGGGACCATCTTCAGAACGGCCGGCCGGGTTGCCTCGTCGCCTCGCTCATCCTCCGGAGAGTGCGGCTGGGTGTGCGCCATTGCGTCCAGCCCCCGCGGGCCCGGCTCGTTCTGGCTGACGAGCTGGACCACTCCGATCTTGCGATGATCGATGTCGACGCCGCCTTTGCGGAGGATGACCTCGGCGTCCCGCACGATCTTCTGCGGGGCGCGGCGCGTGTCCGAGACGATGTCTACGTTGCGGATCTCCCCGCGGTCATCGACGACGATCCGGCAATACCTGACGTTCTGGATCTGTGCGAGCTCGGTATCGAAGGCGTGGATCTGGTCGGGGGTGAGCCTCGTCATGACCTGACGTCTCCTTTCCCAGCAGACCAACCCCGCTGAGTTCCTGGATGAACGTCAGCCCGTAACCACAAGCGTACCATATGACTTTCGTGCTGGCCAATCCATCCGGCCCGGCGCAGCGACCCCCTTATAGCACAGGACCACACCCAAGGCGCACGTGGAATTTCGAGCCCCTGACGGTCCCTGGCTCGGCCGGCCGCTGGCGTACGCCGGCTGGCAGCTGTGGCGCCCTCCCTGCGCCGGGGTCATGGCGGATCATGGGGCAGACCGGGAAGCAGGGGGGAAGGCTATTCCGGGGTCCAGCGCGTGAACGCGTGGAGCTCGGCGCATCGGCCGCGGATCTGGTCGGCCGTGAGATCCGTGATACGGTCCACGCTGAAGTGCTCGGTCGTGAAGCTGGCCAGGACCGTCCCGAATCCCATGGCGCGGCGGAGCTCCTCGTCGTCGAAGCGTCCGGCCCGAGCCAGGTGCCCCAGGAAGCCGCCGGCGAAGGCATCGCCCGCCCCTGTGGGATCGAAGACGCGCTCCAGCAGCACCGCCGGTACGGCGAAGCGCGACTCCGGCGTGAACAAGAGCGCGCCGTGCTCGCCCTTCTTCACCACCACCCAGCGCGGCCCCAGCGCCCGGATCTGCGCCACCGCCGCTGGCAGCAAGGCGTGCCCGGTGAGCTGGCGGGCCTCCTCCTCGTTCACGAACACGAGGTCCGCGCGCGCCAGCACCGCCTTGAGATCGTCCAATGCCGTCTCGATCCACAGATTCATCGTGTCGACCGCGACAAGCCTGGGCCGGGAGATCTGGTCGAACACCTCCAGCTGCAGGGCCGGGTGGATGTTGGCGAGGAACAGGATCGGCGCGTCGCGGTAGGCGGGTGGCAGCTTGGGATGGAAGTGCTCGAAGACGTTGAGCTGCGTGAACAGCGTATCGCGGTGGTTCATGTCTTTGTGGTAGCGGCCGCCCCAACGGAACGTCTTTCCGGGCGCCACCTCCAGACCCGCGCAATCGATGCCGCGCCGCCGGAACAGCCCGCGCGCGCTCTCGGGGAAATCCTCCCCCACCACCGCTACCAGCTTGATGCTGGTGAAATAGCTCGCAGCCAGCGCGGCGTAGCTGGCGCTGCCGCCCAGGCACTCCTCCGCCGAGCCATACGGCGTGCTGATGCTGTCCAGGGCGACGGAGCCGACGACCACGATGTCCATGACGGATCCTTGGCGGGTGCGGCGCGCCGCGCGTTACATGCGCTCGGGCGCTTCGATCCCCAGGAGCCGCAGCGTGTTGGCCAGCACGATCTGCGTGGCGCGGCTCAGCGCTACGCGGGCCTTGGCCAACGGCTCCTCGTCCGTGAGGATCTTGCACTGGTGGTAGAACTGGTGGAAGGCCGTCGCCACGTCGACGGCCAGGGCCGTCAGGCGTGCCAGCTCCCTGCTGGCCGCCGCGCGCGCTACCGCGTCGGGTAGCTCTGGCAGCAAGCGGAGCAACGCCAGCTCCGCGTCGTGGGTGAGCAGGGCGAGGTCCGCCGCGGAGGCCTCCCTGAGATCGCGCCCCTGTGCCTGGGAGTTGCGCAGCACGCTGCAGATGCGCGCGTGGGCGTACTTCACGTACCAGCCGGGATTCTCATTGCTCTGGCTGCGTGCCAGATCGAGATCGAAGTCCATATGGCTGGTGTTCTTGCGCGCCAGGAAGAAGAACTTCGCCACGTCGGCGCCCACCTCAGCGATGAGCTCGTCCATGGTAACCAGCCGCCCGGCCCGCTTGGACATCTCCAGCGGCTTGCCGTCCAGGATCAGGTTCACCTGCTGCAGGATCACGATCTCGAGCCAATCCGGCGCGTAGCCGAGGGCCTGCATCGCTGCGGCCATGCGCGCGACGTGCCCATGGTGGTCGGGGCCCCAGAAGTCGATGACGCGCTCGAAGGCGCGCTGGTGCTTGTCCGCGTGATAGGCGATGTCAGTCAGGAAGTAGGTGGGCTCGCCGTCCTTCTTCACGACCACGCGGTCCTTCTCGTCGCCGAAGGTCGTCGAGCGGAACCACTGGGCCCCTTCGTGCTCGTAGACGTGGCCGCGCTCGCGCAGCGCCGCCAGCGCCCGCTGCAGGCGGTCTCCCACGTGCATGCTGCTCTCGAGGGTCCAGGTGTCGAACTCGACGCCGTAGCGCACGCAGGTCGCCCGCTGGCCGGCCAACAGGGCACAGAAGGCGTAGCGGCCGAATGCGCGCGCTGACTCCGCTGGCGGCAGCGCCAGCCACTCGTCGGGAGTCCCCTGTACTTGAGGCAGCGTGCCGGCGATGCGGCCGGCCGCGGCATCGCGCAACACGGCCACGGCGCCCGGCTCTTCCGCCGCGAGCCGGCGGGCCAGCTCGACTAGGTACTCCCCCTGGTAGCCGCCCTCGGGCACCGCGACGTCGTCGCGGCCGAGCAGCTGGGCGTAGCGTGCGCGCAGGCTCTCGCCCAACAGCTCCACCTGGCGGCCGGCGTCGTTCACGTAGAACTCGGATTGGGGCCGGTAGCCGGCCGTCGCCATGGCGCGCACGAGCGCCGCGCCGACCGCGGCCGCGCGGGCGCTCACGATGTTCAGCGGGCCGGTGGGGTTGGCGCTGATGAACTCCACGTTCACGCGCTGCCCCTGCCCGGTGTTGCTCTCGCCGTAGCGCTCGCCCTGCTGCAGGATCTGCGCGACGACGTCCACGAGCCGCCCGTGGGCGAGCCGGAAATTGATGAAGCCCGGCCCGGCGATCTCGACCGCCGCCACCAGCGACCGGTCCAGCGCCAGGCGCGCGGCGATCTCCCCGGCCAGCTCGCGCGGCTTGCGCGCGAGGCGCTTGGCCAGCACCAGAGCGACATTCGTGCTGAGGTCGCCGTGGGTGGAGTCCTTGGGGCGGTCCAGCTCCAGGACGAAATCCTCCTCGAAGACGCCGTAGTCCTCGAGGGCTTCCAGGATCGCTTCGCGGATGCGCTGCTCCATCAGGGGCGGACCTCGCCGGCGGCGGCGCGGTCACCTGGCGCGATGGGGCGCCCGAGCTCATCGTAGCGCACGATCGTTGCGTCGGCCCACAGGCGCTCCAACGCGTAGTAGCGCCGCACATCGGGCAGCATGACGTGGACGACGACGTCGATGAAGTCCAGCAGCGCCCAGCGGCCGGCGTCGCGTCCCTCGACGTGCTCGGGTCCCACGCGCGCAGCGGTGGCGCCGTCCCAGATGGCATCGCTGATGGCCTGCACCTGGACCTGCGATTGCCCGGTAACGATCACGAAGTAGTCGGCCACGTCCATCAGGCCGTGCAGGTCCAGGACGACCACGTCCTCGGCCTTCTTGCCCAATGCCCAGGCGATGACGAGCTCGACGAGCTCCCTGCCTTCAACGCGGCTCATCGCTTGCGGATGGGCTGGGCGGAGGGCGGGCTGGGCCTTCTCAATCGACACGGCCGAGCACGTAATCCACGGCCGCGGCCAAGATGTCGCGTTGGGGCTGGATCGAGATCCCCACGAGGCATTCCTTGGCCTGGCGCCCGAACTGGCGGGCTTTCTGGTAGGCGTAGTCGAGGCCGCCGTGGTGCTCCACGAAGCGGCGGACGTCGGGCCACAGCGCGCTGCCGTCGACCAGCGTGGCGAGGGCGTCCCGCAGGCGCTCGCTCTCGCGCGGCGGCGCGTTGCGCCAGGCCGAGATGAATGGGAGCGTGATGCGGCCTTCGCGCCAGTCACTGCCCACCGGCTTGCCGAGGCGGCGCTGGTCGCCGAGGTAATCGAACATGTCGTCGATGATCTGGAATGCCAGTCCGATGTTGAGCCCGAAATCGGCAAAGCGGTCGCGCTGGCCGTTGATGCCGCGGTTGAGCAGCGCTCCGATCTCACAGGAGGCCTGGATCAGGCTCGCCGTTTTCTGGTGGATGATGGCGAAATAGTCCTCCTCGCTGACGTCGAGGCGGCGCCGGCGCTCCAGCTGCATCATCTCGGCGATGCTCATCTCATGCGTGGTCCTGGCCAGGATGTTCATGGGCTCGAGCATCCCGCGCGCCGTGAGCTGGGCGAAAGCCTTGCTGTACAGATAGTCGCCCATGATCAGCGCGGCGCTGGCGCCCCACTTGACATTGACGGTGGGCAGGCGGCGGCGCACCTCGGCCTCGTCAATGAAGTCGTCGTGGATGAGCGTGGCGGTATGGATGATCTCGACGACCGTCGCCGCGAAGATCACTTCGGCGCTCGATCCGCCGCGGTCCTTCGCAGTAACCAACAACAAGGTCGGCCGGAAGCGTTTGCTTCGGCCGCGCTTGAGGTGCTGGCAGATCTCGTTGAGGAGGGGCAGCTCGGCGCTGAGCTGCTGCTCGTATTCGGCCTCGAAGGCGGAGAGCTCGCTGGCGACGACCTCCTGCAACGACTCGAGTTTTACGCGGTCCTCTCCAGCCAGAGGCACGTCAACCCTTTCAGCAGGCAGGCGCTCCATGCAGACGACCGGATGGGGCCGCAAAGACCTCCAAACGTATACGCTTCGAGCGGGAGACTGTCAATTCGATTCGGCCAACTGCCTGGCTTGCTTCCGCTTGCGCCTCCAGGTCACCAGCAGGGCCGCGAACACGCTCAAGAAGTAGAGCAGCAGGATGGGCACGCCCAGCATGATCTGGCTAGCGACGTCGGGGCCCGGCGTAAGGACCGCCGCCGCGATCATGATGATCACGACCGCCTCACGCCAGCGACGCATGAGCATGCGTGGGCTGACGATTCCGATCGTGGCCAGGGCGAACACGACGAGTGGCAGCTCGAACATGGCGCCCATGGCCAGGCACATGCGCGCGGCCAGCCCCAGGTACTCTCCCGCCGAGAGCCAGGGCTGCAACGACTCGCTGGCGAAGCTGAGCCCAACGCGCATCAGCACGGGCATCAGTACAAGGAAGCAGAACACAACCCCCGTGTAGAACAGCGCCGTCCCCACCACTAGCACCGGCGTGATCACCCGCCGCTCGCGCTGGCGCAGCCCCGGGAGCACGAACCCGTAGATCTTGAACAGGATCAGCGGCGCAACCGCCAGCAGGCCTACGAATCCCGCGGCCTTCAGGCGCAACATGAGCGCGCCCAGCGGGCTGGTGAAGTAGAGGGAGTGGTGCCCGGCCTGCACTGCGGGCCGCAGCAGGGAGTCCACGATGCGGGCGCTGAAAAACCAGGCCACCAGCGCGGCGCCCGCCGCCAGGGCAGCGGCCCAGATGATCGTGTCGCGCAGCTCGGCGATGTGCTCGAGGATCGTCATCTCCTTCTCGGATGACCGGGCCATCGACTAGCCGCCTCCCCGCGACCGCCCCTGGGTGCGCTCCAGGATCTGCCGCAGCTCGTCCATGAATTGGTTCACGTTGCGGAAACTGCGGTAGACCGACGCGAAACGCACGTACGCCACCTCGTCGAGCTCTTCCAGCTCGGCCATCACCGCCTCGCCGATCTCGGTGCTGGTCACCTCGTCCTTGGCGCTGGAGAAGAGCCGCGCCTCGACGCGGTCGGCCAGGGCATCGATCTGCTCACGGCTGACGGGCCGCTTCTGGCAGGCGCGCATCACACCGGTGATGACCTTTTCGCGGTCGTAGGGAACGCGGCGCCCGTCCTTCTTGGCCACCAGCACCGGGGCGCGCTCGACGTACTCGTAGGTGGTGTAGCGGTGCTCGCAACGCAGGCACTCGCGGCGCCGGCGGATCGCGGCACCGTCGCGGGTCGCACGCGAGTCGACGACCCGATCCTCGTCGTGGCCGCAGGCGGGACAGCGCATGGGGGCGGAGGTCCTACCCCAGCTCCGGGTAGAGGGGGAACGCGCTGGCCAACGCGTGGCTGCGCTGCTTCAGCCGGGGCAGCTCGGGGCTCTCCCGTCCCGCCGTGAGCGCCGCGTCGATGATCTCGGCGATGGCGCGCATCTCAGGCTCCTTCATGCCCCGGGTGGTCAATGCGGGTGTCCCGATACGGATTCCGCTCGTGACGAACGGCTTCTGCGGATCGAACGGGATCGTGTTCTTATTCACGGTGATCCCCACCTGGTCGAGGATCTCCTCGGCGTCTCTGCCGGTGAGACTGCGAGGCCGCAGGTCCACCAGCAGCAGGTGGGTGTCCGTGCCGCCGCTCACCAGACGCAGCCCCCGCGCCACCAGCTCCTCGCCCAGCACCCGGGCGTTGGCGACGGTCTGGTGCTGGTCGAGGCGGAACCGCTCGGTCATCGCCTCGCGGAAGCAGACGGCCTTCGCGGCGATGACGTGCATGAACGGGCCGCCCTGCGTCCCGGGAAAGTTCCACTTGTCGATCGACTTGGCCCAGGCCTCTTTGCAGACGATCAGGCCGCCGCGCGGGCCACGCAGTGTCTTGTGCGTGGTCGAGGTGACCACCGCGGCATGCGGCACGGGATCGGGATGCAGCCCCACCGCCACCAGCCCGGCAAAGTGCGCCATGTCCACCAACAGTGGGATGCCCAGCTCCTGGGAGATCGCCCCCAGGCGCTGGAAGTCCCAGGCGCGCGGATACGCGCTGCTACCCGCCACCAGGATCGCAGGGCGCACCTCCTTGGCCTGCCGCAGCAGCGCGTCGTAGTCGATGCGCTCGGTCTGTCGGTCGACCTCGTAGTGGTGGGCCTTGAACAGGATGCCGCTGAAATTGACGTTGTGCCCGTGGGTGAGGTGGCCGCCGTGGCTCAGGCTCAAGCCGAGGATCGCCGAGCCGGGCGCCGCCAGCGCCAGGTAGGCGGTCATGTTGGCCTGGCTGCCGCTGTGCGGCTGCACGTTGGCGTGCTCGGCGCCGAAGAGCTTCAGCGCGCGCTGGCGGGCCAGCGTCTCCGCCTCGTCCACGAACTCGCAGCCGCCGTAGTAGCGCTTGCCGGGGTAGCCTTCGGCGTACTTGTTGGTCATCACCGAGCCCATGGCCGCCAACACGGCCAGGCTGGTGAAGTTCTCGCTGGCGATCATCTCGAGCTGGCCACGCTGGCGCTCCAGCTCGCGCTCGATCGCGGCGGCGATCTCGGGATCACTCGTGCGCAGATGCGTGAACACGGGGTCCTCCCCGGGCGCCCGCCCACCGGCTGGCGGAACGGACCGGCCTACAGGAACTCCAGCCACTCGTGCCGGTCCTCCGCGCGCCCCTCCAGGATGTCGAACAGCGCGCGCTGCAGGCGCTCGGTGACCGGGCCACGCTTGGCGTTGCCCACGGCGATGCGGTCGACGGTGCGGATCGGCGTAATCTCGGCGGCGGTGCCCGAGAAGAACGCCTCGTCGGCGCTATAGAGCATCTCGCGCGGCAGCACCGCCTCCTCCAGGCGCAGGCCCAGATCCGGCGCGAGGCGGAACACGCAGTCGCGGGTGATCCCGCCCAGGATCGAGGCTCCGAACGGCGGCGTGTAGATCGTGCCGTTGCGCACCACGAAGAGGTTCTCGCCGGTTCCCTCGCTCAGGTTGCCGTGCGAGTCCAGCATGACGGCCTCGGCAAAGCCGAGCAGCACGGCCTCCATCTTGGCCAGCGATGAGTTGACGTAGTTGCCCGTGATCTTGCCCATGGCCAGGTGGGTGTCGGGCGCCATGCGACGGTAGCTGCTGACGCACACGTCCACCCCGTCGGTCAGCGCCCCCTCGCCAAGGTACTTCCCCCACTCCCACACCGCGATGAACAGCCGCGTAGGATTGTTGAGCGGGTTGACGCCGGCGCGGCCCGTGCCGCGGTAGGCCAAAGGGCGCACGTAGCACGCCTTGAGCTTGTTCACCCCCACCGTCTCGCGGATGGCGTCCATCACCTGCTCGGGTGAGAAGGCGATCTCCATGCGCAGCATCTTGGCCGACTGGAACAGGCGCGTGACGTGATCGCGCATGCGGAACATCGCTGAGCCCTTGGGGTGAGCATAGACGCGCGCGCCCTCGAAAACGCCGCTGCCGTAATGGATCACGTGGCTCATCACATGGATCTTTGCGTCCTCCCATGCGACCAGCTCTCCGTCCATCCAAACGTACGAGGCTTTGGGTCCCGTGCTCTGGGTGCTCATGCGCCTGCTCACGATCCTTTCTGGAGGCTGCCGTCCGAGGCGTTGGGGGCGCTCTGCGCGCGACGGGCGCGCTCGGCCAGCACCCGTTCCTTCACGCGCGGCACCGCGGCCCGGACGTACTCCTCGAGCTGGAAGTAGGCGCGCTCATACAGCGCGCGCGGCCCGCCGATCGGATCCTCGACGTCCTGCCCGCGCGCCACGCCGGAGAACTCCGCGAGCGTGAAGACCTTCTCGCCTAGGCCCGGCTGCAGATGGAGGAGCTCCTCCTTGTGCCGCCGCGTCATGGTCAACACCAGCGCGCTGCTCGCCATCAGCTCGGGCGTGACCGGACGGCTGCGATGCCCGCCGAGGTCCCCCCCCATCTCGTGCACGATGCTCTGCGCGTGAGGCGCGGCCGGCTGCCCGTCCGTCGCCCACAGTCCGGCCGAGGACACCTCAACCTCCGGCCCCAGTGGGACCAGGTAGCGGCGCCCCAGGTCCGCGGCCATGGGGCTGCGGCAGGTGTTGCCCGTACACACGAAAACGATGGAAAACATGACGGTTACGCCACTTCTCAGGATGCCGGCAACCGTAGCCGACGCTCGCCCCGAAGTCAAGGCGGCCCCTCCCCAGGAGGCCACGCGACGGCCCCGGCGCGGACAACGCGGCCGGGGCTGACGGTCAGGTCGACGATCGTGGAGGGCGGCCGCGCGGACCCGCCCCCCAGGTCGTACGCGCGCAGCAGCGGGAAGATGCCGCAGGCCGACGCCAGATCGCCCGCCGGCGACTGGCCTGGCCGGTTCGCGCTGGTGCTGAAGAGCGGGCCACCCGCCTCCCGGATCAGGGTGCGCAAGCTCTCGTGCGCCGGGACGCGCACGGCGATGGAGCGCCGCTCATGCACCCACGCGGCGGGTGCCTCTGCGGTGGGACACAACAGCGCGGTGAGCGGCCCAGGCCACACGCGCAGCAGCCGATCCCGGTCCAGCGGCGAGGCAGTCCTGCCGCAGGCCAGGACCTGCGCTGCATCGGCGAACAACAGCAAGAAGGGCCGCGCCCCCGAGGTCCCTTTGGTCGCACGCAATTCATCCGCCGCGCCGGGACGCGTCGCCAGCGCGTGGAGCCCGGGGACAGTGTCCGTGGTGAGCAGGACGATTTCCCCCGCCCGCAGCGCCGCGGCCGCGGTCACGCTCGCCCTGGCCGCGGTCACCGGCCCCCCGCGGCGAGCCCCGCGCGATACTCGCGCAGACGGCGGGCGATCTGGGCATTGGCCAACCCCAGGATCTGCCCGGCGAGCACCGCGGCGTTCTTCGCCCCGGCAGTGCCGACGGCGAGTGCGGCGACCGGCACCCCGACGGGCATCTGCACCACGCAGAGCAGAGCGTCCAGCCCGTCGAGCAGCCCGCCCTTCAGCGGCACGCCGAGCACGGGGAGCGCGGTGAGCGACGCCACGACGCCGGGCAGCTGCGCCGCCATCCCGGCCATGCAGACGAAGACCTGCGTGCCGCGGGCCTCGGCGTCGGCGACGTAGGCGCGCAATGCGTCGGGCTGGCGATGCGCGCTCAGCACGCGGCGCTCGTGGGCAATGCCGAGGGTGCCCAGCAGCTCCGCGCAGGCGTCGACCGCCGCGTCATCGGAGGCGCTCCCCGAGAGGATGGCGACAAGGGGTGTCGTGGAGCTCGTCACGGGCGATCCTCCTCTTCGTGGTCTGGATCCTCATTGCCGGGGATGCCCTCATCCCCGGAGAGGTTCTCGTCCTGCGCAATCTCCTCGTCTCGGGCAATGTCGTGGCGCATCTGCATCCCCTCGAAGCGGATGTGCTCTGCGGCGGACCGGGCACGGCGCCGGGCGGCGGGCACGTTCGCCGCCGTGCCGACCACGCACAACACGCGCCCCCCCGCGGTCACGCATCGGCCGCCGTCTTGGCGCGTACCAGCGTGGAAGACCAGCGCCTGCGCCGCAGCCTGCTCGATCCCCGTGATCGGCCGCCCCTTCACCGGCGAAGCCGGATAGCCCTCGGCGGCGAGCACGACGCAGACGGCGGCCCCGCGGCTGCGCAGCTCGCCCTGCGCCGGCAGCTCGCCGCGGGCGGCCCCCCACAAGAGCGGCAGCAGATCGAAGTCGAGCGTGGGCAGGACGGCCTGGGTCTCGGGATCGCCGAAGCGGCAGTTGTACTCCAGGACCTGCGGGCCGCGCGCGGTGAGCATGAGCCCGACGTAGAGCAGGCCGCGGTAGTCCAAGCTCCGGCGGCGCAGCTCGGCCAGCGTCGGCTCGAGCACCTCGGCCACCACCTTGCCCATGAGCTGCGGGGTGGCGTCGGACACAGGCGCATAGGCGCCCATTCCGCCGGTGTTAGGCCCGCGGTCTCCGTCCTCCAGGCGTTTGTGGTCGCGGCTGGGCAAAAGCCAACAGCAGCGCTCCCCGTCCAGCAACGCGAACACCGACAGCTCGCGCCCGCACAGACGCTCCTCGATCAGGATCGTGCGGCCGGCGTCGCCGAAGGCGCGCTCCTGCAGCGACTCGCGCACCGCCGCACGCGCCTGCGCCGGATCGTCGCAGACCGTCACGCCCTTGCCCGCCGCCAAGCCGGTGGCCTTGACCACGCACGGCGCGTCCAGCCCATCGACGTGACGCAGGGCCTGCTGCAAATCGTCGAAGGCGCGCGCTTGCGCGGTCGGCACGCCCGCAGCGCGCATGAACTCCTTGGCAAAGGCCTTGTCGCCCTCCAGCCGCGCCGCGGCGGCGCCGGGTCCGAACACCGCGCAGCCGCGGGCCCGCAACCGGTCCGCCAGCCCGCCCGCCAACGGGCCCTCGGGTCCGACCACGACCAGGTCGATGTGATGCTCGGCGATGAGCGAGGTCCAGCCGGCCTCGTCGGCGACGGGGATCACGGTGGCCACGTCGCGCATGCCATCGTTGCCGGGCGCAACGTAGACTGCCGTTGCCAACGGGCTGTGAGCGAGCTTCCACGCCAGGGCGTGCTCGCGGCCACCGCTGCCTATGACGAGGAGCCGCATCGCCGCGCGCGATCCCTAGCGGCGACGCACGGAGTCGACGCACGCGCCCAAGCGCGTCAGGCCTTCCTTGAGGTTCTCGCGGCTGTTGGCGTAGCTGAGCCGCAGATAGCCCTCGCCGAAGCGGCCGAACGACGTCCCGGCCAGCCCGGCGACGCCGAACTCGTCGAGCAGGAGCCGCGCGAACTGATCGGCGGGCATCCCCAGCGCCTTGATGCTGGGAAATACGTAGAACGCGCCGCCCGGCGTCGTGCAGGTCAAGCCGGGGATGCGGTTGAGCCCCTCCACGACCAGATCGCGCCGCGCGCGGAACTCTTCCACCATGCCCCGGGCCCCGCTCTGATCTCCGCACAAAGCCTCCACACCCGCGAGCTGGGTGAAGCTCGCCGTGCAGCTGTTGCAATTGGTCTGCAGGCGAGCGATGGCGGGCGCCAGCGACTCGGGCATCACGCCAAAGCCCAGCCGCCAGCCGGTCATGGCATAGGTCTTGGAGTGGCCGTCGAGCACGATCGTGCGCTCGGCCATCCCGTCGAGCTCCAGGATCGTGTGGTGCTTCTGGCCGTAGATGATCCGGCTGTAAATCTCGTCGGCCAGCACCCAGCAGTCGTGCGTGCGCGCCACCTCCGCGACCACCTTCAGGTCCTCCAGCGTAAGGACGCTCCCGGTGGGATTGCCCGGCGAGTTGAAGATGATGAGCTTGGTGCGGTTGGTGACCAGCTGGCGCAGCTCGCTGTGGTCGACGCCAAAGCCATTTTCCTCGCGCAAGGGCAGCGGCACGGGCTTGGCTCCCACGAAGTTGATCATCGACTCGTAGATGGGGAATCCCGGGTTGGGGTAGACGACCTCATCCCCCTCGTCCACCAGAGCCGTGATCACGTAGTACATGATGGGTTTGGCGCCCGGAGTGATGACGATCTGCTCGGGCTTGACCGCCAGGCCGCGGTCCTTGCTGAACGCCTCCGCAAACCGGGCCCGCGCCTGCGGCAGCCCCGCGGCGGGCCCGTAGTGCGTCGCACCGCCGCGCAGCGCCGCGATGCCGGCATCGATGATGTTGCGTGGGGTGTCGAAGTCGGGCTCCCCGATCTCCAGGTGGATGACCGAGCGGCCCTGGGCCTCCAGCGCTTTCGCCCTCGCCAGCACCTCGAAGGCGGTCTCGGTGCCCAAACGACCCATCCGGCTCGCAAGCTGCATCGGCACGGCGCTGCCTCCCCGCTGGGGTAATCGTCGCGGCTCGTCCTGCCAATCTAGGCTGGCGCGGCGGCGATTTCCAGAAACAAGGGAGCGCGCCGGGACGGCGCCCAGGCATCTCCGCATGGCGCTCGGAGCGCGCCGGGACGGCGCACGGGAACGGCCGCGCGCCGCTTGCCGCCCGGAGGTGCCGCTAGGGACGCGCCGGGGCCTGACCGAGGCGCTGCCGCAGTGCGTCGGCCATCCCCGGGTCGCCCGTCTGCAGGGCGCGCTCCCAGAGTGCACGCGCTCGGGTCCCGTCCCCCCGGCGCAGCGCCAGATCGCCGAGCTGGGCCAGCGCCCAGGCATCGCGCGCGTCCAATCCGACGAGGTGCTGGAGCACGGCCTCCGCTTGCGCATCGTGGCCCAAGCCCAGCTCAGCCTCGGCCAGCAGCCGTAGGACGCGCGGGTCGTCGGGCCGCAACGCGGCCGCGTGGGTGAAGGACTCGCGTGCCTCATCGGCCCGACCGAGCTGGAGCAGGCACCAGCCGAGGTTTGCCAGCGACTCCAGATGGTTCGCGCGAAGCACCAGCGCCTGCTGGAAGGAGCTGGCGGCCGCCTGGTACTCGCCCCGCTGCATGTGCACGACGCCCTGGTTGTAGAAGGGCATCATCCGCGCGGAGGCCTGCACGCCCGCCGGCCTGTAGAGGTTGAGCGCGACGGCCAGAAGCGCCGCTGCGGCCGCAGGGAGCGCCGCACGTGCGCGGCGCCTCGCGCGCGCCAGCTCCACGATGCGCGTCACCCCCGCCCCTGCCAGCAGCGCGAGCAGTCCGAAGCAGGGCAACCGGTAGCGCGCCGTGATGAAGAACGGCAGGACCGAGAGCAGGCATGCGGCGAGCAGCCCGGCCAGCAGCCGCGCGTGGCGATTGGACCACGCCACGACGATCCCGCAGAGGCCCAGCGCCGCCACCCACCCGAAGCGCACCGGGTTGGCGCCCAGCAGCGCGGACTCCGTCCGCGCCTGGTCGAAGTTCTCGAGCTGAGGTGTCTCGTAGTCGCTCCAGAAGAGCACGAGCTTGCGCAGGACGAGCGCCAGCGTTCGGGCGGGATACGCGAGGTTCCAGCGCAGCCCCCGCTCCAGCCAGAAGCGCGAAGCTTGTGCAGGCGTGAGCGCGCGGCCGGCGGTGCGCTCGGCCAGCGCGCGGCTGCCGCCGTCCTGGTCGGCGCCCGGCTGGAAGAACTCGATTCCGGCGGGCGCCACGAACGCTCCGGTCGCCAGGTCGTTGTTGCCGATGTAGTAGTTGATGCCTCCGTTGGTGGTGAGCGGCACGAAGCCTCCACCCGCGCGCAGGTTGTGCAGCGTGACGGGTGCGATCACGACCAGGCAGCCCGCGGCGATCAGCGTCGCGCACAGCGCGAGCACCACGCACAGCAGCAGCGGCTCCGTCGCGAGCTGCGTCTCCAAGAAGGTTCCGTACCCGTAGAGCGCGAGCAGCAGCCCCGCCACGGCGCCCGCGGTCACTCCGAACGCCCGCCGCCCCACCGTGAACGCCAGGGAACACGCCATCGCGCCGAGCGCTGCCTGCGTCAGTCGTGCGTGCGCCGCGCTGGGCCCGAGCGCCGCGTGGGTCAGTCCGAGCAGGTGGGGATACAGCGGTCCCATGAAGTAGGGCCCGGCAAGGTCGCCCCCGCCGGCCGCGAGGCGGCTGCCCCACTCGTGATAGAAACGCGAGTCCAGACCGAGCAGTTGCAGATCCGGATGCCCGCGCAGGCTGTGGTCCAGAACCAGCCGGTAGCCCAATGCGACCGCGGCGGCCGGCCAGGCGCGCGCGAAGCCGCGCGAAACTCTAGAAGAGCGAACCATCGTCCGGGCGACGGAAGGGCCTCCCCGGGCCGTGGGGAGAGCGGGCATGCACGGGGGGGGCGGGCCTCGCCCCGCCAACGAGCCACCCTAGCACGCGCCCACACCCGAGCCCAGCGCGGGATGCCGCCCGACCCACCCCGTGCCGACGGTAGATCCGGCGAGTGGTCATCCCTCGCGCGGACGGGCGGGTGACCTCCTCGTCGAATCCCGGTGACCGCTGCCAAGCCGCGGTTTGCCCTTCGGGAGCTCGCCGAGGAATCTGTCGACATCGTACCTAGCGCTCCTCCAGGATCTGGATCGAACTGACAGCCACCTCCCCGGAAAAGGCACGGTCCCCGGACGGGTGGCGGTCATCTTCCCTCTCGGATCAGCTCGGGGCCGGGAAACGGCTCCGACCAGACCCCACGATGGAACTCCACGACCCATTCGCCCGCCACGTTGGCCAGACCATCTTCCTGCTCGTGGTCGCGCTCGGCCCCATCCCGCTGTGCTTGCGGATGCTTCACGCGTTCCGCCGTGACATCGAACCGGCGGACTTTGGCCACGCGCACATCACCCTGTTCCTGTGCTGGTATACGTTGCAGACGACCCTGGCGCTCCTCCTGGGACTGCTGCATCAGTTCCAGCTGCGGGCGGTGCTTCTTGCAGAAGGACTCCTGCTGGTGGCTGGAGTGGTTTCGCTCGTCATCCTGGGTCGCAGCGCGAAGCGCGCATCCCTGACTCCCCTGCTCTGGCCGAAGCAGCCTTCCATTCCCCAGGCCACGTTGCTCGTGCTGTTCTTCTTCGTCACGTGCCTTTCCCTCTGGGGCATCTTGTCGAAACCCACCCACAACTTCGACTCACTGGCCTACCATCTGCCGGTGATGGCGCAGTGGGTGCGCACCATGAAGCTCACTGTCCTCTCCGACCTACACCAGCTCGCTCGCTACCCGTTCAATATGGAGTTGGTCTCTGCCCTCGTGGCAATTCCCTTCGGCGACGACCTGCTCGTCGCGCTCCCCAATCTCCTTGCCTGGATCGCTCTCGGTCTGGCTGTAACCTTGCTCGGTCGACAGATGGGTGCTTCGAGCCTTCAGTCGCTGGCCGCCGCGCTGCTCGTTCTCACCACACGCAGCATGCTCTCACGCATCAATGCCGTTCAACCGGACATCACAGTTGCGGCGTTCTTCCTGGCTGGCTTGTACTTTGGTCTTCGCTTCGCCCAGAGAGAGTCGGAACTCGACCTTGCCATGCTCCTCTGTTCACTTGCGCAGCTCGCAGGCTTGAAGATGTCGTGCCTGCCCTACGTGGTCCTGCTCCTCGCAGCTGTGCTGGCGGCGCGCTGTCTCAACGCAAGAGAGGCTGGACGTCGCTGGCAAGACTCATTGCGGGTCAGCAGTCCGGCGCTGAGGACCGGCCTCCTGGTGCTCGCGGTTGCGTTTCTCCCCGCCATCTACTGGTATGGTCGTAATCTCCTGGATCTCGGAAACCCCTTGGGCTTCATCGAGCTCAAAGTGGGGCGCACTCAGATCTTCGCGGGCGACGTAACGCAGGAGTTCTGGAAAAGGACCGCGTTGGCCTCCGTGTTCGACGCGGCTCGCCTCCACGACTGGAGGATCCTCACCGAAGTCATCTTGAAGTTCTTGGGGTTGCGCTTCGTGCTCATGCTCTTTCTGGGGCTGGCGGCCTTGGTGGGAACGGTGCGCGGATCCCTACGAGCCCCCAAGCGCTCCGCGATCGTTCTCTTCGCGCTGGTGATGCTCACTGCGATTGTCTATTGGCATTCCCCCTACAGCGGTGACAACGGAACGCACGATTGGAAGCTCACTCCCTGGTTCGAGGTGGGCCTGCGCTACGGATATGTCTGCCTCGGAGTTCTTGGTGTGACTGCGGCCATGGGCCTGAGGGTGGTGGGCCTGCAGGATCCCTGGGTGGTGGGGCTATCAACCCTGAGTTGTCTACTTGGCGTGATGGTTGGCCTGAAGCCAGGAGCGCCGGCTTCGATCGCTGCGCTGGGTCTTGCGCTCGTCCTCGTACTTGCCCAGCGCAGGATCCGTCTGCCCGTGGCGCCGCGCGCGCTCATCAGCACAGGAGTCGCTCTTGCGTTCGTGATCTTCCTGGGTGTCTCGTGGCGTGCGAGGGCAGCTCGTGAGGTCGAGCGCAATCGCTTCTATGGACCGCTCTATTCCTTCATGGAAGCCCAGGTGGAGCCCACCGCGACCGTGGGGTACGTGAACATGGTGGCGATCTATCCTCTGGTGGGCAGGGCATGGACGCGCGATCTGGTTGCGGCAGAGCCTTCGACGGACAGCTACGAGGAGTGGGTCCGGTGCTTGAAGGCGAAGGGGATCAGTGTCGTCGTCGTGGGGCAGGGGCCGGCTGCGGTCGACGCCTTGGCCGTTGAGCGTGTGCAGCGGTGGCTGCTCGGCGAACCGCCTGAGTTCGAGCTGCTCCAGCGTACCCAGTACCAAGGCGAAGGTGTCTCCCTGTATCGGCTGAGGAGGCTTGACGGATCGGCGCAGGGTGTTCCCTCCCAGCAGCCTTGCGCCCAGCGCACTCGACCGGTTGCTTCGGGATGGGTCCGTGGAATCCCCACGGGGCAGCACGACGCCGAAGATCGCGCTCCCAGTGTGAAGGTCTGACCCACCGCACCACGCGCCCGCGCGCGGCCGCGGCGCGCTGTGGCCATGCACCGCTGCTCTAGTCAAGGCCGTCGAGGTAGGCCTTGACCTCGTCGTAGACCTCGCGCCGCAGCCCGGTGCGGTCATTGAGCAGGCGTTTGAGCTCCAGCTTGCTGGTGTATTTCACGTGGATGAACTTGCGCAGGGCCTTGACCGGCAGGCGTACCGGCGAGCGGAGCAGCAGAAGCGGCACGTTCTTGTTGGCGTAGCCGCTGTGCAGGGGCTTGCTCTCGCAGATGAGCTCCAGCACGCGCAGGTTGCGGCAGCTGACGGCGACCATCGCCACGAGGCCCGGCGTGGAGATGACCTTGGAGTTCTTGAGCAGGCCCAGCAGCACGCTGGTGTTGGTGATATTGGCGAGCACCAGGTCCTTGATCGTCGCGAACTCGTCCTGCGGAGTCGCCTCGGTGGGCGCGAGCGGCAGCGGTAGCCCCACCGGAGCGTAGACGCGACGCGCGGCCGATGGATCGAACGGCAAGCGCAGGATGCCGTCGGCCAGCTCCACGCCCGCCGGCAGCGCGGGCTGCAGGGCCGCGCAGACCTCGCGCCCGGCGGGCAGCGTCACGCAGCGGTCGGCGTTGAAGTCCAACGCGAGCAGCACGGCCTCTACGGCATCCAGCGCGCGCGGGCGCAGCCCGGCCTCGTGAAGCACCACCCCCAGCCCGAGCAGACGCTCGGCGTAGTAGGCCAGCATCCGCCCCGGCAGTGGCGAGCGCTGGATGCCCGACAGCAGACGTCGCACGAGCTGCAGCCGCGGCTCGAGCCCGACGCGGGAGAGCAGCCGGCGGATCTCGTCGGTCTCGAGGTAGTCACGCAACAGTGGATGCTGTTCCTGGAAGATGGCCGATCGGCCGTGCTGCTCGAGGGCCTCGACGAACGCAAGGTGGTCGCGCACCTCGGAGTCAGCGCCGCTGAGGATCGGCATGACGAGGGAGACGGCTCGCGAAGAATAGGGGTTGATCGAGCCTGCCAGCTCGCTCGCGCGCTGCTCGGAAGCCAAGAGCTCCAGGCGGGCCAGCTCCACGAAGCAGCTGATCGCCGCCTCGGCCAGCACGCCCCGCTCATCGAGCTGGCGCACGACCGCGGCGAACGCCAGCCGCGGGACACGCGCCGGGCCCAGATCCAGCGGCGAGGGCAGCCCGCCCGCGTCGTGCCCGACCTTGTCGAGCACGTGCGCGTGGCGCTCCTGGGCTCGCGCCAGGCGGTCCAGCAGGTCGCACTCGGCCGCCGACAGTACCTTCGCGCGGTCGCGGCGGTGCTGGTAGCGCTGTGCGATGCGGTGCAGGCTGCGGAACTCGCGGATGCGCTCGATCACCTCCGGCCCCGGCGCGCGCACGGCCAAGAGCGCGGCGAGCGCAGCGACGCCGAACGGCTGTCCGGAGGCCGAGGCGGCGACGATCCCCTCCAGCGCGCCCACCAGCGAGGGCTCCCCCAGCCGCTTGCGCAGCCACCCGTACAGGGCGCGGGAGCGCGAGGCGACGTCGGACTCCCCGGCAAGTTCTTCCAGGAGGTCCACGGCCTCCCGCTCGATCCGGACACGGCCCAGCAGGTGGGTTGGAGTGTCGAGGAGAGGCTCGGTCGGGAGGGCAATGTACTGGTTCTGCGCCACGCCCCACGGGCGAGCAACCTTTGCACCAGACGCCACAGGGGATCCCGTGGCCCGCTCGCGGCCGACCCTCCCGCGGTCATTCCCTCGCGTGGGCCATGAGGCGCACGCCCAGCTCGAGGGCATTGCCGCGGTCGCCGCCGGCTGCCGCGGCCAGATAGGCGGCCAGATCGAGGTCACCGGTGCGGGCCGAGAGCGCCGCGACGCCTCGCGCTCCGCCGGCCGGCACCCACGCTCCCACCGCCCCGTAACCGGGCGCAGCGATGGCCCACGGCGCCGCGCCCCCGGAGCAAGCGGCCGCCGCCAGCAGCCAGTGCGCGCCCGCCGTACCGCCCAGTGCCCCGCGAATGGCCGTTGCGATCAAGATGCTTCCACCTCCGCTCGCACTCCACAGGCGGCGGGCGGCGACCTCCCGCTGGGGCCCGCCGATCCCGGGTGGATCTCGCCAACGGACTGCGGTCGTCAGCTCGGGCGAGGCGGGTCCGGGACCCTCCAGATCGACGCGAGCCCAGGCTCGCCACAGCCCCGCGGGGCCGGGCCCCTCGGCGTCTGCCTCGAAGCGGTCCTGCGTGCGCTCCGCCCCCGGCGCACCCCGGCGCATGCGCCGCGCGAGGAACGTCGCGGACCAGCGGTCCACCCGGCGCACGAGCGTCGCCTGCAGCGCCCCATGTGGGCGATCGAGCGGCAGCCGCGTGATGGGATCCTCTCCTTCGCCCAGGCCCGCCGGATCGGCGGTGAGCGCCAGCCCCAGGCGGGCGCGCTCGCCGCGCGCCTCCAGTGCCGCAGCCACACGGGCCGGTGAGTGGGATGGCATTGCCAGCTCGCAGCGCAGGCGCGCAGTGCCGCGCGTGCGCTGGACCCACAGCCCCGTCTGCGCGTCGCCGCCGTGGACGGCCAGGGCGCCGCCCACTACGAGCGCCCCCCCGTCACCGAGCGCGTGGCTGCCCGCCACGAGGGCGCGGCGGCGCCCCGAGATCGGGTCATCCGCGAGTGCGGCCAACGCCGCGAGCCGGGACAGTCGGGTAGCCCCCGCCAGTCCGCGCCAGCGGGGCGGCGCCGTGGCAGTGTAAGGGCGCAGCCCGAAGCGCTCCCCCAGCGCGACCGGGCCCGTGCGGCTGCGCGCAGCGGGCTCTCCCAGCAGCAGCCCCGAGCCCGTGGCCGGTTGCAGGTCGCCGACCACGAGCTCCAGACGCTCGCCGTGCACGTCCAGTGCGCCGCGTTGCAGCGCCGCGCCACCCGACGACCGCCGCAGGCGCGCCAGCGCGCGTGCCGCTCCCCACTGCAGCTGCGCCCATCCGCCGTGACGGCTGGAGCCCGCACTGTCCAGAGCCGACTCCAGCCGGACCGAGAGCGCCGGCCGTGGCGCTGCGGGCGACAGCGAAACGAACGGACGCAGCGCCTCCAGGATCTCGGCGTCGATGCCCGGCACGAGCCGCAGGTCCTCGATCCGCTGCAAGGCTCCCGCGTCGCGCAGCCCGACGATGGCATCGGCGGTGAGCGGATCGATCCACGGCAAGAGTACCAGCTCGGTCGCGGTGGCTTCGCGCAAGTCGAGCGGCTGCTCGAGCCAGCGTTGCAGCGCCTCCAACACGTCCTCGTCGTCATCCGCGCGGGCCATGGGCGCCACCACGGCGAGCAAGCACGCTAGCGCCGCGAGGCGACTCAGCAGCGGCCGCACACCCAGACGGCCGGCGGGGCGCGGTCGGCTCCACGCGTAGCGGGGGCTCATGGCGCACCTCCCGCCGAGAGCGAGACGCCCAGCGCCGCCCCGGCGCCGACCGCCGAGACGACGGGCACGGCCACGCTAACCGTCGCCGCGCGTACGCGCAGGACTGCGACCAGCTCGCCGTCGGACTCGCCGCCGCGCACTGCCAGCACCAGTGCGTGCCCCAGCGCGGCCCGCAGCCCCACCCGCCACGTCGGCGGACCGCCGTAGCGCGACGAGCGGCGCGCGACGCCGGCGGCCCAGCCGTCGCCGTAGACGTGCGCGCTCCACTCCAGCTGCGAACCGGCCGAGTTTGGGCTCGGGTGCAGCGGGCCTTCGAAGCGCGCTCCGGCGGCAGCGCGCCGGCCCAGGAACGCCGCATTCGCCGCAACGCGCAGTTGGGAGAAGCGGTCGATGCCCGCCACCTCGGATTGCACGGCCTCCAGCCGCGCGCCAGCCGCCAACCTGGGCCCGCGCGCCCGCAGCTCCACAGCAGCCGCCAGCTCGTTCAGCGCGCCAGCCCGCAGCGTGGCGAGGGCGCCGGCGGGCTGCAGCGGCCCCTGCACGGGCAGCACGCCGCAGATCCAACCGGCGCGAGCGTCCAGCAGCTCCACCGGACGTGCGACGCCGAAGCCAAGCGAGCCCGCGTCGGCCTCCAACCAGCGGGACGCGGGCAGCGTCTCGAGGCGCTGCGGGCCGTCGAAGCCCGCGGCGCGAACGGTTGGGCCGACGCAAGTGGCCATGAGCAGTAGCGCCGTTGCGTGCACCGCAGCAGCGCGGCGGCGCGCGCTCATCGCCGCCTCCCCAGCACGGTCAGCGCGCGCCAGGTCGCCCCCGGCGCCGCCGGCGTGGCGCCGGCGCGGACCACGACGACGTAGGCGCCCACAGGCGCGGGGCGACCGGCGGCGTCGCGGCCGTCCCACAGCCACTGGCGCAGCGTGCCCCCGCCGTCGTCCTGCCCCAGAGCGAGCACGCGCTCGCCCCCCAGGTCGAGCACCTCCGCCGCCAGCGGGCCGGCGGGCTGCTGCACGTGCAGCAGCACGTGGAGCACGTCACCGTCGCCGTCGGCGTCGGGCGTGAACGGGTTGGGCGTCACCAGCAGCCCGGCGCGCGGCGGCGCGACCGCCGCCGAGAGGTTCGCCCGCCCCGGCGTCGGGTTCCCGGGGGCGGGAAACCACGGCGCCGGGCTGTCGCCGTCGAACAGCCCGCGCTCGATGCTGCGCCCGGCTTCGCGGAGCAGACGCGCATCGTAGGCCAGGTAGTCCACGGCCGCGCCGGCCCGGTCCAGCAGCAGGATCTCGTCGATCACGTCAGCGCCCGCGCCAGCCGTGTTGTTCAAGGAAGGCCAGCCCTCTGCCACGCCCGTGCAGGTCACCGCCGGCGGAAGGGCGCGGCGTTCGCGCAGGCGCTGCGGATCGGCGCTCAGCAGCAGGAACTCGCCCGCGCGCAGCCGCGGCGCGCCGGCAATCGCGTGGGGCGTGCGCGTCGCGTCAGCGATGGACCAGCCGCTGAGATCCACGTCGTCGTCGCGGCCGATGAGCTCGATCCACTCGGGCTCGCCTTGCTGCGGGCGGGGCATGATCTCGCTGAGAGCGACCGGGCCGGGCCCCACGCGCAGCGGCACGCGCAGCGTGTCGGCCGGGCCCGGGCTCGCGGGCACCGCCAGCGCGCACAGCGCGTGCGTGCCCTCGGACAGCCACATGACAATCTCCGCCGCCACCGTGTCGGCGCGCGCGGCCTGCAAGTCCTGCGTGCGCAGCAGTGCTCCATCGAGCTCCCAGCGCAGCTCGCCCTGCTGCGCCGACTCGTACCCGCGAGCCAGCCACTGCGTCCGCACGCGCAGCTCGCCGGCCGAAGGCCTCCAGGGCGGATCCGTGCGCGCGCCCAGCGCCACGAAGGCGTGGGCAGCCGCATTGCCGCGGCCGGGGCTGGGCTGCGGCAGCGCGGCGAAGTCGTGGGCGTTGTCGCCGCTGTCGCTGCCATCAGGCACGCGGCCAAGGCTGGTGCCCGACGGGTCCGGCGCCGGCCCGCCCTCGCCCAGGCCCGCGAGGTCGCCGTAGGCCAGGCGGTCGAGCGCGCTCGACCCGCGCATCAACCACAGCGCATCGGGCCCGTTCTGCAGCGCGAGGTCGGCCACCGCGTCGGCGCCCGGCACTTGCGGTCCGCCGATCACGAAGAATCCGCCGGGGGGGACGGTCGCCTGCCCCGTACCGGTCCACTCGGTGACCGGCCGCTCTGGATCGGCACCATTGACGAACACCAGCACGCACCCTCCTACAGCGAGCGGCCCGCTGGTGGGATTGAAGAGCTCGACGAACTCGTATCCGGTGTCGGGTCCGGGCGGATCGTAGAGCACCTCGTTGAGAACCAGATCAGAGGGGGGCGCCGCGCGCGCGGTCGCTCCGTCAACGGACAGGGCGGCAGCGCAAAGCGGCCGGGCGGGTGCGCGCAGGACGGATGCGCCGATCGCGAAGAGGACGAGCAGCGGTAGAGGCGAACGCAGCGGCGGGCGCGGCGGCACGCTGCGGTGCGAGGGAACGCACACGACGGCTCCTTGCAGGAGGCCGGGGCGCGGGAAGCGTGAAGGCGGAGGCGCGCGGGAGGCGCACGGTCGGCAGAGCCTGGCAGCGTAGTGACCGGTCGAGCTACACAAGCCCCCAGCGCTTGCGCAACGCCCATTCAACTGCCAGGGAGCCCAGCAGCGGTAGCAGCAGCCAGAGGCTGTCCCACAGGTCGATGCGCCCGGTCAGGACGCTGTCCCGCGCGTGCAGCGGCAGCTCGCGGGCCCAGCGGTCGAGCTCGTCTGGGCGCAGCGTCCGGCCCCCGGTCATCTGCGCGATGCGCGTCAACGACGCGCGGTCGACCTGGGGATGGCGGAACTCCACCGAGTAGGGATCGATCTCCAGACGCGACCACGGGGCGGTTACGCGCCCGGACTTCTCCTCCATGGCCAGGCGCAGCGCGTAGCGCCCCGGCGGAAGCGCCGGCAGGGCGATGGTTCGTCCACCGGGATTGTGCGGATCGATCTGCATCGGCGCGCGCCCGGTGGGCTGCGCCGTGGTGTCGCCGGGCGCCACCTCTCCGGCAAGCCACTCGAGCCAGACATCGCTGACGTCATCGGGCTGCAAGCGCGGATCCAATGCCAGCCCGTGGAGCATGACGTCCTCGCCGGTGGCGAACACGGGCCGCGGTAGAACCAGGCGCAGGCGCGTGCGGTCGCCACCCTCGGCCAGGAAATAGAGCAGGTTGCCCAGCAGCGCCTCGAAGACGTCCTCGGTCTGCGTCTCGCCCAACCGCCAGAACGACCACGACCACAGCGGCGCGCCCAGCCACGCTGCCACCGTGCCCTGCCCTCGCTTGCGCACGACCAAGAGCGGTGTGGAGGTGGCCTCGGCCTGCGCACGCAGCAGCTCGTCGGTGTCGGCGGTCAGGGTGGCGCCGTGCAGCACCTGCCAGAGCGGTGGCAGCTCGTTCAGGCGTTCGTCGAGCGCGCCCAGCTCGGGCGGAAGCAACATCACCGGATGGCCGCGTCCGGTAGGTGTGACGCGCACGCGGTAGCGCCCCTGGACCCAGCCGGCGCCCGCGCCGAGTCCCAGGGGGAGCAGATCGCGAGCGTTGCGCGGTAACGCCGAGAGGTCGACGCTGGAGCCCGGGGGCGCCTCCCCCAATAGTACGAGCAGCCCCGCGCCGCCCTCGATCGCCGCTGGCACCGCGCTGCCTTCCGCGCACAGCGTGGCGAGATCGGTGAGCGAGCCGGCGATCCAGGTATCGACCCGCCGCGCCTGCCGGGGTGAGGTGGGAACCGTCCAGCTGCTATCGGTGCCCGCCACCCGCCAGCCATCCTCGGCCCGGTAGACGCCGGTGAGCTTGAAGCGGCGGTCCCGCGCCGTCCGGCGGGCCAGGAAGTGGAAGTTCCAGCTGGGACGCTCCTCCAGGAGCACCAGGCGCAGCCGCTCCTTGCGCACCTCCACTCCGACCTGGGCGGCGTTGTTCTGCTGCAGGTGCTCCCCCGGCGCGGGCTCGACGCGCAGGGTCCACGAGCGCATCCCCAGACTGTCGGCTCGGACGCGGAAGGTGATCGGGAAGCGCCCCCCGCCCTGCGGCCACTGCACGCGCACGCTGTCCACCGGCCCGCGCTCCCCGCGCAGGACCGCCGTAGTCGAGCCCGCCGCGATCCCATCGGCGACCACCTCGGCGTCGACTTGCAGGGTCTCGCCGCGATACACCAACGGCGGGTAACGCACGCGATCGAGGCGCAGGTCGGCGGGCCCGATGCTGTCCCCGACGGCCACTGCGTACACGGGCACGTGGATCCCTTGCAGCGAGGGCGAGCGCGCAGCGGTAGTCACGCCGTCGGTGAGCAGCAGGATGGCGGCGAGGTTGTCCTCGAGGTGGTGCTGGGCGGCCGAGATCAGCAGGGCGGGCAGGTCGGTGCCCTCGCTGCTAGTGGAGGTGGAGGGAGGCACGGCCTCGCTCAAGGGCACCGAGGCGTGCAGGCGTGTGGAGCCTTCCCCGGCCCACAGCCGCGCGCCCTCGCCGCGGCCGCGCAACCGGGTGAGCGCCTGATCGCGGAGCGCGCGCGCCTGCTGGGCGCGCGTCATGCCTCCCTCGCCCTCGATGCCCATGCTCCCGCTGTCATCGGTGAGCACGAGCACGCCCGGCGCAACGTGCACCTGCTTCTGCTGCTGCAGCACCGGCTCGGCCAGCATCGCAACGAGCAGAAACAGCGCCAGCGCGCGCAGCGACGTGAGCGCGGCGCGCCGGACGCCTGCGAGCTCGGGCTCGGTGCGCCGGTAGACCAGGGTCGCAAAGACGATCCCGGCCGCGGCTAGGGCGACACTCAAAGCCAGCGCGCCGGTGCCGCCTGCCGCAAAACGCAGCGTGGCCGCAGTCGAAGTGGTCAGCGTGAAGGGGCTCGCGGAAGGAGTCACTCTGCTTCGCTCACCGCGAGAGGCGCCAACTGCCCCGCGCGAGCCGCGCCCGGATGGGGGCCGGCTCCGCGTGCCGCGGGACCGGGAGGCGGTGGGATGTCGCAAGACAGTCTACGGCGAAAAGCAGCGGCTCCGCCAGTGAGGCGGAGCCGGTGCGCGGGAAGAGCGATGGATCGGCGGTCGCGCCGGTCAGGAGGCGTGGGCGACGGCGGCCACCCGGGCATCCTCGACGGTGGGATAGGCCTCGAGGATGTTCTGGAACTCCAGCAGCTCGAAGACCTCGTAGACGTCGGGCACCATTCCCACCAGCTTCAAATCGCCGCCATTCTCGCGGATCTCGCGGATGACCGAGATGAAGATCCCCCAGCCCGCCGAGCTGATATAGGAGACCTTTCCAAGGTCCACGATGAGGTTGTAGCGGCCGTTCTGGATGAGCCGCTTCAGCTCCCGTTCGAGGTCCACGGAGGTGGTGGTGTCGATGTACCCGGAGACCTCGAGGGCATCCAGGTTCGCCTTCGGATCGATGGTGCGCGTGGAAACCGAGATACCTTCCATCGCGTGCCCAGCTCCTTTGCGGCCGGCCCCAGGGGGCCAACTCGTTGCGATTCTTCGTGTTGCTCCTGCAGCCGCCCCCGCACCGCGTGCCGGCCTTCTGCGGGCGGTCACAGGCCAGGACAGGTCCGTGCAAGGTTCGGTCCAACGAGCTAGGGCAAGGAGGGCACGGCCGCGTCCGGCGCTGCGGGGCCTGCCGGCCCAACGTCGGGCAGGTCAACGTCCGACGCCGTTGCGCCTGGCGAGAGCGCGCCCAGCGCCGGCGCGTTGTGCGGCGGGGCGCCGCTGCCGCCGCCACCGGATGCGGTCCCCGGATCCGCGGGGTTGCCGCCGGAGGTCGCCCCGGCGCGGGGCGCCCACCCGCGTCGCCGCAGGTACGCCAGACGCAGCTCCTTGTTGTTGAGGCGCATGCGCACCAGCTCGTCGTAGACCACCCGATCGTCGACCGTGTGGCCGGTCTCCTCCAGGAGCCCGGCCAGACGCTTCGCGCCCAGGTCGGGATGGGCGCGGATGTGCGCCAGGAGCGCCCGGCGCTCCTCCATGTTGAGCCGCCGCAGGGGCGTGGCGGCGGCGGGTACGGGTGCGAGCAGACCCTGCTCGCCCCCCTCGTCGCGCAGCTTGCGCCACCGGTAGTACGTGGAGGTCGAGACGCCGTAGCGGCGGCAGGCCTCCTCGACCGCGATCGCGTCACGCTCCACCAGGTCGAAGAGGCCGCGCCGGCGTTCCGCCTCCAGCTCGGCGGGACGCAGCTTCTCCTTGATCGCGACCACCGTGATGTCGTCGTGCTGGGGGATCTCACCGGTGAAGGCGGCCACGTCGCGCTTGAGCTCCTCGATGAACTCGCCGGCACCGCGACGGCCGTGCTGGCGCAGGCAGGCCACCATCCGATCGATGCCATACTGCTCGCGCTGTTGGTTCATCGCTTCGGTCACGCCGTCGGTGTAGACCAGCAGCATGTCGTCCTGCTGCAGCTGCACCCGCTCGACGTCGATGGTGCGCCCGAAGAGGCCGGGATCGGGCAGCGAGATCCCCACGGGGAAACCCCGCGGATTGAGGAAGAAGACCTCGTCGGTCTCTGCGCGCAGGAGCAGCATCGGGTTGTGGCCGGCCGACGAGTAGCTGATCACCCGGGTGTGCGAGTCGAGGATCACGTAGAAGAGCGTGATGAACATCCCCTTGCGCATGTCGTCGGTCACGAAGGCGTTCATGCGCGTCATGACGTCGGAGGCCGAGTAGTTGCCGCGGGCCTCCATGCGCAGGGCGGTGCGGATCATGGTCATCACCAGCGACCCGGGCACCCCCTTGCCCGAGACATCGGCTACGACAACCCCGATCGTGTCGTCGTCCACCACGACGAAATCGTAGTAGTCGCCACCGACCTCCATGGCCGCCTTGTAGAAGGCAGCGATATCGTAGCCGCTGACCTCCGGATAGCGCTTGGGGAGCAGCGTCTCCTGGATCTCGCGAGCCACCTGCATCTCCTTCTGCAGGCGCTCCTTCTCGACGACGTGGCTCTGGGCCTGGCGGAACTTCGCGGTGATCTCGTTGAAGGCCCGGGCGATGGTCGAGATCTCCTCGGGACCCTCCTCCTGGATCTCCTCGTGCAGCATGCCGTCGCCGATGGCGAGCACGCCCTCGGTGAGCCGCTGGATCGGCCGTACGAAGAGGTTGACCATCAGCGAGATGAGCACCATCCCCAGCACCAGTACGCCGATCCCCAACAGCAGCGTGCGGCGCAGCGCCCGGCCGATCTCGGAGGTGACCTGGTCCTTCGCCACGCCCAGCACCACCGTACCGACCTCCACCGGCGAGGCGCCCTGCCCTTCCAGGCGTACAGACGCGCGCAGCTCCCAGATGGCGCGCCCGGTGCCGTCCCGCAACGCGAGCCACTCGCCGCCGCTTCCGCGCCACAGCCCAACGCCCTCGCTGGGGCGGTACGGCTCGAAGATTCTGTCGAGGCGGCTGTCGCACCAGACCGTTCCGTCGAGCTTGCGGACGACCCGGACGTACACCAGAGCGGGGTCGTGGCGCACCAGATCGGACACGCTCTGGTTCAGCAGCGTGCGCTCGAGGCCGTATGGCTTCCCCTCCGCGAGCACGCTCACGGCGTCGCCGGCCAGCTGGCGGGCGGTGAGCTCGATGCGGCCGCGGGCATCGCGCAGCGTCACGCTGCGCTGATGGCTGTAGACGACGCCCAGCGCGCAGGCCGTGAGCGCGCACAGGCCCAGGCTGGCGCGCAGGAAGAACTTCATGCGCAGGCTGTGGGTCAGCCCGGTGGGCTCCACGCCCGGGATCAGCCGATCCACCCAGCGGCGGCGGTCCAAGCGCAGCAGGAGCTCGTTGGTGCCATTGCGGCTGGTGTACGCCACCGCGTCCATGATCTGGTTGATCAGGTAGACGCCCAGGCCGCCGCGTTTGCCGATCGCCACGTAATGGTTGAGGTCGGGCGTCTGCACGGCGTCGAACTCGAACGACGCTCCTGTGTCGCGGATGCGGATGTCCAGGTGGCCGTGCCCGTAGCGCACCAGCAGCTCGATGGTGCCGCCGCCGTCGTGGTAGGCGTGACGAACGATGTTAGTGCAGGCCTCGTCGACGGCCAGCTTGCAGTTGCTGATCTCGACGGCAGAGATGCCGGCGCTGCGTCCGAGGCGCTCGATGAAGTCGCGGACCTCGCGTAGGTGGATCTCGCTGGCCTCGACCTTGAGGGTGGCGGTGCGCGCCGTGCGCCGGATCATCACTCCCTCCCGCCGCCGCCCTCTGCATCCGCTGCCGCGCTCTGCTTCTCGCCCAGATGCTCCATGCGCGTGCGCGCCTCACGGATGTTGCTCAGCGCTCCCGGATTGCCGGGGTCGATCTGCAGGATCTGCTCCCACTGCGCGATCGCCTCGCCGTAGAGCCCCGCGGTGAACTTGGAGAGCCCGGCGAGGTAGAGGCGCCGCACTTGCGCCTCGTGCTCGGGCGACAATGGCGCCGGACCTGCCAGCGCGCGGCGGGCGCGCTCCGCAAGCTCCCGGGCCTCGCGGTGCTCGGGAACCTGCGCGAGGATCTGCTGGGCAAGAGCCAGCGCCTGTTCCACCCGGCCGTCGGCGAAGGCCTGCAGCGCCTCGGTGTAGCGGTGCGCAAGCGTCAGCTGGGCCCCCGCTTGCGCCGCGCGCGTGCGGGCCCCTTGCAGATCGTCGCGCAGGCGCGCGATCTCCTGGTGCGCAGTGGAGTCTTGCGGCGCGAGCCGCAGCACGTCCGACCACGCCTGCAGCGCCGCCAGCCAATCCCCCTGCTGCTGCGCCTGCCGCGCCGCGTCGGCCTGCTGCGCCGCCGCGGCTTCCAGCTTCACCGCCAGCTCGTCGCGGTAGCGGGCGAGCAGGGGGTGGTCGGCGGCGAGCTCCGCTAGCCGGTCGAATGCGCCACGCGCCCGCAGGGGATCGCCCCCGTCCAGTGCGGTACGCACCTGGTCGGCGGCCCCCGCGACGCGGGCAGCACGCTCGCGGAGATCCTGCGTCGAGACGGCCTCCTGCGCGCGGGCCGCGGCCAGCTCCTGCGCAACGGCGGCGACGTCCTGCGCGCTCGCGCGCAGGCCCGCCGCCCGCTGCAGCTCGCGCTCGGCGCCGGTCAGGTCAGAGGCCGCGAGCAGCCGATGCGCTTGCTGCAAGCTCGAGTCGGCCTGCGCCGCGAGCCAGGCCTGCACGGCCTGCTGCGTGGCCTGTTGCAGCGCGACGGCCCGTTGGCGCTCGGCGCGGTCGCGGCGCTCCGCGATCGTCTGCCCGACCCTCCAGGTGAGCGTGAAATAGTGGCTGGCCCCGAGCTCGCTGCCCGACTGGAAGGCGTAGTCCAGCGCATAGGCGCGCCAGCGACCGCCCGCGCCCACGCCCACGCGGCCGCCAGCCACACCCAGGCGCGCGCTCCACCCCGCGGGCAGCTCCGCCTCGGCGGCCAGACCGATGCGCGCGTCAGCATACTGGGCATGCTCGTAAGAGGCGGCCAGGCGCACGGACGGTCCTGGGCCGCTGCGCAGCTGCCAGCTCGCGGCGTAGCGCGCAGTGTGCGGCAGCGTGTCCTCGCGCTCGACCAGGCGGAACGAGGGAGCGATCACGTCCTGGAACGCGGCCGCCACCGAGAGCCGCGGCACGCGGGGCGGGTGGAAGCGCAGGCCGCAGTCGAGGCCGCCGCTGGTGGCGCTCTCCCCCACCTCCAGCCAGTGCACCTTGGCCGTCAGGCCCAGGTCCACGCGTCCGCCCAGCCACGGGATCCGCACGCCGCTGCCGTACCCCAATAGGAGTTGCGTTTGCGCGAAGTCGATGCTACCCGTCGGGCGGCTGGCCGCATCGTAGGCGGGGATGCCGCTCACGCCCACGCGCAGCAGCGCCACCCCGAAGCCGCCCGCACCCAGCGTCGGCACGACTACGCCCGCGTATTGCAGGGTCGTCCCATCGGGCCCTGCGGCCAGACGGTTGTGGCTGAAGCTGAGCTGCGTGATGGGAGCGCGGCGCAGCAACGCCGGGTTCCAGAACGTTGCACTGGCGTCCTCCCCCAGCACGACCATGGAGGCGCCGAGGCTGATCCCACGTGCGGTGGGGCCGAAGCGGAACGGTCCCTCGGTGCCACCGCCATCGTCGGCGGCGGCGGGCCCCGCCGGGAGAGCCGCCAGAGCCGCCAACTCCAGGAGCACGACGCCGGCCAGCCAGGCGGCCGTGCGGCCAGCGCCCGCACCTCGCGCGTTCCGGTCACGCACGTCAAGCGCGCCGCCGCGCTGCGGGAGTAGCCGTGCGCTCATCGCGTCACCGCGATCCGGAAGAACGACTGCTGCCCGCCGGCACGGATGCGACAGACGTAGAGCCCGCTGCGCACGTCCTGGCCGCGTCCGTTGAGCCCGTCCCAGTGCACGTCACCGTCGTGCAGGCCCGCCGCTGCCTGCGGCTCACCGGCAGCGAAGCTCCACTGGCGTACCGGATTGCCGAGCAGGTCGAAGATGGAGATCTCCACGGAACCGCCTGCCGCGAGCGAGTACGCGATGACCGCCGCCTCACGGCTGGGCACGAAGGGATTCGGGTAGCTGTGCGCGGAGGCTGCGAGCGCCGCCGGCGAGCGCACCGAGAGCGCTGATGTCACATCGGTGCGCGGCGCGCCATGCAGATCGGTGAGCTGCACCGCGACGGCGGTGCCGTCCGGGGCCTGGGCGGCAATGCCGGCGGCGCTCTGCACGCGCAGGGCGAACGGGACGAAGCTGCCGCCCTCCGCCGCGCGCGCCGCCAGGTGGAAGCCCCGCGCTTGCCCCGGAGCGAGGGTGGCCGTCAGAGCGATGGACGCGGGGTTGCCCGCCACCGCGCTGCTCCAGCGCGCGCCGGAGACGTCATCGGTCACCGCGAGCTCCGCGAGCGTGCCCGCCGGATCTGGCAGCAGGCTGCCGCCGGCGTCCACCATCCACACCGACAGGGACGTCCACTGCACGGCCGCGGAGCTGCCGTTGGAGAAGCCCAGCTCCATGCGGTCGCGCAGCGCGCTCCCCGCCACGATCGGCCCCTCGCCGACGGCGTCACCCGCCGCCAATCGCACGAGGCTGGAGACCGTCGCCAGGGGCAGACGCACGGCGCGCGCCGCGTCGCCTGCGGGCAGCCCGCTGTTTGCATCCAGCGGCACGGTCGCAAGTTGCAGCACGAGCTGGTCCACGCCTGCGCCCGCGACCGCCGGCGCTTGCAGCGTCCACAGCGCCGTGTCGGCTGCAGTGGCGAGCGTCACGATCGCCACCGACCCGCCGGTGAAGGGGTACTGTGGCGGCGGCGTGAGGCGCAGCGCGGACGGCCCGGCAAGGGTGGCGCTCCCAGCGGCCTGGATCCAGCCCTTCACCGTGACCTGGGCGCCGGGATACACCTGGCCAAAATCGCGCGCGCTGGCCGGAGCCGCGAGCGCGCCCGCAGCCTCGGCGCGGGCGGCCTGCTCGACGGCGACGGCCAGCGTCGCGCAGGTCTCGGCCACGGCCTGACCGCTCTGCACATCGGTGGCGCTGGCGACCAGGCGGATCTGCAGCTGCGACGCCGGTGTGGCCGGCGCCTGCACGCGCCAGGAGGCGGTGTCCACGCCGGCCGCGAGCGCGCGAAGCGGGTCGCCTCCGGGCAAGGAGAGCGCAGGCGGCAGCAGCAGACGCAGCGCGCGCTGCTGCAGGTTGGGCGGAGCGCTCGCGCTTCCGCGCACCGTGAAGCTCTGCCCCGCGCTCAACCGCAGGTCGGCGGCTCCCGGCGGCGCGACCACGGCCAGCGCGCATGCGTCGATGCCTTGGCCGCCCTGCACGTCCAGCTGAACGCTGGCGCTGGTCTGGGTCGTGAGCGCGACCCGCGCGGGATCGTTGCGGTCGAGGCGGTCGCCGGCCAGCAAGGCGACGAGCGTGGTGAGGCTGGCCTGCGTCGGGGCGCGCAGCTGTAGCACGACCGCGGACTGCACTGGCGAGAGCAACAGCGGCGCGGCCAGGGGCGGCTCCAGCGTGAACGGCGAGAGCGCCGGAAAGGTCACCTCCACCGGCAGCCAGTCGCCTTGGCCGTCCAACGGCGGCACATGATCGAGCGCCACGCGCAGCGCCACGAGCTGACCGGGAGTGACCGCAGCGTGCAACGGATCGGCGCTGCCCGGCAGTGTCACGCTGAACGCGAGGCGAACGGGACGCTGGACCTCCAGCGCCTGCACGTTGTCCAAGGGCGCCAGCTCCGGCACGGGCAGCCCGGTGTTGGCCGAGCGCGCGCGCGTGACGCGCGCGACCAACGTCTCCGCGCCCAGCGCGCTGGTCACCGCGACCTGGAAGTCCAGGGAGTCGACGGCCCCCGCGGCCAGGCGCGAGAGCACGGCCGGCGCCGCGCTGCTGGGCGGCGACATCGTGCCGGCCACGACCACTGTCAGCGAATCGACGGCCTCCTGGCCGCTGTTGCCCACCGCCACGCGCGCTCGGATGATCTGGCCCGCATCGACCTGCGGTTGGGGCGCGCGCGGGTGCAGCGTGCGCGTGGACAGGATGCGCAGGCCCGCCGGCTGCTCCACCGTCAACGGGGTCTCGGCCTGCGCGGCCAGCCCTGCCCCATCGAGCACGTCCTGCGCGGCCGCGCTCACCCGCGCCAGTCCTCCGCCGGGCTGCGACCCAGCGCGCAGCACGCTGTAGCGCAGCACCCCGCGTTGCTGGCCGTCCAGCAGCAGGCCGCCGCCGGCCAGCAGACCACCCGGCGCCGTCACCAGGTAGTCGGCCTGGGGCTGCCCCGCCAGAAGGAATGTCACGTCCTGCGGCTGCGGCGCGGCAATCCGCAGCGGCGCGTCGCCAGCGTTGTGCACGTCCAGATCGATACTGAAGGCCGAGGTCTGCCCCGCGGTGATGCGGTCGATGGGCGAGAGCGCTCCGTCGCGGACGATGACCTGCTCGGCGATGAGTGCCGCCGGAGCCACCGTCAAGAGCAGCAGTGAATCGCGCTCGGCGGAGGGCTCCAGCGCCGCCGGGCGGTTCCCGTAGCGGTCCACCGCCGCCACCAGCTGCACGCGCAGCCATTCCGCGGCGCCCGGCTGCGGTGCCGCCGGAATCGCCAGCGGTACGGTCGCCGTGTCGGTCAACTCCGGCCAGATCAGCGCGCTGTCGACGCGCCCCAGGGCGGAGCGCACCCGCAGCTGCACCGCGTCCGCGACCCCATCCCCGCGGTTCGCCAGACGGATGACGAGGGTGGCCGTCCCCCCCGCATCGACGCGGATCCGTCCGGGCTCCGGCGCGATCTGCGCGCCCACGGCCCGGCCGGTCAGGCCGTTCAGCGCGACCTGCGGCGGCTGCGGCAGCGGGACGGCCGCCACCAGCGAGTCGGCGAGCAGCCGGCCGCTGTTGACCTCCTCGACCTGCACGCGCGCGGAGAGCGTCAGCGTGCCTGCCGTGGGCAATGGCCCCTGCGCCACGAACATGAGGCTGTCGGCGCCACCGGCCGGCAACAGCAGCGTCGCCGATCCGGCCCATGTCGCAGGCGTCAGCGTGGCGGCCAGCGGCCACGCGCCCAAGCCGGCGCGCGCGGAAAGCGCCGTGGCCGGTGGGAGCGGGCGCAGGCGTACCGTGCTGCCGCCACCATTGCGCACCGCCAGGCGGACCGAGAACGGGGCGACGCGGCCGGCGCTGAGCGTATCGGGCACGGCGCGCAGGGTCAGCGGCGCGAGCGCCGCGGGCGCCTGCACGAGCACCAGTCCGGATCCTCCGTCGCCCGAGCCGTCCTGCATCCGCTGCTGCGAGTTGAGGTCGACTGCCTCGACCTGCGGCAGCAGCACCAGCGGACCGGCAGTGGGTCCGGTCGTCAGCAGATCGACGCGCAGCGTGTCGGTCTCGCCGGCGTCCAGCCGTAGATCGCCGCCGTCCAGCGCCGCGCGTGCCTGCGCCACGAAGCCCCCCGCCGCCGCACCCCCCTGCAGCAGGTCGAGACGCGTGCGTGTCGGGTCGGGGTCGACGGCCAGCGGCGCCTGGCCATTGTTGCGCAGCGCGACCTTGACCAACCAGGGGCGCGCCTGTTGCGCGGTCACGGTGGCCTGGCTGGGAGCGGACGCCACGATCTGCAGCGCAGCGGGCTGCTGCGCCAGCAGCGCCCCGGTCGCCAGTGGCAACGACAGTGCGACCACCGTCATGTTCTCGGTGCCGCGCAGCTCGACCACCGCCGGCGGCGCGCCCAGCGTCAGGTCCAGGGGCAGATCCAGCGGCGCGAAGCGCAGGACCGTCTCGCCTGGCGGCAGCGCGCGCGGCCCCAGCGGATCGAGCGCCGCGCTCAGACGCGCGGCGGCCGGCTCGCCCAGGCGCAGCGTGGTCGCCAGGGGGTCCAGGTCCACGGCCGCCTCGCCGGAGTTCACCACGCGCACCGTGAAACGCACGCTCGCTCCCAGGCTCACCGGGTTGGGCGAGAGCGCCGGCAGCGCCAGCGCGAGCGCAGCCGGCGCCTCCACACGTATGGCCGCGGGCCAGCGCAGCGTGTCGGCAAAGGCGCGGCCCAGCTCGTCTCCGCCGAGAATCAACACCAGGTCGAAGAGTCCAGGTGGGGCTGCCGCGTCGACCGTCGCGGCGGCGAACACGAGCTCGGTGGTGCCGCCGGCCGCCAACGCCATCGGTTGCGCCAGGGCCGCGGCCGCCGCGGCCGCCGCGCCGGTCTGCACGGTCGCGCGCGTGCGCGACGCATCGAGCGATACCGGAACGCCTCCGTCGTTGCGCACCTGGACGCGCAGCACCACCGTCGCGCCGCGGGAGACGCGCGCGGGGGTGACGCCGCCCGCGACCGCGGCCAGCCGTGCGGCGGTGGACACCTGCAGCGGCAGCGCAGTCAGGCCGTCTTGGGCCAGGAAGTCGGCCGTGCCGCTGCGGCCGGCGACCTGGGCCCGGAAGCCGTAGAGGCCGGGCAGCGTGGCGGCGCCGACGCGCAGCCGCGTGCGGTGATCGATCTGCCCGCCGGGCGGAAGCAGCGGCAGCGCATCCTGTCCGACCGGCAGGAAGTCCCCCTGCGGCTGCGCGGCAATCGTCACGCTGGTGAGCTGCACCGGCGCGCCACCCACGTTGCGCACGCGCGCCACGACCTCCACCGTGTCCCCCACGACAGCGGCCACTGGCGCTACGCTCACCGCGGCCACCGCCAGCCCGCTGACGGCCAGCAGCCCGTCGGGTAGCAGCACCAGCCCCATGATGGGCTGGCCGTGCCCGTCCAGCCCGCCCAGGCGTACCACCGGACGATGCGCGCCGGGAGCGAAGGCGGAGTCCAGGGGCGCCGCGGCGAACCCCAGCAGCGCGGTGCCACCGCCGGGCACCAGCACGCCGCCCGCCAGCGCCGCGACGTAGGTCGCGCCCGCGCCCTCATCGAGCTCGAAGGTCGTGCCAGCGGCCGACAGCAGCGCGTCGGCCTGCCCGGCATTGCGCAGGCGCAGCGTGAAGGACACGGTCTCGCCCGGGGCAACCACCATGGGCGCGAGGGCGCCGTCGAAGACCAGCGCCGCGCGCTCCTCGAACGCCGCCTGGGCGCTGCCGGCGGCTGCACCCGCCACGAACGTCACCGTGGCCACCCCCGCCGAGATCGGCGCCACCAGGCGCGCCTCGACCTGGCCAGCGGCATCGGTGGCGCGCTGCAGGCCCGGCGTGAGCGGATCGAGGTCGTCGAAGAGCAGCGCTCCCAGCGTGCTGGCGATCGTCACCGGCGTGCCGGGGGCGACCAGGTTGCCCCAGGTGTCGGTCACCGGCCCGGCCGTGAGCCGCGTCGTCGCCAGGCCGTCGGCGGTATTCACGGGCGGGTCGACACCCGGTACGGGGATCATGCCCGCGGGCGGACCGGCCAGCACCGCCCTCGGCCCTAGCGCCCCGCCGACCGCTGGCGCGGGATCCCAGGACGCCCCAATCGTGAGCGTGCCCGCTCGCGATGCGGTGACGTCCACGCTGGCCGTACCGAAGGAAAGCGTAACCGGGTTGGGCGCGGTGGCGCTGCCTTGTGGGGAGAATGTCATGGTCACCGTGCCGGAGGCAGACACGAGATTGCCGGCGGCATCCAGCAGCGCGAGCGTCACGGCGCGGGGGACACCTGCCGTCAGCGCGCCCGGCGCCGTGGTCAGCTCGAGGGTGGCCGGCGCTCCCGCCGTGCCCGTGACGTGCCAGCGCAAGCTTTCCAGCGCGGCGGGTGCGCGGTCGAGGATGCTGGCCCGCACCTCGTGCACGCCGGCGTGCGCGGAGAGCGCGAGGGTGGCCTGCGCCTCGCCCTGGGCATCGGTACGCGCGATCCCGTCGTCGGGTGGCGGCGTCGCATCGCTCAGTGACGCGCCCGGCGGCGCAGAACGCAGCTCCAGGCGCACGGGCTCGCCGGCGACTGGATTGCCGTAGCGGTCCAGCACGCGCGCAAGCAGCGCCGACTGCGCGCCCGCCGCGATGACCACGGACGTGTCGGCCACGGCGACGATGCGGTACGCCAAGGCCGCCGTCACGGCGATGGCCGCGCTCGTGTCGGTGACAGCCGGCGCGGCGAGCAGCGCGGCGGTCACGCGCGCGCTGCCCGCGGCGGTGTCGGCTAGCGTGGCGCTCAGCAACCCGGAGGAGAGCGCGGCGCTCGAGGGAACGATGGACGCGCCCGCCCCCAGTGCGCCCAGCACGACCACGTCGGTGGCATCGTCGACGCGGTTGCCCGCAACGTCGACGGCCTCCACCTGCACCGGCACGGTCTGTCCGGCGGTGAGCGTGTTCGACGACGGCGTGAGCCGCAAGGCGGTGATGGCTCCGCTGCGCGTGAAGACCACGAGCGTCCGCGTCTCGCGCGCGACGGGAACGCCATCGAGGATGGACAGGCGCAGGCGCGCCATTCCAACCTGGGAGTTCGTGCGCAGACGCGCGCTGCTGCGCCCGTCGAGCCCCGTGGCGCCGGGAGGGGACTCGAGCGTACCACCCTCGACCAGCACCGCCGTCACGGCGATCCCAGCAACGGCGTTGCCCCGCGCGTCGCGGGCCTCGACCTCGGCTGCTACCACGTCTCCCGCCACGATGCCGCGGAGCGTGTCGGGCCCGACGCTGACGAGCTCGAAGGCAGCGCCGGGGAGCACCACCGTGGGCGGGCCCACGTATCCGCGACCCGCGGCACTGACGCGCAGCCGCAGCGTGAGGGCGCGGGTGACGCTCTGCAAGTTGGTCGTGAACGAGCCCGCGCCGAGCTGCCCGCTGGCGACGGCCAGTGTGGCGGGCGCGACGGCGGTCGTGTCGCTGGCGAGGACGGCGTCGAGGTGGAACGCTGTGCTGGCGTCCGCCGCGAAGTTCCCGAAGGCATCGAACCCCACCACCGTCATCGGGAACGGCGCGCCTGCCACGACCGTATCGGGCGCGCTGACGGTAAAGCTCGCCACCTGGCGGCCGGCGATCACCGTGACGCTCACGCTGTCACCAGCCAGCACGGCTGCTGGGTCCGTCACCGTCAGGGTGTGCGTGCCTGCCGGTCCGCCACGCCACCAGCGCTGGGCGCTTCCACCCACGGAGACGGCCAGCGGGCTGACGAAGGGACCGGCGATGGACGCGCAGAGGCCGATGCCGCTGCTGGGGGCGGCGGCGACGCTCAGCGTGGCGAGGGCGTTGGTGTCGACGTTGCCATGTGCGTCGACCAGCGTGATGGCGAGTTGCCCGAGCTCCTCCCCCGCGCGCACGGGTCCGCTGGGCGGCTGCAGGCGCACCGCCACGGCTTGGCCCGGCCGGCTGGTCAACACGAGATCGCCGACCGCGCTGGCGGGCAGCCCGGGCGCGACCGCGTCGAGCCGGTCGGTGCGCCCGGCCTGCGTCGCCGCCCGATACAGGACGTGCACGCGTCCGTCGCCGCCCGTGCTGCCCCGCTGCTGCGCCACGCCGAGCGAGTCGGTCTCACCGGCGGAGGCCAGCGCGCCGTCGAGCGGATCGGTCACCAGCACGGTGACCTCCACTCCGGCCACGCCGTTGCCGAAGGCGTCGGTGGCACGCGCGGCCACCGTGGTCACCGAGCCCGCCTCGACGTCCACCGCGCCGTTGGGCAGCAGTGCGAGCGCCGCGAACGGCCCCGGACTCGCCGTCGCGTGGAAGACGACCGTGTCGCCGAAGTCGGCGACGGCGAGCAACGTCTGGCTGCCGGCCACGGTCGCCAGCGTCCAGCGCGAGCAGCGCGCCAGCCCACCTTGGTCGGTGAGCGCGCTGGTCTGGTCCCCCGGAGTGCCCAGATCGGTGTCGGCCGATCCGTCGCCCATGGGCTGGAACGTGACGGTGCGCGCGGCTACGGAATTGCCAAAGGCGTCCAGCGCACGGACGGCAGGCGCCTGCGACACGGTCGCCGCCACAAGGGCCGTCTGGCCGTCGCCTGCCGCGGCCAGCAGCGACTGGGGAGCGGCAGCCTGCACGTCAAGCGTGGCGCCGCCACTGAGAGGGCCGTTCTGCGCGGTGATGTGCAGCGTCTCAGCGCGCGTGTCGCTGAGCGTGAGCTGCACCTGGCCCGAGTCGCCGGGAGCGAACGTGTACGCCGCCGCGCCGGGTGAGGTCGGCACGAGCGCACCCGCGCCCGCGGCGGACCAGGAAATATTGGTGCCGTCACCGGCAGTGTCGGTCGCCAGCGCGGCGGTTCCGGCGTACGGCGCGACGCGATTGCCGAACGCGTCCACGGCGGCGAGCACGAGGACGTGCGGCGTCCCGGCGACGGTGCAGCCGCCTTCGGGCTGGAGGTCGAAGAGCGCCGCGGGCCCGGCCACCAGCGTGAAGGGGTCGCAGAGGGCCGGGCCCTCGAGCGTGGTGCCGGTGGCGTCGCGGGACTCCAGAGTGACCGTCGCGCTCCCCGCGCGGGTCGCATTGCCCACGCCCAGCAGCTCAATGGTCAACGCACCGGCGACGAGGGGAGCGCCGGTGATGGCCAGGACCGCCACGCTGTCCTGGACCGCCAGGATCACGCTCGCGGCGCCAAGGCCGCTGGTGGGGCCCAGCGCGGCCGACGCCAGCGTGAAGCCCGCTGGATAGCCGATGCGCAGCGAGCCACCGGCCTCGATGTCCACCTCCGTCGCGAGCATCACGACGTGGCTCGTGGTCGAGCCGACCACGTCGCTGGCGGGCGCAACGGCGCCCCCCGACAGCGCGTGCGCTGGCGAGGCCTGCCCCATCGCGAGCAGAGCGATGATGAGCAGTGCCGCCGGTCGTGCGACGCGCCGGCCGGCCCGCGCGCGCGATGCGCGCCGGAGGGATCGCTGGAGGGAACGCTGCATGCTCGCCATGGCCCGCAGTCCACGCGGTGGCGCCCGCGGCGGCGCGTGATCGCGCAGGGGGTGGGCGGCTCCCCGGCGCGCGGGCAGCGGCGGGACAGCCGATTGCGGGCAACCGCGCACGGGAGGGCAACTTCCGTGCCTCGGGGCGCGCCGCCGACGCAGCGGCGGGCGGGGCTGTTGGGGCGCAAACGGGGGGGGGCGCTGCCGGCGCCCAGGTGGGCGCTCGCAGCGCCAGCGGGGGGAGCGTCGAAGACGCGCGGGGCGCGGAACGCGCGCGTAGTACAGCGGCGGGCGGGCTAACCGGGCTTGCGCATCTCGTCGAGCTTGCGCAGGCCCTCCAGCATCAGGTACTCGAGGCTGACGTCCAGGAGGATGTCCTCGTTCTCGGGGAAGATCATGCTGTAGAAGGCGAAGGTACCATCGGTCATCCCCACGAGCTGGTAGACGACCTCCTTGATCTGGTCGGTGACGGCGGTCTTGAGGTCGGACTCGGTGATCCCACCGCTCTCCACGAGGATCTGGCCGATGCGCTTGCCCCGCGCCATCTCGGCCTTCATTTTGGCGCCTTCGAGCTGGGACGGCTGGAGGATGCCCTTGCGCACCAGATACTCCCCCAGGCGCTCCATCTCGGCGTCGGTGCGCGCGTAGATCAGATTGCCCTGGTGGAAGTACACCCGGGCCTTCTGCGACGGGCCCACCAGCACGAGCTTACCCGTCGCTTCGGCCAGGTGAAGGAGTTGGAAGATGTTCGCCACCCCGAAGAGATCGATCCGGCCGCGCAGGTCCAAGAACGGTCCCCCTCCGGTGGTGGCTGGTTCCCTACCACTCAGCGATCCAACGCTGCCTGGGCCGCTGCCAGGATCGCGATCGGAACCCGGTAGGGAGAGCAGCTAACATAATCCAGGCCAGCCTGGTGGAAGAAGCGTACCGAGCTGGGGTCGCCGCCGTGCTCGCCGCAGACCCCGATCTTCAGACCCGGTTTGGCGGCGCGTCCCTTCGCCACGGCCATCGCCACCAGCTGTCCGATCCCCTCCTGGTCGAGCGCCTGGAACGGCTCCGCGGGCAGGATGCCCTTCTCCACGTACATCGGGAGAAACGTCCCGGCGTCGTCGCGGCTGAAGCCGAAGCCCATCTGCGTGAGGTCGTTGGTCCCGAAGCTGAAGAAGTCGGCGACCGCGGCGATCGCATCCGCGACCAGGCAGGCCCTTGGGATCTCGATCATCGTGCCCACCAGGTAAGGGATCTGCTCCCGCTCCTCCCGCAGCACCTGCTCCGCGCGCTCGATGGTCTGTTCGCGCAGGATCGAGAGCTCCTTGGTGATCCCCACCAGCGGGATCATGATCTCCGGTACCGGCTGCAGGCCCTCGCGCTTGACCTCGATCGCGGCGCGCAGGATGGCCTCGACCTGCATGAGGTAGATCTCCGGATAGGTGATCCCCAAGCGGCAGCCGCGGTGCCCAAGCATCGGATTGAATTCCTCCAACGCCTCCACGATCGCGTGCATGTGCGTTCCATCGATGCGCAACTCGCCCGCAAGGCGTTCGATCTCGTCCTCCGCCTGCGGGAGGAACTCGTGCAGCGGTGGATCGAGCAGGCGGATGGTCACCGGCAGCCCGGTCATGGCACGGAAGATCCCCTTGAAGTCCTCTTTCTGGAACGGGAGCAGCTTCGCCAGCGCGCGCTCCCGCTGCTCGCGCGTGCGGGCCACGATCATCTCGCGCATGGGTCCGATGCGCTCTTCGCCGAAGAACATGTGCTCGGTCCGGCAGAGGCCGATGCCCTGGGCGCCGAAGCGCCGGGCCAGCTCGCTGTCCTCTGGCGTGTCGGAGTTGGCACGTACCTCGAGGCGGCGGTACTCGTTGGCCCATTCAATGAGCTGCTCGAAGTTTGCGTCCACCTTGGGGGCGATGGTGGGCACGCGCCCCTCCAGCACCTCGCCCGTATTGCCGTTGAGCGTGATCACGTCGCCGCGGCGGAAGGTCTTGCCGCCCAGGGTCATCGTGCCGGCCGCCTCGTCCAGGCGGAGCTCGCCGCATCCGGCAACGCAGCACTTGCCCATGCCGCGCGCCACCACTGCGGCGTGGCTCGTCATGCCGCCGCGCTGGGTCAGGATGGCGGCGGCGGCAACCATGCCGCGGATGTCCTCGGGGCTGGTCTCCTTGCGCACAAGGATCACCACGCGTTTGGCCTCCGCGGCTGCCACGGCCTCCGCCGCGGAGAAGACGATCTCGCCGCCGGCCGCGCCCGGACTGGCGGGCAGCCCCTTGCCCAGCACCGTCACGTGCGCTGCGGGGTCGACCGTGGGGTGCAGCAGTTGATCGAGCTGCTCGGGTGAGACGCGCCGCAGCGCGGTTGGCTTGTCCAGCAGCCCCTCGCGCACCATCTCCACGGCCGCGCGGACCGCCGAGCGGCCCGCCCGCTTGCCGGAGCGCACCTGCAGCATCCAGAGCTTGCCGCGCTCGATGGTGAACTCGATGTCGAGCAGATCGCGGTAGTGCCGCTCCAACTTGCCGACGATCTGCACGAACTGCTGGTAGACCACGGGCATCACGTCTTGCAGGGCGCGGTCCTCCCCGGGCTGACGGCGGATGTGGCGCGGCGTGCGCACGCCGGCCACCACGTCCTCGCCCTGGGCGTTGACGAGGTACTCGCCGTACAGCTGGTTCTCACCGGTGGCCGGATCGCGGCTGAAGGCGACCCCGGTGGCGCAGTCCTCCCCCATGTTCCCGAACACCATGGCCTGCACGTTGACGGCCGTTCCCCACTCGTCGGAGTAGCCGTGGAGGCGCCGATACGCGATGGCGCGATCGTTGTTCCAGCTGCGGAACACCGCGCGCACGGCCTCCCACAGCTGCTCCCATGGGTCCTGGGGAAACTCCCGGCCATGGTGCTCGCGGACGATCTGCTTGTAGGTGACGATCAGCTGCGCCAGGTCGTCCTGGTCCAGCTCGGTGTCCAGGTGGACCCCCTTGCGCTCCTTCAGCTGCTCCAGCACCCCCTCGAACCGATTCTTCTCCACCCCCAGCACCACGTCGCCGAACATCTGGATCAGGCGCCGGTAGCTGTCGTTGGCGAAGCGCGGGTTGTCGGTGGCTTTCGCCAGCCCCTGCACCGTGACGTCGTTGAGTCCCAGGTTGAGCACCGTGTCCATCATGCCGGGCATGGACACGCGCGCGCCCGAGCGCACCGACACCAGGAGCGGGTGCTGCGGGTCGCAGAAGCGCCGGCCCATGATCGCCTCCACGCGGGCCATCGCCTCCTTGACCACCGGCCCCAGGCGCGCGAACAGCTCGTCGGCCCGGCCGCGATCGAAGTCGGTGCAAGCTTCCGTGGAGATCGTGAACCCGGGGGGGACCGGCAGCCCCAGATTGGTCATCTCCGCCAGGTTCGCTCCCTTGCCGCCCAACAGCTCGCGCTGCGTCGCGTTGCCATCCGCCTTGCCCTCGCCGAAGAAGTAGACCATTCGGGACACGTCATCGACCTTTCGCTGTGAGGCGCATGGGGATCGAGGCCTCGGGCTTGCAGGTAAGCCGCCAAAACGGCGCGCCAACGATAGGACCGGCGCGGCGAGCTGTCAAAAGCGCGACCGGTGGGCGCCGGAACCTCCGCAAGGGCCGGCGTTGTCGCCAGGCGAAGAGCTCACCGGCCAGGCCCGGCGGTGCGAGCTGGAACTCCAAGAGGCCCTGATGCCGGCCCGGTGACGGGCAGCGCCGGGTCAGGCGTCGCCAGTGGGGACCATGCCCGCGCCCCCCACCATGAGAATCACAGATCGCGCGCGGGCGATGCGCGACCCCGTCGGGGACCACGACCTCCAGGGGGGCGTACTGCACGTTGCGGTGCGTTGCGTACGGGGAGTCCTCGTGGGGATCCGCCATGCGCCGCTCCGCGTGGTCCTCTCTGGACCCGCCTAACGGATGATGGTCAGGCGACCGAAGAGCTCCTCGCCGGCCGAGTTGGTGATGCGATAGATATAGACCCCGCTGGCCACCGACTCGCCGGATTCATTGCGTGTATCCCACTCGATGTTGCCGCGCGCGGCGCCCCCGGCCGTCACGTTGGCCAACTGGCGAACCAGATCCCCCGCTACGGTGAAGATCTCGCACTTCGCTCCCGGCGTGACGTTGAAGAAGCGGAGTGTGGATTGGTCGCCCACGTCCCATCCGCCCTGGCGTCGCAGCGGGTTGGGCACCACGAACACGCCCTTGAGGTCGTTGGCCGGGTCCAGGTTGACCTGGAACTTCGTCTGGTTCGAATTCACCGCGCCCGGCACGGGCGAGCAGCCCAAAAACGGCTCCGACTGCGGCGAGTTCTCGTCTGCGCCGCGCGGGCTGAACGTCATTTCGCGGGCCAGCGAGGTGGGAAAGACGTTCCCGCTGTAGCCGTAGTCGAACGTGGAGACTGCGTAGTAGTACGTGAACCCGTTGTAGATGTCGCGGTCGAAGAACGACACGGAATCGCGGCCGAAGAACGTGAAACAGGCCGCGCGCTTGTCGGCGAAGCAGCCCGGGATGCGGCGCGGGAACTGCGCGTCGCACGGATCGGCGAAGCAGGACTCGGGGTTGGTCCGATCGTAGAGGCCGATGAGCTGCATCGTGTCGGGCCGCGGCGTGCGGCTGCGCCACACGGTGTAGCCCTGGTAGGTCTGGGCACGGACCACGAAGAGACTGTCATCCGGTGCGACGGGACCATCGTCGAAGCGGACCTTCAGGCCGAGCTCGAGGCCGAGCTTGTCCGGGTCCGTGTCGGGAGGTGGTCGGTAGGTGCGCGACAGGAGCACCGCCGTGCCGGCCCGGTAGACACCGCCGTTCTCCGTTCCCAACAGGAGCACTCCTGGCTGCTCAGGGTGCCACACCATCTTCGTCAGGTCGCTGTTCGTCAGGCCGCTGCCCCACGGGTCCCAGCCCGCGCCGCCATTGACGGAGCGGATCAGCCCCCGAGTCTCCGTCGCGGCGTAGATCACGCTGGGATCGGCCGCATCCTGCAGGATCGAGGGCAGGGCGGCGCTGCTGTCCGGCAGGCCCGCGCTGATGTTGGTCCACACGTTGCCGAAGTCGACCGTGCGGAAGAGACCACGGCTCGTGGTACCCGCCAGGAGCACGTTGGGCGCGGTGGCATCCACCATGATCGCGGTTGGCTCCGCGGCGCGACCGTTGGAAAACCCGAGGCTCGGGCACTCGACCATCCCCTGATTCGCCCGCGCCCAGGTCAGGCCGCCGTCGGCGCTCTTGTAGACACCCCAGGTCTGCAGGCCCGCGTAGAGCTGACTGGGATTGGTCGGGTCGGCCACCATCGTGGTCACGATGGGCGTCCGCCGGGTCGTGTCGTTGGGGCAGACCACACCGTTGACGACGATGGGCACGTGGAACTCCTGCAACGTGAGCCGGGTCCAGGTGGAGCCGTCGTCGCTGCTACGGAAGAGCCCCAGCCCACGCAGGCAGGCGAACGATGTCCCCCCGGCGTACCCGAGGAAACTCACCTGCTGGATCGCACTCTGCGAGGGAAGCGTCGCGTCGACGACGAGCTTGGACCAGTGGACTCCGCCGTCGTTCGAGCGGTGGACGCCATCGTTGGTGCTGCCCAGCAGCACCAGATCGGGGTTGCCCGGAGACACGGCCAGCGCCACCGGGGCGAATGATGCCTGCACCGGCGCGCCGGGCAGCTTTGGATCGAGCGCGATCGTCCAGGCGATTGCGGTGTCGCTGGCCCGCACATCGGCACGCGCGAGCATGGTGCCGCTGTTCCCGGTGACCGCGGCGTACACGCGCGAGGCGCGCGCGTCAGGCGATTTCCATGTGGCCAGGGCCCGCACGTTGGTGTGGGGGAACAGATACGGCGGGATCCCGTTGTTCACCTGCTGCGCCTGCGCGGTGCCCGTGGCGACGAGGAAGAGCCCGCCCGAGTCGCTCACGTTGATCTTGCCGGTGAGGGCGCCGCTGATCCGCCCGGGCTGGCTGTCCATGTTGTTCCAGCTGATGACGAGCGTGCTTTGGGTGGGGTCACCGATCGTGCCGGCACCCTCGGCCGCGAACTTGAGCTGGCGGTCCACCAAATCGCGGTAGGCCCCCTCCAGCACCGGGTTGAATGGCGGGAGTACTGGAGGGTTGCGCAGCGAGCGAATCGATGCGCACGTTCCCACCGAATCGGGCAAAGGGGTCCAGGTCAGCAGATTGCCTTGGACGCTGCGGCGCTCGAAACGGATATGCAACCCCTGTGGCGCACGCAATGCGAGCGTGTCGCCGTCGCAATCGTAGTTGCAGCTTCCGGACTGGGCGCCCGCCGCCCCGGCCCAGACCGCCAGTGCCGCCGCCGCGGCCGCCGCCCCCTTCGCGAACCCCCGGCTCCCGCCCCTTCGAACCAGCGTCGACCTCTTCACGCCGCCCCCCTGTTCGACCTTGTGCCCATTGCCGTCCAGTGCCCCTGCCGCGCAGTCCGCCACGCCCCCCGCCCTACTGCGCCGGGATCTGCCACCGCTCGCGCAGGATCCACAAGAGCGAGCTGCGCACCGTCGCCTGGTCGAAGGCCAGCGGGTGGAAGCCCCACAGGAAATCCTCCGAGCCCGCCAGCGGCTTGCTCAGCGCGTAGGCCGTGCTCACGATCCCGATGGGCGCCAGGTCGAGCTTGGACTTCAGGAGGTGCTTTGGGTAGCAATTGGTATCCGCGAACGCGACGCAGCCCTCGTCGCGGCGGGCGCGCATGCGGTACATCGTCTGCTGGCAGTCGCGCAAGTTGAGGGCGACGTCGCGCGATGTCGTGTTGACGTTGTAGAACTCCTCGTGCTCGAACTGGAAGTCCCCTTTGCGATTAATGAAGTTCTGGCACGAACGATCGGCGCCGGACAGCAGGTCGACCACCTCGCCGTTGGCGCTGGGGTAGCTGGCCAGGAATTGGGGGTCGACCACCGCCTTGTAGATCCCGTCGCAGTTGAGCGTGCGGAGCTGCTTGCCGATGCCCGAATCTTCGTTGTAGATCTGCTGGGGCGCCGGGCGGATGACGTCGATCAGCTCCACACAGAATCCCGTATAGGGGTAGCGGAGCGTGCCGCGGTTGAACTTCGAGCCGTCGGCCGCGGTCTCCTGACCGAAGCCGTCCTGGCCGGGGCCGTCCGACACGTTGAAGATGATGGGATAGACCCACTGCGGCGGCGTGGCCACCGGCTCGTACTCGATGGTGTTGAACGCCGACTGTGGCCCGCACATGAGCACATTGCCCACGCGCGCCTGGTAGACCTCGAACCAGTTGTACCTCGGCAACAGGGTGGTGATGGGCGCCAGCGCGAGGTGGAATTGCGTGTTGTGGTTGGCGCCGCTGCTGAAGTAGATGACCGACTTGTAGTTGTTCAGCCGCCGGAAGACGAACCCCCCCGTCTCGACGTGCGTGTCCAGCCGGTCGGCGCCAGGGTCGAAGTTGCTCACCCGCCCCACGAGCAGGTTGTCCCAGCGCTGTTTCCACTCGCGATGGCGGGCGATTTCCGGCTGCGTCTCGGTGTGGGGCCAGTCCTCCACCAGGAGCAGGTCGCGCTGGTTCTGGCGCTGTGCGATCTGAATCACGTCGAACTGGAAGATCCCGCGCACGATGGTGCCGGAGTTGTCGCGTGCCTGGACCACGAAGTTGGGTGTGCCCTGGCTGAAGGACTTGGGTCCCGCCCGGCGGAACAGCGGTCCCTCGCCCCACCCCACCGCCCAGCCGGGATCGTTGGGATCGTTGACGTCCTGCACCTCCCATCCGAAGCGGTAGGCGTCGATCACGCCGGCGTACTGGCTGGCATCGGCCCGCCACTCGAACCGCAGCGGCTGCCCGGACACGATCTCGAACAGCTGCAGCCCGTTGGCGCTGCTGAACTGGAAGCTGCCCAGGAACTTCTCGGTCACCGTGAGCACGGGCTTCTGCGTGTCGCTGATCTGGACGTGGCGGACGTTGACGCCCCACTCGAAGGTCGGCGTCACGGCTCCGGCTCCGTCCTGGGCCTGCACCGCGAAGAAGAAGTTCTGGAGCAGGGCTTGCCGCGCGAGCGTGATCGTCTTGCCGCTGTCCTGCGGCGCGTCGTAGCGCAGCCAGGGGCCCCATGCGCTCTCGGGCACCTGGGCCAGCGGGTTCTCCCGGTCGAACTGGGTCTTGGTCCAGCAATGGTCGGTCGGGTAGAGCAGGTAGCGTACGAATTCCGGCTCCAGATTCTCCGAGTCAGGGTCCTTCCCCAGCCAGCCAAAAGTCAGCACGCGCGCCGACAATTGGCAGGCCGTGACCGTCTGCGCCGGCGGCACGTTGATCTCGATGGTCGGGGTAAGCGTGGTGGCCGTGAAGCTCACCGTCGCCGGCGTCGGGTCGCGGGCACCGTCGTTGTCCACGGCGCGCAGGAAGAACGTGTGGGTATCCCAGGCGCGGTAATCGCGCGGACCTTGCCTGGGATCGTTGACGTCGACGTTGAAGGAGTCGATATCGGCTTTGACGACGAAGCTCGAGTCGGTGACGGCCGTGCGATGCCACGCCAGCGACGACGTGTCGGCCACGTCCACGTGCCCGTCGCGACCGTTGTTGCTGATCCGCCACTCGAAGTACGAGACCTCGCCGTCCAGGTCGGAGCCCGTCCAGAAGAAGTGGACGGTGAAGTTCGTCTGCCCCAGCACCGGCGGCACGGCGGTCACCCGGCTGTCCGGCGGGGAGTTGGGGACAAGATCGCCATCGGGGGTGGTGCTGGCGCAGCCCAACGCCGCCGCTGCCAGCACGGCCAGCACGCCGGCGATCCACGGTTTGGTCATCATGACTCGAGCACCTCCACTTGCGCTGCGCAAGCGGCGCCGCGGGGCAGGGCCGCGGCGCCGCGAACGGTCCACTCAGTTCGGCTGGCAGCCGGGGTCGTCTTGTGGTCCGTACCCCGGCCAGAGCTCCACGCGCTGGCCGGTGGCCGGATCCTCGATCCCCAGCAGAATCGTGAAATGGGCGACTGCTTCGTTCGTCTGCCGCCCGAGATCGGGCATCGTGCTGCTTTCGAATTGCGGGGTGCCGGACGGGCGGACCGTGAGCGGGTAGTGGGGGAATCTCGAGCCGGCGCCGGTCGTCTTCCCGATGACCTCCAGGGTCATGCTCCCCAGCTCCAGGCGTAGGGCACACCCCTGTCCGCGAAAGCTCGGGCTGGTGGGGCCGTCCGGGTCATAGTACCGCAGCAGCGTCGGGCTCCACAGCAGGTCGGGGATGAAGATCTGCACCCCGTTCGCGGCGCTCAGATCCAGACGGTTGAGCTCCGAGGATGGGTTGAAGAAGTCGATGTTGTCGCGGCCGCCGCCCTCCTTGAGGAGGTTGTCGGGGTCGCGGTCCGAGTAGAGCGCGTACGCCCAGGAGCGGATCGCGCCGGCGATCCTGATGTTGTCGGTCAGCGGATCTGGATAGGGCTCACGCGGGTGGTTGGCGCCCTCGAAGACCAGCGAGTACGTGAAGATCGTGCCGGTGACCGGCTCCAATCCTGGCCCGGCGCTGGGCAGGTAGCGTCGCGCCGAGTTGTCCCAGTAGAGCGTCTTGGCGGTCTGCGTGGTGTACGGCACGTGGTTGTCCGGCCAGCGCGACGCGAAGGGCGACTGCGGCCACTTCAGGATCAGCGAGTCGCCTTCGGTGGGCTGCACCCGCGTCATGCGCGGGCGAAAGCCGCCGATGAAGCCGATCGTAGCGGGCGTGGGGTCGGGCCGCCCCAGCTCATCCTTGGTCCGGCCGTTGAACGTATAATCGAACGGACCGACGAAGAAACCGAGGGTGTCGGGGCGGGCCGACTCGTTGAATCCGTCGCGGAACTGCTGGAGAGATCCACGCTGGTCGCGGCCGAAATACTCCAGCTCGGCCTGAAAGGTCACCGCTGTGTCCGCCAGCGTCTTATCGCAGCAGAAATCCGGACCCAGGCCCGGACGGCCCTCGTACCGATCGAAGCCAGTGATGCGCACGATGGCATATGAGCCGGCGGGGATGGTGTCCCCGGGCGCAAACGTGCAGACCGTATAGCCCCCTTGTCCGTCCGGCACGCGGTATTGCGGAAAGGCGTACGGTGCCTCCGCCAATGTCGCGACCGTCTCGCAGCTCAGCGGCAGCGGCGGCGGCGGGATGAACGACTCGGGCGGGTAGTTCAGCTCGAAGGCGAACTCGCCGGAGTTGCGGGTGTTCTCCACGAGCGCGACGTCCTGGACCACGACCTTGAGCACGTGCGGGCCGCTCTCCCAGCGCAGCTTCTCGGGGCAGTCGGGGCCGAAGTCGCATCCGGACGTCCCGGGCCCGGTCGGCGTGTCGTTCTCGTAGACGAACGAGGTGACGGGCCCGAAGATCGCCAGCCCGGATTGTGGATCACGGGGGAAGAACTCGGCGTTGGCGTCCTGGCTCGCCAGGTACTTGTAACCGAGGATCTCGCCGTTGGGCGAGCTGGCCTCCCATGAGATCATGAACTTCTGCGCGAACCCGATGAACGGGCGCAGCGTCTGCTCCGGGGTGCCCGCAATGGGGCTGAACGCGTTTCCCGTCCAGCGCAGACGCCACTGGCCGTTCTCGAACGTCGAGACCCGGAAGACGAGCTGCGGATTGCCCAGGCTGTTGTTGAAGAAATGCAGTCGGGCCGGGCTGGCGTCGCAGCCTCCCCGGTCGTCGACGGCGACGATGTGGAAGGTGACGTCCTTGCTGTCCGTGGCGCCGCGGTCGACCGTGAAGACGAACACCGAGTCGGACTTGTCCGTATAGCCCACCACGCGCCCTTGGATGATACGCGTCGTCGTGATGTCGTCGCACGGGTCGAAGCGGCTCTCCTCCTCGTCGACGTCGGGCGTATTCCGATCCTGGGCCGTGGAGTCGGTGATCGCCCAGATGTAGCGCACCACGTCGCCGTCGGCGTCGGTCCCGTACCAATACAGGTGCCGGCGGAAGATCCCGCCGGTCGTCTCGGCCGGAGCGCCCGTCAGAAAGGTGTCGGGCGGCAGATTCACGATCACGGGCTCCGGATTGAAGGCCCTGCATCCGAACAGCAGCGCCAGCGTGAGCAGGGCGCCCAGTCCGACCCCTGCGAGGACAGACTCGTTTCGGCGCGTCATGGTCACCCCACGACCCCCCCTGGTTCCCGTCAACGGCCAGGCACGATTTGAAGAGGTACTGGCGAAAAGCGTCTCGGTGGGGACGAGATGCGGGTCGATCGTCTGAGCCGGCAAAAGGCGCTGGAAAGATAGGGGCTTGCCTTCGCGGCTGTCAATAGTGGGGTCCCCGGCGGCGGCCCCCCTGGGGAGGCGGCCGGGGTCCGGGGGCTCCCGCCGCGGGCCCATCCGAGGCACCCGCCGCCCCCGGCCGACACCCTAGCGGAGCGCGCGGCCGGGTCCCGGTCCGCGCCCCGGGCCCGGCCCTGGGTGCGGCGCCGCGCGCCGCCGCGGCTGGTGCGCGCGGATCCGGCGCCAGAGGGGCGCCGATCAGGCGCGCTCGGCGCCCACGGGAGTCGGGGGAGGCACGCGGGACAGATCGGCGAAGCGCGCGAACATGTAATGCAGTGCCTCGAGGAACGCGAGCCGTGCGCGCCGGAGCTCCGGGTCCGGAGCGTTGACCAGCACGGCGGTGAAGTAACGGTCGATGGGCGCTCCGAGCCCCGCCAGCGTCGCGTAGACGGCCTCGTAGTCGCCAGCCTGCTGGCCCTCCCGTAGCCGGGGCACGGCCGAGAGCGCCGCCGCGTACAGCTCCGCCTCCGCCGGCTCCCGCAGCCCCTGGGAGGAGAACCCGGGCGCGGCGCCGCCTGCCGCGTGCGCGACCCACGCTTCCCACCGCTGCCGCGCGCGTTGCTGCAGTTGTTCTGCCCGGATGTGGGGCGCGAGCGCCTCCTCGGGGAGCTCGCCCTCCTTGACGAGGATATTGCGGCAGCGCTTGGCCCCCAAGAGCAGCATCCCGAAGCCGGCCTGGCCCTGGAAGGCGGCCAGCGCACGCGCCGCGCGCACGTTCTCGACGGGGTCCAGCGGTGACACGGAGAGCACGGCGCGTACGATCTCGGGCGGCAGGTCGCCCAGATACGTCTCCAGGCGCCCCCAATACAGATCGTCGGTCTGCAGGAGCGCCTCACGGCGCTGCTCGTCCGTGGCCGTGAATCCCGCCAGCGCGCGCCGCGTCCAGTCGTCCAACGGCAGGTGCCAACCCTGCTCCACGAGGATGCGCAGAACCGCCAGCGACTGCCGGCGCAGAGCGTAGGGATCCTGTCCTGCGCTGGGTGCGAAGCCTGCCAGCGCGCAGCCGGCGATGGAGTCGAGGCGGTCGGCCAGCGCCACGAGCAACGCGAGCGTCCCCGCGGGGAGCCGGTCCCCCGCAAAGCGCGGGTAGAGGTGCTCGAGCACGACGTCGGCTACCTCCGCCGGCTCGTGCGCCTCCAGGGCATAATAGCGGCCGATCACGCCCTGCAGCTTGGTGAACTCCTTTCCGTCCTTGATCATCTCGCTGCCGAGGTCGCTCTTGCACAGCAGCGCGGCGCGGCGCAGGAGCGCCGCGTCGACCGGCGCACGGAGAGCGCCGGCCAGCCCGTCGGCCAGGGCGGCGATCCGCTCGCACTTGTCCCGCACGCTGCCGTAGCCCTCCAGCCAGACGATGCGAGCCAGACGCTCCAGCTTCTGGTCGCTGGGCACGGCGCGGTCCTCGTTCCAATAGAAAAGGGCATCGTTGAGGCGGGCGCGCAGTACGCGCTCGTTGCCCTGGACCACGTTGGCCAGGGCGCGGTCGCCACCATCGCGAAACGTGATGAAGCGCGGCACGAGCGTGCCGTCCGGCCGCTCCACGCTGAAATAGCGCTGGTGCGCCCGCATGGCCGTGATGATGACCTCTTTCGGGAGCACCCCGACCACGGCGGGATCGTACGAGCCCGTCACCGGCCAGGGGTGCTCCAGCAGGTAGGTGACCTCCTCCAGGAGATCCGGGTCCTCGTGGAGACGTCCGCCCGCCTGCTGGGCGATGCGACGGGCCTCCTGCTGGACGCGTTCGCCGCGCAGCGCGGCCCGCGCGACCACGTGCGCACAGGCGAGCTCCGTCTCGTAGTCCGCAGCGTGCCGCAACGAGACCGGTCGATCGTCGAGGGTGCGATGGCCGCGCGTGGTGCGCCCGGCCACCAGGTGCTCCAGCCGCAGCGGGATCTCCTCGTCGCCGAGCAGGCAAACCAGCCAACGGATCGGCCGCGCGTAGGCCAGCGCGCTCCCCGGAATCCAGCGCATAGTCTTGGGGAAGCCGAGCGCGATCAGGTGCTCGGCCAGCCCGTCGGCCAGCAGCAGGTCGCGCGTGCGCGCACCGCCGATCTGCACCTGCGCCCCCACGCGCTCGCCGCGCGGCGACGCGAAGCGGCCCAGCCCCTCCACCGGCACGCCCGCCGAGCGCGCGAAGCCCTGGGCGGCCGGCGTGGGTCTGCCCTGCGCGTCGAACGCGGCCGCGACCGCAGGCCCGAGCTTCAGCTCGCGGCGCTCGCGTTGCGCGAGGGCCACGTCGCGCACCAGCACGGCCAGGCGGCGCGGCGTGGCGAACTCCTGCGTGCCGTCGCGGCGGTACTCCACCGCGTTCTCGTCCAGCACACCGAGCAGGTTCTCACGCAGCCGGGCCACCGCGGCAGGGATGTACCCGGCCGGGATCTCCTCGCTGCCGATCTCGAGCAGCAGGTCGGCGGAGGCCGGCTCAGGACGCGACATGGCCGCCTCCGTGCGCGTCGCGTCCCTTGGCCAGCAGCGGAAAGCCCATGGCCTCGCGCTTGGCCACGTAGGCCTTGGCCGCCATCTTGGCCAGCCGCCGCACGCGGGCGATGTACCCCGTGCGCTCGGTAACGCTGATGGCGCCGCGTGCCTCGAGCACGTTGAACAGGTGGCTGCATTTGGTCACGGCATCGTACCCGGGGAAGACCAACCCGCGCTCCAGCAGCTCCTGGGCCTCCTGCTCCCGCTCATCGAACCAGCGGAAGTAGCGCTCGACCCCCGCCGCTTTGAAGTTGAATTCGCTGTACTCGCGCTCGAACTGGCCGTTGACCTCGCCCCAGGTCATCCCACCACCCCAGGCGAGGTCCAGGACGTGGTCGACGCGCTGCAGGAACATCGCCAGGCGCAGCAGTCCATAGGTGAGCTCGGCACTCACCACGTCCAGCTCCAGCCCCCCGACTTGCTGGAAGTAGGTGAACTGCGTGACCTCCATCCCGTCCATCCACACTTCCCAGCCCAGTCCCGCGGCGCCCAGCGTGGGCGACTCCCAGTCGTCCTCCACGAAGCGTACGTCGTGGTCCGCGGGGTCGAAGCCGATGGCCTCCAGGCTGCGCAGGTAGAGGTCCTGCACGTTCTCGGGGGCCGGCTTCAGGACTACCTGGTACTGGAGGAACTGGTGCACGCGATTGGGGTTCTCTCCGTACCGTCCATCCTTGGGCCGCTTGCTCGGCTCTACGTAGGCCACCTTCCATGGCTCCGGCCCCAGGCAGCGCAGAAACGTGTTGGGATTGAACGTGCCCGCCCCGACCTCGGAATTGTACGGTTGGGCGATCACGCACCCCTGCTCCATCCAGAAGCCCTGGAGCTTGTAGATCATCTCCTGTTCGCTGATCATCGCCATTCCTGTTCGCTGATCATCGCCGTTTCGGCTCGCTGCACATCGAAGGACCCGCCCACCCGTGATCGGCGCGGCTGCCCGCTCTTCATCTCCGCACATCGTCCGTCCAGACCAACGCGCGCGGCAGCCGGTAGCTGGGCAGATGGAAGGTCATGTGGTCGTGGAGCAGCCGGCCCACGGCGCGCCGCGCACGCGCGTCCAGCTCCGGCAGCGGCCCCGCCTCCAGGCACGTCGCCACCGCCTCCAGATCGCGCAAACCCTCGCGATCGATCCACCGCGCGGGCGCCTGGCTGCACCTCTCGCAGGTCAGACTGCCGTCCTGCGGCCGGTACCCGGCGCGCGCCGCTTGGCGCAGGGGTGCACCACACTCCCCGCAGGCGATCGCGTCCAGCCCCAGCCCAAAGCTCTGCAGCAGCGCAGCCTCCAGGCCGAAGAACAGGGCCCACGTCGGCGCGGGTCCCGCCTCGTGCCAGCGGTCCAGGAAGCGGCTGTAGATGCGCGCGATCTCGGGAAGCGGCTCGCGCTCCGGCAGCAGACGCTGCGCCAGCTCCAGCGCGGCGAGCAGATGGAAAAGCTTATCGAGGCCTCCCGCCCCGGTCAAGGCGGCCCTGTGCAGCGTGGCGTCCGCCAGGATCCACAGCTCGCGGTCGGCGCGCGGATAGAAGACCAGCTGCAGCTCGTTGCCCGGCTCGAGCAGGTGCGCGAGGCGGTGCCCGGGCGCGCGCACGCCCTTGGCCACCAGCTTCACGTGGCCGTGCGCTGCGGTCAGCGCGCTCACGATGCGGCTGGTCTCGCTCAGCTTGATGCTGCCGAGCACGACCGCCTCGTCCGCCACGGGCCCCCGGCGCAGCGTCGCTCCCATGGCGCTCAAGGGGCCGCGCGCAGCCGCGACACCGCCTCCCCCAACCGATCGCGCCCGGCGTCGGAGACCACGGCGCCCCCGGACATCACCAGCTTGAGCCCGTCCTCGGCGGTGAGCGCAAGCTCGACGATGTCCGCGCGGGGGAGGATCAGCAGGAACCCGGTCGTGGGATTGGGCGTGGTGGGCAGGAACACGTTCACGAAGGCCTCGCTGCGCGCCCCCTGCAGCTCGTTGGTCACGAAGCCCACCGAGTAGAGTCCGGGGCGCGGATACTCGAACAGCACCACCTTGCGGAATGCCGACCGCTTCTCCGCCAGCAGGAGGGTCGAGAGCTCCCGGATGGAGACGTAGATCGCCTTGATCAGGGGGATGCGCGACACCAGCCGGTCGAAGGCCGCGATGGCGGCGCGGCCCAGCCCCTTGCTGGCCAGGTAGCCCACGAGCATCACGAGCAGGACGGCGGCCAGCAGTCCGATCCCCGTGAAGCCCGACTCCGGAATGCGCGAGCCGAGCCGCGGGACGCTCTTGAGCAACGGCCGCAGCCAGCCGTCAATGGCGCGCAGCACTGTCAGGAACACCCACCCGGTGATGGCCGCCGGCGCCAGAACCAGCATTCCCGTCAGCAGCGAGCGCCGCAGCGACGCCCGGGTGGGCCTCACGACGCCTCCTCCAGCTGACCCATGGCGGTCCCCTTCTGTGGCTGGCGCAGCTCGGATTGAGCGTGGAGCGTGACCTGGCGGATGCGCTGGCGGTCGACCCGATCGATGGTGAAGCGCAGGTCACCGAACTCGATCTGCTCGCCGCGGGCCGGGACCTTGCCCGCCAGCGCATAGAGCAATCCCGCCAGCGTGTCGCTCTCCTGCGTGGGAAGCGAGAGCCCCAGCGACTCGTTGAGATCGTCCAGATCGATGCGCGGGTCGATCACGGCGCGGTGGGCGTCCACCAGGCGGATGAGCTCGCCCTCCGTATCGAACTCGTCCTGGATCTCGCCCACGATCTCCTCGAGGATGTCCTCGAGCGTCACGATGCCGGCCGTGCCGCCGTACTCGTCCACCACGACGGCCAGGTGGACGCGCCGGTCGCGGAACTCGTGGAGCGCCTCGCCGATCTTCTTGCTCTCAGGCAGGAAGTGGACGGGACGCAGCAGTTGGCGCACGGTGGGCGACTCGCCCCGCGCCTGCGCCCACAGCAGCTCCTTGGTGTGCAGGATCCCCAGAATACGGTCCTGGCTCCCCTCCCACACCGGCAGGCGCGTGAAGCGCTCGCTGGAGGCGAGCTGGATGGCCTCCGCCAACGGCGTGTCCACGTCCAGCCCCACCATGTCGATGCGCGGGACCATGATCTCGCGCAGCTCGGTGTCGCGCAGCTCGAAGATGCCGCGCACCCAATCGCGCTCCTGCGGGCGCAAGCCAGGCGTAGCGTCCTCCTCCTCGAGGATCTCGAGGATCTCGCGGCCAGAGAACGGCGGCGAGATATCCACAGCCCAGACACGGGGCGCTAGGCGCGAGAGCGCGCCCTCCAGCGAAAGCGTCAGCGGCCGCAGCAGCACGAACAGCGGTAGCGCCAGCCCGGTGCCCCAGCGCGTGACTTCGAGAGGCCGCGCCAGTGCCAGGGAGCGCAGCGCGATGGATCCGACCAGGACGGCCGCCAGGAAGACCGCCCAGGCCAGGAACCAACCCGCCAGGCCCGCGGGCCGGATCACCCGCGCGCAGCCCGCAGCATACGCGGCGGCCGCCCACAGCAACGCGAGCATGCAAGCGCAGGACAACGTGAGGAGCACGGCGCGCGGGTGCGAGCGCAGCCGCCCCCACGGCTTCCAGTGCGCGTGCTCGGGGAGCAGGCCTTCGCGCTGCATGCGCAGGTAGGTGGTCAACGCCGCGATCATGCCCGAGAGCACGATGCACAGCAGCAGGCCCGTCACCAGCGCCGCGATCACCCACGCCAAGGCCGCCGTCTCGCCCTGCGCGCCATTCACGTCAGCTCACCGCCTTCCGCGTCCGCCGCGCTGGCCGCGGGACCCGGGCCAGCAACGCGCGCTGCCGCGCCTCCATCCGCGCCGCCTCGCGATTCTCGCGGTGGTCGAAGCCCAGCACGTGGAGCAGTCCGTGGGCCACCATCAATAGCAGGTCCTCCTCGGAGTCGGGGGTGCCGGGATTGCGCCGCCGCACGGTGTCGAGGCTGATCAGCACCTGCCCCACGAGCACCGGCGACATGGCGGCCGGCTTGGGATCGCAGAACGCGCGCGCGCGCGCCCGACCCGCCAGCAGCGCGGCGCGCCGGCGCTCGTGGCCGCTCAAGTAGGAGAACGACAGCACGTCGGTCGCAGCGTCCTTGCCGCGGTAGGCGTGGTTGAGGGCGCGCAGCCGTCCGTCGGTGGTCAAGACGACCTCCAGCACGCCGTCGCGCGGTCCGGCGCAGGCCACCAGGCGCCGCGCGCGGCGACGCCACTCAGGCCCCGGGCGCCAAGCCCGCGCCCTTGCGTCGAGCACGAGCTCGAGCGTCAAGTCCCTCCTGCTCCTTCTGGTCCTCGTGGGCCGACTGCCCGGGGTAGGCGACCCGCTCGTGATGGATGCTGACGAGGATCGGGATGAAGGCCTCGCGCACCTTGGCGAGATCCGCCAGCGTAAGCCCGCACTCGTCGAGCTCGCCCTCGGCCATCCTGCGCTCGAACACCTTGCGCGTCATCTCCCGGATACGGCTGGGCGTGGGGCGGCGCAAGGACCGCGTGGCCGCCTCGACGCCGTCCGCCAGCATCACGATCGCAGTCTCGCGGCAGCGGGGCCGCGGCCCGGGATAGCGGAAATCGTCCACGCTCACGGCCCCGCCGTCGTCGCGCTCGAGCGCCTTCTGGTAGAAATACTGCATGACGGTGGTCCCGTGGTGCTCCGGAATGAAATCGGTCACCGTGGCGGGCAGCCCCCACTGCCGTCCCAGCTCGACGCCGTCGCGCACGTGCGCCGCAATGACCATGGCGCTCATGGAGGGTGTCAGGTCGTCGTGGACGTTCTCCCCCGACTGGTTCTCCACGTAGTAGCGAGGCTTGAGCATCTTGCCGATGTCGTGGTAGCTGGCCCCCACGCGCGCCATCAGGCTGTTGGCGCCGATGGCGTGGGCCCCCGCCTCGGCGAGCTGGCCCACCACCTGGCTGTGGTGGAACGTGCCCGGCGACTCCAGCGCCATGCGCCGCATGAGCGGATGGTTGAGGTCGCTGAGCTCCAGCAGCGTCAGGTCGGTCGTCGCGCCGAACAGCGCCTCGAACATGGGGAGCAGGAACAGGGCGAGCACCGCGCTGGCGAAGGCGCCGATGGCGCCCAGGGCGATCTCGCGGCCGAGATCTGCGGATCCGCTGGAGAGCGCCAGCGCGGTCACGGCCGCAGCCGAGGTTACCGACACCACCGCCATGGACTTGTAGAACTGGTTGCGGTGGCGCACCCGCCGGATCGAGCGCACTGCGGCCACGGCGATCGCAACCCAGACCACGGCCATGGGCGCCGGCGCAGCGGCCGCGACCGCCAGCAGCAGGATCCCCGCCAACGCCACGCGCAGACCGTTGCCTTCCCCCAGCAGCACCGTGCCCAGCATGGCGGGCAAGGCGATCGGCACCGCGACTGGCGAGAGTCCGGGCCGCGCAACGACCAGCGAAGCCAGGCAGAGGAACAGGCCCAGCAGCGAGGACATGAGCAGGCTCGCACGCGCGCTCACCAGGTTGCGGCGCTCCGCCCGGGCGGCCAGGTGCAGCAGACCGCCCATGACGATGAGCACCTGCAGCGCGCGCCCCGCCAACAGCCGTACGCGCAGTCGCCCGCCGACGGCCGCCGCCCGGCGCGCCAGCTCCTCCTCCAGCGCGTCCAGCAGCCGCCGGTGATCGAGTGTCACGTGGGATCCGGCCCGCAGGATCAGTTCTCCGCGCGCGTAGGCGCGGTCCTCCACCACGTCGGCCGCCCCCGCGCGCCGGCGCACCTCCGTCGCCTCGTCGTCGTAGCTGAGGTTTGCAGACAGCAGCAGCCCGAGCGTGCGGGCGAGCGCCGTCGCCTCTGCCGGCTCGAGCCCGCCGCGCGCCAGCGCGGCCGCGCGGTCGCGCAGGTGATCGCTGGAGACCAGGGCGTCAAGGGGCCGGGCGATCTCGGCTCCACTCCCCGGCTCGATCACGCGCACGGACGTATACGACCCCGACGGGAGCAGGTCGGCGATGCCGCCCCCGATGATCGCATCGGCCAGCTCCTGGGTCGCGCGCCGCAGCGCCTCGCCGCGCGTCGGATCGACGAAGGAGACCGCGTCGGGAGCTAGCACGCGCGCCACGCGCCGCGTGAGCAGCGACGCGCGCTCGGGCACCGCCAGGTCGCCGCGGGTGGAGGCGTCGCGGGACTGCTCGACCAGCTCCGCGACGCGCCGGCGCAACTGCGCGTTGGCTCCGGGGATGGCACGGTAGACCGGCTCCACGCCGGCCGCTGCCTGGCGTCGCGCCGCCTCCAGCTCGCGCTGCGGCCGCGGCCCGTAGAACGTGAACGGCGCCCGCAGGTCCTCGTCGGCGACGGCACCCACCTCGAGGTCGTAGGCCTGGGTGATCGGGCTGGGAGGGAACAGCAGCAAGTGCAGGACGGCCACCGCGGCCGGCGGCAGGAGTGCAATGCACAGGCGCACCGCGCGCCCGGGCCACCTCCCGCCCGGGGGCGGAGACGGCGCGCCGCGCGCGGCGGCCTCGGGCGAGGACACGCCCATCCCCCTCCGCGCGCCCAACAGCCCTAGGAGGGATCTCATGATTGGGCCTTGCTCTGCCCTGTCTCTTCCTGGCCGTTGAACGCGGCAACGATGCGGCGGACCAGCGGGTGGCGCACGACGTCGGACTCGTTCAGCTCGATGAACGCGACGCCGTCGACTCCATGGAGGATCTTACGGACGAGGATGAGGCCGCTGGCGGCGGGGTTCTGCAAGTCGATCTGCGTGATGTCCCCTGTGACGATGGCGCGCGTTCCCTCGCCGAAGCGCGTCAGGAACATCTTCATCTGGCCCAGGGTCGTGTTCTGCCCCTCGTCGAGGATCACGAACGCGCGGTTCAGCGTACGACCGCGCATGTAGGCAAGCGGCGCCACTTCGATCGTCCCCGTCGAGAGAAGGCGGGCGAGGCGCTGGGCGCCGAGGCACTCGGTCAGCGCGTCGTAGAGCGGTCTCAGGTAGGGGTCCACCTTCTCCTGGAGGTCGCCCGGGAGGAAGCCGAGCTGCTCGCCGGCCTCGACCGCGGGCCGCGCCAGCAGGATCCGGTCGACCTCGCGCCGCTCCAACGCCTTCACCGCCATCACGACGGCGAGGTAGGTCTTGCCCGTACCGGCTGGGCCGACCGCGAACACTACGTCGTGTTGGCGCATCGCCTCGACGTAGACGGCCTGGCCGGCTGTGCGGGGATGGATCGCCACCTGCCGGGTGGCGGTCAACGCCAGCGGCTCCTCGGCGGGATCCGCAGTGCTGGACTCCGCGCCGCGCAGGATGCGCTCGATGCTGCTCGGGTCGACCGGCCGTCCGCGCCGCGCCCACTCGATCAGCAGGCCGACGGCCCGGGTCATGGAGTCGACGTGCTCGGCGTCGCCCTCCAGGATTAGCTCGTCGCCGCGCACGACCAGTGTCCCGGGGAAATGATCCTCGAGCCGGCGGAGATTGGCGTCGTGGTGGCCCAGGAAGGTCAGCAGGTCCAGCCCCTGCAAGGAGATGGTCGTGCGTTTGTCGTTGTTCATGGAGCGGCGGCGAAGGAAGAGCCGACCGGGAGGCAAGACCGGCGGATCAGGCGCATCCGACGCCTCGGGCGGTACCGAGCGGTTCCACGGCCAGAATCTAGCGCAGTCCCCAGCGCCCCGGCAAGGCGCCCTCCTGCCCCGCACCGGCCGGGGTGCTTTGGCCAGGCGGTCCTGCGTCCCGGGCCCGCCGCGCACGTCCGTCACTTGATCGTCGGGCGCCCGCCCGGGAGACCGGCGGCGCGCCCCCGCCCGGCGGAAGCGCGTCATCCTGGCCGCGGCGGGCCTGGTCCACCGACCCAGGGGGCTAGCGGCCTCCGACGCGCTCGGAGCCGCCGGAACCCTCCCGCGGAATCGTCAGCACCCAACCCGGCATGATCAAGTTGGGGTCCTTGATGCGGTCCCGGTTGGCCTCGAACAGCTTGGGCCACATCGAGCGCTGATCGAAGACCTCCCAGTAGCCGGCGATGCGCGAAAGGAACTCGCCCTGGGACACCGTCCAGCTGTGGGGCCAATCGCGCGGAATGGTGAGCACCCAACCTGGGTGGATCACGTTGGGGTTGTGGATCTTGTCGCGGTTGGCGCGGTACAGTCGCGGCCACTTGAGCTTGTCGGCGTAGATCTCCTCGTTGGCCGCAATCCTGGCCAGGAACTCGCCTTCCTTCACCGTCCAGGACTTCGGGAGGTTCTCGAAGTAGGTGACCTCCGCCTGGAGCTTGTCAGACTCACCCTTGGCGGCCGTGGTGCGGCTCTCCAGGTCGTGCACCTCGGCCTGCACGCTCGCAACCTGGGCCGCGTTCTTCTCGGCTTCGGTCCGCGCGCTGGCGGTCGCCGCCTGGAGCCGGTTGAGCTCCGCGTCGAGCGCAGCGCAATAACTCTGGTATTTGTCCTTCTTGAGCCGGGCGACTTCGTCGGCGTTGTAGTACTCGCCCTTGCCCACGTCGACGTTGCGCGTGACCTTCGAGGAGCATCCCCCAAGCAGCAGCGCCGCGGCGAAGGCGGTCGCGCCCGGGCAGCGCACCAAGAAGAGCCTTCTGGATCGCATGGTCGCTCCTTCCTTCCGGCCAGTCCTACCGGCCGCTGCCCTTCTTGAGCTCCTCCAGCTTGGCCTGCAGCTCCTTCGGATCGGGAAGGGCCGCCACCTGGCGCGTGAGCTCGGTCTTCTTCTGCTCGGCGGCGCTCAGCTCGGTCTTGCTGCCCTGCGCCTTCGCGGTCGCCGTCTGCACGTCGGCGCGCGCCGTTTCGATCTTGCTGGGGTCGGTGGAGCACGGCGCGTTCTTGCTGCAGCCGGCCGCCAGCAGGGCGCCCAGCAGCATCGACGCCACGCACCACTTCCTCACATTGCCCATCGCCAACACCTCCGTCGAGACCTCCACCACACAAAGCACCCACCCGCGCGGTCTGCCCACCGCGTGGGAGCAGCGCTCGTAGCGCGAGGCCAGTCTAGGATCGGCCCCCGGGGGTGTCAAGCGAAGGTGGGCACAAGACCGCGTGGCGGGCCCAGTTGCGCGATCGGACGCCGCGCGGCGGGCGCGCAGCTGCCCCTGGGCGGCCAGGCGCGCGGCAGCCCGCAAGCCTTCGGGTGACGCACGTCCAGCGGGCGATCCCCCGCAGAGCGCCGTCGGGTCTTCCGTCCGCCCGAGGGACTCAGGCCTCCGGGCGCGGCGGCCGGATCACCAGTGCCAGCTCATCGAGCTGGCGTTGGGTCAGGGGCGACGGAGCCCCGTCCAGCGGGTTGGTCGCGCGCTGGGTCTTGGGGAAGGCGATGACTTCGCGGATGCTCGCGCCCCCGACCAGCAGGGTGACCAACCGGTCCAGGCCCAGCGCGATCCCACCGTGGGGCGGCGCCCCATATTCCAGCGCGCGCAGGAACCAACCGAATTTGCCCTCCGCCTCCTGCGGGCTCATGCCGCAGGTGGCGAAGACCCGCTCCTGGATCTCGCGGCGATGGATGCGGATGCTGCCCGAGCCCAGCTCCACGCCGTTGCACACCAGGTCGTACAGCTGCGCGTAGACCCGCCCGGGATCCGACTCGAGGTGGGGCAGGTCCTCCGCCCGCGGCATGGTGAACATGTGGTGCATCGCCGCCCAGCCGCCGGTCTCGGAATCGCGCTCGAAGAGCGGGAAGCGGCGGATCCATGCGAAGTGGAAGCTGCCCGCTGCTGTGTGCCCTTGGCGGCGCGCGATGGCCAACCGCAGCTGGCCCAGCGCGAGGTTGGCAGCCATGCGTTGGTCGGCCACGAGCAGCAGCAGATCCCCGTCGCGCGCGCCGGCGGCGTCGACCAGGGCGCGCAGCGCGTCCTTTGTGAAGAACTTCTGGCAGCTGCCACTGATCCCGTCGTGGGCCACCTTGAGCCAGACCAGCCCCTTGGCGCCCGCCGCCTTCGCGACGTCCTCGAGTTCGGAGATGTCCTTGCGCGAGAGCGACGCCAGCCCGTCGGCCACGACGCCCTTGACCACGCCACCGGACGCGAGCACCGAACGGAACACGCCGAACTCGCCGGCCGAGGCTTGCTCGGACAGGTCGAGCAACGGCAGACCGAAGCGCAGATCGGGCTTGTCCGAGCCGTAGGCGTCCATGGCATCGTCGTAGGTGATGCGCGGGAACGGCGCGCTGGGGTCGATGCCGATCGTGCGCTGCAGCACGGCGGTCACCAGGCCCTCGACCAGCGCGAAGACGTCCTCCTCGTCGACGAAGCTCATCTCCAGGTCGATCTGCGTGTGCTCGGGCTGGCGGTCGGCGCGCAGGTCCTCGTCGCGCAGGCAGCGCGCGAGCTGGTAGTAGCGGTCGACGCCCGCGATCATGAGCGTCTGTTTGTAGAGTTGCGGGCTCTGCGGCAGCGCGTAGAACGAGCCGTGGTGGATCCGGCTGGGCACGACGTAGTCGCGGGCGCCCTCCGGTGTGGTCCGGATGAGCAGCGGCGTCTCCACCTCGAGGAAGTTGCTCTCCGAGAGGTAATCGCGCACCGCCTGGATGGTCTCGTGCCGCAAGCGCAGGTTGCGCTGCATGCGCGGCGAGCGCAGGTGCAGGTAGCGGAACCGCAGCCGCAGCTCCTCGTTGGCCTTGTCGGCCTCGTCGATCTGAAAGGGCAGTGCAGCGCAGCGCGAGAGCACGTGCAGCTCGCTGGCCTCCACCTCGATGGCGCCCGTGGCGAGGTTGGGATTGACCATATCCGGCGGGCGTGCGCGCACGACGCCGATGACCGCGACCACGTCCTCGGGCCGCAGCGTCTGGGCGGTCTCCACCAGCTCCGGCCTTTCCCCGAAGACAACCTGGGTCGTGCCGTAGCGATCGCGCAGGTCGACGAACACCAGCCCGCCGTGGTCGCGGCGCGCGTCGACCCAGCCGTTGAGGATCACGCTATCGCCGACGCGGGCCAGTCCCAGGTCCCCGCAGGTGTCGGTGCGCTTGAGCCCCTTCATACACTCTCCCCGGAGTCGCCGCCGCCCAGCTGGATGCCGTCGGCGTCCCTCGGGGCCGCCCTCGAATGTCCGTCCCCGCCCGCGCCGCGCGCCGACCGCAAGGCGAGGTAATAGATGCCGGCCGCAGTCACGCCCAGCGCGATGCCGATCACGTCGGCGACCCAGTCGCGGGCGGAGCACTCGCGCCCCGGGATGAGCCGCTGCCAAGACTCGTCGGCGGCCCCCAACCCAGCGCCCATCAACGTGGACAAGGTGAGCGCACGCGGCGGGCGCACCCGCACGCCCAGGAGCCAGCGACAGGTGAGGAAGCCCATCACCGAGTACTCGGAGGCGTGCGCGATCTTGTCCTGAACGGAAAAGCCGACCAAGGCGAGGGTCGGTCCCGGGATCGACGAGACTGCCAGAATGGCCGCGATCCACACGACCAGCGGCAGCCAATACTGTATGCTGGGGTCCGGGTCCCGGGTTGTCAATGCGTGGTCCCTTTCCGGTTGCGGCCGGGCGCGTGAGCGTTGCGCGCCAGGGCGGCGGCGCGCGGCGCACGGCGCGGCGTCATGGGTGCAGGCTGGGCAGGATCACGTCGGGCGCGAAACCTTCGATCCCCAGGGCTTGCAGGGCCTCGATCACCATGGCCACCCGTTGGTTGTGAGGGTCGAAACGAAACCGGTCGAGGTTGAGCGCCGCGTCGCGGGCTACGCGCCGCGCTTTCGCCGGAAGAGAGGCGCACGCGACCAAAGCGAAGTCGTTGCCCGCCTCCCCCGCTGCAATCGACTCGAAGCGCGCCGGGTCGAGCAGGCCGGCCGCCGCCGCTGCGCGCACGTCCGCCTCCGCGGCAACCGCCACGTCGTAGGCCCCATGGATCAAGGCGTGAATCGCCTCGCTATGGTCGTATGGGTTGGCTGCGTACGCCACCAGGCCGAAGTCCTCGGGCAGCCGGAAGCCGCGCTTCAGGAAGTAGGCGCGCGCCCCCTCTCCGCCCGCCCAGGTCAGGCGATCGCCGAGAATCACCCGTGGCGAGGGGACGGTGTTCCACGGGCGGTCGCGCGGAAAGATTACGAACGGCCGGCAGCTCGCCCCCGACGGACGACAGCGGTTGGCCCACGCCAGCACCTCCGCCGAGGGCCAGGCGGAGACGAGCTGCGTCGGCAAAAGCGCCAGGTCGTACGCCTCGGGATGGGAGCGCAGCTGCTCGTCGGAGGTCACCTCGACGCCCACCACACGGCGCAGGGCGCTCCCCAGGTACTCTGCAAGCGGGGCGACCGCGCGAGCGGTGCGCTCCTGGCCAGGGCCGACGAGCACACCCAGCCGCAGAGTGCCCGAGGGCGGCGCCGCAGCGATGGGCAGCAGCGTCGACACGGCCGTCCCCACCACCAGGGCGGCGATCACCCAGGTCGCCTTCCCGCTCCACTCCCTCATGGCCGCTGCCGCGGGGCGTCGCTGCGCCCTGGCTCCCCGGGTCCGCGCGCCAGTTCCAGCGGCACGGGGGTGGAGGTCGCCCCCAGCGCGGGATCGGCCGCCAGCGTGACCTCCACCTCGACGGGTAACAGCAGCACGTCGGGATCTGGCTTGAGCAGCGCGCAGAGTCGGCGCACCGGGCGGCGGCGCCGTACCACCTCCAGCGGCACAGTGTCCACGTGGTCGAGCGCGAGCACGATCGGCTCGGGGCCGCACACCTGCACTTCGGCGGGCACGATCTCCGGAGCGCCCGGCAGCCCATTGGAGGGCGGCGGCTGGCCTTCGACCGCAACGCGCACGGGCAGCGTGCGGCACAGGCGGCGGTAGAGCTCGACGCGCAGCGACACGGGCGGGACGATCTCCAGGGGCTGGCCCGTCACCTGCGCGTCGAGCGCCGAGATCACATGGCGGTACGCGCCAGCGCGCGTGCCCGCCAGATCCACGCGAACGTAGCCGCGCTCGCGCAGCGCCAGGTCCTCGACCAAGAGCTGGAGCCGGCTGCCGCGGACGCGCACGCCGACGCGCCGGGGGAAGTCCCGCTGGTGGAACGCGAGGGAGTCGGGGAGCCCGACCATGCGCACGGGGAGCTGCAGCACCTCGTCGACCTGGCGATGACTGGCCACGTGCACCCAGAGCACGAGCGCCACGAGCAGGCAGACGAGCTTGACGCCCAGGTTGTTCAGCACGCTCTCGCTCCAGATCGGCGACCGCTGCGGCGGGTCCGGGTCAGGGCACGACCAGCCGCTGCCCCACGCGCAGCTGCGTCGTGCGCAGGTCGTTCGCGCTGCGCAGCGCAGTGACCGAGGTGTGGTAGGTGCGTGCCAGCGTCCACAGCGTCTCGCCGCTGCGCACCGTGTGCGTCTGCGCGGCCAGCGCGCGCACCGGCGTCTTCTTCTCACCGTACTGCTGGAGGTACTGCGCGACGGCGTGGGCGAGGGCCGCCCCCATCTCGCTCTGCCCCTGGGCGCTCCGCAGGTGGCGCGCCTCCTGCGGATTGCTCAAGAACCCCGCCTCGACCAAGATGGACGGCATTGCGAGCGTGCGCAGTACCGCGAAGCTAGCTTGCTTCACCGAGCGGCCGGCGACGTGTCCCTCACGCTCGATCTCGCCGAGGGCCAGCCCGGCCAGCAGCTCGCTGTTGCGCAGGATGGCAGATCCCCGCAGGTCCATCAGGATCGACATCAGGTCTGAGTCGTTGGACTGCCCCTCGTCGATCCCGACGAGCATCGCCGCGTTCTCGCGGTCGGCCAGCTCCGAGGCCGCCTGGTCGGTCGCGCCGCGCGGGCTGAGGAAGAACACCTCCGCGCCCTGCGCCCGCCGGGACTGGGCGCTGTTGGCGTGGATGCACACGAACAGGTCGCCGCGGCTTCGCCGCGCGATGGCGACGCGCTCGCCCAGTGCGACGAAGCGGTCATCGCCGCGGGTGAGCACCACGCGCAGGCCATCGTAGAGCGCCAGCGAAGCGGCCGCCTGCTTGGCGATCCCCAACGCCACGTCCTTCTCGATCGCAATCCCGCACCCTCGCGTGCCCGGATCCCTGCCCCCGTGGCCAGCGTCGATCACGACCACGTAGGCCTCCCCCTGCTCCCGCGGCGCGAGCGGGTCGGCCGCCTGGGGGACCGGCTGCAGGACGTCCACCACCACGCGGAATGGATGGTCCGGCCCGGCCGGTAGGGCGAAGGCGCGGTACTCGTGCCGGGCCGTCAGGTCCAGCACGACTTGCGCGCGCGCGGGGAGGTTGTTCAGCCGGATGCGGCGGATCCGCCCGTCGCCGAGCTGACGGGGTGCCTCCGGCTGCAGGTCACAGCCGAGCACCTCGATGATGAGGCGCTCGGGATTGCCCGCGGCACGGACTTCGTAGCCGGCGGAGACGTTGAGGTCGATTACGACGCGCGTGCGCTCGGGGTCGCTGTGGTGGCGCACGCCGAGCACACGCGCGGCCTGACCCGAGGCGGAGGAGGCCCCGGCCGCGACGAGCGCGAGAGCTGTCAGGAGTCGACCGATCATGTCCAGACCCGCGGATTGGGGACGGCCGCAGGCTAGGAGCGGTCCCGCGCCCTGTCAACGGGCGCAAGCGCGCGGGGGAGAACGGGGGGGCGCGGAGCGGTGCGCCGGCTTGGACTGTGCGCCTATCCCTCGGGCACGATGAAGGCCCAGGGGTTCGCCGACTCGCCGTTGCGCAGGATCTCGTAGTGGAGGTGCGGCGCCGTGCTGCGCCCGCTGCTGCCGACCTTGCCCAGCAAGTCGCCGCGGCGCACCGTATCGCCCTTCTTCACCGTCATGCCGCTGAGATGCCCGTAGCGCGAAGTCAGCCCGTTGCCGTGATCGACCTCCACGACCCAGCCCAGCGTGCCGTACCAGGCCGCGCGGGTGACGCGACCGTTGGCCGTAGCGTAGACACTAGTGCCAAAGGGCGCGGAGAAGTCGATCCCGGCGTGGAAGGCTGGCTGCCCGGTGAAGGGGTCGATGCGTCGCCCGAAGCCGCTGGTGAGGAAGCCGCGGGTGACGGGCCGGATGCTGGGCGTGCAGTCGCGCAGGTACTGGCTCTCCTGCAGCGCGAACAGCACCTTCTCGAAGCCCTGGCTCTGCAACTGCGCCTGCCGGATCAGCTTGTCGGTCTCATCCTGCAGGCTGATCAGGCGGTCCCGGGTCAGTGGACTGAGCGTGGCCAGCGCGGAGTCCGGCCCGGCCTGGTATCCACCGACACCAACCTGCACGAGGGTGGAGTCCAGGGGCGGTAGTCCAGCGACCATGTTCGCCCGGTCGAGGAGCTCGAAGTTGCGACCCATCTGAGTCTGGAACTGCGAGACCTTGGTCTCGAGCTGACCCACCTTGGCCTGGAGCGCCTGGTTCTGCCGCAGCAGCTGCTGGGTCTCGTAGAGATTGATCCCATGCCGGACGAACCCCAGGCTGAACAGCGAGAGGACCAGCCCCACCAGCCCGGCGACGCCGCCGGCCACTCCCACCATGCGCTTGCTGACGTGCAGAGTGCGCACACCGCCGTGCCGGGAGGGCACGTACAGGAAGGTCCAGTGGCCGCGTTTCACGTGTCCAGACCCCAGTCCTGGATTGAAGGCCGACGTCGAAGCCGCGGTCCGGGGGCGACCGTTCCAGCGCCGCGCGGGGGGCGCCGCCGCGATCGCTTTGGGGTGGGGCACCCAAGCGGTCCCGGACGCTAGGCCATGCCCGCAAGGGTGTCAAGCCCGCGATGGCCCCGCGCACCAGGAGGTCAGCAAGAGGCGTTCCACGGACGGTGATCGTGTAAGTGACGGGCCCGTGGGGGGTTCCCACGGGCCCCGACCGGGTTCGCCTCGTTGGGCGAGGCAATTCCACAACCACGTGCGCCGACCCTGCAGCTCTTGCCGGGTCGCGGGGGCCACGCCCGGCCCAGCTCGCCAGGCGGTGCCGGCGGACAGAGGCCTGCCCCCGGGGCTCAGGCCTCGTCGTAGTGATCGCGCAGGAGTGCGATCTCCGTGTGGGCCCGCAACCGTGCGAGCGCCCGCTCCTTGAGCTGGCGGATCCGCTCGCGGGTCAAGCCCAGACGGATGCCGATCTCCTCCAACGTCAGCGGCTCCAGCCGCCCCATGCCGAAGTACAGGCGGAGGATCTCCGCCTCCCGGCCCGGGAGCCGGTCGAGCACGCGCTCGATGTCCTCCCGTCGGGTGCGCTCCAGGACAGGGTTCTCCGGGCCGCGCTGCGGATCGTCCTGCAGCGTGTCCAGGATCGAGCGTCCGTCCTCGTCCGGGAGCAGGTCGTCGAGGTGGATCTCAGGCTGCCCGACCTGGAGGGCCTCCCGCACCTCCGCGAGCGGGATCCCGGCGGCGCGGGAGATCTCCGCGGGGGACGGTTGGGTCCCGCCGCTCTGCTGAAGGCGATTGCGGGTACGGAAGACCTTGGTGAGGACCGCGCTGCGGTTCTGCGGGAGCCGCACGGTGCGCGACTGGTCCGCGATGGCCTGCAGGATGGCCTGGCGGATCCACCAGACTGCGTAGCTGATGAACTTGAAGCCGCGCTGCTCATCGAAGCGGCGGCCGGCCTTCATCAGCCCGATGTTGCCCTCGTTGATCAGGTCCTGCAGGCTGAGGCCCTGCCCGATGTAGTGCTTGGCGACCGTCACGACGAACCGGAGGTTCGCACGCACGAGATCGTGGAGCGCCTCGTCGTCGCCCTGGCGGATGCGTTGGGCGAGCAGAACCTCCTGCTCGCGCTTCAGGAGTGGATACCGCCCGATCTCCCGGAGATAGCTCTCGAGGCTGCGTTCATGACGGCCTTCCAGAAGCTCCCGGCGACGGATCATGGCCAGCATTCCTTCTTTGGGGTCGAGATCCCGGCTACCGGCTAGCCGGTTGGGAAGTTCACCATCACCTCCTTCGCGCGGCGCGTGGCGCTGGGTGCGCCGCGTCCGCTGCAGTTGCCGCGGCGCGTTGGCGAGCGCGCCGCGTGGCTGCGGGAATCTGCGTTCGCCGTGCCGCGGGCGTCGCGCGACGCCGCAGCCGGCCGCTCAGTGCGCCGACTCGTCCTTGCGACCCTGTCCAGGGTCGACCGTCACGTAGCTCGTCAAGTCACCGCGGCGGATCATGAGCGTCACGGGATCGTGTGCGTCCCGCAAGCGATCCACCGCCGCGAGATACTCGTCGATCCCAGCGATCTCCATGTCGCCGATCTCCACGATCACATCGCCCGGCCGCAGCCGCGCGGCGTCGGCGGGGCTGCCGGGCCCCACGTCGGTGACGAGCGCGCCGGTGCTCTGCTTGATGTCGAACCGCTCCTTGAGCTCCTGCACGCGGGGGCTGTGGGGGTCGTTCAGGCCGTGTACGGCCATCCCCAGCCAGCGCTCCGCGGCCGGCACGGGCAGATTCGCCGCTGCCGCCGCGAGCTGCTCCTCTGGATACTCGATCAGCGTGACGTCGATCTGGCGCTCCTTGGCCTCGCGCAGGATCTTCAGCGCGGCCTTCGATCCCACATCGGCATCGGCCACGCGGAATTGGAGGTCGCGGCTGCTGCCCACGGGGATCCCGTTGAACTGCAGGATGAGGTCCCCCTCCTTGAGCCCGGCGGTCGCAGCCGGCGTGTCGGGCGCCACCTCCTGGACCAGGACGCCGTGCGCGCGGTCGATCTTGTAGGTGCGGGCCAGCTCGGGCGTGAGGTTGGTCATGACCACGCCCAGGTAGCCGCGCACGACGTGGCCGTGCTGCACCAGGTCGCGGTAGACGCGGCTGGCAAGGTTGATGGGGATGGCGAAGCCGATCCCCTGGGCTGAGGCGTTGATAGCCGTGTTGACTCCCACGACCTCGCCGCGGATGTTGAGCAACGGACCCCCGCTGTTGCCGGGATTGATCGCGGCATCGGTCTGCAGGAAGTCCTGGTAGCGCGGGGCCGCGCCCTGGATGGGCAGGTCGAAGCGGCCCTTGGCGCTCAGCACGCCGACGGTAAGGCTCCCCTCCAGGCGGCCCAGCGGATTGCCGATAGCGATGGCCCAGTCGCCGACCTCCATCTTCTCGCTGTCGCCGAACTTCAGGAACGGAAGCCCCTTGCCCGACTCGATCTTGACGACCGCGACATCGGTGCTGGGGTCCTGGCCCACCACGCGAGCCTTGAAGTACTCCTCGTTGCCCGGGAGCTTGACCTCGATCTCGTCCACGTCGGCCACGACGTGGTTATTGGTCAGGACGTATCCGTCGGCGCTCACCAGGAAGCCGCTACCCGCCCCGGGCAGGTCGAACTCGCGCTCCATGAACTCCCGGTCACGCGGGAAGAACTGCCGGAACATCTCCTCCAGCGGATTCTCCTGGAGCATCTCGCCGTGCGTGGCGGTTTTGCGCGTGCGGATCGCCACCACCGCGGGCATCACGGCGTCGGCGACCTTCGCGAATGGGCTGTGGAGTTCGGCATCGGCCAGCGCGGCGTAACGGCCTGCCGACGATTGCGCGGCGGCTCGGCCGGCGCCCACAGCCAACAGCGCGCACGCGACCGCGATCAGGGCCACGCCCCGGGAAACGCCGCAACCGCACCCAGCGAGGATTCTCGCGCGGAAGCGACACAGCGGGGCGCCTACCGCAGGTGCACCGCGACGCAATGAAGAGACACATGCACGACGCCCGTGGTCCATGCTCTCCCTCCGCTCGCACCGGTGGCGCAAACGGTTGGCGGCGTCGTGTCGCGATCGTCCCGCGCGGCGGGAAGGGGTGGGACCCTTCGGCGAGAAGCACCGCGCGTTATTAGTGTAACCCGATGTGGTGGAAGCGTCAACGCTCCGGCCGCTGCGGCCCGTTGCCGGTCTCCCCGGCGCGGCGGCGGATGTCCCGGATCTCGTCATCCTTGGCCTCCCGCTCCGCCTCAAGGGCCTTCAGGCGCTCGACGAGGCGCTGCACGGTGGGATCGGTGGCCACGAGCTCTCCTTCTCCGGCGCGGACCAGGCGGTAGACCTCCCGCCCCAGGTCCTCGTAGTGGTGTTGGAGATCCCGCGCGATCGTAAAGCGGTCGTAGCGCTTGACGCCGACACGCGCCATCTCCTCGGTGCGCTCCGCGGCGAGCGTGTACAGCTCGAAAAAGGTCGATTTGACGTCGTTCCACCGCGACACGGGGATCCACCCTCCTTGCGCCACCCGCGCCCCATCCGGCCCGGGTCCGAGCGTGGCGCGCCTGGGACCTTTGGGCTACCCTGGCCGGGGCCTCCCCGGCCCGCCGCCACCCGAGTCCGAACAGGATATTCCACCCGATGGACGGCGCCGTCTACTTCGTCAGCGACACCCACTTCGGCTCGGGCTCGCAGCAGGCGCAGGCCGACCGACGCCGACGTTTCCTGGCCTGGCTGGACAGCCTGACCGACGCCAGCCACCTCTACCTGCTCGGCGACCTCTTCGACTTCTGGCTGGACTATCCAAACTTCATGCCGAAGACGCACCTGGAAGTGCTCGACGGCCTGCGGCGCCTGCGGGACCGTGGCGTCGAGCTGGCCTTCGTGGGCGGCAACCACGACATGTGGTGCGCAAGGTACCTGCAGGCGACCCTTGGCGTGCGCTCGCTGTTGCCCAACAGCGTAGCGGAGCACCAGGGGGTGCGGGTGCGGATGAACCATGGGGACGGGCTGTTGACGGGCGATCTTGCCTACAAGGCCTTCCGGGCCGCGGTCCGCAACCCTGCCACCGTGCTGCTGGCGCGCGCCCTGCACCCCGAGCTGGTGCACTGGATGGCCGCGCGCCTCTCCCACGCCTCGCGCCGGAAGAAGCGCCACGGCGTGGCGCAGCTGCGGCTCGCCGTCGACCGTTACGGGCACCAGCATGACCACAGCGACGTCGACTACTTGGCGGTGGGCCACCTGCACGTGCCGCTGTCCATCCCGTTCGCGGGCTGGACCTTCGTCTGCCTGGGGGACTGGGTGGAGCACCACACCGCCGGCCGATTGGTCGGAGGTGCGCTCACCGTGGGACCGGTGGGAGAGGACCCGGCCGAGGCCGCACGGGCCGCCGCCCTGTCCGCGCGCTCCGCGCTGCAGCCGCGCCCCGAGCGCGGCTGAGACCGTCCGCGGGCGCCCGGCGAAACGGGACGCCCGTGGTCGTCCGGCGCGTCACGCAGGCAGCGGCCGACTAGCGCAACGCCGCGCCCGCGGCTGCGGGTTGCGGCAGGAACGCCATCCGCACCGAGAAGCGATGCGTGTCCTGGAAGTCGTTCTTGTTGACCAGGTACGCGTAGTCGACGTCGAAGATGCCGCGGTGGAAGCCGGCGCCAAACGTGGCCCCCAACGTGTCGTAGGCGAATCGGTTGCCGGCGCGCAGCGCGAACGCCTCGTGCAGGCGCAGCTCGGCGCCGGCGTGCAGGCGGGCGTTGCCGTCGTTGGGGACGACGACCTCGCCGGCCAGGGTCAGGCGCCGCAGGAACGCGGGTGCGCTGGACTGTCCCGCGTAGCTGGCTCCCAGACGCAGCGTGACGGGCAGATCGAACTCCTCCTGATTCAGCTTCATCTTGCGCCCGTAGTTCTGCAGGCAGGCGGCGAGCGTCAGTCCAGGGATCTGCGAGCGGTGGGAGATCCCTAGGTCGACAGCCACGCCCGATCCGTCATACACGTCGATGCGCTGGTAGAGGAACTTCCCGACGATCCCCACCGAGACATCCTTGAAATCGTAGGCGTAGCCCAGCCCCACGGCGATATCGTAGGGGCGGAAGCTGCCACGCTGCACGCCGACCGGCTCCTCGTCGTAGCGCGGGATGAAGTCGCTGTAGAAACCGCTGAAGGAGAGGCCCAGCGCGCCGGCGGGAGTATTGTGGCTGACGGCGAAGCTCTCCTGGCGGAAGTCCTGGAAGTACTCCAGGTGCTGGAGCGACACCTGCGTGCCCTTGGCGTTGACCAGGTTGGCGGGATTCCAGTACGCGGCCGTGGCGTCGGTGGCGCCCGCGACGCCGGTGTCGCCCATGGCGCCAGCGCGGGCGCCCATGCCCAGCCGCAGCGAGAGCAGGCCGGCGCTGCCCGGGTCGCCGGCCAAAGCGGACACGGGCGGCAGCACCAGCGCGGCGGCCGCAGCCAGCGCCAGCGCGGTCAACGCGGCACGCGCGCGCCATGGATGGTGGAACCTGCCTGCACTCATCGCGTGACTCCTCCGCGGTCGCCGGGAAGGCGCTCCGCTCGTCCTGGAGTATACCGGCCGCACGATGGCGGCATCAATCGAGCTCTCCCGCTCGTCTCTCAACGCGCTACCGCAAACGTCGCCACCGCCGCGTCGCCGTTGACGCGCAGGCGGCAGACGTAGTACCCGCTCGCCAGCCCCGCCACCGAGATCGGCTCGTCGTAGAGCGCCGGTGCGACGATCTCGACCCTCGGCAGGGCGCGCACCTGCTGGCCCTCGAGGTTGTACACAGCTCCCTCCACGCGCCCAGGGCGCAGGATCTCCGCGCGCACGCGGACCGTGGGTCCCGTTACCGGATTCGGATAGACCGCCAGCGTCTTGCCCTGGATCGACGCCCCGCCGCTGGGCGCGGCCGCGTCGGTGCTCAGGCGCTGCACGCCGCTGTTCCAGGCATCCCCTCGGCCTTGCGGCCAAGGCGCGAAGGTGTCGGCGGGTACGTCGAGAGCGTAGACGCGCAGCTCCCCCTCGCGCCGCGTGACGACCGCGGTCTGCGCCGGAATCGTCTGGATGAGCGCGTCGAATGCGCCGGCTGCCACCAGCTCCAGCGATCCGTCGCCGTCGAGGTCGGCGACGGCCGGCGCGCCGGCGGGCTCCGCGGGACCGGCGAACGGCCAGCCGGGCAGGGCCTGTACTTGCCGCTGATCGACGGCGTGGAGGCGTCCCACCGGGTCCTGCCAGAGGAGCTCGGCCTGGCCGTCTGAGTCGAGATCGACCATCAGGGGAGCCACCAGCGCCGGTGCGCCGGCCGGGTGCCCTCCGGCGTAGGCCGGCCGATAGGGGCCGCCCGTGCGCACGCGCAGCGCGCGGTCCAGGGGCAGCAGCGCGCTGCCGGTAGCGTAGGCGATCACCGGCTCGCCCGCAGCCCGCAGCGGACCAGCGGCGAGCCCCGACCAGGGCGACGGCTGCGGATCCCCGGCGACCGGCGCCGGTGAGGCCGCGGCGCCGCTGACGGCCGGCGGGGCCGCACGGATCGCCGTGAGCGCGGCGCCAAGCAGGAGTCCCATCCGTTGTGCGCGCCCCAGCGAATCGACCCACGCGACGTCGACGTCGTCAGAGGAGGGAGCGAAGCGGGAGGCCAGCATTGGCACTGCGGCGATGCGGCCCGTTACCGGCACCGTGCCCAGCAAGCCCAGCCCGAGCTCGGCGGTCACGATCTGATCCTGCGCGGCGCCCCGCAGCCCGAACGCGAACGTCACGGCCGCGCCCTGCGGGCCGCGCGGCACGACGAGCAGCTCAGAGGCCGGCGTGCCGGACAGGAGCGGCGTGACTGCCTGCACCGCAGGGCCCGGTGGGCCCCCGCTGCATGCGTCCAGACCGGACAGGAAGAACGTGACGAGCTGCGTCTCGCCGGCCGCGGAGACGCTGAGCTGGACGATCTCGATCGGCGAGCGCGGCCCGGCCGAGGCGAACGCGCCGCACAAGGGACGCAGCACCGGCGCCCCCACGAAGGTGCTCGCACCGGCGGGAATGAGCACCCCCCACGTGGCGGGATTCGCATCGCCGTCCTGGAACTCTGCGCCGGTGCTGCCGACGAACGCGTAGACGCCGTCCGCGCTGGCCAACACCACTTCGAGCACGCCGTCGCCGTCCAGGTCTCCCACGGCCGGAGGCCCTAGCCATTGCGGCGGCCCGTTGGGCCCGCGCGCCAGCGCCAGCACGCCGGTGGTCGACGGATCGTGGTCGCCATCGACCCAGTCGCCCAGATCCGCGGTGAATACATACACGGCGCCGCTGTCGCCGGCTGCGATGATCTGCATGCCGGGCGCATCGTTGGGCAGCAGGTCGGCCACCCGCAGGTCGAAGCGGGGCGCGCGGCGGGGCAGCCGCCGCCGGGACCGCTCGTGCACGCGCGGTGGGGCCGCTCCAGCGCGGCTGAGCCCAAGGGTCATGGTACCGTCGTAGACGATGGCCTGCAGCTGGCCCGAGCTGAGGACGGAGTCGAGGGCGACGCGACTGATCTGGGAGAATGCGATGCCGGTCGGCGCGCCGTCGGCGGTGTCCGTGGCGGGCAGCGTGTCGGGGCCGAAGCGGCTGGCGCCCTCGCCGCGGAACGCGTCACCGTCCCAGCCGAGGAAATAGACCGACGGCTTGGCAGAATCGAGATCCTGGATGCCGTCGGCCTCCTCTAGGTCGACCCCCTTGTGGGCGGGGTCGGCGTTGATCCGGTTGCTGCCCGTGCGAACGGCGTCCTCGATCACGCGCTCGTCGACGTGCCAGACGTAGAGCCCGCTGCCCCGTCCGCGCCGGTATCGTGGGCCGTCGAGCCACTCGCTCATGGCGAAGTCCCACTCGGCGCCCTCGGTGTTCTCCCAGGTGTCCACGCCGGGCGTGAACGGCGACGTGGGAAAGCCGTTGGTGCTGTCGCTACCCGCATCGTAGTAATCAGGGAAACCGTCGTGGTTGAGATCGCCGGGAAAGGTGAAGCGCAGATTTCCGTCCGGGTCCTGCAGCCGGTACTCGGCCAGCCAGTATTCCCGACTGTTGATGGGCACCTTGAGAAGCAGCGTGTCGGCGATGGTCGTGGCCGTGGCCCCCAGCCTCAATTGCAGGGTCTCGCCCAGGGCGGGCACCGCCTCCACGGGTTCGGCCCAGCCCATCAGCGCGCGGTTCATGGCCGAAGGCTCGGCCGGGATCAGCCCGATCCCCGCGAACAGGCCGTAGCTCATCAGGTCGAATTGGCCGGCGCCCTGGCTATCGGGCGATCCAGCCGGCGTGAAGTCGGCCAGGTTGAGCATCCCCAGCCGTAAACCGAACTCGAAGCAGTAGACGCCGAGGGTGCCGAAGAAGCCGTCGGAGAGCCCGGGCACGGGATCCTGACTCTCGCTCTCGGGCAGCACGAGCACGTGCTCTACGTCGACGCCGTCACCGGTCGGCAGGCGCGCGTCGGGCAGCGCTCCCGCCTGGAAGGCGGCCTTATAATCGCGGGCGTCGAGATAGTTGCTGAAGATCTGCGCCGGGCTGTCCTGGAGGATGTCGGTCTCCTGCCCCGCTCCGGCGTGGATCAGCACCAGCGTGTCGTAGCGGCTGAAGTCGACCTGCGGGTCGATGGCGGCGATCGCGTCGCGCGCCATCTCCACCACGTGCACGCTGGAGGTGTCGTCGTCGCCGTAGTAGCCCATGGGCCTCGGCAGATTCACGAGCGAGCCCAGCACGTTCCAGCGCATGTGGAATCGGCCGCGGCTCACCGTCGCGAGGTAGTCGCGCACTCGCTGCATCTGCACGTCGAAATAGGCCGAGTCATGCGCGGTGAACTCGTAGACGGCCCGGCCCTGGAAGGCGAAGAGCGGCCCCAGGTAGTGGCCGTGTCGCGTCTGGGGTGGCCAGCCCGGGAACTCCGCCAGGTTGCGCCCCCACAGCAGGCTGTCGCTGAAGTCGCAGCCCACGACCAGCAGGCGCAGCGAGTCGGGGCCCGCGCGGCGCTGCAAGGCCGTACGCTGCGAGAGTGTCAGCTGCCTGGGGAGCAGCCGGCGACCGCACTGCAGCAGCAGCCGGGCGCGCTGCGGGAGGAGCTCCCCGTGCGGGCGCGGCGGCGCTGACGCTGCACCGCCGGCGCGCGGGAGCACGGCGACCGCAGCCGCGACTGCCACGGCCACGGCAGCGGCTGCCACCACGGCGAGCGAGCGCCCGGCGGCGATGGCGCTCGCATCGCGCTTGCGTCGCGGTGGCGTGCGCGGTGGCGTGTGCGGCTCTGGAATGCGCGGTTCGGGCACGAGGCGGGCAGTATAGGGAGAGGACACAGAGGGGGTCAACCGCGCGGCCCGCGGGCGCTGCGAACGCTGCACACGCGGCCGGCGTGCCCGGCGTGGCGCGCGCGGCGTGCGCTGCCGGCGGACGGCACTGGCCACCCAGCCCAAGACGCGAGCGCGGCGCTCCGGATTGCGGACGCGCCGCGCGCGCAAGAATCGGGAAGAGGAACGTCGGGCCCTCCATCGTCGCCCCTGATCGACATTTCCGGCCCTTCGTTCCTCTTCCACCATCGAGGGTCCCCCGCGGCCCGCCCCTCTCCCCTCCTCCCGCGCTCGGCTGCCAACCATCGCAGGACGGGGACCGGGGTGCGAAGCCCCTGCCCCTTCCACAGGGAAGGGGTCGGAGGGCCCTGTTCAAACCGTTCGGGTCTCTTCTACGAGCGACCTCCGCGCGGTGCTCCACGCTCAGCGGAGCTGCGTCCTGCGCCGCCATCGCGGCCGCCGCGATCCGCGGCTCCGTGGCGGGAGTCTCCACCGCCGCGGGGCGACGGAGCCTGGCGCGGCGCTGGCGCCGACCGCGGCGGAGGAGCCTGGGGAGCCGGCGCGCTCGACCGGGGCGGCGGAGCCACCTCCGGCGGGGGCGCCTGGCGCGGCGGCGGCGCGACTTGCTCACTGCGGCTGGGTCGCGGCGCCGGCGGGCCGGGCTCTGTACTCGCACCTCGCCCGCTGTCGTCCTGATCGCCTCGCGAGCGTGCGCCGGGCGCGGTCCCGTCGCGCGGCGGCGAAACGACCTTCCGCGGTGGACCGCCGCGGTCAGGCCCGCGCTCGCTGTTACGGATGACCGGGCGCGTCCAGCGGCGCGCGCCGGTGTCACGGCTCTCGCCCGAGCGCGGTTGCGGCGCGACCCGCGTCTCGCCGCCCGAGCGGTCCGTGCCGTCGTCTCCGTGGGCCGGCGACGGCAGGCTGCGAACGCTGCGCTCGCGGCGCACCACGGCGTCGGTGCGGACGCCGCCCCCGGTCTCGCGCGGCACCAGCGCCGTCGAGCGGTGCGGCGCCGGCAGCGGCGCTGTACGCTCCCGGTCCGGCAGTCGGCCGAGGCCGCGATCGGCGGGCGCGGTCATGCGACCGCCGCCCCCGGCGCTTGCAACGCGCGCGCGCGCGATGCTGGGAGGCTCGCCGCCGCGGATGGCCTGCCTGCCGAAGCGCCGCTCGCTCGCCGGTCCGTCGACCGCGTACAGCGGCGCCGTCACCGCGGCGCCGTGCCGGTAGCGGACGAGGTAGTCACCGCGGTAGTACGGGCTATCGTTCCACGACCAGAGCGGGTAGGAGCGCACGTAGACGCCGCTCCCCGGCCAGCGGTAGCACACCGGGTAGTACCAGAAGTAGTACGGCCGGCACCCCACCAGATCCCAGTAGTAGAACGGAGGATCGTAGAAGAGCGGGTAGTAGCCGTACCGTCCCCACCAGCCCGAGTACCAGCCCCAGTCGTAGTGAACCGACACCTGCGTGCAGGTGTCCACGTACGGGTGGACGGTGCGCCCGTCGTCACCGTGGCACTGGGAGCAAGCGTAGCGCGGGTAGTCGACCCGGCTGTCGACATACACGTGACTCCAGTCGGTAACGATATAGTCGACGTCCTGCTCGAGGCCGGTGATGGCATAGTTCACGTCGTTCACGGCCAGGAACGGGTCCCCCGCGACTTTGTGTCGGTAGTGCTCCTGCTCATCGGGATCGAACGCGAAGTCGATCGCGAGGTTGCGCAGGTCGAATGGATAGCGGCTGGCGAGCGCCTCGACGTACTCGACACCCTTGCTGAGGCTGGCGTGCAGGCGATGCGTGGCGCCCGCGGGCGGCAGCGTGTAGGCGTGTCCGCCGTACACGAAGCCGTCGTTGTAGCGGGTGGCCGGCCAGAGCACCTCGGCCACGCCGTCTGCGTCAATGCGGTAGACGACGACGTAGGCGTCGGCATTGGTGCGGAAGTGGAAGCCAATGGCCTCCCCGCGCTGGTAGACTTCGTCCTCACCCTTGTCGTGCCAGACCTGGATGCGCAGATCCCGGTCCGCGCCCGCCTCTGCCGTGCTCGCCTCGGCCTTGCTGGCCGCCGCCTTTGCGGTGTCCTGGTCGGCCGCGCGATCCTCCCCCTGCACCCAGAGGGCAGCCAGGTCCACGCGCGCAGTGTCCGCCCACGCGAGGGCCGGGACAAACGGGAGGACGGCGAGGAGGACGCCGATCGAAACGTGTAGCTTCGCGCTCATCGCGACCCCTCCTCGGGTGTCGGCACGACCTTGCCTCCGCTTGGGACGGACAGCTCGATCAGGCCAGGCACCGGTTGATACGCCCAGTAGACGCCGACGTAGTCGGGAGTCCGCTCCACGACGGTGATCTTGGCGTAGTTGTGGTCTCCGGACAGAGCCGGGGATTGGAAGATCTTGATCGCGTACGTGTGGTCCACGACCGCTTCGACTTTGCCGGCGATGGACCAGCCGCTCGTGGGCGCCAGGCTCAGGTCGTCGAAGGAGGCCAGGCCGAAGTCCTGGATCTGCACGCGATCGGGATTTGCGTAAAAGTAGCCGACCCGCTGAGCGCCGACCAACTCGGAGCCGAACCACAGGTCGGTGCTCGACAGCGAGTAGAGCTGCGCCTGATCCGACAGGCTGCTGAAGTCGTAGCCTGAGAACTGCGCGTTCTGGAGGGACAGGGCCTGGTCGTAGAGCTTGAGCGCGCTCTGCACCTGCTCGGGGCGCGGCGTGTCCACGACGTAGTCCAAGCTCAGGCCGCTCTCGTTGTTGGTGTGGTCGAACGCGCTCACGGCGTAGTAGTAGTCCACCCCGTTGGTCAGCCCGGTGTCCGCGTACTCGACGAAATCATCGCCGGGCGCGCTGGTCGCGCCAGGCTGCAGGTGATCGATGGCCGTGATCTCGGCGATCATCGTGAATTTGCTGCTGCCGTCGGTGTTGCTGAAGATCCGGTAGCCAGCGAGGTCCGGCTCGCGGTCGGGGATCCAGCGCAAGTAGATCGCATGGTCGCCTGTAATGCTGTGCACGCCGCCAGGTATGGCCGGTGGCGTCGCGTCCACGAAACCCTTCTCGTGATCGTTGCAGCCACCCAGGGTCGCGATCGCCAGCGCCCCGAGCGCGGCGGCGAGCGTCCGTGACCCGGCTGAGACTTTGAGCGTGGCTCTTCGCGAGCCAAAGACACTGCTGCTGTGCCTACGCATCGTGGACCTCCTCCCTGCAGGTCTCGTGACCTTCGGCCGACCACCCTGCTGGTGCACAAGGCACCGCCCGTGCCAGGCTGCGCCGCGCGGGAGACGGGGCGGGGCACCCTGGGTGCCAGACCCCCCACGCGATCCCCAACTCGTTGAAAAGAAGCGAATTGCCAGCACGCGGGGACTGGTGCTGGTGGCGGCGGCGCTGCGGCCGGGGCCCGGCTGTACGCGCCCCGCAGCCCCGTACGTGCCCCGCGGGGGACAGCCCCCTGTCCTCTGGCTGGGACAGCCGGGAGCGCGAGCCTGCGCAACCATGGCCGGGGCGGCGGGGCGCTTCGGTGGTAGCGGTGCGCGGCCGGCCGCAGAAGCAAAGGGCCGCCCCGGAGGAGGCGGCCCTCGCACAAATGAGAGAGGGTGCGCAGTACCGGGAACCGCCCCAGTCGTGCCGCTCCTGGATCTCGCCATTCCAAGAGGGCGAAAGCGGCTCCTATGTTGGTGTCAGCGCACCCTTCTCGCCTGATGCGGAGGATTTCGAAGGATGGTCAGGAACGGATGCCTTCCTTCACTCCACCGCGCTCAACCCTGTGACCCCACCTCACAAGACAAGCGTGGTAGACCCAACTTGGAAGGGTCTCCTCATACAGCCGGTTAACCGAGAGGAGCCGCTCCCTTCCATCCTTCGAAACTCTCGAGCCCTCACGGGCTGCTTTGGACGACCGGACCACGACTGCCAGTAGTGCCCGGCGCTGGATCTCCAGTGCAGCCAACGTGCCAGGGAGGTCGTCCGCTAGCAGGTTCGTAAGTGCAATATGTTTCAACAAGTTCTGGAGGCGGACGCCGACCGGCGATCGTCTGCCGACGGGCGCCCCGGAGCGCTAGCAAACACCTTGATAGGGCGCTCATCGGGGGAACCAGGCAGCCCCTTGCTGCGGAAGGGGTTATCGGCCTAGCAAATGATTTGATAGCGGGCGGTCGTGCTATGCCGGCGCGTGTAGACCGTAAAGCTTGATCTTCTGGAGCAGCGTGGGATAGCTGATGCACAGCCTTCGCGAGACCTCAGCGCGGTTCCAGCCGGTGATGGCGAGGGCCTCCGCCAGGACTCTACGTTCCAGTTCGGCCACCTGAGCGCGCAGCGGCAAGGGCCCGCCGGCTTCGCTGGACGCGCCGTCCTCCGCCTCGCTGCCGAGCGCGTCCTCGCGCAGCCGCGGCGGGAGGTGCACCATGCGCAGCTGCAGCTCGCCCGCGGCCAGGATCACCGTGCGCCTGATCGCCTTCTCCAGCTCACGCACATTGCCGGGCCACGCGTACGCGCGCAGGCACTCGGCGAAGCTGCGCGTCATCGTCGGCAGCGGGCGGCCGAGCTCGGCGCAGGTCTGCGCGATGAAGTGCTCGGCCAAGAGCAGCACGTCCTCCGGACGCTCGCGCAGTGGCGGCACGTGCACTGGGAAATCGAGCATGCGGTAGTACAGGTCCTCCAGGAATTCGTCGCGCTCGACCATCGCGCGGAGGTCCTGCTTGCTCGCGCACAGGATCCGCACGTCGACGGCCCGCTCGACCGTGCCACCGACCGGCCGCACCAGCTTGGTGTCGAGGAAGTGGAGGAGCTTGGCCTGCATCGGCAGGCTCATCTTTCCCACCTCGTCGAGGAACAGCGTACCGCGCTCGGTGCCCACGATCAGGCCCGGTTTGTCCCTGTCCGCTCCAGTGAACGCACCGCGCACGTAGCCGAAGAGCTCGCTTTCCAGCAGCGTGTCCGGGATCGCTGCGCAGTTGACCGTGAGGAACGTGCGGTCGCGGCGCGCGCTGAGCTCGTGTACGGCGCGGGCGAACAGGCCCTTGCCGGTGCCCGTCTCGCCGGTGAACAGCACGGTGTACGGCGAGTCGGCCACCTTTGCGCAGAGCTCGAGAACTTCGAGGATCTTGTCGCTGTGGGTGAGGATGTCCTTGAAGGCCTCTTCGGAGCGGGGAGACGGCGCCGACGCCGCGGGAGCGTCCAGGGCCGTAGCGGTGTCCAGCAGCGCGGGCCGCAGCAGATTCACGTAGGTCGAGGCCACGGCCAGCGCCTCGGAGCTCAGCGGCTGCGGCTCCCCGGTGCGCTCAAAGTAGACGATCCCGCGCAGGCCTTCCCCGGCGCGCAGCGGGAAGGCCACGGCCACCGAGACCTCGCCGATGTCCACGCCCAGAGCCTCACGCCACGCGGGCTCTGCCTGCGGGCGCGTCCAGACGCGCGGCCCGTCACACGCCGCGCAGCTGGGGAGCTGGGACAGCACGTGGGCCGCGGTGCGCCGCGCGCGGGCGCGGGCCATGCGCGACGCAGCCACCAGCTGCACGCGTCCTCCGGGTCCGCGCAGTGCCACCAGGCCGCGCTCGCCGCCCATACGCTCCATGACCGCCGAGAGCATGGCCGAGGCGCTCTGGGCCAGCCCTTCGCCTCCCTGCAGCAGCGGATCGCCCAGGTTGGCCAGCTCCTGGTAACGGGTAGTGGCGACGCGTGCATGGGAGGACATGGCCGCCTCGATGCGAGCGCGCAGCTCCTCGATGTCACCGGTGACGCCCTCGACGCCCAGGCAGCTCATGCGCTCCACCTCGAACAACGCGAGCAGCGCCTCGTCGTGGTTTCCCAGCTCGAGCTCCACGCGAGCCAGCGCGAGCTGCAACCGGCACGGCGCAGTGTCGGCGTCGGCGGCCGCCAGATCGACCGCTTCGCGCAACAACCCGCGCGCCGCGAGCAGCTGCGTCCGCCCGCCGTGCTGCACGTGGAGATCCGCCAGCAACTCCAGCGTCACGCCGATCTCGACCGGCAGCCGGTAGGCGCGGAAGCGGTTGAGGGCCTCTTGCAGAGCGGAGCCCGCCTCCTCCACGCGCCCGCAGGCCAGCAGCGCCTGGCCGCGCACACGCTCGAGAAACCCCAGCTCGTACTGCTCGCCGCAACCGCGGCCCACCGCGGTTCCTGCGGCGGCCAACTGGGTGGCGGCCAGGGCATCGCCGCGCTGCAGGGCCAGTTGCGCCTGGCGCCGCAACACCTCGGCCAGCACGTCGTTTCCGCCGGAGATCTCGCGCGCGCGGGTCTCGGCGATGCCATAGTTGAGCTCCGCCTCGTCGAAGCGGCCCCGGGCCGCCATCAGATCGCCGAGGAACTCATCGGCCAGGGCGGTCTCGCGCAGCGAGCCATTACGCTCGGCGAGAACGCGCGCTTCGAGCAGATTGCGCTCCGCGTCGGCGAACTTGCCTTCCTCGATCTGGAGCTGCGCGTGGAGCAGGCGCAGCTTGGTGATCAGCCCCTGGTCGCCCAGGCTGCGCGCCATCTCACTGCCGCGCAGCACGCAAGCCAGCGCGTCGGCGCGCCGGCCCATCTTGCGGTAGAGCACCGCCTTGTTGAGGTGCAACGCGCCCAGCTCGTGCGCGGAGCCTACCGCGCGCATCAGCTCCTCGGCCCGGTCGAAGAGCTGGATCGCGCGCGACCAGCGGCAGGCGTTCTTGGCCAGCAGCGCGAGGTTGCTCAACACCTGGGCCTGGCCGGTCACGTGCTCGATGCGCCGGTAGGTGGCCAGCGCGTCCTGGTAGAACTCCTCCGCCTTCTCGGCCCGGCCCAGGCGGAACCAGCAGCCCCCGAGAATGGTCTGGGCGTTGCCCACCTCGACGTGCGCATCGGTCGTCGCGAGTGTGGCGAACGCGTCGCGCGCAAGCTCGGCGGCTTCCTCGTAACGCGCCATGCGGTAGAGCAGCAGGGCGCGACGCACCTGGACGGGGGCCTGCAGCTGTGGCGTGGAGCCGGCCAGCAGGTCCGCCGCAGCGTCGAGCTGCGCCGCGCATTCCTCGAGGCGGCCCTGCTGCAGCAGGCAGTCAGCGAGCTTGCGGTGGAGCACGGCAAGGGGCTCCACGCTGATGCCAGCCGGTCCGGATTCCGGCACGAGGCCGCGCAGCGCAGCGCGGTAGTACTCGATCGCAGAGGAGTAAGCGGCAGCGCGATAGTGGAGGTCCCCGACCTCTTCCAGTCGGGGCGCACCGGAACCCTCGGGCTTACGCCTCGGCGTCTCCGGAGAGGACCACGGCCTCTCGTCTCCGTCACGGAACTCGTCCATCAGGCATCCCTTGGGCGAGAAGTTCTGACAAGGTTGCCGACATCGACCGGCTCGATCGTGCGCTGTGGCCGCGCAGCCCCCCACGACTGCGGGGAGCGCGAGGCCCCTTCCTCCTATCGGACGAGCAGCAAGGTGAAGCCGCGCTCGTACAGGAATCCCATCAGGCGGATGATCCGCGAGGGCGGCGGAAGCATCGCCGCGGTGGCGCGCACCGTCGGGCCCCTCACGTTGTTGCCACCCAGGATGTCATCGGGATCGCCATCCAGGCTCGAGCCGGGCCCAGGCCCGCCGGGATCCCCACCGGCCGGAGGCGTCCAGGAAGACAGGGTCGCGGTAGCGCCCGAGCCGGTACTGGGCGGGCGCACGCCCACCGACTTGGCCAGCGCAGCAGGCTGAGCCCACAGGCTCACGACGACCGCGAACGCCACGGCAAGGAGCAACGCGTGGCTGGTCTTCATCGTGATCCATCTCCTCAATCTCGGGTGGTTCCGGACCCGCGCGGGGACGCGCCCCGGATCCGTGGACCCGGAACCGCTGGGTAGACCGTCCCCCGGGTGGGACGGTGGCTACGCCTAAAACGATACGAACCCCACCCCTCCGCTGTCAAACCCCAGCAATCGGCCGGATGTCTCGTGCGGCCGGCCCGGCGCGGCCCGCCAGGGCGGGGTCCGCCCCGGGCGGGGCGTCTAGCCCCCTTCGGAGGAGGTCCGCAACCCGTACTTCTGGATCTTCTTGTAGAGATTGCTGCGCTGCATCTGGATCTCGTCGGCCGTCCGGCTCACGTTGTAACCGAACTCGCGCAGCTTCTGCTGTAGGTAGGCGGCCTCGCTGGCCGCCTTGAATTCCTGGAAGGTCGGAGCAGCCAGGAACTCGGCCGCTCCGCGGTCGGCCTCGCGCCCTCCCAGCGCTGCTGGGAGATCGGACGCCGCGATGGTGTCCGCAGCCACCACGATCGCCAGCCGCTCCGCCAGGTTGCGCAGCTCCCGGACGTTGCCCGGCCACGCGTAGCGGGCCAGGCGCTCGATCACGCCCGGGCCGATCTGCTTGGGCGGCTGCTTCATCTCGCGGGCAACCGCGTCGAGGAAGTGGGCGAACAGCGGCTCGATGTCGTCGACGCGCTCGCGCAGCGGCGGCAGGTGGATCTGGATCACGTTGAGGCGGAAGTAGAGGTCCTGGCGAAAGGCAAGGTTGGCGTCCTGCAGATCGCGATTGGTGGCGGCGATTACCCGCACGTCCACGCTGACCTGGTCCTGCCCACCGACCCGCTCGAAGCGGCCGTCCTCCAGCGCCCGGAGCACCTTGGCCTGGGCCGCCACGCTCATGTCCCCGACCTCGTCCAGGAAGAGGGTGCCACCATGGGCCCGCTCGAACTTGCCGCGGCGGCGCGCCAGCGCTCCCGTGAACGCGCCGCGCTCGTGGCCGAACAGCTCGCTCTCGATCAGCTCGTCGGGAATCGCCGCGCAGTTCACCTCCACGAAGGGCTGGTCGGCGCGCCGGCTGTGGGCGTGGATCGCCCGCGCCACCACCTCCTTGCCCGTGCCGTTCTCGCCGGTGATCAGCACCCGCGCCGGGGTGGGCGCCACCTTCTCCGCCAGCTCCCGGATGCGCCCGATGGCCGCGCTGCGGCCGATCAGCTCGCCGCGCCGGCCGGTCTCCTCCGCCAGCTCGCGGTTGACGGTGCGCAAGCGTCCGTGCTCCACGGCGTTCTGGAGACGGACGAGCAGCTCCTCCTTCTTGAACGGCTTCTCGAGGAAGTCGTAGGCACCGCGCTTGATCGCCTCGACGGCGTTGGCCACGGCGTCGTGGCCGGAGATGACCACGGTGGGCACTTCGAGGCCCTCGGCCTTCAGGCCGGCCATGACCTCGAACCCGTCCATGCCGGGCATCTTGACGTCCAGCAGCAACGCGTCGATGCCGCCGCGCCGCAGCTGTTCGAGGGCGCTGGGCCCGTCCACCGCGTCGGCGACCTCGTAGCCCTCGTAACGCAGGATCGCGCCGACGCTCTGGCGGATCGCCGCCTCGTCGTCGGCGATGAGCACGCGTGCCCGGGCCACGGCCGTCACGAGCCGCCCGCTCCGCCGCGCGGTGTCACAGCAGAAAGTCCTCCATGCTCGCCGGCGAAGGCATTGGCTGCGCCGGCGACAGCTGGGACGGCGTCATGGGCGGCGCCTTGGGCGGGCCGGGCGCCTCCCCCGCGCGCTGCGGCGGAAGGCCCAGCGGCGGAAGGCCCAGTGAGTGACGCAGCACGAAGACGAGCTCGGCCGCCGGTCCGCCCGCTGCAGGAGCGGCCCAGCGGTAGAAACGGTGGCGGCCCCTGGCCTCGACGCTGACCAGACCGGCATCGCGCAGGACGGCGAGGTGGTGCGACGCGCGGGGCTGGCCCAGTCGCAGCCGGGCGCAGATCTCGTGGACCGCCATCGGCTCGCGCAATAACGACAGGATGCGCAAGCGTACGGGATCGGCGGCCGCGGACAGCTGCTCCAACAGCCGGCGCTCGTCGGGCGAGAGCGGCGCAGCTATACTTGGGTCCGCCTGGAGCTGACCCGACTCGGCCTGCGCGAGCGCCAGAGGTTCCGTTTGCGTCTGCATGACCTGCCGATGCACTCTGATGCTCACTGGGGTTCGCGGCGCCACATGCGCAAGACCGAGCGCAGGCAGCGCGCCCCACGTTCGCGCAGCGCGCCTTTGCATGTCAAGCGCCGCCGGATCCGGCGCCGGCCCGGCCGGCCCCCACGACAACGATGTCCGTACGCACCCTGCACGATCATTCACCCGCCGAGCTGGAGCAGCTCGTGCGCGGCCTCGGCGAGCCATCCTATCGCGGGCGGCAGCTGGCGCGCGGGTTGTTCGCTCGCGCGGTCGCCGACCTGGCCGAGCTCACCGACCTGCCCGTGGCTCTGCGATCGGAGCTGGCCAGCCGCCACGGGCTCACCATCCTGCGCGCAGCGGAGCGCCAGCATGCCGCCGACGGCTCGGTGAAGTATCTGTTCGAGCTGCACGACGGCGCCCGGATCGAGGCGGTGGCGATCGCGCGCGATGCAGGCGAGCAGACCCTGTGCCTCTCCAGCCAGGTCGGCTGCCGCATGGCCTGCGTGTTCTGCGCCACGGCGCGCATGGGCCTGCTGCGCAATCTGGCCGCCGGGGAAATCGTGGCCCAGGTGCTCGAGCTGCGGCGCCGCCACCCCACCGACCGGCATCCCAACCTGGTGTTCATGGGCATGGGTGAGCCCTTGGACAACTTCGATGAGCTGGCCCGCGCGCTGGCCATCCTCACCGATCCCGGCGCCGTCGGGCTGGGGGCGCGCCACATCACCGTGAGCACGTCGGGTGTGGTCGCTGGAATCCGCCGGCTGCAGGAGCTGGGTAAGCCCTACGGGCTGGCGATCTCGGTGACGACCGCGCACCCGGGCGAGCGTCGCAACCTGATGCCCGTGGCCGGCGCGGTCTCGCTGGAAGAGCTGCTGGCCGCCGGCGCGGCCTACGGCCGGGCGACGCGGCGCAAGGTCACGTTGGAATGCGCCCTCATCGCTGGGGTCAATGACCGTGAGGAGGACGCGCGGAGGCTGCTGCGTCTGGCCAGCAGCGGCCCATTCAAGGTCAACCTCATCCCGCTCAATCCCATCGAGGGCTACGCGGGCGGTCGCCCACAGCCGGCCGCCGTCGACCGCTTCGTGCGGCTCTTCTGGGACGCCGGAATCGTCGCAACGGTGCGCGAAAGCGCCGGGCGCGAGGTGGGTGCGGCCTGCGGCCAACTGGTGCAACGGCGCACGCGCCGGGGCGCTCCGCCCGCCACCACCTGACCCGCTCACCCGCGCGGGTGCGCTTGCGGCGGCTCTACTTGAGCAACAGCATGGAGCCAACGCGGCATTCGCCGCCGGCCCAGACGCGGAAGAGATAGCGGCCCGAGGCCACCGGCTGTCCGCGCGCATCGGTGCCGTCCCAGCGCGCGGCGATCTGCGGTGCCGCCGGCATCGGCGGCAGACGCATGACCAGGCGCCCGCGCAGATCCAGCACCTCGATCTGCACGCTCGTGCTGGTGGTGACCAGATCGTCGCGCAGCTGGGCGCGGATCGTCGTGCTCGGATTGAACGGATTGGGAAAGTTGGCGACCCACTGGATGCGCGGCGCCGCCTGGAAGCGGCCCAGCAGCACGTCCGCCATGAACGCGCGCAAGCCGGCGACGCCGGCCGGAGCGGGCAGATCGGGATTCTCGATGGTTCCGCTGTAGGTCGCCAGCGGGCCACCGAACAGCGCCCGAAAGTCCTCGGCGAAGACCTCGGCCGGCCGGTCGCGGTGGATGGCCCGCTCGTTGTAGCGGGTGCCATCGGTCAGTCCGCGCAGCGCGAGGTAGCGATCCCATCCGGCCTCGCCCGGCGCCGGCAGGCGCACGTGCTGCACCACGTGCCCCAGCTCGTGGACGACGGTGTACGCCGCGACCCGCGGAGAGATCTCGCCCACCGCCGCGGCGAGGAAGATCTCGTGGCCCGCCGTGAAGCTCGCGCCCTGCAGCTGCGGGAGCCCCGGCAGGCAGTAGATCGTAACGGCCAGATCGGGTCCTGGAAGTTCGGCCACTTCGGCGAGCGCCGCCGCGACCAGCTCCGCGGTGAAGGGGTGGAAGGTGCCGTCCCACGCGGGATTGGTGATGGCGGCCGCGCTCGGATCGACGACCACGCCCAGCGGCTGCCCCGCGTCGCTGATGAAGCGAAGAGCGCCGGGCGCGTCGGCGGGAGCGCCGTGCCCGCTGACCCACTCCGCGCTGCGGACGTCGACTTGAACCGATGCCCGCGCGGTCGAAGGTGCCGCGGAGCACAGCAGGGCGCAAGCGAGCAGTACGGGTGTGATGACGGTGCGCACGCGGCGGCCCCAGCAGGCGTCTGTCCCCCTCCATGAGGATAGCAGAGGCGCAGGCCGTGGCGGAAGCGGCTCGTTGCCAGGCGGCGGGCGGATCAGGAACGCGCCAGCGGCGGATCAACCGCGAGCGCCCGAACAGGGCAGCCCGCGGAGCGGCGCGCCACGACGGGTCATCCTGCAGACGCGGCGGGCTCAGGAGAGGAAGCGGCCACGCTGGCCAGAGGGCGCAGCAGTCGGCGAGCCCCCGCGCGGGTGGCGAGCACGGCCCCGAAGCCGATGCAGATCAGGAGCAGCTTGAGCGCCGCATCGACCAGCTGGAGCAGCGCTGCCGTCCCCGCCAACGCGGGGGCGGCCGAGAGGGCCACCGCCAGGAGTCCGGGAATCTCCGCCAGGGCCAGGCCGGTGAGCGCGGCCCGCAGCGGCGCCGGCGCGGGTCCGCCGCGCGCGACGCGCAGCAGCCGCGTCCCGAGCACCTGGCAGGTGACGAAGTACGCCGTCAGCAGCAGCGCCGCGTACCCAAGCGCGAGCACGACCACGATCGGGATCCCGATCACGGTGATCGCGAGCGCGACCGTGGCGACGGCGAACGCCAAGAGGCCGATCAGGAACCACAGCGCACCCTTGAGCACGGCAGCGAGCGCGCTCTGCCGCAGCCGCTCGGCCATCACGGTCATGCGGTCGCCCATCAGCCCGGCCCCCAGGAACAGCAGCAGGACGACGAGTACGATCCGCACCGCGTAGGCGGCGAAGGCCCAGCGTGGGGACGCGCCTCCACCCAGCCCCGCCAGTCCCAGCGCCGGCCAGCGGTGTCCGATGTCGTAGATCGCACCGTGGATCGCCGGCTGACCGCTGGTGATCATGGCGCCCCCGACGTGGATGGCGTCCTTGCCGATCGAGGCGCCGTCTTCCAACACGAGATCGCCGAACACGACGACCGCGTTCCCCAGGATCTCGCCCTCGACGTGCAGGTCGCCTCCGACGACGACCACGTCACCTTGCACAATCTCGTTGGCGGCGACGGTGAATCCGTCGTGGACCTTGACGACCGGGCCGGTGATCACCTTGCGCTTGGGCTCGGGAAGCCCTTTGAGCAGGTCACCGAGCCGGGGGAACCCTCTGAACACCGGCCCCCGCGGAGCCGGAGGATGCACGGCATGGTCCCGGTGCACCGCCGCGCTGTCGGCAAGTGCGGCGTTGAGCTCCTGTTGCACTGCCTGGAAGCCCTCTTTGATGCTCTGCCGGAGCTCCTGGGGGATTGCGATCACGACCCGGTCGCCGGTGCGCCGGTCGCCCAACCGGATGCGCTCCGGCCCGACCTCCACGTCGAGGTCGCCCAGCCGCTCGCCGAGCTGGTCGAGCCCCTTCTGCAAGCCTCCCAGGCTCTGGTTGAGCTGCCGCGACAGCTCCTCCCAATCCACATTCTCGCCGCCGCGCTGCAGATCGTGGGCGAGGCGCTCCAGCTCGCGCCGCGACGTCGCCGAGTCTGCCTCGCCGTCGCCGCGCGCGCGGCGGAGCTCCCGGATCTGTCCCAGCAGCCGCGCGCGAGCGGCCAGCAGGCTGTCGCGCGCCGCCTGCCGGTGCGCCCGGGCGATGCGCATCTGGGTCTCGAAGAGCTGTTGATAGAGCCGCTCGGTCGCGGTGGTGCTCGCGGACGGCTCCGCGGCCGGCGCGATCGCAGAGTCGGGCTCGGCAGGAGTGGTCACCGCGGGGGCGGCGGGCGGAGCCGCAGGCGGCGCGTCGGCAGGGACGGCCGAACTGGCGAACGCCGTGCTGCCGGCGACAGCGGCCATCAGCGCAGCGCCGATCCAGGGAACGAGGGCGACGCTCGCGTTCATCGTCGTGAGCGTCAGAGCGGCCGCCAGCGCGCGTGCGGCGCTCGGCCGGCCTGCCGTCGTTCGCGGCGCGTGGATGCGCAAGTGTCGCAGTGCGGAGGGATCACACATGGGATCTGCCGGGATCCTCGCGACGCCGCAGGCCGACGACGGCCAGGACCACCAGCAGGGCCACCACGAGCCCGACGGCAAGGGTCGTCCCCGCGCTCCCCAGCGTCGCGTGCACCGCAGAGATCGCGCCGAGGCCAATCTCGTAGATGCGCTGGAGCGCGGTTAAGAGCGCCGCGAGCACGGGAACATCGTGCGTGCGCGCCGCCAGGTCCGCCAGAGCGTTTCCCACGACCGCGGCCGCCGTCCGGGCACCCCGGGCGAGCAGACTATGGCTCACCAGCAGGAAGAGCCCGTAGGCCGCGCCAGCGGCGACCGCCCAGCCGCGCAGCGGCGCGAGCCGGCGCGCCACCGAGGGTGCAGGCGACCCGATCTGCAGCACCGGGGCCGGGCGCTGTGGCAGCGATCGGTAGTAATCGTACGGGACGCGGGTGAGCACCGCGCGGTCGAGCGCCGCCGGAGGCTCCGCTCGCGGGAGCGCGTCCAGCTGGCCGAACAGGGTCCGGTACCCGTCCAGCTCCGCGCGCAGCGCTGGATCCCGCTCGGCCTGCAGGAAGAGCTCGACCGCGGCCCGGCGCGGCAGCGTGCCGTCCAGGTAGGCCTGCAGACGCTCGTCACGCGCTCGCGGCTGTCCGGTCTCGTCGCTCATGCCCAAGGCTCCTTCCGCGGCCGCCGGCCGCGCCCCCTCGAGATTCTACTGCCACTCGCGGGACGCGGCGACTCCCAGTCCCAGGCCGGCGGGGCGGCGGCCCAAGACGTCCAAGCTGCGGCCCGCGGCTGACTGCGCGGCCCGCAGCGTCCGATTTGTGGGAAGCGGCCCGACCACGAGGCCACAGGCCAGGCGACCGTGGCCGCTCCCCCCACGGCGGATGGAACATCCCCCGACGTTTTTTTCCCATCCACCGTGCCTCACCCGGGGGCTGGCGTGCCGCCCCCTCAGTCCTTGAGATACGACTCGAACCCGGCGTGCCGGCGCAGCAGCTTCTCCTTCATCATTGCCCGGGCGCGATGGATGCGCGCCTTCACGGTGCCCAGCGGCAGGTCCATGAGCTCGGCGATCTCTTCGTAGGCCAGGTGCTCCTGGTGCCGCAGCACGATCATCGACCGGTAGTGCGGCGGCAGCTCGTCGGTGATCGCCAGCAGCACCTTGGAGATCTCGTCGGCCTGCACCGTGTCCTCGGGCGTGGGCGCCTCGTCCTTGAGCTGGCGCTCGATCTCCTCCCCCTTGTACTCGACCGGCTCGTCGAGCCGCAGGAGCTTCACGCGGTTCTTCCGGATGAAGTCGATGCATTGGTTCGCCGCGATCTTGAACAGCCAGCTGCGGAATGCGTACTGCTCATCGTAACGATCGAGCATGGAGAAGACCTTGATGAAGACGTCCTGGGCGACATCCTGGGCATCCTCGCGGTTGCGCAGCATCCGCACGCAGAGGTTGTACACCGCACTGCGGTAGCGCCGCAGGAGCTCGGCGAAGGCCTCCTCCTCGCCCGCCCGCGCGCGCGCGATGACCAGGCTGTCGCTCTGCACCTTGGCCCTCCATCCCGGGCGAGCCTTCCCACGCCCGGGGCGGTTCCGCCCGGGCCAAAGCCGCTGCGGTCCGGAGGTCCACGTGCCAACCGGACCTACGCCCGTGCCGCGCCGCAGGTTTCACCGAATCAGGACGGCCGCAGCAGGCTGCCCGGTCCGGATGGTAACCGAAGGCATCCTAAGTGGTTAGCTCGAATCGTACTCGGCTTGACGCGGCCACGGGGGGGACCTATTGTGCAGCCGTGCGCCCTCCGGCCCGGCCGGGACCCACCCACCCGGGAGATGGCACCATGAGCGAGATCGAGCAGGTCCGCGCCCGGCAAATCCTGGATTCGCGCGGCAACCCCACCGTCGAGGTCGAGATCCTACTGAAGGACGGCTCGCTGGGACGGGCTGCCGTGCCCTCAGGCGCGTCGACCGGGGAATTCGAAGCGCTGGAGCTGCGCGACGGCGACGAGAAGGTCTACCACGGCAAGGGCGTGGAGTCCGCCGTCGCCAACGTGAACGGGCCGATCGCCGACGAGCTCACGGGCGTGAACGCCACCGAGCAGATGCAGATCGATCGGATGCTGCTCGAGCTCGACGGCACTCCCAACAAGTCCAAGCTCGGCGCCAACGCGATCCTCGGCGTCAGCCTCGCGGTGGCCAAGGCGGCCGCCGGGAGCATCGGCCTGCCACTCTACCGCTACATCGGCGGCGTCTCGGCGCGCACCCTCCCGGTGCCCATGATGAACGTGCTCAACGGCGGCGCGCACGCCGACAACAACGTCGACCTCCAGGAATTCATGATCATGCCGGTGGGAGCGCCGAGCTTCCGCGAGGCGGTCCGCATGGGGGCGGAAACCTTCCACACGCTCAAGAAGGTGCTGGCGGGGCGAGGCTACGCCACCAGCGTCGGAGACGAGGGAGGATTCGCGCCCAACCTGCGCAGCAACGCCGAAGCCATCGAGCTGATCCTCGAGGCGATCGACAAGGCGGGCTACTCCGCGGGCGACGACATCGTGCTGGCGATCGACGCGGCGGCGAACAGTTTCTACGCAGACGGGGGCTACAATCTCGTGGCCGAGGGTGGCCATCAGTGGGACTCCGCGCGCCTGATCAGCTACTACCAGGGGCTGGTCAAGCAATATCCCATCCTCTCGCTGGAGGACGGTCTGGACGAGAATGACTGGAGCGGGTGGCGCGCGCTCACCGATGCCCTCAGCGAGCGCATTCAGGTCGTGGGCGATGACCTGTTCGTGACCAATCCCACGCGCCTCAGCCGGGGCGTGGACGAGGGGATCGCCAATAGCATCCTGATCAAGCTCAACCAGATCGGCACGCTCACCGAGACGCTGCAGACGATGGAGCTGGCCCGCATCGCCTCGTACACCAACGTGGTGAGCCATCGCAGCGGTGAGACGGAGGACGTGACCATCGCGCACCTCGCAGTCGCCACCAACGCGGGCCAGATCAAGACCGGGTCGATGAGCCGCACCGACCGCATCTGCAAGTACAACGAGCTGCTGCGCATCGAGGAGGAGCTCGGCGATCTGGCGATCTACCCTGGGGAGCGTTGCTTCACCAATCTGGACCTGGAGGCCCTGCGCTGATGTACCTGCGCGCAAAGGTGGGCAAGGAAGACATCGGGACCGGCGCGCGCCGCACGCTGTGGCTGCTGGCCGCGGCGACGGTGGTCTACGGGCTGGTGCTGGGCGAAGGCGGCGTGGTGCGCATCCGCCGCCTGGAGCGGGAGAACGCGCGCCTGGCGCAGGACATCGCCGCGCTGCACCAGCAGCAGGCGCAGCTGCAGGGTGAGGCGTCCGATCTCGCGCTGCCGGGGAGCTTCGCGCTCGAGAAGGTGGCGCGCGAGCGCTACGGACTGACCCGGGACGGTGAGCGGGTGCTCCACGTCCTGGGCGCCGAGGCGCCGCCGGCGGCCCCCGGCGCCACGAGCGCGCCGCTGCCCGCCCCTTGACAGGTCGGACGGGCGTCTCTAGCTTCTGCGGCGTACTTGACGCGGGGTGGAGCAGTCTGGTAGCTCGTTGGGCTCATAACCCAAAGGTCGCGGGTTCGAATCCCGCCCCCGCTACCACGCGCGAAAGGCCGCCGGACTACGGCGGCCTTTCTGCATCCGGCCACACCGCAGCGCGCGATCCTGCCCAGCCGTCGCGCCCCGCGGGGCCTTGGGCCAGCCGGCTCCGCTCGCGGGGGAACCGGCGGCGCACCAACCCGGCCCCGGACCGCCCCCCCACCGCAAGACCTTGCGGGGGGCGGAGTTGGTGTGGGTGGATTCCCTTGGATTTCCAAGGCGTCCTTCCTAGATTCTTGCGAGCCAACTCACGCCAACCATCGCACCGCAGCGTGCAAAAGGAAGCAGAGTATGAGCAAAGCCGTCGACGCCTTCATGGAAGGCGTGATCAGCAAGAATCCCGCTGAGAAGGAGTTCCACCAGGCCGTCCGGGAAGTGGTGGAGTCGATCATGCCGGTCGTGGATCAACGGCCGGATTACAAGAAGGCGAAGATCCTCGAGCGCGTCGTCGAGCCCGAGCGCGTGATCATGTTCCGCGTCCCCTGGCAGGACGACCGGGGCGAGGTCCACGTGAATCGCGGGTTCCGCGTGCAGTTCAACAGCGCGCTGGGCCCCTACAAGGGTGGACTGCGCTTCCATCCCAGCGTGAACCTCGGGATCCTCAAGTTCCTGGGCTTCGAGCAGGTCTTCAAGAACAGCCTGACCACCTTGATGATGGGCGGGGCCAAGGGCGGGAGCGATTTCGATCCCAAGGGGAAGAGCGACAACGAGGTCATGCGCTTCTGCCAGAGCTTCATGACCGAGCTCAACCGCCACATCCACTCCGACACCGACGTACCTGCGGGCGACATCGGCGTTGGCGGCCGTGAGATCGGCTTCCTCTTCGGGCAGTACAGGCGGATGAAGAACAGCTACGACACCGGCGTCCTGACCGGCAAGGGGCTCAACTGGGGGGGCAGCCTCATCCGACCCGAGGCCACTGGTTACGGCTGCGTCTACTTCGCCGAGGAGATGCTCAAGACGCGTGGAGAGAGCTTCAAGGGCAAGAAGGTCCTCGTCTCCGGCTCGGGCAACGTGGCGCAGTACGCCACCGAAAAGGTCATCGAGCTGGGCGGCAAGGCCATCACCCTGTCGGACTCCAACGGCTTCATCGTGGACAAGGATGGCATCGACCGCGAGAAGCTCCAGTTCGTCATGGACCTGAAGAACGTGCGCCGCGGGCGCATCCGCGAGTACGTGACCAAGTACCCGCGGGCGGAGTACCATGACGGCAACGGTCTGTGGAAGGCCGGTGGCGACGTGGCGCTGCCGTGCGCCACGCAGAACGAAGTGAGCGGGGAGGACGCGCGCGCGCTTGTGAAGTCCGGCTGCCACTGCGTGGCGGAGGGCGCAAACATGCCCTCGACCCCCGAGGCGGTCCACTGCTTCCTGGAGAGCAAGATCCTGTTCGGGCCCGGCAAGGCTGCCAACGCCGGCGGCGTGGCGACCTCCGGGCTGGAGATGGCCCAGAACAGCCAGCGCATGTCCTGGACCCGCGAAGAGGTCGACAAGCACCTCCACCGGATCATGGTCAACATCCACAGCAATTGCGTGAAGACCGCGGAGCGGTTCGGGACCGCGGGCAACTACGTCAACGGAGCGAACATCGCCGGCTTCCTGAAGGTTGCCGACGCGATGCTGGACCAGGGCCTCATCTAGAGCCTACGCTGCGGATCGACCTCCAGCGCGCCGGGCGGCAGGAGCGCCCGCTCCCCCGCCCGGCGCAACGCCAACGCGGAGGCCATCCATGGCCGCACCATCCCAGCGATTCCTGAGCGACGCCTATCGCCAGACCGGCACCCCGTACGCCGGCTTCGACAGCCTGATGCCCCACCGCGCCCACGACATCCTGGTGGTCGCCAGCGATTACGACGCCTTCGTGATCGAGGAGGGTGGGCGGCTCACGGAACTCATCCTCGGCGAGTTCGTGAGCCTCAACCTCCACACCGCGCCCAGCATCACGCGCGTGGCTACCGCCGAGCAGGCCCTCGAGCTGCTGCACCAGCGCCGGTTCGATCTGGTGCTGACCATGCTGTGGGCGGGCGAAGTGGACGCCTTCACCTTCGGCCGGCGTGTGAAGTCCATCGACCCGCGCGTGCCGGTGGTGGTGCTCGCCTTCGACACCCGCGAGCTGGCCCGGCTGCAGCCGGTCTCGCCCCGCGACGGCGTCGACGAGACGTTCATCTGGTGGGGTGACGCCCGCCTGTTCATGGCGATCCTGAAGCTGTTCGAAGACCGCTGGAATGCCGACCACGACGCGCGCGTGGCCAGCGTGCGAACCATCCTCTTGATCGAGGACTCGGTGCGCTTCACCTCGCTGTACCTGCCGCTCTTGTACACCGAGCTGATGGACCAGACGCAGTCGCTCATGGACGAGGGGGTCAACGTCACCCACCGCGTGCTGCGCATGCGGGCGCGGCCCAAGATCCTGCTGGCGCGCAGCTACGAGCAAGCGGTCGAGCTGTACGCCCGCTACCGCCCTTACATGCTGGGCGTGATCTGCGACCTGTCCTTCCCGCGCGAGGGCAAGGTCGATCCCGGCGCGGGCGCCACGTTCGTGCGCCGCGTCAAGGAGGACGACCCCACCTTGCCCGTGCTGCTGCAATCCTCCGAGGACCGGGCAGCGCAGCTGGCGGAGCAGCTGGGGGCCTCGTTCATCCACAAGCGCTCGCGCAGCCTTCTGGCCGACCTGCGGCGTTTCATCCAGGGGCGGCTGGGTTTCGGCGATTTCGTCTTCCTGCTGCCCGACGGCGCGACCGGGGTGGAGGGAGCGACCGAAGTGGACCGCGCGAGCGATCTGCGGTCGATGGAGGAGACCCTGGCGCGGGTGCCGGACGCTTCGCTCCTGTGGCACGCGAATCGGAACGACTTCTCCAACTGGCTGCGTGCGCGCACCGAATTCGAGCTCGCCGCGCGCCTGCGCCCGCGCCGCGTGAGCGAGTTCAGTTCCATCGGCGACCTGCGCGCCTACCTGATCCGCACCTTGAGCGCCCACCGGGCCGAGACGCGCCGCGGCGTGGTGGCGGACTACTCGCCACGGCAGTTCGACGCCGGCAGTGCGTTCGTGCGCATCGGGCGGGGCTCGCTGGGGGGCAAGGGGCGCGGTCTGGCCTTCGCCAACCACCTGCTGCTGCGCAGCGGCATCGCTGAGCTGTTCGATGGCGTGCGCATCGCCGTTCCGCCCACCGCAGTGATCGGGACCGACGTCTTCGACGCCCTGCTGGACGACGTCCGGCTGCGCGAGATCGCCTACGGTTCCGCCCTCGACGAGGAGATCACCCGCGCGTTCCTCGCCGCGCGGCTGCCCGAAGACGTGCGCGAGGACCTGGCCACCTTCCTCGAGCGCGTGACGTATCCGCTGGCCGTGCGATCCTCGAGCCTGCTGGAGGACTCGCAGCTGCAACCCTTCGCCGGCATCTACCGCACCTACATGCTGCCCAACAACCACCCGCGCCGGGAGGTGCGGCTGCGCCAGCTCGAGCGCGCCGTGAAGCTCGTCTACGCCTCCACCTTCTCGCTGGCCTCGCGCGCCTACATCGAGTCCACGCCCTACCGCATGGAGGACGAGAAGATGGCGGTGGTGCTCCAGCAGCTGGTCGGCTCCGCCTACGGGACGCGCTTCTATCCCACGCTGTCGGGTGTCATCCGCTCGTACAATTTCTACCCCATCGCGCCCTTACGCGCAGAGGACGGCATCGCCGTGCTCGCGCTGGGCTTCGGGCGGCAGGTGGTGCTGGGCTTCGACGCACTGCGCTTCTCGCCGGTCCACCCGCACCACTTCGCGCAGTTCGCCACCGTGGCCGACACGGTGCGCAACTCGCAGCACCATTTCTTCGCGCTGGACCTCTCTCATCCCGACGCGATGTCAGATGTGGCCGAGGACTCCAACATGTTGCGGCTGGGGCTGCCGGCGGCGCTGGCCGACGGCACCATGACCTGGCTGGCATCCACCTACTCGCCACAGAACGACTGCGTCTACGACGGGCTGCGCGAGGATGGGACGCCACTGGTCACCTTCTCCCCCATCCTGAAGTCGGAGGCATATCCCCTGGCAGAGATCCTGCGCACGCTCGAGGCGCTCGCCCGCGACGGCCTGGGCGCGCCCGTCGAGATCGAGTTCGCCATGGACCTGACGCGCCAGCCTGCCTTCTTCGGCTTCCTGCAGACGCGCCGCATGGTGATCGGGCGGGAGCCCGATGAGGCGCCCCTGGAGGAGGACGCGCTGCGCAGGCCGGTGTGCTTGAGCCTGAGCGCGCTGGGCAATGGCACGCTGCCCAACATCCACGATATCGTGTACGTGCGGCCGGAGCAGTTCGACCCGTCGCGCACGCCGCAGATCGCCGGCGAGGTAGGCCGGATCAACGCGCAGTTGCGGGCGGAGAAGCGCCCCTACGTGCTCATCGGACCCGGACGCTGGGGCTCGGCCGATCCGTGGCTGGGGATTCCCGTGGGCTGGGAGCAGATTTCGGGCGCCCGTACCATCGTCGAGGCGGCGCTGCCCGACTTCAAAGTGGCGCCGTCGCAAGGCACGCATTTCCTGCAGAACCTCACTAGCCTGGGCGTGGGCTACTTCACCGTGGATGCCGCGACCGGAGATGGTATGGTGGACTGGCCATGGCTGGCGGCGCAGCCGGAGATCACGGCCACGGAGTATGTCCGCCACATTCGGACGGAGCGCGCCCTGAAGGTGAGGATCGAGGGACAGACGGGGCGCGGGATCATCCTGCCACCCACGGAACCGGCGGAGTCCCGGCCACAGTCCGAACACCCCGCGCACCTGCCTGAGCCGGAGCAGCCGCAGCGCGGGGAGCCGCGGGAGCGCGCGGAGCCCTGACCACCCCGCGCACGGCACGGCGGCCGCGGAGCACCGATCGCCCGGCGCATGAGGTGGCATCCGCGGAGCACCGACCATCCAGCGCAGAGCATACGTACCAAGAAGGAGGGCGGGACGTGAAGCACATCGATCTGGATCTCACGATCTCCTTCGCGCGCCAGGAGATCGCCGGCACGGCGGTCCACCACCTGCGGGGCAAGGCGTCGGCGCCGCGCCGGCTGGCCCTGGACACGCGCGAGCTCGCCATCGCCCGCGTGCGGGCGGGGGCGGGCGCCAAGCTCGTGGAGGTGCCCTTCGCATTCCTGCCGGAGGTGCGCTTCGAGGGCCGCAAGTTGCAGATCGACCTGCCGCGGGGCGCCGACCGCGTGGAGGTCACCTACCGCACCGCGCCCTCGGCGTCGGGCCTGCAGTGGCTGGCACCGTCGCAGACGGCTGGGCGCCGCCAGCCCTTCCTGTACTCGCAGTCGCAGGCGATCCACGCGCGTTCGTGGGTGCCCTGCATCGACGAGCCGCACGTGCGCACGACCTTTTCCGCCGTGGTGCGCGTGGAGGAGAGGCTGCGCGCGGTGATGGGCGCCGAGGATCGCAGCCGCGCCGACGAAGCGGGCGTCTACCGGTTCCACATGCCGCAGCCCATTCCGAGCTACCTGCTCGCACTGGGAGTGGGCGACCTGGCATTCCGCTCCATCGGCGCTCGCTCGGGAGTCTGGGCCGAGCCCGCGGTCGTGGACAAGGCCGCCCACGAGTTCGCCGACACGGAGAAGATGATGGAGGCCGCCGAGCGGCTGTACGGCCCCTACCGCTGGGGGCGCTATGACATCCTGGTGCTGCCGCCGGCGTTCCCCATGGGAGGCATGGAGAATCCGCGGCTCACCTTCGCCACGCCAACCGTGATCGCCGGGGACCGGTCGCTGGTGGCGCTGGTGGCCCACGAGCTTTCGCACTCCTGGAGCGGCAATCTCGCGACCAACGCCACCTGGAACGACTTCTGGCTCAACGAGGGCTTCACGGTGTACTTCGAGCGCCGCATCCAGGAGGCGCTGTACGGCCGCGCGCGCGCCGAGATGGAGGCTGCGTTGGGGCGGCAGCGGCTGGAGGCGACCGTCGCCGAGCTGGGCCCGCGCAGCCGCGACACCTGGCTCTATATGGATCTGTTGGGGCGCGATCCCGACGACGGCGTCACCGACGTGCCCTACGAGAAGGGATACCTGTTCCTGCGGCTGCTGGAAGAGACCTTCGGCCGCAAGGCGTTCGACACCTTCCTGCGCCGCCACTTCGATGAGCACGCGTTCCAGTCGCTGACCAGCGCGCAGTTCCTGTCGTACCTGGACGCGCACCTGTTGTCGAAGGACCGGGCACGGGCAGCGGCGGTGCGCGTGCACGAGTGGGTGTACGGACCGGGCATTCCGGACAACGCACCGCAGGCGCGCAGCGATGCCTTCGCGCGCGTGGAGCGGACGGCCACCACGTGGCTGGAGGGTGCTGCGGCGCTGAGCGCGGAGGCGACACGGGGCTGGACCGCCCACGAGTGGATCCATTTCCTGCGCCAGATGCCCCCCGACCTGCCGGCAGAGCGGATGTCTCAATTGGACGAGACCTTCGCGCTGACCCGCAGCGGAAACAGCGAGATCCTGTGCGAGTGGCTCAAGCTCGCCGTCGCGACGGGCTACTCAAGAGCCCGCGGACGGCTGGAGGATTTCCTGCTGGAGGTCGGCCGGCGTAAGTTCCTCAAGCCGCTCTACCAGGAGCTGGCGCGGACCGAGGCGGGCAAGGCGGAGGCGAAGCGCATCTACGCCAAGGCCCGGCCCGGCTATCACGCGATCTCGCGAGCGACGATCGACGAGATGCTGGGCGCCTGAGCCAGAGCCGCTGGGGGTCCGGGTGAGCCCCGCTGGGCGCCCGCGCCAGTCGTGCCGGGCGCCCGGGCGAGCCCCGCTGGGCGCCCGCGCCAGAGGAGGACGTGTTGAGCTCCGGTTCCGCCGTCAAGCGCAGGCAGACCCCGACGGTCTGGGTTGCCGGCATCCCGGTCGGGTCGTGCCATCCGATCGTGGTGCAGAGCATGACCAACACCGACACCGCAGACGCCGCGGCGACCGCCGCGCAGGTGGTGGAGCTGGCGCGAGCGGGCAGCGAGCTGGTGCGCATCACGGTGAACACTGAGGCGGCCGCGGCCCAGGTCGCCGAGATCCGCAAGCGTATCGAGGACGTGGGCGTGCGCGTTCCGCTCCTGGGCGATTTCCACTACAACGGCCACACGCTGCTGCGCCAGTTCCCGGAGTGCGCGCGGGCGCTGGACAAGTACCGCATCAACCCCGGCAACGTCGGGACACGGCGCACCTACGTCGACAACTTCGTGACGCTGATCGAGATCGCCAAGGACTACGGCCAGCCCGTGCGCATCGGCGTCAACTGGGGCTCGCTGGACCAGCAGCTCCTGACGCGCCTGATGGATGAGAACGCGCAGCGGGCAGACCCCCTGGACGCGCGCGCGGTCACCATGGAGGCGATCGTGCAGAGCGCCCTGCGCAGCGCCGAGGCGGCCGAGAAGCTGGGCCTGGCCCACGACCGGATCATCCTCAGCGCGAAGGTCAGTGGCGTGCAGGACCTGATCGAGGTCTACCGCATGCTCGCCGCGCGCTGTGACTACCCGCTGCATCTCGGATTGACCGAGGCCGGCATGGGGATCAAGGGCACCGTGGCCAGCACGGCAGGGATCGCGGTGCTGCTGGAGCAAGGCATCGGTGACACGATCCGCGTGAGCCTGACGCCGGCACCCGGCGGCGACCGCACCGAGGAGGTGCGCATCTGTCAGCAGATCCTGCAGTCAATGGGCCTGCGCAGCTTCGTGCCGCAGGTCACGGCCTGTCCCGGCTGCGGGCGCACGACGTCCACATTCTTCCAGGAGCTGGCCGAGCAGATCCAGACCTACCTGCGCTGGCGCATGCCCGAGTGGAAGGCGCACTACGAGGGCGTCGAGGAGCTGCACGTGGCCGTGATGGGCTGCGTCGTCAATGGCCCCGGCGAGAGCAAGCACGCCGACGTGGGCATCTCGCTGCCCGGCACGGGGGAGGATCCGCGCGCGCCGGTGTTCGCGGACGGGCAGCTGCGCACCACGCTGAAAGGCCCCACGCTGGTCGAGGACTTCACGAAGATCCTCGAGGAGTACGTGGCCGCGCACTACGGCAAGCGCGACGCCGCGGCGAAGAAAGCCTCGTAGCGCCGCTCCTCGCGCGATCGGCAGGTCGGGGTGGGCACCGCTACTCCAATGTCGCCGCTTGGACAAGTCACGAAGTGACACGGTGATACGTGCTGTCCTTGAGGACCGACATCAGGACGGGCGCTCGCAGACGACCTCGCCGCCAACCACGGTCAGCCGCGTCCGAACCGATCGCCAGGCCTCGGGATCCTCGATCCCCGGATCGTCGAGCGCAGTGAGATCGGCGAGCTTCCCCGGCGTGATCGAGCCCAACTCGCGCTCGCGGCGCGATCCACACGCCGCCCACAGCGTGTAGCCTAGCATCGCCTCCGTCGCGGTCAGGGCCTCCTGCGGGTGCCACGGCGCTGCCGCTGGATCGCGGCCGGCGCGCCGCTGGATCGCGCAGTGCACACCCGCGCACGGGTCCAGAGACGCGACGGGCGCGTCGCTGCCAAGTCCAATCTGAACACCAGCTTGCAGCAACGATCGGAAGGGATACGCAAAGCGTGCTGCCTCTCCCCACGCCGGCAGCAGCGGGATGTCATCGCTCAGGTGGACGGGCTGCATCGCGCAGTAAATGCCCAGCCGCGCGATCTCCTGCTGCTGCGCCGGCCGCACGCACTGCGCGTGCTCGATCCGGTCCAGCAGATCGGTGCGCCCGTGGAGTCGGCGAGCAGCGGCGACCGCACGGCACACCAGCGCGACCGTGGCGTCGCCGATGGCGTGCACCGTGCCGGCGATCCGGGCGCGCCCCGCGCTTGCGAGAATCCCAGTGAGCTCCTCTTCGGTGCGCAGCAGGCGGCCCCGCGAGCCATCCGGGTAGGTGTCCTGCATCCACGCCGACCGCGAGCCGAGCGAGCCGTCCATGAAGACCTTGACGCCACCCAGCCGGATCCAGGGGTCGTCGCCAGCATAGCTTGCCTCGCCGCGCTCGATGCGCGGGCCCAGATCCGACAACGGCGTGTGGAAGCAGACGCGCATGCGCAGCTCGCCACGGTCGCGCAGGCGCTCGTAGGTGCGCAGCGCCGCGTCGACCTCCATGCTGTGGAAGCCCGTGAGGCCGAGTCCGTGGGCGTAGGCGATGGCGTCGTGCACCCAGCGGTCGGCCACCTCCGGCGGCTCGGGGGGACGCGCACTCCAGATCAGCTCCCAGGCGGTCTCGTAGAGCAGGCCGTCGGGCGCGCCGTCCGGCCGGTGGCCAATCTCGCCTCCGGGGGGCACCGCTGCTTCGGACAGCACCCCCGCCGCTTCGAGCGCGCGAGTGTTGCACCACATGGTGTGGAAATCGCGACTCTCCAACGCCACGGGGTGATCGGGAAAGACCTCGTCGAGCAAGCGGCGGTCGGGGCGTCGTGGTCCGGCCAGCAGCGCGGGATCCCAGCCACCACCGCCGACCCACGTCTGCTGCGCGGGCATCCGCTCGCGGTAGGCAAGCAGCAGCGCGCGGATCGCGGGCAGATTGCAGGCGCCGCCAAGATCGACGCCGGCGCGCCGGCGCGCGAGCTCGTAGAAGTGGGTGTGGGTGTCGGTGAGGCCCGGCAGCAGCAGACAGCCACGCAGGTCGATGGACAACGCGCTGGGGGCGGCGGGGCGCAGCTCGGTCAGCCCCCCCACCGCCGCGATGCGGCTGTCACGCACCAGCACGGCATCGCCGCGCACGGCCGGGTCCATGGTCAGCACGCGCCCGCCGTGCAGCAGCAGCTCCATCAATCGCCCCCCCTCAGTGCAGCCGACCCTTCTGGACGTTGCGCATCAGCGAGTGGAGCTCGCGGCGGTCGGCCGCGCGGACATCGTAACGCCGGATCACGTCGGCGCGCAGGAACAGGAAGCAGAACAGGGCCGTCCAGATGGGCTCCAGCGGTGCACCGGTCCACGGCACCGGGCCCAGCAGATGCGCGTAGCTGAGCAGTCCGCCGGCGGCCTCGGCCCCAATAAAGCCCAGGCACAACCAGCGGCCGACCGGACGGCGCAGCAGCGCGCCCGCCACGGCGGCGGCCGCGAGCATGATGCGCGCCGCCGGGACTGCGACCGCCGGTAGGCTGGGCTTGCCGGGCGCCGCCAGGGCCCGCCAGAGGCTCCCGCCCGACAGCGCGGCCACCGCCAGCGCGTCGACCAAAAGCAGGATCAACAGCAGCCGGATCGCGAGCGGCAGGTAGGGGCGCTCGCTCAGCTGCGCCTGGTCGCGACGTTCGCGCTCGCAGTACGCGCAGCCGTGCTCGGTAGCGGGGATCACCCGGCCACAGACTTCGCACTTGGTGATGTTCACCATGACGGCACCGGGCGCAGGCCCAAGCGAGCAGGAGAAGGCGCCACCCCCAGGTCGTGTTGCCTATGATGAAAATAGCACGCTGCCACGGCAACCGAAATAGCGTGGCGCCCTGCGCTCCGCGCCAGCGCAATCGGTGCGCGCCTCTGCTGCGCGGGTACGCTGCCATGCTGCCGCGCAACTGCGGCCCTTGTCTGCGGTTGTGCCGCCGACCGCGGCCAGGTAGGCTTGCCTGCCGCACGCCGTCCCCCTGCCGCCGCGCCGGGTGGCGAGCTTGGTGCCGCTGTCCTGCAGCCGCGGAGCCGTCCCCCCGATGCCCCAGGTTGAGATCTTCGGTGATCTGCGCTCGTTCCTCGACGCACTGCGCCAGGACGGCGACCTGATGGAAATCGATGCCGAGGTCGACGCGCATCTGGAGGCGGCCGAGATCCACCGCCGCGTGATCGCGGCCGCGGGCCCCGCCCTGCTGTTCCGGCGCGTGCGCGGCGCGTCGACGCCGGTGGTGACGAATCTGTTCGGAACGGCCCGGCGTGTGGAGCGCGCGTTCGGCACGCGGCCGCGGCAGCTCGTGGAGGCGATTGCGGCGCTGCCGCGCGAGCTGATGCCGCCCAGCCTCGGCACGCTGTGGCGGCGACGCAAGCTGGCCGTGCCGCTGCTGGGCCTGGGTACGCGCCGTGCCAGCGGCGCGCCCGTGCTGCAGCGCACGCAGCGCCCGCCGCGGCTGGACCAGTTGCCGGTGCTCACCACCTGGCCACAAGACGGGGGTCCGTTCCTCACGCTTCCGCTGGTCTACACCGAGCACCCCGATGGCCTTGGGCACAACCTGGGCATCTACCGCATGCAGCGCTACGACGCGACCACCTGCGGCATGCACTGGCAGATCGGCAAGGGCGGCGGATTCCACTATGCGGTCGCCGAAGAGCGCGGGCGGGCGTTGCCGGTGAACGTGTTCCTGGGCGGGCCGCCGGCGCTGCTGTTGGCGGCGATCGCGCCGCTGCCCGAGAACGTCCCGGAGCTGATGCTCGCGGCGCTGGTGCTGGGACAGAAGGTGAGGCTGGCGGCGAACCCGCATGGCCCACTGCCGCTGGCCGCCGATGCCGAGCTAGTGCTAGTCGGCCGCGTTCCGCCGCGCGAGCGCCGGCCGGAAGGTCCCTTCGGCGATCACTACGGCTACTACTCGCTGCGCCACGACTATCCGGTCTTCCACTGCGATGCACTGCTGGCGCGCCGCGACGCGATCTTCCCGGCGACGGTGGTGGGCAAGCCACGGCAGGAGGACTTCTTCCTGGGTGACTTCCTGCAGGAGCTGTTGGCGCCCGTCTTCCCGCTGGTGATGCCTGCGGTGACCGACCTGTGGAGCTACGGCGAGACCGGTTACCACTCACTGGCGGCGGCGGTGGTGCGCCAGCGCTACAAGCGCGAGGCGATGGCCGCAGCCTTCCGGATCTTGGGCGAGGGGCAGCTGTCGTTGACCAAGTTCCTTCTGGTGCTGGATGCGCCGCGTGACCTGCGAGACTTCCGCGGGACGCTGGCGCAGGTGCTGGAGCGGGCGGACTTCCACAGCGATCTGTACGTCTTCGGGAATCTGTCGATGGATACGCTGGACTACACCGGCCCTGCGGTGAACGAAGGCAGCAAGGGCGTATTGCTGGGCGTAGGGCCGCCGGTGCGGACTCTGCCGGCGGAGTTCCGCGGCGAGCCGCCCTCGGAGGTGCGCCGGATACGGGTGTTCTGCCCGGGGTGTCTGGTGATCGAGGCGGCTCCTTACGCGCAGGACCGCGCCGCTGCCGCGCGGCTTCCGCAGCATCCGGCGTTCGCCGACTGGCCTCTGCTGGTGCTGGCAGACGACGCGGAACAGACCGCGCGCAGCCCGATCAATTTCCTGTGGACGACATTCACGCGCTTCGAGCCCGCGGCCGACATCCATGGCGCGCAGGTTGAGTTGCAGCGGCTGCACCCCTCATTCACCCCGCCGGTGTTGATCGACGCGCGAAGGAAGCCGGGGCTCCCCGAGGAGCTGTTCTGCGACGAGCAGACCGCGGCGCAGGTCACGCGGCGCTGGGCGGAGTACTTCCCGCTCGGCAAGGTCGAGATGGGAGATAGCGGGCGGGGCCACCTGGTCTGACGCTCACCCGATCAGGCGTGCGACGGCGGCCGGATCCGCATTCCCGCCGCTCAGCACTACGCCCACCCGCTTTCCCGCCACGTCCACCTTCCCCGCCATCACCCCGGCCAGCGCTACGGCGCCGCTGGGCTCCACTACCTGCTTCATGCGCACCCAGAGCCAGCGCAGGGCCAGGACGATCTCCTCCTCGGAGACGGTGACGATGTCGTGCACGCGTTCGCGCATCACGGCAAAGTTGCGCTCGCCGACGAAGCGGGTGCGCAGACCGTCGGCGATGGTGTCGGGTACGTGATCGAGCGTGACGATCCGGCCGTCACGCAACGAGCGGGCCGCATCGTCGGCGATGGCCGGCTCGACGCCGATCACGCGCGGCCGGGACCGCGTGTCCTTGAGCCCGGCCGCGAGCGCCGTGCCCGCCAAGAGCCCCCCACCGCCCACGGGCGCGAGTAGCAGATCGAGCGGCTCGATCTCCTGCATCAGCTCCAGCGCTGCCGTGCCCTGGCCCGCGATCACGTGGTCGTGGTCGTAGGGCGGGATGACGGCCAGATCGCGCTGCGCGGCGATGCGCCTGCCCACATTCTCGCGCTCGGCGGCCGGGCAGCAGACGAGCTCGGCGCCGTAGCCGAGCACTGCTGCTCGCTTGATGGGCAGCGCGGAGTCGGGCATCACCACTGTCGTGCGCACGCCCAACAGCCGCCCGGCCAGCGCCACCGCCGCGGCGTGGTTGCCCGAAGACCAGGTCAGGACGCCGCGGGCACGCTCCTCGCTCGAGAGGCGCGACAGGGCGTGATAGGCGCCGCGGAACTTGAATGCGCCCACCCGTTGCAGGTGCTCGGCCTTGCAGAAGACCTGCGCGCCGACGGCGCGATCGAGCTCGCGCGAGGTGAGAACTGGGGTTCGATTGGCCGCGCCCTTCAGGATAGCAGCGGCATCGAGGACAGCCTGGGGCTGCAGGGCGGACGTCAAGCCGGCCTCGCTGGCGTTGCGCTGCGCATCCGTGGCCGTCACGCCCTCCTGCGGCAGCTCAGTGCTTCTCGCGCGCCGGGGTGAAGAGCGAAGGCGGACCCTTCGGCATGCCGGAGTCCAGATGGATCTTCTCGGGGTTGATGACCGCGGCGATCTGCGGGGCAGCCATCGGGCGGATGTCTCCAGCTCGCATGCAGGTCAGGTAGCCGGTGCTGGGAGGATCCCAGCTGCCGTGGTCGATCGCCCCCAGGCCAATCGTCACGTCGGTGGCGTCTTTGACCCAGACGATGGCCTTGTACTTCGCGAGAATGATCTCGTCCCCGTGCTTGCAGTCCTCACCCAGTCCAACGCGCCAGCTGTCCTCGCTGGCCACGTTGAGTCCGTCCGCTTTGCGCTCCAACACCGCGATGCGCTTGTCGAGGAGTACGCGCGCCTCCCAGCCCGTCAGGCCACCCTCGGCGTTGCGCGCGACGACGTAGAACTCGAATGGAGTGTTGGGCTCGACGGAGAGCGAGCGATCCTTGCTCACCAGGTCGAAGATGATCGCCATCGATGCCGCGGGCTTCGCCGCCGCGGCGCCCTCGGCGGTGTCCGAGACGGCGGATGCGGCAGCCGCCGCCGGCGCGGCCGGCGTCGCCGTTGCCGCGGTGGCCGCCGCAGGCGGGGTCGTGAGGGGAGCCTGGGATGCCGCGGGGGCCGGCTGCCCGACATCGGCCGCGACCCCCGCCGCGGCAACGACGGCCACGAGCAACGCGCCGGCCGCGCACGCGGCCGCTCGCCTCGCAGGGCTCGTCAACGCAGCGCGGACAGCCAGCTGGGAAGGGAAAGCAAGCATGGGAAACCTCGTTTGGACGCTTCGGGCGCCAGGGCGCCTGATCAGAGTACTCTGCCCTGCCGGGCTGCGGCCAGCACCTGGGCGAGCGGCAGGCCGTGGGCGCGGGCGAGCGCGGCGCAGTCCTCGTACTCGGGATGGAGGCGGTCGGTTCCGTCGAAGACCGTCCGCATGGCGTCGACTTGACCCCACGCGGTCTCGACCCGCACGCGCTCGCGCAGCAGCGCAACGCGGCGCTCCCGCCGCACGCGGCAGCCCAGGGAGCTGGAGTGCAGGAAGAGCTCGCGCAGCATCTGCTCCTCGCTCTGCGGCGGGGCGAGCACACGGATCAGCGTCGCCGGCCGGTTCTTCTTCATCTGCGCCGGAGCGAAGACGACGTCCAGGGCGCCCGCGGTCAGCAGACGCTCCTGCAGGAACCCCAGCTCCTCGCCCGCCATATCATCCACGTGGCACTCCAGCTCGAGTACCAGCTGCTCCTCCCATGCGCCTGGCGCCGGGGCGGGCGTCTCGAGCGCAGTCCCGTAGACCGCTCGCAGGCAGTTGGGCATGGGCAGATCCCAGCTGCCCGCTCCCCAGCCCACCCGCTCCACCTCCAAGAGCGGCTGCGGGCCGAAGCGCTCGGCGCAGACGGCCAAGATCGCCGCTCCTGTGGGCGTGCAGAGCTCCCGCTCGACATCACCCGCGTAGCTGGGGATCCCGCGCAACAGCAGGCTGGTGGCCGGGCCCGGGATCGGGATCACGCCGTGCGCGGCGCGCGTCGTCCCGTGGCCCGTGCGCACCGCCGAGGCACAGACGTGGTCGGCCTCCAGCATCTCCAGCAGCAGGGCAGCGCTGACCACATCCACGATCGAATCGACAGCGCCCACCTCGTGGAAATGGACCCGCTCCACGGTCGTGCCATGGACCTGCGCCTCGGCCTCGGCCAGCCTGCGGAAGATCCGCTCCGCCCGCGTCTCGACGGCGGAATCGAGCTCGGCCCGCCGGACGATCTCCATCACCTGGGCCAGGCCGCGATGGGCGTGCTGGGGCGGATAGAGGACCTCGGCGTAGAGGGCTGCGATGCCGTTCTTGAGGACGGGGGCCACGCGCACCTCGAACTCCCCCAGGGGCAACCGAGCGATCTGCGCCCGCCACGCCCGCTCGTCGACGCCCAGGTGCAGCAGCGCGGCCAGGAACATGTTCCCGCTGATGCCGCTGTAGCAGTCCAGGTAGAGCGCTTTCACCCGTCACCGCCCTGCGCGCACCCGTGTTCGGCGGACCCACCACGGGACGTCCCCTCGGGCTCGCCGGCGCGCGCGAGAGCGGCCGCGCGCACCTGCAGCATCTTGGCGGCGCACACGGCCGCCCCGAAGCCATTGTCGATGTTGACGACGCTGATCCCGGGCGCGCAGCTGGAGAGCATGGCCAGCAGCGGCGCCAGGCCTTGCAGGTGCGCCCCGTAACCGATGCTGGTGGGCACGGCGATCACCGGCCCGCGGGCGAGGCCGGCGACGACCGACGGCAAGGCCCCTTCCATTCCCGCGATGCAGATGAGCACATCGGCCGCGGCCAGCCGCTCGCGGTGCGCCAGCAGGCGGTCGACGCCGGCCACGCCGACGTCGGCGAGCAGCTCGGGAGAAGCGCCCAGGAAGCGGGCCGTCACCAGGGCCTCGGCCGCGACCGGTTGATCGCTCGTGCCCGCGCAGATCACGAGCAGGTCGCCCGCCAGCGGCGCGCAGCCCTGTGGCGGGTCGCCGACCGCAAGCACCAGGGTGCGCGCCACCGGGTCGTGCGCGAGCTGCGGGAGCTCGGCAGTCAGCAGCCGCGCTTGGTCCTCGCGCACCCGCGTCGCCAGTCCCGGCAGGCCGCGCTGGCGCCAGGCCCGGAAAATCTGCAGCAGCTGCTCTGGCGTCTTGCCGAAGGCCAGGGCCGCTTCCGGAATGCCCGTACGCGCGGCGCGCGCGAGATCGAGGCGGATCACGGCTGGATCCTCCATCAGAGGCCGCCTTCCGCGGCGCGCGAGGGGCGCGGCGCGCCGGTGTCGGCCTGGGCGGCGGGCGCGGCCTGGGCGTTGGGAGCGGTGTGGGCGCCATGATCGTCGCGGGCGGTGGGTGCGCCCGGCGCGCCGGCCGGGTCGGACGCGCCGCGCCGTTTCGGGTCGAGCGCCTCGTGCATGCTCCCGCTGCGCAGGCCCAGCACGTCGACGGTAGTGTAGGTGAAGCCGATGCGACGCAGCTCGGCGGCGACGTCGTGGGCGTCGCGCGCCAGGAACCGTGGCAGCTCCGCGAGCGGCAGCTCGAGGCGGGCGATGGCCTCGTGGTGTCGCACGCGGCAGGCCCGGTAGCCCCGGGCGTGGAGCACGCGTTCGGCGGCCTCTACCTGCGCCAGACGCTCGCGCGTCACGCGCGTCCCAAACGGCAGCCGCGACGACAGGCACGGTGCCGATGGCTTGTCCACCAGCTCCGCCGGTAGCTGCAGCCCGGCTGCCGCTGCGCGCACCTGCGCTTTGCGCCAGTGGAGATCCAGGTACGGGCTGCGCACAGCCAGGTCGTGCGCAGCGCGCTGGCCGGGACGGTGCCCTTCGAGGTCGTCGCGGTGCGTGCCCTCCACCAGCGTGGCAAGGGCGAAGTCCAGCGGCAGCGCGCCGCGCACCCGGTCGAACAGCTCGGTCTTGCAGAAGAAGCAGCGCTGGGTGGAGTTGGCGGCATAGTCCGCAGAGTCGAGCTCGAAGGTCGCGACCTCCCGGTGCACGAGCCCCAGCCATTGGCAGAGCTGGGCGGCCTTGCTGCGCTCGGCGGCGGGCAGGCTGGCGGACACACCGGTGACGGCCATGGAGCGCTCACCGTGCGTGCGCTGCGCCGCGGCGGCCAGCACGGCGCTGTCCACTCCGCCCGAGAGGCACACCACGACCCGTGGATGCTCGCCCAGCCAGGCGCTCAGCTCGCGGAGCAAGGGCGTGGCGTGGTCGTCTGCGTGGGGGGGCTGCGTCGTCACGGGCAGTGGGCTCCGGGGAGGCCTGGGCGGCGGCGCTTGGCGGGGGCAGTGCCGGCCGCGCGCAAGTGCAGACAGTCTAGCGGGATTCGCAACGCCGACAAGGCGTGATAGGCTGCCGAATCATGCCGCGCCCCGCCTCGTGGCTGCCACCCCTGGCCCTGGTCGCCTTGTCCTTCGCGCTCTACGCCAACGCGATGCCGGCCGCGTTCCAGTTCGACGACACGACGTCGATCGTGGACAACCCCGCGATCGCGGCGCTGGATCCCCGCGCGTGGTGGAGCTTCTGGCCGGGACGGATCCTCGCCTACGGAAGCTTCGCCCTAGACCGCCGCGTACACGGGCTGACGCCCACCGGCTTCCACGTGACCAATGTTCTGGTGCACGCGGCGGCGAGTCTCGCCGCGTACTGGCTGCTGGTGCAGTTGGCCGCGCAGGCCACCCCTCGGGTCGGGGCGCGCTGGGCGGCTTTGGCCGGCGCCGCCGTCTTTGCCGCGCACCCGCTGCAGACGCAGGCTGTCACCTACGTCGCGCAGCGCTGCGCATCGTTGTGCGCTGCTCTGTACCTGGCCACGGTGTCCGTCTGGCTTTACGGTCAGCTTCCGGCGCGGCGCGGGCGGGCGCGCTGGACGCTGCCCGTGGCGCTGTTGCTCGGGCTCGCCACCAACTTCACCAAGGAGCTGGCGATCACGCTCCCGCTGGCCGTGTTGCTGGTGGACCGCGTGGCGTTCGCCGGCGAGCGCGGGACGCTGCGGCGAGTCGCGCCGCTCTTGCCGCTCTGCGCGGTCGTGCCGCTGGTCGCCGCGGTGGGCCACCGCTTCGGCGTGGCGGGCGGCGGGCTCTCGGGCGAGACCACGCTGGTGTCCCGTGGGACGTATGCCCTCACGCAAATCGATGTCGTGGCGCGGTATCTACGGCTGCTGGTGCTGCCGCTGGGTCAGAATGTCGACCACGATATCGCATGGCGCCATGCGATTGGCGAGGGCTCGCCGCCGCTGCTGCTGCTCGTGCTGTTACACGCGGCGGTGCTGGCCGCGGCGATTGCGGCCTGGCGTCGCGGGGCGCGGCTGTGGGCGATGGGTCCCTTGTGGTTCTCGCTGACGCTGCTGCCCGAGTCCAGCGTCTTCCCGATCCGCGACGCGATGTTCGAGCACCGTCTGTACCTGCCGATGCTGGGGCCGGCGCTGCTGGCCGGGCTGTCGCTGGAGCGGCTGGCGCGCTGGCGCCGGCCCGCCGGTGTGGCGGCGCTGGCCGGCGTGATCCTCCTCCTGGGCGGGCTGACCGTGGCGCGCAACCGCGTCTGGCGCACGCCGGAGACGCTGTGGCGCGACGCGGTCGCGAAGTCGCCCGGCAAGGCGCGCCCGTGGCTGGGGCTGGGCGCCGCGCTCGGGCGCGCCGGCGCCACGGGGGAGGCCTCGCGCTGCCTGGAGCGCGCGCTGGCGCTGCGCCCTGACTACGAAGAGGCCTGGACCAACCTCGGCAACGTTCGATTACGCGCGGGCGACCTGCCGGCGGCGATCACAGCGTACCATCGCGCCATCGAGGTGAAGCGCGACCACGTCGCGGCGTGGTACAACCTCGGGGTGGCGCTGGATCGCGCTGCGGACCTGGAGGGCGCGGCGCAGGCCTACAGCCAGGCGCTGCGGCTGCGCACGGATGACGCCGCTTCGCTCAACGGCCTGGCGGGCGTTCGCCTCAAGCAGGGTCGCGCCGAGGAGGCGCTGCCCTTGGCGCGCCACGCGGCTGCCCTCGGCGGCGCCGCGCCGCGCCTGTTGCAGGAGATCGAGCGCGCGCTGGCCAGCGGCCTGCCTTCCGCGCAGCGATTGCAGTCCCCGCAATCCCAGCAGCCCCCACAGTCCCCCCCGCTCCGCAAGCCCCCATCCCCGGAGCCGCGATCACCATGAGCCAGCCCCCTGCGCACGCGCGCGACGAACTCGCCCACAGCCTGCTCGATCACCTGGAGTGCTCGGCGACGGGCGAGACGTTCCCCGCCGATGGCCTGCGCAACCTCTCGCCCGCGGGGGAACCGCTTTTGCCCCGCTACCGCCTGGGACCGCATGTCCCGCGGCCGCCCCATCGCGGACCGGGCGGGATGTGGCGCTACGCGGCGCTGCTGCCGCACCGCGGGACGGTCGTGACCCTGGGTGAAGGCTGGACGCCGCTGTTGCCGGCGCCGCGGCTGGGCGCGCAGCTCGGACTGCCCTTGCTCTGGGTGAAGGACGAGTCGCAGAACCCCACCGCGTCGTTCAAAGCGCGAGGCATCGCTACGGCGGTGACGATGGCCAAGGCGCTCGGCGTCATCCGGCTGGCGATCCCCACGGCGGGCCACGCAGGAGGGGCGCTGGCCGCCTACGGCGCGCGTGCGGGGATTGCGGTGGAAGTGTTCATGCCGCGCGACACGCCCGAGGCGTTCCAGCTGGAGGCGCGTCTGCACGGAGCACAGGTCCACCTCGTGGACGGTCTGATCTCCGAGTGCGGAAAGCTGGTGGCGGCCGGGGCGGCGCAGGGGAGGTGGTTCGACTGCAGTACGTTCAAGGAGCCCTACCGCGTCGAGGGCAAGAAGACCATGGGCTACGAGCTTTGGGAGCAGATGGGGGGCCAGCTGCCCGACGCGATCCTGTATCCGACTGGCGGAGGGACGGGGCTGATCGGCATGTGGAAGGCCTTCGAGGAGTTGGCTCAGCTTGGCTGGCACACGGGACAGCGCCCGCGCATGGTGGCGGTCCAGGTTGCCGGCTGCGCGCCCGTGGTGCGGGCCTTCCAGGAGGGTGCTGCCCGCACCCGCTTCTGGGACGAGGCCACGACATTGGCCTACGGCCTGCGCGTGCCAAAGCCCCTGGCCGATGCGCTGATCCTGCGGGCGCTGCGCGAGAGCGCCGGCACCGCTGTGGCCGTTGCCGAGCTGGAGATGCTCGCCGGCATGCATGAACTCGCTGCGAGCGAGGGGATCTCCAGCGGGCCCGAGACCGGGGCGGTGGTCGCCGCCGCGGCGCAGCTCGCGCGCGCGGGGTGGCTCACGCCGCAACAAACCGTGGTGCTCTTCAACACCGGCTCGCAGACGAAGTACCCCGATGCGGCTCGCGCCGCGCTACAACGGGCGCACGCGCCGTGATCGTCAAGCGCGACGGACGGCCGCACCGCGGGCGGGCGCCGCATCAGCGCGCAGCGACGTCGGCGGGCTCCATGCGGATGACGATGACCGAGATGTTGTCGTTGCCGCCGAAATCGTTGGCCATCTGCACGAGCTCGTTCACCAGCACGTCGGGGCGTCGGATGCTCGACACGGCCTCAAGGATCTGCTCCTCGCGCACCATGTCCGAGAGCCCATCGCTGCACAACAGCAACGCGTCGCCGGGGGCCAGATCCATCTCCAGCAGATCGATCTCGACCTGCTCGCGCACGCCGACGCCGCGCGTGAGGACATTGCGGTAGGGATGCTGGCTGGCTTCGTCCTCGGTCAGCTTGCCCTGGTCGATCATGTCCTGCACGAAGCGATGGTCGGCGGTCAGCCTGCGGGCGATGCCGCCGCGTGCCATGTACGCGCGGCTGTCGCCCACGTGGGCGAGCCCGAGGTGCTTGCCCACGATGGAGGCTGCCGTGCAGGTCGTCCCCATGCGCGCGAGCGCATCCGTACGCGAGCCCAGGCGGAAGATGCGCTCGTTGATCGTGCGCAGCACCGCGACGAGCTCCTGCGCGGACAGCCCGCTCTCGGTCGAGAGGGCCGCCCGCGCCAGCTCGCCGGTGACGATCTGGCTCGCCACCTTGCCCCCCCGGCTTCCACCCATCCCATCGGCGACCGCGTACAGCCCGTAGCGGTGCAGCAGCAGGATGCTGTCCTCGTTGGACTGGCGCGCCTGACCGATGTCGGTGGCGCCGGCGACGTTCATGACGCGAAGAGCTCGCCTTGGGACCCGGCGCGATAGACCGCCCGCATCGCTCCCGCGACGTCCTCCATCTTCACACTCACCGGGCGCCCGCTGCGCCGCAGCTCGTCGATCATGGTCTGATAGGAGGGGCCAGCCTTGCGCAACAGCCACCGGCCGTCCCGCGGGGATTCCTGGAGATGACGGTAGAGCACATCCAGTTCCATGGAGCCTCCTCCTTGCTCCATCGACCCTGTCCTGGCGGGTGGGTCCAGGGTGCTCGGTTGGGGCGGACCCTTGCGGGGGGGCCCGCCGGATTGGCGGTTCGACCAGCCCTCTTTCTAGCAAACCGCCGCGCGGCCGACAACGGTAAAACAAAGCGATTTCGGGGGTTTACGCAATGCCCCCCAGGGGCCTTGCGGGGAGCTGTGGGCGAGCTGCCCAGGGTCGTTTGGTGTGGCGTCCCACGCCAGTGCCGCGCGGTCGCCGCGGGCGGCCTTCAGGGGCCGGCCGCCAGGTCGTTCGCGACGGCCAAAGCGATCGCCTCCACCACCCCGGGCAGCCAGCCGTGGCCCCCCGGAAGGGTCCGCAACTCCGCGGGCCACCCGGCCGCCTTCAGCCAGACGCTGTCGCGCTCGAAGACCGAGCGGGCCAGGCGGGTGTCCTGCTCGCCCCAGAACAGCGTCGCGGGGACGGGCCGGGTCCGCGCGAGCGCCGCGGCGACCTCCGGCGGCATCTCCCCTGCGAGCACGAAGAGCCGTCGCACCGGCAGGCGGGACAGAGCCGCCGCACGGTAGGCAGTGGCCGCCCCTTGTGAAAAGCCGGCGCAGTAGAGCGGGAGCTCGGTGTAGCGCCGTGCGAGCTCTTCCCAGATGGCCTCGAGGAAGGCCACGATCTGGCGGATCTGGTCGCGGCGCTCGTGGCGGGTCATCCACGAGGCGACCACCTCGTCGCTGCGATAGAAGTGGTGCTGCCCCATGGGCGCGGCCAGAAGGACCTGGGAGAGCCCCGCTTGACGCATCGCCTGCAGCGCTTGCCTTGGGTGCTCGGCGTAGCCGTGGAAGGCCAGGAGCGTCGCGCGCGGCTGCGGCGGTGCGTCCACCAGCACGTAGGCGCGGGTCGTCACGTCGACGGAATGCCAAGTCTCCATAGCCCTCCCGCGCGCGCAGCCAGGGACGTTCGCGCGCCGTCGTGTGCGCCGTGGGCCGCTGTCCGTGGACGCCAGCGCCGAGCGGGCGCCGGTCGGCGCGCCCGATCGGTGCGCCCGGTCGGCGCGCCCGATCGGTCAGCTGCCTGCGGGGAACAGATCGATCTGGGGCGGTGTGAGCGGCAGCCCCACCGCGCGCAGTACGGCTTCCACCCATCGCTCACGGGCCGTCGCGTCGAGGCGGTGGCACGGCACGCGGAATTCCGCCAGCAACTCGTCGAGCAGCGTGTCGATCTCGTGCTGGAACGAGATGCTCACATCGCGGGTGCCGTCGAAGGAAGGAGCCTGCAGGACGGGCACCTTGAACAGCCCGTCGTAGGTCCGCACCCACTCCGCCACCAGGGGGTCGAGGTCGGCGCGCCGGCCGAAGCGGTGGACGAGGTAGGCGTAGTTGTCGATCACCGAGCGGTCACAGACCACGGCGCGGAAACGGCTTTGCGCGGCGATCTCCTCGGCGATCTGCGTGTGGAGGATCCAGGCCTGCGCGTCCACGGTCGTGTCCTGGTTGATGGGTAAGGGGCAGGCGCGCGCGACCTCCTTGACGATGTCCACGCTGAGATCGAGGCGCTTGAGGCGCGCTGCCAGGTCGAAGCACAAGGTCGTCTTGCCCACGCCGTGGGTGCCGATGAACGCGACCTTCACGTGCGGCGCCCTCCCCGGTCAGGCCGTGCCGTGGACCTGGTCCAGCTTCTTGCGCGTGTCTTCGTCGGCCGCGCCGGTCGCCTCGAGGCCCTGGTCGGCCTGGAAGCGCGCCAGCGCTGTGCGCGTGCGCTCGCCCGCCACACCGTCCACGGGGCCCGCGTCGTATCCGAGGTTGTTCAGGCGCTGCTGCACGCCGCGCATCGTGTCGATCGGATCGAGATGGCCGATCTGCAACCGAAGCTCGTGGCCCTCGATGATCAGAGAGTAGACCCCGAAGCGCAGCAGCTGTGCGTCGAACTCCTCGTGCAGCTTGCCGCTGCCGTCGGTCTGCCCGGGCTTGGTGAACCCGCCGATCTTGAGCGTATACGGCGTGTTGCGTAGCGGCTGCCCGTCGCCGTCCTGGAGGACCAGATCGAGCTTCTCCTTGCGGGGCACCTCGACCTTGAGCGTGGTCGGCCCGTCCCCCTGGGACTTCATCTTCAGCTCGACCTCGTAGGGGCACGGCGGAATCCACACCTCATCCCCCGCGCACACCACGTTGGGGTCGGGACGCAGCCGGCGTAGCGTCTCGTTGAGCGGGTGGTCGTAGACATCCTCGGCACCGCGGAAACCGTACGCGCGAGCGATGCTGGCCAGCCACTCCCCTTCCTTGACGACGTGCAGCCGCTCGCGCGCCGGCAGATCCTTGCCAGAGTCGCGCCGGATCGTAGTGCCCGCCCGCAAGCGCAACACGCAGGTGCTAAACGCCAGCCCCACGGCCTTGATCTTGCCCGCGGGGTCGGCCGTTCCGTCGCGCTCCTCGCCGTCGAAGCCGAAGATCGTGTACGGCACGCCGGGTACGGCGTGGCCGTCGGGATCCTTCAGCGTGACGTCGAGGATGTCCCCGACGACCAGGGGGTCGGACACCGCCCGGTAGTCGCCGGCGGATGCGTGGAAGACGAAGCGCGGGCGGCGTCCCTCGTCCTTGCGGTCGTACGCGTAGGTCCATGCGGCGCTGGCCCGCCCCTTGGCCACCTTGCCCGTCAGCGTCTTGAGCGCGTCCTGCGGAGCCTCTTCGAACTCGCGGAAGACCTCGAGCTTCACGGCCGCGCCGTCGGCGATGCATGCGGTATCCACGACCGCCTCGATCTGCTGGTCGACGCCGGCCACGGGCACGCTCCAGTGCGCGGCATGCAAGCCCTTCAGGCGCAGCCGGCCAACGCCGTGGGGCTGGTTCTCGGCGCGCAGCTTCCCATCGCCGCCCAACTTGCCCGTCTTGATCGTGCCGTCGGGCAGCAGCAACTCGTACTCCTCGCCCGCGGCGGGCTGGCCCTTGGCGTTGCGGACCACGAACTCGATGAAGTCCTTTTTCTCCTGCGCCGCCGCTTCTGCCTTTCCTGTCCCACCGCTGCCCCCCTTCTGGGAGCCCTCGGCCGAGCCGCCCGCCTTGGAGCCGGCCTTGCTGGGCGGTCCTTCGATGAACACCGTAGCCGTCGTGGAGACGATCTGCCCCACGGGCAGGTCGGTGGGATCATTGCAGGTCATGCAGATGTCGCCCATGCGCGCGGCGGGCTTGCCGTCGATGAACACCGTGGCGCTGCCCATGAAGACCTTGCCCTGCATGCTGGGGGGCTTCTGGAACGGGCCGCCCTGGGGGATGTGCGGCGGGGTGCACATGGCGATGCTGTCGACGGTGGCGGCAGGCATGCCCTCGATCGTGACGTCGGTGCTGAGCGCCTGGAGAAGCGTGCCGTTGAACGGATGCGGCAGCGGCGTCGGTACGGGGCCGCCCGGCGTGGGAATCATGATGATGTGGATGTCGACGGCGAGCACCTTGTCGCCTTGTTTCGCGGCCGGGGGCACGGGGACTCCTTCTCCTCTGCGTCGGCGGCCGCGGGTGCGCGTACGGTCGCGGCTGCGGCGCCAGCGGCGCCGGGCGCGACGTCAGACCGCCCTTGCGCCCACCGTCAGACCGCCCTGCGGTACTGTCCGCCCACCGCGTAGAGCGCGTGGGTGATCTGGCCCAGGCTGGCCACCTTCACGGTCTCCATCAGCTCCGCAAAGACGTTGCCGCCCTCGGCGGCCACCGTCTGCAGCCGGGCGAGGGCCGGGGTCGCTTCGGCCCGGCGCGGCGTTTGGAACGCGCGGCAGCCGGCGATCTGGCCCTCCTTCTCCAAGGGCGTGGCGCGGATCAACTCGCCGGTCTCCAGCACTCCCTCCGGTCGGTCCGGATCGAGGAACGCGTTCACACCGATGATGGGCAACTCGCCCGAGTGCTTGAGCGTCTCGTAGCGCAGGCTCTCCTCCTGGATCCGACTGCGCTGGTACTGGGTTTCCATCGAGCCCAGCACACCGCCCCGCTCGCTGAGGCGGTCGAACTCCACCAGCACGGCCTCCTCCACCAGCTCGGTGAGCTCGTCAATGATCCAGGAGCCCTGCAGCGCGTTCTCATTGCGCGCCATCCCCAGCTCCCGCGTGATGATGAGCTGGATCGCCATGGCGCGGCGCACGCTCTCTTCGGTCGGAGTGGTGATGGCCTCATCGTAGGCATTGGTGTGGAGGCTGTTGCAGTTGTCTTGCAGCGCCATGAGCGCCTGCAGCGTGGTGCGGATGTCGTTGAAAGCGATCTCGCGGGCGTGCAGGCTGCGGCCGCTGGTCTGGATGTGGTACTTGAGCTTCTGGCTCCGCTCGTTGGCGCCGTACTTGAGCTTCATGGCCGTAGCCCAGATCCGGCGGGCCACGCGCCCGATCACAGCGTACTCGGCATCGAGGCCGTTGCTGAAGAAGAAGCTGAGGTTGGGAGCCACGTCGTCGATGTGCATCCCACGGCTGCAGTAGTGCTCGACGTACGTGAAGCCGTTGGCCAGCGTGAAAGCGAGTTGGCTGATGGGGTTGGCGCCGGCCTCGGCGATGTGGTAACCGCTGATCGAGACACTGTAATAATTGCGCACGGCCCGGTCGATGAAGTACTGCTGGATGTCTCCCATCATCTTCAGGGCAAAATCGATGGAGAAGATGCAGGTGTTCTGCGCCTGGTCCTCTTTGAGGATGTCGGCCTGCACGGTGCCCCGGACGTTCTGCAGCGTCCGCTCGGCGATGGCGGCGTAGACCTCGGGTGGCACCACGCGGTCGCCGCTGGTGCCCAGCAGCAGCAGGCCCGAGCCGTCGTGGCCGGGCGGGAGCTCGCCGCGGTACGCCGGAGGGGGGACGTTGCGCTGGGTGAACCACGCGTCGCGGGCGTGGCGCGCCTCGCCGGCACGGCCGTTCTCCAACAGCCACCGCTCGCACTGCTGGTCGATCGCAGTGTTGAGGAACATCGCCAGCATCATGGGCGCCGGACCGTTGATCGTCATTGACACGCTGGTGAGAGTATCGAGCAGGTCGAAGCCGCTGTAGAGACGCTTCAGGTCATCCAGCGTGCAGATGGAGACTCCGCTCTCCCCAACCTTGCCATAGATGTCGGGCTGGTGATCGGGATCCTCGCCGTAGAGAGTCACCGAGTCGAAGGCCGTCGAAAGGCGCTTGGCTTGGTCGTGGCGGCACAAGTAGTGGAAGCGGCGGTTGGTGCGCTCGGGCGGTCCCTCGCCGGCGAATTGGCGGCGCGGATCCTCCTCGGTGCGCTTGAACGGGAACACGCCGGCCGTGAAGGGCCAGCGCCCCGGCAGATTCTCCCGTTGCAGGAAGCGCACGAGCTCGCCGTGGTCCTGCGTGCGCGGTAGCGCGACGCGCGGCACGCGGGTGCCCGAGAGCGTGGTGCTGGAGAGCTCGCTCACGATCTCGCGGTCGCGCACCTTGACCGTCAGCCGGTCACCGGCGTAGTCCGCTACGGTCTTTTCCCACTCCTGCAGGTCGTGCGCCAGCTGCGGGTCGAGGCCGGCGCGGGCCTGCTCGATGAGCGCGTCGAGCTCCTTGGCTGCGGCCGACCCGTGGGACAGCTCCGCGCGCGCCTGGATCAATCGCTGGAGCCGTGCGGCGCGCCGGGATTGCTCTTGCACGAGCCCCGCGTGGGTGCGGACCGTCTCGGCGATCTCCGCCAGGTAGCGCACGCGCTGGGGCGGCACGATCTGATCGTGCACGTCGGTGGCCTGGCGCACGGACAAGGACAGCGTGCTGGTCCAAGCGACGCCCGTGGTCTCGCCCACGGCGGCGAGCAGGCCCTTGTAAAAGGCGTTGACCCCCAGATCGTTGAAGCGCGAGGCCATCGTGCCGAACACCGGCAGCTCGCCGTCGGGCGCCGTGGCGGCCAGGCGCCGCTCCCGGCGCAGCTGCTTGCACACGTCCCGGAAGGCATCCTGGCTACCGCGCCGATCGAACTTGTTGATGACCACGATGCGCGCGTGGTCGAGCATCTCGATCTTCTCCAGTTGCGTCGGCGCGCCGAACTCGCTGGTCATGACGTAGATCGGGACGTCGGAGATCTCCACGATCTGGGCGTCCCCCTGGCCGATGCCGCTGGACTCCACCAGCACCAGATCGTAGCCGGCCGCCTTGACCACCTCGATCGCGTCGCGGATCGCCGCCGACAGCTCGCGATCGCTGCCGCGCGTGGCCAGACTGCGCATGTAAGCGCGGGCGTGGTGCACCGCGTTCATGCGCAGGCGGTCGCCCAGCAGCGCCCCGCCGGTCTTGCGCTTGGTCGGGTCCACCGACAGCACGGCCACGGTCTTGTCGGCGAAATCCAGGAGGAATCGGCGCACCAGCTCGTCGGCCAGGCAGCTCTTGCCGGCGCCGCCGGTGCCCGTGATCCCCACCACCGGCACGACGTGCGGCGCACGCGCGCGGCGCACGCGGTCCAGGGCCGCCTGCAGCTCGTCGCGGCGCTGCGCCTGCGACTGCACCCGCTCGGCGAGGCTGATCAGGCGCGCCACCGTCCCCCAGCTCGGCTCTCCGGGCGGCATGCCGTTGACGCTCGGCAGCGGTGTCGCGAAGTCGGTCTGCTCGAGCATGAACGAGACGATACCCTCCAGCCCCATGCTCCGGCCGTCCTGCGGGCTGAAGATTTTGACCACTCCGTAGCGTTCCAGCGCTCGGATCTCGTCGGGAACGATCACGCCGCCACCGCCCCCGAAGATCTTGATGTGGCCGGCGCCCTTCTGCTCCAGGAGGTCCTTCATGTACTTGAAGTACTCCATGTGGCCGCCCTGGTAGCTACTGACGGCGATGCCCTGAACGTCCTCCTGCACCGCAGCGTCCACCACCTCGACCACCGAGCGGTTGTGACCCAGGTGGATGACCTCGGCACCGCCGCGCTGCAGCAGCCGACGGAAGATATTGATCGCCGCGTCGTGGCCATCGAAGAGACTGGCCGCCGTCACGAATCGGACGGGATGGGCGGGGCGGTAGATGGAGCCCTTCGTCATGCGCAATTCCATGAAGGAGAAGGGGTTGAGCGAATCAGGGCGACTCGTACCCTGGCAGTCTAGTGCCTGGACGCGCCCCTGGCAACGGGACAGGCTCGCACCGGACCGGTCCCGCGGTGCGTGCGCGATCCTCTGCGCGGCGCGGTCCGCGCGGTGCGGTCGCAGTGACGCCGATGGCCGCCGCGGCGCGCCTCACCCCTACAGGAGGGTGGGGAGCTTTCGCGCGAGCTTGCGGGCGGCGGCGGTCAGCCCCAGCGCCTGCGCGTCGTCGAGTGTGGCCCAGCGCAGGTCGCCCCCGCGCGTCACGGTGCTGCGACCGCCGGCCACCGTCACGCGGTGGCCCACCACCGTCACGCGATGGCGTGTGATGGAATGGTAGATCGTGGCCAACGGCTCTCCCACCGTCCAGCGCGCGCCGAGCTCCCGGGACAGCTCCGCGAGCGTGCGTTGCGCGTGCGCCGGGTCGGCCGGGCCAGCGTGCCAGGCAGTGGTGGGCAGCTCCCAGAGCCCGGCGTTGTGGGCGCTCTGCGGGCGGCGGCGCCACAACAGCGCGTCGCCCTCACGCAGGACGGCCGCGTAGCAGGCGACTGCAATGGACGGCGGGCGTGGCGGTCGCCGCGGAAATGTCTCGGGCACGCCGCTGCGGCGCGCGACACAGCTGCGCGCCCAGGGACACACCCCGCAGCGCGGCGCCCGCGGGGTGCACACGCGCGCGCCAAGCTCCATCAGGGCCTGGTTGAGCACGCTGGGACGCGCGTGCGCGAGCAGCGCTGCGGCGGCCGCGCGCACCGCGGCGGCGGCACCGCCGCGGGACGGATCGCTGTCGAGGGCGAGCAGACGGCTCAGGACGCGCTCGACGTTGCCGTCGATGGCCGCAACGGCCTCGTCGAAGGCGATGCTCGCCACGGCCCCCGCCGTATACGCCCCGAAGCCCGGAAGCAGGCGCAGGCCGGCCGCCGAGCCCGGGAGCCGTCCGCCGTGGCGGGTCGCGATCTGCTGCGCGGCCGAGTGCAGCGAGCGCGCGCGCCGGTAGTAGCCCAGGCCCGCCCAGGCTGCCAGCACGTCAGCGGGGGTCGCACGCGCCAGGTCGGCCAGCGTGGGGAAGCGCGTGAGGAACTCCTCGTAGCGCCGGGCCACCACCTCCACGCGCGTCTGCTGGAGCATGATCTCGCTCACCCAGATCGCGTAGGGGTCGCGGCGCCGCCGCCACGGCAGGTCGCGCGCGTTCGCTTCGTACCACGCAGCGAGCGCCCGTGCGAGCGCCTGCGCCCGGCGGCCGGCGAGGCTGCCCTCAGGGTGCCCGCGCAGGCTCCCGGCCCGGGTGCCACGGCGGCTGCCCACGAGGCGGCTAGCGCGGCGGCCCATCGAACCCGTGCTCCCGTAGCCGTTTGGCCTGCTCGAGCTCCTGCGTCAAGTCGCGCGCCTGCTTGCGGTAGGAATCGTCGCGCGGCTCGAGGCTGGGCAGGGTGGCGATCTGGCGCAGCTGCGCCAGCGCGTCGCCGATGCGGCCCACCTTCCGCAGGGTGCGCGCGTACTCGAGATGGTGGTTGATCCGCCCGGGCTCCAGCGCGATGGCCCGCTCGAAATGGACGAGCGCCTGGTCCATGCTCGCTCCCGGCGGCAGCCCGCCGTAGAGGGCTTTGGCGGCCACCTTCTTCAACAACCCCAGGCTCGCCACCTCGCGATGCCAGCGCGCCAGGAGATGGTGCGCACGCGCGTTCTCGGGGTCCGCCGCAACCGCCAACTGAGCTTCCCGCCCGACCGCCTCCGCGAGGTCGATCTTCTCCTTGCCGCCCAGGAACAGTGCCAGCCGACCCAGCGACGCGCCGAGATAGACGTGGCCCCAGGCGTCGCGCGGCGCGACCACGGTCGCGCGGCGCGCGAGCGCAATTGCGCTGCGCGCGGCCTGCTCGCGTTGCGCGTCCGCCGGCAGGTCCAGCGATACGTCGAGGATGGCCATCGCCGCGCCGACGAGGGCCGCAACGCAGGTGCTATCGGGGCGGATGGCACCGACGAAGGCGGCGTACGCCTCGTCGTAGCGCCCGGCGCGCCAGAGTTCGTTGCCGCGCTGGACGGCCTCCGGCGCGCACGGCTGTGCGGAGTCGGCCGACACCGGGGCGGCGAGGGCGGCAAGGGCCGCGGAAGCTGCGAGGGTGGAAACGGCGCTGCGGCGCAGCCACAGGCGCGTGCGCAGCCGGCCGCGTGGCACGGGACCTGCGATTGACACCCCGGGAAGCCCCATGCTACGCAGCTCCATGGGGCGAGCCTACGAGAGCCCCCCGGCCCTGGCAACGCGCCAACCGGGCCGCCACACAGACCCTGGGAGCGACCGCGTGCCCGTGACCACGCTCAACGAGCTGATCGATCAGGCGGTTACCGAGCGTCCGCGCCGCGACATGTTCCGTGTCAAGCGCGACGGGCGCTGGATCGACGTCAGCAGCCAGGAGTTCGCCCTGGGGGTGTGCGAGATGGCGGCCGGGCTGCGCGCGCTGGGCCTGCAGCCCGGCGACCGCGTCGTGCTGCTGAGCGAGAATCGGCTGGAGTGGGCGACTGCGGACGCGGCGATCCTGCGCTGTGGTGCCGTTACCGTCCCCATCTACCCTTCCCTGCTGCGCGAGCAGGTCGCGTTCATCGTGGGCAACTCCGATCCGACGCTGGCGATCGGATCCACGCCTGCCCAGATGGAGAAGCTGCGCGCGGCTGCGGGGCGGGCCGCTTCGCTGCGCCACCTGCTGTGCATCGATGCCGACCCGGGGCAGAGCTGCCTGATGCTGGCGAGCGTGCGCGAGCAAGGACGGCAGCGCTTGGGCGCCCAGCCCGATCTGGGCGCGCCGGCGCGCGTGGGTGCCGACGATCTCGCAACCGTCGTCTATACGAGCGGCACGACCGGCGATCCCAAGGGGGTGATGCTCACCCACGGCAACATCGTCGAGAATCTGCGCGCCTGTCTGGAAGTGTTCTCGATCGGGCCGCAGGACGTGACGCTGTCGTTCTTGCCCCTCTCGCACATCTTCGAGCGCATGGCGGGCCACTACACGATGATCCATGCGGGGGTCGGGATCGCGTACGCCGAATCCATCGATGCGTTGCCGGCCAACCTGGCCGAGATCCGGCCCACGGTCATGACCGGCGTGCCGCGCGTGTACGAGAAAATGTACGCTCGCGTGCTCGGCGCCGCACTTGCAGGTGGCCCGGCGCGACGGATGGTGTTCCTCTGGTGCAAGCGCAGCGCCACGGCCTGGGCCCGGGCGCGCATCGCCGGTCGGCGACCCGGGGCGCTGGCGGCCTTGGGACACCGCGTGGGTGACGCGCTGGTCTTCAGCAAGCTGCGCGAGCGTACCGGCGGCCGCGTGCGTTTCTTCATCTCGGGGAGCGCGCCGCTGGCGCGCGAGATCATCGAGTTCTTCTATGCCGCGGGGTTGCCGATCCTGGAGGGGTATGGTCTGACCGAGACGGCGCCGGTGATCGCCCTGAACACCTTCGAGCACTACCGCCCGGGCAGCGTGGGCCGGCCCATCCCCCGCGTCGAGGTGGGCATCGCCGGTGACGGTGAGATCCTCACGCGCAGCCGCTGCGTGATGAAAGGCTACTACCGCAACCCGCAGGCCACCGCCGAGGCGCTGGGCCCGGGGGGATGGTTCCACACCGGCGACATCGGCCACCTCGACCGCGACGGCTTCCTGCACATCACCGACCGCAAGAAGGACCTGATCAAGACCTCCGGCGGCAAGTTCGTGGCACCCCAGCCCATCGAAAACGAGCTGCGGACGACGCGCTATATCAGCGAGGTCACCGTGGTGGGCGACGGCCGCAAGTACGTGGTGGCGCTGATCGTGCCCAATTTCGAGAATCTCAGACAGTACGCGGGGCGCCATCAGCTCGCTGTGGACGATCTGCCGGCGCTGCTGCGCCACGGACAGGTGCTGGGGCTCTACGGCCATCTGGTGGACAAGGTCAACGCGCGCCTGCCGGGCTTCGAGCAGGTCAAGAAGTTCCGGCTGCTGGACCACGAGTTCAGCGCCGAGCGTGGCGAGCTGACGCCCAGCTTGAAGGTCCGGCGCCGCGTGATCGCGCAACGCTACCACGACGAGATCGAGGCGCTCTACGCCGAAGGCACCGGCGGTGCCGCGCCGTGAGCGCCACGCTTGGCGGCGCGCTGGCCTGTTTCTTCGTGTCCGATTTGCACGGCAGCGCGCATCGCTACGAGGCTCTGTTCCAGACGATCGCGCTGGAGCGCCCGGCGGCGGTGTTCCTCGGCGGCGACCTGCTGCCCCACGCGCTGGATCGGTCGCAGGCGAGCCCGGCGGCCGACGGCGGACCCCAGCAGGGCTTCGTCGCCTCAGTCCTGCTGGGCGGCTTCGCGCGGCTGCGCCACGCGCTTGCCGGCCGCTACCCCCGCGTCTTCGTCATCCCGGGCAACGACGATGCGCGCTGCGACGAGCCCGTGTTCCTCGAAGGGCAGCGCCGGAACTTGTGGGAGTACGCGCACCAGCGACGGGCGCAGCTGGGGCCGCACGCCGTGTTCGGATACGGCTGCGTGCCCCCTACTCCGTTTCAGCTCAAGGACTGGGAGCGCTACGACGTGTCGCGCTACGTACCGCCGGGCTGCGTCTCCCCGGAGGAGGGGTGGCACACGGTGGAGGTGGAGGAGCACGAGTTGCGCACAGCGACGATCCGTGAGGACCTCGAGCGGCTGGTGGGGTGCGAGGACCTGGGCTCGGCCATCCTGCTCATCCACACTCCACCCTACGAGACCTGCCTGGACCGCGCAGCGCTCGATGGCCAGAGTGTGGACCACGTGCCCTTGGACCTGCACGTGGGCAGCATCGCGGTGCTCCGCTTGATCCAGGAGCGCCAACCCCTGCTCACGCTCCACGGCCACGTGCACGAGTCGGCACGCCTCACCGGCGCTTGGAGGCAGCGCATCGGCCCCACCTGGTGCCTCGGCGCCGCCCACGACAGCCCGCAGTTGGCGCTGGTACGCTTCGACCCCGCCGACCCCGGAGGCGCTACGCGCGCACTGCTGTAAGCCCCCACGCCACGCGCGCACTGCCGCAGGCCGCTACGCCCCGCGTTCTGCGGTGGGTCAGCGCGCTGGCGGTGCCAGTTGCAGCGGCCGGGCCGCGTCGGTCACTGCCCCGATCTTCACGGCGTAGCTGTTGCCGGCGGCGATGTCGGCATCGGTCACGAAGTGGACGTCGAGAAGCTCGTCGGTGCGGTAGCCCGTGCGCAGGTAATTGAGCTCGCCCAGGCACTTGCTCCAGCCCAGAAGCCAGGCGCGCAGCACCTCCCGCTCCCTTGGCGGATCGGTCACATGGACGAGCAAGTCGATGTCGCTCTTGGGCGCGGCGGAGGCGTTCTTGGTGCTGCCGAACAGGTAGCAGCCCTTGATGCCGAAGCGCCCGACGTCCAGCGCGGCGGCGATCTGCTGCGCCATGCGCAGGCGCCACCGCCAGTGATCGCTGGCGGCCGTTGGCAGGGGTTCCAGGGTCTCCGCCGCGGTAGCGGCGCCCGCTCCCGGCGGCGCCAGGAACGCCACCGCCTCGTCCAGCTCCGCATTCATGAGCACCCGCAGCACCTTGCCGTCGGTCGCCGCAGGAATGTCGACCACGTAGACCGCATGGCGCAGGTGGGCGAACTCGGGGAGGAGATCGGCGAGCAGATTCGGGGAGCGCGTGAGCAGCGGCTCGTTGAACTCGCACTGCGGGTCGTCGGGGTAGAGCGGCAGGTACCGGATCTTCGACTCCACGAGGTCCTGGAAGAAGTGCGTACCGAACGAGACGTCGGGGACATAGTTGCCCTGCTTGCGGGCGATCTCCACCAACATGGCCGTGTTGTTGATGTCGGAGTAGGTGACGTTGACGCCGAGCCGGATGTCGCCCCGGCTTCCCCACCGTCCCGGGCCCATCAGGATGAACTGGCGTTTGGGCAGCAGCTTGTTCAGCCGACCGACCGCCCGGGCCACCGCCTGCAGCTCGCCGAGGCTCGAGAGCTCGCTGTACCCGCTGGGACTGACGTAGACGACATGGGTGACATCGGGCATGCGCCCGTTGGACACGTAGCGGTTCGCCCGGAAAACCAGCCGATCGCGCGGGATATCCCGGGGGATGGGCGTCGGAGCGCTGGTATCGGAGTAGCTCTGCGGCCGGCACTGGAGCAGGTAGAGCTCCGTGCCGTCGCTGGCGAATTCGATGTCGACGGGCGTCTCCAGCTCGTCCTGCAGGATCTTGAGCATCGACTGCATGCGGGGAATGAACGGCGTGTCGGCAACCAACCCTTCGAAGGTCACGACCAGGTTGTTGTCCTGGCGATCGGGGCTGAACCCGATCGGCCGGTGGATCCGGTCCTGGTCGCACACCGAGACGACCTGATGCAGGCCAGGGTAGCGATCGCCCACCTCGCGCACGAGCTGCGCGAACGGGTGTGTCTCCATGGCATTGGTGCTGCGGTTGATCACGTCGACGCTGCGGGGCGAGTAGCGCAGGACCTCGTCCGCCGTGACATTCACGCGCAGCGCCGCCTGCCCCGGAGCGATCAGCACCGGGTAGTCGTCGCCCAGGCGGTCGACGGCCCGCGTGCCCAGCCCTGGAACCAGGCGAAGCAGCCCGTCCTCTCGCCGGATGCGCGACGACCATCGGAACTCGTTGTTGCTGAACGCCACTCCGGCAAACGCCGGAAACCAGTAGGGCCCCACCTGCGAGCCCACCACCTCCTCGATCATCACGCCCATCTCCTCGTGGAGGTCGAGCAGGCCGCGCTCGGCCCGGTACTCGATGGGGTCGGGGTGGAAGATCGAGGCGTAGACCTCTGCGATGGCGTCCAGCAGTGCGGCGAGACGTTCCTTCTTGCTGCCCTGATTACCCAGGAAGAGGCTCTTATACTTGCCCGCGAAGGCGGAGCCCATGCGGTCTTCGAGCAGGCTGGAGCTGCGCACGATCAGCGGGCGGTTCTCGAAGTCGTCCAGGGCCGCCGACAGCCCGGTGACCAGCTCGGGCGGGAAGTGCGAATGCTTGAAGACCGCGACGATGTGGGGGTACTCCTGCCGGATCCGAGCGCTCTCCATGTACTTCCAGTTGTAGACGTCCTCGAGGTTGTTGTAGCGGATGAACTCCAACAGAGCGTCCGACGCCACGTACCAGGTCTTCGGCATCCGGATCGAGCCGGCGAGCTGCGGGTCCTTGGTCTGCTTGCGCAGGATCTGGTACGCCAGGAACAGGCCCGCGCTCTTGCCGCCGAGCTTGCCGTGGCTGCGCTGGGGCAGGACCAGATGCCGTACCAACTCGTAGTAGTCGGACAGCTCGATCTTCTGTTTGGCGATGTTGATGAAGTCCAGATCATCGCTGAAGAAGCGCCGCGCGAGCGAAACGCGCATCCCCATCTGCACGGCCCGCGAGAGCTCCGTCTCGCGCATCTCGGAGGACCGGTGCCGCTCCACGGCCGCGGCGATGTCGGAAAGGGACGCATCCCGGTCCTCGAGCACATTCATGAGAAAGGACGCCTTGTCCTCCTTGATCCACTGCTGGATGTGCCCGATGATCTCCTGGTCGCCCAGGTGCTGCGCCGCGATGCGAAACGTCTCCTCGGCGAGGCCCAGCAGCGCCGTGGCGTCCTCCCCGCCGGCGGTGAGGTCGCCCAGCCACGCACCGTTCTGCGCGGAACGGTCCGGCGAGAAACGGCCCAGCAGCTCCTGCGCCTCCTTCACGTCGTGCCAGCACAAGTGGTTGATCATCCGCCGTGACAGGCGCAGCAACAGGCTGCGATCGGCGCGCGCCAGGAAATCCAGGATCACCCACCACGCCCGCGCGCCGCTCTCGGCGAGCGCGTTGGTCCCGCCCCCCGACTCCTGGAACATGGCGTAGATGCGGCGCTCGATGAGGAGGTGGCCCAGCCGCTCGGCGATGGTGTCGATGAGCTTGCGCTCCTCTTTCAGGAACGGGCCCTCATCCGAGCGAGGCATCTCCTCCATGTAGCACACCTCCACGCTGCCGACGCGGGCGCCCTGCACTTGGATCGCGGCGGACTGCACCCATGGCGTCAGCTGGAAGCCCTCCGTGAAGTAGGCGCGTCCTTCCACCGTGATCCGCGCCCGGCAGACAGCCGGGTAGTGCCAGCCCGGCGGCAGCACGGCGACCACCGCCTGCAGGATCTCGGGGAGCGGCCGGTCGCGGTTCTGCACGAGCTCGTGGACGCGGTACAGGCAATGCAACTCCTTGGTCCGCTCCTGCAAGGAGGTGAGGATCTCGTTGATCGACCGCTCGGAAGCGTCCATGGTCGGCGACCTCGTCTTGCGGTGGCCTGCTCTGGCGGTCAGCGGGCGCCCGCCGCAGTGCGATGGCCGCGGCGGCGCCTGCGCGCGCTCAGCCGCGGCCCCTCCGGATCACACCGCGCCCGCTGCGCCCGTCCACCTTCACTGTGAGCGGAGCGGCCAGACGGACGTGGCGAACCTGCTCGGTCTCGCGCTCGGCCGGCTGGGCGTCGAGCCAGGCCCAGTCGATCCCATGCTCTCGCCCGTGCTTCACCCAGAAATAGCACACCCGGAAGCTGGAGAGGTTGTGGAAGAAATGCGAGCCCTGGCTCGCCTCCACGTCCATGTCGGGCAGCGTCGCCTCCACCACCGCCCGGGCGCCGGAGATCTGTCCCCACTGCACCGGGATCCCCAGCCATGGGTCGGAGCTGCCCCAACGCCCGAAGCCGATGAGCAGGTAGGGTCGCTCCTGATCGAGGAGCAGCTGGTTGAGGCCCTCCAGCTCGCGAGCGATCGCGGGTGTCAGGCGCGCCTCGAAGCGTTCGGGCCGCACGTAGACGATGTCCTTGATGGTGGCAATCACCCCGTTGCCCAGGGCCGTCTCCGAGGAGATCACCACGTCGTCCAAGGCGAGCTCGGCCGGATCGACCTCCACCGGCACGTCCGCGACCGCCAGCGGACGCACCTGCAGGAACCCGAAGCGGTGGCGCTCCCCTTCAGCACGCGCCGGATCCAGCGCAAACTCGATTTCCACAGGGTGGCCCAGCACCTCCTCGCTGATGGCGAGCAGCGCACGCACCAGGTCGTTCAGCGGCAGCGCGTCGTGGACGAGAATCGGCGCGAAGTTGACGACCCACACGCCGTCCACGCCGACGCCGGCAATCAGGCGGTCGGCCTGCGGATCGTACGTGGAGGCCACCAAGGCCAGCGTGCCATCCTCCCACGCCGTCTGAAGCTCGTGCCGCGCCAGATACTCCGTCTCGCGGACCGGATCGTAGGCCGCAGGCTTGCCCATGTTCACGCACCAGAACTGCAGCTGCGTCTGCCGCAGCAGGTCGCGCGGGGATCCCGCCGGCGGACCCACCCCGGGCAGTGCCGGGGAGTAGAACCAGACCACGCCGCCGTCCACGATCGACTTTCCGAGGCCGAGCGCGAGGCTCACCACACCGTCCCGTGGGCGCGCCGGACGGATGGGATAGTAGTTCCACGAGCGCGCGACGCCGGAGATGGCCGGATAGAAACGCTCGCCGTGTCTGGAGCCCACTACCTCCTGGACGATGACGGCCATTTTCTCCTGGACGATCGAGCGCCGGGAAGCCTGGACGTACGCCTTGGCCGCCCGGAAAAACGTGGATGCGTAGACGAACTTCACCGCCTCCACGAGTTTCTGGAAGCGGGCATCGATCGCGGGCTGGTTGTTAGGGATCATCTTGGTGGCGTAGACGCCCGCGAAGGGGTGCTCGAGGGCGTCCTCCAGCAGGCTGGAGGAGCGCAGCGCCAGCGGCGCGTGCATCCGGGCCACCAGCGCGCGCAGGTCGCCGACCAGCTCGGCGGGCAGCTCGCCCTTCTGGAACGCGTGGGCGATGCGGTCGTCGGGCTCATCCGAGAGCGCTGCGGACATCAGGCGGTTGCGCTGCAGGAACTCGTCGAAGTGGTCGGTGCCGATGACCGCCATGGTCGGCACGCGGACCTCGACATCCGACAGGCCGAAAGGGGCCAGGCGCGGGAGCAGCTCGTCCTTGATCGCCAACAGGCCGGCGGCCTTGCCGCCCAGCGCGCCCGTGCCAATGCGTGTGAACGCGAAGGGAGAATCGAGGAACCTGCGATCGAACTGCGGCAGATCCCCGCGCCCGGATGGTTGGACGGCCATCGCCGCCTCTAGACCCAGCCCCGGTCCTTGCAGGCCTGGGCGACGCGGCTGACGGCGATCACGTACGCCGCGTCGCGCATGTACAGGCCCTGTTTGCGGGCCAGCTCGCTTACGGCGATGAAGGCCGATGTCATCTTGAGGTCCAGCTTGCTCAAGACCTCGTCACGTTCCCAGAAGTAGTTCATATTGCTCTGGACCTGCTCGAAATAGCTGCAGGTCACACCGCCGGCATTCGCCAGCAGGTCGGGGAGCATGAAGATGCCGCGCTCCTTGATCGCCGCGTCCGCCTGCGGCGACGTGGGGCCGTTGGCCCCCTCGGCGATCACGCGTACGCGCTTGCCGATCCGACCGGCGTTCTCGGCGGTGATCTGGTTCTCCAGCGCCGCGGGGATCAGGATCTCCACATCCTGCTCGATCCAGGCATCGCCCGGCAGCACGTCGTAGCCCATCTCGCGCGCCCGGCCCTTGTGGATCCCGCCGAATGCGTCGGTGATGGACAGGAGCGCATCGAGCTCGATCCCCGAAGGCTTGCGGAACGTGTAGGCTACCTGGTCCTGCTGATCCCAGCAGGCCACCGCAATCACCTTGCCACCGATCTGCTCGTAGAGCCGGATGGCGTATTGGGCGACGTTACCGAAGCCCTGGACGCTGGCGCGCGTCTCCTTGGCGGCGATGCCCAGCTCCTTGAGCGCCTCGCGCAGCGTGAAGACCAGGCCGAAGCCCGTCGCCTCCTTGCGCCCCAGGGAGCCGCCGAGCCCCACCGGCTTGCCCGTGATGAAGCCGGGGAGACGGCCGCCGTGGATCGCCTCGAATTCGTCGAGCATCCACAGCATGTGCTGGGCGTTGGTCATCACGTCGGGAGCTGGGACATCGTTGACGGGACCCACATTGCGCGCGACCTGGCGGACCCACCCGCGGCAAATCCGCTCCTGCTCGCGGTTGCTCAGATTGTGCGGGTCGCACACCACACCGCCCTTCGCTCCACCCAACGGGATGTCCACCACCGCGCACTTCCAGGTCATCCACATGGCCAATGCCCGTACCGTGTCTGCGGTCTCCTGGGGATGAAACCGGATGCCCCCCTTGCACGGCCCGCGCGCATCGTTGTGTTGGATGCGAAAGCCCCGGAATACCTGCACGCTCCCGTCGTCCATGCGCACGGGGATGCCGAAGTGGTACTCGCGCAATGGCTCCCTCAGGAGCGCGCGCGTCGCGTCATCCAGATGCAGGCGATCCGCTACGCGGTCGAACTGGGCCTGGGCCATCTGGTAGGAGTTGTATGCTCTGTCCGCCACGGCTCGCACCTCACCGACGTCACTACCCAACGAGCAGCGGCGAAATGCACCGGCCCAGCCGCCTCGCTTCCCCAAACAAGCATATGGAAGGCGAGAACACAAGCCGGGCCCCCCACCGCTGGAGAGGGCGTCGGCGCCGCCCGCGCCGGGGCGGCGCGGTGGTCCCTTGGCGCGCGGCCGCCCCTCGCCCGCACTGTTCGGCGCCCTTGTGTCCGGCGCGAGCCGCGGCTAGCCTGCTGGCCAGCGCCCGGGGCGAAGGCCGCACGGGCACGCACGGGAGAGAAGCCTTGACCGACAGCCCTCGGCGCCATCCCTTCCCCATCGTCCTGCCGAGCGCCGCGCAGCGCGTGATCGCACGCTTGCGCGCTGCGGGGCACGAGGCGTACGCCGTCGGCGGCGCGGTGCGCGATGCGCTGCTGGGCAAGGCCGTCGAGGAGGTGGATGTCACCACCTCGGCCGCGCCTGACCAGGTGATGGGGTTGTTCCACCACTGTTTCTCCACGGGCTACGAGTTCGGTGTCGTGGGCGTGATCGAGGGCGGGCTCACCGTGGAGGTGGCCACCTTCCGGGAGGACATGCCGTACCTCGACGGCCGTCATCCCAGCGCGGTGCGTTTCGCCGATGTGGCCACCGACGCGCGGCGCCGTGACTTCACCGTCAACGGGCTCTACTACGATCCCATGAGCCAGGAGGTCCTCGACTTCACCAGCGGGCTCGACGATCTGCGCAAAGGCCTGCTGCGCGCCATCGGCGAGCCGCGCGAGCGCTTCGAAGAGGACCGGCTGAGATTGCTGCGCTGCGCACGCTTCGCGGCCCAGCTGGGGTTCTGCATCGAGGCGCGAACATGGGAGGCCCTCGTCACGCTCGCGCCGCGCATCGACGCCGTCAGCGCCGAGCGCGTGCGCGCCGAGCTGGACAAGTTGCTCACTGGACCGCGCCCCGGCGTGGGGATGCGCGTACTGCTGTACAGCGGACTGCTGACGGCGCTGTTGCCGGAGGTCGAGGCCATGGTTGGCGTGGAGCAGCCCCCTGAGTTCCATCCCGAAGGTGACGTGTTCGTGCACACCTGCCTGGTGCTCGAGGCGCTGCAGCGCCGAGACAGCGTCCTGGCCTGGGCGGCATTGCTGCACGACGTGGGCAAGCCACCCACGTTTCGCGTCGCCGAGCGCATCCGCTTTGACGGCCACGTGGGCGAGGGCATGCGCATGGCCGAGGCGATCCTCACCCGACTGCGCCACGACCGGCACACCATCGAGCGGGTGGTCGAGCTGGTGCACCTGCACCTCAAATTCGCTGACCTGCGGGAGATGCGCCCCTCGACGCTCAAACGCTTCCTACGCCTCCCGCACTTCGCCGACCAATTGGAGCTCCACCGCGCCGACTGCCTCGGCAGCCACGGCCAGCTGGACCTGTACGAGTTCTGCCGCGCGAGGCTTTGCGAGTTGAAGGAGGAGCAGCTGCGCCCGCGGCCCCTGCTGACCGGGCACGACCTGATCGCGCTGGGCTATCCGCCCGGGCCCCTGTTCGCCGAGATCCTCGACGTGGTCGAGGAGCAGCAGCTCGATGGCGCGCTGTCGACGCGCGATCAAGCGATCGACTGGGTGGTGCAGCGCTGGCCGCTGTCGGGCGGGTCGGCGTTGGCTTGAAAGATGCCGGAGTCACGCCGCGAGCAGCTGTCTTCCCACCTCGATCCCGCCTGCATGGCGAGCAAAGCCCCCACCCAGGAGATCACCGGCACGCTCGAGCCGCGCGCGCTCGCCATCACACGGCGCGAAGACGATGACCAGCACGCGCTGGGTCGACGCCTGGATGCGTGCGCGGAAGCTGTCGCTGGTCGGCGAGCCGAACGGCCCGGCGTCGTCCGCGACCGTCAGGCGGCCCTCCAGGTGGACGTCGCCCTTGCGGATCCCTTCATACGACTCGCCGGGCCGGCCGAGGCGCACGACGGCCTGCTCGCCGGCAAGCGCATCGCGATCGTACAGCCCCAGCGGTAGCAGCGTGGCCAGTGAGACTAGATTGCCCACGTCCACGACGTTGTCGACGTGGTAGAGGGGCAGTCCCTTGAGAGCACGCCGCAGCAGCGCCTCGTTGGAGGGGCGCGTCTTCGTGGGATCGACGCCAAAGCTCTGGTACAGCCGCCGCGCCTCGCCGACACCCGGTACGCTGCCGATGCTGTCGCCGGCGTGCCGGGCGGCGTAGCGCCCAGCGCAAGCCAGCAGCTCCTCGAAGGCCGACCGGCTGTCGGCGACCGCCACATCGTCGAACCACAAGGCGAGCGCGCGCACGCGCTCGCGCACGTCGTCACCGAGCGCGATGCGCGGCCTGGGCTGCGCTCGTCGCGCAGTGTGCGCTGCAGGGGTTGACATCTCGAGCACGAGCGCCAATCCTGTTTGAGGGAGCGCTGCGCTCCACCGAGGAGAAGGATCGCCCCGTGCGCGGCCCGCGTCAAGCGACCCGCAGGGGCGCAGGATCGACGCCTGGTTCAAAGCGGACCCGGGCCGACGAGCAGTCCCGGCCCGCACAGCACTCGAAGGGGCGATGGCGCCCGCAGGGCGACGGCGCGCCGCGGGCGCCAGCGCCCGGTTGGCGACGGCGCCCGGTTCACGACAATGATCGACTTCAGCGACCGTCACGCGTTCAGCAGCGCCCGCGCCTTCCTGGCGCACTACCGGGGGGATCCCGCGGGTCTGCCCCGCGACGACTTCCGTCACATCGCAGATTATCTGCTGGCGCGCCAGCGCGGCGAGGAGGAGCTGCTGCTGGAGCTCAGCTCGTGGGAGGACCGCGAGTTGGAGGCGTTCTTGTCGGCGTGCTGGCGCAGCGGTGCGTACGAGGCGCTCAGCCTCGCCGGGTCGCTGCTGGGCCGGCGGGGCACCGTGGGGCTCACCCATTGGCTGGAGAGCGTGCTCGCCGACGAGGGCGGAGCGCGCTGGCTGGTGGACGTGCTGGCGGAAGTCTACGACGACGACAGCACGCGGTTGCTGATCCGCCTGCTCGACCATCCTGTCCTGTCGATCCGCCGCCGCGCAGGCGACGGGCTGTCCTCGCACCGGGGCACCCTCGACCTGCGCTCCTTCCTGCGGCATCTCGCATTCCCGCTGGTGAACAGCCTCTCCCATCCCGACCCGCTGGCGGCCGTGCGCGCGCTGCACCGCATCGCCGACCCAGCGCTGCCCCCGGATTTCGGCCGCGATGCGGCGCAGCGCGCCGAACGGATCCTGATCCAGTGCGTGCGCCACGAGCGGCGCAGCCCCGTGCGCGGCGACGCCGTGGCGGCCCTCGGCGAGCTCGGCAGTCGGCGCGCCGTGCACTGCCTGGTCGATCTGCTGGGGCGCGAGGAGCGTGGCCTGCACCGTGACGTGGTGATCGCGCTGCGCAAGATCCGACCCGAGAAGGCGGTGCTCGCGCTGCTGCAACTCCTGCAGAGCCCCGACCCGATGATCCGCGAGGAGGCCGCCAATGCCCTCGGTGAGATCGGCGACCGGCAGGCGATCAAGCGGCTGCGCGAGCTGCTGGAGGACCGCAACCGCGACGTGCGCCAGGAGGCCGTGCTCGCGCTGGGCAAACTGGGCGGCGGCGACGTGCTGGAGACGCTGGAGGCCGCGCTCGCCGACTCCGACTCGCAGGTCCGGATGGCAGCATGCGCCGCCCTGGCGGAGAGCCTCGGGCCACTGGCGCAGGGCAGGCTGATCTCGGCGCTGTACGACGGGGCGCCCGAGGTGCGCAGCGAGGCGGCCTACCAGCTGGGGGATGTCGGCGACGAGCACGCCCGCGTCCACCTGCAGGGGCGCCTGGAGGACCGCGCGCGCGACGCCTTCGGCGATACCGTGGCCAGCACGGCGCGGAAATCGCTCAACCGCATCGAGCTCGCGCTGCGCCAAACCGCAGGGCCACAGGACGAGTGCTGCGGGCAGGCACGAACCCGTGGGAAGGGCAAGGCGCGGGGCCAGGCCCGGGCTCAGGCGCCGGGAGAGGCCCGGGCAGGGGCTCGGGGGCAGGCCCAAGCGGATGCCCGATCCGACGCCCGGGGTCAGGCGCCGGGACCGGACCAGGACGCGGCGATGGACCCGGCGGACGGCGGCGCGCAGTGCTCGCCCTCGCCGGCGCAGGCGACGCGCAGCGCCTGAGCCGCGCTCTCAACCGCCGTCCCTGTGGCGACCACGCCCGCCGTACATGCGATCGTAGTAGTCGCGGTAGGCGCCAGAGCGGACCTTCTCCCACCACTGCCGGTTGTCGAGATACCAGCGCACCGTGCGCTGCAGCCCCTCCTCGAACGACACCGAGGGCTGCCAGCCGAGCTCGTGGCGTATCTTGCTCGCGTCGATCGCGTAACGGCGGTCGTGGCCGGGGCGGTCGGCGACATGGGTGATGAGCGACGCCGGCTTGGCGAGGATCTGCAGCAGCAGCGCGACGACCTGGACATTCTCCCGCTCGCTGTTGCCACCGATGTTGTACGTCAGGCCCGGCGTGCCCCCATGCAGCACCTTCTGCAACGCGGCGCAGTGGTCGCGCACGTAGAGCCAGTCGCGTACCTGGCGCCCGTCGCCGTAGACGGGCAGGGGCTTGTCCTCCAGCGCGTTGCTGATCATGAGTGGGATGAGCTTCTCAGGGAACTGGAATGGGCCGTAGTTGTTGCTGCAGCGGGTGACGATCACCGGTAGCCCGAACGTATGATGGTACGCGCGGCAGAGCAGATCGGCGGCGGCCTTGCTCGCCGAGTACGGGCTGTTGGGCGCCAGCGGCGAGTGCTCGGTGAACGAGCCCTGGGCGCCCAGGCTACCGTAGACCTCGTCGGTCGAGACCATCACAAAGCGCTTCAGCTTCACCTCTCGAGCGCGCTCGAGCAACACCTGAGTGCCCAGGACGTTGGTGCGCACGAAAACGTCGGGCCCCAGCAGCGAGCGGTCGACGTGGCTCTCGGCCGCGAAGTGGACGACTGCATCGATCCCTTCCGTGAGTACGGCGGCCACGTCCGCGCGGCTGGCCACATCGCCGCGGACGAAGTGGTAGTGCGCGTCGTGAGAGATGTCGGTCAGATTGTCGAGATTACCGGCGTAGGTGAGCGCATCGAGATTCACGATCTCGCAATCGCGCTCGCTGGCGAGCATGTGCAGCACGAAGTTGCTGCCGATGAATCCAGCGCCACCGGTGACAAGGATCTTCATCGCAAGCGCCTCAGAGCTTGTTCGCGCCAGTCTGGGACACCAGGTTGTTCGCCCGCAGAAGGGACTCGAAGGTCCCGGCGTCTGTCCACCAGCCCTCGACCTCGCTCCAGGTCATCGCGCCCCGCTCGATGTAGCAGTTGTTGACGTCGGTGATCTCCAGCTCGCCGCGGCCGCTCGGCTTCAGCGTCTCGATGATATCGAAGACCTCGTTGTCGTACATGTAGACGCCGACAACGGCGTAGTCGCTCTTGGGGTTCTTGGGCTTCTCTTCGATGCGTATGACCCGGTCGCCTTCGAGCAGCGGCACGCCGAAGCGCTGCGGGTCGGTTACGTGCTTGAGCAGGATGCGCGCGCCCTTGACTTGCTTGCGATAGGCTTCGGCGGCGTGGCTGATGCTCCGCTCGAAGATATTGTCGCCGAGGATGACGCAGATTGGCCCGTCGGCGGCGAAGTGCCGCGCCAGGCGCAGGGCGTCGGCGATACCGCCCTCGCCTTCCTGATAGGTGTAGTTCATCGTGGGCAGCCCGAACTCGCGGCCGTTGCCCAGCAGCTTGAGGAAGTCGCCGGCGCTGTTGCCGCCGGTGACCACCAGGATGTCGCGGATACCGGCCGACATCAGCGCTTCGATCGGATAGTAGATCATCGGCTTCTGGTAGACCGGCAACAGGTGCTTATTGGTCACCTTGGTCAACGGGTAGAGACGAGTGCCGAGCCCGCCGGCGAGGATCACACCCTTCATGAATCACCTTTCGTGGCTCGTGGCCGGTAGCTCATGGCACCTGGCGCGCGGCGCGGGGCGGAGGCGGCGGGGGGCGACTGAGCTGCGGCGCTGGGTGCGCAGAGTGTCGGTCATGACCGCGTACGGCGCGTTCGTGATGCAGGCACGCGATCGCGAGAATGTCTCCGTGCAGCGGTCGCGCGCGGGCGCGACTGCGTTGCGCCCGGTTTCGCTGCGGTACGCGATTGCCCCGCCGAGGTTTCCTGCGGGCGACCCGTGGAGCGCCCTGCAGCTCGCTCCACGCTCGTCCAAGCGCGGAGCACGGCCTTGGCGCGCGCCGGATCGACACCTGCGCCTGCGCGGCCGGCGTGCATCAGCGCACTGCCAATGATGGCACCGTCGACCAGCCGGGCCCACCGCGCGGCGTTGTCCTCGGTCACGCCACTGGCGACCAGGAGCGGCGCGTCAGGGAGCGCGGAGCGGATGGGTGCGACCATCCCGAGGTCGGCAGCCTTTGCGGTAGCGGCCCCGGTCAGCAGGATCGCATCGGCCAGCCCCCGCTCACGCAGGTCCTGCGCCTCGATGGCCAAGGGCCGTTCCACCACCGGTGCGGCGTGCTTCACACGCAGGTCGGCGAGGATGCGCACATCTGCTCCCAGCGCCGCGCGCAGGCGCAGGGTGCTGGATGCCTTGCCCGTGAGCACGCCCTGATCGGTGGCCATGGCACCAACGTGCACGTTCACCCGGAACGCTTGCGCCCCCGCAGCGGCGGCGATCGCGAGTGCCGAGGCCGCGTCGTTGCGTAGGCAGTTCACTGCCAGCACGACGTCGGGGAACCACTCGTGCAACGTCGCGACTACGCGGGCCATCGCCGCCACCGTGATTGACGGCACGCGGCCGCGATGGAACGGCACGTCGCCGTAGTTCTCCACGACGAGCCCCGCGAAGCCGGCGCCGACGAGCGCCTGGGCGTCCCCCAGCGCGGCCCGCAGCGGCCGGTCGAAGTCGCCGGCAAACAGCGGGCTACCGGGCAGAGGTTGCAGGTGGACCATGCCCCAGACCGGTGGTCCCAGCCAGGTGCGCAGTCCTTCGCGCGTGAGCAGTGCAATCGGCGGAGGCATCGGCCGCAGAGGCTAGCACACGCTGCTCGTGCTCGAAACCGCCGCGTGCAAGACCGCCGCGCGCAATCGAACGGGGCAGCGGCAGCGCCCCGGCGCGCGCTGGGTCGTCCCGCCCCAAAACGGAGGCCCCTTGCCGGCGCGAGCGCTGCGGTCTATCCTCTGCGACCCGGCCAGGAGCGTCGAGTCGGACTCGGCAACTCCCGGACCTAGAACGACTTGCGCCGTGCTGTGCACCCGGGTGCACAGCGTGCGCCTCCTGCACGTCGCGTCCGCTCCGGATCCTGCGGGCACGCAGCAAGGACCTCCCATGGACCGCCACGCAGCGAAGGCAGGCTCGATCGAGGTGATCACGGGCGGCATGTTCAGCGGCAAAAGCGAGGAACTCATCCGTCGCCTGCGCCGTGCCGAAATCGCCCGCCAGCGCGTCCAGATCTTCAAGCCCGGCGTCGACAAGCGCTACGACGAGAACCACATCGTCACCCATAGCGAAATGCGCCTGGCCTCGGTCGCGGTGCAGTCGGCCGAGGAGCTGCTGCGCAAGGTGGCCGACGACACCGACGTGGTCGGAATCGACGAGGCGCAGTTCTTCGACCCCAAGCTCGTCGACGTCTGCAACGAGCTGGCCAGCCGGGGCAAGCGTGTGATCGTCGCTGGGCTCGACCTCGACTATCGCGGCAAACCTTTCGAGCCGATGCCGGCCCTGCTGGCCATCGCAGAAGAGATCACCAAGCAGCGCGCCATCTGCATGGTGTGTGGCGCGCCAGCCAGCTACACCCAGCGCCTCACCGCGAGCAAGCAGCGCATCGAGGTGGGTGCGAAGGGCATGTACGAGGCGCGCTGCCGTGCGCACTTCGAGCCTCCGGTCGAGGGGCAGTAGGCGGGCTTGCCAGGGACGCCCGGACGTCTTCGTGATGGGGCTCCCTTCGGACTGCAACTTCGTACTGCAGTGTGCCACCGCCGCCGGTGTCCAGCACCCTGCCGTCCCCCGGCCAAGGGGGAGGGCGCCTGTCGTCCGGCGACGAGACACGCGGTCGGGCATGACCGCTCAGGCGCCCGCGCTTTGCCGCGGGCGCCGCGCATCCTTCACGAGGATGGTGTCGCCCCGGTAGATGCGGGCGGGGC